>NZ_JBVJPT010000017.1:0-171304 GCF_055609385.1 Streptomyces sp. NPDC036764
GTCGGGCAGGGAGGCCGCCGTCTCTTGACGCCCGCCGCTGCGGGCGGACACCCCCCGGCACGTCCCCTTACGCCGTACGCGGGTGCTGCGCCAGCGCCGGCACGGTTCCTTACGCCGTGGGCGGCCGCGGGTGCGTTTCGGTGCAGGCCGCCTGCAACCCCGCTAGGGGCGCGGGGAACTGCGCGACCGGCCACGACGGACCCGCAGCCGCCGTACACGGATGCGGCCACGTCCTGATGCAGGCCGCCTGCAACCCCGCCAGGGGCGCGGGGAACTGCGCGACCAGCCCCCACGGGCCCGCAGTCACCGGACGTGGTCGACGCCCGCGGTCCCCTCGTGGCGCAGGTCGGCTGCAACTCCCCAGGGGCGCGGGGAACTGCGCGACCAGCCCCCACGGGCCCGCAGCCACCGGACGCGGGCGACGCCCACGGCCCCCTCGTGGCGCAGGCCGCCTGCAACCCCCTTAGGGGCGCGGGGAACTGCGCGACCAGCCCCCACGGGCCCGCAGCCACCGGACGTGGCCGACGCCCGCGGTCCCCTCGTGGCGCAGGTCGGCTGCAACTCCCCAGGGGCGCGGGGAACTGCGCGACCGGTCACGACGGACCCGCAGCCGCCGGACGCGAGTGTGCGTGCCCGTGAGGTGTTCGGTGCTGGGTCAGGCCGGGCGGACCACGCTGTGGATCGCCGACTCTCCGTCGTAGTAGATCGACTCCTCGCGGACGTACGCGCCGGGCTTGGGGGCGTGGATCATCATGCCGTTGCCGATGTAGATGCCCACGTGGGTGACGTCGTCGTAGAAGAAGACCAGGTCGCCGGGCTGGGCGCTGGAGAGGGGGACCGTGGTGCCGGCGTTGACCTGGTCGTAGGTGACGCGGGGGATGTCCACGCCGGCGGCCTTCCAGGCGGCCTGGGTGAGGCCGGAGCAGTCGTAGGAGTCGGGGCCGGTGGCGCCCCAGACGTACGGCTTGCCGATCTGCGAGCGGGAGAAGGCGAGGGCCTTCTCGGCCTTGGTGGCGTACGAGGAGTCCGAGGCCGATGAGTCCGAGCTGCCCGAGTCGGCGGGGGGCTCGGTGGTCTCCTGCTGCTGGGCGGCGGCTTCCTGACGCCGGCGTTCGGCCTCTGCCTGCTGGCGGGCCAGTTCGGCGGCCTTGCGGGCCGCCTCCTCCTGCTTGGCCTTCTCGATCGCGGCGAGGCGGGCCTTCTCCTCGGCCGTCAGCTTCGACAGGAGCTCGCGTGCGTCGGAGAGCTTCTGCTGGACGGTGGCCTTGGCGGACTTGAGGTCGTTCTGCGAGTCGGTGAGCGTCTCGAGGCTCTGGGTGGCCTCCTGACGCTTCTTCATCGTCTCGGACTGCTCGGTGAAGTAGTCGTCGACCGATTCCTTCTGACGGCCCGTCATCCGGTCCATCAACTGGGTCTGGTCGAAGTAGTCCTGCGGGGTGTCCGCCAGGAGGAAGGTCGCCGTGTCGGGGGCGGCGGCGCCGGTGCGGTACTGGGCGGCTGCGGAGCGGCCGAGTTCCTCGCGGGCTTCGTTGAGCTTCTGGGTGCGCTGGGCGACGTCGTCGAGGAGGGTGTCGACGCGCTTGCGCTGCTTCGCGGTCTTGTCCTTGGCCGCGTTGTACTTCTCGGTGGCCGACTCCGCCTGGCGGTAGAGGTCGTCGACCTTCTTCTCGACCTCTTCGAGGCTGGGCTTGTCGTCCGTCGACGGGCTGGCGTTGGCCGTCTGGGACAGCAGGGCCACGGAGGTGAGGGCGGCCGTGGCCAGGGCAGGGGTGCGTATGCCTGCTACGCGCGTACCGGCGGGACGCGACTTGCGGTGCGACGCCAAGGGAGGCGACTCCTTCCATAATCCGCCTACCGAGTTAGCTGTCGGGTTCGGGCGGGTGGTTCGGAAGGGTTGCCCTACGGCCTGTCCCCGGGAGGGGAGTCGGGCCGATTCACCCCAAGTTCGGTGGGTCCCCGGCTCCGGTCGCCATGAGGCGCGCCGGACTCGGCGGAGGCCGTGCGGCCCGGCGTCGTTCGCCGGTGGGGGTCGTACGGCCTGTCCGGCACCGTAGCCAACTCGTGTGGCCCCTGTGAAGGTTGATGTTCGATATGCCCGATACATTTTCGTGACCTTGGTCCTAAACGTTGCGGGCGGTCGGCGGTTCGGGGGAGTGTGCGGCTGTTTGTGCCGGAGGCGGTTGTTTAGGGCATTTGTTTGATTTGGGGGAGGTGGGGGGCGGGCCGGCCTGGTCGGTTGCGGGTTGTGGTGGGGTGCTTGCTTGGGGTGATGGGGGTGTGGCGGAAGATCGTCGGGCTCTGGGGGCGGTGATGTTTCGAGGGTGGGGGCGGGCTGTCAGTGGGGCGGCCTAGACTCGGAGAGCGATGAGCAGCCTCTTTGACGACAGCTTCCTGGCGGACCTCCAGGCCCCTCGGGCCCACGAGGAAGAGCACCCGCCGCCGCCCGAGGACGATCACGCTCCGGAACCGGTTCCGGACGATCTGTTCGGTGGGAAGTTCGACGTGCCACCGGACCGGGACGGCCACTACCGCGACGGTGCCCCGCGACCGGTCATCGACGCCGCCGCGCTGCTGGAAGGGCTGAACGACAACCAGCGCGCCGCCGTCGTCCACTCCGGCACCCCGCTGCTCATCGTGGCCGGCGCCGGATCCGGCAAGACGCGTGTGCTCACCCACCGCATCGCCCACCTGCTCGCCGAGCGGAACGTGCATCCGGGGCAGATCCTCGCGATCACCTTCACCAACAAGGCCGCGGGCGAGATGAAGGAGCGCGTGGAGCAGCTCGTCGGCCCGCGTGCGAACGCGATGTGGGTGATGACGTTCCACAGCGCGTGCGTGCGCATCCTGCGACGGGAGAGCAAGAAGCTCGGGTTCACTTCGTCCTTCTCGATCTACGACGCCGCCGACAGCAAGCGGCTGATGGCGCTGGTGTGCCGTGATCTGGATCTCGATCCCAAGCGTTTCCCGCCCAAGTCCTTCAGCGCCAAGATCAGCAACCTGAAGAACGAGCTGATCGACGAGGAGGACTTCGCCGCCCGGGCGACGGACGGCTTCGAGAAGACCCTCGCTCAGGCGTACGCCCTGTACCAGTCGCGGTTGCGGGAGGCCAACGCCCTCGACTTCGACGACCTGATCATGACGACGGTCAACCTGCTGCGCGCCTTCCCGGACGTCGCCGAGCACTACCGCCGGCGCTTCCGCCATGTGCTGGTGGACGAGTACCAGGACACCAACCACGCCCAATACGCGCTGGTACGCGAGCTCGTCGGGACCGGCGAGCACCCCGTCGACGTGCCGCCGAGCGAGCACGACCTGCCGCCCGCCGAGCTGTGCGTGGTGGGTGACGCCGACCAGTCGATCTACGCCTTCCGGGGCGCCACCATCCGCAACATCCTCCAGTTCGAGGAGGACTACCCGGACGCGACGACGATCCTGCTGGAGCAGAACTACCGCTCCACGCAGACGATCCTCACCGCCGCCAACGCGGTCATCGAGCGCAACGAGTCCCGCCGTCCGAAGAACCTGTGGACCAACGCGGGCGCGGGCGCCGGCATCACCGGCTACGTCGCGGACACCGAGCACGACGAGGCGCAGTTCGTCGCCGACGAGATAGACCGACTGACGGACGCGGGGGACGCGAAGGCCGGCGATGTCGCCGTCTTCTACCGTACGAACGCCCAGTCCCGTGTCTTCGAGGAAGTCTTCATCCGCGTCGGGCTGCCCTACAAGGTCGTCGGCGGGGTCCGCTTCTACGAGCGCAAGGAGGTCCGGGACGTTCTGGCCTACCTGCGGGTGCTGGCCAACCCCGAGGACTCCGTGCCGCTGCGGCGGATTCTGAACGTTCCCAAGCGGGGCATCGGTGAGCGTGCGGAGGCGATGATCGACGCGCTGTCGCAGCGGGAGAAGATCAGCTTCCCGCAGGCGCTCAAGCGTGTCGACGAGGCGTACGGGATGGCCGCGCGGTCCACCAACGCCGTCAAGCGGTTCAACACCCTGATGGAGGAGCTCCGTACGATCGTCGAGTCCGGCGCGGGACCGGCGACCGTCCTGGAGGCCGTCCTCGAACGGACCGGCTATCTCGCCGAGTTGCAGGCATCCACCGATCCTCAGGACGAGACCCGGATCGAGAACCTCCAGGAACTCGCGGCCGTCGCCCTGGAGTTCGAGCAGGAGTCGGCCGAGGGCGAGGCCGCCGGCGGGCTCTCGGACTTCCTGGAGCGGGTCGCGCTCGTCGCCGACTCCGACCAGATCCCGGACGACGAGGAGGACGGCTCCGGCGTCATCACCCTGATGACCCTCCACACCGCCAAGGGCCTGGAGTTCCCGGTCGTCTTCCTCACCGGCATGGAGGACGGCGTCTTCCCGCACATGCGCGCCCTCGGCCAGACGAAGGAGCTGGAGGAGGAGCGGCGGCTCGCGTACGTCGGCATCACGCGCGCGCGTGAGCGGCTGTATCTGACGCGCTCGTCGATGCGCAGCGCGTGGGGCCAGCCGTCGTACAACCCGCCGTCCCGCTTCCTGGAGGAGATCCCGGCACAGCACGTGGACTGGAAGCGCACGGGTGCGACCTCGCCGGTGCCCTCCGGTCCCGCGTCCGGAGTCGCCGCCTCGCTGTCCTCGTCCCGCTCGCGCTCCTCGGCCTCGGGTGCGTCCGGGTTCGCCACGCGCCGCACCTCCGAGAAGCCGGTCGTGCAACTGGCCGTCGGGGACCGGGTCACCCACGACCAGTTCGGGCTCGGCACCGTGATGGCCGTTAAGGGCACGGGCGCGAACGCCGAGGCGACGGTCGACTTCGGGGACACCAAGCCGAAGCGGCTGCTGCTGCGGTACGCGCCGGTGGAGAAGCTCTAGCGCCGCCGGCGAAGCTCGGGCACCGACGAGTGCGCCCCCGCTGCCGTTGCAGGGCGGGGGCGCGTGCTCAGGTCGTGGTGGCGTCGCCTACGACGGGTCGACCCCGTGGCTGCGCAGCCAGGACAGCGGGTCTATCGCCGAGCCGCCGCCGGGGCGTACCTCGAAGTGCAGGTGCGGGCCGGTCGAGTTGCCGGAGTTGCCGGAGTAGGCGATGGGGTCGCCGGCCTTGACCGTCGTACCGGAGGCGACGCGGTAGCTGGAGAGGTGGCAGTACCACGTCTCCGTGCCGTCCTTCGCGGTCACGATCATCATGTTGCCGTAGGCGCTGTTCCACTGCGTGCGGACGGTGCCGTCGGTCGCGGCCATCACCGTCGTGCCGTACGACACGGGGAAGTCGATGCCGGTGTGCACGGACATCCAGTTGATGCCGGACTGACCGAAGTAGGCGCTGAGGCCGTGCTGCGCGACCGGAACCGCGAACTTCGGACGCAGCCGCTCCTTGCGGGCCGCCTCCTCGGCGGCCTTGCGCTTCTCGGCCGCCTGCTGCGCCTTGAGGTCGATGCGCTCCTGCGTACGGCTGGCCCGGTCGGCGAAGTCGTCCGCGCCGGCCGAGAGGCTCTCGAGCTGGGAGTCCAGCTTGTTGTTCGCGGTGGACGGCTTCACGGCCTCGCCCTCGGAGGCCAGCGTGGACGCGTCCTTGTCGTCGGTCAGGGTGCCGACGGAGGCGGCGGCGATCCCCGCGACGCCCATCACACATGCCGAGGGCACGGCGACCGTCAGCAGCGCGGAGCGCTTCGGGGGCGTACGGCGGCGGGAGCGCGACCCGCTGCGGGAGCCGGTGCGAGGGGAGGGGGCCGGAGTGGTCTCCTCCTGGTCGTCGAGGAGCGGGGCCGCGGCGGGGAGTTCGCCGGTGGCGGTCAACTCGGCTTCGTGCTGGGCCGGGTCGTCGTACGGGGTGTGGTCGTACGAGGTGTGCTCGTCGTAGCCCGCGTGCTCTTCGTAGGCCGTGTGCTCGTCGTACGGCGTGTGCTCGTCGTACGCCGTGGCGGCGCCGTGCTCGATCTGGTCGAAGTGCGCGGTCGCCTGCTGGTCGAAGGATTCTGCTGACTGCTCGAAGCCGTCGGTCGCCTGCGCCGCGCTGCCGTCGGAGTTCCACTGGGTGGCGTCGTACGCCCCGGTGTCGAAGGCCGCCGTGCCCCATTCCCAGTGCTGGGTCTGGTCGGTCTGGACGCCGGCCTGATCGGGCTGGAGCCAGGCGTTCGCGTCCCACTGGCCGGAGACGTCATGGCCGTTGGCCTGCTGCGGGACGAAGGCGAGCCGCTCGTGGTCGGTGCCCCAGGCCGCGGTCTCGTACGCGCCGGTGTCGTAGGCGGCTTGGTGCTGGGCCGCGTAGCCGTCGTAGTGCGCGGTCTGATGGCTGCCTGTGGACCACTGGGTGGCGTCGTACGCGCCCGTGGCGTCGCCGGGGAGGCTGCCGAACAAGGGGTCGGCGTCGAAGGTCGGGGCGGCGTGACCGGTGGTGGCAAAACCTGTGGCGTCGTAGGTGCCGTAGGTGGTGGAGTCACCGTATTGGGCGTCCTGCGTGCCGTACGACGCGTAGTGCGCCGAGGCGGCGTCGGGAGCCGGAGTCGGAGACGTCATGGTCCCCGACGGGTGACGATCGTTCACCAACTTCTCTCTCGCCTCGACAACAGGGGCTGCCAGAGCAGTGCGGCGACTGTACCCGGCAGTACGCGGGCACGACAATCTTCGGCAGGTTTCGCGCTCGCAGGAAACGGGCATTCGGCCGTGTTTTGGCGGACTGCGGGCGCGAAGTTGGCTTTGTGTTCGAAGATTGTTCGATGTTGGACCGCTGTCATCGGGCTGTGTGAAGGCGGCTCGCGGGGTGACCGAGGGGTGGCGGCGGGGGCGGCGGGGCGGTCAGGCCACCGTCATGCCGTCGGTCCGGGTGACGGCCGCGGCTCCGGTGCGGGCGGAGTCCAGGGCCTGCCGTATCCCGGTCGCCACGGCGGGGTGCACCGGCAGCGCGAGGTGGCCGACGCCGCTCACGCGGACGTTCTGTGCCAACAGGTCCGGGTGGTCGATGCAGGCCGTCTCCAGCGGGTCCATCAGGTGGTCGAGGTCGCTCCAGAAGCTCACGAAGTGCGTACGGCAGCCCGGTGCGGGGCGGGCCAGCTCCTCCAGGATGGGTGAGCCGGGGCGCATCTGACGCACGATGGGGTGCGCGTTCGCCAGCGGGACGACACGCGTGCCGGAGTGCGGCGTGCCGAGCGTGACGAGTGTGCGGACCCTGTGGTCGCCGCCGAGGCGCTGCACGTAGTACCGCGCTATCAGCCCGCCGAGGCTGTGTCCGACGACATCGACCTGGCTGCTGCCGGTGCGCTCGCAGATCCCCTCTATGTGCCGGCCGAGCAATTCGGCGGCCGTGCGGATGTCGCAGGTCAGGGGGGAGTAGTTGAGCGACTCGACCTGGTGCCTGCCGTGCTGGGCGAGGTTTCGGCGCAGCAGGACGAAGACCGAGCGGTTGTCTATGAAGCCGTGCAGCAGGACGACGGGGGGATCGGTCTCCGTCGGGAGCTGGGCGGTGTCCAGGGAGGGGAGCGCGGGGGTGGTGCGGCGCTCCTGTGTGATGCCGGAGGGATAGAGGAGCAGATGTCCGGCGAGGATCGCGATCTCCAGGGCGGTCGCCTTCAGCAGGGCCAGGGAGAGGCCGGCGAGCCTGCTCGGGAGCAGACGCCGGTAGAGCGGGAGAAAGGGGAGTGTTGCCCCGGTGACCTTCATGGCCGACCTCCTTGTGGCACATAGGAGGACGGCTCCGGCCCCCGTGTGCCTTCGTGGGAAGTCGCGGCCGAGGCGGTCGGCGGGGTATGGCAAGGGCCCGTGGGGCGAGCGAGGCGCGCGCTGCGCGGAGCGGCCCTGGTGGCCGTGGTGCGCCGATGACCTGGCGGGGCTCCCTGCCGGTGTGGCGACGAGGCTTCCCCGCTGTCGTGCCTTACCTGCCCTACGTGCCCTTCGTACCACCGTCGACCCGCCGCACCGCCACGTCGCGCGGCCTGCGGCGCGGTGGTGCGGCGACCTCGTTGCGGCTCCCGTTGCGCTTGGTCCCGCTGCGACGCGTGTGCCGCAGGCTGCTGCGGCCCGTGTGCCGCAGAGATGTGGAACGGTGCGCGGCGAACGTGTCCCACCGTGTGATTTCCCCCTCGGTCTGCACCGCGAAACTGCCGGTTGCGGGATGCTGGCGATAACGTTCGTTCACTTCTCCGGGCAGCGTGGCCCGGGGCATCCGTGCCGAGTGGGCGCGTCCGGTGCGGTGAGCGGCGGAAATGTGCCATAGGCGCACCATGTATGGCATGTGCGGGTATGACATATGCGGTGAGTGCGGCATGACTCATGCATGAGCAGTGCTTGTCGGTACGGATGGATGTAGTCGCTTCATGGAGGCAGTGATGGGTGTGGCAGCCGGTCCGATCCGCGTGGTGGTGGCCAAGCCGGGACTCGACGGCCACGATCGTGGGGCCAAGGTGATCGCGCGGGCGCTGCGCGACGCCGGTATGGAGGTCATCTACACCGGGCTTCACCAGACGCCCGAGCAGATCGTCGACACCGCGATCCAGGAGGACGCCGACGCGATCGGTCTGTCCATCCTCTCCGGGGCCCACAACACCCTCTTCGCCGCCGTGATCGCCCTCCTCAAGGAGCGCGACGCGGAGGACATCCTCGTCTTCGGCGGCGGGATCATTCCCGAGGCGGACATCGCCCCGCTGAAGGAGAAGGGTGTCGCGGAGATCTTCACGCCGGGCGCGACCACACAGGCGATCGTGGACTGGGTCCGGGCGAACGTGCGTCAGCCGGCAGGGGCCTAGGTCGCTGTTCGGCGCGGGTGAGCGAGGGTGGCCGGCCCTGAGAACTGCCGCCCCCGGACCCCCGCTTCGGCCCTGAACGGGCCTCGTCCTCAAACTCGTCCGGAGGGGGTATCCCCAGCCGTGCTGGACGGTTCCAGCTCCTTGATCATGGCTGCCCGCATCCGCAGTGTCGTCACCAGCCGCTGGAATGCCTCCGCCCAGTACCCCCCGGCCCCCGGCGACGCGTCCTCCGGTTCGTCCGGCACCGCCAGCAGGCCGTCCAGGCGGCTCGCCTCGGCCGGGTCGAGGCAGCGCTCGGCCAGGCCCATCACTCCGCTGAAACTCCATGGATAACTCCCCGCGTCCCGCGCGATGTTGAGCGCGTCCACGACCGCCCGCCCCAGCGGTGCGGCCCACGGCACCGCGCACACCCCGAGTAGCTGAAACGCCTCCGACAGACCGTGCGTCGCGATGAACCCGGCGACCCACTCGGCCCGCTCGGCCGCGCCCAGCGTGCCCAGCAGCTTCGCCCGCTCGGCCAGGGACACCGCCCCCGGACCGCCGGCCTCCGGCGCGGAGGGCGAGCCGAGCAGCGCCCTGGCCCAGTCGCCGTCCCGCTGCCGTACGGCCGCCCGGCACCATGCCGCGTGCAGCTCGGCCTGCCAGTCGTCCGTCACCGGCAGGGCCACGATCTCCCCGGGCGTACGTCCGCCGAGCCGCCTCGCCCAGGTGCCGAGCGGTGTCGCTTCCACCAACTGGCCGAACCACCAGGACCGTTCGCCCCGACCCGCCGGAGCCTTGGCCACCACCCCGTCGCGCTCCATGCCCGCGTCGCACTCGTGCGGTGCCTCGACGCCGATCGTCGGTGCCTCACCCGTGTGATCCAGCGCCACGCAGGCACCGGCGCGCACCGCCATCCGCGCCGCGAGCGCCGAATCCGGCAGCGCCGACAGCAACTCCGCCGCCGTCGCGCGGACATTGCGGCTCCGGTCGGCCAGCGCCTGCTCCAGGAACGGCTCGTCCTGCGGGCCGAGCCGCATGCGCAGCGAGTCGAGGAACATCAGCCGGTCCTCGGCCCGCTCCGTCGCCCACGTCGTGGTGAGCAGCTCACGCGCGGCTTCGGGCTCACGGGCGCGTATCGCGGACAGCAGAGCGACCCGCTCCGCGAACAGGCCCTCCTGCCAGAGCTGTCGGACCTTGGCCGGGTCGTCGAGATGCGGCAGCGTCGCACCCCCGCCCGGGGTCGCGCGCAGGGCGAAGCGCCAGTCCGGGTTGAGCCGGGCGAGCCACACCGCGCGCGAGCCCGCGAACGTCAGCGCCGCCGGGCGCAGATCCGTACGTCCGCGCGCCGCGTCCAGCAGCGCGGGCAGCACCTCGGGAGGTGGTGCGAGACCCCGGTCGTTCGCCCGCGCGAGCCACTCGGGCAGCAGCTCCACGAGGTCCGGAGCCGTGCCTCTGCGTCCGCCGCCGCCTGTGCCGGGACGGTCGGCCAGCAGCAGCGCCAGCCTGCGGGCGGCGGCAGGGGCAAGCGCCGGTCGCTCGTCCTCGGGGGCCGGGTGCGGGCGCTCGGCCGCCCGTGCCGGTAGCAGCCCGGCCCGCCGCCGCACGGTCTCCACGGCCGCCGCGTCCAGCAACGCCACCGGCGCCCGGCGGCCCGGCGGACAGCCCGGCGGCGTACGCCGGTCCGTCCCGAGCAGCGCCGCCGTGACGAGCTCCTCCCAGGCGCTCGGCGCGGGCGAATCCACGGGAACGGAGGGACTGTTCATGAGGTTCGTTCCTCTCTGCCTTCGTGTGCTGGGTGCCGTGGCGTGATTCGTGGTCGGGGGAAGGGGCGGGGAGAGAGACGGCGCCTGGCGCTCAGCAGAGCCGCACGGCCTCGCCCGACCCCTCCGCCCAGGCCGTGAGCGGGGTGAAGCCGCGGTGGCCGCACTCGCCGAACACCTTCACCGGAGCGCCGCCCGACAGCGCGACCAGGCGCCACAGCCCCGGACGGGCGCGGGCGGCCGGGGTGAGCGGCAGCGCCGTGTCCGCGTCGGCGTCCGCCAACTGCCAGGAGTCGCCGTCCGGCGTCGGTATGACCCGGTCCAGGGTCACCGGAACGGAGTCCAGCCACGGATCGTCGCGCAGCGCATCGCCGTAACGGGCGGCCGCCTCGGCCGTCGTCAGGCCGGGTGGCCGCATCGACGCGGGTGCGGGTGGAGCGAACTGCTCGCCCAGGCTCGCCCGCAGTTGGCCTGCCCCGGGGTATGCCGCCAGCTCCGCCTCCAGGGCCAGGCCCACCGGCAGCGTCAGCTCGGGGGCGCGGCCGGCTGCGCCATAAGAGAGGAGCAACGCGGTACGGCCCGAGTCGGCGCCATGCAGCCAGATCCGGCGCGTCGTGAGCTTCACGTCGGCCGTGTCGTACTGGGCTAGGACCAGCCAGCGGTCCCGCACGGGCGGGCCGTCCGCCGATGCGGGCAGGCCGATGCGGGAGCGGACCGTGTCCGCCAGGCCCTCGGGCAGCCCCTCGCGGCGCAGCCAGCCCTGGTCGAGAAGATGAAGCAGGGCGCACTCCTCCAGCAGGCGCACCGGCCAGCCCGGCCCGGACGCCGGGATCGCCCCCAACTCCCGCACACGCGCCGCCAGCCCCGGGGCCTGGGCGTCGACCATACGGGCGGCCGTCTCCTCCCACAGCCCGTACCCCGCCTGTTCGGCGCCGGCCAGGCCGCCCCGCAGCAGGTCGGTCAGGCGCTGCTCCAGCTCCGTCGCCCCCGCGGTGACCCGCACGGCCCGGCGCTCCGCCCTGCGTCGTGCCGCCTCCGGATCAGCGGACGCCGATTCGGAACCGGACGGGCCCGCCGTCCGCTTCTCCTCGGCCCGCTGCCTTCTCCCCTTTATCCACTGCTCCGCCCAGTCCGGCGGCTCCGCCGCCGACGGCACCGCGCCGTCCCCGCCCGCCCAGAGCAGCAGCAGCCCGAGTGCGTGCTTGCACGGGAACTTCCGGCTCGGGCAACTGCACTTGTACGCGGGCCCGGACGCGTCCGCGATGTCGATGACCGTCTGATACGGCTTGCTGCCACTGCCCTTGCACAGCCCCCACACCGTCCCTTCGTCGGCACTCCCTGCCTCGGACCACGGCCCCGCCGCTCCGAGTTTGCTGCCCGCTTTGCGTGACGCGGCGTCAGGCGCCAGTGCCAGCACCTGGTCCGCAGTCCAGCGCACCCCCTGCTGAGTCATGTCATCGAAGGTAGATCCCACCACTGACAATCGGCCGGGGCGGCGGACACGGCGGTGGCCTCGTGACGGCGTTTGCGCAGGTCGGAACGCATTGTCAGTGGCGTGGTGCAACGTGGTTGCCAGATCCGAAACGGCTGAACCGGCCGAGCTGGAGGGGGACTTTGCCATGCCTGTGTCCGTAGAGGCGACATCCGCCGAGGCGGGGGAGACGGAACCGACCGAGGCGTTGCGACCGCATGCCGAGGATGCCTTCGCCCATGAACTCGCCGCGCTGGCCGCGCAGGACGACCGTCCGCGTCCGGCCCGATGGAAGCTTTCGCCGTGGGCCGTGGCCACGTATCTGCTCGGCGGCACGCTGGCGGACGGCACGGTGATCACACCGAAGTACGTGGGACCGCGCCGACTGGTCGAGGTCGCCGTCACCACGCTGGCCACCGACCGCGCCCTGCTTCTGCTCGGCGTGCCCGGCACCGCGAAGACCTGGGTCTCCGAACATCTGGCCGCGGCGGTCAGCGGCGACTCGACGCTGCTGGTGCAGGGCACGGCCGGCACACCGGAGGAGGCGATCCGCTACGGCTGGAACTACGCGCAACTGCTCGCGCACGGGCCGAGCCGCGACGCCCTCGTGCCGAGCCCCGTCATGCGGGCCATGTCGGACGGCATGACGGCCCGTGTCGAGGAGCTGACCCGTATTCCGGCCGACGTGCAGGACACGCTGATCACGATCCTGTCGGAGAAGACGCTGCCGATACCGGAGCTGGGACAGGAGGTGCAGGCGGTCTGCGGCTTCAATCTCATCGCCACGGCCAATGATCGCGACCGAGGGGTCAACGACCTCTCCAGCGCGCTGCGCCGCCGCTTCAACACGGTCGTGCTGCCGCTGCCGGCGAGCGTCGAGGCAGAGGTGGACATCGTCTCCCGCCGCGTCGACCAGATCGGCCGGTCCCTGGACCTACCCGCCGTGCCCGACGGCATCGACGAGATCCACCGTGTCGTCACCGTCTTCCGAGAGCTGCGCGACGGGGTCACCTCCGACGGCCGTACGAAGCTGAAGTCGCCCAGCGGCACGCTGTCGACGGCCGAGGCGATCTCCGTCGTCACCAACGGCCTCGCCCTGGCCGCGCACTTCGGCGACGGAGTGCTGCGCCCCGGCGACGTCGCCGCGGGCATCCTCGGCGCCGTCGTCCGCGACCCCGCCGCCGACCGTGTCATCTGGCAGGAGTACCTGGAGGCGGTCGTGCGTGAACGGGACGGCTGGACGGACTTCTACCGGGCCTGCCGAGAGGTGAGCGCGTGAACGACGAGGACGACCTCGGTTGGGGGCGCCCGCGTGGGGGCTCGGGTGGAAGCGGGTCCGTGGCGGCTGTGGGCAGGGGGGAGGCCGGGACGGTGACTGGCGACGACTCGGGGTGGCCGAGGGGCTGAGGGGGGCGGTGCGGTCCGGCGGCCCCGACGTAGGGGCCGCCGGACCGCGGGAGCTGGACCCGGATGAACGCCGGGCGACGGCGGGGAGGCGTGGGTGATGACGAGGCGGCGGGCGATGGCGTCGGACGGCTGTGGGGCAGGGGGGCGATGTGAACGGCGTTGAGAGGACCGGGAGTCGGGGGATGGACGCGGTCACCGGCGCGGCGGGCGATGAGCGCACGGAGTCGAGCAGCTCGGCGACAGCCCGTTCCGTGGCGAGGCCGTCGGGACCGTTGCTGCTCGGGGTACGGCACCATGGGCCCGGGTCGGCGCGTGCGGTGCGGGCGGCGCTGGACGCGGCGGCGCCACGCGCTGTGCTGATCGAAGGGCCGCCGGAGGCCGACGCGCTGATCCCGCTCGCCGGTGACGAGGCCATGCGGCCCCCGGTCGCGCTCCTCGCCCACGCCGTGGACGAGCCCGGCCGCTCGGCCTTCTGGCCGCTGGCCGAGTTCTCCCCGGAGTGGGTCGCGATCCGCTGGGCCTTGGAGCACCAGGTCCCGGCCCGGTTCATCGACCTGCCCGCCACCCACACGTTGGCGTGGGGGAAGCAGGACGAGACGGCGCTGGACGCGGAGGCGGGCGAGGGGGGTGAGCCGGCCGCGGGCGCCGGCGAATCCGGTGACGACGCGGACGGCTCCCGGACCGAGGAAAGCGATCCTGGTGCCGCCGTCCGTGTGGACCCCCTCGCCGTGCTCGCCGAAGTCGCCGGTTACGACGATCCCGAGCGGTGGTGGGAGGACGTCGTCGAGCACCGGGGGGTGGGGGACGGGGATGCGTTCGCGCCGTTCCTGGGGCTCGAGGAGGCCATGGCGGCGTTGCGGGAGGCGTACGGCAGCGGGGGACATGACCGGGATCTCGTACGCGAGGCCCATATGCGGCTCCAGATGCGGGCGGCGCAGCGGGAGTTCGGCGACGAGGTGGCCGTCGTGTGCGGGGCCTGGCATGTGCCCGCGCTGCGGCAGAAGAGCACCGTCGCCGCCGACAGGGCGCTGCTGAAGGGGCTGGCCAAGGTCAGGGCCGACATGACCTGGGTGCCGTGGACGAACCGGCGGTTGGCGCGGGTCAGCGGGTACGGGGCGGGGATCGACTCGCCGGGGTGGTACGGGCACCTGTTCAGCGCGCCGGACCGGCCGGTCGAGCGGTGGATGACCAAGGTGGCCGGGCTGCTGCGGGACGAGGACCGGATCGTGTCCTCCGCGCATGTCATCGAGGCGGTGCGGCTGGCGCAGACGCTCGCGGCGATGCGCGGACGCCCGCTGCCGGGGCTGAGCGAGACGACCGACGCGGTGCGGGCGGTCATGTGCGAGGGCTCGGACGTGCCGTTGGCGCTGGTGCAGGACCGGCTGGTCGTGGGGGATGTGCTGGGGGAGGTGCCGCGATCGGCGCCGGCGGTGCCGTTGCAGCGGGACCTCGACCGGATCCAGCGGCGGCTGCGGCTCAAGCCGGAGGCGCTGGAGCGGGAGTTGGAGCTCGACCTGCGCAAGGAGAACGACGCCGAGCGCAGCAGGCTGCTGCACCGGCTGCGGCTGCTGCGCGTGGAGTGGGGCGAGCCGGTCGCGTCGCGGGGCAGCACGGGGACGTTCCGGGAGACATGGCGGCTGCGGTGGGAGCCGGAGCTGTCCGTGCGGGTCGCCGAGGCCGGGGTGTGGGGGACCACCGTGTTCGCCGCGGCGACCGCCAAGGCCGAGGCGGACGCCGTCTCCGCGGCGGGCCTCGCCGATGTCACCGCCCTCGCCGAGCGCTGCCTCCTGGCCGAACTGCCGGACGCGCTGCCGACGGTGATGCGGATCCTCGCCGACCGGGCCGCACTCGACGCCGACGTCGGCCATCTCGCCCAGGCCCTGCCCGCGCTGGTCCGCTCGCTGCGGTACGGCGATGTGCGCGGCACGGACACCGGGGCGCTGGCCGAGGTCGCCGCGGGGCTCGCCGAGCGCGTCTTCGTCGGCCTGCCCCCGGCCTGCGCCGCACTGGACGCGGACGCGGCCGAGGAGATGCGGCGCCATGTCGACGCGGTGCATGGCGCGGTCGGACTGCTGGGCGAGGCTGCGACCTCGGGGCGGGATGCGGGGGGCGGGGGTGGACCCGGCTCCGGTCAGGGAGAGGTGGGTTGCGGGTCGGGTCGTGGTGGCGAGGGCGACGTCGCCGGGCGTGGCGGCGAGGGTGAGGCCGCCGGCACGGGGCATGGTCCTGAGGATCAGGCCGCCGGGGTCGGGTGCGGTGTGCCTGGTGAGGAGGCGTCGGCAGGGCGTGGTGGTTCGGGGAGATCGCCCGCCCTCGGGCACGGGGATCTGCGCAAGCGCTGGCACGCGGTGCTTCGGGTGCTGGCCGGGCGGGACACCGTGCCCGGCGTCATCAGGGGGCGCGCGGTGCGATTGCTGCTGGACGACGGGGAGTTGGCGCAGGACGAGGCGGCTCGGGCGATGGGGCTCGCGTTGTCGCCGGGGACGCCGCCGGGGGACGCGGCCGCGTGGATCGAAGGGTTCGTCGGGGGCGGCTCGGGCGGCGGGATGCTGCTCGTGCACGACGAGCGGTTGCTCGGGTTGGTCGACGCGTGGCTGACGGGGGTGTCGGCGGAGGCGTTCACGGATGTGCTGCCGCTGCTGCGGCGCACCTTCTCGGCGTATGAGCCGGGAGTGCGGCGGACTCTCGGGGAGCTGGTCCGGCGGGGGCCGGGGGAGCGGGCCGGCGCGGGGATCGGTGGGTCCGGGATACCGGGATTCGCCGCCGACTTCGATGTCGAGCGTGCGGACGCCGTGGTGCCTTTGGTGCGGCTGCTGCTGGGGCTGGACCAGGCGGAGACGGGCGAGGGCGCCGACGGCGGCCTCGGGGACAACAACCTTGTGGGGGCGACGGGATGACGACCGACGTGGTGACGGAGCCGAGGGAACGGGCCGTGGCGGCGGGCGCCGGGAGGCAGCCGCACGCATTCGCGGCGCAGGACGCGAGGCCGTTGACGACGACCGTGCCGGTGCTGCCGCTGTGGGAGCGGCCTCGCAAGTGAGCGTGCCGATGACGACCGAGGCGATGGACCCGGCACGGGAGCGGCTGCGGCGATGGCGGATGGTGCTCGGCGGGGACGACGCCGACGGCACCGGGTGCGCGCTCGCCGGCAAGGACGCCGCGATGGACGGGGCGTTGACCGCGCTGTACGGGAAGGGGGACAAGGGGACGCAGTCGGGCAGGGACCGTTCCGCCGGGCTCGGGGCGTCGGCGCCGTCCGTGGCGCGGTGGCTCGGGGACATCCGGACGTACTTCCCGTCCTCCGTCGTCCAGGTCATGCAGCGGGACGCCATCGACCGGCTCGGGCTGTCGACGCTGTTGCTGGAGCCGGAGATGCTGGAGGCGGTGGAGGCGGACGTGCACCTCGTGGGCACGTTGCTCTCGCTCAACCGGGCGATGCCGGAGACGACGAAGGAGACGGCACGCGCCGTTGTGCGCAAGGTCGTCGAGGACCTGGAGAAGCGGCTCGCCACCCGCACGCGGGCCACCCTCACCGGCGCTCTCGACCGCAGTGCCCGGATCAGCCGGCCGCGCCACCACGACATCGACTGGAACCGCACCATCGCGGCCAACCTCAAGCACTATCTGCCGGAGTACCGGACGATCGTGCCGGAGCGGCTCATCGGGTACGGGCGGGCGTCGCAGTCCGTGAAGAAGGAGGTCGTCCTCTGCATCGACCAGTCGGGCTCGATGGCGGCGTCGGTGGTGTACGCGTCGGTGTTCGGGGCCGTGCTGGCGTCGATGCGGTCCATCAACACGCGGCTGGTCGTCTTCGACACCTCCGTCGTCGACCTCACCGACCAGCTCGACGATCCCGTGGACGTCCTCTTCGGCACCCAGCTCGGCGGCGGCACGGACATCAACCGGGCGCTCGCGTACTGCCAGTCGCAGATCACCCGGCCCGCGGAGACGGTGGTCGTGCTGATCAGCGATCTGTACGAGGGCGGCATACGCAACGAGATGCTCAAGCGGGTCGCCGCGATGAAGGCGTCGGGAGTGCAGTTCGTGGCGCTGCTGGCGCTGTCGGACGAGGGGGCGCCGGCGTACGACCGGGAACACGCGGCCGCGCTCGCCGCGTTGGGCGCTCCGGCCTTCGCGTGTACGCCCGACCTGTTTCCGGAGGTGATGGCGGCGGCCATCGAGAAGCGGCCGATTCCGGTGCCGGACGCCGTCTGAGGGCGGCATGGCTCCGAGGATGCAATGGCGCGGAGTTACTGGTGATTTGTCGACCAAGCGATGACCGACTTCCGCCAGCAAAACGGACATGAGTGCGCATCGGTAGCGGGGGGCTTGCGCGACGACAGGAGGGGCGTGCAAGGATCAACGCCTGCTCGGTGGTGCGCCGTCGCGCCGCCCGTCCGTACCGCGTCCAGTCGACTCGACGCTCGTCACGTGTACTTCGTTCCGCCCCACGGAGGGACCAGCCCGTCTTGACCTGGCCAGCCACCTTGCCCGGTGCCGCTGTGCGCGTCCTGCGCATCGCGGCCGGGCGGCGTGCGCTGCAACTGGTGCTGGTGGCGGGCGGTCTGCTCGCGATCGGGCTCCTCGGCGGGGAGCGGGCGTATGCCGCGGACGGGTCGGACGGGGTGCCGGTGGGTGCTTCGTCGCTGTCGGCGGCGTCGGCAGTGGCGTCCGCGTCGACCCCGGTGTCGGACGAACTCCGGTCAGACGAATTCCGGTCATCGGCGCAGGGCACGGTCGAGCACCTCCTGAACCCGCCCACCACCCCCACTTCGCCTGACGCGCAGGCCAAGCCCTGCGCGCACGACGAGTCGACGGCGCCGCCCGCCAAGCCGGCGCCTCCCCGGGCTCCCGCCCCCGAGGACCGGATTCCTCGGCCCCAGAGGCCCCAGGCACCTCAGCCTCAGGCCCCTCAGATTTCTCAGGCCCAAGCACCCCGGGCCTACACCCCCCAACCCGCCACCCACGACCAGATCCTCACCCCGGTGACCGAGCAGGTCGGCCAGGCCGACGGCGGCCAGGTCGTGCGGACGTCGACCGGGGAGCTGGCCGCAGGGCTGGCCGAGATGCAGGCGACGGTGCCGCCGTTGGTGTCGCTGCCCTCGCTGCCGACGGCACCCGAGACGACGTGGCCGAGTTGGCCGGGGTGGGAGCTGCCCGCCATTCCCGGGATCCCGGACCTGCCGGGCGCCGATGTGCCCGTGCTGCCGGGGCAGACGTTGCCGGCTCCCGTCACCGGGACGCCGCAGCCGGGGTCGGGTTCCAACGCGCCCGGCCCGGGCGACGGACGCGGAGTCAAGGGACGTACCGGCAAGGAAGCGGCCGCCGTCCACGGCCCCCGCTTCGGCGCCGACGGCACCGCGTCCCACACTCCTGCCGCCGGCCACGCGCACCGCACCGCGCCCTCCGGCTACGCCCCCGCACACCAGGTGCCGACCGACCACCCGGGTGGTGTGGTGGGCAACCACGCGGCGGGTGACAGCGGTACGCCGAGGCACGGGGACGCGCACGCGGTCTCGTTGAGTCGGCGTGTGGCGTTGCGGCTGGTGCCCGGCGCCGCCGCCCGTGCGGAAGCGGACGCGATCCAGGACAGGCACCGGGACATTCCGGTTTCCCCCGCCTAGGCCTCTGAGCCGCTAGGCCGTAGGCCGCCTTCCCCGCCGTAGACCTGTCGCGCGGGGGCGGAAACAGGTCTGCCCGTCCGTCCGGACACCCCCAGTTCCCGGATGTCCCGCGACATCCCCCGGACGGAAGCCGCCGGAGCCGTACCCGGTCCCGCTGGTCCCCGACTTCCCGGACCGCGACCGTGATCGGCGCCGGAATGTCCCCAAACCCGTCCGAAGTCCCGGAGCTTCACTTCTCCGTTGCTCCGGGGGCCTTCGGACCCCCGAGATCTAGGGATCCGACGCACGCATGAACAAGAACATCCGCCGTTCGATCGTCATAGCCGCCGGTGTCACCGGCGCCTGGGCGCTCGGTTCGACCGTCGCCAGCGCCGACGAGCTGCCCGCCTCCACCCTCTCCGTCCCGGACAAGGCCACCGACGTGACCGATACGGCCGACAGTGCCGACGCCCCCAGCCTCCTGGGCGGCGTGACCGACACGGTCAACGGTGTCGTCTCCGGCGTGACGGACACCGTCACCGGCGTCACCGAGGACGCCACCGGCGAGGTCACCGACACCGCCCGGACGACGCCGGCGAACACCGCCGACCAGGCCCGCCGTTACGTCGACGCCGACGTCACGGTCCCGTCCGCGACGAACACCGCCACCTCGGCCGCCGGCAAGGCAAAGGGTGCGGCGCACGCAATCCAGGGTGCCAAGGCCGCCCGCGCGGACAAGGCCGCGGCGCACGCGACCGCGCAGGCCACGGCGCATGCCGAGGCCCACGTCTCCGCGGCCGTCAGCGACGTCCGCGACCTCCCCCACAACACCCCGCAGCACCCCGGCACCATCGACTACCTCTTCGGCCCCCTCGCCGCCTTCGCACCCGAGCTCGAGCAGGCGCTCGCCGCCGCGCAGACGAAGGTGCAGGGCGCGCAGGCGGCGGCGCGTTCGCAGGCGCAGGGCGTCGAGGGCGTCGTACGGACGAAGGCGCAGTACGCAGTCGCCGGCGCGGGTCGCACCGCGGCGGGTGCCGGTGACGTCGCGCACGCCGCCGTCGCCCACGCCGATGGCAGGGTCGCGGACACGGCGACGACCGCAGGGTCCGTCGCCACGGGCCGGGTCGGCGGCGTCACCGCCGCCGCGGAGGCCTCCGTCTCCGCGGTTCCGAGCCATGTCACCGGCACGGTCGGCGGCGTGGAGCAGCAGGTCGTCGGCACGGTCGCCACCGTCCCCGGCACGGTCACCCCGGTCGTGGCGCAGACCGCCGACGCGGTCGTCCCGTCGGCCGTCACCGAGGCCGTGCACGGAGTGGTCCCGGTCGCCGGCCGCGCCGTCGGGGGCGTCGTGCCGGCCGCAGGGCACGCGGTCGCCGGTGTCGTCCCCGCCGCCACCGGCACCGTGGCCGGGGTGGCCCCGGTCGCCGGGCACGCGGTGGACGGCGTCCGGCCGGTGGCCGACGGCGCCGTGAACGGGGTGACGCCGGTCGTCGGCCAGACGGTGGACGGCGTGGTTCCGGTCGCCCACGGTGCCGTCGCCGGGGTCGGCCGCACCGCCGGGCACACGGTCGACGCCGCGACCGCGCTGGCATACGGCGTGGTCGCCGACGTCCAGCCGGTTGCCACCGGTGCCGTCGCAGGCGTGCAGCCGGTGGTCGGCGGGGTCGTCCAGGGGGTCCAGCCGGTCGCCGGCGGGGTCGTCCAGGGCGTGCCGCCGGTGGCCCATGGCGCGGTCGGCGATGTCCGGCACCTCGCCGACGGCACCGTCGCCGACGTCCGTCCCGTCGCCTCGGGCGCCGTCGCCGACGTGCAGCCGGTCGTGCAGGGCGTCGCCACCGACATGCCCCCGTACGCCACCGGTCTGGTCGGCCATGTCGGC
The DNA here is from genome assembly GCF_055609385.1 of Streptomyces sp. NPDC036764. Lineage (NCBI taxonomy): Bacteria > Bacillati > Actinomycetota > Actinomycetes > Kitasatosporales > Streptomycetaceae > Streptomyces > Streptomyces sp. NPDC036764. The sequence continues at coordinate 20,817 of NZ_JBVJPT010000017.1, forward strand.
GGCGACGTCACCGGTTCGGTCCTGCCGCCGGCCGCCGACGCGGCCGTGCACGGCGTCGTGCCCGTCGCCGGGCAGGCCGTCGCCGACGCGGGCTCGCTGACGTACGGCGTCACGGACGACGTCCGTCCCTTCGCGGGCGGTGTCGTCGGCGAGGTCGGCCCGTTCGCGCACGGGGTGGCGGGGCAGGCCGTGCCCTTCGCCGGCGGCGTCGCCGAGGAGGTGACGCCGTTCGCATACGGCGTCACCGGTGCCGTGCAGCCGGTCGTCGACACGGTCGTGGACACCGTCCAGCCGGTCGTGGGCGGCGTCGGCGGCAGCGCCACGGCCCTGGCGTACGGCGTCACGGACGACGTCCGTCCCTTCGCGGGCGGTGTCGTCGGCGAGGTCGGGCCGTTCGCGCACGGGGTGGCCGGGCAGGCCGTGCCGTTCGCCGAGGACCTGACCGGGACGGTCCGGGACTCCGCCGGCCCGCTCGCGGGCAACGCCGTCACCGGCGTACAGGGCGTCGCCCGGTCGGTCACGCCCGGATACGCGCAGGACCTCGGCCACGACGCCGGCGCCTACCGCATCTGACCGCACCCATCGACCGGACCGGCGACCGGACCCCGTCCGCCGGACACCCCCGGTCGTACGACACCCCAGCCGCCGGGGCGTGGTCACCACCAGTGGTCACCACCAGTGGTCACCACCAGTGGTCACCACCGGTGATCACCGCCCCGGCGACCGACAGCACCGCGAGGCAGCCGGACCCGGACGGCCGAAAGCCATCGGCCTCATCCGGCCGGAACCTCGCGGACCGGACGGGTGGTCCCCATTGGGGTGGGGGCCACCCGCCCAGAGCCCACAGGGGCGGCCCATTCGTGCCCCTTCGGGCTGTTCAAGGGACCTCACCGGGTCAACCCCAGCCCGGTGAGGTCCTTGCCCGTTCTGTCGCCGGCACCTCACAGTCGGCACGCCGTGCCAGTGATCACCCCTGTTCGCGGCATCATGTGACAGGTATCACCGCTCAGGTGTGACCCTCGATTTAGGGGCCCTCCGCAAGCAGCGATAACCTGCGAGACGGACATGCCGCGCGCTCGGACACCGTGTGCGCCTCCCTTGTGACAGCGGACGTCACGTTGCCCTTCGCGGCACGCCCACGCATCCAACGAACCGCGAGATCACTGATAGGGACGGAAGCGCGTGGACCTGTTCGAGTACCAGGCGAGGGACCTCTTCGCCAAGCACGATGTACCGGTGCTGGCCGGTGAAGTCATCGACACGCCTGAGGCGGCCCGCGCAGCCACCGAGCGCCTCGGTGGCAAGTCTGTCGTCAAGGCCCAGGTGAAGGTCGGCGGCCGCGGCAAGGCCGGTGGCGTGAAGCTCGCCGCCACCCCGGACGAGGCCGTCGCCCGTGCGACGGACATCCTCGGCATGGACATCAAGGGCCACACGGTCCACAAGGTGATGATCGCCGAGACGGCCCCGGAGATCCTGGAGGAGTACTACGTCTCCTTCCTCCTCGACCGTGCCAACCGCACCTTCCTCTCCATCGCCTCCGTCGAGGGCGGCATGGAGATCGAGGAGGTGGCGGCCACCCGCCCGGAGGCCGTCGCCAAGATCGCGATCGACGCCATCGACGGCGTGGACGAGGCCAAGGCCCGCGAGATCGTCGAGGCCGCGAAGTTCCCGGCCGAGGTCGCGGACAAGGTCGTGAACGTCCTCATCACGCTGTGGGACACCTTCATCAAGTCGGACGCCCTCCTCGTCGAGGTCAACCCGCTCGCGAAGGTCGCCTCCGGTGACGTCCTCGCCCTGGACGGCAAGGTGTCGCTCGACGACAACGCCGAGTTCCGTCACGACTGGGACGAGCTGCACGACAAGGCCGCGGCCAACCCGCTCGAGGCCGCCGCCAAGGAGAAGAACCTCAACTACGTCAAGCTCGACGGCGAGGTCGGCATCATCGGCAACGGCGCGGGTCTCGTCATGAGCACCCTGGACGTCGTCGCGTACGCCGGTGAGAACCACGGCAACGTCAAGCCGGCCAACTTCCTGGACATCGGCGGTGGCGCCTCCGCCCAGGTCATGGCCAACGGCCTCGAGATCATCCTCGGCGACCCGGACGTCAAGTCCGTCTTCGTCAACGTCTTCGGTGGCATCACCGCCTGTGACGAGGTCGCCAACGGCATCGTCCAGGCCCTGAAGCTCCTCGAGGACCGCGGCGAGAACGTCACCAAGCCGCTCGTCGTCCGCCTCGACGGCAACAACGCCGAGCTCGGCCGACAGATCCTCACCGACGCCAACCACCCGCTGGTCCAGCGCGTCGACACCATGGACGGCGCCGCCGACAAGGCCGCCGAACTGGCCAACGCCGCCAAGTAAGCACTCAGGACGAGGACACAACACACCATGGCTATCTGGCTCAACAAGGACAGCAAGGTCATCGTCCAGGGCATGACCGGCGCCACCGGCATGAAGCACACCAAGCTCATGCTCGGTGACGGCACCGAGGTCGTGGGCGGCGTGAACCCGCGCAAGGCGGGGCAGACCGTGGACTTCGACGGCACCGAGGTACCCGTCTTCGGGACCGTCAAGGAGGCCATCGAGAAGACCGGCGCCAACGTCTCCGTCATCTTCGTGCCGGAGAAGTTCACCAAGGACGCGGTCGTCGAGGCCATCGACGCCGAGATCCCGCTGGCCGTCGTGATCACCGAGGGCATCGCCGTGCACGACTCGGCGTCGTTCTGGGCGTACGCCGGCAAGAAGGGCAACAAGACCCGCATCATCGGCCCGAACTGCCCCGGCATCATCACCCCGGGCCAGTCGAACGTCGGCATCATCCCGGGCGACATCACCAAGCCGGGCCGTATCGGCCTGGTCTCGAAGTCCGGCACGCTGACGTACCAGATGATGTACGAGCTGCGTGACATCGGCTTCTCGACCGCCGTCGGCATCGGTGGCGACCCGATCATCGGCACCACGCACATCGACGCGCTCGCCGCGTTCGAGGCCGACCCCGACACCGACCTGATCGTCATGATCGGCGAGATCGGTGGCGACGCCGAGGAGCGGGCCGCGGACTTCATCGCGAAGAACGTGACCAAGCCGGTCGTCGGCTACGTCGCGGGCTTCACCGCGCCCGAGGGCAAGACCATGGGTCACGCCGGCGCGATCGTGTCCGGTTCCTCCGGCACGGCGCAGGCGAAGAAGGAGGCCCTGGAGGCCGCGGGCGTCAAGGTCGGCAAGACCCCGACCGAGACGGCGAAGCTGGCCCGCGAGATCCTGGGCGGCTGAGTACGGTCACGGCTGTCAGCCGTAGGCCGGTGGGCCCGTTCCCTCTGTGGGGGCGGGCCCACCGGCGTTTTCGTCCACCCCGGGCCACGGCGGTCAAGTGACACCCGGTACGAGTCGCTCCGGGCCGGACTGCATCTGGGCGCGCAGCTTCTCCCGCAGCTCCAGCTCCTTCTCCGACAACGGCCCCGGCGCCATCCTCGGCGGCACCCCCCGCACCGTCGCCCCCGGCGGCACCGGTGGCTCGTACTGCGTGGGAGCCGTCCGCAGTGTCAGTGCGGTCGTGCCGATGAGCGCCACGGTGAAGGCGATGGCGGCCCGCGTCCAAAAGCGCGCCCGGCGTTCGCTGCCGTCGCGTACCACCACCGGCTTGGCCGCGCGCAACCGCTCCGTGGAGGCCAGTTCGGCCAGGCGCCGGTGGAGTTGGGCGGGGTCGGACAGGTCCGGCAGGCGGGCGGCCACCGTGGTGCGCGCGTGCAGGAGACGGTTCGCGGCGGCCCGTGTGCTCGCCTCCGTCTCGGCCGCCGTTTCGGGCAGGTCCAGGCCGACACCGTCGTAGAGGACGAGCGTGCGGCGCTGGGTCGGCGGCAACCGGAGGAGCACGTCCAGCAGGGCGCGGTCGAAGGCGTCGGAGGGCGGCGGTTCGGGGTGCCGGTAGCGGGGGCGGAACCGGTGCCAGGGGGAGAGCGCGAAGTCGTACGCCGTCGCCCGCACCCAGCCCGCCGGATCGCGGTCGCGGGCCACCTCCGGCCAGCGCTGCCAGGCATGTTGGAAGGCCCGCTCGACCGACTCACGGGCGAGCTCGCGGCGCCCGGTGAGCAGGAAGGTCTGCCGTACGAGGGCCGGGGCGCAGAAGGCGTAGAGCGCGTCGAAGGCCTGGGCGGGGGTGAGGCGTCCCTCGGGCTGATGTGCCGTCATCTCATGTACTTCCTCGGGTTCCTGACCACCCGTCTCGTCGGCGATGGTCCGCAGCAGTTGTGCGTACGCCTCCCTCCTTCGGCCCCGCGGTGTCGTGCGGCCGCTCTCCCACGCGCGTACCGTCTCGCGGCTGACACCCACCCGCTCCGCGACCTGAGCCTGCGTCAACGAACGGGCCTCGCGCAGGCGTCGGCATTCCTCGGGCGGAGGTAGCTGGGCTGCGGGGGTCTGCGTCACCGGGCGCCCTTTCGTACGAAAAAGTACATAAACATATATTGGGCGACACATCGGAGGTTCGCCTGTTACGACGGGAAAGCGCGTGTCGTTGGGAGCATGGCGGTCGTGATCGAGATGACCGCTCGTCGAACGCCCCTGCTCACGCGCCTGCGCCGCCGAACGCCCGGCCTCGGCGCCAGCCTCTTCAGCGGCGCGGTGGCGGCGGGACTGGGGCTCGGTGTGTTCGCCGTGGTGGTGATCGCGCTGTGGATCAGCTCGCCGTACCCGGACAGCGGACCGGGTGGCGCGCTGCGGATCGCCTCCGTGCTGTGGCTGCTGGCGCACGGCGCCGAACTGGTCCGCACCGACACGCTCTCCGGTGTCCCCGCGCCGGTCGGTGTCACCCCGCTGCTGCTGCTCGCGCTGCCGGTGTGGCTGGTGCACCGGGCGGCACGGGACGCGGCGGCCGACGGGGGCGAGGGGGTGCCGCTGACGTCGATCCGTACGGCGTGGGCGGGCGTCGTGCTCGGGTATCTCGGGGTCGGCCTGGCGGCCGCGGTGTACTCGGCCGGGGGCGAGCTGCGGCCGTCCTGGCTGTGGACGGCGGTGCGGGTGCCCCTGGTCGCGATGGTGGCGGCGGGGGTCGGGGTGTGGACGGCGTGCGAGCGGCGGCCCGAGACGGTGGACGGCCTGCTGGTCGTGCTGCCGGCGCGGGTACGCCGGCTGGTGCCCGGGGCGGAGGGGCGCGCCCGGGTCGGCACCGCTGCCCGGGCGGCCGGGGCCGGGGTGGCGGCGCTCGCCGGTGGCGGGGCGGTGCTGATGGGCGGGGCGCTGGTGTGGCACGGCGGTGCGGTGCGGGGGTCCTTCCTGGAGCTGACGCAGGGGTGGTCGGGACGGTTCGCGGTGCTGCTGCTGTGTGCGGCGCTCGTGCCGAACGCGGCGATGTGGGCGGCGGCATACGCGCTCGGGCCGGGGTTCACGCTCGGGTCGGGGCATGTGGTGGCGCCGCTGTCCTCGGCGCCGGTGCCGTTGCTGCCGCCGTTCCCGCTGCTGGAGGCGGTACCGGAGACGGCCGTCGCCGGGCCGCTGCGGTGGGGGGTCGCGGTGGTGCCGATCCTGGCGGGCCTGGTGGTGGGGTGGTTCGCGGCGGGCTGGGGCGACGGGCTCGACGACCGGCCCACCGGCGGGGACCCGTCGGCCACGGCCCGGTCCCGGGCCGGGCAGGACTTCCCGACGGGTCGGACCCGGGTCGGGCAGGACTCCCCGGCAGGGCGGACCGGGGCTGGGCAGGACCCCCCGGCAGGGCGGACCCGGGTCCGGCAGGAGTCTTCGACAGGGTGGACCCGGGCCGGGCAGGACCCCCCGACGGGGTGGACCCGGGCCGGGCAGGATCCCCCGACGGGGCGGACCCGGGCCGGACAGGTGCCGCCCACGGGCCGGGCCCGGGTCGGGCAGGGGGGCTCGACGGGGCGGTTCCCGGTCGGGGAGGCGTCCGCGGCGGCCCGTTCGGGGCGCGGGCCGGCGTCCGCCGTGACCTGGTCGCCCGGACAGACCGCCGGCACGGCCCTGTTGGCGGCCGCGTTCTGCGCCCTGGCGGTCGCCGTGCTGGCCACGCTGTCGGGCGGGCCGCTGGGGGTGGGGGCGCTCGCGAGGTTCGGGCCGGTGTGGTGGCAGACCGGGGCGGCGACGTTCGGATGGGTCGCACTGGTGGCGGTCCCGGTGGCGGTGCTGGTGCGCGGCCGGCGGTGCTGGACGGGGCGGCGGCACCGGGCGGAGCCGGTGAGTGACACGCAGGGCGCGCGGATCGGCAAGCCTCGGGTGGGGGCGCCGGGGGAGGACGGCCCGGCCGCGGAGGAACGCTCGCCGCGGGACCGGTTGCCGTCGGGCGGCGGGCGGTTGTCGGGGGCGGCGGAGTCGGGTGGCGGGCGGTTGTCGGGGGCGGCGGAGTCGGGTCGGTCGGGCGCAGGCGGGCCGGCCGACTCGAAGTCGAGGCTTGCTGCGCACAGTCGCAAGACACCGTTCAAGGCGTCGGCACCGGACCAGGGCGGCGCGGACCGCGGGGACGACAAGGGCGCTCAGGCCGCGGCGTACGGCGAGGGCGACCGGTACGAGGCGCTCACCCAGGACATCCCCTACGCCACCTACGACCACGACACGACCTTCGAGCCGGACGACTTCCCGCCCACCGGCCCACCGTTGGTGCCCCCGCCCTCCCCGAAAGAGGAGGCGTCGAAGCCGACGGAGCCGGCCGGGGAATCTGGCGCGGAGGACGCGCCGAACGTACCGGCCCCGTCGGACGCACCGGAGGATCAGAAGCAGCCGGTCATCAGGAAGACGCCGGACACGCGGGACACACCCGATGCGCCGGACACACCCGCCACGGAACAGACCCCGGCCCCACCGGCCCCGGAGAAGACGGCGACCGCACCGACCGCGGACAAGACACCGCAACCGGCCCCGCAAGAGACAACGGAACCGGTCCCGGAACCAGCCGCACAAGACACTCCGGACTCACCGGACGGCCCGTAAGGCCACCCCCGGCGCTCCGCCACCCCACCGCCCGCCGCGTCGGCGTCAGCTCTCCGCGCCCAGGATGCCCCGCAGTTCCTTCGGCAGATGCTCGTTGCACGACTGCTTCGCCTCATTGGTGAGCGCGTCGTCGCGGCAGGAGTAGTAGTCGCTGTAGACCACCTGCGCCGTGAACCCGGCCGCGACCACCGCGATGGCGAGGGACGCCGTGACCAGGCCGCTGACCGCCGCCGTCGTCTGGGGACGGCCGTTGTTCTGGGGGGCCGGGGTGTCCGGGTCCGGGGTGCGGGGCTTGGCCCGGAGGCTGCTGATGCCCCAGTACAGAGCGAGCGCGCCCAGCAGCAGGGCAACGTACGGCCAACTGAACAGGGCGAAGAAGAAGGCCCACATGCCGGACAGCAGGGCGTAGCGAGCCCGGCGCTGGGTGGGGTCGGTCGGGTCCCAGCGCATGCCGCTGCCCGGCCCGCCGTTTCCTCCGGGGCCGTCCTGGCTGCCGCGAGGGCTGTCGCCGAACCCGCCGGAGGAGCGGCCCGGCTGGCGGTCGCTCCACTGGTTGCCCCACGGGGAGTTGCCGTTGCCCTGGTCGGAGCCCTGTGAGCCGTCGTCGCCGGAGGGGCGGCGCGGCTGCCACGGGCGGTCCGGGGTGCCCTCCGGCGGCGGTGCGAAGGGGTTGTCGTCCTGCCCCTGGCCGGCACTGTCCTGCTGGTCGCCGTTCTGCCCGCCGGAGGGCGCGTCGGGCGGCGAGGAGGGGCGCTCCCGCAGCAGCACGCCGCTGTGCTCCCCTCCCTGCAAGGACTGCTGGGGGAGCGTGAGGAGTCGCAAGCTGCGGTCCGGCATCAAGTGAGCGTCTTTCCCCTTGGTGAGCGACTGATCCGACAAGAGCTGTCACTTCGTGAACGCACGGCACCACAACCGCGTTCCCGGGCCAGCTCCCCCCGCACGCTACCTTCCGGCCACGCCCCCGTCCCGTGGGGGCTGTCGGGAGTGCCGGTATCGTTGCTGACGGTCGGCCGCTTCGTAGACTTCCCCGTATCCCGGGGCGTGATGCATTCGTACGAATATACAAGCGCCGGCCGCACGAAGAACGCACCCCCGAGAAAGGGCCCCACAGTGGCCGCCAAGCCCGTGGCCAAGCGCCTCGTCGTGCTGGTCTCCGGATCCGGCACCAACCTTCAGGCGCTCCTCGACGAGATCGGCTCCGTCGGTCCCGAGGCGTACGGCGCCGAGATCGTGGCCGTAGGGGCCGACCGCGAGAACATCGAGGGGCTGGCGCGTGCCGAGCGCGCCGGGCTGCCGACCTTCGTGTGCAAGGTCAAGGACCACGCCGGCCGCGAGGAGTGGGACGCCGCCCTCGCCGAGGCGGTCTCCGCCCATGAGCCCGACCTCGTGATCTCCGCCGGGTTCATGAAGATCGTGGGCAAGGAGTTCCTCGCGCGCTTCGGCGGCCGGTTCGTCAACACCCATCCGGCCCTGCTCCCCAGTTTTCCCGGCGCCCACGGCGTGCGTGACGCCCTCGCGTACGGCGCCAAGGTCACCGGCTGCACCGTTCACTTCGTCGACGACGGCGTCGACACCGGGCCGATCATCGCTCAGGGCGTGGTCGAGGTCCGCAACGAGGACGACGAGAGCGCTCTGCACGAGCGCATCAAGGAAGTCGAGCGAAGGCTGCTCGTCGAGGTCGTGGGGCGGCTCGCCCGTAACGGCTATCGCATTGAGGGACGAAAGGTAGTTATCCAGTGACCGCCGAGAGCAACAAGCGGGCCATTCGACGGGCGCTCGTCAGCGTCTACGACAAGACCGGTCTGGAAGACCTCGCGCGCGGCCTGCACGAGGCGGGCGTCGAGCTCGTCTCCACCGGCTCGACGGCCGCGAAGATCGCCGCCGCCGGTGTCCCGGTCACCAAGGTCGAGGAGCTCACCGGCTTCCCCGAGTGCCTGGACGGCCGCGTCAAGACGCTGCACCCGCGCGTGCACGCGGGCATCCTCGCCGACCTGCGCCTGGACAGCCACCGCGAGCAGCTCGCCGAGCTGGGCGTCGAGCCGTTCGACCTGGTCGTCGTCAACCTCTACCCGTTCCGCGAGACCGTCGCCTCCGGCGCCACCCCCGACGAGTGCGTCGAGCAGATCGACATCGGCGGCCCGTCGATGGTGCGCGCCGCCGCCAAGAACCACCCGTCGGTCGCGGTCGTCACCGACCCGGACGCGTACGCCGCCGTCCTCCAGGCGGTCCGCGAGGGCGGTTTCACCCTCGAACTGCGCAAACTGTTCGCCGCGCGGGCCTTCCAGCACACCGCCGCCTACGACGTGGCGGTGGCCTCCTGGTTCGCCTCCTCCTACGCCCCGCTCGACGACTCGCAGTTCCCGGAGTTCCTCGGCGGCACCTGGGAGCGCGAGAACACCCTCCGCTACGGCGAGAACCCGCACCAGCCGGCCGCGCTGTACGTGGACGGCAGCGGGAGCGGTCTCGCGCAGGCCGAGCAGTTGCACGGCAAGGAGATGTCGTACAACAACTACACGGATACGGACGCCGCCCGCCGTGCCGCGTACGACCACGCCGAGCCGGCCGTCGCGATCATCAAGCACGCCAACCCGTGCGGCATCGCGGTCGGCGCGGACGTCGCCGAGGCGCACCGCAAGGCGCACGCCTGTGACCCGCTGTCGGCGTTCGGCGGCGTGATCGCCGTCAACCGCCCGGTCAGCAAGGAGATGGCGGAGCAGGTCGCCGAGATCTTCACCGAGGTCATCGTCGCGCCGGACTACGAGGACGGCGCCCTCGAGGCCCTCGCCAAGAAGAAGAACATCCGCGTGCTGCGCTGCCCCGAGGGCCCCGGCAACCCCGTCGAGATCAAGCCCATCGACGGCGGCGCGCTCCTCCAGGTCACCGACCGCCTCCAGGCCGACGGCGACGACCCCGCCAACTGGACGCTGGCGACGGGCGAGGCGCTGTCCGCCGAGGAGCTGGCCGAGCTCGCCTTCGCCTGGAAGGCCTGCCGGGCCGTGAAGTCCAACGCGATCCTCCTCGCCAAGGACGGCGCCTCGGTCGGCGTCGGCATGGGCCAGGTCAACCGCGTCGACTCCGCGAAGCTGGCGGTCGAGCGGGCCGGCGCCGAGCGCGCGCAAGGTTCCTACGCCGCCTCCGACGCCTTCTTCCCCTTCCCCGACGGCCTGGAGATCCTGACCGAGGCCGGCGTCAAGGCCGTGGTCCAGCCCGGCGGTTCGGTCCGCGACGAGCTGGTGGTCGAGGCCGCGAAGAAGGCGGGCGTCACGATGTACTTCACCGGCACGCGGCACTTCTTCCACTGAGCCGTACCTGTTGTGGGGCCCGTCGTTCGGTGAACGGCGGGCCCCACATCATGTCGAACTGCGCAGCGCCGCCCAGGTGTTGGGCCCGACCTCGCCGTCCACCTCAAGGCCCTTGGCCCCCTGGAACTGCTTGACGGCGGCCATGGTGGCGCTGCCGAACTCGCCGTCCACGCCCGACGAGCCGACGCTGTAGCCGCGCTGGGTGAGCATGCACTGCACCTGGACCACGCGCTGGCCCTTGTCGCCGTAGTCGGTCTGCTCGGTACCGGAGTAGTACGTGCACTGGGAGATCCAGGGCGGGGTGGCGGGTGTGGTGGGGGCCGCCGGTGTGGGGGTGGCGGACGGGGTGCTGCCGCCGCCGCTGTCGTCGCCGCCGGATGTGGCGGTGGCCTCCTCGGCGGGGGTGGGCCGCGTTCCGTCCGCGTCGCTGCCGGACGTGGTGGTCGAGGTCTGCGACGGTGTGGACGCCGACTCCCGGGGGCCGGCTTCCTTCTTCTTGTCGTCGGAGGGCGAGACGGAGGAGCCGGGGAGGGCGGAGGCACGCGCGGCGCCGGGGGCGGCGCTGCCGGGTGCGGTCGCCGCGGCCGGGGCCGTGTCGTCCTGGGAGGGACGGGTGAGGAAGAAGGCACCCGCGGCGACGGCACACACGGCGAGACCCGCGGCGACGGCGAGGTAGGCCCGGCGTTTCCTCCGCGTGCCGCCGCCCTCGGGGGCCGGCGTCTGGGCGGGTGTGGCGTGCTGCCAGGGGGCCGGCGGCGCGGGCGGCCCGAACACGGGGCCGCCGAACGCGGGTTGCTGGACCGGCGTACGCAACTGCACGGTCTCCTGGACGGCGACCCGCTCCAGCACGTCGCAGGCCTGCTGCCGGGCCAGCAGCCGGGCGCCCAGCGGTTCGTGCCAGGCGGGTGCGGTGCCGTGCGTGTGTCCGGCGGCCGTGGCGGCCTCGATGAGCTGTCGCGGGAGGGGGCGGGCGGCGGGATCCTTGGCGAGGCAGGCGGACATCAGGGCGGCCAACGCGGGGTCCACGGCGGTCAGTTCGGCCATGATGTCCCGCTTGGGCTCCTCGAACGCCACCCGGTGCATCACATCGACGCCCGTGCCGTCGCCGAACGGGGCGTGCCCGGTGGCGGCGTAGATCAGGCTCCCGGCCAGCGAGAAGACGTCCGAAGCCGTGTCGCAGTGGCCCTCGCGCAGATACTCCGGCGCCATGAAGGCGGGCGTGCCGACCCGGCTCCCGGTCGAGGTGATGGCGCTGCCGTCGGCGGCCTGGGCGATGCCGAAGTCGATGACGTACACGCCCTGTTGGGACAGGACCACGTTGGACGGCTTGAGGTCGCGGTGTACGACGTCGGCGGCGGCCAGTGCCGCGAGGGCCTGGCCGAGCTCCGCGACCAGCCGCCACACCCCGACGCGCTCCAGCCTGCCGCACTCGCGGACCGCCTCGGCGAGGTTCAGGCCGGGCAGGTACTGCGTCGCCATCCACAGCAGCGAGTCGTCGAACCCGGTGCCGAGCAACTGCGGCGTGCGCGGGGTGTGGACCCGGGAGTGCACGGCGGCCTCCCGCTCGAAGCGCCGCCTGAACCGGGCGTCCTCGGCGTACTCGGGACGGATCACCTTGACGGCCGCGAGCCCGGAGGCGTTGTCGGCGGGGCGGGCGAGGTAGACATGGCCCATGCCGCCGCTGCCGAGTAGGCCGAGGGGGACGTAGGGACCGATGCGTCCGAGGTCGGCCGCCTTCAGCGGGGTGGCCCCCGCCTGCTCCAGGGCCGCGTCCGCCGACGCGGGAGAGTGTGGCGGCGTGGGCCGCTGCTCCGACATGGAACCCCCGATGTACCGATGCCCCGACACACGGGGCTGTTCACCCCGGTCGACGAGAGGCTATCGCGGGCTCGGGCCTGACGTGCGAGGAGCGGGCCACCCCCTTCCCGGGGCGGCCCGCCAAGGACTCGTAGGTGCGTGCACCCGTGGTTGCCGGGCCTAGCAGTTCTTGCTGACGACGTCCTTCCACGTCTTGCCCGCGCCCGTGTACTTCTTGCCGTTGAAGTGCACGGCCTCGCGGTCGGCCTCCGTCGGGATGCCGTTCGTCCGGTAGCGCTGTTCGTAGTGCAGGTGCGCCCAGTCGCCGCTGTTGCTGCCCGTCGCGCCGATACGGCCGATCTTGGTGGTCGCGCGGACGTTGTCTCCCTTCTGGACGTACTTGTCGTGCTTGTCCTTGAGGTGGTAGTACGCCGTGTACCAGCCGCCGCCGTGGTTGACGATGATGACGTTGCCGGCGCCGCGGTCCCAGAAGGTGCGGGCGACCTTGCCCTTGTAGCCGGGGTACACCGCCTTGCCCGAGGAGCCGGTGTTGTTCTTCACCACGATGTCCAGTGCCGGGTTGTGGTTGCTGCCGTAGGTGTCGAGCCGCCAGTGCGTGTCGCAGGCGAACGGCATCTGGAACTTGGGCTTGGCCGGTGCCGCCGTGGCGCCGGACTCCACGCCGAGCGAGAGCGCCAGTGCGCCGGCGGCGAGGGCCGCGGCCGCCTTGCGGCGTCGGACCAGGACGTTTGTCTTCATGCCTGTCTCCCCGTTGTCGTGCTTCGTTGCGGTCGGGACAAGCATCGGATCGCGGTCGTGGCCGCGGTACCTCGAAAGTTCGAGGGTGCCCGCTCAGCAGGCGGGCACCCACTCGTGGGAGCGGACCGGCAGACCGCCGGGGGCGGAGAAGTCGACCTTCTCGTTGGCCTGGACACAGCCGATCGGCTCCTTGCGGTTGACCGCGCCGAAGAGCTGGACGTCGTCGTGCGGGTCGCCGTCGTAGCCGTTGTTGAAGACCGACCTGGGCTTGACGGTCCTCGCCCAGTCGCAGGTGATGATCCCGCCGAACCAGTCGTCCTCGTAGTCGTACCAGGAGCACATCTCGCCCTGCCCGTCCGGCAGCGAGTAGAAGCAGACGTCGCCCCGGTCGCAGCGGGCGTACCCCTGGGGCGCCGGGTCGCGCAGGGCGAGGAGGCCGGCGGTGGCCAGTGACAGGGCTGTGAGGGCCGCGAGCGAGCCGAGCACGGCCGGATGCGGGCCCCGCCTCGGCTTCAGCCGGGGCAGCCGCGGGGAGCGGGCCGCCCCGGCCGCCGCCTCGACCCGGCGCAGCAGGGCCTGCGCGGAGTGCGGGGCCCGCTCGGCGTGGGTGGGGGCGAGGCAGTCGGTGACGATCTGCCGCCAGACATCGGGGAGTTCGGGAGAGAGGCGGAGCTCGTCGCGGCCCTTGGCGTAGCGCTGGACCGCTTCGCGGCGCGCTGTCGGATTCGTCCCCGGGAACGGCGGATAACCGGTCAGCACCAGATGGGCGATGATGCCGAACGCCCAGATGTCGGCGGTGGGACGGGTCTGGTGCCCGCGCTCGCCGACCTCCGCCCACAGCAGTTCGGGCGGTGTGTAGTCGGAGGTCGTGAACGCCGGGGAGTAGGCGTGCGTGCCGTCCAGCTCGGCGGCGAGGTTGAAGTCGGCGAGGCGGGCCGAACCGTCCGCCATCAGCAGCACGTTGGCAGGCTTGAGGTCGCCGTGCACCCAGCCCGCGTGATGCAGATGCGCCACCCCTTCGCAGATCTGGGCCACCAGTGACGGCCCGCCCGGGACCGCGACGGCATGCCCGCCCGGTTCGCCTCCACGGCCCCGCAACCGGGCCGACAACTGCTCCAGAAGCCGGTCGAGGGAGCCCTCGGCGCGTTCCAGCACCAGGACGGTGGCGCCGTCGAGACCGGGCCGGGCGGGGTCGTCGACCGTGAGCGCCTCGTACATCCGGATCAGGCGTGGGCGTCGCAGCCTGCGGAGCAACTCCGTCTCGCGCTCGGCGAGTTCGCGCAGGTGGCGCAGTTGGCGCGGGGTCTGTGTGCCGGTCGGCAGGAACTTCAGCGCGGCCTCGGCCGGCAGTCCCTCGGCGGGCTCGGCGCACCGGGCGGCGTAGACGCTGCCGAACGCGCCGGACGCGATGGGCTCCCCGACCTCCCACGCGCCGACGCGATAGCCCCGCGGTACCTGCACGGCGTGCGACGGACCGGCACTCACCGGACGGCCCCGGCCCGCTCGGTCAGCAGCGCCAGATCGTCCTCCCGTACGAGGTCGAAGCGCAGGGCCAGGGAAACCAGCCGTTCCTTCTTTCCGTTGAGACGAGGGCCGCCGCCCGGCACCGTGTCCGGAGCCGGTTTGAGGCGCAGCTTGACCGCCAGGTAGTCGATGTTCCACGCCACCGACGCGGGGGTGACCGACGGCCAGAACGGGCGGAGCCGCTCGACGAGTTCCTCGGCCGTGGGCAGCGCGGCGTGCGGCTCGTCGCGCAGGCGGGAGGCGCACAGAGCGACCAGGACCTGGAAGTACCGCTTGCTGCGATCGAGCGGGAAGGCGGACGCGGTGGGCACTCCGTCCCTGGGGCCGGGGCGGTCCAGGTAGTCGTGCCGCGGGGCCCAGACCTCGAAGCTCAGCAGGTCGCTCCCGGCCGGCAGGACCACACGCGAGAACTCGAAGGGCACGGGGGCGTCGAGCCGGCCCGGCGGCACCTTGATGTGCTCACCGGCGCCTTCCGGGTTCTCGACCACGTACGTCTGTGCCCCGCTCAGATTGCTGAGCCGCCAGTAGGCGCCCGCGGCGGTGATCTCGCCCGCCTCACGGGAGACGCCTTCGTGCGCGATGGTCAGGTGCGGGCCGCGCGGTCGGGCCGTACGGCCGAAGCGCAGCGCGTCACCGGGGTCGAGGTGAATGTGATCGTCCGGGCATGTGCTGTCCATGGGCACGACGATGATGCTGTGCATGGCGGCTTCCTCCCCCGATTCGTCCCCCTGCGGAAACTGGGGCCAGGGTAGGAAGCGCGGGCGCGAAACGCCCAAGGGCAGGCAAAATTCGGCGTGTTGTGGAGGGTGAACGGCCTCCGGTACTCCCCCGAGCGAACCGGAGACCGGTCCTGCCACGATGGAGTCCGGCCCTCGGGAGCGGTACCTCAGACCTCTCAGGGTCACTTCTTGCCCGGCGGCGTGTACTCCTTGAGGTAGTGGGCGACGCGGGTGGCGTAGTCGCGGTACTTCGGGGGAACTCCGCCCGCGTTGTTCACTACCTTGGTCGACGTGCGGTAGGCGGCCGCCAACAGCACCTGGCGGTCGCCGGACAGTCCGGTCCGGTGCAGGAGCGGTTCCATGTAGCAGAGGTAGCGGCCCACGGCCGGGATGGACTCGGCCGGCGTGAGGGGAGGCCGCGGGGTCGCCTCCGCCGGGACGCCGTCCGAACGGATCCACCAGCGCAGCAGGCTCGGCGTCCAGCGGGCGATGCCGTACTCGCCCTCCTTGCCCGCGGACGGGTCGGAGAGATCCGGGTCGAAGTTGCTCTCGGCCTTCAGCAGGGCGGCGATCAGCGCGGGCGTGACCTCCCGCTGGACGCAGTCGTGCGCCGAGTCGACGATGAGACGCCGGTAGGACACCGGGATGCCCTTGTCCGTACGGAGTTCGGCGGCGCCGTACGTGGCGGCCGTGACCTTCGTGCTCCCGCCGCCCGGCGTCCCGTCGCCGCCGTTGTCGGCCCAGGAGCTGATGCCGTACCCGCCGGCGGACACCGCCAGCACGGCGGCCGCGGCGGCCAGCACCGACGTGCGGCGCGAGCGGCGGCGCAGGAGGGCCCGGGGCAGGCGTGGCGAGCGACCCGTGCCGGCCGCCGCCTCGACCCGGCGCAGCAGGTCCTGGGTGGCGACGCGGTCCTCGTGCGTACGGGTCAGGCAGTCGCGGACGATCTCCCGCCAGGCGTCCGGCAGTTCGGGGGACAGGCGCAGTTCGTCGGTGCCGCGCGCATAGGCGGCGGCCGCGTCGCGGCGGGCCGTCGGCGTGGCGCCGGGCAGCGGGAAGGAGTCGGTGAGGACCAGATGGGCCAGGACGCCGAACGCCCAGACGTCCGCCGACGGCCGGATCCGGCGCCCCCGCTCGCCGATCTCCGACCACAGCAGCTCCGGCGGCGTGTAGTCGGGCGTGGAGAACGCGGGCGTGTACGCGTGCGTGCCCTCCAGCTCCGCCGCCATGTTGAAGTCCGCCAGCTTGGCCGAACCGTCCGCCATCAGCAGCACATTGGCCGGCTTGAGGTCGCCGTGCACCCAGCCCGCGTGGTGGAGCTGGGCGAGACCCTCGCAGATCTGCGCGAGCAGGGCCGGCCCGGCCGCGGGGCGCGGGTCCGCCGCCAGCAGGGTGGACAGGGAGCCCTCCGCCTTCTCCAGTACGAGGACGGTGGCGCCGTCGAGCGGGGGGTGGGCCGGGTCGTCGACGGTGAGGGTGTCGTACATCCGGATCAGCCGCGGCTGCTTCAGCCGGCGGTGCAACTCGACCTCGCGCTCGACTAGTTCGCGCAGGTGGGTGAGCTGGCGGGGCGTTCCGGTGCCGGTGGGCAGGAACTTCAGGGCCGCGGTCCTCGGCAGGTCCTCGTTTGCCCCGGCGCGTCTGGCCTCGTACACGCTCCCGAACGCCCCCGTGGCGATCGGCTCCCGTACCTCCCACTCGCCCACCCGGTACCCCCTGGGCACGGGCACGGCGTAGGGCTCGGTCACCGGACCACCCGGCCGGACGCGGCCTGTCTCAGCACGACGAGATCGTCCTCCCGTACGAGATCGAACCGGAGCGCGAGCGACACCAGTGACTCCTTCTTGCCGTTGAGGCGCGGACCGGTGTCCGCCGTCTCCGGGCCGGGCTTGAGACGCAGTTTCACGGCGAGGTAGTCGATGTTCCACTGCACCGAGGTGCGCGAGGCGGCCGGCCAGGTGGGGCGGAGCCGGTCGACGACCTGGTCGACGGTGGGCAGCGCGGCGTGCGGTTCGCCGCGCAGGCGGGGTTCGCACAGGGCGGCGAGGACCGCGAAGTACCGCTTCGTACGGTCCACCGAGAAGGCCGGGGCGGTGGTCGCCCCGTCCGGGCTGCCCTCGGAACTGAGGTAGTCGTGGCGCGGTGCCCACACCTCGATCGCCAGCAGATCGCCGGCCGCGGGCAGCACGATCCGCGAGAACTCGAACGGGATCGGTGCGTCGAGGCGCCCCGGCCCGACCTTGATGTGCTCGCCCGCGCCTTCCGGGTTCTCGACGACGTACGTCTGCTCCCGGCTGAGGTTGCTGAGTATCCAGAAGGCGCCCTGCGCGGTGATCTCACCGGCTCTGCGGGACACCCCGTCGTGCACGATCGCGAGATCGTTGTCGGAAACGGATCGCCCGAAGCCGAGCCGCTCGCCGGGCGCCAGCCTGTGCTGGCTGCGTTGGTTCTCGTCCTCCGTGGTCGGCGGAGGTACCACGATGATGCTGTACAAGGTGCGTCTCCCCGTGCCTGACGGCTACCCACGTCAGAGTAGGACGACGCAGCCGGGCCGTGCCCCACTCGAACAGGTGAGACACGGCCCTCGGCTGTTATTGGCGTGAAACTGTGCCCCGGCTACTGCGGATTCCGTGAAGGTCCGGTGTGCGTCAGTAGCGCGGGCGGTTGAACCAGGCGGACGCGGCGCCGTTCACCATCGAGGCGAGGATGATGCCGGCGATGGTGAGGGAGATCAGACCGCCGAAGGTGGCGGAGCCGTTGGCGCCGTTCACGATGTTGACGATGCCGCCGAGGATCATCAGCGACGCGTACACGATCGTCGTGATGCGGATGCCGCTGCCGCCGTTCTTGAACTTCACGCCCAGGAAGATGGACAGCGCGCCCAGGGCCAGCAGCAGGGCCGCGACCAGGAAACCGAGGCCGGCCAGCGTGTCGGTGTCGTCGCCCGCGCCGACGCCGTTGGAGACGTCCTGGGCGGCGCCGACCGCGATGCCGGTGATGAGGCCGAACAGGATCTGGAAGCCGGCCAGGATGAACAGCAGGACGCGGGACGTCTTCATCAGGCCCGGCATCTGCACGGGCATCATGTTGCCGCCCGGGTAGCCGGGGTACGCCGGCTGGCCCTGCGGGTAGCCGTAGGCGGGCGGCTGCTGCGGAACGCCCTGCGGGTAGCCGTAACCGGGCTGGCCCTGCGGAGGCTGCTGCGGGTAACCGGGCTGGCCCTGGGGAGGCGGGCCGTAGGGGTTGTTCGGGTCGCCGAAACTCATGGCGGTCTTTCCTCCGTTGTCCGAGTGCGGGGACGCGCGGCACGGTGCGGAGGAGAGTTGACTCGATGCGGTTCGTCCCCCCGGTACAGCCCGCGGCACTGCAGTCACATCGTTCTTTAGTCGGCTCTTACTTGTCCAGCCGCATTCCCTATGTGTTGTGCAAGTGCAACATCGCTGATCATGGGTGGATACGGGCGTAGATGGGGTGACGCGGGCCACGTGGGACCCGGATTGGAACCCGGAGGGCGTCATCCAGGAAGATGGGAGTCATGACCGCCCAGATTCTCGATGGCAAGGCCACCGCAGCCGCGATCAAGTCGGACCTGACCGCCCGCGTGGCGGCGCTGAAGGAGAAGGGCGTCACGCCCGGACTCGGCACGATCCTCGTCGGGGACGACCCCGGCAGCCAGAAGTACGTCGCCGGCAAGCACCGCGACTGCGCCCAGGTGGGTATCGCCTCCATCCAGCGCGAACTGCCCGCCACGGCGACCCAGGAGGAGATCGAGGCCGTCGTCCGCGAGCTGAACGAGGACCCGGCCTGCACCGGCTACATCGTCCAGCTCCCGCTGCCCAAGGGCATCGACGAGAACCGCATCCTGGAGCTGATGGACCCGGACAAGGACGCCGACGGCCTGCACCCGATGAACCTCGGCCGTCTGGTCCTCAACGAGCCGGCCCCGCTGCCCTGCACCCCCAACGGCGTCCTCACCCTCCTGCGCCGGTACGGCGTGGAGATCAAGGGCGCCGAGGTCGTGGTCGTCGGCCGCGGCGTGACCATCGGCCGGCCGATGCCGCTGCTGCTGACCCGCCGCAGCGAGAACGCGACCGTCACCCAGTGCCACACCGGCACCCGTGACCTGGCCTCGCACCTGCGCCGCGCCGACATCATCGTCGCCGCCGCGGGCTCGGCCCACCTGGTCCGCCCCGAGGACGTCAAGCCCGGCGCCGCCGTCCTCGACGTCGGTGTCTCGCGCAACGCCGAGGGCAAGATCGTCGGCGACGTCCACCCCGGTGTCGCCGAGGTGGCCGGCTTCATCTCCCCGAACCCCGGTGGCGTGGGCCCGATGACCCGGGCGCAGCTTCTGGTCAACGTGGTCGAGGCGGCGGAGCGCAGTGTCGGCTGAGCGGGGCGACGGAAAGGCGGAGGAGGTCCAGGACATCGAGGAGACCGAGGACATCGAGGAAATCGAGGTCCGGGATCCGGTGAGCGCGCCCGACGCGGAGGGCAGGCCCCGGCGGACCACCCGTCGCTTCCCGCTGTTCACCCGTGACACGGCACGCCCCGAAGGCGGAGGCCGCGCGGCGTCCGGTGATCTGCCGGCGCCCGCCCGGCAGTGGCCCGTCCTCGTCGTCCTCGGACTGGCCGGTGCCGGACTGCTGGTCACCGCGCTCGACGTGTTCCGCGCCGGCACGCTGCTGATCGGCGGCGCCCTGCTCGTCGGTGCGGTTATGCGGTGGCTGTTGCCGAGCGTCGGCATGCTCGCCGTACGGTCCCGCTTCACGGACATCGTGACGTACGGCGTGCTGGGCCTCACGATCGTGCTGCTGGCGTTGATGGCGCAGCCCGATCCGCTGCTGACGCTGCCGTTCCTGAAGGACGCGCTGCACTTCACGGTGGAGAACTAGAACAGCCGCGGAGAACCGGGGCAGGCTCTGCCCCTTGCGCGTGACGGCGGTCCGTCCTCTCCCCCGAGGAAGGACGGACCGCCGTCTGCGTCAACCCTCGGGCACGGCGAAGCCGCTGTTCAACGCCTGTCAGCGCGCTGTGGCACGGAAGTGACCGTTCCGCTACGTCGGGAACGTCGGGGAACCAATGCGCCGTGTCGTGTCGTCACCCGATCGGGTCCGGTTCGGAGGTGAACGATGGGTGCGTGGCAGCCGCTGCCCGACGATCTGCCGTCGGAGGTGCGGCATTTCGTGGAGCAGTTGCGGCAGCTCAAGGACCGTACGGGCCTGAGCCTGGTCGCGCTGGGCGCGCGCACCGCGTACAGCAAGTCCTCCTGGCAGCGCTACCTCAACGCCACCCAGCCCCCGCCCCGGCAGGCGGTTGTCTCTCTGTGCCGGGTCGCGGGTATCGGCAAGGACGAGGCGGAACGCTTCGGGGTGCGGTGGGAACTGGCCGTGCACGCGTGGCCGAAGCAGGTCACGGTGCCGGGGAAGCCGGACGACGCGGCACACGGCGGCGCGGGGGAGGCGGGGGAGCATCGCCGACAGCCCGACGGGCGCGAGGAGTACGAGCAGCACGAGGAGTACGAGGACGATCCCACCCTGCCGTGGTGGGACGCGCCGCCCAAGGCGTCGGGGCCGCCGTCGCGCAAGCTGCTGATGGTGGCCGTCGTGCTCGTCCTGGCGCTGGTGCTGACGGCGGTGATCGGGGCCGTTGCGCTGGGGTGAGCCCGCTGGGGCCGCCGCGTCTGACTTGCCCGAATATGGCGTAAGTGGCGTGAGTGCTCGTTTATGTGCTTTCTGTGTGTCGATGTGTTGACAAGTTCGCGGATTTGCAAGGAATTCGTTCAGTAGCCGGGCTAGCGTGGTCGATCGGGGCGTCCGGGGCGTCCCGCTGGTCTGTAAGGGCTTACTGCCAGGGTTGTGTCTGCCGGCGAGGGAGGCCGGTGGAACACTGGACGCGATCCGACGGGCGTGCAACGGTGCATGCCCACGGTCCCAATGCTCCCGTGCGCCCCCACCCCGGGAACTGAGATCCTTACTGGGCGCATCCCTTTGGGTAGCCACATCGGGGACTCGGCAGAGGGCACCACGCGCGGGGGAACGCGAGAAACACCAGCACGAACCGGGGGGAAGAGGGGGGAAGCAATGCCTCGTTGGAGGGCCTTGCCGGATGAACTCGATCCGCAGGTCAGGGAGTTCGCGAGCCAGTTGCGTCGGCTCGTGGACCGCAGTGGTCTGAGCATCGCGGCGCTGGCCGACCGCACGGGATACAGCAAGACGTCGTGGGAGCGGTATCTGAACGGGCGGCTGCTCGCACCCAAGGGTGCGATCGTGGCGCTCGCCGAGGTCACCGGCACGAATCCGGTGCATCTGACGACCATGTGGGAGCTCGCCGAGCGTGCGTGGAGCCGTTCGGAGATGCGCCACGACATGACCATGGAAGCGATCCGGATCTCCCAGGCCCGCGCGGCACTGAGCGAGTTCGGGGCGCCCCCGGCGAACGCCAAGGGCAGCGCGAAGGCGGCCAAGGGCGCGCACCGCGGCGGCAGCGCCACGGCCGCGCCCGTGCCCGGAGTGGCGGGTCCGGCCGGTGTCGCGCCGACCATGCCGCCCTCCGTGCCGGCGCAGCCCACCGCGCCGGAGACGCGCGACTCCGCGGTCCGCGATGCTCCGGTACGAGGTGCCGGCGGGGGTGACGTCCGGGACTCCGGGGGCAACTCGTGGGGCCTGGCGGGGTATCGGGGGCCGGCGCCGACGGGCAGCGGCAGCCGTGCGACGGGGGCGTCCGCCGCGTCCGGCACGTCCGGGGCGTCCGGTGTGTCCGGACCCTCCGCGGCGGAGTCGGGGGCCGCGTGGACGCCGGGCACGCCGAGTCCGTACGGCGAGCCGCCGCAGGGGCCTCGTGCGGGGGCCGGGTCCTCCGGCGGGGGCGGCGGGAAACGACGGCTGACGATGTTCCTCGCGGGGGTCGTCGGGGTGCTCGTCGTGATCGCGGCGGTGTTCTACCTCACCGACGGCGGCAACGGGAAGAAGGGCGAGGACGCCGCCAAGTCGCCCTCGCCGACCGCCTCGGCCGACACCGACCTGCCGGCCGGCGTGAAGTGCAGCGGCGCCTCCTGCACCGGCAAGGACGCGGAGGCCATGGGGTGCAGCGGTGACCTCGTGACGACCGCCAAGACCGCGACCGTCGGCACGGCCGTGGTCGAGGTGCGCTACAGCAAGACGTGCGGCGCGGCGTGGGGACGCATCACGCAGGCCGCGCAGGGCGACGAGGTGGCCGTGACGGCCGGCAAGGCGAAGGAGACCGGGTCGATCACGGCCGTCGGCGACACGATCGCGTACACGCCGATGGTGGCCGTGAAGGACGCGGGCGAGGCGGTCGCCTGCGCGACGCTGGCCGCGGGCACGGAGGGCTGCACGCAGTAGCGCGCCGCCGCCGAGGCGGAGGCCGATGATGAGGTGACCGAGGGGGCACGCCCCCTCGGTCACCGTTTTCGTTCCGGGACGTCCACGGGGCGCCGGCGCGCTCACCGTCCCATCACCGCAGCCCTCACGAGCCGGCGAAAAGAATTCCGGTGGGGCAGGAATGGGGCCGCGCAAAGTGGGCACGCGCACGGTACCCCCACGGGAGTCCGGCATCGGTACCCCCACCAGGCGGCCGCCCGGGTTTCCTCTCCCGAACCGGGCGGCCGCCTCCTTTTGCGGCACCCGCGGTCGCTCTGTGGGGTGGGCCACACGGACCCGGCCGTGCGGGATCCCGGAGGCGCGATAGCCTGACCGGTGGATCTCTCGACGCCAAGAGATCGATCATCTCTACGTCCCGCACCCCGGGGGCAGAGACGCCCCACAGCCCGCTGTCATACGGAGAACGCCATGACCCGCACTCCCGTGAACGTCACCGTCACCGGCGCGGCCGGCCAGATCGGTTACGCCCTGCTCTTCCGCATCGCCTCCGGCCAGTTGCTCGGCGCGGACGTGCCGGTCAGGCTGCGACTTCTGGAGATCACGCCGGCGCTCAAGGCGGCCGAGGGCACGGCCATGGAGCTCGACGACTGCGCGTTCCCGCTCCTTCAGGGCATCGACATCAGCGACGACCCGAACGTCGCCTTCGACGGTGCCAACGTCGCCCTCCTCGTCGGCGCCCGCCCCCGCACCAAGGGCATGGAGCGCGGTGACCTGCTGGAGGCCAACGGCGGCATCTTCAAGCCCCAGGGCAAGGCCATCAACGACCACGCCGCGGACGACATCAAGGTCCTCGTCGTCGGCAACCCGGCCAACACCAACGCGCTCATCGCGCAGGCCGCCGCGCCGGACGTACCGGCCGAGCGCTTCACCGCGATGACCCGCCTCGACCACAACCGCGCGCTGACCCAGCTCGCGAAGAAGACGGGTTCGACGGTCGCCGACATCAAGCGCCTGACGATCTGGGGCAACCACTCCGCCACCCAGTACCCGGACATCTTCCACGCCAGCATCGCCGGCAAGAACGCCGCCGAGGTCGTCAGCGACGAGAAGTGGCTCGCCGAGGACTTCATCCCGACCGTCGCCAAGCGTGGCGCGGCGATCATCGAGGCCCGCGGCGCCTCCTCCGCGGCCTCCGCCGCCAACGCCGCCATCGACCACGTTCACACCTGGGTCAACGGCACCGCCGACGGCGACTGGGTGTCGATGGGTATCCCGTCCGACGGTTCCTACGGCGTGCCGGAGGGGCTCATCTCCTCCTTCCCCGTCACCACCAAGGACGGCACGTACGAGATCGTCCAGGGCCTGGAGATCAACGAGTTCTCCCGCACCCGTATCGACGCCTCCGTCGCGGAGCTCGCGGAGGAGCGCGAGGCGGTCCGCGCCCTCGGCCTCATCTGAGCCACCTGCGTCAGCCGCGGGCCCCGTTCCGGTTCCTTCCGGTACGGGGCCCGCGGCCGTTCGTTCACCGGTCGGGGTTCTCGTACTCCTCGGGCGGCACGCCGACGTCCGTGAAGATGTCCCGCGCCTCCTGCCCCAGGCCGAGGAGCAGCAGGGTGCGGGCCTCGCCGAGGCGGTGGCCGGTGCGGCGGTGCACGGCCAGGGCCTCCTGGCCCAGGGCGGCGGCCTCGGCATGCGACCCCTGTGCCGCCGCGGTCGCCGACATGGCGGTCAGGGCCTGGCCCTCCACCACACCGAACGCGTGGCCGCGGGCCAGGCCCAGTGCCTGCTCGGCACGGGCGGCGGCCTCGTCGTGCCGGCCGCGTCGGCCGTGGGTGAGGGACAGGCCCAGCAGGCTGTCGGCCTCGTGGCGCCGGTGCCTGGCTTCCCGGGCCAGGGCGAGCGCCCGGCTGTCGTACTCCAGCGAGCGGTCGAGGTGTCCGAGCCGGCGGTGGGCGGTGGCGATCGTGTTGAGGACGCCGGCCTGGATCCAGGGGCGTCCCGGTGGTTGGACCATGGCGAAGGCACGCTCGGCCTGGATCAGTCCCTCGTCGGGCCGGCCCAGTTCGATGGAGACCTTCGCGACGGCGTCGAGCATCATGGCGCGGCCGTTGCGATAGCCGCCCCTGCCGTGCGCGGTCACCAGGGGGCCGATGACGTCGAGGCAGTGGGCCAGCCGGCCGAGTTCCCAGTAGACCCACCCGAGGAACTGCAGCGCCAGGCTGTCGTCCCACCAGCTCAGCTCCCGGTTGCGGCGAAGGGCCCGTTCGAGATGATCGGCGGCCTCGCTCAGCCGTCCCATGTCCCGGCAGGTCATACCGAGCCCCAGCAGTGCGAACGCCTCGACGTTCCGGTTCCCGGACGGGCCGTTGAGCCGCAGGCCGGCGGTGAGGTCCGTGTGCGCCCGGTCGAGGTTCGCCAGGCTCCAGTGCACGAAGCCCCTGCCGCCCAGCCCCGCCGCCTCGCCTCCGGACCAACCGAGTCGGCGGCCGATGCCCATCACCTGCGCGTGATGTTCCAACGCCTCCCTGGCCTGGCCCCAGTCCCACCGGATCACGCCGAGGGACAGATGCATGGCCGCCTCTCCACGCGGGTCGCCTTCGACGGTGACCGCGTCGAGCGCCGCCTGCGCGGCCGCCTGCCATGTCGCGCGCGGCAGATGGACCCAGAAGTGGCCGAACAGCGCGGCGGCCAGATGCCAGGAGACCGGGCGGGGACCATGCCGTCCGGCGTGGTGGATGAGAGCGAGCAGATTCGCCCGCTCCGCCACCAGCCAGCCGGGGGCGTCGGCGGCCGAGGGTATGCCGTGGCGGCTGCCCCGGTCGAGTTCGGCGGGCAGCTCGGTGAACGGCCAGGTCTCGGCGGCGGCCCGGGTCGCATGCAGGTACCAGAGCAGGACTCGTTCCAGCGCGGCCTCGCGGCTCGCGGGCGTCTCCTCCACCTGCGCCATCTCCCGTGCGTACTCGCGCAGGAGATCGTGGAACCGGTACCGGCCCGCTGACGCGGCCTCGATCAGATGCGCGGCGGCCAGCCCTCCGAGCAGGCGTCGGGCCTGCGACAGCGGTACCTCCAGGAGAGCCGCCGCCACCTCCACGGTGAAGTCCGCCCCGGGAAACAGTCCGAGCAGCCGGAACAGCCGCTGAGCCCTCGGCGACAGGACTCGGTACGACGCCGAAAACGCCGTGCGCAAAGGGGAGTTGCCCTCCTCCTCCTCCGGTGTCAGCGCCTGCAGCCGGTCGCCCTCGGTCAGCTCCGCGACCAGGTCCGCCAGGCGCAGGCCCGGATCGCCCGCCAGTCTCGCGGCGGCGACGCGCAGGGCCAGCGGCAGGCTGCCGCACAGCCGGATCAACTCGTCGACCACCGCCGGCGATTCCGCGGTGAGACGGTCCGGGCCGACTGCCTCGCTCAGCAGTGCGCGGGCCTCGTCCGGCAGCAGCAGGTCCAGCGCCAGGGCGTGTGCGCCGTCGCGGGCGACGAGGTCGCCGAGCCGGTTGCGGCTGGTGACGACGACACAGCAGGACGGGCTGCCCGGCAGGAGCGGACGTACCTGCTCCGCCGAGGCCGCGTTGTCCAGCAGGACGAGCAGGCGCCGGCCGGCCAGCAGGCTGCGGTAGGCGCGTGCCTGAGCCTCGTCGGTCAGGGGGATCTCCGACGCCTCCAGGCCGAGGCTCCGCAGCATCGCCTCCAGGGCCTCGCCGGATGCGAGGGGCGGGCGGTCGTGGTCGAAGCCGTGCAGGTTGAGGTAGAGCTGGCCGTCCGGGAAGCGGGCCCGTACCTGGTGGGCCCAGCGCACCGCCAGCGCGGTCTTGCCGATGCCGGCGGCGCCGCCGATCGCGGAGATGACCACCGTGCTGCCCGGCGCCGGACCTTGCCCCTCCCCTTGTACCGGGTCGCACTGGGGCGGCAGCAGTGCGTGCAGTCGGGCGAGTTCGTCGGCCCGGCCCGCGAAACCGGCGGCGTCGTGCGGCAGTTCGGCGGGCGCCGCGGAACGTTTCGGCAAAGGTGCGGCCACCGTGGGGTCGTTGGTGACGATGAGCCGGTGGAGCGCTTGCAGCTCCGGCGCCGGATCGACGCCCAGGTCCTCGGCGAGCCGCTTGCGCATGCCGTCGTAGTGCAGGAGGGCCTCGGCCTGTAAACCGGACCGGTACAGCGCGGTCAGCAACTGCCCGGCCATCCGTTCGTCCAGCGGATGGGCGGCGGCCAGCTCGCGCAGTCGGGGGAGGATCTCCGCATGGCGCCCCCGGCGCAACTGCACCTCGTGGCAGTGCAGCAGGGCGACGACGCGTTCGCTCGCCAGCGTGTCACGGGCCGCCCGCGCCCATGCTCCGGTCAGCCCGGTCAGCGGTTCGCCGCGCCATATCTCCAGCGCGCTCTCCAGGAGTCCGGCGACCCGGTCGTCGTCGGCCGTGCGCCCGGCCTCCTGGGTGCGGGCCCGCTCGACGAGCTCGCGGAACCGGTACAGGTCCACCCGCTCGGGCGGCGTCCGCAGCGTGTAGCCACCGGAGGTCCGCTCCAGACGTACGCCGCTCGTCCCCGGGTCCGTCGCCCGGCGCAGCGCGGTCTTGAGGCGGCCGACATAGCCGTAGAGCACGTTGCGCACCGAGGCCGGCGGCTCCTCGCCCCACACGCGGTCGATGAGCGTCTCGATCGGTACGACGCGATTGGCCTCCATCAGGAGCACCGCCAGCACACATCGCTGACGGGGCCGGCCGAGGTCGACCTCCATGCCGTCCGCCCACGCCTGCACCGGTCCCAGCAACCGGATCTCCACCGGCCCGTCCCTCCGTCACCGCCCTGCTGTCCGACCGGCCATGGTCCAGCGCGCGCGACCTGCGCGTACAGGTTTCCTCAACATTCCCTCCTCTCCACCCCGGAATGCTGACGGCACCGAACGCACTGAGCCCAGCCGTGAACCGGAGCCCAGCCGTGAAGGCCTCGAACCCTTCCCGTCCCATGCCCCCCGACCGACTCACCGTCCCCTCACCTCGCCACCACCACGCCATCACCGCTGTCACACCCCAAACCCGAGTTTTCGCCAACTCTCCATCCGTTGACCGAATCCCGGCGTCGAGGCGGCCCCTTGTTCGAGCGTCGGGTCTGACCTCATGGTCATTCCCCCGGGTGCGGAGTTGGCGGGCGCGATCCGCCGTGGTCGTCCGGGGGTGGGGTGCGGCGGAGGAGCGTGGTGACGGGGCGACCAACCTGGCATTCCGCAACTACCGGCCAGTACCCCCGGTATGGCGCAATCCGCTCGGCGAGGACCTTCACCCTGCCACCATCGACACCCATCGAAAATCCAGGCGTCAGGACTGCGGCGGGGGACTGGCCATGGGGCTGCTCGGAAATGAGCTGGCGTTCGCACAGACGCTGACTCCCCAGGAGCACGAGGGCGTCATGGCCCTCGGCCACCACAAGCGCTATCCGGCCGATGCCCACCTCCTCACGGAGGGCGACCGGTCCAGTCACGTCGTGATCATCATTCGGGGGTGGGTGACGGTGTCCGTGGCGACGGACCGTGGGGCCACCCGGCTGATACTCGGCCTGCGCGGCCCGGGTGAACTGCTGGGCGAGATGGCCGCGCTGGACCAGCATCCCCGCAGCGCCACCGTGCGCGCGCTGGGTCCCATAGAGGCCCAGGTCATATCCGGGGACGCGTTCCGCCGCTTTCTCGCCCTGCACCCCCGGGTGAGCGGTCTGGTGATACGCCAGCTCACCTTCCGGCTCCGCAGCGCCGACCAGGAGCGGTCCGCGCTCGCCTCGCTCACCGTGCTCCAACGCCTGGCCGGCCGGCTCATCGAACTGTCCGGAGTCGACACCTCCGGCCCCTACGCCCCGTCCGCGGCGGCCCCGTCGAGCGGCACCGCCGTCTCCGGCGCCGTCGTCCAACTGGCCCAGGACGAGCTGGCCGCCACGATAGGGGCCACCCGCGAAGCCGTCGCCAAGGCCCTGCGGCTGCTGCGCACCCAGAACATCGTGCGCACCGGCAACCGGATGGTGGAGATCCTCGACCCCGCGCTGCTCGCCCTCCTCGCGGACGGTCATCAGGAGTAGACCCACGCCCCGCCGTGTGTAAACGGCTACAGACGCCTCTTCTCGCGGGGCCGACCCTGAGGGGACGGACCCTTCCGCGGACGATCCGCCACGGACCGTCCGGACGGCCGTCGCCGGGACCATCTCCGAGGCCGTCCGCGCGGACCACCTCATCGGCAGCACGAACCACCTCTTCGGCAAGCGAACAGATCATGCAGGGGGCACGGGTGAACCACGACGCACCGGAACTCACCGAGGCGCACTACGAATTGGTGATCAGCGTCGACGCCAGACGTTCCGGCGAGTACGACGACGTCGACAAGCCGCGCATGCGCGCCCGGATCTACCGGGTCCTCGAGACGGCCTTCACCCACGCCAAGGTCGGGCGGGACGCCCTGCACCTGGAGGACCGCGGCGACGGCGTGCTGGTGTCGGTCGCCGGGCGGATCGCGGCGAGCAGGCTGCTCGGCCTGTGGCTGGTCGAGGTGCACGAGAAGCTGCGGGACGAGAACCGCGACCTGGCCGTCCCGCTCGGTTTGCGCATCGGCATGCACGTCGGCCCGGTCCGGCACGACGAGCGGGGCATCAGCGGCCGTGCCGTCGACCTCGCCTGCCGGCTGGCCGACTCCTCCGTCGCCCGGCAACTGCTGGACGCCGAGAAGGCCGACCTCGTGCTGGTGACCTCGCAGTCCCTGTACGAGGACGTGGTCAGCGCCGGCGGCAAGTTCATCGAGCCCGCGCACTACGCCCCGGCCCGACTGGAGCTCAAGGAGGGCGAGGTCACCGCCTGGTTCCAGTTGCCCGGGCGGCCCGCCCCGGCGATCCCCGAGCCCGCACCGGAGCCGTCGCCCGCCGAAGCTCCCCTGCCCGCCGGGGGCGACGACCTCGGCGAAGGCGACGAGGACGAGTTCGAGGCCGTGGACATGGACGGCCATCGGGCCGGTCACGTCGGCATTCATCAAAACGTCAGGCGCGACGCCTTCCATAACGAACACAACGTCTACCACGGCACCGTGCAGATGGGCGGGTCCGGCAACCAGGCCACCGAGAAGGGGAGGGGCTGAGCCGAGTGAGCGACGACGAGCAGGGCGGCGCGGCCGACGACGCCCCCGAGCAGCCTGGCGGGGGACGGTCGTCCGACGACGGCAGGAAGGGCGGGGACGACAGGAAGGGCGACGACCGCAAGCGCGACCGGGACGGCAAGAAGGGCGGCGACGACCGCAAGCAGGACCGCGAAGACCGGGACCGGGACGACGCGGACGGCTCCGACGAGGAGAAGGCGGCCGAGGACGAGGAAGCGGAGAAGGAGAAGGAGCGGGAGAAGGAACGCGAGCGCGCCGCCGGTCGGTTCAAGGAGCGCACCCGCGACCCGCTCGCCGACGACCAGGGCGAGGAGGGGCCCACCGATCTCGCCGCCGCCGCGCGCACCCGGCGCGCCACCCGGCAGCTCTTCGACGTCCGCCGCGACCTGATCAGCTTCGCCCACTCGCGGCTCCAGAGCGCTCACATCGGCGACAACATCAACCTCATGCTGGGCGCCCGCCGCCCCGGCGCCGGCATGCGCAGCGGTCCCGTCCCCGAGGAGGAACTGCGCAGGCTGCGCCGGGCACATGTGCCGCCGGAGGGGTACGTACGGCTGCGCAACACGCTGCGCGCCCGGCGCCTGCTGGTGCTCGGTGCCGCGCCCGGCACGGGACGTACGAGCACGGCGCTCTCCCTGCTCGACGAGGTCACCAACTCCGCGGCGAACGGCACCGACGAGGAGCCCGCCGCCCGCCTGCGCCGGGTCGATTCCGACGGCGGCATCCGGCAGTTGGCCGAGACGCTCGACGGCGAGGGCGGTGAGGCCTGGCACGGCACCGGCCATCTGCTGGAGCTGTCGCTGAACCGGCCCGGCGCGCTTCCCCCGGACGAGATGGACCTCGACGAGCTCGCCGCAGCACTGGCCCGCCGGGACGCCTTCGCGGTGATCGTCGTCACCGTCGGCTCGGCGGCGAACCCGCTGCTCGCCGGGCGCTACGGCATGCTCTGCCCGCCCGCGCCCACCGACGAACTGCTCACCACGCGGCTGCGCGAGCGCCTGGAGGAACGTACCGCCGAGGCACGGGAGGGCGACGCGTCCCTGGACGACCTGCTGGCCCGCGCGGCGGACCTCGCGGCCCGGGACGAGGTCACGGACGCGGTCGGGCTGACCGATCTGCGGCCCGCCGAGGCCGAGTTGCTGGCGTCGCTGCTGGCCGGGCATGTGCTGGGCGACGTCTCCTACGACGATCTGCTGTCCGGCTGCCGCAGCATCGCCGCCGAGCAGGCCCAGGAGTGGTTCGCCGGCGTGGACCGGGCGCTGACCGCGCCGCCCGCCGAGCCGGAGCGGCCGGACCGGGTCCGCGCCCGCTCGGGCACGGCGACCCTGTTCCACCCGGTGGCCTTCCGGATCGCGCTGGCCGTCCTCGGCGGCGCCTCGCACAGCGCCGTGGCCGCCGCCGCCCACCTGCTGACCTGGGAACTGTCGGTGCAGTCCGATCCGGACAACACCCCGGCCCGCCCGCTGTTCTGCGACGACCCGGAAGCCGACGTGGCGCTCTCGCGCGCCCAACTGACCGACGGCAAGGTCGAGGTGGACGGCCACGACGTGCCCGCGCGGCTGATCTTCTACCGGGGTTCCGCCCTGCCGTCCGCCGTGCTGACCGAGCTGTGGGACCGGCACTTCCCGGTCCGGGCGCCGGTGGTGCGCTGGCTGCGGCTGCTCGCGGACGACCCGCGCTCCCAGGTGTGGATGCGCGCCGCGGTCGCCGCCGGAGAGCTGTGCGTACGGGACTTCGACCACGGTTACACCGAGCTGGTCCGCCCGCTCGCCGACGCCACCACGAACCGCCGGCTGATCTTCGCGGCCACCACACTCGACCAGGCCGCCGGACACGACTCGCACCGCAAGGCCGTGCACAAGCTGGTCGGCGACTGGAGCAGGAAGGGCACCGCCTCCCAGCGCTGGACCGCGGCCTGGGCACTGGGCTACGGCAACGCCGCGGCCACGACCGACGACACCCTCGACGCGCTCGCCAGGATCGGGGTTCGCGACGACGGGGAACTGGTCAGCGTCGCCTCCCACAACGTCGTACGGCTGCTGGTGCTGCCGGACGCGGCGGAGGTGCTGGAGCGGATGGCCGAGTGGACCCACCACAAGCGCGAGCCGTACCAGGACCTGGGGCTCGCGGCGACCGTGCGGCTCGCCCTGACCACGGTCGACGAACTGCTGATGGACCCCGACTCGCTGGTCGAGGACAGCGACTCCCCCTGGGGAGACCGCGGGGACTGGCCGGTGCTGCTCGCGCTCGCCGCCATCCGGCCCGAACTGGTGCCCGCGATAGCCGACTTGATGTGGACCGCGCTGAACACGGCGCGGTCGAAGGACGTGGCGATGGACTCGCTGGAGGAGCTGCTGCGCTCGGCCGAGCGCAAGAGCGGCGCCGAGTGGACCCGGCCGGGGCTGGCGGCGCTGCTGCCGGCGCTGTCGACCGAGGAGCACGACCGGCGGCGGCTGGACTGGCTGCTGCGCCGAATGATGAACGACCCGGAGAAGCCGCTCCCCGAGCCGAAGGCGCGCGACCTGTGGTGGCTCGCCGTGGAGCCGGAGGGCAGGCCGCGCCAGGCAGGGCCGCGTCGGGTGAGGACGCGGGAGGAGGAGAGGTATGGCTGAGAACGAGGACCGGGCGCTCGAGTCGGAGGAGACGGAGGGCCCCGAGTCGACGGCGCCCGCGGGCCCGTTCGTGCGGGACTTCAACCCGCTGACGGACGGCTATCCACGGGTGAGTCCGCGCTCGGCGGTGGTGCAGTTCTACCGGAACGGCGGCTACACGGTGAAGCGGGCCTCCGGGGTCCAGCACGTCGACAAGCCGGTGCTGGCCCGGCCGCACAGCATCTGCGAGATCGCGCTCGGCACGTATGTGACACCGCTGGCGATGGAGCTGCCGGCCGCCGGCGGCACTACCTTCTTCAAGGCCGAGGTGGACATCGAGTGGTCGGTGACCGATCCGCATCTGGCCGCCCTGGAGGTCGTCACCGACGTCGCCAACCGGCTCACCTCACCGGTCCTCGAACGGCTGCGGGAGGTCACCACGACCTACCGGGTGACCGAGGCCGAGCAGGCCAACCGCGCGATCACCCGCGAGTGCGCGGGCGGGCGCTGGGCCGACCTCGGCTCCGAACTCGGCCTGCGGGTACGGCTGTACGTCCGGCTGCGGGTGGACGACCGGACCATCGAGCACGCCGACGAGGAGCGGGACGCGCACGCCCAGGCCAAGGTGATCCGGCTGCGGCAGGATTCGTACCGGCGCATGTTGCAGGGCGGCGAGCTGGAGCAGCTCAGCTTCATGCTGGCGGCCGATCCCGAGGGCGCGAAGGACTTCCTGGAGAAGATCCGCCAGGAGGGCAGGCAGGACGAGAAGGACCGGGTCGCCCGGCTCTTCGCCATGGCCCAGCGGGGCGAACTCGCCACCGTGGACGTGGAGACGCAGGTCCTCAACCTGCTCAACCAGGGCGACGGACGGCCCATGGTGGGGCCCATCGGGACCGTGCCCGCGCGCCGGCCCCGGGAGCTGGAGGAGTCCCCCGGCCGGCCGTTCAACCCGGACTGGGCGTCGGACGAACCGCCCAGGAGACGTCCCCACCGGGCGGCACCGCGCCGGGGCGAGCCCGACGGGTACGGAAGTGACGGATACGGATCCGACCGGTACGGAGGCGATCGGTACGGATCCGACCGGCGCGGGCCCGGACGGGGCGGTCCCGACCGCGGCGAGGCGTACGACGCGCGTGACGACGCCGGGTTCGACGAGCCCCGTGCCGGAGGCCGCCGGCGGACGTACCGTCCGGAGCCGTACGACGCCCCCTACGGGGATCACGACGACGAGCCGCGCTCCCGGGACGGACGTCAGGGCCACCGGCCGGGTCCGTCCACGGACTACGACGACGAGCCGCGCACCGGCGACCGGACCCGCAACCACCGGCCGGGTGCGTACGCGGACCACGACGAGGAGCCGCATACCGGCGACCGGCTCCGGAACCACCGGCCGGGTGCCTACGCGGACCACGACGACGAGTCGCGCCATCGGGACCGCCGGCGGACCTACCGGCCGGAGCCCTACCGCCCCGACGACGAGGTCGAGGTACGGCGGTTGCCGCGGCGGCCGGAGCTCGGTTCCGCGGGACCGGTCCCCGGCGACGGGCCGGAGGATGAGCCGCGTTCCGGTGAGCGGCCCCGGACCTACCGGCCGGAGCCGTACTACCCGGACGACGAGCGGGAGTGGGAGCGCTCGCGTCGCCGCAGACGTGCCGAGGACGACGGCTGGTCCTGGGCGGAGGAGGACCGATGAGCGCCGAGGGCGGGGCACGGACTTCCCCCGACCCGGTCGTGCCTGTGCCGGACGGGGGTCGGCACTGCAACGACCGGGCGGGGGAGCGCATCGTCGCCGAGCGGCTGCTGGCGACCGTGCGGGAGGACCTCGGCCGCGCCGACTCCAAGGCGGCCGTGCTGCTCTCGGGGACGCTGGCGCTGCCCGCGTTCCTGGCCGGGTGGCGCGGCACTCCCGGCTGGGACGGGCTCGCCGACGTGACGCTGGTCCTGTCCGGTGTGCTCTGGGCCGTCGCGGTGGCCGCGCTGGTCGCGGCGCTGATGCCGCGCACCGGCACGGTCCGCGCCGGGGACGGGGTGACGTACTTCGGCGACCTGGTGGCCTCCCACGACCTCGCGCGGCTGTCCGCCCGGGTCGGCGAGGCCGGGCGCGACCCGGCCAGGTGGCTGCTCGTCCAGGCCGTGGACGTCAGCTCGATCCTGTCCGCCAAATACCGGGCCATCCGCTGGGGGGTGGGCGCGCTCGCCCCCTCGGCGGTGCTGGCCGTGGTCTGGGGAATGACCTCGGGCTGATCGCACAGGGCGCACGCGCGACCGGTGTACCACCGCGCACACGCCAACGCACCGCCGCGCCGGGCACCGACGCGCACCAGCGGCGGCGCACACGCGTCACCACGTACACGCCACAAACGAACCAAGAACCTCCAGCACGAACTTCACGCACGTATGTCGAAGACCAAGGGGACGGCCGTGGGAAGAGTCACGGGAAGACGGCAGACAGGAAGGCCACCGGTGCGCCGCGCCGCGGCCTCGGTGCTCGGCGGCACCGCGGTGTTCGTGTCCCTGCTGGCGCCGGCCGGTCAGGCTCCGGTGCCGGCGGCGGACTCCACCCCCGCGTTCCCGGCCGTCAACTATGCGGTGGCCGTGGATGAGTCGGCCAGCCTCGCACCTGAGGACATGAAGGCGGAGAAGGCCGCCGCCAAGCGGATCGCGCTGGGCGACGTCTCGTCGTCCTCGCAGGTCACGGTGTTCGGTTTCGCCGCCGCGGAGAAGGCCGGCCAGCGCGTGGTGGACCCGGTGTGCCCGCGCACCACGCTGGACGCGGCCGGCCGCGAGGAGGTCGGCCGTTGCGTCGACGAACTGCGCGGCCGCAAGAAGAGCGAGGGCACCGGAACCGACCTGCCGACCGCCATCCGGCAGGGCGTCGACGACCTCACCGACGGCTCCGACGCCTCGGCGCCCCGAGTGCTGTTCCTGCTGACCGACGGGAAGATGGACGTCGAGGACAGCTTCAAGTACGGCGACCCCGCGCACCGCGCGGCCGAGGGCGAACGGCAGTTGAAGGCGGCGCTGAAGGAGGCCGCCGCGCAGAACGTCCAGATCTGGCCGCTGGGCTTCGGATCCGACCCGGACAAGAGGCAGCTCGACCAGATCGCCGCCGGCGGCTACCAGAAGGGCTGCGTCGAACTGCCCTCCGCGACTCCCAAGGCCCACAAGGTCGACGGGGCGAAGGACGTCGGCAGCACGCTGGAGCGGATCTTCGCCGCCGCGCACTGCCTGCGCCACGAGGAGGGCCCCAGCAAGCGGCCGCCGGCCACCCTGGAGATCGGCATCTCGCCGCTCGCGACCGTCGGCAGCATCGTCGTCGACAAGGGCGACCCCGAGGTGAAGATCACCTACATCGACCCGGCCGGTGACAAGATCCCCACCACCTCCGGGCGTTACAAGGGAGCCCGCTTCGAGCTGGCGGGCGGCACCGGCACCGTCGAGGCGCTGAAGATCGTCGACCCGCTGCCCGGCATCTGGAAGGTGAAGGCGGAGGCCCCGGAGGGGCACCGCTCGCTGCCCGTCGCCGTCAGCGTGCTCTGGCAGGGCGAGCTGCGCGGCGCCATCACCATGGACCCGCCCTCGCCGCAGGCCGGCGAGAAGGTCACGGTGACCATGCGGCTGCAGACGCGTGAGGGCTACGAGATCAAGGACCCGCGCGACTACGAGGGGCTGCGCGTGCGCAGCGAGCTGACCGGGGACGGCTTCTCTGCGCTCACGCTCGACCTCGCCGACAACGGCAAGGGGCCCGACCCCGACGCCAGCGACGGCTCCTTCACCGGCACCGTGACCATCCCTCAG
Source organism: Streptomyces sp. NPDC036764 (assembly GCF_055609385.1). Taxonomy (NCBI): domain Bacteria; kingdom Bacillati; phylum Actinomycetota; class Actinomycetes; order Kitasatosporales; family Streptomycetaceae; genus Streptomyces; species Streptomyces sp. NPDC036764. The sequence goes on from NZ_JBVJPT010000017.1 coordinate 56,689, forward strand.
GACGCCGACGGGGCGCTCACGGTGAGCGCCACGCTGACCGCCGCGGGGCTGAGCGCCGACACGCGCAGCGAGACCGGCCAGGTCGCACCCGGCGAACTGCCCGTCAAGGCACCGCTCGAACTGCCCGACGGCAGCACCCACCCCGGTGGCACGGTCACCGGCACGGTCGACGTCAGCAACACCACCGACGCCCCGCACACCCTGCGGCTGTCCGTCGCCGACGTGAAGGACGGGCTGCTCTCCGTCGAGCCGAAGCAGATCACCATCAAGCCCGGTGAGCACGGCACCCGCGAGATCACGGTCCGGGTCTCCCCGAAGAGCGCCTTCGGCGACCGCCTCGGCGACGGGCTGGACCTCTCGGGCACCTTCACCGTCGTCGACACCACCGACGACGGCCGGACCCTCGAACGTGCCCCGGTCTCGGTACGGGTCACTCCCGAGCCCGGGATCTGGGACAAGTACTGGTGGGCGTTCGTCTTCGGCGCCGTCGCGGGAGCGCTGGCCGTCGTCGCGGTCGTCGCCTGGCTGGGGCTGCGCAGGCGCCGGCGCGACCCGTCCGGGCTGATCCTGCAACTGGTCTCCGCCGACGGAACCGTCCTCAACGAGCACAGGGCCGGGCACGGCAACAACAAGCAGTGGTACGAGTTCGCCGTCGCCGAGGCCCACCGCAGCCCGCGCATCGAGCGGCGCGCGCACGGCCCGTACGCCGTCCGGCGCAGGCGGGAAGGCGGAGCGGTGGTGCGCAAGGGCAGCAGCCGCATCCCGCTGCCCAGCCACGGTCAGATCCAGCTCACCGACACGCTGAGCCTCGCGCTCGGCGGGACCCCCGGCCAGGGGCCCCGCCCGGCGCAGGGCGTCTTCGCCGGCGGCACCGATCCGAGGCCGTCGGCCCCGGGCAGCGCCTACGACGACTTCCTGTGATCCGAGGGGCGGGCCGGACCCGGCACCCCCGGCCCGCCCTCACCTGCCCCACCGCAACGCACCGCCGCACGGCCGGCCCGCCGCGCGGCACCACGGACGTACCCAGCACAATCCTGCGGCCGCCGGCCGGTCGTACAGCGGGGAGGAAACCATGAAGATCTTCCAGCCGATGCTCTTCGTCGGCCTGGGCGGCACCGGCGGACTGGTCGGTGCCGAGCTGGAACGCAGACTGCGCGCCGAGCTGTGCGGACCCGACGGCATGGCGCTGCACCGGCAGAGCGGCCACGCCCCGTTCCAACTGCCCGACTGCCTCCAGTTCGTGTACGCCGACTACAGCGAGAGCGACCTGCAGCGGCTGCCGCAGTTCAACGTGGACCCGTCCCTGCGGGCGGCGTACGCCCGGACCTCCCGGGCCACCCACAACCTGCTGCCGAACTTCGACGCCTCCCCTGAGGTGACGAAGATGCTCCGGGCGGTGCTGCGCGACGAGGTCGCCGACTGGCTGCCGCCGCGCATCGACGAGCCGAAGGTCACCCCGCTGCACGCCGGCGCCGGCCAGTTGCCGACCGTCGGCCGGGCCGCCCTGTTCGCCACGCTCCGGCACGGCCTCGGCCCGGTCCTGGAACCGCTGCTCCAGGCGATCGACGCGATCGCCAAGTCGGCGGGCGAGCTGAGCGAACTCGGCGGCGGCAAGGTCAACGGCTGCGACGTGTTCGTCGCCTTCTCGGTGGCCGGCGGCACCGGCGCCGGGATCTTCCTCGACTATCTGCACCTCATCAACCACGCCTTCCAACTGCGCCGCTTCGACGGCGTGAAGATCTACCCGCTGGTCGTCATGCCGTCGTCGTTCTCCGCGGCGACGGGCGGCGGGCGCGAGGCGGAGCTGAACGCCGCCCGGTCCCTGGTCGACCTGTTCCGGCTGGTGGACACGCAGAACGCGCCCTCCGAGGGCCACGAGATCGGCGATCTCGACCAGGAACTCGGGCTCGGCGTCCGCTACCCCGGCACCACCCCGATCCGGCTGCGCACCGGCATCCTGCCCACCGCGTTCCTGTTCAGCCCCACCGCCGGCATCCGCGCCGACGACCTGCGCCGCTCCATCGTCTCCCTGGTGATGTCGCTGATCGGCACCGAGCTGGGCGACGGCCGCGCCCGGGGCCGGAAGATGGCCGCCGACGACGACTTCCAGACCTTCGCGGCCAGCTTCATCAACCGGGGCGTGCAACGCAGCGCCGTGTCGCCGACCGGCATCGGCCGGCAGGGCGTGTCCACCAGCCTGGTCGCCTCCATGACCGCCCCCATGGACCAGCTCGCGGACCTGGTGGCCGGGCGGCTGCTGCGGCTCGCGGTCACCGACCTCGTGGAGGCGCCGCGCGCGGCCCTGCGGGACGAGGCGGTGCCGATGATCCGGCAGCTCTTCGCCGACTCCCACCTCGAAGAGCTGTGGGAACGCAGGCAGTTGCCGGTGCCCGAGCCCGATCCGCTGCCGCGCGGGGGCCGCAGCATCGAGCAGGCGCTCGGCGAGCGCATCGCGGACATGCAACGGCTGCTGTCCGACCTGCGCTCCGAGGCGGAGCGCGCGGCCATCGCCATGGCCGACCGGTTCGCCCCGCGCCCCGCCATCGACAAGCTGCTCCAGACCGTTGACCCCTTCCTCGCCGAACGCATCGTCAGGGGCGTCCCGGACAGTGAGGAACCCATCGCCCGGCTCGGCTTCCTCGGCATGCTGGACCATCGCGCCCGTACCCCGCAGCGCCCGCCCGGGGTGGCCGAACAGCCGCCCAAGATCCCCCGGATCAAGGGCCAGTTGGGGGGCCTGGCGCCGGCCCGCTGGGGCGACGACGACGTCCAAGCCGCGATCGAGGAGCAGAACCTCTGGTACCAGTGGCGCTGCCGGCTGGTGTGGCACGAGGCCTGGCGCGAACAGCAACTGCACTGGCAGCCGCAGGCCGACGCGGCCGGCACCGACCTCGGCCGCCTGGTCAGCGCGTTTCGCCGGCACAGCGACCAGGAGCGCAAGTCCGCCCAGCAGAAGGGCCTCGAACTGTACGAGGACCGCACCGGCATCTCGTATCTGCTGCCGCCGCAGCGCACCCTCAACCACTTCTACGAGGACGTCGTCACCCGGCTGATCCGCCGGGAGGGGCTGCGCGAGAACGACGACGAGGCCGCGCTGCTGCTCAAGCTGGTCGACGGCGACACCTGGCGGCAGGTCCACGGGCTCAGCCGGCGCGACCCCGAGGGGTCGGTGGCCCGGGTCAAGGGCCAGCTAGAGGCCCGGATCACCCGGCTGTTCGCGGAGAGCGGGGCACACCTGGAGGAGCGGCCGCTGCTGCCGTCCATGGGCACGCTGCTGGCCGCGGCGGCGGGTGACGCGGACGCCAAGGACCAGGTCAGCAAGGAGGCCCTCGACCTGTTCGGCCGCAAGCTGACCGGGCTGCTGCCGGTCGGGTTCACCCCGGAGGGCACCGGACTTCTCCGCGTCCTGGTCACCTATCCGCGGGTTCAGGCCGTGGAGGAGGTGCAGGAGTTCCTCGGCAAGACGCTGCGGCTTCCCTCGGACGCGAAGAACTCCGTGGAGTACCGGGGCGTGGACAGCGACTCCATCACCGTCGTCCTCTTCCGCAGCGAGATGAGCCTCACCCAGGTGCCCGAGGCCCGCAAGGTGCTGCGCCAGTGGGCCCGGGCCAAGGACTCCGAGCAGGCCCAGGACGTGCTGCGATGGCGGCAGCGGCTCGGCTACCGGGACAGTTGGATGGTCAGCAGCGAGGAGGACCGGCGCGTCATCCTGCACCGCCTGCTGTGCTGCATGTGGAACGGCCAGGTGGACGTCGTCGACGGCGACCCGGCCTCGCCGGACCGGATCCGGCTGCGGCTGCACCCCGAGAAGGGCACGCACGTCCCCGGCGTACGGCTGCGGCTCGGGGACTTCCCCGGCGGGGTGTCGAGCTGGGCCGAGCTGATGCGGTCGTACGAGCGCTGGACGGTCCTGGACGACGAGCGGATCGTCGAGGACTACTGCCGTGAGCTGATGGGGGCTCAGCCGGTGGGCCTGGCCCGGGCCGGCAGCGAGCCGCATCCGCTCTTCGTGGACCTGGTCGAGAAGGTCGCCCCGCGCCAGCTCGAACTGCTGGCGGAGCGCCGGGAGCAGGGCGGCGAGCGGGTCGAGGGCTGGGTGCGCCCGCTGCGGGAGTTCTGGGCGGAGACCCTGCCCGCCGCGCTGGACACCGAGTTCGGCGACCAGCGTGCCGTCCAGCCGACGCTGCGCACCCTGCTGGAACACGTCCGCGGCGGCACCCCGGCCGACCCCCGCACCCGCGAGGACTACTCGCCGCCCCGGCGCCCGGCACCCGACGAGGACGACTGGGGCACCGCACCGGTCCCGCCGCGCGGCCGGGGGCGCGGAGACGACTACGGCATGCCGTCCGGCGAGGGCAGGCCGTCCGGCGAGGGCAGGCCGTACGGCTCCGACCGCCCGTACGGCGACGAACGCGGCGCGGCGGAACCGGAGGGCCGCGACGGCTGGACCGACCGCGGCGACGGCGCGACCGGACCCCGGCCGGGCCGGCACGAGGACCGCGACGACTATGGCCGCTCGGGCGGTGACCGGGAGGACTATGGCCGGTCCGGTGGTGACCGGGACGGCTTCGGGCGTTCCGGTGGTGACCGGGACGGCTTCGGGCGTTCCGGCGGTGACCGTCGGCACGACGACTACGTAGATCCCGACCTCGACGACCGCAGGGGCGCGGACGGGCGGGACGGACAGGGCGGCAGGCGGCGGACGCCGTGGGACGACGAAGAGCCGTCCGACCCGCGCCGGAGCAGCACCTGGGGTGCCGAGGACGGCCCGGGCGACGCCGGCCGGAACAACCCCTGGGACGGTGACGCGCAGTGAGCACGCCGCAGGCCTTCCGCACCGTCATCCAGTTGGACCTGCGCGCCGGGGCGGCGGCGCTGCACAGCCCCTCGGCCCTGCGGGCCAGGGTCGCCCAGGAGCTGGGCCGGGCCGGACTGCCGGAACCGGACGACCCGCTGTTCCTGGTGGTCGACACCCCGGCCGGGCTCAACGACCACCAGACGCAGTACGAACTGCTCACCGGCTACCGGGCGGTGGGCGAGGTCCGGCTGCTGGTCCTGCTGGTGGGCAGCGCGCCCGGCTCCTTCGCCGGTGAGGAAGGCGGCTTCCAGCCCGACCGCCGGCTGCTGCGCCCCTCGGTGCTGCGGGCATCGGGCAGCGGCCTGCTGTGGGCCGGCGATCTGCGCTCCGCCCGCACCGCGCTGGAGCAGCCCGAGCCCGACGACCCGGACGCGCTGGCGGTCCTCGTGGACGTGCTGTCGGTCCCGGACGTCTACCTCAGCGTGCTGGACCGCGTCCGTGCGCTGCCGGGGGCCGTCGCCGCGCCCGGCGTACGGCTGCTGGAGCAGGACCTGCCGCCGGAGGTGCGCGACCGGGCCTGGCGCGACGCGCTCACCCGGTTCGCCGGGGCGGACGACGACCTGGCACCGGACGTGGTGCTGACCGCCTCCTCCGGAGCCGATCTGCCGGAGCCGCTGCGGGGGCTGGTGGCCGGCCGCAGGGACCGGGACCTGGGGCACCGGGGACCCGGCGGCATCGCCGACGACGCCTACCGCGCCTGCGCGGACGCGCTCGACTACGCCGACGACGCGATGGCCGGGCTGCGGACCCTGCCCGGCCTGCTGCGGGCCTCCCGCCGGGAGACGTTCGAGGCGGAGGTCGACCAGGCGCGCAAGGCGCTCGACAACTACCGGGACCTCGTCGCCACGGCCCTGCGCAGCGGCGGCGGCACGGCCCCGGCCGCCGCCGAGTCGACGACCCGGCTGGCGGCCCTCGGGCTGCGGGTGCCGTCGGCCGAGGGCATGGGGGAGCGGATCGGCGAGGGGCTGCGGGAGTTCGCCCTGAAGCTGCTGGGGCAGGGGCTCGCCCTGCGCTCGGTGGCTCAGCGCTTCACCGGACTGGCCGGACGAGTGGAGCCGCTGCCCGGCTCGGCGCTGCTGCCGAAGCTCGCCCCGTACTCCGCCGAGACGGTGACCCGGCAGACGGCGGGAGCGGCCGGCACCGAGGTGCCCGGACTGCCGGTGGCCGGACCGCTGGCCGCGGCCGGGGCGGGCCTGCTCGGCGCGCTGTGGTCGGGGCCGTTCCTCGCCCTCGCGGTCCTCGTGCCGCTGCTGTTCGCCGGCATGGCGACCCTCGGGGCGGCCCGGCTGCGGGGCGCGGGGCGCCCGGGCCGCTGGGCCGTGGCGCCGAGGGTCGCGGCGTTCTGCGGTGCCGCTCTCGGCGCGGGAGTGGGGTACGCGACCGAATCGCCGGTCTGGATGGGCACGATCGGGCTGCTGGTCGGACTCGGGATCGCGGTGGAGACCGTACGCCGGCTGTGGCGGGCGGCGGCCGCGGCCTGGGCCCCGGGTCACACGACCGCCGTGCTGCGCCGGGCCCTTGAGGGTCTGGACGGCCTGCTGGCCGAGGCGGTCCGCGAGCACTGGGCCGTCGAGGAGCGCCTGTACTGCGCCGACGCCGCCCGTTCCGTCGCCGGGATGCTGCGGGCGACGGCCGCCGCGGCGGAGGCGGAGGCGGTGCCCGAGCCGGCGCGGCTCGCGGCGGGCGTGGCGTCCGGCGCGTCCGGTGCCGGCGCGCACGCCGACGACGACTGGCTCTCCAGCGACCCCGACCTGGAACCGGACGACGCCTACGCCGGGGACGGCGACGCGGACGGCGACTGGGCGAGCATGTACGCCTGGGAGGACGGCGAGCCGTGGGACGAGGCCGGGGAGGACAAGGACCGGGAGGGCGACCGGGACCGGGATCGGGCGAAGGGCTCCGGGACCGCCTCGGGGGACCGTGCCAAGGAGGTGCCGCGCTGGCTGGAGCGGGAGAGCGGTGAGGGCGGGCCGGAGCTGGTAGCCACCCTGTCCGCCGATCTGACGGACGCCGCCCTGGAGGCCATGAAGCACTACTGGGGCGCCGTCGAGCGCGGCCAGGCCGGCGCGCGTGCCGTGCGGCGCACCGAGGAGCGGGTCCGCGAGCTGCTGTCCACGGCCCGCCATCACCTCCGGCACAACGGGGTGCTGGCCCCGCCCCCGTTCGCCGCCCCGCGCCGTGTCCGCGCCACCTCGGCGAACCTGCTCGGCACGGATCCGTACGGACTGGCCGAACTGGTCGGCGCGGACGCCGACCGGCAGGCGGTGGTGCAGTTGTCCACACCTGAGCAGGGCACGCTGCTCAGCCGCGACCCGGCGTCCGCGACCTGGCTCAGGTTCGCCCCGAGTGCCGTACGCGACGAGGTCGAGAAGTCCTGGCGGGCGAGCGGTTCGGTGCACCCGGAGGAAGTCCTGTGGACCTCGTCGGGCCGCTACGCCGGCCTGGTGCGGCTCACCCCGCTGCGGATGGGCGTGGTGCACACCGTCCGCGCCCGGCACGGCTCCGGACCCGACGGGACGGACACGGACGCGGGGATGACGGAGCGGTACGGCACGGGGAACCCGTACGAGCGGACGGACGCGTACGACCGGGCTGACTCCTATGACCGGCCTGACGCGTATGACCGAGCCGACGCCTATGACCGGGCCGACTTCGATGGCCGGGATGGCTCCTACGACCGGGATGGCTCCTACGACCGGGGCGGCTCCTACGACCGGGACGGCTCCGATGACCGGGGCGGCTCCGATGACCGGGACGACGCCCACGACCGGGGCGAGGCGACGAACCCGTACGACCGGACGGACGCGTACGACCGCACCGCCTCGTACGACCACGACCGGACGGACGCGTACGACCGCACGGACTCCGACGACTGGCTGGCCTCGGACGACTGGTCGGGTTCCGGCGAGCGCGGGGACGGTGGCCGAGAGGGCGGCGACCGAGGGGACGGCGATCGCTGGTGATCGGCACTCCGCGTCCCGTACCGCCCCGCACGGACCCCTGCGGCCCGCCGCACCTGCACGAACGAAAGGACCGCCGGTGACCAGCACCACGCATTCCCGTCCGCCGGGGCCGGGCGGGCCGCCGCCGGACAAGCTCGGCTTCACCGTGCCGTCGGGGCGCCGGCGCGTCACCCCGGTGCGGGTCGGCCGGGAGTTCCGCCGCGACCGGCTGCTGCCCCAACTGCTGCGCAAGGCCGTGCTCGACGACGAGGGCCAGCAGTGCGTGCAGGTACGGCTGAGCGCCAAGGACGCGGCGAACCCGGCGGCGCGCGCCCTGCTGGACACCGAGGCGGGCACCGCCGTGCAGTTGCTCCAGGTGCTCGGCGACACGGAGTACGCGGCGCTCTTCCCACGGCTCATCGGCCACGAGCTGGACACGGCCGAGCCGTTCCTGCTGTACGACCCGCCGCGCGGCACCGCCGTCTCGCGGATCCATGTGATGGGCGCGGCCGACCAGGAGGTCTTCACCCGCGATCTGATGCTGGCCCTGTGTCTGCTGGAGGGCCAGGGCCTGGTGCCGCGCGGCATCTCGCCCGCGTCCGTCCTCTGGGACGGTGCGAAGGTCCAGATGTGGGGGCTGGAGTCGGTGACCCGGATCGGACGGCCGAGGCGTCCGTGGGGCCGCTCGCCCTTCTGCCCGCCCGAACAGCGCGGCGGCGAGGGGCTCGCCGACCCCCGGGACGCGGTGTGGAGCGCGGCCCAGGTGCTGTACCGGCTGGCGACCGGACGACCGGGCCCCGCCGACCGGCCGCCCGCGGACCTGGGCGATCACCGCAAGCTCGACCAGACGCTGCGGGACGCCTTCGCCACGAGGGCGGCCGACCGGCCGACGCCCGCGCAGGTGCTCGACCTGGTGGCGCCGGGCGCCGCCCGCCGCGTCCGGCTCGCGGTGCCCCCGGACGAGACCCGCCCGCACCACGACGCCTTCGAGGAGGCACTGCGGCTCAAACGGCAGGCCCCCGCCGTCCGCCCGCGCGCAGGATCGGAGTCCGAGCAGGCCGGCGCCGAGGTGCTTTGCCCGTACTGCCTGGAGTCCATCCGGCTCGACCTCGGCAAGCTGTTCGTCACCGACAGCCGGATGCAGTACAAGCCGCTGGACCTCAAGGGCATCAACAACCCCGTGCGGCGGACCGACATCATGCGCGGCGCCGTCCAGAAGTGCACGGCGGACCCGGAGTTCCCCGCGCACTACATCCCGGTGCCCTATCTGACGTACGGCCGCCCGCTGACGGTCGCGATGGTCGGCCAGTCCTCCACGGGCAAGAGCCATCTGCTGACCCAGATGATCGCGGCGATCACCGACGGCGGGCTTGAGCCGTTCGGCCTGAAGTGGCAGTCCGTCAATCCCGAGCAGCACGCCCGGTTCGTACGCGACCGGGTGCAGCCGCTGCGCAGCGGCAAGGTCCTGGACCACACGCCGGCCCTTGGCATGGACGACTTCGCCCGCTTCGTGGAGTCGCTGCTGATCACCGACGCGCGCGGACAGGTGCGCCCGGTCGCCTTCTTCGACCTCGGCGGCGAGGACCTCGTCCGCACCGACGCGGCGCTGCGCTTCCTGCTCGGCGTCGACGCCCTGGTGTTCGTCGTCGACCCGGCGCTGGCCCTGCCGCTGCCGCAGCTCGACCACGCCAGGGAGCGCTGGGGCGTGGAGGTGAACCGGGACGGCGACCTCGCGTTCGGCACGGTCCTGGACCGGCTGCCGAAGAGCGGCGGGTACCTGGACGTGCCGGCCGCGATGGTGCTCGGCAAGGCCGACCTGCTCAGGTTCCAGCCGCCCGTCGACCGTTGGCTGACCCGGCCGCCGGCCTCCTCGCTGGACCCGGCGCTGATCCTTGAGGAGAGCCGCGACCTGTACGGGCTGCTGCGCCGGCACGCGGGCCAGGCGTGGCTGCGCCCCTTCGACGCGATCCGCCGCTGCACCCTGCATGTCGCGTCGGCCACCGGCGGCCAGGAGGACCAGGGCCGCTATCCCGCGGGGGCGGGACCCCGGCGGGTGCTGGAGCCGCTGCTGTCGCTGTTCGCCCTGCACGGGCTGATCCAGGTGCCGGGCGGTGCCGACGCGTTGGCGGTCGGGGAGCCGCCCGCGCTGGAGGCGGTGCCGTGGGAGGAGGCCCAGCAGGCCGAGGGATTTCAGACGCCGGAAGGGACCGAGGAGCCCGAGGGGTCCGAGGGAGGGGAACATCAGTGAACGACTTCCAGGACCGGGGACCGGTACAGCAGGTCGTCTACCGCTGGGACGGCAACCACGGCCGCCAGGGCACCGGCATGAACGCCGTCGCCCATTCCTGCGACGCCGAGCGCGCCGAGGCACTCGGCCGGGAACTGGGCCCGTTGCTGTGGGTGTCCGGTGCGGCGGCCGCCCGGCCGAGCGTCGTACGCACGCTGTCCGGCGACGGCGCCGTGCTGCTCGTCCAGCGCTGGCCCACCACCGACCGGGGCGGACGGCCCAGCACCGTCAGCCATGTCCTGGTCGGTGATCGCGGGACCCTGAAGGTGCGTCAGTGCCTCGGGCTCGCGTACGGCGGCTGGGGCAGCCGGGAGAAGGCCGAGACGGCCTCCGGGAAGCAGGACCCGGTCGAGAGCGCGAAGCTCGACGCGCTGGCGCTCAGGCGGTTGCCGGACATGCTGGACCGGCTGCCGTCGGTCAACCACGCGCTGACCCTCACCGCGGCGGAGTGGCTGCGCGATCCCACCCAGCGGCTGTCGCTGCTGATGGAGGAGAAGCGGCACCCCGGCTGGCCCGACGAGGAGGCGGTGCCGCTGGTCTACCTCGGGCTGTTCCTGCTCTTCGGCTCCTGGCTGGAGCAGCAGTGGACCTTCGCCACCTACGACACCGCGGACAGCCATCCCCTGCGGCTCACGTCCGTCCCGCGCTGGGACCCGGACACCGGCGGCTCCGGCCTGCTGGCCCGGGTCAGGGGAGGCAGGCCGGCCAACCCCAGGTTCGAACTCTGGGCGGCCGCCGAACTCGTACGGCATGTGCTCGCCCACCCGGAGGCGGACGCCGGTGTGCCGCAACTGGCCGACGAACTCCGGGGCGGCGCGGCACTGGACTGGGAACGCCGCCGCGCCCGGCTCAAGGAGATCCTCGGCACCGACCGCACACCGCCGAACGGCACGAGGATCCCGGCACTGGCGCCCACGCCCCGCGCGGGGGAGCCGGCGGATCCGGAGGTGCCGGCGGAGGCTCCCGCGCGGGACCGTGACCCGGCCCGAGCCGCCGTCGCCTCGGAGCCGTATCCGGCTTCGAAACCGGCGTCGTACACGGAGTCGTATCCGGCCTCGTACACGGAGTCGTACGCGGAGCCGCCGCCGCAGCCGCGCACGGACCCGTACCCGCAGCCGTACTCGCCGCCGCAGCCGCAGCCGCATGAGAACCCCGCCCCCCTGCCACCGCCTCCCCCCACCGCCCCTCCGCACTCCCTGCACCAGCCCGCCCTGCACCAGGACCTCCGCGGTCACCGGCGCGGTGATGTCATGGGGCAGAACATGTTGCTGGCGGAGTTGCGCAGGCAGCGCGACGAAGTGCTGGTGCACGAGCTGTGCTCGCGCGAACTCCCGCTGGAGTCGGTGGAGTTGCTGCTCGACGTACTGGGAGAGCCGAACCGGGCCGGTGCGCGTCCGCTGGAGATGCGGCACGAGGTGTGTGCCGAAGTGCTATACAACGGCCTGTACTTCACGCCGCACGGGCCGGCCGCGGACGGCAGGTCGGGAGCGGACCGGGCGTCCCGGGCGGCCCGCCTGTTCACATGGGCGGTCGCGCCGCTGGCCAGGGACGAGCGCCATCTGCGCCAACTGCAGGAACTGCTGTACCGGTTGAGCCGCGACTCCCACCCCACCACCGGCAACTGGCTCCGGCAGAGCATCATCGATCCGCCGGACGGCCGGGTCCCCGATCTGCCGCCGGTGGTGTGGAGCCATCTGCTGGCGAACGCGCTGATGCGGATCGACAAACCGCCGCAGTCAGCGCCGCCGGGGGGCCAATCCCTGCCGTCGCCCCACACCGCCCCGGCACCCATGACGCCGCCGCAGCAGCCGCCGCCCCTCGCACCGCGGTCGTTCACGGCCAGGATCGTCGGCCGGCTCGGCACGCCGGGCTGTCTGCTCGCGGGCGGCCTGGGCTTCTGCGTGGTCGCCATGATCATCGTGATCGGCTGGTTCGTGAGCTGACGGAGCCGCTCAGCGCGCCAGCCGCTTCTCGAACCAGTGGCTGGCGTAGACGTTGTCGTCGTACGCGGGGATGGCCGTGTAACCGCACGCCCGGTACATCGCCTGCGCCTCGGTGAGCGCGGCATGGGTGTCGAGGCGTACGACGGTCAAGTCGCGTGCGACGGCCTCCTGTTCGAGCGCGCCGAGCAGCCGGCGGGCGAGGCCGAGGCGGCGGGCGGCGGGGTGCACCCAGACGTGGCGGATCTCGCCGACGCCGGGTTCCAGGCGCCGTAGCGCGCCGCAGCCCACCGGCCGGTCCTCCTCGTAGGCGACGAAGAACGCGCCGGAGTCGCCGGACACCTCCTGCGGCTGTACGAGGTCGCGCTTGTCGAACCCCTCGGGGAAACGCTCGTCGATGTCGGCGGCGTAGCCGTCCAGGCAGGCCCTGGCGTCCGGGGCGGCGCCGTCGACCAGGGCGACGGTGATGCCCGCGAGGCGCAGCAGGCGCTGTGCGGTGGCCATCGCCCCGGTCAGCTCGGCGCGCTGCGGTTCGCTGAGGCCGTCGAGCAGCCCGGCCACGACCAGGTTCGCCCGCCGGTTCTGCTCCTTGACCTCCGTCCGCCCGGCCTGCGTCAGCTCGATCTTGCGCAGCCTGTTGTCCCGGGGGTGCGCGCTCAGCGTGACCATGCCCTGGGCCTGGAGCGCCTTCGCCATCCGGCTCAGATATCCGGCGTCGAGGCCGAGCCGGCTCCTGAGCTCGCGCAGGGACATCCCGTCCCCGACCTCGAACAGCAGCCGTGCCTCGCCGAGCGGGCGGTCCTGGCCGAGGTAGTGGTCGTCCAGTACGCCGATTCGGCGCGTGAAGTAACGGTTGAAGCGGCGGAAGGCCGTCACATGGTCCGTCGATACTGGCTCCATATTTCTTTGACTTTAGTCAAAGGTTCCTTCCGCGTCCAGGAATCCGGCGCCGGTTCAGTGACACAGCGCACTTTCGGCCATGGATCGCGCATGCATCCGTATGCCGGGGGCAGGCGCACTCGGTCCCGTGAGTGGCACACATGTGACACAGGGGCTCTGAACAGGAACGGAAGGCAACACCGATCATGGCGGAAAGTACGGAACTGCAGGCACGCGACACCATCCACGTGGGAGGGGAATGGCGCGCGGCCGTCTCCGGCGCGACGCGCGAGATCCTCGACCCCGCGGACGGGGCGCCGTTCGCCCTGGTCGCGGAGGGTGACGAGAAGGACACCGACCTCGCGGTGGACGCCGCCCGCCGCGCCTTCGACGGCGGCCAGGGCGAGTGGCCCCGCACGCCCGTCGCCGAGCGTGCCGCCCTGCTGCGCCGCGTGGCCGACCTGCTCGTGCGCGACCGCGAGAAGCTCGGCCTGCTGGAGAGCCGCGACGCCGGCAAGACCCTCGAAGAGGGCCGGGTCGACATCGACTGCGTCGCCGACGCCTTCCGCTACTTCGCCGACCTCGTCGCCGCCGAGGCCCCCGGCCGGGTCGTCGACGCGGGCTCGCCCGACATCCACAGCGTCGTCGTCCACGAGCCGGTCGGCGTGTGCGGGCTGATCACGCCCTGGAACTACCCGCTGCTCCAGGCGAGCTGGAAGATCGCGCCCGCGCTCGCCGCCGGCAACACCTTCGTCGTCAAGCCCAGCGAGATCACCCCGCTGACGACGATCGCCCTGATCGAGCTGCTCGCCGAGGCGGGCCTGCCGGCCGGCGTCGCGAACATCGTGACCGGCCCGGGCCACTCCGTCGGCGCCCGGCTCTCCGACCACCCGGACGTCGACCTCGTCTCCTTCACCGGCGGCCTGATCAGCGGCACCAAGGTCGCCCAGGCAGCGGCGCCCACCGTCAAGAAGGTCGCCCTCGAACTCGGCGGCAAGAACCCCAACGTGGTCTTCGCCGACGCCTGCGCCACCGACGAGGCCTTCGACACCGCCGTCGACCAGGCCCTCAACGCCGCCTTCATCCACAGCGGCCAGGTCTGCTCGGCGGGCGCCCGCCTGATCATCGAGGAGTCCGTCCGGGACCGCTTCGTGGCCGAACTCGCCCGCCGCGCGCAGCAGATCCGCCTCGGCCGCGGCACCGCCGACGGCGTCGAGTGCGGCCCGCTCGTCTCCGAGCAGCAGCGCGCCAAGATCGAGGGCTACGTCGACTCCGCGCTCAAGGAGGGCGCCGTGCTGCGCTCCGGCGGCAAGCGGCCCGAGCCGTCCGAGGAGCGCCCGCAGAGCGGCTACTTCTACGAGCCGACCGTCCTCGACCACTGCCACCGCGACATGCGCGTGGTGCGCGAGGAGGTCTTCGGCCCGGTCCTCACCGTCGAGACCTTCCGCACCGAGGACGAGGCCGTCGCCCTCGCCAACGACACCGAGTACGGCCTCGCCGGCGCCGTGTGGACCGCCGACGCCGGACGGGCCCGCCGGGTCGCGGGCCGACTGCGCCACGGCACGGTCTGGATCAACGACTTCCACCCCTACCTCCCCCAGGCGGAGTGGGGCGGCTTCGGCAAGAGCGGGGTGGGCCGTGAACTCGGCCCCGCCGGACTCGCCGAGTACCGGGAGAGCAAGCACGTGTACCAGAACCTGGCGCCGAAGCCCGTGCGCTGGTTCGCCGGCTAGGCAGGTCGCGACTACGGACCTGCCGCTACCGGCCGTCGGCCGTGTGCCGCGCCGTTGTGGCTGGTCGCGCAGTTCCCCGCGCCCCTTGGGGGCGCGGCGGTCACCGCCCCGCAAGCCTGATCCTTCTTGGAGTACCCCCCATGTCCCAGAACCCCCCTGTCTACGACTACGTCGTCATCGGCGGCGGCACCGCAGGTTCCGTCATCGCCTCCCGGCTGACCGAGAACCCCGACACCACCGTCGCCGTGATCGAGGGAGGCCCCAGCGACGTCGGCCGGGACGACGTGCTCACCCTGCGCCGCTGGATGGGTCTGCTCGGCGGCGAGCTGGACTACGACTACCCGACCACCGAGCAGCCCCGCGGCAACTCGCACATCCGGCACAGCCGCGCCCGCGTGCTCGGCGGCTGCTCCTCGCACAACACGCTGATCGCCTTCAAGCCGCTGCCGTCCGACTGGGACGAGTGGGAGCAGGCCGGCGCCAAGGGCTGGGGCGCGGTCCCGATGGAGGCGTACTACGCCCGGCTCAAGAACAACATCGTCCCGGTCGACGAGAAGGACCGCAACGCCATCGCCCGCGACTTCGTCGACGCGGCGCTCGGCGCGCTCGGCGTCCCGCGCGTCGAGGGCTTCAACAAGCAGCCCTTCACCGAGGGCGCCGGCTTCTTCGACCTCGCCTACCACCCGGAGGACAACAAGCGCTCCTCGGCGTCGGTGGCGTATCTGCACCCGGTGATGGACGAGCGGGACAACCTCACGATCCTGCTGGAGACGTGGGCGTACAAGCTGGAGCTGAACGGCACTCGCGCCGAGGGCGTGCACGTGCGGACCAAGGACGGCGAGGAGATCCTGATCCGCGCCCGGCAGGAGGTCGTCCTGTGCGCGGGAGCCGTCGACTCGCCCCGGCTGCTGATGCACTCCGGCATCGGCCCCAAGGAGGACCTGGCCCAACTGGGCATCCCGGTCGTCCACGACCTGCCGGGCGTCGGCGAGAACCTGCTCGACCACCCCGAGTCGGTGATCGTCTGGGAGACCGACGGACCGATCCCGGAGAACTCCGCGATGGACTCCGACGCGGGCCTGTTCGTGCGCCGCGACCCCGAACACCAGGGCCCCGACCTGATGTTCCACTTCTACCAGATCCCGTTCACGGACAACCCCGAGCGCCTCGGCTACCAGCGCCCGGAGTTCGGCGTCTCGATGACCCCGAACATCCCCAAGCCCAAGAGCCGCGGCAAGCTGTACCTCACCAGCGCCGACCCGTCCGTGAAGCCCGCGCTCGACTTCCGCTACTTCACCGACGAGGACGACTACGACGGCCGCACCCTCGTCGACGGCATCCGCATCGCCCGCGAGATCGCCAAGACCGAACCGCTGGCGAACTGGCTCAAGCGCGAGGTGTGCCCCGGCCCGGACGTCACGAGCGACGAGGAGCTGAGCGAGTACGCGCGCAAGGTCGCGCACACCGTGTACCACCCGGCCGGCACCTGCCGCATGGGCGCCGCCGACGACGAACTGGCCGTGGTCGACCCGCAGTTGAGGATCCGCGGCCTGCAAGGAATTCGTATCGCCGACGCCTCTGTCTTCCCGACGATGACCGCCGTGAACCCGATGATCGGGGTGCTCATGGTCGGGGAGAAGGCCGTCGACCTGATTGGAGGTGAGGCGTGATGAGTACGACGACCCGGACCACGACCCCCGAGATGCCCGAGGCGCCCGAGACCCGCAAGCCCCCGACCGAGAAGCCGGTCTTCTCCGTCGAGGGCCTGTGGAAGGTCTTCGGCCCCAAGGCCCACCGCGTCCCCGCCGACCCGGACCTGACCGCGCTCGACCCCGCCGGACTGCGCGAGCGCACCGGCTGCACGGCGGCCGTCCGCGACGTGTCGTTCGACGTCCGCAAGGGCGAGGTCTTCGTGGTGATGGGCCTGTCCGGCTCGGGCAAGTCCACCCTGGTGCGCTGCCTGACCCGGCTCATAGAACCGACGGCCGGCTCCATAGCCATCGACGGCGAGGACGTCCGCGCCATGGACAAGACCCGGCTGCGCGAACTGCGCCGCCACCGCGCCGCGATGGTCTTCCAGCACTTCGGCCTGCTCCCGCACCGCACGGTCCTGGACAACGTGGCCTACGGCCTGGAGATCCAGGGCGTCGGCAAGGCGGAGCGCCGTGAGCGGGCCGCCGCGGTCGTGGCCAAGGTCGGCCTGGAGGGCATGGAGCACCGCAGGCCGGGCCAGCTCTCCGGCGGTCAGCGCCAGCGCGTCGGCCTCGCCCGGGCGCTCGCGGTCGACCCCGAGGTCCTGCTCTTCGACGAGCCGTTCAGCGCGCTCGACCCGCTGATCCGGCGGGACATGCAGGAGGAGGTCGTCCGACTGCACCGCGAAGAGGGCCGCACGATGGTCTTCATCACCCATGACCTCAGCGAGGCCCTCAAGCTCGGCGACCGCATCGCCCTCATGCGCGACGGCCGTGTCGTCCAGCTCGGCACGCCGGAGGAGATCGTGGGCTCCCCGGCCGACGACTACGTCCGCGAGTTCGTCCGTGACGTCCCGCGCGAACAGGTCCTGACGGTCCGTACGGCCATGCGCGCCGCGTCGGCCGACGAGGCCGGCAACGGCCCCGCCCTCGCGCCGGACGCGACCGTGTCCGAGGCCATCGAGGCCGTGGCGCGCTCCGGTGCCCCGGCCCGGGTCATGGAGGGCGGCCGCTGTCTCGGGGTGGTCGACCACGAGCGGCTTCTCCAGGTCGTGGCCGGGACGGAGCGGCCAGTCACAGCGGGGACGGAGCAGCGCAAGGAGGCCGTGTGATGGCCACTGTCACCGCCGCCGCCCCGCGCACGGCCCTGCCCGGCTTCCTCAAGCATCCCGTCGTCCGCAAGCTGCTGCTGCTCGCGCTCGCCGCCGCGGTCCTCGTGCCGCTGGCCGACGCCCGCTGGGCGAGCGGCGCCTGGCCGGGCGCGCTGACCGTCGACGTCTCCGAACCGCTGACCAAGGTCAGCGACTGGATCATCGACAACCGCGACAGCCACCCGCTGTTCCTCTACTTCCTCGGGCACATCAGCAACGCGGTCGTCATCTGCGTACGCGCCGTGTACCTGGTGCTGCTCGCGGCCGGATGGGCGGGCGTCACCGCCGCCGCGTCCCTGGTCGCCTGGCGCGTCGCCGGCCCACGGCTCGCCGCCGGCACCGGTGTCGCGTTCCTGGCCTGCGGGTTCCTCGGCATGTGGGTGCCCACCATGCAGACCCTCGCGCTGATGGTCGTGGCGGTCCTCGCCTCGGTCGTCGTGGGCGTGCTGCTGGGTCTCGCCGCGGGCCTGTCGGACCGTATGGACCGGATGCTGCGCCCCGTCCTGGACACCATGCAGGTGCTGCCGGCCTTCGCCTACCTGCTGCCCGTCGTCCTGGTCTTCGGCATCGGCGTCCCCGCCGCCGTCCTGGCCACCGTCGTCTACGCCGCCCCGCCGATGGCCCGCCTCACCGCCCTGGGTCTGCGCGGCGCCGACAAGGAGGTGCTGGAGGCGGTCGAGTCGCTCGGCACCACCGCGCGGCAGCGCCTGCTGACCGCCCGCGTCCCGCTGGCCCGCAAGGAACTCCTCCTCGGCCTCAACCAGACGATCATGATGGCGCTGTCGATGGCCGTCATCGCGTCGGTCATCGGCGCCGGCGGCCTCGGTGACCGCGTCTACCAGGCACTCGCCTCGGTCGACGTGGGCGCCGCGCTCTCGGCCGGCATCCCGATCGTGCTGCTCGCCGTCGTCCTGGACCGGGTGACCGGCGCTGCGGGGGAGAAGCTCGGCGAGGAGCCGCAGCCGAACGGCCGCAAGCTGTGGCTGTACGCCCTCGCCGGCACCGCTGCCGTCGCCGTCGCCGGACGTCTCGCCGGCCGCCTCGACTGGCCCGACGCCTGGGTCCTGAACATCGCCGAGCCCGTCAACCGCGCCGTCGACTGGATGACCGACCACCTCTACACCGGTGTCCCCGTCGTCGGCGGCACCGCGGACTGGGCCGCCCACTTCACCACCTGGGTCCTCGACCCCGTGCGCGACGGCCTGCTGTGGCTGCCCTGGTGGTCGGTCCTGCTGATCGTCGCCGCCCTGGCCTGGCTGATCGGCACCTGGCGCACCGCGCTGACCGCCGTGCTCGCCATGGCCGCGATCGGCGCGCTCGGTGTGTGGAAGCCGTCCCTCGACACGCTCTCCCAGGTGCTGGCGGCCGTCGCCGTCACTCTGGTGCTGGGCTTCGCGACCGGCATCGCGGCGGCGCGCAGCGACCGCGTCGAGCGCCTGCTGCGCCCCGTCCTGGACGTCTTCCAGACGATGCCGCAGTTCGTGTACCTGATCCCGGTGGTGGCCCTGTTCGGCGTGGGCCGCGCCCCGGCCGTCGCGGCGGCCGTCGTCTACGCGCTGCCCGCCGTCGTACGCATCACCACCCAGGGCCTGCGCCAGGTCGACCCGGCCGCCCTGGAGTCGGCCCGCTCGCTCGGTGCGACCCCCACCCAGCAGTTGCGGCAGGTCCAGCTCCCGCTCGCCCGCCCGGCGCTGCTGCTCGCCCTGAACCAGGGCGTGGTCCTGGTCCTCGCCGTCGTCATCATCGGCGGCCTGGTCGGCGGTGGCGCGCTCGGCTACGAGGTCGTCGCCGGCCTCGCCCGGGGC
The DNA here is from genome assembly GCF_055609385.1 of Streptomyces sp. NPDC036764. Lineage (NCBI taxonomy): Bacteria > Bacillati > Actinomycetota > Actinomycetes > Kitasatosporales > Streptomycetaceae > Streptomyces > Streptomyces sp. NPDC036764. Next base: position 75,975 of record NZ_JBVJPT010000017.1, read on the forward strand.
GACCTGGCGACCGGTCTGGTGGCCGGTGCCGCGATCGTCTGCCTGGGCCTGATGCTGGACCGGGTGACCCAGCCGACCGAACGCCGCGCGAAGAAGGGAGCGTGACATGCGCATCCGTACCACCACCGCCGTAGTGGCCGGCGTGTCCGCCGTGGCGCTGCTGTCCGGCTGCGGCGCCGCCGACATGACCAAGCAGGCGTCGCCCTTCGCGGGCGCGCAGGGCGCGAAGACCGTGACGCTGTCCGTGCAGTCCTGGGTCGGCGCGCAGGCCAACGTGGCCGTCGCCCAGTACCTCCTGAAGCACGAGCTCGGCTACCGCGTCGACACCGTCCAGGTCGACGAGATCCCCGCCTGGGACGCGCTCAGCCAGGGCCGGGTCGACGCGATCATGGAGGACTGGGGCCACCCGGACCAGGAGGAGCGGTACGTCAAGGACAAGAAGACGATCGTGCCCGGCGGCGACCTCGGGGTCACCGGGCACATCGGCTGGTACGTCCCGACGTACTTCGCGAAGGCGCACCCGGACGTCACCGACTGGAAGAACCTCGACAAGTACGCCGATCAGATGCGCACCGCGGAGAGCGGCGGCAAGGGCCAGCTCATGGACGGCTCGCCCTCCTACGTCACCAACGACAAGGCGCTGGTGAACAACCTGGACCTGGACTACCAGGTGGTGTTCGCCGGTTCCGAGGCCGCGCAGATCACCCAGATCAAGCAGTTCGCCAAGGCCGAGAAGCCCTTCCTGACGTACTGGTACGAGCCCCAGTGGCTGTTCAAGAAGGTCCCCATGACCGAAGTGAAGCTGCCGGCGTACAAGGAGGGCTGCGACGCGGACCCGGAGAAGGTCGCCTGCGCCTATCCGCACACCCCGCTCCAGAAGTACCTCAACGCGGACTTCGCCAAGAGCGGCGGTGACGCGGCGGCCCTGCTGAAGAAGTTCAAGTGGACGACCGAGGACCAGAACGAGGTCTCCCTGATGATCGCCGACCAGAAGCTGTCTCCCGAGGAGGCGGCGAAGAAGTGGGCGGACAGCCACGAGTCCACGTGGAAGGCGTGGCTGTCCTGATCGGCTAGCGCAGGTCCGCGGCGATCCCGCGCAGCGCCCGCGCGGCCTCGCGCTGGAGTCCCGGTCCGAACGTGATCCGGGTGGCCCCGAGTTCACCGAGCGCGGTGGGCGAGGGGTCCCCGGTCACGGTGCCGTGCACATTGACCGGCCCCTGGATGCCGGACCGCAGCAGCGGCAGTACGTCGACCGGGGCGCCGATCGGATACACGCAGTCGGCGCCGGCGGCGACGTACGACGCGGCCCGCTCGATGGCCTGTTCGGCCGCCTGCTTGGGGTCGGTGTCACCGGGTGCCCGGATGAAGGTGTCGATCCGGGCGTTGACGAAGAGCCGGTCGGCGGCGGCGTGCCGTACCTCGGCGAGCCAGTCGGCGTGTGCGCGCGGGTCCTTGAGGACGCCGTGCTCGGAGTCCTCCAGATTGCACCCCACCGCGCCCGTCTCCAGCAGCCGCTCGACCAGCTCCCTGGGCGCTAGCCCGTATCCGCCCTCGATGTCTGCCGACACCGGCACGTCGACCGCCCGGACGATCCGCGCGACCGCCGCGAACATCTCGTCGGCCGGGGTCTGTCCGTCCTCGTACCCGAGACTGGCGGCGACGCCCGCACTCGGCGTGGCGAGCGCGGGGAACCCCGCCTCGGCGCAGACGCGGGCGGAGGCGGCGTCCCAGGGGCCCGGCAGGACCAGCGGGTCGCCGGGCGCCTTGCGGCGATGCAGTACGCGGAAGGTCTCGACCTTGGTCTCGGTGCGGCCCACGCTGTCGGTCACGGTGTGTATCCCCCTGGTGGAATGCGCCGGGCGACCATCACCCGGTTCCAGTTGTTGATGGCGACGACCAGCCCGACGAGATGGGCGAGTCGCGGGCCGTCGAAGTGCTCGGCGGCCCGGTCGTACACATCATCGGGCACGAACCCTCCCCCAGAGCCGAAAGCCTGGGAGGTGCCCCCAGTGAGTACGGTGACCGCCTCGGTCAGCGCGAGCGCGGCCCGTTCCCGCTCGTCGAAGACGTCCCCGGCCTCCTCCCAGGCCGCCAGCATGTCCAACTGCCGGTCACCCACCCCGAGTTCCCGGGCGATGCCCAGATGCATGTCCAGGCAGAAGGCGCAGTGGTTGAGTTGCGAGGCCCGGATCACGACGAGTTCGGCGAGGGCCGGGTCGCCGAGCCCCTTCTTCGCGGCGGCGCTGACCGCCGACATCGCCTGCGCGACGCCGGAGTCGAGCCGCTTCGTGCGGACGCTCACCGGAACCGCCCCGGCCGACAGCGGGTCACTGGAACTGCCCCGGCTGGTAGTGGCCCGGAGTCCGCCGGCACGTCACGCCGAACCGGTTCCACGCGTTGATCACGCTGATCGCGGCGATGAGCTGCGCCAGCTCGGCCTCCTCGAAGTGCCGGGCGGCACGCTCGTAGACCTCGTCCGGCACGAAACCGTCGGTCAGGACGGTCACCGCCTCCGTCAGCTCCAGCGCCGCGAGCTCCCTCTCGGTGTAGAAGTGCCGCGACTCCTCCCACGCGCTGAGCTGCACGATCCGCTCGACACTCGCACCCGCCGCGAGCGCGTCCTTGGTGTGCATGTCGAGGCAGAACGCGCAGTGGTTGATCTGCGACGCGCGGATCTTCACCAGCTCGCGCAGGGCCGGGTCGAGTCCCCGCCCGGCCGCCGCGTCGAGCCGGACCATGGCCTTGAACACGTCGGGGGCGAGCGCGGCCCAGTCGAGACGCGGGGTCGGTTCGGTCGCGTACGTCACGGTCGTCGCCGTGCTCTCTTCGGTGGTCGTCATGATCTCGACCCTAGGAGCGAAGCAGCCCAGGAGTATGGTCCACTTCCATGGCGAAACCTTGGGCCACTTTCGGCGTCGACCTCCATCTGGAACCGGCGGGACCGGGCCTGCGCCGCGGCCTGACCGACGCCCTGCGCGAGGCGGTGCGCACCGGACGCCTCGCCCCCGGCATCCGTCTGCCGTCCTCCCGCTCCCTCGCCGCCGACCTCGGCATCGCCCGCAACACGGTCGCCGAGGCCTACGCCGAACTGGTCGCGGAGGGCTGGCTCACCGCCCGCCAGGGCTCGGGCACCCGGGTCGCCGACCGTACGGTGACCCCGCCGACGGGCAGGACCGCCGCCCCTCGCCCCGAGCGCCCGCGCCCCGCCTACGACCTGGTCCCCGGCACGCCCGACCTGGCCGCCTTTCCTCGCGCCGAGTGGCTCAGGGCGGCCCGCCGCGCCTTCCTGGCCGCCCCGAACCGGTCCCTCGGCTACGGCGACCCGCGCGGTCACGCCGAGCTGCGCACCGCTCTCGCCGGCTACCTCTCCCGAGCGCGGGGCGTACGCGCCGACCCCGGCCGCGTCGTGGTGTGCTCCGGTTTCGTGCACGGCCTCCAACTGCTCGGCAGGGTGCTGCGGGCGCGCGACCTGCGGACGGTGGCGGTGGAGTCGTACGGCCTGCCCCCGCACTGGAACCAGCTCACGGCGGCCGGCCTGACCACGCACCCCCTCCCCTTCGACGAACTGGGCACGAACCCGGCGGAGTTGACCTCTCAGTCGGCCGTGCTCCTCACCCCCGCCCACCAGTTCCCGATGGGCGTACCCCTGCACCGTGACCGCCGTGCGACGGTGGTGGACTGGGCGCGCCGCACCGGCGGACTGGTCCTGGAGGACGACTACGACGGCGAGTTCCGCTACGACCGCCAGCCCGTCGGGGCGCTCCAGGGCCTGGACCCCGACAACGTCGTCTACCTCGGCACCGCCAGCAAGTCCCTCGCCCCCGGGTTGCGCCTGGCCTGGATGGTATTGCCCCCTGCACTGGTGGATGAGGTGACTGCGGCGAAGGGCGGCTCGGACACCTGCGGCATCCTGGACCAGCTCACCCTGGCCGAGTTCCTCACGTCCGGCGCCTACGACCGTCACGTCCGCGCCGCCCGCCTGCGCTACCGGCGGCGCCGGGACGCCCTGGTCCGCGCCCTGTCCACCCACGCCCCCCACCTCCGGGTCACCGGCATCGCCGCGGGCCTCCACGCAGTCCTCCGCCTCCCGCCCGGCACCGAACACTCCGTGCTCCGCGCAGCGACCTGGCAGGGCCTGGCCCTCCACGGCCTGACGGCCTACCGCCACGAGAAGGCGACGACGACCCCCCTGGACGCCCTGGTCGTGGGCTACGGAACACCACCGGACCATGCGTGGGCGGGGGCGTTGGAGGCGCTGTGCAGGGTGCTGCCGTGAGGACTGGGGCGCCGGTCAACGCCGGCCCGGTTGCTGTCAGCCGGTCCGGCATTTGGTGAGGGGCGGGTCCGGATGGTTCAGGCGGTCCTGGATCTGGGGACGGGCGGGTCCGCATCTTCCACCGGTCCGGCGTGTGACGACGGCCGGTCCGCAATCCTTCAGCCCGTCCGGCGTTTGAGGACGAGGCCGTTCAGGCCGAAGCGGGGGTCCGGGGGCGGCAGTCCCCGGGGACGGGAAGGGCAGGGGCGGCGGGGGCGACCTCCCCGGCCTCAGCCACGACGAACGCTCACCCGTCCTCCCCCGGCGCCTCCCCGAACCGTGCCAACGCCAGCGCCCCCGCCACCGACACCACAAACCCCAGCACCGCCAACCACGCCAACCCCTCCCGAGTCCGATCCCCCAGCCACACCACCCCCACCAGCGCCGGCCCCACCGTCTCCCCGATGACCATCGCCGCCGTGGCCACCGTCACCGACCCCCGCTGCAACGCCGACGTCAGCGCCAAGAACGCCGCCCCGCCCCCCAACAGCAGCGCATACGTCGCCGGATTCGCCAGCAACTCCGGCACCGCCAACGAGTCGATCAGCCGTACCGCCACCTCCACCACCCCGAACCCGAACCCGGCCGCCAGCCCGAGCACCAGCCCCCGCCCCCGCTCCGGCAGCCGCCCACCCGCCAGCCCCACCCCGAGTATGGTCAGCGCCACCCCGAGCATCGCGAACTTGAGCGCGTCCGACCCGCCCGTATCCCCCTCCGTCCCCGCCGACAGCCCCAGCATCGCCAACCCGGCAACCACCACCCCCACCGCGCCCCACTCGGCCCGCCGCAACTGCACCCGCAGCAGCCGCGCCGCGACCACCGCGGTCACCGCGAGACTGGACGCCAGCGCCGCCCCGACGGCGTAGATGGGAATCGACCGCAGAGCGAGGACCTGGAACACGAACCCCAGCCCGTCCAGCCCAAGCCCGGCCAGATACCGCCACTGTCGCAGCGCCCGCAGCAGAACCCCCGCCTCGCCACCGCGGTCCCCCTGCGCACTCGCCGTCCGGGCGGCCATCGCCTGCAACACGGTCGCCGCACCGAAACAGACCGCCGCACCCAGCGCACACAACATCCCGAACAGCACAAAGCGACTGTAGGTGAGTCGAAGATCGGCAGCCCCCCGACAGCCGCGCTCTCACCGATCTCTAGGCTGTCCGCCTGACAAACCACGGACAACCAGACGACAACCGGTCCGGCAACCGGCTCATCGGACATCGGGGGAGACACACATGGCGGAAACACGACGCAGACTGCGCTCGAGCACGGTCGTACTGGGCGGCATGGGAGTCATCGCTGCAGCCCTGACCTCGTGCAGCTCCGATCCCGACCGCCGCTGCGTCGACCGCGACAGCTACACCTACGAGGGCTACAAGATCGTCGCGGACAAGAACTGCAAGTCCGGCGCCGGCTCCTCCTACGGCAATGGCGGCAAGGGCGGCAAGAAGAAGACCGGCACCTCCGACGCCGCCTGGTACTACGACGCCGACACCGACGACGGCTACGCCGACTACGGCACCTTCAGCCGCAGCCAGGCCGTAGACCGAGGCGGCTTCGGCTGCTCGGGTTCCGGCAGCGGCGGCGGCTGAGCAGGACCCGTACACGATGCAGCGCCGCACGATCGAACCCCGCCCCGACTGGCAGCAGACCGTCGAGGAGCAGGGCCTCATCTACCCCCTCACCCGCCATCCGGACGACTCCCTGAGACCGTACTGGGACGAGAGCGCCTACTACGTGTTCTCCCTCCCGGAGGTCGAGGCGCTGGAGGCGACCGTCGAGGAACTCCACCGCATGTGCCTCGCCGCGGCGGAGCACATCGTCGCCGCCGACCGCTTCGCCGACCTCGGCATCACCGACCCGCGCATCGCGAGCGCGGTCGCCGAGGCCTGGCGCCGCCGCGCCGAACTGCCCTCCGTCTACGGCCGCTTCGACCTCCACTACGACGGCAACGGCCCGGCCAGGCTCCTGGAGTACAACGCCGACACCCCCACCTCCCTGGTCGAGGCCGCCTCGCCCCAGTGGTTCTGGATGGAGGACCGCTTCCCCGGCGCCGACCAGTGGAACTCCCTGCACGAACGCCTCGTCGCCGCCTGGAAGAAACAGGCCGCCCTGCTCCCGCCCGGCGCCCCGCTGCACTTCGCGTACTCCTCGGCCGACGAACTCGGCGAGGACATGATGACGGTCGCCTATCTGAAGGAGACCGCGGAACAGGCGGGCCTGGACACCGGCTGGATCTCCATGGAGGAGATCGGCTGGGACCGGCTCTCGGGCCGCTTCGTGGACCGGCAACTCCGCTTCATCCGTAGCTGCTTCAAGCTCTACCCCTGGGAGTGGCTCACCACCGACCGCTTCGCCGGCCACGTCCTTGACACCCTCGACAACGGCGGCGGCACGGGCACGACCCTGTGGATCGAGCCGGCCTGGAAGATGCTCCTCAGCAACAAGGCCCTCCTCGCCGTCCTCTGGGAGCTCTACCCGGACCACCCGAACCTGCTTCCCGCGTACCTCGACGGCCCCCGGGAACTGGCGGACACCACCGGCTATGTCGCCAAGCCCCTGCTGGGCCGCGAGGGCGCGGGCGTGACCATCCACGAACCCGGCGCCGAGGCGGTCGTCCGCGACGAACCCTGCTGCTACCAGCGGTTGGCCCCGCTGCCCGCCTTCGACGGCAACCACGTCGTCCTCGGCGCGTGGGTCGTCGAGGACGAGTCGGCGGGCCTCGGCATCCGCGAGTCGTCAGGCCTGATCACGGACGAGTACGCACGCTTCCTGCCGCACGTGATCCTCTGACGCCCGCACACCGGCGATGGGCCGGGCGAGTTCGGGCAGGTGCCGTCGGTGCTGCCGCCCGGCTCGGCTCCCCCGAACCACCGTCCACGACCCGGGCGGCAGGCCTCCAGCATCGCGCCGGCACCCACCGTCCAGCTATCCGCTTACGACGGGAATCGCACCCTTTTGTGGATAGCCCGAACTCCGCCGCAACGTCTGTGACGGCGTCTCCCCGTACACCTGCCGATAGTGCCCCGTGAACCGCCCCAGATGCGCGAACCCCCACCGCAACGCCACATCGGTGACCGTCCCGAGCCCGTGCCCGTCCGCGATGGCCAGCAGATCACGCCGCGCCAGATCCAGCCGGACCCGCCGCAGATACGCCAGCGGAGTCGTGGCCAGATGCACCCGGAACCCCTCCCGCAGACTGCGCACACTGACCCGCGCCGCCACCGCCATGTCGGCCACGGATATCGGCTCATGGGCGTGCTCGGCACAGAAGTCCGCGGCACGGCGCACGGCACTGGGCAGCACCGCCGGCCCCCGCCCCGCCACCGTGTCGCTGAGCACATGCGGCTGGGCGTCCAGCAGCCCGTTCACCACCAACTGCTCGAAGTGCCCCACGCCCAGCGGCGAGCGCGCCGCCAACTCCGAGTCGGCGAACTCGGCGAACGCCCGCACCACCCGCAACCACGCCCTGACCACCCCCACCCGCGGATCCAGCACCGGTGCGAACCGCAGCGGCGCGGACGGCAGTTCCCCCAGCCGCACCGCGAGCGCCGCGTCGAGCGTGGCCCGGGGGATGATCAGCACCCGGTTCAGGGTCTCCCCGCTCCACCGCATCGACAGCCGCTGCCCCGGATTGACGACACTGAGCGACGACGCCAGGGCCACCCCGTCCGCCGTGACGACACCGTCCCCCGCGAGCGGGACATGGATGTTGTAGAACTCCGGCAGCTCACCCGGCGTGACATCGACCTCCGCCCCGTACCCCAGCTCATAGAGCGCCACGCCACCTTCCTGCACACAACGGAACCGCCCGTCCACCGGATGCTCGTCCAGCACCGTCAGCCGATGCGGCGCGAACCGCGCGCTGACAAGGGCGTGCAACTCCTCGACATCACTGCCCCGGAAGAGCAGCCCCCGCCCCGCACCCCCGGCCCCGGACCCCGACCCCGCTCCGCCCATGACGCCCATGCCTCTCCGTCACGCGTCCTGTACGGAACGTACCGCCCCCGGCGCCGCGCCGCCCCGGAATCCCAGTGGCGGAGAAGGACGGGCGCAGTCCGCATACGCCCCGCTGAGCCCGACGGCCCCCTGACCCGGCGGCGCGCTTCACACCCCGAGAACGCCCCGCAACTGGGCGAGCCCCCAGTCCAGATCCTCCTTCCCGATCACCAGGGGCGGCGCGATCCGGATCGTCGCTCCATGGGTGTCCTTCACCAGCACACCCCGGTCCATCAGCTTCTCGGACACCTCCCGCCCCGTGCCGTACGCCCGCGCGATGTCGACCCCCGCCCACAGCCCGCGGCCCCGCACCTCCGTCACCCGCCCCGTCCCGGTCAACAGGCCCAGCTCCCGGTGCAGATGGGCGCCCAGCTCGGCCGCCCGCTCCTGGAACTCGCCCGTCCGCAGCATCGCGATCACCTCCAGCGCCACCGCACACGCCAGCGGATTCCCGCCGAACGTCGACCCGTGCTCCCCGGGCCCGAACACCCCGAGCACATCGGCCGACGACACCACCGCCGACACCGGCACCACCCCGCCCCCGAGCGCCTTGCCCAGCACATACACATCGGGCACGACCCCCTCGTGCTCGCACGCGAAGGTGCGCCCCGTACGCCCCAGCCCCGACTGGATCTCGTCCGCCATGAACAGCACGTTCCGCTCGCGCGTCAGCTCCCGCACCGCCGGCAGATAACCGGCCGGCGGCATGAGCACCCCCGCCTCGCCCTGGATCGGCTCCAGCAGCACGGCCACCGTGTTCTCCGTCAACGCCTCCCGCATCGCCGTCAGATCCCCGTACGGCACGATCTCGAAGCCCGGCGTGTACGGCCCGAAGTCCGCCCGTGCCTCCGGATCGGTGGAGAAACTGATGATCGTCGTCGTACGGCCGTGGAAGTTGTTGCCCGCGACCACGATCTTCGCCATCTCCGCCGGCACGCCCTTGATCCGGTACCCCCACTTCCGGGCCATCTTCACCGCCGTCTCCACCGCCTCCGCCCCGGTGTTCATCGGCAGCACCATCTCCATCCCGCACAGCTCGGCGAGCTGCGCGCAGAACGCCGCGAACCGGTCGTGGTGAAACGCCCGCGACGTCAGCGTCACCCGCTCCAACTGCGCCTTCGCCGCCGCCAGGATCCGCCGGTTGCCGTGCCCGAAATTGAGCGCCGAATACCCCGCCAGCAGATCCAGATACCGCCGTCCCTCCACATCCGTCATCCAGGCCCCGTCCGCCGTCGCCACCACGAGCGGCAACGGGTGGTAGTTGTGCGCGCTGTGCGCGTCGATCTCGGCGATCTGCGCTTCGGTGGTGCTCGACGTAGTCACGGGGCTCTCCGTTCCGCCGCCGCGAGGGCTCGTGTCCTGGCAGTCACGAGGCTCACGGCCACTGTCCATTTCCTGCCTCACGCGTGCTGTGCCGCCCTCTCCTATCGTGGCCCGCATGGTGGACGCGCGGCCATGGCGCGCCGGCCCGCCCGGTAGGCTGATCGACGGGCCGTGACTGGCGCGCTGGGATGGACCAACCATCGGGGAGCGGCCCCTGGACCGAAGTCCAGACCGAGTGCCGTGCGCCTGGGCCGTACCGTGATCGCTGCACACGACGTCCGGAGGTCCCCATGCCCGCCGAGCCCCTCTCCACCGAGTCCACCGCCTTCCGCTCCGCCCTCGACGTGATCCGCGCCGTCGAGCCGCGCGTGGCCGACGCCATCGGCCAGGAGGTCGCCGACCAGCGCGAGATGCTCAAGCTGATCGCCTCCGAGAACTACGCCTCCCCGGCCACCCTCCTGGCGATGGGCAACTGGTTCAGCGACAAGTACGCCGAGGGCACCATCGGCCGCCGCTTCTACGCCGGCTGTCGCAACGTCGACACCGTCGAGTCGATCGCCGCCGAGCACGCCCGCGAGCTCTTCGGCGCCCGCCACGCCTACGTCCAGCCCCACTCCGGCATCGACGCCAACCTCGTCGCCTTCTGGGCCGTCCTCGCCGCCCGCGTCGAGGCCCCCGCCCTGGAGAAGGCCGGTGTCCGCCAGGTCAACGACCTCTCCGAGGCCGACTGGGCCGAGCTGCGCAAGGCCTTCGGCAACCAGCGCATGCTCGGCATGTCCCTGGACGCCGGCGGCCACCTCACCCACGGCTTCCGCCCCAACATCTCCGGCAAGATGTTCGACCAGCGCTCCTACGGCACCGACTCCGCCACGGGCCTGATCGACTACGAGGCGCTGCGTGCCTCGGCCCGCGAGTTCAAGCCGCTGATCATCGTCGCCGGCTACTCCGCCTACCCCCGTCTCGTGAACTTCCGGATCATGCGCGAGATCGCCGACGAGGTCGGCGCCACGCTCATGGTCGACATGGCCCACTTCGCGGGTCTCGTCGCCGGCAAGGTCCTCACCGGCGACTTCGACCCGGTCCCGCACGCCCAGATCGTCACCACCACCACCCACAAGTCGCTGCGAGGCCCGCGCGGCGGCATGGTCCTGTGCGACGACTCCCTCAAGGACCAGGTCGACCGCGGCTGCCCGATGGTCCTCGGCGGCCCGCTCCCGCACGTGATGGCCGCCAAGGCCGTCGCCCTCGCGGAGGCCCGCCGTCCCTCCTTCCAGGACTACGCCCAGCGCATCGTCGACAACTCCCGCGCGCTGGCCGAGGGCCTGATGCGCCGTGGCGCGACCCTGGTGACCGGCGGCACCGACAACCACCTGAACCTGATCGACGTCGCCTCCTCCTACGGCCTCACCGGCCGCCAGGCCGAGGCCGCGCTCCTCGAGTCCGGCATCGTCACCAACCGCAACGCCATCCCGGCCGACCCCAACGGTGCCTGGTACACCTCCGGCATCCGCATCGGCACCCCTGCCCTCACCACCCGTGGCCTGGGCACCGCCGAGATGGACGAGGTCGCCGCCCTCATCGACCGCGTCCTCACCACGACCGAGGCCGGCACGACCAAGTCGGGTGCCCCGTCCAAGGCCGCTCACGTCCTCGACCCGAAGGTCGCCGACGAGATCTCCCACCGCGCCACCGACCTCGTCACCGGCTTCCCGCTGTACCCGGAGATCGACCTGGGCTGACGCCCGCCACCTGCGCCGACGGCCTACAGATCCAGGTCGATCAACTCCTGGCGTGGCTCCTGTCGCGGCGGTCCGCCTTCCGGCCGGGCCGCCGCGCGGCGTATCAGCAGCGTGCCGCCGACTCCCGTCGCGAACCCGACCGCCAGCCCCGCCAGCGCCCACCCGGCCCCACCCGACACCGCACCGGGTCGGTCCCCGGCCGCCTCGCCCAAGGCGGTCTCGGCGACCTCGTCGTCCGCTTCGCCGAGCAGTGCCGCCAGGTCCAGCCGCTCGAAGACGGAGCGGGGCGCCCGATGCCAGCGGATGTCGTCGTCCTCCACGTCCGGCGCGAGATCCGACCGCACCCAGGGGGTGCCGTCCGAGGCCACGAAGAGCTGGTCCTGCCTCTCCATGGCCACGTCTCCTCCCGGCGCCCGGTTCGTCTGCGGCCAGCCACCGACCCCCGTCAGTCCCCAGAGCACCGTGATCCGTATCGGCGGATGACGCCCGTCCGCCCAGCCCTCCGGCACCCGCTCCGTCCCGACGTATGTCGGCTGCAAGAGCTGCCAGAGGCGGGCGAAGCCCGGTTGGCCGGAGCGCAGTGCCATCGTGCGTCCCGTGCCGCCCGCGACGACCATCGCCACGTCGGGGACGTCCCGCGCCTGCGCCGGGGCGGCCCGCGCGGTTGCCGCTGTTCCCGGCAGGGCCAGTGCCGCCGACGCCGTCACGAGCAGCGCGAGCCGTAGCTTTCCGCCCAGGTCGGCCCTCATACGTCCCGCAGCTCCTGCCTCGGCCCCGGCTCGCCGCGCAGGCGGTCCAGGGGGAGTCGTGTGGCGAAGGGGCGCAGGACGAGTGCGAGCACCGCTCCGGCGGCCGCGCCCGGCAGTGCCCACCACCAGCCGGTGCCGTCACCCGCCCCCGACGCGGCCGACGCTTCGGTCCCCTCGTCCGGGGCGCCGGCCGCGGCGCCGGATGAGTCCTGCGCGCCGTCGTCAGTCCCGGACACCTCCTCGCCGGACGGGAAGATCGCCGCGCCGCCCTCGGCGGAGGCCTTGCCCATCAGGCCCAGCTTCGAGAGCAGGGCGCGCAGCCGGGAGGGTTGATGGGCTCGGTGCCAGGTGCCGTTCGTCGTGGTGTCCAGGTTCGCCGCCGTGTGGATCCACACGTCCTTCCCGTGGTCGACCGGATAGACCTGGTCGAGGCGCCAGGGCGAGACGTCATGGACCATCCACGTGACGTTGATCTGGCGGGCCGCCGTCAGATCGGCCTCCGGCGGCTTGTCACGCGTCCCCAAGCTCGCTGTGCCGAGCAGTCGCTGCAGCTCTCCGTACTCCTTGTCGGAGTAGTACAGCGCGGCCGTCTCCGTGCTCTCGGGGGAGACCAGGAGCACGCTCGTCGGTCCTCCGGCCGACGCGGGGGCCGCGGCGCCCCACAGCAGCAACGCGAACGCCGCCGCCAACGCGCCCGTCAGCGCCGCGAGTTCACGACACCGGCCCCTCCAGCCGACCCCGACCCCGACCCCGCGCCCGCGCCCGCGCCCGCGCGAGCACTTTCCCGAGCAACCGGTCTCACGTCCCCCCAGCCGATCTCCCCAGCGGCCGACCCCATGTCCGCACATCCGAACCCCCAACCCGAGCGATCCCCGTGCGGCCCGTCCCCGAGCCGCGTGTCACTTCTGGTACACCGCCCGACCCGCCTGGGTTCCCACCCCGCACCCACTATTTCCGGACTCCGTTTCTCCGGGCCACGGTCCGGACCGAAATCCCGGGACGGGCTGTTCCCGGGGCCTTCCTGAAGGGCGCCGAGCGGGACACACCGGCCCTGCGGCCGGTCGAACCCCGCCCGCCGCGCCGACGCCCGCGCTGGGCCCTGTCCCCTCCCTTGCGGGCAGAGGCATCCCCAGGCCGGCGCGGCCATTGCGAGGCCGCCTCAGAGCGGACCTCCGGAGACCTAGGACGCCCTCTCGACCGACCGAGCGACCGCGAGGGCCCGCTCCGGCGACGCCACCCCTTCCAGCCGCAGCGCCACGCTCTCGGCCTTCGCGCTGTGGGTCCACAGCAGCGTCGGACCGGCCGTGCGCTCCTCGCGTGTGAAACGCTCCCCGCTCGCGTCCACCAGCCAGAAGGTCAGCAGATGCGGGCGGGCGAACCACAGGGCCTGGTCGTCCGCCGTGCCGTTCGAGGCGCCGGGGTCCAGCGGGATCCACTCAGGAGGTTCGCGGACCGTCTTGGCGAAGCCGATGTCCAGGCTCGCCCGCCGTTCGTCCAGCCGTATCGTGCGCCCGTCCTCGTGCCAGCAAAGGCTCACCAGGAACCGTCCTCGTGGCTCCCCCGTCACCGAGACCGCGTCCGGGGCGCCGAGCTCCTTCGGCACCAGCGGTTCGAAGCCGGCCCGGCGCCCGGCCTCGGCGAGCGACACCGGGCGATTGCAGCCGGGGACCTCGGCGCCGGGGGAGGGAGCCGCCGACGGGTCGTACCGCACTCCGACTCCCGCGAAGTCGAACCAGTCGAGCACCGCCGCCCGCACCGGGGGCGTGAGCACCAGCACCGCCAGCAGGCCGCACAGCGCCGCGGTCAGCGAACGCCACCGCGTCCGCGTCCAGCGCCGCACCGCCCGCAACCGCTCGGCCGCACCCGTCGGCCCGGCCACCGGCACGGGTACCTGCTCGGCGAGGATCTGTCCCAGCACCCGCTCGACCATCGTCTCGGAGCCGTCCGCCCCGCCCGGCGGGTCCAGGGAACGCCCGAACGCCCGCAGCTCCTCCGGCAAACGGGCCGGGCCCCCACGCCGACGGCGATCACCGGAGCCACCGCGATCACCGGAACCTCGGCCACCGGCACGCACGTTGCCCCAGGCGCCCCGCGCTGTCCGATCGGCGCTTTCGCCGCGCCCGGCGTCCTGCTCCATCCGATCGGCGCCCTCGCCGCCCCCGGCGTCCCACCCCGTCCGACTGGCGCCTTCGGCGCCCCCCGTGCCCCCGCGTCCGTACGCGCGCGGCGCGTCGCTCTCGTGCGCCCCCGGGCCTTCGTCGTCGTAAGGCTTGCGTCCGTCATCCATGCTCATCACCCCCTTCCCGCGGCTGAAAGTCCGGCAGCAAACGCTCCAGTTTCCGCAGTGCGCGGTTCAGCCGGGATTTCACCGTGCCCCGGGGCCAGCCCAGGGCCTGCGCCGTCTCGGACTCGTCCATTTCCAGCAGATAGCGGTAGGTGACGACCAGGCGGTGCTCCTCGCTCAGCTTCTCCAGGGCCGCCTGGAGCGCCGCACGGCGCTCTATCTCCAGCGCGGCGACCGCCGGGTCCGCCGATTCCGGTATCAGTGGCTCCGCCTCCACGAACGCCGCCTCGCGCCCGGCGAGCGTGCGCTGGCGGGCCGCCGTACGCACTGTGTTCCTCGTCTCATTGGCCACGATCGCCAGCAGCCACGGCTTGAAAGCCGAGCCGTCCTTGAACCCGCCCAGCGAGCAGTACGCCTTGACGAAGGCCTGCTGCACCACGTCCTCCGCGTCCGCACCCGCTCCGAGCGCGGCGGCCGCCCTGAGCGCGATGCCCGTATGGGCCCGCACCAACTGCGCGTACGCCTCCGGCTCTCCGGCGCGTACGCGTGCGATCACCGCGGCCTCATCGACGATGCGGCCCCCCTCCCGCGTCCTCACACCTTTGTTACACCGCCGGGGACGGATCGGTTCCCATCTGTTTCCGACCAGTTCCGAACCGGCCCGCGAGACCTGAGAGAATGGTGAGCATGGCCTCTGACCGACCCCGTGTGCTCTCCGGAATCCAGCCCACCGCAGGCTCGTTCCACCTCGGCAACTACCTCGGCGCCGTCCGCCAGTGGGTGGCGCTCCAGGAGACCCACGACGCGTTCTACATGGTCGTCGACCTGCACGCGATCACGATTCCGCAGGACCCGGCCGAGCTGCGCGCCAACACCCGGCTCGCCGCCGCCCAGCTCCTCGCGGCCGGCCTCGACCCCGAGCGCTGCACGCTCTTCGTCCAGAGCCATGTCCCCGAGCACGCCCAGCTCGCCTGGATCATGAACTGCCTCACCGGCTTCGGCGAGGCGTCCCGCATGACCCAGTTCAAGGACAAGTCCGCCAAGCAGGGCGCGGAGCGGGCGTCGGTCGGCCTGTTCACGTACCCGATCCTCCAGGTCGCGGACATCCTGCTGTACCAGGCCAACGAGGTCCCGGTCGGCGAGGACCAGCGCCAGCACATCGAGCTCACCCGCGACCTCGCCGAGCGCTTCAACGGCCGCTTCGGCGCGACCTTCACCGTCCCGAAGCCGTACATCCTCAAGGAGACGGCGAAGATCTACGACCTCCAGGACCCGTCGATCAAGATGAGCAAGTCGGCGTCCACGCCGAAGGGCCTCATCAACCTCCTCGACGAGCCCAAGGCCACCGCCAAGAAGGTCAAGAGCGCGGTCACCGACACCGACACCGTCATCCGCTACGACGCCGAGAACAAGCCCGGTGTCAGCAACCTGCTCACCGTCTACTCGACCCTCACGGGGACGGGAATCGCGGAACTGGAGCAGAAGTACGACGGCAAGGGCTACGGTGCGCTCAAGACGGACCTCGCCGAGGTCATGGTCGAGTTCGTGACGCCCTTCCGGGAGCGCACCCAGCAGTACCTGGACGACCCGGAGACGCTGGACTCGATCCTGGCCAAGGGAGCGGAGAAGGCGCGCGCCGTCGCCGCGGAGACGCTCTCCCAGGCGTACGACAAGGTGGGCTTCCTGCCCGCCAAGCACTGAGTCCGCACCACGGCACGGCCGAAATGCGGCCGTGCCACCGCACAGCGCTGCACATCACTACGGTTGCGCCTGCCCGCAGCACAGTCGTGGCCGTACAGTCGATAGCCGGGCGGCCGCGCGGGCGGCCGCTCACGCTCACCAACAGGGCACGAGCTCACTCACACCAAGGCGAGCTTCTCGCGATGGACGAGCTCACGAGAGAGACGACAGGAGACGACGTGGGGACCGTAACGATCGGCGTGTCGATCGCGGTCCCGGAGCCTCACGGCAGCCTGCTCCAGGAGCGGCGCGCGGGCTTCGGCGACGCCGCGGCTCACGGCATCCCCACGCACGTCACGCTGCTGCCGCCGACAGAGGTCGACTCCTCGCTGCTGACCGCGATCGAGGCCCACCTCGTCGAGGTCGCGGCGGCCGGGCGGCCCTTCTCGATGCGGCTGTCGGGCACCGGGACCTTCCGCCCCCTGTCGCCGGTCGTCTTCGTCCAGGTCGTCGAGGGCGCCGAGGCCTGCACCTGGTTGCAGAAGCAGGTCCGCGATGCCTCCGGCCCGGTCGCACGCGAACTGCAGTTCCCCTACCACCCGCATGTCACGGTCGCCCACGGCATCGACGAGGAGTCGATGGACCGCGCCTTCGAGGAGCTCGCCGACTACGAGGCCCACTGGCCCTGCACCGGCTTCTCCCTCTACGAACAGGGTGCCGACGGCGTCTGGCGCAAGCTGCGGGACTACGCGTTCGGAGGCGCGGTCGTACCGCCGCAGGCAGGGCGTGCGGAGCGCGGGTCGATCCCGGCGGGGTAGCTCCGCAGGGTGCGCAGGGCGGATGGGTGCCAGGTCGTGCCGTCCGGTCGACCGCGACTCCGTCGTGGCTGATCGCGCCCACGCGCGCAGTCGCGAATCAATCCATCCCCGCGCCCCTGCGAGGCGCCGCTGCGTCGCGGCATCCCTATACCGGCAGTCGACGGAACAGTCCCCTCGGCGCATGCCGCAGCGCCGACATCACCAGCCTGAGCGCGCCCGGCACCCACACCGTCTCCGAGCGGCGGCGCAGACCCACCTCGATCGCCGTCGCGACCGCTTCCGGGGTGGTCGCGAGCGGCGATTCCTCCAGGCCGGCGGTCATCTTCGAGCGCACGAATCCGGGGCGTACGACCATGACGTGGACGCCGGTGCCGTGCAGGGCGTCGCCCAGGCCCTGGGCGAAGGTGTCGAGGCCTGCCTTGCTGGAGCCGTAGATGAAGTTGGCCCGGCGGGCCCGCTCACCGGCGACGGACGACAGGACGACCAGTGAGCCGTGGCCCTGGGACTGGAGCGCGCCGGCGCTGACCAGGGCCGCGGACACGGCGCCCGTGTAGTTGGTCTGCGCGACCCGCACCGCGCTGAGCGGTTCGCGTTCGTCGCGTGCCTGGTCGCCGAGGATCCCGAAGGCGAGCAGCACCATGTCGATGTCGCCCTCCGCGAAGACCTTGCCGAGCACCGTCTCGTGGCTCTCGGGGTCCAGCGCGTCGAAGGCCACCGTGCGTACGTCGGCCCCCAGGGCGCGCAGATCGGCCGCGGACTGCTCCAGGGCGGGCGACGGGCGGCCCGCCAGCCACACCGTGCGGGTACGGCGCGCGATCAGGCGCCGTGCGGTGGCCAGCGCGATCTCGGACGTACCGCCGAGGACGAGCAGGGACTGGGGGATGCCGAAGGCGTCCTTCACGACAGCTCCTAGAGGTCTGAGAGGCCGGGGGAACCGGTTGCCGGGTGCTACAGGCCGAGGCGGCGGGCGAGGTCGGAGACGAACACCCCGCGCGGGTCGGTCTCCGCGCGCAGGGCACGGAACTCCTCCAGGCGCGGGTACATCGTGGCGAGCAGTTCGGGCCGCAGCCGGGAGTCCTTGGCGAGGTAGACGCGTCCGCCCGCCGAGGCGACCTCCTCGTCGAGTGCGTCCAGGAGGGCGCCGAGCCCGGGCAGGCCGGCCGGGATGTCCAGGGCCAGCGTCCAGCCGGGCACCGGGAAGGAGAGCCAGCCGGGGTCGGCGTCCCCGAAGCGCTTGAGGACCGCCAGGAAGGACGGGCAACGGTGATCGGAGACGCGCCGCACGATGGCGCGCAGGGTCTCCTCCTGGCCGTGTCCGACGACGAACTGGTACTGCACGAAGCCGCCCCGGCCGTAGATCCGGTTCCAGTGGGGCACTCCGTCCAGCGGATGGAAGAACCGGGTGAGCCTCTGGAGTTCGCCGGTACGCACGCGTGGCGCCCTGCGGTACCAGAGCTCGTTGAACCAGCCCACGGTACGGCGGCTCAGCAGGCCCTGCGGGAGGACGGCGGGCGGGGCGGGCAGGCGGGCCGGGCGGAAGGCGAGCGGGTCCCTACGCGCGCGTGTGCCCTCGCCGAGCGCCTCCAGGGGAGCGTGGTCGCCGCGGGTCAGCACCGCGCGCCCCATCGCCCCGCCGCGCGCCAGCAGGTCGATCCAGGCGACCGAGTAGCGGTAGTGGTCGTCGGTGGCGGCCAGGCGGGCCAGCAGGTCGTCGAGGTCCCGCGCGCGCTCGGTGTCGACCGACATCAGCGAGGTCGTCACCGGCTGGAGCTGGATCGTCGCGGTGAGGATCACGCCGGTCAGGCCCATGCCGCCGGTGGTCGCGTCGAACAGGGGCGTGCCGCGGCCGACGGCGCGGACCTCGCCGTCGGCGGTGAGGAGTTCCATCGACAGCACGTGGCGCGAGAAGGAGCCCGAGACGTGGTGGTTCTTGCCGTGGATGTCGGCTCCGATCGCGCCGCCGACCGTCACATAGCGGGTGCCGGGCGTCACCGGCACGAACCAGCCGAGCGGGAGCAGCACCTGCATCAGCCGGTGCAGGGAGACCCCGGCGTCGCACAGCACGATGCCGCTCTCGGCGTCGATCGCGTGCACACGGTCCAGGCCCGTCATGTCCAGCACCGTGCCCCCGGCGTTCTGCGCCGCGTCCCCGTACGCCCGCCCCAGGCCCCTCGGGATGCCTCCGCGGGCCCCGCAGCCCCGGACGGCCGTCGCGGCCTCCTCGTACGTCCTGGGGCGGATCAGGCGGGCGTTGGTGGGGGCGGTGCGGCCCCATCCGCAGACGGAGACGGTGTCGGCAGGCATGTCGGCGACCGTAGCGTCCGTATGCCGCCTATCAGTTCTGAAACATTCCTCCTCTCCCCAAAATGGGTGATTAATGGGATGTCGCCCAATATTGTCGTAGTTCCGGCTCGGTCGGCGTGAACAGTGAGTCCACATGGACCACCTCGACGACATGGAGCACCGAAGCCTTCGGGGCGTGGACCGACGCATCCTCTCGGCGGTCCACGCCCGCGGCCGTGACCCGCGTGTCGCCGCCGCCGCGCACGCCCTGTCCTGGGCGGGCGAGCACGGTGCGCTGTGGCTGGCGGTGGGCCTCGCCGGGGCCGCCGCGGACGGTCGGCGACGCGGCGCCTGGATGCGCGGCACGGCGCTCACCGCGGGCGCGCACCTCGTCAGCATGGGGGTGAAAAGGCTGGTGCGCCGCCCGCGCCCGGCGCATGTCGAACCGCGGGTGCACACCCTCGGCCGGCACTCCTTCCCCAGCTCCCACGCGGCATCCGCCACGGCCGCCGCGGTCGCCTTCGGCACGCTCGGCGCGTACGCGATGGCCCCGCTGGCCACCGCGATGTGTCTGTCACGTCTGGTCGTCGGCGTGCACTACCCCTCGGACGTGGCGGCGGGCGCGGCGCTGGGAGCACTCACCGCGCGCGTGGGGGCGGGCTGGATGCGCAGAGGGGAGAGGCGCGCCCATGCCTGAGACCGCGCACCTGACGAGTGCCGCGCGCATCCGGGAAGCCGCCCTCCACCAGCAGCGCACGCCCCCGCGCCGCGCCGCGCCACCGCCGCGCAAACGCGGCCCCGGCCCGCTGCTGCGCGGCCTCGCCCTTACCGCGCGCCCCAAGCAGTGGGTCAAGAACGTCCTGGTCATCGCGGCCCCGGCCGCCGCCGGCCGGCTCTTCTCCACCCACGCGGCGATCCAACTCGCCCTCGTCTTCACGCTCTTCACCGCCTGCGCCGCCGCGGTCTACCTGATCAACGACGCGCGCGACGCCGAAGCGGACCGCGCCCACCCGACCAAGCGGAACCGCCCGGTCGCCGCCGGACAGGTCCCCGTACCGCTCGCGTACGCCGTCGGAGGCGTCCTCGCCGTCCTCGCGCCGGCCGCCGCCGCCCGGCTGACCTCGCCCCTCGTCGCGGCCCTGCTCACGGCGTACCTCGGCATGCAACTGGCGTACTGCGTCAGCCTCAAGCACGTCCTGGTCGTCGACCTCGCCGTCGTCACGACGGGGTTCCTCATGCGGGCGATGGCCGGCGGGCTCGCGCTCGGCATCCCGCTGTCGCGGTGGTTCCTGATCACGACCGGGTTCGGGGCGCTGTTCATGGTGTCGGCCAAGCGCTACTCCGAGGCCGTGCAGATGGAGGGG
Source organism: Streptomyces sp. NPDC036764 (assembly GCF_055609385.1). Classification (NCBI taxonomy): domain Bacteria; kingdom Bacillati; phylum Actinomycetota; class Actinomycetes; order Kitasatosporales; family Streptomycetaceae; genus Streptomyces; species Streptomyces sp. NPDC036764. The sequence continues at coordinate 96,526 of NZ_JBVJPT010000017.1, forward strand.
AAAGCGGGCGCCACGCGCGCGTTGCTCACCGAGTACACCGCCGGATATCTGCGCTTCGTATGGCAGTTGGCGGCCGGTGCCGCCGTCCTCGGCTACTGCCTGTGGGCCCTGGAGGAGGGCGGTGTCCCGTACACCGGGCTGCTGCCCTGGCGCCAGTTGTCCATGGTCGCCTTCACCCTCGCGATCCTGCGCTACGCCGTGTTCGCCGACCGCGGCACGGCGGACGAACCGGAGGAGGTCGTCCTGCGCGACCGCGCGCTCGCCGTCATCGGGGTGGTGTGGCTGGCGATGTACGGCCTGGCGGTGGCCAATTGGTAGGCACGCGCGCGTGACCCGCAACGAAGTTCTCGCCTTCGCCGCCGTCGGTCTCCTCGCCTACGCCGTCGACCTCGCCCTGTTCACCTGCCTGCGCGGCCCCGCCGCCCTCGACCCCCTCACGGCGAAGGCCGTCTCCTTCGTGGCCGGCTGCACGGTCGCGTACGCCGGGAACGCGCTCGGCACCTACCGCCACACCCACCGCCGGGGCCTGCGCCCCTACGCCGTGTTCTTCGCGGTGAACGCCGCCGGAGCGGTCGTGCAACTGCTGTGCCTCACCGTGAGCCACTACGGCCTCGGGTTCACCTCTCAGCGGGCCGATACCGTCTCGGGAGCGGGAATCGGCATGGCGCTGGCTACAGTCCTGCGGTTTTGGGGCACTCGGACATTGGTCTTCGGTGCGGAGGGCAGAGTCGGATCATGGACTGGCTGAAGAAACTTCCCGTCGTCGGGTCCGCGGTGACCCGGCTGATGGCCACGCACGCGTGGCGGTCGTACGAGCGCATGGACCGGGTGAAGTGGACACGGCTGGCCGCCGCGATGACCTTCACCAGCTTCATCGCGCTGTTCCCGCTGCTCACACTGGCCGCGGCGATCGCCGCCGCGACGCTCAGCCAGGCGCAGCAGGACGAACTCGAGGACAAGCTCGCCGACCAGGTGCCCGGCATCGCCGACCAGCTCAACATCAGCGGCCTGGTCCAGAACGCCGGCACGGTCGGACTCATCGCGGGCGCCCTTCTGCTGTTCACCGGCATCGGCTGGGTCACCTCCACGCGCGAGTGCCTGCGCGCGGTGTGGGAGCTGCCCGACCCCGAGGAGAACCCCCTCCTGCGCAAGGTCAAGGACGCGGGCGTCCTGGTCGGCTTCGGCGGCGCCGTGCTCGTGACGATCGCGGCGTCCACCGTCGCCTCGGCCCTGGTCGGCTGGATCACCCGGCAGATGGGCCTCGACGAGGGCGGCTGGGGCGGGGTCCTGCTGCAGATCGCCGCGTTCCTGGTCGCCGTCCTCGCGAACTTCCTGCTGCTGCTCTACGTCCTGACCCTGCTGCCCGGCGTCGAGCCGCCACGCCGCCGGCTGATCGTGGCCGCGCTGATCGGCGCGATCGGGTTCGAACTGCTGAAGCTGCTGCTCAGCGGCTATATGCAGGGCGTGGCCACAAAGAGCATGTACGGCGCGTTCGGCGTGCCGGTCGCCCTGCTGCTGTGGATCAACTTCACCGCGAAGCTGGTGGTGTTCTGCGCCGCATGGACGGCGACGGGGAACAAGGAGACCGAGGTCGAGGCCGCGGACGAGGACGACAGCGAGGACTCGGCGCCCGGATCACAGGATTCGGCAGCCGGAACCGAGGGCCCGGCCGCCGAATCCGTGAAACCGGGTGTCAGGAGCGGCCCCGGCGGCGCACCAGGTCGGGCAGCGGCCAGCGACGGTTGATCAGAAACGCGCCCGCCGCGAGCAGCACCAGCGCCCCGCCGGCGATCCCGAGCGCCACCCCGATGCCGGTCGAACCGCTCGCCGCCGAGGCGCCCACCGCCGACTTCGAGGACTTCTCGCCGTCCCCGGCGCCACCGGCCTGACCGGAGTCGTTCGCGCCAGGCTGCGCGCTGGCCTGCGCCGCGCTCTTCGGCGGCACCAGCTCACCCACCGGCTGCACCTTCCCCGCGGCCTGGAAGCCCCAGTCGAAGAGCCGCGCGGTCTCCTTGTAGACCTCGTTGTGCTCGCTCTTCTCCGGGTTCATGACCGTGACGAGCAGCACCTTGCCGTTGCGCTCGGCCACGCCCGTGAAGGTGGCTCCCGCGTTCGTGGTGTTGCCGTTCTTCACGCCCGCGATGCCCTGGTACACGGGGATGTCGCTGTCCCCGGCCAGCAGCCGGTTGGTGTTCTGGATCTCGAAGGTCTCGCGGACGGACTTGCCCTTCTTCTTCGACGTCGCGCCCGGGAACTTCGCGCTGACCGTCGAGCAGTACTCGCGGAAGTCCTTCTTCTGGAGCCCGGAGCGGGCGATCAGGGTCAGGTCGTACGCCGAGGAGACCTGGTGGGGAGCGTCGTACCCGTCGGGGGACACCGCATTGGTGTCGAGGGCCTGGAGCTCCTCGGCGTGCGCGTTCATCTCCTTGACGGTGTTGTCGATTCCGCCGTTCATCTTCGACAGCACGTGCACGGCGTCGTTGCCGGAGCGAAGGAAGACCCCGAGCCACAGATCGTGGACGCTGTAGGTCTCGCCCTCCTTTATCCCGACCATGCTGGAGCCGGCACCGATGTCCGCGAGGTCGGACGGCTCGACCTTGTGCTCGACGCTCTTGGGGAACTTCGGCAGCACCGTGTCGGCGAACAGCATCTTCATGGTGCTCGCGGGCGGCAGCCGCCAGTGCGCGTTGTGCGCGGCCAGCACGTCGCCGGACTCGGCGTCGGCGATGACCCAGGAGCGCGCGGTGAGATCCTTGGGCAGTACGGGGACGCCGCTCGCGAGGTTCACCTGCGTGCCGGCCTGCCCCAGCCGCTCGCCGCCCACGGTCGACATGCCCGCGGGGGGAGTGGCCGAAGGGCTCGTACTCGGTGTCGGCTTGGGGGCCGCGTGGGAGACGGGCGCGGTCAGCGCGAGGGACGACACGACGGCGGAAGCGACCAGCAGGGCTCGCCTGGTGGTCTTCTTTGGTGCGGGCACGACGGAGAACGTACATGCCGTCGCCACGGAAGTCCCGCTTCTGTCCCCACCCCGCCCGGAGGACCCGACGCGCGGCGTTGATACTGAACTCATGAAGCTCAGCCGCCCCATCTCCTGGTTCCTGCTCGCCTTCGGGGTGTGGAGCTGGGTCATCTGGGTCACTTTCGTCAAAAATTTGATCAAGGACAGCAGCGGGCTGGCGTTCGACGACGGTCACCCGACGGCGTACTTCTGGGTGCACTTGGTGCTCGCCGTCGTCTCCTTCGTATTGGGGACGGTCGTCGGGGTCATTGGGTTGCGTGGAGTGCGCGCACTGCGCCGGATGTCATAGGAACTCGGCCAAGGCTCGGGACGTTCACTCGTCACGCAAGGGAAAGGGAACGTCCGCGTGGTCATCGTCTTCGCGCTCGTCGCGCTGCTTGTGCTGTCCGTCGTGGTGGCGGGCAACTGGTGGGTGTGGCGTCGTCTGTTCCGCGACACGACCCGCGGTCCCGGCTTCGTGCGCCGCGCGGGCGTGGTGGTGATCGCCGGCGGCTGGGCGCTGACGATCGGCGGCCTGGTCGCCGAGCGCACGGGCGCGCCGTTCTGGCTCCAGCAGGTCCTGGCCTGGCCGGGTTTCCTGTGGCTGGCCCTGGCGATGTATCTGCTGCTGGCGCTCCTGGCCGGTGAGGTCGTACGGCCTGTGCTGCGGCGATGGCTCGAACGGCGGGCGCGCGCCGGGCAGGCCGGACCGCGACCGGAACCGGAGCCCGAGCCGGTGCCCGCCGGAGTGGCGACGGCCACACCGCCGACCGCCGATCAGGCGCAGGGGCAGCCGCGCACGCCCGTGTCCGGCGTGCCCGCGGCGGGTCCGGCCGACCCGCCCCCGCCTTCCGCGACCGACCTCACCGCCGACTCCGCGACACCGCCCGGCCCTCTGGCCACCCCCACGCGCCGCCTCTTCGTCTCCCGGGTCATCGCCGGTGCCGCGGCGGCGGCCGCCGTGGGGACCGTGGGTTACGGCACCTACGGCGTTCTGCGGGGTCCGCAGGTCAAGCGGGTCACCGTCCCGCTGGCCAAGCTCCCGCGCGCGGCGCACGGTTACCGGATCGCGGTCGTCAGCGACATCCATCTGGGCCCGGTCCTGGGCCGGGGCTTCGCGCAGAAGGTCGTCGACACCATCAACGGCACCCAGCCCGACCTCATCGCCGTCGTGGGCGACCTGGTGGACGGCAGCGTGAAGGACCTCGGCCCGGCGGCGGCCCCGCTGGCCGGGCTCCGGGCGCGGCACGGCGCGTACTTCGTCACCGGCAATCACGAGTACTTCTCGGGCGCCGAGCAGTGGGTCGAGGAGGTACGCCGCCTGGGCCTGCGCCCGCTGGAGAACGCCCGCACCGAACTGCCCCACTTCGACCTGGCCGGCGTCAACGACATCGCTGGTGAGAGCGAGGGGCAGGGCCCCGACTTCGCAAAGGCCCTCGACGACCGCGACAGAGCACGCGCGTGCGTGCTGCTCGCCCACCAGCCGGTCCAGATCCATGACGCCGTCGACCACGGCGTCGACCTCCAGCTCTCCGGTCACACCCACGGCGGCCAGCTCTGGCCCGGCAACCTCGTCGCGGGCCTGGCGAACCCGACCCTGGCCGGTCTGGAGCGGTACGGCGACACGCAGCTCTACGTCAGCCGCGGCGCGGGCGCCTGGGGTCCGCCCACGCGTGTGGGTGCCGAGTCGGACATCACGGTGATCGAGCTGGCGTCCCGTCAGGCCTGACGCCGCGAACCATTCGGCCCGCCGGACTGCCCCTCGGCCCGGCGGACGCGTCGCCACTGGAAATCTGTGAACAGCCTGTGAAACATGCCGGAAACACCCGTAGGTAAGTTCTTTCTCATGTCGCCAGAATCCTCTTCCCCCTGATGAAAACCGTGTGATTAGGTGTGCGCGCCGCTTAGGGGAGTGGCGCATTCCAAAAGCTCATGCGGGGGCCCGTCGAGGGCCTGGGGAGAGGGCACACCCATGCGTTCGGTTCGCATGCGGATTCTCGCGACGCTGCTCGTGCTGGCGGCCGTGGGAGTGGGCGGCTGGCAGTTGTTGCCGTCGCAGCAGGACGACAGCAGGACCATCACGGTCGGCACGACGGACGGCGTCACGTCGCTGGACCCGGCCGGCGCCTATGACGCCGGTTCCTGGGCGCTGTTCAGCAACGTCTTCCAGTCGTTGCTGACGTTCGAGCCGGGCGGCGTCACACCCGTGCCCGACGCGGCCCAGAGCTGCGGCTTCGAGGGCACCGATCTGCGCACCTACCGCTGCGAACTGCGCGAGGGACTCACCTTCCCGAGCGGGCGCGCCATGACCGGCGAGGACGTCAAGTACTCCTTCGACCGGGTCAAGCGGATCAAGTCGGACGTCGGCCCGTCCGCGCTGCTCGACACGCTCGGCTCGGTGAGCGCGGACGGCCGGACCGTCACCTTCCATCTGTCGTCGCCCGACGCCACGTTCCCGCTCAAGGTGGCCACCGGCGCGGGCGCGATCGTGGACCGCGAGAAGTATCCGGCCAGGGCGCTGCGCTCCGACAACGGTGTCGACGGCACCGGCCCGTACACCCTGACCGGGTACACGAAGGACAAGCAGGCCGCCCTCGCCCCCAACGCGCACTACAAGGGCGCCCTCGGCGGCACCGGCCGCCCGGTCGAACTGCGCTACTACGGCGACGGCGACGCCCTGGAGAAGGCGTGGAAGGACAAGCAGGTCGACGTCGCCACGCGCACCCTGCCGCCCGAGGTCCTCGCCGGCCTGAACGCCTCCGACCCGGGCCGGCGTGTCTCCGAGGCCGACAGCTCCGAGGTCCGCAACCTCTACTTCAACACCCGCAAGGCCTCGCCCCTGCACGACGTGCGGGTCCGGCAGGCCATGGCCTGGCTGATCGACCGTGAGAAGCTCGCCGCGACGGTGTACCGGGGGACCGTCGACCCGCTGTACTCGCTGATCCCGACCGGCATCACCGGCCACACCACGTCGTTCTTCGACGCCTACCCCGAGCTGAGCAAGGCCAAGGCGCGCGCCCTGCTCACCGACGCCGGCGTCGGCCTGCCCGTCCGCTTCACCTACGGCTATGCCACAGGGCGCGGTTCCGGAGCCGAGGAGGCCGCGGAGATCAAGCGGCAGCTCGAGGCGACCGGCCTGTTCAAGGTGACGCTCAAGGGCTACGAGTGGACCGACTTCCAAAAGCGCTGGGCGAGCGGCAAGCTCGACGCCTACGCCGTCGGCTGGGTCGCCGACTTCCCCGACCCGGACACCTACGGGGGCCCGCTCGTCGGCACGAACGGCACCATGAGCACCGGATACAGCGACAAGGCCGTGGACCGGCTGATCACGGCCAGCCAGCAGTACGCGGACCGCGCGGCGGCCACCAAGGACTTCCGCTCGCTTCAGGGGGCCGTGGCCCGCGACGTCCCGGTGATCCCGCTGTGGCAGGCCAAGGAGTACGTCGTCTCCAGCGAGGAGGTCGGCGGCGGCCAGTACCTCTCCGACGGGACCGGTGTCTTCCGGCTCTGGCGTCTCACCTGGATCTGACGCGATCTCGCCGCCCCGACCGCCCATGCGGTGGTGCAGGGGACCACCGGCCGCTGCACCATGTGGGGAAGGTGTGCGGGGGTGAGGAGCAAACGTGTTGAGACGCGACGCCTTCCGGCTGCCCCGGCATCCGGCGTCCGTCGGTCTCGCGCGGCGCCGGGTCCGGGACCATCTGGCCGACTGGGGGCACGGACCGAGGGATCCGGCACTTCAGGACGCGGTGCTGCTCGTCTCCGAGCTGGCCACCAACGTCGTCCGGCACGGGTCCGCCCCGGGCTTTTCGAGCACGGAGCACTTCCGGCCGGAGCGCGAGTTCGAGGTCGCCGTCACCGCGCTCGCCGACGGCTCCTGTCTCATCGAGGTGTCGGACGAGAGCCAACTGGAGCCGCGGCTGCGGGCGGTGGGGGAGTGGGAGGAGGCCGGCCGCGGCCTGCACCTGGTGGAGAACCTGGCCGCCGCGTGGGGGGTGTGGAGCCGGGGCCGGCACGGCAAGACGGTGTGGGCGCTGATCCTCGCCGACGCCGGGCCGTGAGCGGCCGCGTGACGGTTACGACCGTGAAGGCGTCCCCGTCGCCAGGATCACCGTGACGGCCAGCCCCTCACCCGGCGCCGTCCGCACCGCGACCTCGCCGCCGTGCGCGTCCACCACGCCCTGCACGATCGCCATCCCGAGCCCGCTGCCGGCACCCCGGCCGGCCCGGAAGAACCGGTCGAAGATCCGTGCCGCGTCCTCCTCGCCCAGCCCCTGGCCCTTGTCCTCGACACACAGCCGTACGACGCCGTCGGTCCGCTCCAGCCCCAGCCGTACCGGCACATCGGCGGGCGTGTGCGTGCGGACGTTGCTGAGCAGATTGCCCAGCACCTGGCGCAGCCCCGACTCGTCGGCGTGCACGAGCAGCGTGCCGTCGGCATCGACCGTGATCGGCCGCTCGGGCTGCTGCACCCGCAGATCCTCGGCGGACTCGCGCACCAGCCGGCTCAGGTCGACGTTGCGGAAGCGCAGTTCGGGGCGCTGGTCGAGCCGGGCGAGGGTGAGCAGCTCGTCGACGAGCCGGCCCATGCGGTCGACCTCGCCGTTCATCCGGTCCCAGACGCGCTTGCGCTCGCCGGGCTCCGGCAGCATTCCCCGGTCGTAGAGCTGGAGGTAGCCGCGTATCGCGGCCAGCGGGGTGCGCAGCTCGTGGGAGGCGTCCCCGACGAAGCGGCGCAACTGGGCGGCGCTGCGCTCGCGCGTGCGGTACGCCGACTCCACCTGGTGGAGCATGGAGTTGAGGGCCACCCGTAGCTGTTCGACCTCCAGGGTCGGGTCGCTGTTGGAGGGGATGCGCCGGGTCAGATCGCCCTCGGCTATCGCCGACGAGGTCTCCACCATGTCCTCCAGCGGCCGCATCCGGCGGCGCACGCTGAACATGGTCAGACAGCCGAGCAGCGCCAGCAGCAGAGTGCCGACGGCCAGGTCCATCCTGAGCGCCTTGCCCATGCCCTCGTGCAGGCTCTCGGTCGGGACCGCGATCAGCACGATGGTGCCGTCCGACAACCGCGCCCCGACCATGCGGTAGCGGTCGCCCTCGACCCGTACGTCACGCGGATCCTCGTCCGCCGCGAGGGTCACCGGGTCCTTCGCGGCGGCGGCCAGGGCGTGCTGGCGGGCGGTCGGCGTCAGCGGGCCCAGGGCGACCGGCCGCCCGGCGGAGTCGACCGCGACGTACACCATGCTCGGGCTCGGCAGCGGATCCGTGTCGCGGGCGCCGCCGTCGGTGAACTTGTCCAGCGCGATGCCCAGTTCGCTCAGCGACTCGATCTGGCGCAGCGTGAACCCGGCGTTCCCCAGTGTGGCGCGCGCACTCTTCAGCTCGCTGTCGACCTTGTCGAGCAGGTAGAACCGCGCCGTCACCAGGCTGACCGCGGTGGCGACGACGATGCCGACGGCCAGCAGCGCCACGTTCGCCAGGGTCAGCTTGCCGCGCAGGGAGTGGATCGCGCGCGGGCGGCCGACGCGGCAGATCCAGGGGATCCTCATGCCAGTCCGTACCCGACGCCGCGGCGCGTGGTGATCACCGGCGGCCCCAGAGCGTCCAGCTTGCGCCGCAGATAGCTGATGTAGGTCTCCACGACGGTCGACTCGGGCGGCGTGTGTTCGTACTGCCAGACATGGCGCAGGAGCTGGTCCTTGGGCACGATCCGGCCGCCGTTGCGCACCAGGAAGCGCAGCAGGGCGTACTCGGTGGGGGTGAGCTCGACGGTGCGGCCCGCGCGGCGCACCGAGTACGTCGTCTCGTCCAGCTCCAGGTCGCCGTATCTGAGCAGCGGGCGCTGCGGCAGGACGTCGGCGGGGCGGGTGCGGCGCAGTACGGCCGTCAGGCGGGCGACGACCACGTCGACGTCGAACGGCTTGGTGATGTAGTCGTCGCCGAAGCCGAGAGCGCCGACGATCTCGGCGGGCGCGTCGCGGGCGGTGAGGAAGACGAGGGCCAGGTCCGGGCGGCGCTGACGCAGTTCGCGCCCGAGGGCGCGGCCGTCGCCGTCCGGGAGCATGACGTCGAGCAGGGCCACGTCCGGGCGGGTGCGCGCGGCGAGGCTGAGCGCGTCACGGACGGTGCCCGCCGTCATGACCTCGAACCGGTGGTAGCGCAGGGCGATGGCGAGGACGTCCGCGATGGACTCCTCGTCCTCCACCACCAGCACCGTGCCTGAACCCGTCGTCATGCCCCCAGTATCGGCGGGGCCACTGACAACCGGGCCGGTTCTGCTTTGGAGTTCCTTGAGAGTCATGGCCTTCGCATGCCCACGCGTGTGTGCCGCCGCCAATGCTGTTGCCCAGGACCTGGGGGACCGACCGAACCGAATAAGGAGCGTTGAGCGTGGCGGCATTGGCACGGTGGTGCTATCGGCACCGGCTGGTGGTCCTGTTGCTGTGGTTGGGGGCACTGTTCGGCCTGGGCGCGGCGAGCGCCGGCGCCGGGACGAACTACGCGAACGTCTTCTCCCTCCCGGACACGGACTCGGCGACCGCGTACGACCTGATGGAGAAGGCTTTCCCGGAGCGTGCCGGCGACACCGACACGGTGGTGTGGAAGGTGGACGAGGGATCCGTACGGGACGAGTCCGTACGATCCCGGATCGAGCCCGCCCTCCAGGAGATCGGGCGGATGAAGGGGGTCGGTGAGGTCACCGACCCGTACGCGGCACAAGGGGCCGCGCAGATCAGCCGGGACGGGCGCATCGCCTACGCGCAGGTGACCTTCACCGACCAGGCGAACGCCGTCCCCAAGGAGTTGATCGAGGACGTCGTCGACCGGGCGCAGGCCGCCGAACAGGGCGGACTCCAGGTCGAGCTGGGCGGTCAGGCGATCGCCCGCACGCAGGAACCCCCGCAGGGCACCGCGGAGGCGGTCGGCGTCCTCGCGGCGGCCGTCGTGCTGTTCCTCGCCTTCGGCTCGCTGTTCGCGATGCTGCTGCCGATCGTCGTGGCGGTCGCGGGCGTCGGCACCGGCATGATCGCGACGATGCTGATGAGCCATGTCACGGACGTGCCCGAAGTGGCCCCGCTGCTCGGCTCGCTGATCGGCCTGGGCGTCGGCATCGACTACGCCCTGTTCATCGTCACCCGGCACCGGCGCGGCATCCTGCGCGGGATGAAGCCGGAGGAGGCGGCCGTGACCGCCCTCAACACCTCCGGGCGCGCGGTGCTGTTCGCGGGCGGCACCGTGTGCATCGCGCTCGCCGGCATGCTGGTGATGAACATGCGGTTCCTGGACGGCGTGGTCGTCGCGACCTCGCTCACCGTCGTCCTCAGCGTGCTGGCCGCGATCACCCTGCTGCCGGCCCTGCTAGGCCTGCTCGGCATGCGGGTGCTCAGCCGCCGGCAGCGGCGCCGGCTCGCCGCGGCGGGACCGGAGCCGGCCGAGTCGAGCGGGCTCGCGGCGCGCTGGTCGTCGTACGTCCAGCGGCGCCCGCGGCCCGTCGCGGCGATGGCCGTCGTCGTCATGGCGGTCCTCGCGATCCCCGTGCTGTCGCTGCGCCTGGGCGCCACCGACCAGGGCAACCACCAGGAGTCGACCACCACCCGGCAGGCCTACGACCTGCTCGCCGAGGGCTTCGGACCCGGCTTCAACGGCCCGCTCCAGGTGGTCGTCGAGGGCGACGCCCCCACGGGTCTGGTGAACGGCATCCGGTCCGCCGAGGGCGTCGCCCAGGTGGCCGCGGTGCCGCCCGCCAACGGCGTCACGGTGATCCAGGTGGTGCCGACCACCTCACCCCAGTCCGAGCAGACGGACCGGCTGATCGACCGGCTGCGCGACGACGTGATCCCGCAGTCCGGGGCCAAGGCCCATGTCGGCGGTGTGACGGCCGTCTTCAAGGACTTCGCGGCGGTGACGGCGGACCGGCTGCCGTACTTCGTCGCGACGATCATCGCGCTCGGCTTCCTGCTGCTGCTGGTCGCCTTCCGCTCGCTGGTGGTGCCGCTGACGGCCGCGCTGATGAACCTCATCGCGGCGGCCGCCTCCTTCGGCGTCCTGGTGGCGATCTTCCAGTGGGGCTGGGGCACCGAGCTCATCGGCGTCGGCAAGGAGGGCCCGATCACGTCCTTCCTGCCGGTCATCATGCTGTCCCTGCTGTTCGGCCTCTCCATGGACTACCAGGTGTTCCTGGTGAGCCGGATGCACGAGGAGTGGGTGCACACCAAGGACAACGCGCGCGCGGTCCGCGTCGGCCTCGCGGAGACCAGCCGGGTCATCAACTCCGCCGCCCTGATCATGATCTGTGTGTTCAGCGCGTTCGTGCTGAGCGGCGACATGGAGGGCGCGATGGCGGGCATCGGCCTCGCGGCGGCCGTCGCTCTGGACGCCTTCATCCTGCGTACGGCGCTGGTGCCGGCCGCGATGCACATGCTCGGCAACGCCAACTGGTGGCTGCCGGACTGGCTGGAGCGGCGGCTGCCGCATCTGGCGGTCGAACCCAAGGAGGAGCCGGTGGCCGAGGAGCCCGAGCCGGTTCTCGCGGGCCGGACGTCGGTCGTGCACGGCTTCGTCCGCACCGCCGACGGCGCGCCCGTCGAGGGCGCGGCGGTGACGCTGCTGACCAAGGGCGGGCGTGAGCTGGACCGGGTGGTGTCCCTGGCCGACGGCTCGTACATCGTGTCGGTGCCTGCGGCAGGCACGTATCTGCTGGCGACGGCCGCCGAGTCGTACGGGTCCCGGGCCGGGCAGGTCGTCGTGACGGACGGGCCGCTCGTGTACGACGTCGAGCTGGCCGAGGGCGGCGTGGACGCCGTCAACTGACGCTCACCGGAGGCGGTTTCAGGGGCGCTCGTCCTCGGCGGGCGCCCCCTTGCCGGTGTTCTTGCGGGCCGGATCCGGGATGGCGTTCGTCATGCCCGGCAGGAAGTCCGTGAACAGCTCGTGCACCTCGCGCACCAGGGGGCGCAGCACCCGGAACCGGGCCAGTGAGACACCCCGCGCGGTCAGCCTGGCGCCGCGCTCGGCGAGCCGGTAGCTGCGCTCGCGGCCCTTCGTCCGGTCGAAGACCCAGTACAGGACGAGCCCCATCTGGGAGAGCCACATCAGCTCCGGCAGGACGTCCCGGAGCTCCTCGGGCACCTTGGTCTTCGTGGCGCCCGCCAGCACCTCCCGATGGATGTCGATGGCCTCCACGCGCGCGTGCTCCGACTCCGCGGAGAAGGGGCTGAGCGGGCTGTCGGGGTCGGCGGCGTTCTTGAAGAACTGCACCGCGAACTCGTGGTACGGCGTGGCGATGTCCAGCCACACCTTCAGCACTCCGGCGAGCCGCGCCTCCAGGTCGGTCTCGCGGGCCAGGACGTCCCGGATCGCCGCCCGGTGCTCGGCGGCGATCCGGTCGTAGAAGCCCTGGATCAGGTGTTCCTTGCCCTCGAAGTAGTAGTACGCGTTGCCGACGGAGACTCCCGCCTCCTGGGCGATGGCCCGCATCGTCGTCTTGTCGTAGCCGCGTTCCTGGAACAGCCGCATGGCCGTCTCCAGGATCAGGGCACGGGTCTGCTCGGACTTGCTGGGCGCGTCGCCCTGTTCAGGGCTGTCGTTCTTCGAGGGCACGGAACGAGAGCCTAACGAGTGGTGTTTGTGCGGGCCGTCAGGAGGTCTGTGCCGTCTGGTACAGGTTCTGGGCGTCGGCACCGAAGTACGGGCCGTACATCCGGTTCGGCAGGAAGTTGTACTTGAAGCTGTTCACCGAGGACAGCAGGCCGGTGCCCGTGGACTCGTTGAACTGCGTGAACCAGGGGCCGCCGCTGGCGCCGCCCGTCATGTTGCAGTTCATGCCGTGGTCGTTCGACAGCAGGAAGTCCCGGTTGGTGGTCCCGCTGCAGTAGATGAACTTCTCGCCGTCGTACGGGGCGGCGGCCGGGAAGCCGAACGAGTACATGCGCAGGTTGTAGCCGGTGTTGAAGGCCAGCCCCTGCCCGCCGACGACGTCCGTGAGGAGCTTGCCGTCCAGCGGGGCGACGACGGCGGCGCCGACGTCGTAGTTAATGTCCTCGCTCGCCGTCCACTGAGGTGTGGACAGGGTCTTCGACGCGCTCCAGCGGCCGTAGGGGGCCTGCCCGTCGTGGTAGCCGGGCACGAAGACCCAGTTGGTGTGCCAGGCGCCCTCCAGCTTCACGCAGTGGCCGGCCGTGATCACGGTGCTCTTGTTGTTGCTGGTGACGGCGTTGCCGGAGCAGGACGCCGTACGGCCCTGGTAGCTGAAGAACACGCGGCCCGCCGTGGAGACGACCGCACCGCCGCCGGTCCACTGGCCGCCGGCGTTCGGGAAAGCCATCAGGCCGATGTCGGCGACGGCCTTGCCGACCGCCGCGGTGGCGGAGGTGGGCGCGACCGTGGTCGCCGTGCCCTTGCGGGGCGCTACGCCACCGTCGATGTGGCCGTTGACGCCGACCAGGTCGAGCGGGGCCGCCGCCCGCATCCGCTCGGGTGTCCAGAAGTCGCGGGCCTGCTGCTGCGCTCCGGCCGGGACCGGGCTGACGGCGGTGGAGGTGTCGGGCTTCGGCGCGGCGCCCGCCGGTGTGGCGAGGGCGCCCGCGGTGAGCAGCGCGGTGACGCCGATCAGGGCGCCGAGAGCGGGGCGGGGTATGCGGATGACGCGGGGTATGCCTCTCACGCGTACTCCTTCTGCGATGGGGGGACCGGGCGACCAGGTGGCCGCCCGGCAACCGACAGTCGGTGCGAGTGCGGAGTGGAGAACCGGGGGCAGCGTGCCAACCCGAGCGCGGTTTTGGAAGGGTGCATGCCAGAACCCGGGTTCTGAGGAGCGCCGTTCAGGCCGGGTCGGCCCCATTTGTCGCCACTCTCAGCGCGAGGTGGCGCAACTTCCGTCGTCGCACCCCGGCGGGTTGTACGTCCACCCCCAACTCGGGTCGTACGACCACCCGTCCCCGCGCCGGTAGGCCCGCCCGCCCCACTTGCCGTCGCTCCGTTTCGTCCCGCCCCACTGCGCCCCGCGCCACTTCGCGGCGGCGAGCACGGCCCCCTTGGCGAGCCGCGTCCCGGACGGGGTGCTGAGGCGATGCGCGAGTCCCCTGTGCTCGCGCAGCGCCCACAGCGTGACGATCCAGGCGGCGCCGCCGCGGTAGACCTGCCCGGCGTCGCCGACGACGGTGATCTCGTCGAGCGTCGCGCCGTGGTCCAGGCCGGGGAAGCGCCGCCGGGCCTCCTCGGACCCGGCCGGCACCATCTCCAGCGGCACCAACTGCGGCTGCCGTACCAGCCAGTCGCGCAGGAAGGTGCACAACGAGCACTGGGCGTCGTACAGGACGACGAGGCCGCGGACCGCGACCCCTGCCGCCCTGCCGCCCGTCGGGTCGGCCGTCATGCCGGGCCCCGCTCAGGCCCCGGCCGGCGGGGCGACCCAGTCCTGCGGCGCGACCGGGGGCACCTGCTCGCGCTCCATCACCCCGCGCCGCCGGATCTTGTTGAGCACGTAGACGTTGCCCAGGTGCATCACGCCGAGCACCAGAAGCACCACGCCGAGCTTGGTCGACAGGGCCTCGAAGATGCCGCGGGTGTCGAGGACGGTGTCGTCGTCGCTCAGATACAGCGCGACGAAACCGAGGTTGACGAGATAGAAGCCGACCACCAGCAGGTGGTTCACGGCGTCGGCGAGCTTCTCGTTCCCGCGCAGCACGTCGGCGAGGAAGATCCTCCCGTTGTGGCTGAGAGTGCGGGCCACCCAGACGGTCAGGGCGATGCTGACGACCAGGTAGATGACGTAGGCGATGACCGTGCGGTCCATGGCCTCCCCCTTCTTGAACGCGTTCAAAACGCTGACAGGGATGACTGTAGGCCCTGCCTTTGAACATGTTCAACTCAATAGGGGTGAGGCCTCCGTCACGTCCTCGCCGGGGGTGTCGTCAGGGTCTGCGCCCCAGTTCCGGCCGCTTGCAGTAGTCCGTGAACCCGACGACGTTCCCCCAGGGGTCGGCGATCTCGACGGTCCAGCCGGTCGCCGTGGAGAAGGGCGCGTCGATCGGTTCGACGCCGGCGCCGCGCAGCGTCCGCGCCGCCGCCCGTGCGTCCGGCACCTCCAGCCACACCCGGGGCGACGGCCACGGCGGTGGACGGTGCCCCAGCGCCTCCTCCTGTCGCAGCAGCAGGCCCGGTGTCTCACCACCGACCTTCAGCAGTGCGATCCCGGCCTCGTCGAGCCGGAACCCGACCGCGAACCCGGCCCGTTCGTAGAACCGGACGGCCTCGGCGAGGTCACCGACCGGCAGCAGTACGTTGTCGAACCCGAGCAGTTCGTACGACTCGTCATCTGACATACCGTCAGAGTAAGGCGATGATCGGTCGGAATCGGTGATTGTCAGTGCCGGCTCGTACTGTCGTCGGCATGGGAATGGTGACGTTCGTCGACGAGACGACAAGCGGGAGCCGTGGCGATGGCTGGGGGCTGGAGATCGCCGAGGAGCGGCTCACCGTGCGTGAGCTGATCCGGCGCCGGGTGTTCCAGGAGGTCGCCGAGTACAACGCGCGCACGCCGGAGGTCTTCCAGGGCCTGGTCCAGCCCCGCGACACCGAGCGCGTGCTGAACGGCTACGCGATGCGTACGGTCCGCCGCATAGACCCCGAGGCGCAGACCGAGCTGGCGCTGAAGGCCTTCTCGGGCAACGGCTTCCTCGTCCTCGTGGGGGACCGTCAGATCACCGATCTCGACGAGGAGATCGAGCTCGCGCTCGGCACCGAGATCACGTTTCTCAAGCTCGTGGCGCTGGTGGGTGGCTGATGGTCGCTTCGACACCGGAACACGCCCAGTTGGTCGGCGGGGCCCTCGAACTGATCGAGGCCGAGGACGCCGAGCGGCTCGTCCCCGAACTGCTCGGACTCTTCGAGTTGACCGACGGCAGGTGGCGCCGGGACGGCCACGACGTCGCCCAAGCGGTCTATGCCGCGGACACCGCCTTCCAGGCGCGGCTCCTGCAAGGGCTGGCCGCCCGATACCACGAGCTGGAGCCCGGCGCGGTCGGGCGCCGCCATATCGTGGACCTGCTCAACAGCTTCCGGATGCTGCGGGCCGCCGCCGAGGGGCAGCCGCCCGCCACACGCGCCGCGCTGATCGGCCTGATCGCCGACCAGGACACCCATTACGACCCGAGCGGGCTGGTCCGGCTCGCCGATCAGGAGTTCGCCGACGGGCGGGAGCTGTCCGCCGAGTTCGTCGCCGTGATCCGCCGCTCGTATCTGACGGTGTGGGACGGCAAGAAGCGCCTGGGGGACCTGGTCGCGCGGCTCGACGGCCCACCGGTGAATCCGGGCGAGGCATGGTCCGACACCGCCCTCGCCGAGGTGGCCGAACTCGGCGACGACTGGCGGCGACTGCTCGCCCACGCGGCCACGGCGACCAGCGCCCGCCCGTCCGCGAAGTGGGACCGGACCGGCCGTGCCCTGCTCGCGGCACTCGATGCCGACGAGGTGCGGGAGCGGCTGCTGTCCTGGCTGCGGCTCGCGGGCAGGCCGCGCACCAGCCTGCTGCTCGAACTGCGCTCCGGCCCGAATCCCAACGCCACCTTCGACCCGTACAACGCCGACGCGCTGCGTGGCCTCACCTGGCTGCTCTCCCTCCTGCCCGCGCACCCCGAGACCGCCCGCACCCTGGGCGCCCTCGTCGGGACCGCCCTGCGCAAGGTGGCGGGCCTCGGACCGGTGAACCCCAAGGTCGCCAACGCCGCCGTCATCGCGCTGGGCCGCATCGACGACGAGCCGGCCCTCGCCGAACTCGCCCGCCTGGCCGCCCGCGTCACCTTCAAGGGCACACTCAAGGTCCTCAACACGGCGCTGGACGCCCGCGCGGAGGCGATGGGCCTGAGCCGGGAGGAGATCGAGGAGCTGGCCGTACCGGGGTACGGCCTGACGGAGGTGGGCCGCGCGGAGCACCGGCTCGGCGAGGTCACGGCACAGCTCGAAGTCCGCGGCGCCAAGGCGGTGTTGAGCTGGCACAACGCGGGCGGCAAGGGCGTCAGGAGCGTGCCCGCCGCCGTACGCCGCGACCATGCCGACGAGCTCAAGGAGCTGAAGGCCGCGGTCAAGGACATCGACCAGATGCTCTCGGCCCAGAGCGAGCGTCTGGACCGCCAGTTCCTGTCGCGCCGCACCTGGCCGTACGCCGTCTGGCGCGAGCGCTACCTCGACCACCCGCTGGTCGGCACGCTCGCCCGCCGCCTGCTCTGGACGGTCGACGGCACGACCGTCGGGTACGCCGACGGCGAGCTGCGGACCCTGGCCGACGCACCGGTGACCGAGGGCGGCCGCGTCGAACTGTGGCATCCGGTCGGCCACGAGCCCGCCGAGGTCGTCGCCTGGCGGGACTGGCTGGAGCGGCACGGCATCACCCAGCCCTTCAAGCAGGCCCACCGCGAGGTGTACCTGCTGACCGACGCCGAGCGCGCGACGGGGACGTACTCCAACCGCTTCGCCGCGCACTTCCTTCGCCAGCACCAGTTCCACTCGCTGGCGGCGATCCGGGGCTGGCACAACAAGCTGCGCCTGGCCGTGGACGACGAGGCGCCGCCGGCCGTCCGGGAGCTGCCGCAGTGGGGGCTGCGCGCCGAGTACTGGGTCCAGGGCGACGGCGGCGAGAACTACGAGGACATCACCGACTCCGGCAGCTTCCTGCGCCTGCGCACCGACCAGGTCCGCTTCTACCCGATCGACGCCCCGCAGAACCGGGCGCACTGCGACGGCGGTGAGTACCGCATGTGGCTGCGCGACGGCACGGACCCGGTCGACCCGTTGCCCCTTTCCGACACCCCGCCCCTGGTCCTGTCCGAAGTCCTGCGCGACGTCGACCTGTTCGTCGGCGTGGCGAGCGTCGGCAACGACCCGACCTGGCAGGACGGCGGCCCGGACGGCCGCTTCCGCGAGTACTGGACGTCGTACGGCTTCGGCGAACTGGGCGCGAGCGCCGAGACCCGCCGTGCCCTTCTCGAACGCCTGATACCGCGACTGGCCATCGCCGACCGCTGCACGATCGAGGGCCGCTTCCTGCACGTGAAGGGCGACCGCCACACGTACAAGATCCACCTCGGCTCGGGCAACATCCTCAGAACCCCGAACGACCAGTACTTGTGCATCGTCCCCAAGTCCAACCCGTCCGCCCCGCGGTCCGGCTACCTGCCGTACGAGGGCGACCGGCTGCTGGCGGTGATCCTGAGCAAGGCGATGATGCTGGCCGACGACTCGAAGATCACGGACCCCACGATCCTGAGCCAGCTCTAGGCGAGCGGGCCGTGAACGCCGTGGGGCCCTGTTCCCGAAGTGACGGAAACAGGGCCCCGAAGCGGCTGTCGGCAGCTCAGAACCGGCGCGTGATCAGCGCCTTCTTGACCTCGGCGATCGCCTTGGTGACCTCGATACCGCGCGGGCAGGCGTCCGTGCAGTTGAAGGTCGTGCGGCAGCGCCAGACGCCGTCCTTGTCGTTGAGGATCTCCAGGCGCTGCTCCCCGGCCTCGTCACGCGAGTCGAAGATGAAGCGGTGCGCGTTGACGATGGCGGCCGGGCCGAAGTACTGGCCGTCGTTCCAGAAGACCGGGCACGAGGAGGTGCAGGCGGCGCAGAGGATGCACTTCGTCGTGTCGTCGAAGCGCTCGCGGTCCTCGGCCGTCTGCAGACGCTCGCGCGTCGGCTCGTTCGTGTCCTTCGTGATCAGGAAGGGCATCACGTCGCGGTACGCCTGGAAGAACGGCTCCATGTCGACCACGAGGTCCTTCAGGACCGTCAGGCCCTTTATGGGCTCGACCGTGATCGGCTTCTCAGGGTTGATGTCCTTGATCAGCGTCTTGCACGCGAGGCGGTTCTTGCCGTTGATCCGCATAGCGTCCGAGCCGCAGATGCCGTGGGCGCACGAGCGGCGGAAGGTCAGCGTGCCGTCGACGTCCCACTTGATCTTGTGGAGGCCGTCGAGGACGCGCTCCTTGGGGTCGATCTCCAGCTCGAAGTCTTCCCACACAGCCTCTGCGGAGACTTCCGGGTTGAAGCGGCGGACCCGGAACGTGACCGTGATGTACGGGGAGGCCGCGGACTCCGCCTCGACCTTGTCCATAACGGGGGTTGCCATCAGTACTTACGCTCCATCGGCTGGTAGCGGGTCTGGACGACCGGCTTGTAGTCGAGACGAATGGACTCCGTGCCGTCGTCGCCGACCTCGCGGTACGCCATGGTGTGGCGCATGAAGTTGACGTCGTCGCGGTTCGGGTAGTCCTCGCGGTAGTGACCGCCGCGGGACTCCTTGCGGGCCAGGGCCGAAACCGCCATGACCTCGGCGAGGTCCAGGAGGTTGCCGAGCTCGATGGCCTCCAGCAGGTCCGTGTTGAACCGCTTGCCCTTGTCCTGGATCGAGACGTTCTTGTAGCGCTCGCGCAGCTCCGCGATCTTCTCGACCGCCGTCTTGATCGTCTGCTCCGTGCGGAACACCATGACGTTGGCGTCCATGGTCTCCTGGAGCTCCTTGCGGATGGTGGCCACCCGCTCCGTGCCGGTGGACGAGCGCAGCTTCTCCACCTGGTCGATCACGAGCTCCGCCGGGTTCTCCGGCAGCTCGACGAAGTCCGCCTTCTGGCTGTACTCGGCGGCGGCGATACCCGCACGGCGGCCGAACACGTTGATGTCCAGGAGGGAGTTCGTGCCGAGACGGTTGGCGCCGTGCACCGACACACAGGCGACCTCGCCGGCCGCGTACAGGCCCGGCACCACCGTGGTGTTGTCCCGAAGGACCTCACCCTCGACGTTCGTCGGGATGCCGCCCATGGCGTAGTGCGCGGTGGGCTGGATCGGGATCGGGTCCGTGTAGGGCTCGATACCGAGGTACGTGCGCGCGAACTCCGTGATGTCCGGGAGCTTGGCGTCGAGCTGCTCCGGCGGGAGGTGCGTCAGGTCGAGGTAGACGTGGTCGCCCTCGGGACCGCAGCCGCGGCCCTCACGGATCTCCGTGTAGATGGAGCGGGAGACGACGTCACGGGACGCGAGGTCCTTCATGACCGGCGCGTACTTCTCCATGAAGCGCTCGCCGTCCTTGTTGCGGAGGATGCCGCCCTCACCACGGGCGCCCTCCGTCAGCAGGATGCCCATGCGCCAGATGCCGGTCGGGTGGAACTGGAAGAACTCCATGTCCTCCAGCGGCAGACCCCGGCGGTACACGGCCGCCTGGCCGTCACCGGTCAGGGTGTGCGCGTTCGACGTCACCTTGAAGAACTTGCCGGTGCCGCCGGAGGCGTAGA
The DNA here is from genome assembly GCF_055609385.1 of Streptomyces sp. NPDC036764. Lineage (NCBI taxonomy): Bacteria > Bacillati > Actinomycetota > Actinomycetes > Kitasatosporales > Streptomycetaceae > Streptomyces > Streptomyces sp. NPDC036764. The sequence goes on from NZ_JBVJPT010000017.1 coordinate 116,794, forward strand.
TCACGGCCTTCGCCTGGAAGACGTGGATCTCGCCGGTCGCCAGCTCGTAGGCGACCACACCGGCGGACTTCTTGACGCCGTCGACCTCGGTGATGAGCTGGTCCAGGACGTAGAACTCGTTGAAGAACTCCACGCCCTCCTTGACGCAGTTCTGGTACAGCGTCTGGAGGATCATGTGGCCGGTGCGGTCCGCCGCGTAGCAGGACCGGCGCACCGGGGCCTCGCCGTGGTTACGGCTGTGGCCGCCGAAGCGGCGCTGGTCGATGGTGCCGTCCGGGGTGCGGTTGAACGGCAGGCCCATCTTCTCCAGGTCGAGGACGGAGTCGATGGCCTCCTTCGCCAGGATCTCGGCGGCGTCCTGGTCGACCAGGTAGTCACCGCCCTTGACCGTGTCGAAGGTGTGCCACTCCCAGTTGTCCTCCTCCACGTTGGCCAGCGCTGCGGCCATGCCGCCCTGCGCGGCGCCCGTGTGGGAGCGGGTGGGGTACAGCTTGGTCAGCACGGCGGTGCGGCTGCGCTTCGTGGACTCGATGGCCGCGCGCATGCCCGCGCCACCGGCGCCGACGATGACGGTGTCGTACTTGTGGATCTTCATGGTGGTTGCCTCAGCCCCGTGCCTAGCGGATGTTCGGGTCGAAGGTGAAGATCACCAGCGTGCCCAGCAGGATGGTGAACACCGTGGCGGTGTAGAGCAGGCCCTTCAGCCACAGCCGGGTGTTCGCGCGCTCCGCGTAGTCGTTGATGACCGTGCGCAGGCCGTTGGCGCCGTGCAGCATGGCGAGCCACAGCATGAGCAGGTCCCAGACCTGCCAGAAGGGGCTCGCCCAGCGGCCCGCCACGAAGGCGAAGCCGATCTTCGACACGCCGCCGTCCAGCACGAGCTGGATCAGCAGGTGGCCGATGACCAGGACGACCAGCACGACACCGGACAGACGCATGAACAGCCATGCGGCCATCTCGAAGTTGCCACGGGTGGACTTCGGGGTCTTCTTGGTGCGCTTGCGCGGGGCCTCGATGTACGGGGCCGGGTTCTCGACGTCGTAGAGGGACTCGCCCTCGACCGGGCCGATACCGGTGGCGGTTTTCTCAGTGGTGGACATGCGCGTCAGCTCCCGAACAGTTCACGAGCGGCGTGGCCGAGAACGGGGTAGATCGCCCCGAGCATCAGGACCAGCCAGAGCCCGACGACGGACCAGAGCATCTGCTTCTGGTAGCGGGGGCCCTTCGACCAGAAGTCGACGGCGATGACACGCAGGCCGTTGAGCGCGTGGAACAGGATCGCGGCGACGAGGCCGTACTCCAGCAGCGCGACGATCGGCGTCTTGTACGTGGCTACGACCTTGTCGTAGTCCTCGGGGGAGACACGCACGAGAGCGGTGTCCAGCACGTGAACGAACAGGAAGAAGAAAATGAGGACGCCGGTGACTCGATGAGCCACCCAGGACCACATTCCTTCCCGGCCGCGGTACAGCGTTCCAGCCGGCACGGAAGTTCCTCCGGGAGCGGGGATTGGGGCCGCGCCGGCTTGTGCTGTCGGTCGGGCCCGGCCGGGTACGGTCCACCGGCCCCCAGCATCGTAGCGACGGTTGCCTGCGGCGCTTACGGGGGGCCGGTGTATGTGATCAAAGTGGCACGCGGATGGGTTATTGGCGGCTAATGGGGCGGGATGCGCGGATCGGTGCCGGATGTGGCGCCGTCGTGGCCGGTCGCGCGGTTCCCCGCGCCCCTGAGTTGGCTGATCAACCGGCCCTTTGCCAGGCGGCGGAGTTCCTCTGCCGCCACCACCCGCTCCTCCTCCGGATCGTTCGCCAATCGTGACCGGATGCCTGCCAGGACATGGTCGAGCGTCTCCGCGTGCGACAGGCCGTCCAGACAGATAATGAAGGCATGCCCGAATTTGGCCTCATATGCGGCGGATGCGGCGCTCAGTGCCGTGTGGGCCACCGAGTACGCGCCTTCCGGTAGGACGGGCAACGTTTCTTCCGCCAGCGCCTGTGCCAGATCCCCCGGCGTCAGGTCGTACGCCGCCTCGTCGGACGCGGCCAGCAGGGAATCGGCGTCGGGATACGGGCGGTGGTCCGCGATGCGGTCGGCCCAGCGAGGGCTGTTCAAGCAGGCCAGGAGGGTCTGCCGGATCGCGTCGGCGGGTGCGGTGTTGAAGCGCTCCAGCGCGTTCGGGGACGGCGCGGTGCGGGTCTGCTCGGGCAGCGACGGTATGGCCACTCGGCCGGGAAGGTGTGTGGGCGTCACGTGGGTTTCGGCAGGGGAATTTGGGGGAGGAGTGGCGCCACGTTACCGAGTGTGGGCATGAGGTGTCCGACGGATGCCCGAATTTCAGCCGAACGGGAGAGTTTCGGAACGTGTGGTGGACGGTTGTTGATCTTCACAGGCCCTAGGTTGGCGCCGTGAGTCAGCACAAGCACAGGCGCCGGGCACGGCCGAAGAGGGCGCTGAAGCAGACGTGGGTCCTGATCGTCGCGGTGGTCGTAGTGACGGTCGCGGCCGGGGTGAGCCTCGGTCTCCTGGCCTCGGGCGGCGACGGAGGACCGTCCGGATCCGAACAGGGGCGGTCCGCGCCGGGGACCTCCGAGGCCGCCGACTCCGGAGCCGGCGCCGCTCCGACACCGTCGCCCACCCGGTCGTACCCGCTGTCGAAAGCGCCCCGGACGATCCCGGCCGTGCGCTCCCACACCGCCGCCCGCGGGCCCGGCTGGCGCCCCGCCGGCGACAAGCGGGTCGTCGTCAGCGACGCGGAACTCGCCGACGAGGGACGGCTCATCGCCGGCGAGCTGGGGCTGACGTACGCCGGACAGAAGAACGACGTGCGCGCCGGGGACGTACGGCTGGCGCTCAACGACGACGAGGGTGCGGACCCCGAGTCGTACGCGATGACCGTGCGCGGCGGGCATGTCGCGATCAGCGGGCCCGGGGAGGCCGGGGTCTTCTACGGGACGCGGACGCTCAAGCAGGAGGTGCACGACGGCGGTACGGCGCCGGAGGGTGTCGTGCGCGACGAGCCCGCCAAGCCGGTGCGCGGGTTCATGCTCGACATCGCCCGCAAGTACTTCACCGCGGGCTGGATCGAGGACCGGGTGCGCGAGCTGGGCGACCTGAAGTACAACCAGCTCGGCCTGCACTTCTCCGACGACCAGGGCTTTCGCATCGAGTCCAAGTCGCATCCCGAGATCGTTTCCCGGCAGCATCTGACCAAGGCGCAGGTCCAGAAGATCGTCAAGCTCGCCCGGAGCCGGCACATCCAGATCGTGCCCGAGATCGACTCGCCGGGGCATCTGGGGGCCGTCATCGCCGCGCACCCCGATCTCCAGCTCCGCAACGTCAACGGGGTCGCGACCCGGGGTGCCATCGACATCTCCAAGCCCGAGTCCGCCGAGATCGTCGACGACCTGCTGAACGAGTACGCCGGTCTCTTCCCCGGCGACCAGTGGCACCTCGGCGGCGACGAGTACCAGGCGCTGGTCGTCGCCAACCCCCAGGCGTCCTACCCGCAGCTCGCCACCGCCGCCCGGGAGGCGTACGGCTCCGGCGCCACCGTCGCCGACCTCGCCACCGGATGGCTCAACGACCGCTCCGACACCGTCCGCGCCCATGACCGCACGCCGCGGGCGTGGAACGACGGGTTCTTCCGCGACACCTCCGTCCAGTTGGACAAGCAGATCCAGGTGGCGTACTGGACGGGCAAGGAGATCGGGGCCCGGGAGCCGCTGGCGTACCTGAGCACCGGGCGGAAGGTCATCAACTACAACGACGAGTTCCTCTACTACGTGCTCGGGGAGCCGCAGACCTTCGTCTACCCGACCGGCGAGCGGATCTACGCGCAGTGGACGCCGCGGGTCCTGCGGGGGACGACGGCGGTGCCCGCCAAGTACGACCCCCAGATCCTCGGCGGGTCCTTCGCGGTCTGGTGCGACCTGGCGAACTCCCAGACGCAGGCCCAGGTGGCGGCCGGGATCCGGATGCCGCTGCGGGCGACGGTGCAGAAGCTGTGGGACCCGGGTAAGCCCCAATTGACCTGGGCCGAGTTCAGGGCGCTCGCGGACCGACTGGACTGAGCCGGATTGACCCATATGCCTGCGAACCCCTGTACGACTGTGGTGTATTCGGCCCGAGCCGAACCGATCAGCCAGGGGGAACCGGGATGGGCTACTGGGGGTACTTCGTCGTGGGCCGCGGGGCGCGGCCGCTGGCGGAGCTGGACGCGCTGGCCGGCGCCGAGGGAATGACCCTGCGCGAGCAGGCGCCGGACGGCTGGCAGGTGTGGGAGTACCCGAGCGGGGACGGCGAGGTCGGCAACATGAACGACCTGGCCGGCGAGACCGGGGCGCCCGCGCTCTTCGGCTACGTCATGGACAGCGCGACGGTGGTCGTTGAGGCGGCGGCGCCGGAGAGCGGGGCGTGGACCACCTGTCTCGCGCGGGCCGCCATGGCCGGGTACATCGGCGCCTCCGACGAGGGGCTCACGCTGGAGGACTACTTCCTCGAACCCCCTGACGCCGCCGAGCGGGCGGTCGCCTGGGCCGCCGAGGCCGGGCGCGAGGTGAACGCCGAGTCGGTGGTCGACGTACTCACCGCAGAGGCGGACCCTTTGGCCGAAAACCTGTTCTTTCGGCTGCTCGACCGGCTCGGCGTCGTGCCGCTGTGACACTCCGGGGTCGTCGCACGCAGTAAGGGGAGGTGCGGGCTCCGTTAGGGACGGCGCCTGCCAGGGGCCTGTGCGGGGACCCCGACCCTCGTAACCGACCCGCTTTGGGAGGCGTGGATGAGCCTGGTGGAACTGATCGCTCAGGCCGACGAACGCGGACTGGCCGCCAGCGGGTTGGCTTGTTTGGATCGATGCGTGCCGCTGCTCGGCGGGGACGACGAGGCGCTGCGGCCGCTCTGGGCGAATCTCGCCGGCGGCGGGGACCCCGCCGAGTGGGGCGAGTTGCTGGAGCAGGTGCGCGGGAAGCTGGGCGTCGCGGAGGTCGTGGACGACACGGACATCGAGGACGAGGCCGCGCTGCTCGCCCGGCGGATGCTGGCCGCTGCCCCGGCCGTGCGGTCCGCCGCCGAGGCGCGGATCTGGGCCGACGCCTGCTCCGTCGCATCCCTCCAGATACACCGGCTGCTCGACCCTGCGGAGGAGGACACCGCGTCCGCCGACGCACCTACCGAGGCTCTCGCCTCCGTCCGGGCGAGCGGGGCGGGCGGCACGGGCCGTCCGCAGGGCATGTCGCCGCTCGTCGCCGCCGAACTGCGCCGTCAGGTCAGCGTCCTGGAACTCCTCGCCGGACACGGCGCCGGCGGTCTGCGCCGGGCGCTGGAGGTGTCGACGGAGGGGCGGCGGGTGCTGCGCGCCGTCGTGTCGCGGCGGGCCCGGGGGCGCGGCTGACCCGCCGCACGCCCCGGCACCTCAGACCACCAGCCACTTCACCACCGCGTCCCCGTACTCGGCGCTCTGCTCGTAGAAGGCGGTCAGGTCGCGGTGCGTCGCCGCGAACATGCCGCGCACCGCGGGCTCGGCATCCGCCATGTCGTACGGCCGCAGCAGTTGCGGGCGGACGTCGCGCCACAGACCGTCGAAGTCGGCGCTCTTGAGGTATCCGGCGACCCGGCCCACCTGCGATGCGGTGAGCAGCAGGAAGGGCGGCAGGGCCGGGTCGTCGTGGAAGACCGGGCGGCCGCCGAGCACCACGTTGGTGCGGGGGCCCTCCGGTGCGTGGTTCGGGGGGAGGCCGCAGTAGAGGAGTTCGACGTCGCCGTACAGCTTGTCGAGCACCTCCTCGCGATGGCGGCCGATCCGCTCCCGAACGGTGTCCCAGTCGTCCTCGAACAGACGCTGGAACCAGGGCGCGCTGTTGCGCAGTGCCGGGGGCGGGACCGCGCGCAGATGGAAGTACATGCTCATCAGTGACTGGAGCGCACGGGAGCGGCGAAGCGTCACTCCCGCCGAAACCTGATTCCTGAGGGAGTCCTGTGACCGTCTTCGGAGCGAGGTGGGGCGGTCCTGCGCGGGTCCGGGAAATGCGCCGGATCCGGGTGACGAATCGCAGGTCGAAGACGCTCTCCAGGGTGTGACGACTCAAGCGGAGACCAGGCCCGCAGCCGCGACCAGGCCGGTGCGGTGGGCGGCGGACGCGGTGGCGACGATGCGCGAGGGAGCGCGGCTGCGGCTCGACTACTCGGAGCAGAGCCTGTGGCGGGTCGACCGGATGATCGAGAGTCTGCGCCGCGAGGGCACGCCGTACGCCGCCGTGGAGAACACGCTGCGCGGTTTCGGCGCGTACGCCGGTGAGGTGATCGCCCGTCAGACCGGTGCCGAGTGGTGGACGACGGGCGGCGACCACTGGATCCGTACGCCCGACGGGCGGATGTGGGACCCGATCGACGAGGCCCGGCGGTGTTTCGCCGGCGACGGGTCGCTGCGGTTGCTGTGCCGGGACGCCACGCTGCCGTAGGCGGTCGGCCCGGACACGACCCGGCCGGGACCCCGTGGATGGGCGGGGCCCCGGCCGGGTCGGATGATTCCGGTGCCCTACGGCGTCAGTGTCTGGCCGAGGTGGGCGTCCGTCGGGGTGCCCAGGGCGGTCTTGCTGTGGATGACCGCCTGGGCGTAGCCGAGGCCGGTGCTGTTGCTCGGGAGGTACAGCACGATGCCGTCCGTGCCGTCCTCGCCCTCGGCGCCGAGCGTCAGGTCCGCCCGGCCGTAGCCCGACAGGTCCGTCAGGGAGACGGCGGAGCCGAACAGGTCGCCGGTCTCCGCCGAGCCGGGGACGCCGGTGGTGTCCTGCGAGACGCGGATCGAGCCGGTGCCGGTCAGGCCGGACGAGGTGCCCTTGACCAGCAGCACGTCACCGGCGTTGGACTGGTTGACGCCGCCGCGCGGGAAGTCCTCGCCGGGGACGCCGGCCAGGGCGTCGGCGTAGCCGTCGGCGTTGTAGTCGCCGACCGAGACGGAGGCGCCGAACAGGTCGCCGGACTCGTTGCCGCCGGCGACGTTCGCGCTGTCCTGGTGGATCGTGGTCATGCCGGTCGTGGTGAAGCCGGTCGACGTGCCCGGGACCATGGTGATCTGGCCGCCCGACAGGCCGCCCGACTCCGACGCGACGGGCTGGCCGATGACGATGTCGTCGTAGCCGTTGCCGTTGACGTCTCCCGCGGCGATGGAACGGCCGCCCTTGACGGAGATGACCCCAGCCTTGGTCAGGCCGGTCGCCGAGCCCGCGAAGCGGACCACGCGGCCGATGCCGCCCGTGTCGCGGTAGTTGAGGGCGACGTCGGCGTAGCCGTCCCGGTTGAAGTCGCCGGTCGCGGCGTCCAGGTAGGCGACGGCGCCGGTGGCCGTGGTGAGCGTGCCCGACGCGGTCGCGCCACCGGTCAGCCGCGCGTTCCAGTTGCCGCCCCTGCCGGTGCCGGCCGCGAACACGTCCGCCTTGCCGTCGCCGTTGAAGTCGCCGACGGTGAGAGTCGAGCCGAGCCCCGCGCCGGTCGCCGTGACCGTGCCCGAAGTGGTGTACGAGAAGCCGCTGTTCAGCGCCGGGCCGTACATGACGACGACCTGGCCCCGGTCCGCGTGGCCGCTGGTGTCGTCCTCGCCGGGCGCGCCGATCGCGAGGTCGGCGTAGCCGTCGCCGTTGACGTCGCCCCATGCGGTGGCGGCGCCGAAGTTGTCGCCGGACTCGTGGGAGCCGGGGACGCCGGCGCTGTTCTGGGTGAGCGTGCGTCTGGCGGCGGGGACGGGGCCGTCGAGGCCGCCCGGGACGACGGTGAGGGTGCCGCCGTTGCTCAGCGCGCGGGGCGTGCCGGCGACCAGGTCGTCGATGCCGTCACGGTCGAAGTCCGAGGTGGCGAGGGCGTGTGAGATGCCCGGGGTCTTGGCGACCTGGGCGATCCGGGTGAGCTGGGCGTAGAGGTTCGCGCCGGGGCAGGCCGTCGCGTTGGTGTCCCGGTGGCCGAAGACCCGCGGCAGGGTGATCGACTGCCCCATCGGGACCTTGTTGCCGTCGACGCCCTGCTCCACGCCCGAGGTCAGCGTCACCTTGCCGGTCGGGTCGATGCCGTACATCCCGAACTTCCAGGCCACGATCCGGGAGATCGCGTCCATGGCGGCGCGACTCGGCTTGGCGGTCTCGAAGTTGCCGATGTACGAGATGCCGACCGTGTCGGTGTTGAAGCCGACGTCGTGCGCGCCCCGCACCGGCAGGTCCATGCCGCCGCTGCGGCCCTCGAAGATCTGGCCGCACTTGTCGACGACGAAGTTGTAGCCGACGTCGAAGTAGCCGCGGGCGAAGTGCGCCTGCTGGATCGTGCGCATCCGGGCCCGGGACTCGCCGCAGGACAGGGTGTTGTCGCTGCTCTCGCCGGTGTGGTGGACGACGGCGGCCTTGATCTCGGTGCCGTACTCCGGGGTGCCGTCGTAGTCCGTGGACGCGCCCCACTCGGCCTGCGTGATGACCGGAGGCTTGACGACCGTCGAGGGGCGGGGCGCGGGAACCGTGGGCGAGGGGGAGGGGGAGTCGGTCGGGGACGCGGACTCGGTGGGCGTCCCGGTGGCCGTCGGCGCGTCCGTGGGCGTGGGGGAGTCGGTGGACGTGGCCGTCTCGGTCGGAGTCGCAGTCGCCGTCTCGCCGGGGGTGGCCGTATCCGTCGGCGTGTCGGTCGCCGGTGCCGTGGTCTCCTCCGCGGCGAAGGCGGCCGGCTGTATCCGGCCCTTCGGGTCCGTGCCCGGGTCGAGCAGTCGCACGTCCATTCCGGCGGGCTGGCCCGCCGCCTCGGTGCCGTCCGCGCTCACGACCCGCACCTCGATGCCGTCGGAGTCGCCGGTCCACACCGACTCGGTGCCGCCGCGCAGGGCGGCCCGCGCGCCCTCGTCGCCGTCCGCCTGGCCCGGCTCGATGGTGACCTTCCGCCAGCCGGACCACTCGCCGGTCTCGATGTCCCGGGTGCGCACCTCGGGCGTGCCCTTGGCCTTCGCCTCGGCATCGGTCCAGGTCAGCACGACCGCGCTGAAGCGGTCGGTGTCCTGCTCGGCCAGACCCTTGCGGCCCGAGCCGCGGTCCTTGAGCTTGAGCGTGTGGACGGCCGGTGCACGGTTCTTCGGCTTGGCGTCGCCCGGCGCGGACGGGTCCGCGATGGCGTACGTCACGACGCCGGCGCCGCTCAGCACGACGGCTCCCACCGTCAGCCACGCACGTCTCTTGAGGCTGAGCGGTTTGTACGCATGGGTCCTGCGAGGACTCAACTGTCCCACCCCTAGTAAATGGTCACGACTGCATCACCTGTCACACAGGTGGCATATACAGCCAGCGCACAGACGGCGGGAACCGTCACTCGCGGGCGGGTTCCGTACGAAGAGCGTCACTTGTCGCCAACAAGCAAGCGGGGCCGGGCCCTTGCCGGACCCGGCCCCGCTGCTCACGGTGGGTCAGGCGGCCCAGACCTCGGCGTCGTCGGCCGGGACGGTGGTGGCCAGGCCCAGCTCCTTGCGGGCGGCGACCGTCTTGTTCGGGTCGATGCCGCCGAACGCCGAGTCGTAGGCGATGTAGAACGCGTCGGCGTCGGCGGCGTTCGCGGCCTTGCGCCAGGCATCGGCCGTCTTCGTCAGCGCCTCGCGGAGCTTGCCGACCTCCGTGCCGTCGATGCCCTTCAGGCCCTTGAGGTGCGTGTCCAGGGCGGCGGCGACGGCCTTGGCCTGCGCCTTGTAACCGGGCAGGTCCTCCTCGACGGTGTCCTTCTCGGGCTGGGTCGCCCACAGGGCGTCGTAGACGCCGTTCGAACCCGTCAGGTACGTGGTCTGCTCCGGCTTCAGGGACTTGACGTCCGGGTTCAGCTCACCGGTGAAGCTGCCCGACTCCTTGGTGTAGGTGCAGCTCACGGCGCGGTCACCCGTCGCCCAGCTCTCCTTGGTCGGGGTGTAGTAGAAGATCGCGACCCCCTTGGGGAGCGCCCAGGTGTCCGGGGCGAACTTCCCCGCCTCGACCGGGCACCGCTTGTCGGCGATCGCCGAGATCGCCTCGTCGCCGGGGTACGCCTTCTCCTCGGTGATCGAGAACTCGCCGGCGACCTGGCCTTCGTGGGCCTCGGCGCACGGCACGATCTCGACGGTGTAGGCGGTGCCCTCGCCCTTGCTGTTCGGGTTGTAGCAGTCGCCGACGTCCAGCGAGTACACCGAGCGCTGGCGAGCCACCTTCTTGGCGCCGTCCTTGGCGCTGTCGACGGCGTCCGAGACGTCCGAACACCCCACCGCACCGATCGCGAGCAGGGCGACTACGGCAGATATGCCGCGAAGAGAACGATAAGGGGCAGCGATTGCCATGACGTGTACATCCTCTTAAGTGATCTTTATGCGGGGGGCGGGCGGCATCGTATGCCATCGCTGGGACATGGCTGTGCGAAGGCCCCTGCCTCATCACGGCGTCTCTGACTCGCGACGGGTGGCAAGGGTTGTAGGGCGGCCGCCTCCGGGCGGGCCCTGTGACACTTCTGCGAGCTCGGGCGCTGTTGAGCGTGGAGGGACGTGGGCAAGGGTGGCCGCGCCGTGAGGTGCGGATCCGCCACGAACCGGTACGGACGAGGACAGTTCTTGGGCCAGGGAGGGGAACCCCGCCGCGTGCGCGCGCACGACGGGGAATTGGGCGCGGCCGTCGCGCGGGCCCAGGAAGGCGACGAGGCCGCGTTCGCGGTCGCGTACCGCCTCGTGCAGCCCGCTCTGCTCGGGTACCTGCGGGGGCTGGTCGGGGACGACGCGGAGGACGTGGCGTCCGACGCCTGGCTGGAGATCTCCCGGGATCTCGGGCGGTTCAAGGGCGACGGGGCGGGGTTCCGGGGCTGGACCGCGACCATCGCCCGGCACCGGGCGCTGGATCACTTGCGCCGGCAGAAGGTAAGGCCCCGGTCGTCGGCGCTGGAGCAGGACGTACTGGAGCTGCCCGGCCCGCACAGCACGCACGACCAGGCGCTGGAGTCGATCTCCACGGGGCACGCCCTGGAGCTGGTCGGCGGGCTGCCGCGGGACCAGGCCGAGGCGGTGCTGCTGCGGGTGGTCGTCGGCCTCGACGCCCCGTCCGCCGCACGCGTACTGGGCAAGCGCCCGGGGGCGGTCCGCACGGCCGCGTACCGCGGGCTGAAGCGTCTGGCCAAGCAGCTCGGCGTCCAAGGTGTGACGGATGACGGCCCCCGAACGCTGGGGGAATCGAAATGAACAGTGTGGGTGACGACGGCGGCAGGGCGACTGTCCTGCCGAGCAGCCGTCGCTGACCGGTCGACGAACGGGCGCGTGAGTCGTACGGGCCTGACGTACGTACAGGCTCTACGGACTCGTGAGTCACAGCAGTCACATTGATTACGTAGGCCACATCGGTCACTGAGACCGTGGGGGCCGGAGAGCCATATGGGCCGGACGGGACGTGTGCGACACGCACGCCCGCAGGTCGATCGAGTGAGTCGGACAGGGACGGAAAACGGACATGGGTGAACAGCAGAACGGCGGTGGGGCCCCCGGCCGTCGGCGTGTGCACCCTGACGGACTCGCCTCCGGTCACGGCCCCCGTCATGGCTTCGGATCGGCTGCCGCCACGGACGTGGCGTTCGACGACGGGGCTCTCGAAGCGCTTCTCTCCGCGGCCGTGCTGCGCGGACACCGTCCGGACGCCGAGGGCGAGCAGCGGGCGGTGGCCGCGTTCCGGGCGGCCCGCGACGCGGGCGCGCACCGGGCCCGCACCCGGCGCCGCGACGACTGGCGGCCCCGCGAGCAGCGGCGGCTGGCGCTGTCGGTGAAGACCACGCTCTCCGTGTTCGTCGCGAGCCTCACCCTCGGCGGGGCGGCGTTCGCCGCGATCGGCACGTCCGGCTTCTCGGACGACTCCGCCGACCGCGGGGGCAGACCCACCCCTTCCGGCAGCGCCCCGGACCGGGCCGCCGCCAAGCCGTCCGCGGCGGCCGGCGCCGGCTCCGCCAGGTCAGGTCATCCGGATACCGCCAAGGACACCGAGGCCAAGTGCCGCGCCTACGACCAGGTCAAGGACAGCGGCAAGGCCATGGACGCGACGGCCTGGCAGCGGCTCGTGGCGGCGGCGGGCGGCGCGGACAAGGTGGCCGCCTACTGCGCCGAGCAACTGGCGGCGGCGAAGAACGGCCCGACCGGGAAGCCCACCGAGCCGAACGGCAAAGCCGACGGGGGCCCTGCCACCGGCAACGGGCAGACCCGGGGCGCGGACGGGAACGGGAACTCCGGCAGGAGTGCCGAGAAGAAGGACTGACGCCGATCCACTGCGGACCGCGAGCCGGATCTGCCGGGTTCCTGGGCCGCGCATGTGTATGGCGCGGTAGCAGGCAGAGGTACTGCTCCGGCGAACACGGGGATCACGTGAGGCGCTGACCGAGGCAACGACCGGGGCCGCCACCCCCCACAGGAGAGGCCCCGGCCGTCGCGCGGCACGGGCCGCGCGGCGGCCCGTACTCTCTACAGCGCCATGACTGCGTTTTCTGTCACACCCAGGCGGACAGAACCCGGATTCCGGGGTAGTTGCATGTTGTACGGACATGGACGGGCAGCGGTTTCAGGCCGTAACGTGCCTTTCGCGCCGGACGCGGAGGGTGTATGACCACCGCAACGACCTGCGGTCTTGGAACCGCAACCACCAATTGAGGTATCCAGTGCTGGGGGACGACGCGGAGCTGACCGCCGCGGTGCTTGCGGCACAGGACGGGGACGAGACCGCGTTCCGGACTGTGTACCGCTCCGTGCACCCGCGGCTGCTCGGGTACGTGCGGACGCTGATCGGCGACCCCGACGCCGAGGATGTCGCCTCGGAGGCGTGGTTGCAGATCGCGCGTGACCTGGAGCGGTTCAGCGGGGACGCGGACCGGTTCCGCGGCTGGGCGGCCCGGATAGCCCGTAACCGGGCGCTCGACCACATACGCATGCGCGGCCGCCGCCCCGCGATCGGCGGCGACGAGACGGAGCTGACCGGGAAGGCCGCCGAGTCCGACACCGCGGGCGAGGCCATGGAGGCCCTGGCCACCGACGGCACCCTCTCCCTCATCGCGCGCCTTCCGCAGGACCAGGCCGAGGCCGTCGTGCTGCGCGTGGTCGTGGGGCTCGACGCCAAGACGGCCGCGGAGACGCTCGGCAAGCGTCCGGGCGCCGTACGCACCGCGGCCCACCGGGGTCTGAAGCGGCTCGCCGAGCTGCTCGGCGACGATCCGGAATCGGCCGGGGTGCTCGACGCCCTGCCTCCCCAGCGAGAACCGCGCGGCCGTGCGGTGACGTCCGCGAGTGTGACGCATATACGCTCGCGGACGCAGAAGGATGTGTGATGGCCGACGAGCAGTACAGGTGGCTGGACCGTGAAACGGCGGAGCGTTTGCTGCGCGGAGAGTCACTCGAAGCTGTCGACGCGGCCGACCGCGACCAGGCCGAACGCCTCGCCAAGACGCTTGAGGCCCTGACCGTCGAACCCGCGCTGACCAGCGACGAACTCCCCGGAGAGGCCGCCGCGTTGGCCGCTTTCCGTGCGGCGCGCGAGGGCCGGGACGTCGCCTTGGCCACCGTCGGCGACCGCTCCGGCGGGCCCGCTTCCGGGGCCGCCGACGTGGGACTCGTCCAGCTCGGTGGCCCTGCCCGCGCAGCGCGCCGCCCCCGCCGGGCCCGTCCCGTTCGGCTCGGTCTCGCCGCCGCGCTGGCCGTCGGCATGGTCGGCGGAATCGCGGTCGCGGCCGGAACCGGAGTCCTGCCGACGCCGTTCGACCGCGACGAACCGGCTCGCCCGGCCGCCACGGTCTCCGCGCCCGTGCCCACGGAACACCCGCTCATCTCGCCCTCTCCGCAGCCCGGCGAGGACGAGCCCACGCCCGGCGGCGGCTCAAAGCCCCCCACCTCTTCCGGTTCCCCCAGGAATCCGGTGGCACCCGGCGGCCCGGCCGCCGGGGACCGCGACTCGGCCTCGAAGGACGGCAAGGACGGCAAGGACGGGGCGAAGGCCGGCGGCTGGTGGAAGGCCGTCACGTCCTACTGCCGTGACGTACGCGACGGCAGGCCGCTGCCCCTGGACCGCCGCCGCACCCTGGAGGGCGCTGCGGGGAGTTCGGCCCGCGTGTGGAAGTACTGCGAGAACGTCCTCGCCGGCGCCGGTGAGAGCACCCGCTCCCAGCGCGACGGCGACGAGGACGAGGGCAACGACAAGGGCCACGGCAAGGGCGACGACGATCAGGACAAGGACAGAGGCAAGGGCCACGGTCACGGCAGGGACCGGGACGAGAGCCACTCCCGTGACCACCGCGACGGCCGCCTCGAGGACGGCGCCTCGCGCACCACGTCGACCGTGACCGGCCTGGAGTCCGACCGCACCCGGCTGCCCCTGCCCACGCCCGCACTCCCGTCACCCAGCCCGTCCTACAGCGCGCTCTGAGCAGGGCTTCTTCCAACGCAAGGCTCTGACCTGCGGTTTTGCGATGGCGGGAAAATTCTTCGGCGCAGGAGTGACGTTTTCGGCCGCCACGACGCTGAACTGAGTGAGCCGACTGGTCATCGGCCTAGCACAGAGCCGGGGTTCCCCCCGTACCTTCGGCTCGTGCATCGGCGCGGGCGGGACACGTTCCCCCGGTCCCGCCCGCGCCCCACATCCGCACCCCGCTCCCGCGCCTCACCAGTGGACGACGACCTTGTCGCCCTTTCGCACCTCGGCGAACATCTGCGCGATGGCCCGCTCGTCACTCACGTTGACACAGCCGTGCGAGGCCCCGGCGTAACCCCGGGCCGCGAAGTCGGACGAGTAGTGCACCGCCTGGCCGCCGCTGAAGAACATCGCGTACGGCATGGGGGAGTCATAGAGCGTCGACACATGGTTGCGCGACTTCCAGTAGACGGTGAACTCGCCTTCCCGCGTCGGCGTGTACTGCGAGCCGAACCGCACCGGCACCTCCACGACCGTGCGCCCGTCGACCATCCAGCGCAGGGTCCGGCTCGACTTGCTGATGCACAGCACCCGGCCGGTCAGACATCGCGCGTCCGGCGCGTCGGCCGGCTGACCGCCCATCAGATACAGGTCCCACATGCCGGGTTCGCGCGTCATCTTCAGCAGCCGCTCCCAGGTGACCTGGTCGGTCCTGCCCGTCTCGGGCAGCCCGCGCTTGCCCTGGAAGCCCTTGACCGCCTGCTCGGTGAGGTCGTCGTAGGTACCCGTGGGCCCGTCGAAGAGCCAGGCGACCTGCCGCAGCCGCGCCTGGAGTTCGCGCACGTCCCGGCCCGTGTCGCCCGACTGCCACAGCACGACGGAGGCCGCGCCCGCCGACGTCGAGGGCGGCTTGTCGTCGGGCGTCGCCGACTTCGGCGACGGCGCACCGCTCGGCAGCTCTATGTGCACCGGTGAGTGCCGTTCGCCGTCCGAGGCCTGCACGGTGCAGCCGCAGAGCACGGTGAGCGTGGCGCCCGCGGCCAGCACCGCGGTGGATCTGCCCCTACGTCTGTTACGCACCCTCCCCGTATCCCCGATACGCATCCTCGCCATGCCCCTGATACGCATCCCGCCCCCCTGTGTCTCATCGCGACCCCCCGACCGGCCGCTCGATGTCACCTGAGATGTTCCCCTCGCGTGACCCGTCGCGAACTACGCGGCATGGTGGGAGACGGAGTGGGACACCGGGGTGACCGACCCTGTGGGGGTGTACTGACCGGCAACAGGCACTGCAACGCGGAGGCACACCATGACGCGCGAGTCGGAGTCCCGACTGCCCATCGAGCCGGTCTACGGGCCGGATGCGCTGTCCGGCTGGGACCCGGCCGAGAAGCTGGGCGATCCGGGCTCGTACCCCTACACCCGCGGCGTGTACCCCACGATGTACACCGGCCGCCCCTGGACGATGCGCCAGTACGCCGGCTTCGGCACCGCGACCGAGTCCAACGCCCGCTATCGCGACCTGATCGCGCACGGCACGATGGGCCTGTCGGTCGCGTTCGACCTGCCCACCCAGATGGGCCACGACTCCGACGCCCCGATCGCGCACGGCGAGGTCGGCAAGGTGGGCGTGGCCATCGACTCGATCGACGACATGCGGGTGCTGTTCGGCGGGATCCCGCTGGACAAGGTGTCGACGTCGATGACGATCAACGCGCCGGCCGCGCTGCTGCTCCTGCTGTACCAACTGGTGGCGGAGGAGCAGGGTGTCGCGGCGGACCGGCTCACCGGCACGATCCAGAACGACGTGCTGAAGGAGTACATCGCGCGCGGCACGTACATCTTCCCGCCGAAGCCGTCCCTGCGGCTGATCGCCGACATCTTCAAGTACTGCAGGGCCGAGATCCCGAAGTGGAACACGATCTCGATCTCCGGCTACCACATGGCCGAGGCCGGGGCGAGCCCGGCGCAGGAGATCGCCTTCACGCTCGCGGACGGCATCGAGTACGTCCGCACGGCGGTCGCGGCCGGCATGGACGTCGACGACTTCGCGCCGCGGCTGTCCTTCTTCTTCGTGGCCCGTACGACGATTCTGGAGGAGGTCGCCAAGTTCCGCGCCGCCCGCCGGATCTGGGCTCGGGTGATGCGCGACGAGTTCGGCGCGCGCGACCCCAAGTCCCTGATGCTGCGCTTCCACACGCAGACGGCCGGCGTGCAGCTCACGGCCCAGCAGCCGGAGGTGAACCTGGTGCGGGTCGCCGTGCAGGGCCTCGCTGCGGTCCTCGGCGGCACCCAGTCCCTGCACACGAACTCCTTCGACGAGGCCATCGCGCTGCCCACGGACAAGTCGGCCCGCCTCGCCCTGCGCACCCAGCAGGTGCTGGCCTATGAGACGGACGTGACGGCGACCGTCGACCCGTTCGCCGGCTCCTACGTCATCGAGCGGATGACGGACGACGTGGAGGGGGCGGCCGTCGATCTGATGCGGCGGGTCGAGGACCTGGGCGGCGCGGTCGCGGCCATCGAGCACGGCTTCCAGAAGGGCGAGATCGAGCGCAGCGCGTACCGCATCGCCCAGGAGACGGACTCCGGCGAGCGGGTGGTCGTCGGCGTCAACCGCTTCCAGCTCCACGAGGAGGAGCCGTACGAACCCCTCCGCGTCGACCCCGCCATCGAGGCCCAGCAGGCCGAGCGCCTCGCGAACCTCCGCGCCGGGCGCGACGGGCAGGCGGTGGACGCGGCCCTGACCGCCCTGAAGAAGGCCGCCGAGGGCGAGGACAACGTCCTGTACCCGATGAAGGAGGCGCTACGGGCCAGGGCGACGGTGGGCGAGGTGTGCAACGCGCTGCGGGCGGTGTGGGGGACGTACGTCCCGTCGGACAGTTTCTGAGGGCGGGCCCGGTCTGAGACACCGGATCGGACTGTCGGAGCTGCGTGCGACACTCCATCTCATGTTCGGTGTCATCGACCTCCCCACCTATCTGGCCGGTCTCGTCCTGATCGTCCTGCTGCCCGGCCCCAACTCGCTGTACGTGCTGTCCGTCGCCGCCCGCCGCGGCATCCGGGCCGGGTACACCGCCGCGGCCGGGGTGTGGTGCGGGGACACCGTGCTGATGACCCTGTCCGCCGCCGGAGTCGCCTCGCTGCTGCAGGCGAACGCGGTGCTGTTCGGGATCGTGAAGTACGCCGGAGCCGGGTATCTGACCTGGCTGGCGATCGGCATGATGCGGGCCGCCCGGGCGATGTGGCGGACCCGGCGGGAGCAGGCCGTCGAGGAGACCTCCGACGCGGTCACCGACGAGCGGCCCTTCCGCCGCGCCTTCGTCATCAGCCTCCTCAACCCCAAGGCGATCCTGTTCTTCGTCGCCTTCTTCGTGCAGTTCGTCGACCCCGGATACGCCTACCCGGCGCTGTCGTTCGTCGTCCTCGGGGCCTTCGCGCAGTTCGCGAGCTTCCTCTACCTCACCGCGCTGATATTCAGCGGCACCAAGCTGGCCAGTGCCTTCAGGCGGCGCAAGCGCCTGTCGGCGGGCGCGACGTCGGCGGCGGGCGCGCTGTTCCTCGGGTTCGCGGTGAAGCTGTCGCTCGCCGGTTCCTGACTACAGGCCGGCGCGCGACAGGTACCGCGGCAGCCCGTCGGCCGTGTCGCCGGCCCAGCCCACATAGCCGTCCGGCCGCACCAGGAACAGGCCCGTCCCGTACGACTCCTGCACCGCGCCGCGGACCACGCCGATCGAGGCGGGCAGCTCCGGCGCCCGCATCCCGACCGCCACCAGCGTCCAGTGCGGGCCGCGGAAGGCGTCGAAGAGGCGTACGCCGTCCAGCGTGCCGTCCGGCGCGCGGTCGCCCGCCCGTACCGCCGCCGGGGCCTGCCGGGTCTCCGCCGTCAGGCTCGACCCGCGGTACCCGAGGCCGAGCTGACGCGTCGCCTTCCCGCGTCGCACCTCACCCCGGTGCACGCTCGTGGACAGCCCGAGCATGTCCGCCGCGACGGGGCGCCGTTCCTCCTCGTACGTCTCCAGCAGGGCCTCGTCCGCCCCGTCCCGCAGGACCGCGCCCAGCTTCCAGCCCAGGTTGTAGGCGTCCTGCACGCTGGTGTTGAGCCCCTGCCCGCCGGCCGGCGAGTGGACGTGCGCGGCGTCGCCGGCGAGGAACACCCGGCCGTCGCGGAACCGGTCCGCGAGCGCCGCCCGCGGCCGGAAGTTCGAGGCCCACCGCACCTCGGTCACGTCCTGCGGCGCCAGATGCGAGCGCGCGGCGACCACCTTGCGCACACCCTCCAGGGAGACGTCCACCGGCGAGCCGTCCGTGAACTGGGCCGTGACCTGGAAGTCCTCGGTGCCCGCGAGCGGGCAGATCGCGAGGAAGCCGTCGCCCTCGCCGCGGGGCGGGAAGATGTGCCAGTTGTCGCGGTCCAGGCCGGTGATCCTGACGTCCGCCACCAGCGTCGGGTTGGGGTCCACCGTCTCGCCGGTCATGCCGATGCCCAGGGCCCGCCGCACGGCCGAGCGGCCACCGTCGGCTGCGACGACGTACCGTGCCCGCACGCTCCCGCCCGCCGCGAAGCGGACCGTCACCCCGTTCTCGTCCTGCTCGATCCCGACCGCCTCCAGGCCGAAGGCGACCTTCCCGCCGAGCTCCTGCAGCCGCGCGAAGAGGATCTGCTGGGTCCGCCACTGGGGGACCATCCACGGCTCGTCGTACGGGGAGTCCTCGGTCGCCTCGGCGGGGTCGAACATCTGGTGCTCGCCCACCCGCTGCCCGTCCTGCCAGATCATCCCGACCGGGTAGCCGCCGCCCGCCGCGCGGATCGCGTCGAGCACACCCAGGTCGTCGAAGACCTCCATCGTCCGCGGCTGGATCCCCTTGCCTCGCGAACCCGGGAACAGTTCCCCGTCCCGCTCCACGACCAGCGCGTCCACGCCGCGCCTGGCGAGGTCGATGCCCAGCGCGAGCCCGGTCGGGCCCGCACCCACGATCAGTACGTCCGTGTGCATAACGTCCGTATTCATGCCATTCCCCCTTAACGTTGTTAAGTGCCGTCGGACACGAGAGTGCCCTTAACGCCGTTAAGCTGTCAAGCGTGACTACGGAACGACG
The DNA here is from genome assembly GCF_055609385.1 of Streptomyces sp. NPDC036764. NCBI lineage: Bacteria > Bacillati > Actinomycetota > Actinomycetes > Kitasatosporales > Streptomycetaceae > Streptomyces > Streptomyces sp. NPDC036764. Next base: position 136,284 of record NZ_JBVJPT010000017.1, read on the forward strand.
AGCGCCCCTCGACCGCAGGCGCGTCGCGGACACCGCCCTCGCCCTGCTGAACGAGGTCGGCCTCGACGGCCTGACCCTGCGCGCCATCGCCAAGGAGCTGGACGTGAAGGCGCCGGCCCTGTACTGGCACTTCAAGGACAAGCAGGCCCTGCTCGACGAGATGGCCACCGAGATGTACCGCCGCATGGTCGCCGCAACGCCCCTCGGCCCCGGCGACACCTGGCAGGAACGGCTGCTCAAGGCCAACCGCGGACTGCGCGCGGCACTGCTCGGCTACCGCGACGGGGCCAAGGTCTTCAGCGGCTCGCGCTTCACCGGCCTGGTGCACGCCGAGCAGATGGAGGACACCCTGCGTGTCTTCACGGCCGCGGGCTTCCCGCTGGCCCACGCGGTCCGCGCGAGCTCGACGACGTACCTCTACACGCTCGGTTTCGTCACCGAGGAACAGGGCGTCGAGCCGCTGCCGGGCGAGCGTCGTGAGGGCTACGACATAGACGAACGCGCCCGCCTGATGGCCGACTTTCCGTTGTCGGCTCAGGCGGGCGCGGAGATCTTCGCTGACTATGAACGGCACTTCGAGGAGGGCCTTGCCCTCGTGATCGCCGGGATCGAGGTGCGGTACGGGGTCGGGTGAGGCTCGTGGATCAGTTGTGGGTGCCGGTCCACCGGTAGTAGGAGGCGGCGACCTGGCCGCCGTCCGTGGCGTAGACGGCGTCTTTCACGTCGCTCGTCCGCAGGATTGACTCGTTCCCGCTGCCCAGCAGGCCCTGGAGCCGCTTGAGGTCGGCCGTGTAGTAGAAGAGCTGGCCGTTCTCGGAGCTGTCGCAGCCGCTCGTCCAGACGGCGTTGACGTCCGTCCTGTTGTCGGTCATCAGGCAGAGACCGGTCTCCCGGTTCTTCAGTTGCTTCCAGGTGCCCCCGCCGACCCAGTCCCAGTCCTGACGGTCGCCGCCGTTGCAGATCGTCGCGAACGCCGACCCGGCCCCGCCGGTCAGACAGGTGCCGAACCGCTCGTTGTGGAACTGCCAGTACGTGGTCGCGGCCTGCGCGGACGACGGCAGGACCAGGCCGGCGCCCACGGCCAGCGTGCTGAGCGCGGTGACGGCGGCAAGTCGCAGCTTCTTCATCACGAACCTCTCAAGGAGCGGGAAGTGAACCGGGCAACAGCTTTGTCGGCTGCGGCAGTTGAGGCGTTGGCGTGCAGAGCACACTCATGTGGCAATGCGTCCACCTCAGATGCCGGCGTGCCGCCGGTAGTCCGTCGGTGGGATGCCGTACGCGGCGCGGAAGGCGCGGGTGAAGTCGGTGGCCCGGGCAAAGCCCCAGCGGGCGGCGATGGCGTGGACCGGTGTGTCGCCCTGCGCGGGGTCCGCGAGGTCGAAGCGTGCGCGTTCCAGACGCTGGCGGCGGATGAAGGCCGCGACGGTCTCGTTCCGGTCCTGGAAGAGCCGGTGCAGATAGCTCAGCGAGATGCCGTGCGCCGCGGCGACGGCCGTGGGCGTCAACTCCGGGTCGGACAGATGCCGTTGGACGAAGACCACGACGCGTGCCGCCAGGTCCCGCCGACGCGTGTCCGGCGCCGGGGCGGGGCCGGCCTCCAGTGCGCGGGTGAACAGTGCCGCGACCAGGTCACACAGGACCGTTCCCAGACGCGGTCCGTCATGGGGCTGGATGGTGTCGGTGTCCCGGGTGAGCCGTGCGACGAACCGGGTCAACAGGACCCCCACGCCGTCCCGGCATGGGAAGCGGCGGCCCAGGAGCGCCTCGGTCCGGCCCCGGGGCAGGGGTAACAGCGCCTCGGGGAGCCGCACACAGACATCACCCACGCGCAGGGCCGTCGCACGGCCGGCCGGAACGACCATCGCCTCCCCCTCCCGAAGGAGCAGCAGGTGGTAGTCACGGCCGGAGTGCGATGCGGTCGGCCGGTGCCGGACGATCAGCGGCCGGGTTCGCGTCGACCACACCGACACCGCGCCGAGCTCGATCGGTCGAGGCCCGGACAGGGCGGTCAATCCCCCCATGAATCCCCCACAGTGTCCCCTCCTGAGCGCAGGTGAAGATGCGTAATTAGGCAGCTATTGCTGCCCCCAGGGGAAGGTATGGGGCGAACCGAGGGCCGGAGATGAACGGAAGGTGGCGTCAGCCGGAACTCTGCCGCCGGTGCTCCCTGGGCGGGATGCCGTACGCGGCACGGAACGCGCGCGTGAAGGAGGCGTGGTCCCGGAACCCCCAGCGGGCGGCGACCCGGTGCACCGGCAGGTCCCGCAGCTTCTCGTCGCCGAGGTCGCGGCGGGCCCGCTCCAGCCGCCGACGGCGGATCAGCTCCGTGACCGTGGTCTCCCGCGTGCGGAAGAGGCGGTGCAGATAGCTGACGGAGATGTGGTGTGCGGCGGCGACGGCCCGTGGCGAGAGGTCCGGCTCGGGCAGGTGCTCCTCGATGAACGCGTCGATGCGCAGCAGGAGGACGCCCGGACCCTGCTGGTGCGGCGCCGGGGCCTCGTCGTCGAGGTGATGGGCGAGGGTGGCGGCCACCAGATCGACGGCCACCGCGCCCAGCCGTGCCGCATCACCGGACGGGTGGGAGGCGGGCTCCCGGAGTGCGTACGGTTCGGCGGCCGGACCCGGTGCGGCGGTCCCGCCCGACGGCGTCCCGCCCGTCCCCGCCATCACGTCGTCCAGGAACTGGGTGAGCAGCGCCCCCACCCCCGCCCGCCCGGGCAACGGTCTGCCGAGCAGCCCGTCCGCCCGTCTCGCTCTCGGCGGCAGCAGGGCGCGGGGCACATGGGCCCGCACCAGCGTCGCCGTCCCCCGGCCGGTGATCCGCACCCGCAGCGGCCGCGAACTGTCGTAGAGCGCGAAGTCCGCTCCGCTCAGCGCCGCCTCCCGGCCGGCCTGCGCCACCTTGAGCGTCCCCCGGCGGGCGAAGACCAGGCAGCACAGCTCGGGGTCGGCCTGGCGGATCAGCCGTGCCGTGCGCCGGACGACGGAGGGGGAGAGGGTCAGCTCGGCGACGTTCACCGGGCCGAGTTCCAGGGCCCGGGCCGTCGCGCGGAAGAGTTCGGGTGCGCTGCTCGTCACCGCCATCGGATGGTCGCTGCGGCGCAGGAAGTCGTCGAAGCGGGCCAGTCGTTCGGCCGCCGGTAGGTCCTCGCTGTGGAACACCGTCCTGATCACGAAAATCCCCCCGGATCCCGTTATCGGTCACCCATGTTCGTCGAACAACCGATCGACGATCGTATGTGTGGGGACGTATGTGCGGCGTCGGGTGGTTGATTCTCGAAAAAGGAGGGCGGGCCGTTACTTTTCGTTCACCTGATGGCCGCCGGGGGGACAATGTCCGGCGTCGAACGTCTCCTACGGTCGCAGGGATCCGCCCCGGAGAGAGCCCAGGTGTACGCGTGACCAACCGCCCCCCGACACTGTCCGTGATCGTCCCCTGCTACAACATCGAGTCATATGTGCCCGAGACCGTGACCAGCCTGGTCAACAACGAACGGGACGACTTCGAGTTCATCTTCGTCGAGGACCGGTCCACCAAGGACAAGACGTACGAAGCGCTGCTGACGCTGACGAAGAGACTGAAGAACAGCCGGGTGATACAGCACGAGCAGAACGGCGGACTGGCCACCGCGCGCAACACCGGCATCGACGCCGCGGAAGGCCGCTACCTCACCTTCCTCGACGGCGACGACTGGCTCGCCCCGGGCTATCTCGCGGATCTCACGGACGCCATCGAGCGGCTCGACGTCGATTTCGTACGCACCGACCACGTCCAGGTCACGGGCATCGAACGCACCGTGCACCGCGCCCCCGAGGGACGCCGGCACACCCCGCTCGACCCGCGCACCTCGATCCTCCCGGTCGACGACACCACCATGGTCGACTACCCCTACGCCTGGGCCGGCGTCTACCACCGCCGCCTCCTCGACAAGGGCATGCTGCGCTTCCACGACGGACTGAAGACCGCCGAGGACCGCCCCTGGATCTGGGACCTGCACCGCAGGGCCGACTCCTACGCCGTCGCCAGCCTGCGCGGTGTCTTCTACCGCCGGGGCGTGGCCAGTTCGCTGACCCAGATCGGCGATGTGCGCCAGTTGGACTTCTTCCGCTCCTTCGACCTGGTCCTCGCCGAACTCGCCGACGACCCCGAGGTGGGCAGGCTGCGCAAGAAGGCGCTGCGCAACTACTGCGTCGTCATCGCCCACCAACTGCTCAGCCGCGGCCGATTCGAACGCAGCATCGCCGCCAGGCTGAAGCAGATGGCCGCCGAGGCGCTGGGCAGGATGACGGAGGACGAGCTGGAGGAAGCCCTCGTCGGGATGGGCGAGGAGCGCGTGTACATGCTGCGCCGGATACGGGGTGGCATGAAGGGAGTGGCGGCATGATCCAGATCTTCTTCTCGGCCACTCAGTACGCGGCCGCGACCGTCACCGCCGCCATACGGGCCGGCCAGTTCGGCCCGCGCGAGGACGTCCGCCGCATCCTCGTCGTCAGCAACACCGCCGCCATCCCCGAGGTCGGCACCCCGCTGGACCGGATGGCCGGCTTCGAGAAACTGCGCCCCGAGTTCGACGAGGTGCGCTCCTGGAACGAGTTCATCTCCCCGCACCATCCGGCCGGCTGGTCGCCCCGGGGCCAGGACACCCTGCTGTGGGAGAAGGCCGTACGCCTCGCCTGGAACCTGGGCGACGAACCCGTCGAGATCGCCTGTGAGTCGATCCAGGCCAACCCCTCCCGCGCGGTCGCGGACATCTTCGCGGACAGCCCCATCCATGTGTACGCGGACGGCCTGATGAGCTACGGCCCCACCCGCAACCGCATCCCGCACGGCATGAGCAGCCGCATCAAGCGGGTCCTGCACCTGGACCTGGTGCCCGGCCTGACGCCCATGCTGCTGTCCGAGTACGGCGTCGAGCCCGAGGCCGTCCCGAACGAGGCCATCGTCGACGTCCTCGCGCAGATCGGCGAGTCCGGCGCCGGCATCCTCGCCGAGCGCCTCCCGGCCGACAACCCGCCCACCGCCGTCCTCCTCGGCCAGTACCTCTCGGCCATCGAGCTGATCAGCCAGGACGAGGAGGAGCAGCTCCACATCCGCTTCCTGCGCGCCGCCGCCCGGGCCGGTCACCGGGACGTGCTGTTCAAGCCGCACCCGAGCGCGCCGGCCGTCTTCAACGAGTCGCTGGAAGCGGTAGCGAAGGAACTCGGCGTCAACCTCACCGTGCTCAACGAGCCCGTCCTCGCCGAGACCGTCTTCGCCTTCCTCAAGCCCAAGCTCGTCATCGGCTGCTTCTCGACCGCGCTGATGACCGCCGCCGCCTTCTACGGCATCCCGGTCGCCCGCGTCGGCACGGACATGCTCCTCGAACGCATCACCCCGTACGAGAACAGCAACCGCATCCCGCTGACCATCATCGACGCGGCCCTGCCCGATGCCGAGAACGCCGAGATCGGTGCCTCGCTCGAACTCGCCGGCATGGCCGAGGAGCTGGCCCCGCTGGTGCGCAGCGTCGGCTACTGCATGCAGTCCCGCAAGCACCACGCCGTGCGCGACGAGGTCGCGGCCTGGCTCGGCGCCAACCTGGCGCGTTACCAGCACTACTTCAAGCGCCGCCGCCTCACCAGCCTGCGCCTGCCCGGCGGCAGCCCGGTCCGCGCGGAGGCCCTGCGCAGACACCCGGCGGTCCGCAAGGCGGTACGACAGCTACGGCAGACGACGCGGAAGTAGCGAAAGGTCCCGAAAGCCGTTCGGCGCCTCTCCCCGAAAGGGGAGAGGCGCCGAACGCGTGTATTGGTGGTGGGAGGCGCGCAGCGCCCCCACCGGGGGCGCGGGGAACTGCGCGACCAGCCCCCACCCAGCCGCGCCCGACCCACGGCCCTACCGCAGCCGCACCGCCGGCAGCGCCCGCTTCAGCCGAGGCCCGAACGGCTTCTCCACGAACCGGTGCATCAGATAGGCCAGCGTCAGCAGGCTCAGCACGGACAGCGCCAGCGTCTCGTAGGACCCGAGCCCAAGCCCCCGGTGCAGCACCCGGATGAAGAACCAGCCCAGGTGCTCGTGGATCAGATAGAAGGGGTACGTCAGCGCCCCCGCCACCGTCAGCCAGCTCCAGTTGGCCCAGCTCGTCCAGCCCAGCGCCACCACCGCGACGGCGGCGAAGGCGCAGAAGACGATGGCCTGGATGACCAGCGGATTGCGGTGGAACTCGCCCTGCGCGCCCGGGTGCCACAGCGCCATGACCGAGTAGCGCTGGCCCAGCAGGAAGGACATGCCGACGATCCCCCACAGCAGCAGGTCGCTGCCGAAGCGGTGGATCAGGTACAGCGCGAGGCCGCCGATGAAGAACGGGGCGTGGTCGCGCATGACCAACTCGTCGGTGAGCGGGTTGTCGGCGACCCGGGCGAAGGCGCCGGCCAGCGTCCACAGGATGCAGAAGGTGACGACCCGCTTGTAGGTGACGCCCTTCCAGATCACGAACAGCGCGAAGAGCACGTAGAACTTCAGCTCCACCCACAGCGTCCAGCACACGCCCAGGACCCGCGGCACGCCCAGCGGCTGCTGCATCATCGTGAGGTTGACCAGGAACTCGTCGGGCCGGACCGGGTGGACGACGACCGGCAGCAGCACCGCGGCGCCGGTGACCATGACGATGGCCACCCAGTACGCCGGGTACAGGCGGGAGATGCGGGAGCGGAAGAAGTCGCCGAGGCTGCGGCCCCAGCTACTCATGCAGATCACGAACCCGCTGATGACGAAGAAGAACTGCACACCCAGGCTGCCGTAGGTGGACAACTGCGACAGCGTCGGGAACATCGCCCCGGGGGACTGGTGCCAGGAGTTGGCGACCTCGCCGTTCTTGCCGGTGAAGTGGTACATGCACACCATCAGCGCGGCCATCAGCCGCAGACCGTCCAGGGCGCGCAGCCGGTTCTCGCGCTTGGGCCGGACGGGAGGCCGCTCGGCGAGGACCTGGTTCAGCCGGGGTGCCGCCGGCACCGGCGGTGCCGTGGCCTGGTCAGCCGCGCTCATCCTGGGGCCCTTCTCCTGGGAGTCTCGAGGTGCGTTCAGTCGTACGTGATGGACGGTGCCATTTCATACGACGACCGAACGCTATGTCCCTCGGACGGGTGAAAGGTGAGTGACGGCTGACGCTCAGGGAGCGCAAAGATGTCACCCGGATGAACGACCACCCCTGTTTGGTTACCTTCGGCCGGCCACCTGCTTCAGCGCACGGGCCCGGCGGGCCAGCTTGCGCACGGTGGCGTTGCGCGGGATGAAGGAGAGCTGGGCCGGCACGGCCCCGGGCAGGGCCAGCGCGGTCAGGCGCTTGCGCTTGAAGTAGCGCCAGGTGTGCGGGTTCAGATGCCTGGAGAGATAGGCCTCGGCCGCGCCCCGCAGCCCCGGATAGATCTTCGGCTGCATCGCGAAGCCGACGGCCCCCAGCAGCGCGGCCAGTTCGTCCACCCGTTCGCGCGAGGGCATCGTCCAGCCGTTCACCGCGGCGCCGTCCGCGATGTCCGGCAGCAGCGCGTCGACGATGGTCAGCGGCACCCGGTTGCTGTTCTGGTACGGCGTGAGCCGGGCCAGCACCGCATCGGTGCCGACCCGCGCGACCGGGAGGCCGTACAGGCCGGCGGCGGTGAACAGCGCGGTGGAGAAGCAGCCGACGACGAGCGCGGGCCGCAGCCGCTGGAAGGCGACCTCGGCGAGCACGGGACGGTCCAGCAGGGTGAGTTCGGCGCCCAGCTTCCTCGCCTCGTCCTCAAGCAGCTTCGACCAGCGGGCCGGCGCGACGGGGTGCGGCTTGAACACCAGGTTGCGGTGCCCGAGGCCGACGGCACCGCGCACCATCCTCAGGTGCAGGTCCTCCTCCTCGGCGTCGGTGAGGATTCCGAGCGCGGAGAGGTACTGGCCGAGCAGCAGTGCCGGCCGGTCGCCCCCGGACGGCGAGGGCAGAGCGGCCTCCGCCTCGGTGAGCTCGCCGAGCACCTTCAGGAACACCTCGGAGGGCACCAGTTCGGACGGGACACCGAACTCGGTGAGCAGCAGCGGGGTGAGGCCCGGGACGAGATCGAGGTGCAGCAGCCGGCCGACACGCGTGCCGACCAGCGGATCGATCTTGTCGCGCGTGGGGCCATAGCTTATGAGGCCGTCCGCGTAGACATCGACGGGAGCGCCGGTGAACAGTTGGCACAGCGCGAGCGCCGGATTGACCTGGACGGACTCGACGGCGAGCTGGATCTCGTCGTCGCCGAGGTTCCACAGCAGCCGTACGTACCGCTCCCACATGGGGATGTCGTCGGCGCGGGGGGACCAACCGCTCGGGTGGAACGGGGAGATGGTCTCGTTCCAGGAGAGCACCTCGTCGAAGCGGCCGCGCAGCTCGGCGAAGCCCGGCATCGCGTCGACGGACGGGGTGATCTCCGGGTTGACCGCGTTGTTGGTGACCAGCAGCAGCCGGCGGTCGGCCGGTTCGAAGAGCCCGGCGTCCAGGGCGGCGGCGAGCGTCGCGGCGCCGTACAGGGTCGAGGCGCAGAAGATCTGGGTGGTGCGAGGCATCAGGCGGCCACCGTTCGGGCCCCGACCGCCCTGCGGCGCACCCGCCGCAGCCGGGCCGCGCGCTGCGCGTCCATCGAGTCCATTACCTCCGCGAGCACGTCCTGCGGCATTCTTTTCAGGGCGGCGGCGCTCATCGAGCGCAGTTTTCGAGCCACGGCGGGTTCGAACCTCTCGATTTGTCCGAGATGATGAGCCATGATCGCGCAATAGGTGCGCACGGCTTTCGGAAGCAGCTTATCTGCCTCCGGGTCACGCGCCGTTTCCTCGATTACCTGGTCGAACGCGCGAATGAAATCGAGCTGCCGAACGTCACCGATCTGAGTGAGTGACGACGCCACTCCGCGCCGGTAGTAGACACCGAGCAGTCCGACCGCGGCGAAGGATTCCGCCTCCCGGTGCAGTTTCCAGATCCACGGCCGGTCCTCGGCGGTGCGCAGCCCGTGGGTGAACTGCAGGATCCCGCGGTCGACCAGACGGCGGTGGTAGATGCCCGCCCACGCGTACGCGTAGTCCACGGACGTCGAGCGGTCGGCGGGCAGGATCGCCTCGCGCGGGTTCATCACCGTCCAGCGCCGGCCGTGCGGCACCCGGTGGATGCTGCGCGCCCGCCCGGTGGACTGCACATGGTCGGTGCGCACGAAGTCGCACCCCAACTCCTGGATGGCGGACAGGAGCTGCGGGAAGTAACCGGGGGCGAGCCAGTCGTCGCCGTCCAGGAACGTCAGGAACTCGCCGCGCGCCTTTTCGATTCCGGTGTTCCGTGCGGTGGCCAGCCCTCCGTTCTGCTCGTGTCTGACGAGCACGGCACCCGGCAGCTCGCGCTCCGCGCGCGCGAGGATGTCCGGTGTCCCGTCCGTCGAGCAGTCGTCGACGAGGATGAACTCGAAGTCCTCACGTGTGTTCGCACGCAGGCTCTTGAGGGTGTCTGGCGCGTATTGCTGCACGTTGTAGAACGGCACGATGACGGAGAGCTTGACCACGTGAGGGACGTTAGGGGTCGGTCCGGCATCCGTCTTTACTCGCAGCTTGATGTCAGGTGAACGACACGTGGCGATGCAGTGAACCAGGCTTTTTTTCAACGACTTCTAGCCTCGCTTCGTCGTTAGTCGATGTGCTGTTAACCGTTTGTTGCATTCTGGTTGGGGTGAACCTTGAAATCGCTTCCTAGCGTCATCGACGTGCCAGCAAGTGCGATGAAGACCCGACGAGTGGCCGTACTGGCGGATTCCGACACCCGGTGGAAATGGGGCGCGCTCACCGCGAACCGTATCGCTCCGGAGGATTCGGACATCCGTCTGGACGGCTACCTCCTGCGTGGCCGGGCCACCCCCACCGCCCGCCAACTCCAGGAAGTCGGCGTGCACGCCGACTCCCTCAGCGAGGTCACCGCCGTCGAGTTCCTGCGCACCATGGCGAAGGAGCAGTACGACGTCCTGGTGCTCGCCCTGGTGGGCGGCGGCGTGCAGGCCATGCTGCACGGCCTGAAGCGGGTGTGGGAGGGCCGCTCCGACCGACCCGTCGTCGTCACCGGCTACGTCGGCGTCGTCTACGAGAAGCTCGCCGACGGCCTGCTGCTGCGGCACGGCGCGGACCTCGTCCTCGCCAACTCCCGCCAGGACGCCGAGCGCTTCCGTGCGGTGTACGAGGGAGTCGGTGCCGACGCCTCCTCGGTGACCGAGGTCGCCCTGCCGTTCCTCGGCGGGGAGCCCTACGCCGGCGAGCACGACCCGTACACGGTCGTCTTCGCGGCCCAGCCGTCCGTGCCGGACAGCCGCAGGGACCGTACGTACCTGCTGAACCGGCTGATCCAGCACGCCCGCAAGCACCCCGAGCGCGAGGTGCTCCTCAAGCTGCGCTCCAAGCCGGGCGAGCACACCACGCACATCGAGGAACTGCCGTACCAGAAGCTGGTCCAGCGGCTGGAGCCGCCGGCCAACTTCAAACTGGTGTACGGCAACATGGGCGAAGTCCTGGACCGCACCGACCTGATGGTCACCATCAGCTCCACCGCGGCCCTGGAGTCGCTGCACCGCCGTATCCCCACCGTCGTCCTCACCGACCTCGGCGTGCGCGAGATGCTCGGCAACCACCACTTCGTGGGCTCGGGCTGCCTCGCCTCCTGGGACCAGCTCGACGAGGGACACCGTCCGACGCCCGACGAGGAGTGGGTGTCCCGGCAGGGCGTCTGCGCCGACGGCTCGTACGCCACCGCCTTCGACCCGGCCCGCGAGCGCATCGCCAAGCTGCTCGGGCGGCCCGGCGGACTGCCCGCCCTCACGCCGTACTACACGCCGGCCACCGCGCCCGGCTATCTGCCCGGCATCCTCGCCCGCCACCACCTCGGCCCGGACGGCAGCCCGCTGCCCGGCGCCCCCGCCCACGACAAGGAGCCCGGCCCGGTCCGCCAGATAGTGCGCCGGGCGGCACGCGGCGCCTACCGGCACGGCGTGCAGCGCGTGGCCCCCGTCATCCGGCGGATGGGGGAGCTGTGAGCGACCCGACGACCGATCCGGGGACCGGGGCGCCGGGACGTGCCCCGAAGCCTCTGCCAGGAGCCCAAGGAGTAATGCCCATGTCCAACTCGGAAGCAGGCCAAGGCGCTTCAGTACGCCGTGTGCTCGCCGTGATCCCCGCGCGTGGCGGCTCCAAGGGCGTGCCCGCGAAGAACCTGATGCCCGTCGGCGGCGTACCGCTGGTGGCCCGCGCCGTGCGCGAGTGCCGGGCCAGCCGGCTGGTGACGGACGTCGTCGTCTCCACCGACGACCAGGGCATCGCGGCCGCCGCCCGGCAGGCCGGCGCCGAGGTCGTGCTGCGCCCCGCCGCCATCGCCGGCGACACCGCCACCTCCGAGGCGGCCGTGCTGCACGCCATGGACGCGCACGAGACGCTGCACGGCGCCCCCGTGGACGTCGTGCTCCTCGTGCAGTGCACCAGCCCGTTCATCGTCCGCGAGGACATCGACGCCGTGGTCAAGGCGATCGTCGCCAACGGCGCCGACACCTCCCTGACCGTCGCGCCCTTCCACGGCTTCGTGTGGCGCCACGGCGACGACGAGCCCGCGGAGACCGAACGCGCGGCGGCCGGCGGCGGCTTCGGCGTCAACCACGACAAGTCCTTCCGCCCCCGCCGCCAGGACCGCCCCCAGGACTTCCTGGAGACCGGCGCCGCCTACGCGATGAACGCCGGCGGTTTCCGCGAGCACAAGCACCGCTTCTTCGGCCGCACCGAACTCGTGCGCACCGACCCCGCCCGGGTGCTGGAGATCGACGATCCGCACGACCTGGCCCGCGCCCGCGCGCTGGCGCCGCTGTTCGACGCGGACCGTCCCGGCGCCCTCCCGACCGTCGACGACATCGACGCGGTCGTACTGGACTTCGACGGCACCCAGACAGACGACAGGGTGCTGATCGATGCCGATGGAAAGGAGTTCGTCTCCGTGCACCGCGGAGACGGCCTCGGCATCGCCGCCCTGCGCAAGAGCGGCCTGAAGATGCTGATCCTGTCCACGGAGCAGAACCCGGTCGTCGCCGCCCGCGCACGGAAGCTGCAGATTCCCGTGCTGCACGGCATCGACCGGAAGGACCTCGCCCTCAAGCAGTGGTGCGAGGAGCAGGGCATCGCGCCTGAGCGCGTGCTCTACGTCGGCAACGACGTCAACGACCTCCCGTGCTTCGCCCTCGTGGGCTGGCCCGTGGCGGTCGCGAGCGCCCACGACGTCGTGCGCGGCGCCGCACGCGCGGTCACGGCCACACCCGGCGGTGACGGCGCAATCCGAGAGATCGCCAGCTGGATCCTCGGCCCCTCTCTCGATTCCCTCACCAAGTAAGGAACCTTCCCCCATGAGCACCAACTCCCGCATCCGCAACTTCGGTTCCCGCGAGGTCGGCCCCGGCAAGCCCGTCTACATCTGCGGCGAGATCGGCATCAACCACAACGGTGAGCTGGAGAACGCCTTCAAGCTCATCGACGTGGCCGCCGAGGCCGGCTGTGACGCCGTCAAGTTCCAGAAGCGCACCCCGGAGATCTGCACCCCGCGCGACCAGTGGGACATCGAGCGCGACACCCCCTGGGGCCGGATGACCTACATCGACTACCGCCACCGCGTGGAGTTCGGTGAGGACGAGTACCGCCAGATCGACGAGCACTGCAAGAAGCGCGGCATCGACTGGTTCGCCTCCCCGTGGGACACCGAGGCCGTCGCCTTCCTGGAGAAGTTCGACGTCCCGGCCCACAAGGTCGCCTCCGCCTCCCTGACCGACGACGAGCTGCTGCGCGCCCTGCGTGCCACCGGCCGCGCCGTCATCCTCTCCACCGGCATGTCGACGCCGAAGCAGATCCGCCACGCGGTCGAGGTCCTCGGCTCGGACAACATCCTCATGTGCCACGCCACCTCCACCTACCCGGCGAAGGCCGAGGAGCTGAACCTCCGCGCGATCAACACGCTGGAGAAGGAGTTCCCGAACGTCCCGATCGGCTACTCCGGCCACGAGACGGGCCTGCAGACCACCCTCGCCGCGGTCGCGCTCGGGGCGACCTTCGTCGAGCGTCACATCACCCTGGACCGCGCCATGTGGGGTTCGGACCAGGCCGCCTCCGTCGAGCCGCAGGGCCTGACCCGCCTCGTCCGCGACATCCGCACCATCGAGGAGTCCCTCGGCGACGGCGTCAAGAAGGTCTACGACTCCGAGCTCGGCCCGATGAAGAAGCTGCGCCGCGTCGCCGGTGTGGTCGCCGAGGCCGAGATCGCCGCGGCCGCGGGCGAGCCGGTTCAGGTCTGACCCGAACGCACCGAGTTCCAGTAGTGCACCGAGTCCGAGTGCCCCGTTCGCGGGCGCTCGGACTCGGCGCCCCTCAGTGCTCCGTCCACACGAGCTGAATACGAGCGCCGCATGAGCGCCTTACGACGGGTAGGTCGTACGTCGATGAGCCCCCGAGCCGGGAACACCGGCCCCCACACTCTCGCCTTCGTCGAGAGCCCGGTACAGCTCCTCAACGTGCTGGAGTGGGCACACGCCCGCGAGCACGACCTCGGCGCGGGACTCACCCTCGTCGTCCTCTCCCCGATCGACCCCATGACCCGAGGCCAGTTGCGCCGGATGGCCGAGCTGGCGCGCGAGGACGGGCACGAGGTGCGCTGGGAGGAGGCGCGGGGCGGCGCGACCGCGCCCTTCCACACCATCGGGGGCCTTGCGGGCCTGCTCCGCAGGGCCGACCGGGTGGTTCTCGGCGACCCGTTCTCCCGGTACGTCCAGCTCCTGCTCACCATCACCAAGGCCCGCGACCTCGTCGTCGTCGACGACGGCACCGCGACCATGGAGTTCGTCACCCAGCTCGCCCGCGGTGAGCGCCTGGTGCGCTGGCACCGCAAGGGCGGCCGCCCCGGCCCCCGCGACCTGTTCTTCGCCCCCGTCTCCTCCGCGGCCCGCAAGCGCCTCACGCCGAGCGAGCGCCGCCGGGTCGAGATCTTCTCCTCGATGCCGATGGACGTGACGCCCGAGGGCGTGACGGTCACCGCCAACACCTTCGCCTGGACCCGCGCACGCTTCGGGCCGCCCCGCATCACCAAGGGCGCGGACCTGGTCGGCACGTCCCTCGTCGAGACCGGCGTGGTCGACGGCGCCCGCTATCTGGAGGCGGTCCGCTCGCTGGCCAAGGCGCACGGCGCCACCCGCTACTTCGCCCACCGCCGCGAGAGCGCGGAGAAGCTGCACCAACTGGCGGTGGAGACCGGCCTGGAGATCGTGCGCCCGGACCTCCCACTGGAGCTGATCGCCCGCCGGGGCCCCATAGGCCGTACGATCCTGAGCTTCCCGTCGACCGTCGTGCACACCCTGCCGCTGGCCCTGTCGGGCACGGACGTGCGCGTCGCGGTCTGCGACATCGACCCCGCGTGGCTGACGGAGAACGCCTCGCCGCGGGCGCAGGGCTTCCTGTCCGGCGTGACGGGGACGGCACGCGACGTGCACCGCCTCTCGGCGGTCAGCGCGGTCTGAGGCCGGCGCGGGGCGCGTCAGCGTCCTGGGGCAGCAGGCTTCTCGGCGAGGAGGAAGGCGCGCGGGCGCTTCTCCTCGCCGTCCGGTTCCCGCACCGTGCGCGCGTACAGCCGCAGCCCCGCATCGATCAGGTGTGCGATAACGCTGTCCGGTGTACGCCAGTGGTAGTCGAGCGCGATCTCCTGGCCGAAGCGCTCGCTCAGGTGCAGACGGTCCTCGCAGTCACCGGACTGGAACGCCAGCAGCACCGGGGCGCCGGGCCGCAGGACCCGGTGGAACTCGGCGAGCGTCGCGGGCAGGTGGTCGTCGGGGACATGGATGAGCGAGTACAGCGCGAGGATCCCGCCCAGCGTCTCGTCCGGCAGGTCCAGTGAGGTCATCGAGCCCACGTGGAACCGGAGTTCGGGGTGGGCGCGGCGGGCCAGGGCCACCATCCGGGGCGACAGGTCGACACCGAAGACCGGCGTGCCCAGCGCGTGCAGATGGGCGGTCACCGAGCCGGGTCCGCTGCCCAGGTCGGCGACGGGCGCCGGGGCGTGCTCGCGGGCCAGCTCGGCGAAGGCGGAGACGAGGGACCGGTCCAGGGGGCTGCTGTCGGCCTGCCAGTCGGAGAAGCGGTCCGTGTAGGCGGTGGCGATGGCGTCGTACGAGGCACGGGTGGCCTCGAGGAAATCGGCGTACTCGGAAGGCTTGGGGTACTCGGCGGTCACGTGGCGCACCCTAGTGCGGCGGGCGGACGGGCGTCCGGGAGTTCACCGGGGGTGTGCGATCCCGACAGGTGAACACAACCGACGGTTCTGTCCGCGGCGTGGTATCCGTGGAGTGTGGAGGGTCGGCATCGTCACTCTCCGTCGATTCCATGATCGACTCGACGGAAAGACCGGCGAGTTTACCCACCCAAACCAATACCTATGCGTCGGGCGGCCAGATTTTCTTCCCCAAACGGGTTGAACTTTTGTTGATCGAGGGTCAGTTGGCCACCTCGGCGTCCTACCCTTCAGAGGGTGAACCAACTGATGTCCCCAGAGTCCGAGGCCGATCAACCAGGGGAAGCGTTCCTCCCCGGCGCCCTGCCGGAGGCGCTCCGTGCCGAACTCATCGAGTTCCGGCGCGACTTGCACATGCACCCCGAGCTCGGCAACCAGGAGTTCCGTACGACCGCCGCGATCAAGGCCCGCCTGGAGAAGGCCGGCCTGAAGCCCCGCGTGCTCGCCATCGGAACCGGGCTCATCTGTGACATCGGGGAGTTCGACGGCGGCCGGCCCATGCTCGCCCTGCGCGCCGACATCGACGCCCTGCCCATCCCGGACACGAAGAGTGACTGCGCGTACCGCTCCACGGTGCCGGACCGGGCGCACGCCTGCGGCCACGACGTCCACACGGCCGTCGTCCTGGGCGCCGGGCTGGTCCTGGCCGGCCTGCTCGAGCGCGGAGAGCTGCCCCGCCCCGTGCGGCTGATCTTCCAGCCCGCCGAGGAGGTGCTCCCCGGCGGCGCCGCCGACGTCATCGAGTGCGGCGTGCTCGACGGGGTGGGCCAGATCCTCGCCGTGCACTGCGACCCGAAGGTGGACGCCGGGAAGATCGGCCTGCGGCAGGGCGCGATCACCTCGGCCTGCGACCGGCTCGAAATCGCCCTCGACGGGCCCGGCGGGCACACCGCCCGGCCCCATCTGACGACCGACCTGGTCACCGCCGCCGCCCGGGTCGTCACCGACGTGCCCGCGCTGGTCGCCCGGCGCACCGACGCCCGCAGCGGCCTCGCGGTGACCTGGGGACGGATCGACTCCGGCCATGCGCCCAACGTCATCCCGCAGCACGCCGAGCTCTCCGGGACCGTGCGCTGCCTGGACCTGGACACCTGGCGGCAGGCGCCGGACCTGGTGGTCGCCGCGATCGACGAGGTCGCCAACCTGCACCGCGCCAAGTCGGAGATCAACTACATCCGCGGTGTCCCGCCCGTGGTCAACGACCCCGCCGCGACCGAACTGCTGCACGACGCCATGACGGCCCGCCGGGGCGCGGACTCCGTCGAGGGCACCGAGCAGAGCCTGGGCGGCGAGGACTTCTCCTGGTACCTGGAGCACGTCCCCGGCGCCATGGCCCGCCTCGGGGTGCGCACGCCGGGCGACCGGGTCGGCCGCGACCTGCACCAGGGCGACTTCGACGTCGACGAGTCGGCCATCACGGCCGGGGTGGAGCTGTTCACCGCGGCGGCACTCCTCGACGCCGCCGGGTAGCCGGGGCCTGCCGCCCCAGGGGTGCGGTCGTCCGGCGGCCACGGGCCGTCGCGGCGTCGCACCCCCGGAGCAGTTCCGGTTGCGGCTCGCGCACGGCCGGGGGAGTCTGGCCGCATGGCGGGCGGTCCTGTGTGTCATCCGGGCGAAGGCACCTCAGGTGCGGACGCCCCATGCGTGCCTTTCGATCCGATGGTTCACAAGGCCGTAACCGGCCATCGGCACGAATGGATAACGGCAAGACGAAACCCCGTTCCCAGGAGTGTCTACGCGCGTTAATGTGCGCCGAACTCAGCACCCACTGCGGGGCTTGGAGAATGGGGACTTCACGATGCGTCGGACATCCAAACTGACCCGTGTCGCGGTGGGGGTTGCGTCGATCGCGCTCGCTGCCACGGCGTGCGGTGGTACCAGCAGCGACAGCGACAGCGGCAGCGACGGCAGCGGCGACACCAAGGGTCTCGCCATCGCGTACGACATCGGCGGCAAGGGCGACCAGTCCTTCAACGACGCCGCCTACGCGGGCCTGCAGAAGGCCGCGAAGGAGTTCAACTACAAGACCGCCGACATCGAGCCCACCGAGGGCGAGACGGACGCCGACAAGGAACAGCGTCTGTCCTCCCTCGCCAAGCAGGGCTACAACCCGGTGATCGGCGTCGGCTTCGCGTA
This sequence comes from Streptomyces sp. NPDC036764, assembly GCF_055609385.1. Classification (NCBI taxonomy): domain Bacteria; kingdom Bacillati; phylum Actinomycetota; class Actinomycetes; order Kitasatosporales; family Streptomycetaceae; genus Streptomyces; species Streptomyces sp. NPDC036764. The sequence continues at coordinate 153,737 of NZ_JBVJPT010000017.1, forward strand.
CGGCCCGGCGATGGAGGCCGTGGCCAAGAAGTACCCGAAGACCACCTTCGGCATCGTCGACTCGGTCGTCGAGGGCGAGAACGTCGCCTCCCTCGTCTTCGCCGAGCAGGAGGCCTCCTACCTGGCCGGCGTCGCCGCCGCCAAGGCCACCAAGAGCAACATCGTCGGCTTCGTCGGCGGCGTGGACGTTCCGCTGATCCACAAGTTCGAGGCCGGCTACAAGCAGGGCGTCCAGGACACCAACCCCAAGGTCAAGGTCCTGTCGCAGTACCTGACGCAGACCGCCGAGGAAGGCGGCTTCTCCAGCCCGGACAAGGGCAAGGCCGCCGCCGAGGGCCAGATCGAGAAGGGCTCCGACGTCGAGTACGCCGCCGCCGGTCTGTCCGGCCAGGGCGTGATCGAGGCCGCCTCGAAGGCCAAGGTCTGGGCGATCGGTGTCGACTCCGACCAGTACAAGCAGGCGGCGCTCGCCAACTACAAGGGCGCGATCCTGACCTCCGCCCTCAAGGACGTCGGCGGCGCGGTCTACACGCTGGCCAAGTCCGTCGAGGACGGCAAGCCGCTGACGGGCACCCAGACGTTCGACCTGAAGGTCAACGGCGTGGGCCTGTCCGAGTCGAACCCGGAGTTCGCGAAGATCGCCGGCCTGTCCGACGCCGTGGCGAAGGCCAAGGAAGGCATCATCGACGGCTCCATCAAGGTCAAGACCGAGTAATCGCGGTCGCGGCAACGCGGAGCGGGCGGGCATCCGAGGATGCCCGCCCGCTCGGCTTTTCCCAGGTCGCAGTGGATCACCCGCCGTCGTCCCTCCTTTGCTGTCGGCAAGCCCTTGGTCAAGGCCGCGAGTGGACTTGGCCACGGGGGGATAACAAGGTGTACAGAAGGGGTTTCGTGGGAGGTCTACGCGCGTTACTCTGCGGCGAAAGCCAGCGCCGTAGCTGTGAAGCTGTCCCGAGCTGTACCGTCCGGCGCTGGGCGACCCCGAGGAAGTGCAGGCACGCCCCCACGCCGCCCGGCACGCACTCTCGCCGCACCGGCCAAAGGCCCTAGTAGCTCCGCTACGAGGACCTTCGTCCGGCACGACGAGAGCCAAGCACCGGACGACGCGGGAACGCACCCGCACTTCCCCGGCCCCGCCAGTACCGACAGGAGTCACCACACATGCGCCGGATTTCCCGGATCACGGTCGCAGGCGCAGCGACCGCCTCTCTGGCCCTCGCGCTCTCCGCCTGCGGCGGCACCTCGACCGAGGCCTCCTCGGACTCGAAGGGCGGCGACAAGGGTCTCGCCATCGCGTACGACGTCGGCGGCAAGGGCGACCAGTCCTTCAACGACGCCGCCTTCGCGGGTCTGGAGCAGGCGAAGAAGGAGTTCGGGTACGCGACGCAGGACGTCGAGCCCACCGAGGGTGAGACGGACGCCGACAAGGAGCAGCGACTGGTGTCGCTGGCCAAGCAGGGCTACAACCCCGTCATCGGTGTCGGCTACGCGTACGCGACCGCCGTCAAGGGCGCCGCGGAGAAGTTCCCGGACACCACCTTCGGCATCGTCGACGACTCCACCGTCGAGGCGAAGAACGTCACCGACCTGGTCTTCTCCGAGGAGGAGGCCTCGTACCTGGCCGGCGTCGCCGCGGCCAAGACCACCAAGACGAACACGGTCGGCTTCGTGGGCGGCGTGGACATCCCGCTGATCCACAAGTTCCAGGCCGGCTTCGAGCAGGGCGTCAAGGACACCGACCCCAAGGTCAACGTCCTCTCCCAGTACCTCACGCAGACCGCGGAGGAGGGTGGCTTCGCCAGCCCGGACAAGGGCAAGTCGGCCGCCGAGGGTCAGATCGAGAAGAAGGCCGACGTCGTCTACGCCGCCGCCGGTCTGTCCGGTCAGGGCGTCATCGAGGCCGCTGCCGCCAACAAGGTGTGGGCCATTGGTGTCGACTCCGACCAGTACAACCAGGAAGCCCTTGCCAAGTACAAGGACTCCATCCTGACCTCGGCGATGAAGGACGTCGCCAAGGCGGTCTACAACCTGGCGAAGTCGGTCGAGGACGGTAAGCCCGAGACCGGTATCGTTCGTGGCGATCTGAAGACCGGCGAGGTGAGCCTGTCGAACTCCAACCCGAAGTTCGCGGACAACGCCGAGGTCCAGGAAGCCATCAAGACGGCCAAGGAGAAGATCATCAGCGGCGAGATCAAGGTCAAGACTAGCTGAGTGAAGCTACACCCTGAGCAGCGGTAACCCCGGGGTTACGTCCGCTCAACGGGGTACGGGGAGGCTTTCCATGGGCTTTCCCCGTACCCCGTTGTCGCGGTGCGTCGGCCCCTTTTCAGGCCATAGGGGCGCTACGCGCGTAGACGACCCCCGTCTCCAGGAGAGTGCGCCATCAACGCGTCCAGCAGCCCTCCGGCCGGCGCGGCGGTCAACGGTCAGGTGACCGCCGTCGAACTCGCCGGGATCACCAAGCGATTCCCGGGCGTCGTGGCCAACCACGACATCCACCTCACCGTCCGCAAGGGCACCGTGCACGCCCTCGTCGGCGAGAACGGCGCCGGCAAGTCGACGCTGATGAAGATCCTCTACGGCATGCAGAAGCCGGACGAGGGCACCATCTCGATCGACGGCCGGCAGGTCACGTTCTCGTCGCCGGCCGACGCCATCGTCCGCGGCATCGGCATGGTCCACCAGCACTTCATGCTCGCGGACAACCTCACCGTCCTCGAGAACGTCGTGCTCGGCAGCGAGAAGCTGTACGGCATCGGCGCGAAGGCCCGCCGCAAGATCAAGGAGATCTCCGAGCGCTACGGCCTCGGCGTGGAGCCCGACCGCCTCGTCGAGGAGCTCGGCGTCGCCGCCCGCCAGCGCGTGGAGATCCTCAAGGTCCTCTACCGCGGCGCCACCACGCTGATCCTCGACGAGCCGACGGCCGTCCTGGTGCCGCAGGAGGTCGACGCGCTCTTCGACAACCTGCGCGAGCTGAAGGCCGAGGGCCTGTCGGTCATCTTCATCTCTCACAAGCTGGGCGAGGTGCTCTCCGTCGCCGACGAGATCACCGTCATCCGCCGCGGCACCACGGTCGGCACGGCCGTCCCCGCCGAGACGACGCCGCGTCAGCTCGCCGAGATGATGGTCGGCAGCGAGCTGCCGACGCCGGAGACCGCCGAGTCCACGGTCACCGACCGCCCGGTCATCACCGTCGACAAGCTGCGCCTGGAGGCGGTGGGCGGCAAGGCCCTGCTCGACGACATCACCTTCACCATCCACGCGGGCGAGGTCCTCGGCATCGCCGGCGTCGAGGGCAACGGCCAGACCGAGCTGGTCGACGCGCTCATCGGCCTCAAGGGCGCCGACTCCGGCACGATCACCCTCATCGACGAGGAGATCACCGCCTGGTCCACCCGCAAGCGCCGCGAGCAGGGCGTGGGCTACATCCCCGAGGACCGCCACCGGCACGGCCTGCTCCTGGAGGCCCCCCTCTGGGAGAACCGCATCCTCGGCCACGTCACCGAGAAGCCCCTCGCCAAGGGCGTCTGGCTGGACCCGAAGGCGGCCCAGGAGGACACCCGGCGGATCGTCACGGAGTACGACGTCCGCACCCCCGGCATCGACGTCACCGCCGCCTCCCTGTCCGGCGGCAACCAGCAGAAGCTGATCGTCGGCCGCGAGATGAGCCACACGCCGCGCTTCCTGATCGCCGCGCACCCCACCCGTGGTGTGGACGTCGGCGCGCAGGCCGCGATCTGGGACCACATCCGCGAGGCCCGCCGTGAGGGCCTGGCCGTGCTGCTGATCTCCGCCGACCTGGACGAGCTGATCGGCCTGTCCGACACCCTCCGCGTGATCTACAACGGCAGGCTGGTCGCGGACGCCGACCCGGCCACCATCACGCCGGAGCAACTGGGCTCGGCGATGACGGGTGCCGCGACCGGGCACCTCGAGCACGACGACACGACCCCCGAGACTCCCGACCTGAGCAAGTCCCCCGAGTCCGGCGAAGACGAGGCCCGCTGATGAAGAAGTTCGACAAGGAGCGCGTGCTCCTCGCGGTGGCCGGACCGGTCATCGCGCTCGCCGTGGCCTTCGTGCTCAGCGCGATCGTGCTGCTCGCCTCGGGCAAGAGCCCCGTCGAGCCGTACACCCTGATGTTCGAGCAGCTCGGCTACTCCGACATCCAGGTGCTGATCATCAATCAGGCCTCGCTGTACTACATCGCGGCCCTGGCGGTGGCCATCGGCTTCCGGATGAACCTGTTCAACATCGGCGTCGACGGCCAGTACCAGCTCGCCGCCATGATGGCGGCCGTCGTCGGCGCCCACGCGAACCTGCCGGCCGCGCTCCAGGTCCCGCTGCTGATCCTCACCGCGGTCTGCACGGGCGCCTTCTGGTCCGGCATCGCCGGCATCCTCAAGGTCACCCGCGGCGTCAGCGAGGTCGTCGCGACGATCATGCTGAACGCCATCGCCACCTCCGTCATCGCCTACCTGTGGCTGCCCGACGTCTTCGGCGTCAAGGTCGGCAACAACAACACCACCGGCGAGATGCACGAGTCCGGCTGGGTCCCCGGCATCGGCATGGGCGACGCCGGCGAGATCTACGGCCTGGTCTTCCTCGCCGTGCTGCTCGGCATCGCCTACTGGGTCGTCCTCAACCGCACCCGCTTCGGCTTCGACCTGCGCGCCTCCGGCGCCTCGGAGACCGCCGCCGCGGCCAGCGGTGTCGACCCCAAGCGGATGGTGCTCACCGCCATGCTGCTCTCCGGCGGCATCGCGGGCATGGCGGGTCTGCCGATCCTGCTCGGCGACACCCACACGTACAGCCTGAACTTCCCCACCGGCATCGGCTTCCTCGGCATCGGCATCGCCCTGCTCGGCCGTAACAGCCCCGTCGGCATCGCGTTCGCCGCCCTGCTGTGGGCCTGGCTCGACAAGGCCTCGCCCGAGCTGGACTTCCACGGCTACGACAAGGAGATCGCGGTCATCATGCAGGGCCTGATCGTGCTCTCGGTCGTCGTCTCCTACGAGGCCGTCCGCGAGTGGGGCCTGCGCCGTCAGCAGCGCCGGGTCGGCGCCGAACTGGCCGCCGGTCACGTCCTCGGCGCCGACAACAACAAGAAGGAGGTGGCCGGCCGATGACCACCCCGCAGACCTCAGCGGTCGACGTCAACCAGCCCACGCTGCAGCCCGCGGCGCCGACCGGCCGCCGCCTGTCGTGGCAGGTCCTGCTGCTGGTCATCGTCGGAGCCCTGGCGCTGACCTCGATCGTCCGCATCATCACCGACGCCGACGGCATCACCAACGTCAGCCAGATGTCCACCGCGCTGCAGCTCGCCGTGCCGATCGGCCTCGCCGGTCTCGGCGGTCTTTGGGCCGAGCGCGCGGGCGTCGTCAACATCGGCCTCGAGGGCATGATGATCCTCGGCACCTGGTTCGGCGCCTGGGCCGGCTTCCAGTGGGGCCCGTGGACCGGTGTCGTCGTCGGCATCCTCGGCGGCTGCATCGGCGGCATCCTGCACGCCATCGCCACCGTCACCTTCCGGGTCAACCACATCGTCTCCGGTGTGGCGATCAACATCCTCGCCCTCGGCATCACCCGCTACCTCGCGCCCCTCGCCTTCGAGGGCCACGCGGGCGGCTCCGCCAAGCAGTCCCCGGCGGTCGACACCCTCGGCCACTTCACCGTGCCGGGCCTGTCGGACGGGCTGCGCGACCTCAACAACCAGGGCTGGTTCTTCATCTCGGACATCGCCGGCCTGCTCGGCGGTCTGGTCACCAACGTCTCCTGGCTGACCCTGATCGCCGTGGCGCTGATCCCCGGCACCTGGTACATCCTGTGGCGCACCGCCTTCGGTCTGCGGCTGCGCTCCTGCGGTGAGAACCCGATCGCGGCCGAGTCCCTCGGCGTGAACGTCTACAAGTACAAGTACATCGCCGTGATCATCTCCGGCGGCCTGGCCGGTCTCGGTGGCGTCTTCCTCTCCATCGTGGCCAACCCCTTCTACCTGGAGGGCCAGGTCAGCGGCCGCGGCTACATCGGTCTCGCCGCGATGATCTTCGGCAACTGGATGCCGGGCGGCCTCGCCCTCGGCGCCGGCCTGTTCGGCTACACCGACAGCCTCAACCTGCGCGGCGGGTCCACCAACGTCCACGCCCTGCTGCTGCTCGGCGCGCTCCTGCTGATCATCGGCGCCATCTGGCTCGTGGTCCGCAAGAAGTACGCCCCGTCGATGATCACCGCGGTGGTCGGCGCCCTGGTGTACACCTGGTATGCCACCACCAACGAGGTGCCCAACCAGGTCGTCTCCGCCACGCCGTACGTCGTCACGCTCGTCGTTCTCACGCTGTCCGCGCAGCGCCTGCGGATGCCGAAGGCGGACGGCCTGCCGTACCGGAAGGGTCAGGGCAAGTGATGTCGCCCGCCGCTCACGACGTCGACTGGGACAAGCTGCGCGCGGCGGCGCTGGACGCCATGTCGCGCGCGTACGCCCCGTACTCCCGCTTCCCGGTCGGCGTGGCAGCGCTGGTCGACGACGGTCGCACGATCACCGGCTGCAACGTCGAGAACGCGTCGTACGGCCTCGCCCTGTGCGCCGAGTGCGGGCTGGTCTCGGAGCTGCAGAACACCGGGGGCGGCCGGCTGACGCACTTCACCTGCGTCGACGGCAAGGGCGACGTCCTCGTGCCGTGCGGCCGCTGCCGCCAACTGCTCTTCGAGTTCGGCGGCCCGGAGCTCCTGCTGGAGACCCCGGCGGGCATCCTGCCGCTGTCGGAGATGCTGCCCCAGGCCTTCGGCCCGGGCCACCTGCGCAAGTAATTCCCGTACGGCCCCTCCGAGTCGCCCATGCGACCGGTTCGGAGGGGCCGTACGGCTTCTGGAACCCTCGGAAGGAAGCAAAGCCATGGCCATGGACGCCATCTCCGTCATCCGCACCAAGCGGGACCGCGGCGAGCTCAGCGACGAGCAGATCGACTGGGTCATCGACGCGTACACCCGCGGGGAGGTCGCCGACGAGCAGATGTCCGCGCTCGCCATGGCGATCCTGCTCAACGGCATGAACCGCCGTGAGATCGCCCGCTGGACGGCCGCGATGATCGCCTCCGGCGAGCGCATGGACTTCTCGTCCCTGTCCCGCCCGACGGCCGACAAGCACTCCACCGGCGGCGTCGGCGACAAGATCACCCTGCCGCTGGCCCCGCTCGTCGCGGCCTGCGGTGCGGCCGTCCCCCAGCTCTCGGGCCGGGGCCTCGGCCACACGGGCGGCACCCTGGACAAGCTGGAGTCGATCCCGGGCTGGCGCGCCCTCCTGTCGAACGAGGAGATGCTGCACGTCCTGGACACGACCGGCGCGGTGATCTGCGCGGCGGGCGACGGCCTGGCCCCCGCGGACAAGAAGCTCTACGCGCTCCGGGACGTGACCGGAACGGTCGAGGCGATCCCGCTCATCGCCTCCTCGATCATGTCGAAGAAGATCGCGGAGGGCACGGGCTCGCTGGTCCTGGACGTGAAGGTCGGCACCGGTGCCTTCATGAAGACGATCGAGGACGCGCGGGAGCTGGCGTCCACGATGGTGGGCCTGGGCACGGACCACGGCGTGAAGACGGTCGCGCTCCTGACGGACATGTCCACCCCCCTCGGACTCACGGCCGGCAACGCGCTGGAGGTCCGCGAGTCGGTGGAGGTCCTGGCCGGCGGCGGCCCGGCGGACGTGGTGGAGCTGACCATCGCGCTGGCCAGGGAAATGCTGGAGGCGGCCGGTGTTCGTGACGTCGACCCGGCGAAGGCCCTGGCCGACGGCTCGGCGATGGACGTCTGGCGGCGCATGATCGCGGCCCAGGGCGGTGACCCGGACGCGGAGCTGCCGGTGGCCCGCGAGCAGCACGTGATCAAGGCCCCCTCCTCCGGCGTCCTGACCCGCCTCGACGCCTACGGCATCGGCGTCGCCGCCTGGCGCCTGGGCGCCGGCCGCGCCCGCAAGGAGGACCCGGTGCAGGCGGGCGCGGGCGTGGAACTGCACGCCAAGCCGGGCGACACGGTGACGCAGGGCCAGCCCCTGCTGACCCTGCACACGGACACCCCGGAGCGCTTCGAGTACGCCCTCCAGTCGGTGGAGGGCTCCTACGACATCGCCGCCGCGGGAACGGACTTCACAGCGTCGCCGGTGGTGCTGGAGCGCATCGCCTGACCTGGAGTTTCCCTCTTCGGGTGAACGGGACCGGTGGACCGCCGCCGGTCCCGTTCGGCATGCTGGGATCGGTGACGCACCGATAGGAGATCGCCATGAGCGCACTCACCGTGAGCCAGGACCCCGACCAGACCTGGGACGACCTCGTCCGGTACTGGGAGGAGATGGAATGGCCCGAGGGCAGCAAGGTGGAGATCATCGAGGGGATCATCACCGTGTCACCTGCTCCCGCATCCCGCCACAACGTGATCGCGGAACGAATTCAGCGTCGCCTCTACTCCGCGATCCCCGAGGACTGGGGGATCTTCCAGACACTGGCGATCGCCGTGCCGTCACGTCTGGGCATGCTCATCCCTGACCTGCTCGTGGCTCCCGTGCAGGAGTGCGCGGAGGCGGAATCCCACATCCCGGCAGCCTTGGCCGAACTCGTCGTGGAGGTGACCTCCAAGTCCAACGCCCAGCACGACCGCGTCAGCAAGCCCGCGGCCTACGCCACCGCCGGGATCCCGCTCTACCTGCTGATCGATCGCTGGGCCCCCGGCGGCCCCACCGCCACGCTCTTCGGAGAGCCGAAAGGCGATGTGTACCGGGTGTTGAGCGCCGTGAAGTTCGGCGACCCTATCAAGCTGCCGGAGCCGTTCGACGTCACGATCGACACCGGTGAGTTCCCGGTCGACTGACCGTCAGCCCAGCAAGGCAGCAACGACCACCAACACCGGCACCGAGATCACCGTCGACAGCAGGATCGAGTCCCGGGCCAGCCGCTCGGCGACGCGGTAGCTCGATGCGTAGGTGTACAGGTTCTGTGCGGCCGGCAGTGCCGAGGTCACCACCACGTCGAGCAGCGGAGCGCCTCGCAGGCCGAAGACGCCCGCCGCCAGTGCCCAGGCCGCCGCGGGCTGGCCCAGGGATTTCAGGGCGACCGAGAGGAACACCGGGTGGCGGTCGGGACCCCGGCCGGGCATCGTGCTGCCGCACAGGGAGATGCCGAAGGCCAGCAGGACCGCCGGGACCGACATGCCGCCGATCAGGGTCAGCGGGTCCAGGACGGGGGCCGGGATCCGCAGTCCCGTCGCCGACACCGCCACGCCCGCCAGTGATCCGAGCGCGATCGGGTTGCGCAGCGGTGTCAGCAGGCGGCGCCACAGGGGGCCCTTCTCGCCCTTGCCCGACAGGTCGAGGATCGTCAGGGCGACAGGGGTGACGCCGACGAGCTGGAACAGCAGAACCGGCGCCACCAGCGAGGCGTCGCCCAGCACGTACACCGCGATCGGGATGCCGAGGTTGCCGGAGTTGACGTAGCTGGAGCACAGGGCGCCGATCGTCGTACGGCCCACGCCCCAGTGCCGTACGGCACCCACCGCGACGAAGACCCCGGCCGCCGCGGCCGTGCTCAGTGCCGTCACCAGCAGGCGGCTGGAGAAGATCACCGAGAGGTCGGTCTGCGCGAGGGTGGTGAACAGCAGGGCGGGGGAGGCCACATGGAAGGCCAGCTTGGTGAGGACCTCGCGGCCGTGGACGCCGAGGTAGCCGCGCCGGCCGATCGCATAACCCACCGCGATGACGACCGCGATCACCGCGAATCCCGTCAACACCCCTTGCACGGAACCTCCTTGGCGGGGTGCAGTCCGCAGGGTATTCGGGGGTGAGGTGATACGTGGGGCATACAGCAAACCCTCCTGGGAAGGAGGGGACCGGGTCAATGTGATCTCGGTCGGCGGACACCCCGGCCGGCCACGGAAGCCGCGCAGCGCGCATCGGAAGGAGGGCTCCGGCCGCGATGAGTTATCCGCCCCCGCCCGGTCTACCGATCGTGGACGCCATGACACCCGCTGTACTCGTGCTGGCCGGCCCCGTCACCCGGGACGAGGTGGCGGGGCTGTGCGACGACGTACGTGCCCGACTGGAGGCCGGTGGGGCGAGAGTCGTGGTGTGCGATGTGGGTGGGCTGGGACCGCCTGGGCTCGGTGTCGTGGACCTGCTGGCGCGGCTCCAGCTCGCCGCGCGGCGGGCCGGGGGGCGGATCAGGCTGCGCGACCCCGACCCCGCGCTACACGCCCTGCTCGACCTGGTCGGCCTCCGCTTCGAGGTGGAGGGGGAGCCCGAACAGCGGGAACCAGCGCTTGGTGTCGAGGAAGAAGTGGAACCCGGTGAGCCGGCCGTCTGAGATCTCCAGGACCTGCACCGCCCACGGGGTGTAGCCGCCCGCCTCGGGGTCCGGCTTGTACTGGGCGAAGCCGGGCAGGCCGTTGACCTGGACCGGCACCAGCCGTGAGCCCTCGCAGGCGGAGCCCAGCGTCGTCATGAAGCCGGTGATGTCGTCGTGGCCCGTCAGCCACAGGTCGAACGGCGGCATCGTCATGATGGCGTCCTCGTGCAGCAGGGCCGTCAGCGCCGTCATGTCATAGCCCTCGAAGGCGGCGACATAGCGGTCCAGGAGCTTTTGCTGCTCGTCGTCCAGCGGGTCGGAGACGGTGGCCGCGGCGCCCGGCTGCTGCTGCTCGGCCAGCGTCGCGCGGGCCCGCTGGAGGGCGCTGTTGACCGACGCGACCGTGGTGCCGAGCAGCTCGGCGACCTCGTTCGCCCGCCAGGCCAGCACCTCGCGCAGGATCAGCACGGCGCGCTGCTTGGGCGGGAGCTGCTGGAGGGCGGCCATGAAGGCGAGCCGCACCGACTCCTTGGCGACCGCCGCCTCCGCCGGGTCCTCGGTGCTGGGCAGCACGCGGCTGTCCGGCATCGGCTCCAGCCAGGTGTTGTCCGGACGCGGCGAGAGCGCCGCCTGGGCCAGCGGCGTCGACTCCGTCAGGTCCATGGGCCGGGCCCGCTTGTTGCCGGCCGTCAGCATGTCCAGGCACACGTTCGTCGCGATGCGGTACAGCCACGACCGGAGACTGGAACGCCCCTCGAACTTGTCGTAACTCCGCCAGGCCCGGACCATCGTGTCCTGCACCGCGTCCTCGGCCTCGAAGGACGAGCCGAGCATGCGGTAGCAGTACCCGGTCAGTTCGACGCGGTGTTTCTCGAGCCTGACATCGAGGTCCGTCGTCTTGGTAACCGTGCCGTCGCTCATCGTCCACCCACCCCTGTGGCCGTGCTGTGTCGCGCCTTTGCGCCCAGTACTTGGAAGCTACCGCAGCCCACTGACAACGGCCCCTGGAGCGGACGAACACCCAGGTGAGAGGCGTACAAAAGCCGTTCCCCCCGACCGGCCGACCCCGGTCGGGGGGAAAGGGGACGTGCGGCTCAGGCCGTAGCGAGCCGCTGCTGGGCCCGAGCCGCACGCGTTCCGAGGACGGTGATCGCCACGACACCGAGCACCGCCAGCAGGCCGACGCCGACCGTGCCCGCCCAGCCGCCCGCGTGGAAGGCGATGGCGCCGACCGTGCTGCCCGCGCTGGAGCCGACGTAGTAGGCCGACTGGTACAGCGCGGCGGCCTGGGCGCGGCCTGTCGTGGCCGTCTTGCTGACCGCCGAGGAGGCCGCCGCGTGGCCCGCGAAGAAACCGCCGGTGATCAGGACCAGGCCGAGCAGGACCAGGGGGAGCGAGTCCGCCAGGGACAGCAGCAGGCCCGCGGCCGTCGTGCCGCCCGCCGCGTACAGCGCGCCCCGGCGGCCCAGCCGGCCGACCAGGCGGCCCGCCGTCGACGCCGACACCGTGCCGACCAGGTACACCAGGAAGATCGAGCCGACGATGCCCTGGGGCAGCGAGAACGGCGCCTCGGTCAGGCGGTAGCCGATCACCGTGTACACGCCGCCGAACACCGTCATGAACAGCGCGCCGATCGCGTACAGGCGGCACAGCAGCGGGTTCGCGAGGTGGTCGCGGACGGTGCGGGCCAGGACGCGCGGGCGCAGCGAGCCCGCCTTGAAGTGGCGCGGCGTCGGCAGCAGCAGGCGGAACGCCACCGCGCAGGCCACCGCGAGCGCGCCGATGACACCGACCGCGACCCGCCAGCCCCACTCCTGCGCGACCCAGCCGGTGATCACCCGGCCGCTCATCCCGCCGACGCTGTTGCCCGCGACGAACAGCCCGATCGCCGTGATCAGCGCCTTCGGCCGGACCTCCTCGGCCAGATACGCCGTGGCCGACGCCGGCAGACCCGCCAGCGCGGCACCCTGGACCGCCCGCAGCACGACCAGGGCCGTCAGGTTCGGCGCGAAGGGCACCAGCAGCCCGACCGTCACCGCGACCGCCAGCGACGCCGTCATGACGGTGCGGCGTCCGAACCGCTCCGACAGCGCGCTCATGGGCAGGACGAAGAGCGCCAGACCGCCGGTCGCGGCCGCCACCGTCCAGCTCGCCTCGCTCGCCGCCACCCCGAACTCGCCCGAGATCAGCGGGAGCAGGGCCTGGGTGGAGTACAGCAGAGCGAAGGTCGCGACGCCGGCGAGGAAGAGGGCGAAGCTCATCCGGCGGTAGCCGGGGCCGCCCGGGGCCATACGGGAGTCGACGACGGGGACTGCGGGTGTGGCGTCCACGGTGATGGACGCCCTGGTACTGGCGGGAGACATGCTTCGAAGCTACGTACGGCGGCGTTCATCCGTCCAATGCATGGATTCGCCATAATCGTTCCCATGGAGCATCAGCAGAGGTCACGAGCTCGTCTGTCACCATCCAGTGACACAGAAGACATGACGATGTTGCTGGCGCCACGCCTGGCCCACTTCGCCGGCGTCGCCCGCACCGAGCACGTCACCCGCGCCGCCCAGGAGATGCGGGTCCCGCAGTCCACGCTCTCGCGCGCCATGGTCCGCCTCGAACAGGACCTGGGCGTCGACCTGTTCGCCCGCCGCGGCCGCACGGTCTCGCTGACCCCGGCCGGCCGCACCTTCCTCGCCTCCGTCGAACGAGCCCTCGCCGAGATCGGGCGCGCCGCCGACGAGGTCCGCGCCGACGCCGACCCGGCCACCGGCAAGGTCGCCTTCGGGTTCCTGCACACCATGGGCGCCGAGACGGTACCCGGCCTGATCCACGCCTTCCGCGCCGACCACCCCCGCATCCGCTTCAGCCTGGTCCAGAACTACGGCGAGGCGATGATCGAGCGGCTGCGGTCCGGCGAGCTCGACCTGTGCCTGACGTCCCCGGTGCCGGACGCCCCCGACCTGGTGGGCCGCCGCCTGGACGAGCAGAAGCTGCGCCTCGTCGTGCCCGCCGACCATCGCCTCGCCTCGCGCAAGCGCGTCCGTCTGGCGGAGGCCGCCGACGAGACGTTCGTGACGCTGGAACCCGGCTACGGCATGCGCCGGATCACCGACGACCTGTGCCAGGAGGCGGGCTTCAAGCCGCGCATCGCCTTCGAGGGGGAGGAGGCGGAGACGCTGCGGGGCCTGGTGGCGGCGGGCCTGGGGGTCGCGCTCCTTCCCCCGCCGGCCGTACCCCGCCCAGGAGTCGTGGAACTGACGGTCACGGCCCCGAGGGCGGCCCGGGAGATCGGCGTCGCATGGCTGGCGGACCGCCCGGACACGCCGCCGGTGGCCGCCTTCAAGAAGTTCCTCATGTCGAGAAGGGGCAACCTGCTGCCGAGTTAGGGGCGCGAGGAACTGCGCGACCAGCCACGACGAACCCGCACGCGCCGACGAACCCCGCACTCCGACGGCGCTACCGCCGCAACGACTTCCCGAACCCGGCAGCCAACGGCATCCGAAGCCCCAAAGGAGGCGGAGCCGCGAACGCGTCGGCCACCGGCCGCGAGAACGCCCTGCCGAACAGCGCCCCCATGACGAAGTCCTGGGCCAGTGCGAGGACTTCGTCCCGGTGCTGATGCAACGCGTGCCGGTCGGAGTGCACTTCGAACCGGCACACCTCCCGGTTGGTCTTCTTCGCCCGCTCCGCCAGCCGGAACGACAGTTCGGGGTCGGTCCGCTCGTCGTTCGTGCCGTGCACGAACAGCACGCGCCGCCCCGCGAGCTGTTTCACCGGTTCGGGTGCGGCCGCCATGTCCTCCTCCGGCAGCCAAGGGGCGATCGCCAGCACGGAGTTGACGGCCTCGTGACCACCGGCGTGCAGGGCCGCCCGGGCGCCCATGTCGATCCCGACGAGGCACACCGGGACGTCCCCGTAGCGCCGTACGGCCTCGTCGGCCGCCCACAGCGCGTCGCTGGCGAGGTTCGCGGCGTTGCCGTTCCAGCCGCGGTAGCGGTAGCGGACGACATGTGTGGCCAGGCCGTCGTCGCGTCCCGCCCGCATCAGGCGACGGCCCAGCGTCCGTACATAGGAGGTCGCCAACAACGCCGCCGGCTTGCGATGTGAGACCTCGTCACCTCCGGGCAGCAGGAGTACGACTCCGCTCACCGCCGTCGGTTCCGGCCCGATCGCCTTGCCCAGCCGGACCCTGCGCACCGGCGTCGCTTGCTGTGCCATGACAGAACAGTGTCAGAAGCATGGGTGTACGCCACCCGTCCTCGGGGTCACCGTTACGTATCGACGAATTCGTACAAGCGGGAGAATGGGGTGTTCAGCAGGTGATCTACGCGCGTAGGCGTTATGGTGCGGAAATGACGAGCGAGACTGCCCAGAAGGCGAACACCCCGAGCTCGGACCAGATCCGCCGGGCGCCGAAGGTTCTGCTGCACGATCACCTCGACGGCGGGCTCCGCCCCGGCACGATCGTCGAGCTGGCCCGCGACACGGGCTACTCCCACCTCCCCGAGACCGATCCCGACAAACTCGGGCTCTGGTTCCGCGACGCCGCCGACTCCGGATCCCTGGAGCGGTATCTGGAGACCTTCTCCCACACCGTCGGCGTGATGCAGACCCGCGACGCCCTCGTCCGGGTCGCGCGCGAGTGCGCCGAGGACCTCGCCGAGGACGGGGTCGTCTACGCCGAGGTGCGCTACGCGCCCGAGCAGCACCTCGAAGGCGGGCTCAGCCTCGAAGAGGTCGTCGAGGCCGTGAACGAGGGCTTTCGCGAGGGCGAGGCGCTCGCGCGCCAGAACGGCCACCGCATCCGCGTGGGCGCCCTGCTCACCGCCATGCGGCACGCCGCCCGCGCGCTGGAGATCGCCGAACTCGCCAACCGTTACCGGGACATGGGCGTCGTCGGGTTCGACATCGCGGGCGCCGAGGCCGGGCATCCGCCGACCCGGCATCTCGACGCCTTCGAGTACCTCAAGCGCGAGAACAACCACTTCACCATCCACGCCGGCGAGGCGTTCGGGCTGCCGTCCATCTGGCAGGCCCTGCAGTGGTGCGGCGCCGACCGGCTGGGGCACGGGGTGCGCATCATCGACGACATCCAGGTGCATGCCGACGGCTCCGTGAAGCTCGGCCGGCTCGCGTCGTACGTACGGGACAAGCGCATCCCGCTGGAGCTGTGCCCCAGCTCCAACCTCCAGACGGGGGCCGCCGACTCGTACGTCGCGCATCCCATCGGGCTGTTGCGCCGGCTGCACTTCCGGGCGACCGTGAACACCGACAACCGGCTGATGTCACATACGAGTATGAGCCGGGAGTTCGAGCATCTTGTCGACGCTTTCGGATACACGCTCGATGACATGCAGTGGTTCTCCGTCAATGCGATGAAATCATCGTTCATTCCTTTCGATGAACGGCTCGCGATGATCAATGACGTCATCAAGCCCGGATATGCCGAACTGAAGTCCGAGTGGCTGTTCCGGCAGACCGCGTCTACCAGCGGTTCTGCGGAAGAGTCGGGCTGACCTGGAGTCTTGTGGTCACAGGGAATGCGGGCGGCATTCACAATCCGTCCGCATTTCGATGTTTGCGGCCGGGTGCGGGGCGTGTTTACGGTCGAGAACCGCTTACATCCCCGTAACCAATTTTCGAGGACGCATTTCATGAAGCAGTCTGCTGCCAAGACCCTCGGTGTCGCCGCTCTCGGTGCCGCCTTCGCCGCCGCGGGCGCGGGTGCCGCGAACGCCGCGCCGGTCGCGCCGGACGCCGCCGGTTCGGCGCTGGACAACGTCACCCGGACGCTCCCCGCCGAGAACCTTGCCCAGTCGGCGCCCGGTGCGACCGGGGCGGGTGTGGCCCAGGGGCAGGAGGCGCTCGCGACCGGGCTGTCGGCCGCGCAGCCGGCTGCCGAGCAGGCGCTGGCCGGCGGGCCGACCGGTGTGGTCGCCGGGCTGCTCGGCGGGCTGCCGGTGCAGGGGCTGCCGACGGCCGAGGCGCTGCCGGTGCAGGGTCTGCCGGTTCAGGGGCTGCCCACTCAGGGGCTGCCCGTGAACGGCGTTCCGCTCGGCTGAGTTCGGTCGGCCGGGGGTGCCCGGTCGGAACGCGTCGCTGGGGCGCACCCCTTGTGTATGGGGTGCGCCCCAGCGGCTTTGTGCGTGCGGAGTGGAGGCGGAGATGGGGTGGAGACGGGGGCGGAGGTGGGGATGGGTGGATTACCAGGCCGTGCTGGTCTTTGCCTTGTCCTCGGAGGGGAGCAGGATCCACATCGCTATGTAGAGCAGGAACTGCGGGCCCGGGAGCAGGCAGGAGAGCAGGAAGATCACGCGCATGGTCGTCGCGGAGGTGCCGAAGCGTCGTGCCAGCGCGGCGCACACTCCGCCGATCATGCGGCCGTTGGTGGGTCGGGCGAGCGCGGTCATGGTGCGGCTCCTTCGCGAGCGTCGGTCGAAGGCCTCCCTTGTGGGGCCTTCGAGTGGGTGCCTCATCTGACATCCACGCTACGAAGACGAACCGGGCAAAGCGTCACTCTACGGAGCTATCCCGACCCTGGGAATCGTCGGGGTGCGACCCTGAGAGGGCTCATCCTGGGGGGTGGTTGCCCGGTCGGCGCGCTCGGACCTGCGGCGGAGGTGGATGCGTGCGGCGGGCACGATCGCCGCGTGGGCGAGGGCCACGCCGAGGGTGTTGAGGAGCAGCGAGTCGACGTCGACGACCTGGCCGGGGACGCCGGTTTGCAGCAGCTCTATGCCGAGGGAGATGAGGGCGCCTGCGGCTACCGTGCGGACCAGGGAGCCCAGGGGGGAGGCGGTGAGGCTGCCGTGTGCCGTCGGGATCAGGACGCCGAGGGGGGCGAGGAGGGCGAGGCCCTCGGCGATGCGGCGGGCGCCCTCCTGCCAGCCGAGGGCGAGGTCGGCTCTGATGCCGGCGAAGGGGTGCAGGTTGGCGGGGGTGACCCAGGGGACGTCCAGGGGGCGCAGCGTGAGCCAGGCGACGAACGCCAGGTGTGCGACCAGGAGAACGCCTCCCGTCACACGGATGCGGATCGCGGCGCTGCCGCCGATGGAGCCTTGACGCTGCACGCCCCCCAAGACGCGTCCCCCGGCGGGATCGGTTCCGGGGAGTGCGGCAGAGGGGTGAGGTGTCCGCCACACGGGGTGCGCGTCGATGCCTGCGGCGCCTGTGCGGGGTGGGTGGGGGTGCGTGTAGCGCCGACGGTTCGGTGGGTGGGTCGGGGCCGTGCCGGGGGGTGTCCGTCCTC
>NZ_JBVJPT010000018.1:0-125835 GCF_055609385.1 Streptomyces sp. NPDC036764
AGTTCCCACAGGTCCTCCGGCGCCATCCGCTCGACAAGCGCAGCAGTCATCGCCCCAGACTGCCGCAAGATCACACCAATTGAAATGACGTCTAACAAGCTCAAGGCCTGGCGAGGCATCGCCACCCGGTACGACAAGACCCCAGACAGCCACCTCGCCGGCCTCCATCTGCGCGCCTCAATGATCTGGCTCAAAGACCTCACCCGGACCGGATGATGATCGCGACTCGATACACGCCCTAGTCGTGGTGGGCACGGCACGGGAAAAACGAGGGGCCCGACCCCAAAGAGTCGGACCCCTTCTGACCTGTATGTTCGCCAGATCAGTGACGTGGCGATCGGTCAGCCGCTACACGTTGAAGCGGAACTCCACGACATCCCCGTCCTGCATCACATAGTCCTTGCCTTCCATCCGCGCCTTGCCCTTGGCGCGGGCCTCGGCGACCGAACCCGTCTCCACCAGGTCGGCGAAGGAGATGACCTCGGCCTTGATGAAGCCCTTCTGGAAGTCGGTGTGGATGACGCCGGCCGCCTCGGGGGCGGTGGCGCCCTTCTTGATCGTCCAGGCGCGGGATTCCTTGGGGCCGGCCGTGAGGTAGGTCTGCAGGCCGAGGGTGTTGAAGCCGACGCGGGCGAGGGTGGCGAGGCCGGGTTCCTCGGCGCCGACCGACTCGAGGAGCTCCATCGCGTCTTCCTCGTCCAGCTCGGCGAGGTCCTGCTCCAGCTTGGCGTTGAGGAAGATCGCCTCGGCGGGGGCGACCAGAGCGCGCTGCTCGTTCTTGAAGTCCTCGTCGACCAGCTCGTCCTCGTCCACGTTGAAGACGTAGAGGAAGGGCTTCGTCGTCAGGAGGTGCAGGTCGTGCAGGAGCTCCTCGTTGCCGGAGCCCTGGACGATGCCCGCGGAGAACAGCGTGTCGCCCTTGTCCAGGATCTCCTTCGCCGATTCGACGGCCGCGACCTTCGCCGCCACTTCCTTCTTGATCCGCGACTCCTTCTGGAGCCGGGGCAGGACCTTCTCGATGGTCTGGAGGTCGGCGAGGATCAGCTCGGTGTTGATCGTCTCGATGTCGTCCTTCGGCGAGACCTTGCCGTCGACGTGCACGACGTTCTCGTCCTTGAAGGCCCGGATGACCTGGCAGATCGCGTCGGACTCACGGATGTTCGCGAGGAACTTGTTGCCCAGGCCCTCGCCCTCGGAGGCGCCGCGCACGATGCCGGCGATGTCGACGAAGTCCACGGTCGCCGGGAGGACGCGCTGCGAGGAGAAGATCTCGGCCAGCTTGGTGAGGCGCGCGTCGGGGACGCCGACCACGCCCACGTTGGGCTCAATCGTGGCGAACGGGTAGTTGGCCGCCAGCACGTCGTTCTTGGTCAGGGCGTTGAACAGGGTCGACTTGCCGACATTCGGCAGACCGACGATTCCGATCGTGAGCGACACGTTGCGACTTCCCGTACGTGAGAGGACTTCTGGGGCTGGGCTGGGGCCCGGTCCTTCTTCGATCTTCGATGCAGATCGATCTTCGGTGTAGATGCACGGGCCGATCCACCAGTCTACGGCGTACCGGGCCCGGCCCCGGCGCCCCGTCGAACACCTGGCCAAGGTCCGCCCCCGGGCGTGTCTGAGGCCCGATTCGCCACATAAACCGACCTAGGTTGGTCCAGTGGAGCAAGACAGGGCGCGGCCTGCCTGCCACGCATCGCACAGCGGAGCGGGAGCGGGGGCGCGCGGGGTGAGGGCCGGTTCGCGCGAGGGCGGCGCCGGTTCGCGCCGGGCGATGGCGGTCTTCCGCCGGACGGGGACAGTGTGGAGCGGGGCGAGAGTCGTACGAGGCGTGGCGAGGGCCAATTCCTGCGGGAGGGCAGCAGCGGAAACGCCGGGAACGGCGGAAACGCTAGGAACGGCGGGCACGCCGGGAACGGCGGAAGCGGTAGGAACGGCGGGCACGCCGGGACCGGCGGAAACGCCGGGAACAGCGGGGGCGCTCCGCGTGGTGGGAGCGGCTCGGGGCGGGCCGGTGCCTGGCCCGCCCGACCGTCTCGGGCGTCTCGGGCCGCCGCACCGGCCGATGACGCCGAAGCGTCAGCCAATGCCGCCAAGGCCGCCAGAGCCGCCAAAGCCGCGCGGCTCGCGAAGGCTCGGGCGTCCCGAAGCGCCGCGTCCCCCCGGCCCGTCCGCTCCACCCGCCCCGGCCCGCAGCGCCGGCCGGCTTCGGAGCAGGCCGCCGCGGCGGTACGGCGTCCCGGGCCGGCCCCGGCGCCACAGCCCGTACGCCGGTTTCCCGACCCCCGGCTCACCGGACTCGGCAGCGGTCTGTTCTGCGGGGCCGTGATGCTGGTGCTCGGGTACCTGGACACGCTGCTGTTCGGGTCGCTGACGCTGTACAGCGTGCTGTTCCTGCCGGTGTGCGCGCTGACCGCCGTCTGGGTGCGCGAGGGCGATCTGCTGACCGCGCCGGTGGTCGTGCCGATCGCGTTCGCCATGGGGCTGTTTCCGGTGGCCGACAGCGGAGGCGGGTTCAGCGGGCACCTGATGGGCCTGGTGACCGCCCTCGCCACGGAGGCGGGCTGGCTGTACGGGGGGACGCTGATCGCCGGTCTCGTGGTGCTCGTCCGGAGAGTCCGCCTGGTCGCCCGCCGGGCAGCGGCCCGCCGCCGGACGAGTGCGAGCGGCGGCTAGGCCTGTCCGGCCGGCGGATCATGCCGGCGTCGCGGGCGATGGCACACGCATCTGCCGCGTTGTCGCCGGTGGCCGACGCCGTACAGCCGACGTCGCGGGCGCCGGCACGCGCATCTGCCGCGTTGTCGCCGGTGGCCGACGCCGTACAGCCGGCGTCGCGGGCGCCGGCACGCGCATCCACCGCGTTGTCCCAGGTAACCGGCGCTCCGCGTCGCCGTCACCCTCCGCCCTGCAGCCGCACGCGGGCCCTCGCTGAACCGCCACGAGGGCGCTCACCGCAGTCACACGAGGGCCCTCGCCGCAACCGCACGCCCCAGCGCCCCTCGGCTCGGCCGGTCCGAACTGTTTCTCTCAGCCGGCCCTATCCGCCGGACAGGCCTAGCCGTCACTCTCCGCCGCGTGCATCGCCGCGCCGACGATCCCGGCGTTGTTCTGGAGCTGGGCGGGCACGATCTCCGCCTTGATGCCTTCGATGTAGTGCAGGAACTTCTGGGACTTGCGGCTCACCCCGCCGCCGATGATGAACAGCTCGGGCGAGAACAGCATCTCGACATGGGCGAGGTACTTCCGGACGCGGTGCGCCCAGTGCTCCCAGGACAGCTCCTCGTCCTCCTTGGCCTTGCTGGAGGCGCGCTTCTCGGCGTCGTGGCCGTGGAGTTCGAGGTGGCCCAGCTCGGTGTTGGGAACCAGGCGGCCGTCGATGAACAGGGCACTGCCGATGCCGGTGCCGAAAGTGAGGAGGATCACGGTGCCTTTGCGGCCGCGGCCCGCGCCGAAGTGCATCTCGGCGACGCCGGCGGCGTCCGCGTCGTTGACCACCGTCACCGGGTGGCCGCCGAGGCGGTCGCTGAACAGCGTGCGCGCGTCCGTGTCGATCCAGCCCTTGTCGACGTTGGCCGCCGTACGGATCGTGGAGCCGTCGGTGACCACGCCGGGGAAGGTGAGCCCGACCGGGCCCGTCCAGCCGTAGTGCTCGACGACCTGCTTCACGCCGTCGGCGACGCCGTCGGGTGTCGCCGGGTGCGGAGTGAGCACCTTGAAGCGCTCCTCCGCCAGGTCGCCCCTGTCCAGATCCACCGGGGCACCCTTGATCCCGGATCCACCGATGTCCAAGCCGAAGATCTGCATGGCCCTACGTTACGACGGACGACTGACGGTCACTCCCCGGAGTCGCCCGCCCCGGTGCGCTCGGCGATCAGTGCCGCCGCCTCCTCGCGCAGGTCACGGCGGAGTTCCTTGGGCAGCGAGAAGGTGATCGACTCCTCGGCCGCCTTGACGAGCTCGACGTCCCCGTAGCCGCGCTGGGTGAGCCACTCCAGGACCTCCTCGACGAGGACCTCCGGTACGGAGGCGCCGGAGGTGACGCCGACCGTGGTCACGCCCTCCAGCCAGGCCTCGTCGATCTCGCTGGCGAAGTCCACGAGGTAGGCCTCGCGCGAGCCGGCCAGCTTGGCGACCTCGACCAGCCGCTTGGAGTTGGAGGAGTTGCGCGAGCCGACCACGATGACCAACTCGGCCTCGGCGCCCATCTGCTTCACCGCGAGCTGACGGTTCTGCGTGGCGTAGCAGATGTCGTCGCTGGGCGGGGAGATGAGCTGCGGGAACTTCTCCTTCAGCGCGTCGACGGTCTCCATGGTCTCGTCGACGGAGAGCGTGGTCTGGGAGAGCCAGACGACCTTCGACTCGTCGCGGACCTCGACCTTGGCGACGTCGGCGGGCCCGTCGACCAGGGTGATGTGGTCGGGGGCCTCACCGGACGTACCGATGACCTCTTCGTGGCCCTCGTGCCCGATCAGGAGGATGTCGTAGTCGTCGTTCGCGAAGCGGACGGCTTCCTTGTGGACCTTGGTGACCAGCGGGCAGGTCGCGTCGATGGTGGCGAGCTTGCCGCGCGCGGCCTCCTCGTGGACGACGGGGGCGACGCCGTGCGCCGAGAACATCACGATGTTGCCCGGCGGCACCTCCTCCGTCTGCTCGACGAAGATGGCGCCCTTCTTCTCCAGGGTCTGCACGACGTACTTGTTGTGGACGATCTCGTGCCGGACGTACACCGGAGCGCCGTACTGCTCCAGGGCTTTCTCGACGGCGATCACGGCGCGGTCCACACCCGCGCAGTAGCCACGGGGGGCGGCGAGCAGGACACGGCGGCCAGGCGAAGCAGTCATGCGTCCCATCGTAAGGGTGCGTTCGGGGGCTCGGAGATCACGAGGGTGACGGGTTGACGAGGAGACCGGCACCGGGTTGTGAAGGGTGGGGAACTGGACGTTGGGCGGGGCGGGCGGATGCGCGAGGTCGCGCAGCGGGACCACGACACCTACGCCGGACGACGGAGGGCACGCGGCCAGGACCGTCCGCGCACCGACCCGTCCGGCTGGCCGGTGTTGTCGGTGGCGGCCGTTACGCTCGCCGCATGGCTGTGAACACGACCCCGGAGTCCCCCCTGCCCGTCGGTGAGGTGTCGCGGCTCATCGGGGGGTGGATCGACCGGCTCGGGGCGGTGTGGGTCGAGGGGCAGATCACGCAGTTGTCGCGGCGGCCGGGCGCCGGCGTCGTGTTCCTGACGCTGCGCGACCCGTCGTACGACATCTCCGTGAGCGTGACCTGCTACCGGCAGGTCTTCGACGCCGTCGCCGACGTCGTGAGCGAGGGCGCCCGGGTCGTGGTGCTCGCCAAGCCCGAGTGGTACGCCCCGCGCGGCCAGCTCTCCCTGCGCGCCACCGAGATAAAGCCGGTCGGTGTCGGCGAGCTCCTCGCCCGGCTGGAGATGCTGAAGAAGTCCCTCGCCGCCGAGGGGCTGTTCGCGCCGGAGCGGAAGAAGGCGCTTCCCTTCCTTCCGCAGCTCATCGGCCTCGTCTGCGGACGGGCCTCCGCCGCCGAGCGGGACGTCCTGGAGAACGCCCGCCACCGCTGGCCCGCCGTCCGCTTCGAGGTGCGCAACGTCGCCGTACAGGGCGTGCACGCGGTGCCGCAGGTCGTGCAGGCGGTCAAGGAGCTCGACGACATCGACGACGTGGATGTGATCATCGTCGCGCGCGGCGGGGGCAGCGTGGAGGACCTGCTGCCTTTCTCCGACGAGCAGCTCGTGCGGGCCGTCGCCGCATGTCGTACGCCGGTGGTGTCCGCCATCGGGCACGAGCCCGACAACCCCCTCCTCGACCATGTCGCCGACCTGCGCGCGTCCACCCCGACCGACGCCGCCAAGAAGGTCGTACCGGACGTGGGCGAGGAGTACGAGCGCGTGCGGATGCTGCGCGACCGGGCTCGGCGGTGCGTCGAGGCGTTCGTCGACCGCGAGGAGCGCGGGCTCGCGCATGCCCTGGCGCGGCCGTCGATACAGGATCCGCACCGGATGATCGACGAGCGGGCCGACCATGTGGCGTCCCTGCTCGACCGCGGCCGCCGCTGCCTCGGCCACCACCTCGACCGCGCCGCGTCCGAACTGACGCACACGCACGCGCGCGTGGTGGCCCTCTCCCCCGCCGCGACCCTGAAGCGGGGGTACGCGGTGCTCCAGCGGGCCGACGGCCATGTGGTCCGCGACCCCGGCGAGGTGACCGCGGACGAGGCGCTGCGGGCGCGGGTCGCCGAGGGCGAGTTCTCCGTACGGGTCGACGCTCATGTCGACGCACAAGCCGATGCATAGGGTGGGCGAATGACCGGCAAGGTGGAAGAAGCGCTCGGGTACGAGCAGGCCCGGGACGAGCTGATCGAGGTCGTCCGGCGGCTGGAGGCGGGCGGTACGACGCTGGAGGAGTCGCTCGCGCTCTGGGAGCGGGGCGAGGAGCTGGCCAAGGTCTGCCGGCGCTGGCTGGACGGGGCGCGGGCACGGCTGGACGCGGCCCTGGCCGAGGAGGCCGAGGCAGAGGCCGTGCAGGAGAACGCCGGGGACGGGTCCTAGGGCCGGCCGGCCGGCCGGCGAGCCGGGGCCGTCACACCTGATCGGGCTGTGAAGCGGATCACCACACCCCAGTTTTCGTTGAACTTTGAACTTGTCTGGCGTACTGTCGTGCCGTAAGCGGGCCCCGGTCCGTTTACCCTCCACGACGCACACGCACAACCGAGAAGGTGCACGCATGTCTCTCGTTCTTGACCCCGCCGCCCAGGACCTGCTGTTCCGCGAGGCCCGCACCGCGAACACCTTCACCGACGAGCCGGTGACCGAGGAGCAGGTCCAGGCGATCTACGACCTGGTCAAGTACGGCCCCACCGCCTTCAACCAGACCCCGCTGCGCATCACCCTGGTCCGCTCCGCCGAGGCCCGTGAGCGCCTGGTGCAGCACATGGCCGAGGGCAACCAGGCCAAGACGGCGAGCGCCCCGCTGGTCGCCATCCTCTCCGCGGACAACGAGTTCCACGAGGAGCTGCCGAGCCTGTTCCCGGCGTTCCCGCAGGCCAAGGACGTCTTCTTCAGCGAGCGTGGGGCCCGTGAGAACGCCGCCGGGCTGAACGCCGCCCTCCAGGCCGCTTACTTCATCGTCGGCGTCCGCGCCGCGGGGCTGGCCGCCGGCCCGATGACCGGCTTCGACTTCGAGGGCGTGCGCAAGGAGTTCCTGGACGACGACCACACGCCGCTGATGGTCGTCAACATCGGCAAGCCGGGCGCCGACGCCTGGTACCCGCGCTCCCCGCGTCTGGCCTTCGAGCAGGTCGTCACCACGGTCTGAACCGACCGCGCATGATCAAGGGCCCCCGGCTTCCCGGCCGGGGGCCCTTCGTCATGCGCGGGACGTCACTGCGCCTTGAGGGCCTTCGCCATCTGCGTGAGCTGCTCGAAGGAACCCGTGCCCGCCACCACGGTCGTCGCACCCTTCTCCTGGTGCACCAGCGCGTCGTACCGGCCGCCCGTGTACCGCGTCCAGGTCCGGTCGCCGATCTTCTCGGTGACCTCGCTCGCCCGTCCGCCCTGGGTGGCCCTCTCCAGGAACGTCGCCGGCTTCTCGGCCGACTGCTCGACCTGGAGGTAGTCGCCGCCGGCGGTGTGGAAGCCGAGATGCCAGGCGTCGAAGTCGTCGCCCTTGAAGCGCACGGAGGTCGCCTTCCAGCTCTCGGGCAGGCCCTCGGGTGCGGCCACCGGGTAGGACGCCGCACGCCGGGCCGTGAGCAACTCGACCCGGTAGTCGATCCGCGGGAGGTCGGGAGCGCTGTCGTCACGGGGGACGAAGAGATAGATGACTCCTGCCGCGAGCACGGTCACTCCGAGCGAGAGCACCATGTTGCGGACCGACTTCTGCTTACCGTTCGAACCTGCCACGCCCCTATCGTCGCAGGTGCCCTGCCTGCTCATCCGTGGGCCCCCCTGCTCATACTGCGCGCCCGAGGATAGAGTCAGGTCCGAACCCTCATCCGGCCGTCGTCGTATCAGAAAGGTGCGCCTCGATGACCGAGAATCATCATCATCTGCCGTCCGAGCTCGAAGTACCCAGCGAAGCCCCCGACCGCAACCTCGCCCTGGAGCTGGTCCGTGTGACCGAGGCGGCCGCGATGGCCGCCGGCCGCTGGGTGGGACGCGGCGACAAGAACGGCGCCGACGGCGCCGCGGTGCGCGCCATGCGGACCCTCGTCCACACCGTGTCGATGAACGGCGTCGTCGTCATCGGTGAGGGCGAGAAGGACGAGGCGCCGATGCTCTTCAACGGGGAGCGGGTCGGCGACGGAACCGGGGCCGAGGTCGACATCGCCGTCGACCCGATCGACGGGACCACGCTGACCGCGAAGGGCATGCCCAACGCGATCTCGGTGCTGGCCGCGGCCGACCGGGGATCCATGTTCGACCCGTCCGCCGTGTTCTACATGGACAAGCTGGTCACCGGTCCCGAGGCGGCCGACTTCGTCGACATCGACGCGCCCGTTGCCGTGAACATCCGGCGGGTCGCGAAGGCGAAGCGGTCCACGCCCGAGGACGTCACCGTCGTCATCCTGGACCGGCCCCGGCACGAGGGCATCATCAAGGAGATCCGGGACGCCGGCGCGCGCATCAAGCTGATCTCCGACGGCGATGTCGCGGGGTCGATCTACGCGCTGCGCGAGGGCACCGGCGTCGACATGCTGCTCGGCATCGGCGGTACGCCCGAGGGGATCATCTCGGCCTGTGCCGTGAAGTGCCTCGGCGGCACCATCCAGGGCAAGCTCTGGCCGAAGGACGACGCGGAGCGGCAGCGGGCGATCGACGCCGGGCACGACCTGGACCGGGTGCTGATGACCGACGACCTGGTGTCCGGGGACAACGTGTTCTTCGTCGCGACCGGCATCACGGACGGGGAGCTGCTGCGCGGCGTGCGCTACCGGTCGGAGAACGCCACGACCGACTCGATCGTGATGCGGTCGAAGTCGGGGACGGTGCGGCGGATCGACTCCGAGCACCGGCTGAGCAAGCTGCGGGCCTACAGCGCGATCGACTTCGACAGGGCGAAGTGAACCCGGGGCGTTCGCACGCCCCTTGCTGAACCGCGCAGCCAACAGGGCGCCCCCGGTGCGGAGGGGGCGCCCTGTTTCTCGCTTGTCAGCCCGCCTGCGCTATCCGGTTCGCCGCTCGCGCCGTCTTCTTCAGCTCCATGTCGCGGCGGCGGCGCCTGGCCAGGACCACGCGGCGCTCCGCCGCGGTGAGGCCGCCCCAGACGCCGTACGGCTCTGGCTGGAGGAGGGCGTGTTCGCGGCACTCGACCATGACGGGACAGCGGGCGCAGACCCGCTTGGCCGCCTCCTCACGGGAGAGGCGGGCGGCGGTGGGCTCTTTGGAGGGGGCGAAGAACAGGCCCGCCTCGTCGCGGCGGCACACGGCCTCCGTATGCCACGGGGCGTCCTGGTCCCTGTCGCGCGCTGGCACCCGCTGGGCCGGAACGGCAGCTACCTGCAGGGACGAATGCGGCGGTTGCAGCACGGTCTACTCCTGACGACGGCTTCGCGAGCGAGAGACGATGCAGCAAGGTCTACCCGCTGTGCGCGCGCCTATGCAGTGAGTTCCGAACCGCTGGATTTCGGGTGGTCCTGCGCGTCGCCGGGCGGCCCTTCACCGGCCGCGGAGCCGGAGTAGGGCGGTCCGATTCGCGACCGTCAACGATCCAGATGCTTGCGCAAACTCTTGTCGACCTTGCGCTGAACGCGATCGAGTATGTCCTCGACGAGCTTGCCCCGTTTCGGCCTGCCTTCGATATTGCCCAGCACGGCCCAGCCGTCGACATGGACGACCGGCGCCTCGGGGTCCTCCGCGTCGAGGTGGTCCACCTCGAAGTTGCCGAGCACACCGCCGCCGGCGCCGCGCAGCGAGACGTTCTCCGGGACTCGGACCTCGACGTTGCCGAAGACCGAGATCGCCCGGATCATCACATGCTGGTACTGGAAGAGCGCCTCGCTGAGGTCTATCTCCACGCTGCCGAAGACCGCGTACGCGTGGATGCGGCGGCCCGCGCGCCAGCGGCCCTTGCGGACGGCGCTGCTGAAGACCGCGACCACGTTGTCGTCGGGTTCGGCCGGGATCGCGCCCGGGGCCGGGCGGCTGGGGGCCGGGACATAGGGATCGCGGCGCCGCTGTGCGGCGGGCAGGTCCCTGATGAACACCTCCAGTTCACCGACCGTCTTGGCCGCCAGGGCACCCTCGACCCGCTCGGCGTGCTCATCGGCGGTGAGGCGCCCTTCAGCCAGGGCGTCGCGCAGGATGTCGGCGATCCGGTCGCGATCGGCGTCGGAGGCCCGGAACTCGGTGGCGGCAGCGGGTGCGGTGCGCTTCTGAAGGTCCACGGCAGCAGCGTACCCAAACACGATAGATCGCGATAGCCCCTGAAAATCCTTCGACGGCCGTCGAACTGAGCCTTACCTCACAAGCTCGCCGCCGGAGGCAGGTCCTACGCTGGTGGACGCTGCCAATGGAGGTCAGCCGCGCTGTCTGTCGAGTGAGGAATGGGCGACATGCCTGAGTTCGCGTACACCGATCTGCTCCCCATGGGAGAGGACACCACCCCGTACCGGCTGGTGACCTCCGAGGGTGTCTCCACCTTCGAGGCCGACGGGCGGACGTTCCTCAAGGTGGAGCCGGAGGCGCTGCGCAAGCTGGCCGAGGAGGCCATCCACGACATCCAGCACTACCTCCGCCCGGCCCACCTGGCCCAGCTCCGCCGGATCATCGACGACCCCGAGGCGTCGAGCAACGACAAGTTCGTGGCGCTGGACCTGCTGAAGAACGCCAACATCGCGGCCGCGGGCGTCCTGCCCATGTGCCAGGACACCGGCACGGCGATCGTGATGGGCAAGCGCGGCCAGAACGTGCTGACCGAGGGCGCCGACGAGCAGGCCCTCAGCCGCGGCATCTACGACGCGTACCTCAACCTCAACCTGCGGTACTCGCAGATGGCTCCGCTCACCATGTGGGAGGAGAAGAACACCGGCTCCAACCTGCCGGCGCAGATCGAGCTGTACGCCACCGACGGCGGCGCCTACAAGTTCCTGTTCATGGCGAAGGGCGGCGGCTCCGCCAACAAGTCCTTCCTCTACCAGGAGACCAAGGCGGTCCTGAACGAGTCCTCCATGATGAAGTTCCTGGAGGAGAAGATCCGCTCGCTCGGTACGGCCGCCTGCCCGCCGTACCACCTCGCGATCGTCGTCGGCGGCACGTCCGCCGAGTACGCGCTGAAGACCGCCAAGTACGCCTCCGCGCACTACCTGGACGAGATCCCGGCCGAGGGCTCGCCGCTCGGGCACGGCTTCCGTGACAAGGAGCTGGAGGAGAAGGTCTTCGAGCTGACGCAGAAGATCGGCATCGGGGCGCAGTTCGGCGGCAAGTACTTCTGCCACGACGTGCGCGTGGTGCGCCTGCCGCGGCACGGCGCCTCCTGCCCGGTCGCCATCGCCGTCTCCTGCTCCGCCGACCGGCAGGCCGTCGCGAAGATCACCGCCGAGGGCGTCTTCCTGGAGCAGCTCGAGACGGACCCGGCGCGGTTCCTGCCGGAGACGACGGACGAGCACCTGGAGACCGACGGCGACGTCGTCAAGATCGACCTGAACCAGCCGATGGACGACATCCTCGCCGAGCTGACCAAGTACCCGGTCAAGACCCGGCTTTCGCTCACCGGCCCGCTGGTCGTCGCCCGTGACATCGCGCACGCCAAGATCAAGGAGCGCCTCGACGCGGGTGAGGAGATGCCGCAGTACCTGAAGGACCACCCGGTGTACTACGCCGGTCCCGCGAAGACGCCCGAGGGCTACGCGTCCGGTTCCTTCGGTCCGACGACGGCCGGCCGCATGGACTCCTACGTCGAGCAGTTCCAGGCCGCGGGCGGCTCCAAGGTGATGCTCGCGAAGGGCAACCGGAGCAAGCAGGTCACCGACGCCTGCGACGCGCACGGCGGCTTCTACCTCGGCTCCATCGGCGGCCCCGCCGCCCGCCTCGCCCAGGACTGCATCAAGAAGGTCGAGGTCGTCGAGTACGAGGAGCTCGGCATGGAGGCCGTCTGGAAGATCGAGGTCGAGGACTTCCCGGCGTTCATCGTGGTCGACGACAAGGGCAACGACTTCTTCCAGGACCCGGCCCCGCAGCCGACGTTCACGTCGATCCCGGTCCGGGGGCCCGGGCTGTCGTAGCCCGGTACGCCTCACCGTCCAGGGGGCCGCACGCCCCCTGGACACCCGATCGCGTGATCGGCGCGAGGTCCGGAACATCCGAGCCCTCCCGGTCGCTGTACCGGGCATGAGCGACTACCGCATCGAGCACGACTCCATGGGCGAGGTCCGCGTTCCGGCGGACGCCAAGTGGCGGGCCCAGACCCAGCGTGCCGTCGAGAACTTCCCGATCTCCGGCCAGCGCATCGAGCGGGCCCACATCGAGGCGCTCGCGCGCATCAAGGGCGCCGCGGCCAAGGTGAACGCGCGGCTGGGGGTGCTCGACAAGGACATCGCCGAGGCGATCCAGGAGGCGGCCGGTGAGGTCGCCCGCGGGGAGTGGGACGCGCACTTCCCGATCGACGTCTTCCAGACCGGTTCGGGCACCTCGTCGAACATGAACACCAACGAGGTCGTGGCCACGCTCGCGACCGAGCGGCTCGGCCGGGACGTCCACCCGAACGACCACGTCAACGCCTCGCAGTCGTCCAACGACGTCTTCCCGTCCTCGATCCACATCGCCGCCACCGCCGCGGTCACCCGGGACCTCATCCCGGCCCTTGAGCACCTCGCCGCCTCCCTGGAGCGCAAGTCCGAGGAGTTCGCCGACGTGGTGAAGTCGGGGCGCACCCATCTCATGGACGCCACGCCCGTGACGCTGGGGCAGGAGTTCGGCGGTTACGCCGCCCAGATCCGGTACGGCGTCGAGCGGCTGTACGCCTCCCTCCCCCGGCTCGCCGAGCTGCCGCTGGGCGGCACCGCCGTCGGCACCGGCATCAACACCCCGCCCGGCTTCTCCGCCGCCGTCATCGAGGAGGTCGCCCGCGTCACGGGGCTGCCGCTGACCGAGGCCCGCGACCACTTCGAGGCGCAGGGCGCGCGGGACGGGATCGTCGAGACCAGCGGGCAGCTCAGGACCATCGCCGTGGGGCTGACCAAGATCGCCAATGATCTGCGGTGGGCGGCATCCGGGCCGCGCACCGGGCTCGCCGAGATCAACCTGCCCGACCTCCAGCCCGGTTCGTCGATCATGCCCGGCAAGGTCAACCCGGTCATCCCCGAGGCCGTGCTCATGGTCGCCGCCCAGGTCACCGGCAACGACGCCACCGTCGCCACCGCCGGCGCGGCCGGCAACTTCGAGCTCAACGTGATGCTGCCGGTCATCGCCAAGAACGTCCTGGAGTCGATCCGGCTGCTCGCGAACGTCTCCCGGCTCCTCGCCGACAAGACCGTGGACGGCATCACCGCGAACCGCGAGCGGGCCCGCGAGTACGCCGAGTCCTCACCCTCCGTGGTCACACCGCTGAACAAGTACATCGGGTACGAGGAGGCCGCGAAGGTCGCCAAGAAGGCCCTCGCGGAACGGAAGACCATTCGCCAAGTCGTCCTGGAGAGCGGGTACGTGGAGCGGGGCGACCTCACTTCGGAGCAGTTGGACGAGGCCCTGGACGTCCTGCGGATGACGCGGCCGTAACCGATGATCACGGCCGCGTGAACCGTGACGGGCGCCGCAGCGTCGTATGCCTGTGGCACCTAATATCTGTTCATGGCGGACGGTGGAGCGATGACGACGGAAGTGGAAGCGGGCGGATCGACGGGCTACTGGGCGCCCGGGACGCAGATCCTGTGGCGGTACCGGGAGAACGCCGGCCGTCGCTTCCACATCGCGCGCCCGGTCACCGTCGTCCGCGACGACGAGGAGATCCTCGCCGTATGGCTGGCTCCGGGCACGGAGTGCGTGAAGCCGGTGCTCGCCGACGGGACGCCCGTGCACCAGGAGCCCCTGGAGACCCGGTACACCAAGCCGCGTTCCGTCCAGCGCGACCGGTGGTTCGGGACGGGTGTGCTCAAGCTCGCTCGGCCCGGTGAGCCGTGGTCGGTGTGGCTGTTCTGGGAGCCGGGATGGCGGTTCAAGAACTGGTACGTGAATCTTGAGGAGCCGCTGGCCCGTTGGGCGGGCGGGGTGGATTCCGAGGACCACTTCCTCGACATCTCCGTGCATCCGGACCGCAGTTGGCACTGGCGGGACGAGGACGAGTTCGCGCAGGCCCGGCGGGACGGACTGATGGACGAACAGCAGGCCGCGCGGGTGCGCCGGGCGGGCCACGACGCGGTGCAGGTGATCCGCGACTGGGGGCCGCCGTTCTGCGACGGATGGCAGCACTGGCGCCCGGACCCCACCTGGGCTGTACCTTCTTTGCCTGAGGACTGGGATCGCACGCCCGCGCACATGTCCTCGTGAGACCCTTGATGCGCCCCCGGGCAACAAACGTAGGATCGTCCTCCGCAAGGGCGCGCAAGGGCAACTACCGGAGTGCGCGCCGGGCTTGACCGATCGTCACCGAGGGGCGGCAGGACGTGAGCGAGGGTTACCAGGGCAATGCCGGTGCGGACCTGAGACGGTCCTGCACCGGTGGCACAGGAACTGCCTCTGGCCACGCGGGAATTCCGTTCCTGGGGCACGTATTCCGGGTATCGGAGTTTCGGCGGGACACACTGCACGCGTGGCGCGCAGCCCCGGACGGATGGATTCGAAAGGCGTGACGGAGCAGCCGACCTCCTTCGAGCGCCCCGAGACGGGCGTCGACCCCGCGGAGTCCCGCGGGGCGCTCGTGCGTACCTCGACACCGTCGACGACGCACTCCACGCCGCCCCCCACCCCCGGCGGCGGCACCGCCTTACCCGCGCAGGCGCGCACCGGAGAGACCCCCTCCACGCCGGGCACCACCGCCCCGTCCGGCCCGAGCAAGGAGCCCCCAGTCATCGCCGGCAACGGCCCCGAGCACTCACAGCCCTCCGTCGCCGCCGAGCCCGACACACACCGGCCGCGGCCCGTTCCGGAGGCCATCCCGCCCCAGCCGGGCACCGAGCAGCCACCGGCGTCCGCCGAGCGGCGCACCGGACAGGGCGGCGTGCAGCCCGGCCGGCCGACGCCCATGCGGCGCGACGGCGACCGGCTGCGCTTCGTGGGCGCCGCCACCCGGCGCATCGCCCGCGGCATCGACCTGGACGAGATCGTGATGGGGCTGTGCCGGGCGACCGTGCCGACCTTCTCCGACGCGATCCTCGTCTATCTGCGCGATCCCCTGCCGGTCGGCGACGAGCGCCCCACCGGGCCCGTCGTGCTGCGGCTGCGCCGCACCGACCGCATCCCGGAGGAGCGGGACAGCGAGAACGGCTTCCTGCCTGCCCAGCAGCAGTCGGAGCCGACCGAGCTCGCCGAACTGTCCTCCCTGACCGCCGAACTGTGCGAGGTGCGTCCCGGCGGCGCGCTCGCCGAGGTGCTGCGCGGGGTACGTCCCGTCTTCGCCGACGCGCCCGCCGCCCGCGCCGCCCTGCCGGAACTGCTCGGCGACGACGGCCAGTTGATCATCCCCGACGGCCAGCGCGCGATCCTCGCCCCGCTGCGCGGCCGCCGCCGGGTCATCGGCGCCGCGGTCTTCCTGCGCCGCCCGGAGCGCCTCGCCTTCGAGCCGGACGACCTCCTCGTCGCCGCCCAGCTCGCCACGCACAGCGCGCTCGGCATCGACAAGGCCGTGCTGTACGGCCGTGAGGCGTACATCGCCGACGAGCTCCAGCGCACCATGCTGCCGGAGACACTCCCCCGCCCGACCGGTGTGCGACTGGCCTCCCGCTATCTCCCGGCGGCCGAGACGGCCCGGGTGGGCGGCGACTGGTACGACGCGATCCCGCTGCCGGGCAGCCGCGTGGCACTGGTGGTCGGCGACGTCATGGGCCACTCCATGACCTCGGCCGCGATCATGGGCCAGCTACGGACGACGGCCCAGACCCTCGCCGGCCTCGACCTGCCGCCGCAGGAGGTCCTGCACCACCTCGACGAACAGGCCCAGCGCCTGGGCACCGACCGCATGGCGACCTGCCTCTACGCGGTCTACGACCCGGTCTCGCACCGCATCACCATCGCCAACGCCGGCCATCCGCCGCCCGTCCTGCTGCACCTGGGCGGCCGGGCGGAGGTGCTCCGGGTGCCCGCGGGCGCGCCGATCGGCGTGGGCGGCGTCGACTTCGAGGCCGTCGAACTGGACGCACCGGCCGGGGCGACCCTGCTGCTCTACACCGACGGCCTGGTCGAGTCCCGGCTGCGCGACGTGTGGACCGGCATAGAACAGCTCCGCGAGAAGCTCGCCGCGACCGCCCAGCTCACCGGCCCCGACCATCCGCCGCCGCTGGAAGCCCTGTGCGACGAGGTCCTCGACATGCTCGGCCCGGGCGACCGGGACGACGACATCGCGCTGCTCGCCGCCCGCTTCGACGGCATCGCCCCGAGCGATGTGGCGTACTGGTTCCTGGAGCCCGAGGACGCGGCGCCGGGTCGTGCCCGGCGGCTGGCGCGGCGTGCGCTGGCCCGCTGGGGGCTGGAGGAACTCACCGACTCGGTCGAGCTGTTGGTCAGCGAGGTCGTGACGAACGCGGTGCGGTACGCCACCCGGCCGGTGACCCTGCGGCTGCTGCGCACCGATGTGCTCCGGTGCGAGGTCGGCGACGACGTACCGCAGTTGCCGCGGCTGCGGCAGGCCCGGGCCACGGATGAGGGCGGGCGGGGGCTGTACCTCGTCAACCGGCTCGCCCGGCGGTGGGGGGCCACGCGGTTGAGCACCGGCAAGGTCGTCTGGTTCGAGTTGAATCGCGGCTGAGCACCAAAAGGGAACTGCGCGTCGCCGAGTGCGGATGCACGGTGGCTGATCGCGCAGTTCCCCGCGCCCCCATGGGGCGCTGTGCTACTGCTCGTCTCCGGGTCTGGCCGGGTCCAGGGTGATCCCGCCCGTCGGTTCGTCCGTCGGAGGCGTCGTGGGCTCCTGAGTCGTAGGCTCCTCCGTCGGCTCCTTCGTCGTCGGCTCCTCGGTCGGCTCCTGAGTCGTAGGCTCCTCCGTCGGCTCTTTCGTCGTCGGCTCCTCCGTGGGCTCCTGAGTCGTCGGCTCCTCGGTCGGGGTGGGGGTCCACGTCGGCTGGACGGCCGCGCCCTGGTCGGTGTCGAGGTCGAACCTGGCGTCCGGGTCCGTCACCCCGAACATGTACGCCGCCCAGATCTGCGCCGGGAAGCCACCGCCGTTGACGCGGTCGAAGCCGCCGGCGCCGTACATCTTGGTCTGGGCGTGGGTCTTGGCGTCCTCGCCGAACAGGCCCACCGACGTGACCAGGTCGGGCGTGTAGCCGGTGAACCAGGCCGACTTGTTGTCGTCGGAGGTACCCGTCTTGCCGGCGACCTTCTGGCCGTTGCGCTTGGGGTTGTTCGCCACGGACTGCTGCGCGGTGCCGTCGTCGACCACGCCGGTCAGGACCGAGGTGACCGTGTCCGCGGCCTCGGGGCTGATGACCTGCTCGCCGATCGGGTCGGGGATGGCGACCGTGGTGCTGTTGTGCTCGGCCTTCTTGAGGATGCCGGGCGTGACCTTCTTGCCGTGGTTGTCCAGGGTGGCGTACACCCCGGCCATCTGCAGCGGGCTCGCGCCCATGGTGCCCAGGGTCTGCGCCGGGACGGCCTGCTCGTCCTCGGTGTTCATGCCGAGCTTGGCGGCCACGTCCATGACGTTCTTCATGCCGACGTCGACGCCCATCTGCGCGAAGACGGAGTTGACGGACTTGTTCATCGCCGTCTGGACGGTGATGTCGCCGTAGTTCCGGTCGTCCTCGTTCTCCGGCGCGAAGCCGACCTTGTCGCCGTTCGCGTCCAGGACCTGCCGCTTGCTCGTGCCGTCGTAGATCGTGCTCGCGGAGATCGGTTTGCCGGACCGGGTCTGGGCGCTCTCCTCCAGGGCGGCGGCCAGGATCACCGGCTTGAAGGTGGAGGCGGGCTGGTAGTCGGGGCGGGTCGCGTTGCTGGTGTAGTGCTTGAAGTAGTCCACACCGCCGTACAGGGCGACGATCTTCCCCGTCTCGGGATCGACGGAGACCGCGCCGGCCTGGATGTTCGCGTCGACCTTGCGCTTCTTCTTGTCGAGCTTGCTGGTCAGTTGGGCCTTGACCGCCTTCTCCAGCTCGCTCTGCTTCTTCTTGTCGATGTTCAGGGTGATGGTCCACCCCTGGTCCACGACCGCGGCCTCGGCCTGGGAGCGGGTGAGGCCCTTCTCCTTCATGAGCTGGTCCTCGAGCTGACGGTTGGCGAGCTCGATCAGATAGCCCTTCTGGCCCTCCCGGCCGGCGGCGGGCTTGGGCTCCTTCGGCTCCGGGAGCTTCGTCATGCCCTGGCGCTCGGCCTTGTCCAGCCAGCCTTCCTCGACCATGTTGTCCAGGACGTAGTTCCAGCGGTTGGTGACCAGCCTTTTGCCGGTTTCGGTCGCGGCCTGCCAGTCGTACTGGCTCGGCGCCTGGAGCAGCGCGGCGAGGTACGCACCCTGCGCCACACTGAGCTTGTCGGCGTCGATGCGGTAGTACGCCTGGGCGGCGGCCTGGATGCCGTAGGCGCCGCGGCCGTAGTAGCTGGTGTTGATGTAGCCGGCGAGGATGTCGTCCTTGGACATCTGGCGGTCGACCTTCAGGGAGATGACCATCTCCTTGAGCTTGCGGCTGACCGTCTGTTCCTGGCTGAGGTAGTAGTTCTTGACGTACTGCTGGGTGATGGTCGAACCACCCTGCGCGCCCTTGCCCATCAGGGTGTTGAGCACGCCGCGGGCGGTGCCCTTCAGATCGATGCCGTGGTCGTCGTAGAACGTCTTGTTCTCGGCGGCGACGAAGGTGTACTGGACCTTCTTGGGCACCTTGGACAGGTCGACGATCTCGCGGTTGACCTCGCCGTCGCGGGCCAGGGTGGTGGTGCCGTCGCTGTACTTGTAGACGTTGCTCTGGCGCTGCGCGGCCTGGGCGGCGGCGTTGTCCGTGGGCACGTCCACCGCGAGGTAGAGCGCGATGAAGGCGCCGATGGCGAGCAGGCAGAAGCCGAGGAACGTGCCGAGGATCTTCTTCCAGGTGAACAGCCGCCGTATTCGGCCCTTGCCGTCACCGCCCTTGCCCCCGCCCTTGGCCGCCCGACGGGCCGCGGCCCGGCCGCCGGCGGCGGCCGAGGGGGCGCCGATGACGGTGGTCGACTCGCCGGCCCCCGTGTTCGACGGCGTCCCGGACGAACGCCGGGGCGCCGCGCGGCGGCCACCGCGCTGCCGTGCTCGTCTCTCTTCCGCTCGTCCCATGGGTCCGTTCCGCTCCGCTTCGTTCTTGTGTGCGCTGTTGTCACACAGGTTCGCCGCTCAGGTCAGCTCAGAAAGCTAACACCGGAAGATGTGACAAAGCCCGGCCGATCCGGTCTTTTACGGACGTGACAATCAGCACCTGTCCCACCGGAACCGACGACTCAGCGGCGCATAGGGTTGCCCGTCCGGGGTAAAGTGATATCACTTAGCTAGACCGAAGCTAGTGGGATCCACTGCAGCTTCCGAAGAAAACGGGGGATATCACCCATGCCGAACGACAAGACCGGCGCCAAGACCGACGCCGCATCCGCCACCGCCGACATACCGGAGATGCCCGCGCCACAGGTGCGGGAGTTCACGGCGCGCAGCATCAGCGGCGGGCTCGCCCTGCTGCTCGGCCTCGGCGGGCTGCTGCTCGGGGCGGGGCTGCTCGTCAGTGCCGGGGCGGTCTCCGGGGCCGGCGGCAAGGCAGCGCTGATCATCACCGGCATCCTGGTCTTCGTCTCCGCCGTGCTGGCGATGTGCGGGCTGAACATGGTCGCGCCGGGCGAGGCGCGGGTCATCCAGCTCTTCGGGCGGTACCGGGGGACGATCCGGCAGGACGGACTGCGCTGGGTGAACCCTCTGACGTCCCGCACGAAGATCTCGACCCGGGTCCGCAACCACGAGACGGCCGTACTGAAGGTCAACGACGCCTACGGCAACCCGATCGAGCTCGCCGCGGTCGTGGTGTGGAAGGTCGAGGACACCGCGCAGGCGACGTTCGAGGTGGACAACTACCTCGCGTTCGTGGCCACCCAGACCGAGGCGGCCGTGCGGCACATCGCCATCGAGTACCCCTACGACGCCCATGACGAGAGCGGCCTCTCGCTGCGCGGCAACGCCGAGGAGATCACCGAGAAGCTCGCCGTCGAACTGCACGCGCGAGTGGAGGCGGCCGGAGTGCAGATCATCGAGTCGCGCTTCACGCATCTCGCGTACGCTCCCGAGATCGCCTCCGCGATGCTCCAGCGCCAGCAGGCCGGAGCGGTCGTCGCGGCCCGGCGGCAGATCGTCGACGGTGCGGTGGGCATGGTCGAGGCGGCGCTCGCCCGGATCTCCGAGCGGGACATCGTGGAGCTGGACGAGGAGCGCAAGGCGGCGATGGTGTCGAACCTGATGGTGGTGCTGTGCGGCGACAGGGCCCCGCAGCCGGTCCTCAACACCGGGACCCTCTACCAGTGACGGTTCCCTCCGAGGGCCGAGCCCCTCAAGGTCGGCCGCAGCGCAAGCAGGTGCTGCTGCGGCTCGACCCGGCCGTGTACGAGGCGTTGGCGCGATGGGCGGGCGACGAACTGCGCTCGGCCAACGCGCAGATCGAGTTCCTGCTGCGCCGCGCGCTCGCGGAGGCGGGACGGCTGCCGGGCGACACCAAGCCGATTCCGCGCCGGGGGCGCCCGCCCGCGAAGCCGCCCGAGTCGCAGTAGCAGAACCGTGACAATCGGCCCCTGCCTGGGCCTTCACACGGCCCGCAATGATCTACACACGCCGCGTATACATGAGGCGTATACACCCCGTGTAGAGTCCTCGGCATGTCCATCGGTCACACCCTTCTAGGGCTCCTGGAGTCGGGCCCCCGCCACGGCTACGACCTCAAGCGGGCCTTCGACGAGAAGTTCGGTCACGACCGGCCGCTGCACTACGGCCAGGTCTACTCGACGATGTCCCGGCTGCTGAAGAACGGCCTCGTCGAGGTCGACGGGATCGAGCCCGGCGGCGGGCCCGAGCGCAAGCGGTACGCGATCACCGACGCCGGGATAACCGACGTACAGACGTGGCTCGCGACACCCGAGAAGCCGGAGCCCTACCTCCAGTCGACGCTGTACACCAAGGTCGTCCTCGCGCTGCTCACGCGACGCAACGCGGCCGACATCCTCGACACCCAGCGCGCCGAGCACCTGCGCAGTATGCGCATCCTCACGGACCGCAAGCGCAAGGGGGACCTGGCCGACCAGCTCATCTGCGACCACGCCCTGTTCCACCTCGAGGCCGACCTGCGCTGGCTGGAACTCACCGCCGCGCGTCTCGACAAGCTGGCCGAGGTGGTGACCAAGTGACTCCGCCTCCCGGCTCCCTGCTCACGGCCGAGAACCTGCGCAAGGCCTACGGCCCGACCCTCGCCCTCGACGGCGCCGAGTTCTCCATCCACCCCGGCGAGGTCGTCGCCGTCATGGGGCCGTCCGGCTCCGGCAAGTCCACGCTGCTGCACTGTCTCGCGGGCATCGTGCCGCCCGACTCGGGCTCCATCACCTACAACGGGCGCGAGCTGGCCACCATGGGCGACGCCCAGCGCAGTGCCCTCAGGCGCTCGGAGTTCGGGTTCGTCTTCCAGTTCGGGCAGCTCGTGCCGGAGCTGACCTGCGTGGAGAACGTCGCCCTGCCGCTGCGGCTGAACGGCACCTCCCGCAAGGAGGCCGAGCGCACCGCCCTGTCCTGGATGGAGCGACTGGAGGTCGACGACCTGCGCAAGAAGCGGCCCGGCGAGGTCTCCGGCGGTCAGGGGCAGCGCGTCGCCGTCGCCCGTGCGCTGGTCACCAGCCCGCGCGTGCTGTTCGCCGACGAGCCGACCGGCGCGCTGGACTCCCTCAACGGCGAGCGCGTGATGGAACTGCTCACGGACGCCGCCCGCTCCACCAACGCCGCCGTCGTCCTCGTCACGCACGAGGCACGGGTGGCCGCCTACTCCGACCGCGAGATCGTCGTACGCGACGGCAAGTCCCGGGACATGGAGCGGGTCGTATGAACGTGGGTCAGTGGGCGAAGGATCTCGGTCTGGGGGTCCGGTTCGCCTTCGCCGGCGGACGCGAGGGGTGGGTCCGGGCCCTGCTGACGGCCGTCGGGGTCGGTCTCGGGGTGGCGTTGCTGCTGCTGACGACCGCCGTGCCGAGTGCGCTGACCGAGCGCGAACACCGCAGCGCCGCCCGGGACGACTTCACGTACAACGGCGAGGTGCTGCCGAAGGCGGACAACACGCTGATCATCGCGGATGTCGACACGACCTTCCACGGCGAGGACATCCGCGGCCGGCTCCTGGAGCCCGAAGGCTCGCGGGCTCCCCGGCCGCCGGGTGTCGAGAAGTTCCCCGCGAAGGGCGAGATGCTCGCCTCGCCCGCGCTGAAGCGCCTGTTGGAGTCCGACTCGGGCCAACTGCTGCGCGAACGCTTCCCCTACCGGATCACCGGCACCATCCAGCAATCCGGACTCATCGGGCCCGCCGAACTCGCCTTCTACGCGGGCGGCTCGGGGATGGCGAGCCATCTGAGCAACGGCTCCATCGAACGCATCGACTACTTCGGGCCCTCTGCAGGTGCGGTCGATGACGGGCTGGATCCGATCCTGATCCTGCTCGTCATGATCATCTTTGTGGTGCTGCTGCTGCCGGTCGGCGTGTTCATCGCAGCGGCCGTGCGCTTCGGCGGCGAGCGCCGGGACCGCCGGCTCGCGGCGCTCAGGCTGGTCGGCGCGGACGGGGGCATGGCACGCCGGGTCGCGGGCGGCGAGGCCCTCGCCGGGGCACTGCTCGGGCTCGTCCTCGGCACCGGATTCTTCCTGGCGGGGCGTCAACTGGCGGCTCTGCTGAAGGTGCGCAACATCAGCGTGTTCCCGAGCGACCTCAATCCGTCTCCCACACTCGTACTGCTGGTCGCCCTCGCCGTACCGGCCGCGGCCGTGCTCGTGACACTGTTCGCGCTGCGCGGGGTCGTCATCGAGCCCCTCGGCGTGGTCCGTACGGCGAAGCCCCCGCGCCGTCGGCTGTGGTGGCGGCTGCTGCTGCCGCTGGCCGGCCTCGCGCTGCTGTACCCGATGACGGGTCAGGGCGGCGACAACGGGAACTTCAACGAGTGGATGGTGATCGGCGGCACCGTACTGCTGCTGGTCGGTGTCACCGCACTGCTGCCGTGGCTCGTCGAGGCCGTGGTGGCCCGGCTGAACTCGGGCTCGGTCTCCTGGCAGCTCGCCGTGCGCAGGCTGCAGTTGAGCAGCGGATCGGCGGCCCGCATGGTCAACGGCATCGCGGTCGCGGTGGCCGGGGCGATCGCCCTCCAGATGCTGTTCGCCGGGGTCGAGTCCGGCTACACCGCGGACACGGGCAACGACCCGAGCCGGGCCCAACTGACCATGTACGTACGGGACGAGGTCTCGCTGAGCGAGGTCGCCGGGCAGTTGGCGCGCACCGAGGGCGTGCGCCACGCGACGGCCCTGTCCGAGGGCACGCTCGGCGACCGGGCCAAGGAGCCCGAGAACTCGGTGGAGGTGGCCGTCGGCAACTGCGCCGAGTTGCGCGAGGTGGCGCGTCTGAAGTCCTGCCGGGACGGCGACACCTTCCGGATCGTGGGCAGCGAGTTCGACGAGGGCACGGAGAAGGTCACCGAGCGGGGCGAAACCATGTACTTCGACCCGGCCTATTCCGGGACGACGAGCCACACGACGCCCTGGAAGGTGCCCGGCGACATCAAGACGGCGGGGCCGCGCGAGGATCCGACCGGCTACGCGCGCGGCGGCCTGCTGTTCACTCCGGGCGCACTGCCCAAGGGCGCGGAGGCCGGCATGTTCGAGAAGGTGTACCTCTCGCTGGACATGTCGGTGCCGGACGCCGCCGAGCTCGCGCGCAACACCGCCGCCCGGATCGATCCGCTGACGAGCGTGAACGCCCTGGTCTCCAGTCGGCAGAACGAGGATTTCCGCGCCATCCGCAACGGGCTGTTCGTCGGCGCCACCTGTGTCCTGATGCTGATCGGCGCGAGCCTGCTGGTCTCGCAGCTCGAGCAGTTGCGCGAGCGCAAGAAGCTGCTGTCGTCCCTGGTCGCCTTCGGCACCCGGCGCCGCACGCTGAGCCTGTCGGTGCTGTGGCAGACGGCGATCCCGATCGCGCTGGGGCTGGTGCTGGCGTCGGCGGTGGGACTGACACTGGGCGCCGTGCTGCTGAAGATGGTCGACGCCACCGTGAGCGTGGACTGGGCGAGCGTGCTGTCGATGACCGGCATCGGCGCCGGCGTCGTCCTCGCGGTGACGTTGCTCAGCCTGCCGCCGCTGCTGCGGCTGATGCGGCCGGACGGGCTGCGCACCGAGTAGGACGGACCGCGTGTCGCACGGGCGGTGGGGTTCCCTGCGGGGAGCCCCACCGCCGTCGCGTTCAGAGGCTGTACTCCCGGACGACCCGCCGGACCTGGGCGAACAGCATGCCCACGTTGACGGACTTGCGGCAGACGACGACGGCCACCACGTCCTGCTGCTCGGTCAGCCGCACGAACAGGTGCGTGAGGTTCTCACTGTTGACCAGGATCTCCTGGAAGAAGTGGTTGTCGCTGGAGATCCCGCGGCGCTCCTTGAACACGTCCTCGATCATCACGACCGTGCGCCCCTGGAACAGGTCGAGCGTCGCGCCCGCCAGCAGGTCCAGGACCTCCGGCGGATGGGTCTCGACGGTCTCGTACGACAGCAGCATTCCGGTGGACATGTCGACCACGCCGGAGGCCACGCAGTCCGGTGCGTCGGTGCGAAGGTGCTTGACCAGGCTCATCACCTGGTCGGAGAAACCTGAGGTCATGCGCTTCGTCGCCATCCCTTCAAACTCCCTCTGGTGCCTTGTCGGTGAGGATCAGATCGATGCGTTGCAGGGCGGACTGCGTCGCCCGGTTCAGGTGGTCCACGTCCATGCCCTCGTCGCCGAGCACGACCATCAGCGCGGTGTCACCGACGGCGTAGAAGGCGGCACAGCCATGGCTGCCGTACGTCACCGTCCGGCGCAGGGTGCCGCGGGCGGTGGCGTCGGCGGTACGCCTGGCGAGACCGAGACCCGCCGCGGCGAGGGCGGCGAGGCCCTCCGGGTCGATGGAGTCGGCGGTGTCCGCGGCGATGAGCAGGCCGTCGGCGGCGGCGACCGCGGTGTCGGTGATTCCGGTGACCTGTTCGCGCAGGCCACGCATTTCCAGTGCCAGGGCCTTGTGATCCATGTACGCGACTCTCCTATTTCTTTTCACAGCAATCGGCTGCTTCATTTCGGACTCATCTCGTAATTCCGTTCCGCAGGCGGAAGAAGCTGCCGGGTTTTCGGCGGGGCAGGGATGTCGGGGTCGAAGGCGGGGGCGGCGGCGGCTCGACGGGCGCCGGTTCCCTCGGG
Organism: Streptomyces sp. NPDC036764; assembly: GCF_055609385.1. NCBI lineage: Bacteria > Bacillati > Actinomycetota > Actinomycetes > Kitasatosporales > Streptomycetaceae > Streptomyces > Streptomyces sp. NPDC036764. The sequence goes on from NZ_JBVJPT010000018.1 coordinate 25,567, forward strand.
CGCAGTGCGTGGCCGTCCGGAAAGGGGCGCACGGGGATCGGCGCGGGCGACTCGGCGCAGACCAGCAGCCCGTCGCCGAGCATCCGCGCGACTTCGACCGTCACGGCGTAGACGCCCCGCCCGACCCGGAAGGCGAGGTCCCGGGCGGTACGGCGGCCGTCGGCGTGGGCGAGCAGCTCGCACCGCAGGGCGGTGAGCGGGGTGTCCGTGTCGACGGGCGCCGGTGCGGGCACGGGCCGCTCGCGGTCGGGGTGGACGGGGTGCGGCAGCGCGGTGAGCGCGGCGAGTCTGCGGACCGATCCCTGGAGCAGGCCCAGCGGCGGTTCCCCCACGGGGACCTGCGCGAACGGCTCCGTGGTGGGGACGCGTTCGCACTCGTCGACCCGGCCGGCGGCGATCGCGAAGGCGGCGTCGTGCAGCGCCATCGCGCACACGACCCGCAACTGCGCGGCCCCCGCGTACCCGCGCGCGATGAGGGCGGTCGCCGGCCAGCGCGAGCCCCCGGACTCCCGCATCAGCTCGGCCCACTGCTCGCCGCTGACCCGCCCGGAGCGCAGCAGCAGGGCCTCGGGTCCGGGGGCGCCGGGGGACTCGGCGGCGACCACCCGGCCGTCGCCGAGGTGGAAGGTGCCGCCCGGCGTTCCGCTGACCCTGAGCTCTCCGGTGAAGCCGTCACGCGCGCAGACGGCCAGGGCCCGTGCCAGGTGTTCGTAGCCCGACATCACACCCCTCGTCGTTTCGCACACACGCCTGACGCATAGCGCTGAGGGGGGAATGTGTATCAGTCCGCGCGCATATTCCGGAGAGGGATATCCGACCTGTCGCTAGTTGACGGAAGTTGAGTTTCCGCGCGACTCAAAGAACTGTGTTCGGCGCTCATTTGACCGATTGGCACACGGATACGGGCAACGGGCGCAGCGCCTCCCGAAGGGCCGCCGCCAGCTCCTCGTACTCCGCTCCCCGCGCGGCTCCCGCCCGCATCGCGAGGGCGATACGGCGGGTGGGGGCGGGGTCGGCGAAGTAGCCGGTGAGCAGCCGACTGCTGCGGGTCGTCTCCACGTCCAGGGCGGTGCGCGGGAGCAGCGTGCAGCCGAGGCCGCCCGCGACGAGCTGCACGAGCGTGGACAGCCCGGCGGCCGTCGTGGTCACCGGGGCGCCCTCCCGTCTCCCGCCACCACCCTCAACCGAAGGGCTTCGCCCCACCCCTTTCATTTCGCGGCCGGCCTCCCGGCAGATGTCGAGCGCCTGGTCGCGCAGGCAGTGCCCCTCGTCCAGGAGCAGCAGGTTGAGCGCCTTGAGCTCCTCGCGCGGGATGCCCTCGCGGCCGCCGAGCCGGTGGTCCGGCGGGGTGACGAGCACGAAGTCCTCGTCGAAGAGCGGGAGTTCGGCGATCTGGGGCATCCCGAGAGGCACCGCGAGCAGGAGCAGGTCCAGGCGGCCCCTGGCGAGTCCGTCGGCCAGGCTCGCCGTCTGCTCCTCGTGCACCTGGAGGTCGAGGTGCGGATACCGGTCGTGGACGAGCCGCAGCACGGTGGGCAGGAGGTACGGCGCCACGGTCGGGATGACACCGAGGCGGAGGGCGCCGGTGAACGGGGCCCGCACCGCCTCGGCCTCCTCCATCAGCGCCCCGACCTCCGCCAGCACGGCCTTCGCGCGTACGGCGAGCCGCTCACCGGCGGGCGACAGCAGCACCTTGCGGGTGGTGCGCTCCAGCAGCGTCACTCCCAGTGACTTCTCCAGGGCGGAGACGGCACCGGAAAGGGCGGGCTGGCTCATGCCGATCGCGGCGGCGGCATCCCGGAAATGAAGGTGCTCGGCGACGGCCGCGAAGGCCCGCAACTGGGCGAGACTGGGCTGTCTCCTCTTACTCACGGTCACTGATAGCACTCTCCGATCAACCTGACCGAGTGTAGCTATTTCCCGTATCAATGCAGCCTGTGCCAGGATCGGTAAGGTCCAACCCAAGGGAGACACCTGTACCGATCCGGTGTCTCCTCGCTGCAAGGAGAGCGTGTGCTCACTGTCGGTGACAAGTTCCCCGAGTTCGAACTGACCGCCTGCGTCTCGCTGGAGAAGGGCAAGGAGTTCGAGACGATCCACCACAAGACCTACGAGGGCAAGTGGAAGATCGTCTTCGCCTGGCCGAAGGACTTCACCTTCGTCTGCCCGACCGAGATCGCGGCCTTCGGCAAGCTGAACGAGGAGTTCGCCGACCGTGACGCCCAGGTCCTCGGCTTCTCCGGCGACTCGGAGTTCGTCCACCACGCCTGGCGCAAGGACCACGACGACCTGCGGGACCTGCCGTTCCCGATGATGGCCGACTCCAAGCACGAGCTGATGCGCGACCTCGGCATCGAGGGCGAGGACGGCTTCGCCAAGCGTGCCGTCTTCATCGTCGACCAGAACAACGAGATCCAGTTCTCCATGGTGACCGCCGGCTCCGTCGGTCGTAACCCCAAGGAGGTCCTGCGGGTCCTGGACGCCCTCCAGACGGACGAGCTGTGCCCGTGCAACTGGAGCAAGGGCGAGGACACCCTGGACCCGGTCAAGTTGCTCGCGGGAGAGTGACCCACATGTCGCTCGACTCCCTGAAGTCCCGCATACCGGACTACGCCAAGGACCTGAAGCTCAACCTGGGCTCGGTCATCGGCAATTCGGACCTCCCGGCGCAGCAGCTCTGGGGCACGGTGCTCGCCACGGCGATCGCCGCGCGCTCCCCGATCGTGCTTCGCGAGCTGGCGCCGGAGGCGAAGGCGAACCTCTCGCCGGAGGCGTACACCGCGGCGAAGTCCGCGGCCGCCGTGATGGCGATGAACAACGTCTTCTACCGGACCCGGCACCTGCTGTCCGACCACGAGTACGGCAGCCTGCGCGCGGGCCTGCGGATGAACGTCATCGGCAACCCCGGCGTCGACAAGGTCGACTTCGAGCTGTGGTCGTTCGCGGTGTCCGCCATCAACGGCTGCGGGCTGTGCCTCGACTCGCACGAGCAGGTGCTGCGCAAGGCCGGTGTGGACCGGGAGACGGTCCAGGAGGCGTTCAAGATCGCGTCGGTGATCCAGGCCGTGGGCGCCACGCTGGAGGCCGAGGCCGTGCTGGCCGACGTCGAGTAGGCGCTGTTGCTCCGCGGACCCCGCTCACCCTCGGTGGGCGGGGTCTTCGGCGTTGTCGCGGGCCGCATCCCTGGGGGCTGCGTCCCCGGACCCCCCTTCGGCCTGAACGGCCTCGTCCTCGAACGCCGGACGGGCCGGCTGATGCCGACCGGCGCTCGGAAGTGCCGCACCCGGCAGCAGTCTGCGCGCTTCCGCCTCCTGCGAGTACGCCTTCAGATACCCGACGATCGTGTTCGACACCGCCACCAGCGGCACCGCCACCACCGCGCCGCCGATCCCGGCCACCATGCCGCCGGCCGCCACCGACAGCACGACCGCCAGCGGATGCACGCGGACCGCGCGCCCGAGGATGAACGGCTGCAGGATGTGGCCCTCGATCTGCTGGACGGCGAGGACGACGGCGAGGGTCATGACCGCGGTGAAGACGCCCTGCGTCACCAGCGCCACCACGACCGCCAGCGCGCCGGAGGCCACCGCGCCGACGAGGGGGATGAAGGAGAACAGGAAGATGAAGACGGCGAGCGGGACGGCCATGGGGACGTCAAGGAAGTAGATGCCGATGCCGATGAACACGGCGTCGATCAGGGCGACCACCACCGTGCCGCGCACATACGCCGTGAGCGTCGCCCAGGCCCGCGGCCCGGCGCCCGCGACTCCCGGACGGGCGGCGGCCGGGACCAGCTTGAGGGTCCACTGCCAGATCCGCTTGCCGTCGTAGAGCAGGAACAGCGTCGAGAAGGCCGCCAGCAGGATGCCGGTGAGCGCCTCGACGATGACGGTGACGCCTTCGAGGCCGGCCGAGGTGATCTCGTCGGTGTTGGCGCCGATCGCCTCCCGAAGGTTCTCGGCGATCTCGTTGATCTGCTTGTCGGTGACGTGGAAGGGGCTGTTGAGCAGCCAGTTGCGCAGCTCGTCGATACCGTCCTGGACCTGGTCGGAGAGGTTGTCGATGTTCTCCATGACCTGCCAGGTCACGAACCAGCCCATCAGCCCGATGACGACGAACCCGAGGATCGCGGTCAGCGCGGTCGCGGGCCCGCGCGGCACGCCCCGCCGGGTCAGCCAGGCCACCGAGGGCTGCATCAGCGCGGTGAGCAGCAGGGCGATGACGAAGGCCAGCACGACGAGTTGGACGGCGCTGATGACGCGCATCAGCACCCAGACGGTGCCGGCCAGCACCAGCAGCCGCCAGCCGGCCTCCGCGGCCACCCGTACACCCCACGGCACGACCTGTGCGGGATCGGGGCGCGGCGCCGGGGTCGCGGGCGCGTAGTCCGGGGGCCGCGGGACGTGGTCGACGGGCGGCGGGTCCTCACCCGGGGGCGGTTCGGTGGCGACGGCGGTCCGTCCCACCGGGTCGGGTTCGGTGCTCTCTCGTTCCACGGCGGCCCGGCGCTCGTCCAACCGCTCACTCATCTCGGTCAGACCGGCACCGACCCGGCCCAGCCACCCTGGCACTCGCGACATGATCCGCCCTCTTCCCCCGTCTCTCCCCACCACTCCCCCCTGGAGTCGTTGATTCCGACCGTACATGGCGCCGGTCAGAGAACAGCGAAAGCCCCTCACCGAAGGACGGTGAGGGGCTCCACAGGGTTGAGCGCGGGCTCAGTACCAGCTATTGGCCTGCCAGAAGTCCCAGGCGCCGCAGGGGCTGCCGTAGCGGTCGTTCATGTAGTTCAGGCCCCACTTGATCTGCGTGGCGGGGTTCGTCTGCCAGTCGGCGCCGACCGACGACATCTTGGATCCGGGCAGGGCCTGGAAGAGGCCGTAGGCACCGGAAGAGGGGTTCACGGCCTGGTAGTTCCAGTCGGACTCGTGGTCCACGATGTTGCTGAAGCACTGGAACTGGTCGCTCGGCACCATGGAACGCGCCATCGCCTGGATCTGCGAGGTGCTGTACGAGCTCTGGACCGGGAAGTCGGCAGCGGAGGACCGGGAGGCCTTCGCCTCGGCCTCTTCGCGCTCCTTGGCTTCCTGCGCCGCCTTCTCTGCCTTCTCGGCGGCTTCCTTCTTCTCGATCGCGCTCTGGGCGGCAGCCTTGCGGGCCGCCTCCTCGGCGTCCTTCTTTGCGCTCACGTCGGCAGCGATGGCCTGGACATCCGCCTGCGCCGACAGGGACTCGGTCTGCACCTGGGCCTGCTGGCCCGCGGGTATGTCCGCGAGGAGCGTCGAATCGGCTGCCGTCGCCTCGGCGTCGTTGCTCTGCGCGGTGCTGCCCGAGGCAACGCCGACGACGCTTCCGACAGCGGTGACCGCGGTGGCAGAGGCCACTGCGAATCCCCTGACCGAAATCGGACTCACACGGTTTCCTTCCAGCATCGCCCGCTTCGGTGACCCTGGCGGACGCAATCGTGCCCCTTGGCTCTGGCCTCCCAACTGCGGGGTCACGGGAGGCGCGGACCCGGTGGGCAACTCCCGCAAGAGGAGTGCCGCGTGATGACTCGGGCGGCATACGACTTCGCTATGCAGTTGATGGTGTTGCTGCTGTGGTGCCGTACCGCTGGGGGTACAGGTGTGTCGTATGCGGGGCCTGACAGGAGTGAGACTCTGCCGCACCCGGACACCGCAAGGCAATTCTGTGTTGCGTGTGAAAGCTCACACCTTGTTTGTCCCTAGGGTTTTCCGGAAAGCCGCACACGCCAAGGCGCCGCCCGGATAGGCTCACTGCCTTTCCGAACGGCGCCAACCAACGAGTAGCTACCGCAAGTTGAGCACTTGGGTCAGATCTGCCCGTCCTCCAGCATTTCGGTCACAAGGGCCGCGATCTGGGACCTCTCGGACCGCGTCAGAGTGACATGGGCGAAGAGCGGATGTCCCTTCAGCTTCTCCACGACGGCCACGACACCGTCGTAGCGCCCGACCCGCAGATTGTCCCGCTGGGCAACGTCATGGGTCAGAACGACCCTTGAATTCGCGCCGATTCGGGACAGAACGGTCAGCAGGACGTTCCTTTCCAGGGACTGCGCCTCGTCCACGATCACGAACGCGTCGTGCAGCGAGCGCCCGCGGATGTGGGTGAGGGGCAGCACCTCCAGCATGCCGCGCGCGGTGACCTCTTCGATGACCTCGCGGCTGGTGACCGCGGACAGCGTGTCGAAGACCGCCTGCGCCCAGGGGCTCATCTTCTCGGCCTCGCTGCCGGGCAGATAGCCGAGCTCCTGCCCGCCCACCGCGTACAGCGGCCGGAAGACCATCACCTTCTGGTGCTGACGGCGCTCGAGCACCGCCTCCAGACCCGCGCACAGCGCGAGCGCCGACTTGCCGGTGCCGGCCCGGCCGCCCATCGACACGATCCCGATGTCCGGGTCGAGCAGCAGGTCGAGCGCGATCCGCTGCTCGGCACTGCGGCCCTTGATGCCGAAGGCCTCCCGATCGCCGCGCACCACCCGGACGTTGCCCTCGGGCGTGATCCGGCCCAGCGCCTTGCCGCGCTCGGAGTGGATCGTCAGCCCGGTGTGCACGGGCATGTCGGCGGCCTCGGGGACATAGACATGCCCCTCCTCGAAGAGGATGTCCACCTGTTCGCCCGGCAGGGTCAGTTCGGACATTCCGGTCCAGCCGGAGGAGTCCGTGATGGCGAGTTCGGCGCGGTACTCCTCGGCGAGGAGACCGACGGACGAGGCCTTGATCCTGAGCGGCAGGTCCTTCGAGACGACGGTGACGTCGAATCCCTCGGCCTGCAGATTGCGGGCGACCGCGAGGATGCGGGAGTCGTTGTCCCCCAGGCGGTAGCCGGTCGGCAGAACGCTGGGGTCCGAGTGGTTGAGCTCGACACGGACGGTCCCGCCGAGATCCCCGATCGGAATGGGGGCATCGAGACGGCCATGCTTCACCCGGAACTCGTCGAGCAGGCGCAGCGCCTGCCGGGCGAAGTAGCCGAGTTCGGGATGATGCCGCTTGGCCTCCAGTTCCGTCACCACGACGATGGGGAGCACGACCTCGTGCTCGTCGAAGCGGTTCAGGGCGTTCGGGTCGGCCAGCAGGACGCTGGTGTCGAGAACGTAGGTGCGCCGGTCTGGCTTGTGGCGCTTTGTGCTGGTCACCACGGAAGGACGTACCCCCTCGGATGAGGTCGGGGAGCGACGGAGTGGGGCTGGACCGGTCGTCGGCCGCTGTGCACGGGCCGAAAACCGGCCCCCCGCGTCTTCTTCCGTGCCGTGACCGCACGGTGGGGCTGGTGCAAAGGGCCTCCCGGGCGGACGGCTCCGGCGCCGCCCGCTGAGATACGACACCCGTGGTTCGGGTGTCGACCTGCTTGGCTTATGCCCTCGAACATGCGGTGCCATGCCAGCGCATATGACGGCGCGCTGGTGAACTCCTTGTTACTTCCGTCCCGGAGAGGGTCGGTTTTGTCGCGCCGGTATACGGCCGCGACAGCGCCGGAGGGGGCTCAGCCGCCGTAGCGCCGGTGCCGCGCGGCGTAGTCGCGAAGGGCCCGCAGGAAGTCCACCTTGCGGAAGGCCGGCCAGAAGACCTCGCAGAAGTAGTACTCCGAGTGGGCCGTCTGCCACAGCATGAATCCGGACAGCCGCTGCTCGCCGCTGGTGCGGATCACGAGGTCGGGGTCGGGCTGATCGCCGGTGTAGAGGTGGCGTCCGATCAGCTCGACGCTGACGGAGTCGGCGAGGTCCTCCATCGAGGTGCCCTTGTCGTGGGCATCGACGATCATGGAGCGCACGGCGTCGGCGATCTCCTGGCGGCCGCCGTAGCCGATGGCGACGTTGACCAGTATCCCGTCGATGTGCGCCGTGGACTCCTCGGCCTCCTTCAGCGCCATCTGCATCGGGGAGGGCAGCAGGTCGGGGGTGCCGACGTGGTGCACCCGCCAGCGGCCGTCGGCGGCCAGGGAGCGCACGACGTCCTCGATGATCCCGAGGAGCGGGCCGAGTTCCTCCTGCGGCCGGTCGAAGTTGTCGGTCGACAGCAGCCACAGGGTGACGACCTCGACGTCGGTCTCGGTGCACCAGCCGAGGAATTCCTCGATGTTCTCGGCACCCGCGCGGTGACCGTGCATGGTGGTCGAACCCGCGGCCTTCGCCCAGCGCCGGTTGCCGTCCATGATGACGCCGATGTGCTTGGGCACCTGAGCGTGGTCCAGGTGGCCTTCCACCCGGCGTGCGTACAGCCTGACCAGCAGGCCGCGCAGCTTGTCGCGCAGGTTCACGTGTTCGTCAGCCCCTCCGTACGGATCGGACAGGCGCGCGACGCTGCGTGCGGTGCAGTCGAGGGCGCTTCCTGTCCGTATGGCGGTCCCCGGGGGCGAAGCCTACCCCTGCGGGGCTTGGGCCGTGGCTGTGGGGTGCGGTGGGTGTTGGCGCCTGGGGTAGGGGTGTGCGGTGTGGTTTGGCGAGTGCGGGCCGGTGGGGGCGCCCTGGGTGGGGGTGTGCGGTGTGGTTTGGCGAGTGCGGGCCGGTGGGGGCTGGTCGCGCAGTTCCCCGCGCCCCTGAGGGGGTTGCGGTCCCGTTGCTCGCTTGTGCCCCGGAGAAGGGGTGCGGTCGCCCTTGCTCGTGTGCGCCCTGGAGAAGGGGTGCAGTCGCCTGGCTCGTGTGTGCCTGGTGTGGGCAATAAAACGGGCCGGTCCGTGGGGGGGAGACGGACCGGCCCGAGGGGGGGTTTCCACCATAACCCTTCGTAAGTGATGCTGCGTGCATCGGCGTGCCACAACTACTCTCCGAAGTCGCTCGGCGACGGGCCGGTGGCCGTGAGAGGGCCCCTTCATGGCGGATTCGTGGCGAGATCGGGCCGGATTTCCAGGGGAAACGCGGGGGATAGCGCCGGATCCGGAGGTTTTGCCGCTTCTTGGGGCCTGCCTGGCGACTTGTCCGCGCGTCCCCCGCCCGGGTGACCCCGACCGCGAACGCCCCCTTGACGGCCCGAGGGAGTCGGCGACGGGAAAGCGGATTCACCGCGACGCGCGTCCAGCAGGAAGCCGGCCGAGGGCATGGCACCGCGCAGCCCCCTCCGCCGCGCGGTGCCGCCGCGCAGCTTTGCGTACGCGAATTACCTTGGTCTGAACTTACGTGACGGATGGGGGGAAATCGAGTCGGCCGCCATAACAATGTGGAAAAGGTGAGCTTCCCTTGGATGCGCAGGGACTCCGGGGCGTTCGCTGACGGATGCACGGTTTGCACCCTGAGGGCGCGCTGATGCGGGTCAGCGGACAGGTTCTGACCTATATGCGTCCTACCGTCGCTCCATGACAGCGAGGTCGAGCAGCGGGACGGGCAGCGTGGGCCACACGATCACCTGGGACGAGGCGAGTGCGCGACGGCTGGAGCGGCAGTTCCTGAGCCGTCCCGCCGCGTCCGGCACCCCGGTCGCCGAGGTCGTCGGGGCGATGCTGGGCGCGCACGCCCAGGTGCTGTCGGCGGCCGAGGTGTCGGTGGGAGTGCGGGCCGCCGGGGTGACGCGGGCGGACGTACGGGCCGCGCTCTGGGAGGACCGTTCGCTGGTGAAGACGTTCGGCCCGCGCGGGACCGTGCATCTGCTCCCGGCCGCCGAACTGCCCCGGTGGTGCGGGGCGCTGACGGCGATCCCGACGGGCCCGAGCCCTTTCCCGCCGGACGTCCGGGTCACGGAGGAACAGGCCGAGCAGATCGTGGCGGCGATCGGGGACGCCCTCGACGGCGTGTGCCTGACCGTGGAGGAGCTGAGCGAGGAGGTCGTGGCGCGCACCGGCGCGTGGGCCGGTGACCTGGTCATGCCCGCCTTCCAGGACCTGTGGCCGCGCTGGCGCCAGGTGATGCACCGGGCCGGTCAGTCGGGCGCCCTGTGCTTCGGCCCGAACCGGGGCCGGAAGGTGACCTACACCCGCCCGCCGGCCGGCGCGCCGGTCCCGGGCGAGACCGCCCTGCGCGAGCTCGTCGGACGCTACCTGCGCGCGTACGGCCCGGCCACTGCGCAGCACTTCGCCAAGTGGCTCGCGGCACCGGCCGGTTGGGCGGTCTCCCTGTTCACGGAGCTGGCACGGGCCGGGGAGATCGAGGAGGTCGACTTCGAAGGGGCGGCGGCCTGGGTGGCGGCGGGGGACACGGAGCTCCCGGGCGGGCGGGTGCGTGGAGTGCGGCTGCTGCCGTACTTCGACGCGTACGCCATCGCCGCGCAGCCGCGGCGGTCGCTGTTCCCCGGGGAGGCGTACGAGCGGGCACTGGCGGGCGGGCAGGCGGGGAACTTTCCGGTACTGCTGGTGGACGGCGTGGTCGCCGGGGTCTGGCACCAGCGGCGCCAGGGCCGTCGTACGACCGTCACGGTGGAGCTGGTCGGACGGGAGCTGACGGCGCGGCAGGAGCGGGAGCTGGGCGAGCAGGCGGAGCGGGTCGGGGAAGTGCTGGAAGCGAAGGCGGAGCTGGTGATCGGGAAGGTGACCGTCGGCCCGCACGCGTAGACGCGGGGGCGGGCGGGGGCAGGGGCAGCCCGCGGAGGTTCGGGCGGGGCCTGCGGAGGTTCGGGCGGGGGCCTGCGGAGGCGGGCGGCGGCTCGTGGAGGCACGGGCAGGTGGCCTGCGGAGGCGGGCGGCGGCTCGTGGAGGCACGGGCGGGTGGCCTGCGGAGGCGGGCGGCGGCTCGTGGGGGCACGGGCGGGTGGCCTGCGGAGGCGGGCGGCAACCCGCAGAGGCGAGCGAGTTCCCTCCCGGGATGCAGGCGAGAGCCCGGGGAGGCAGGCGGCGGCCGCGGCAGGCTGAGGCGTTCGGCCCGCACGCTCAGGCGTCGGGCCCCAAGCCGGCTCAGGTGTCCAGCCCGCAGGCTCAGGCAAACGGCTTGCGGGCCTCGAAGAGGTGGCGGGTGCTGTGGGCTATGAAGGGGCCGTCGGACTCGATCTGTTCGTGCAGGGCGTGGAGTTGGGGCCGGTAGGCCTCGACGGTGAAGTCGGGGACCATCCAGACGACCTTGCGCAGGAAGTGGACGACCGCGGCGATGTCGTGGAACTCCATGCGGAGCTCCTCGGCACGCAGGTCGACGATCTCCAGGCCGGCGGCCTCGGCGTCGGCCCGCTCACGCTCGGGGTGACGGCCGTTGCGGACCTCTTCGGGCTGGGGGCCGAGGAAGTACTCGACGAGTTCGAAGACGCTGTGCGGCCCGACGTGCTGGGCGAAGTACGTGCCGCCCGGCCGGAGCACCCGGGCGATCTCCGGCCAGGGGGCCCGAACCGGGTGCCGGCTCGTGACGAGGTCGAACGCGGCGTCGGCGAACGGCAGCGGGGCGTTCTCGGGCGAGGCGACGACCGCGACACCGCGCGCGGCGAGCAGAGCGGTGGCCTTGGCGACGTTCGGCGGCCAGCCCTCGGTGGCGACGGTGAGCACGGGGGCCTTCGGGGACCGGCCGAGGGCGAAGTCGAGGACCTCCCCTCCCCCGGTCTGGAGGTCGAGCGCGGCGGTCGCGCCGGCCAACCGGTCGGCCAGCGAGACGGCATACCCCCAGCTCGGCCGTGCCTCGGTGGCCCGCCCCTCGAACCAGGAGAAGTCCCAGCCCTCGGTGGGCACGGCGGCGCCCTCCGCGAGAAGCTCCTCGAACGACCTGCTGTCCCGTCCCATGCGCCTCATGATCGCAGGGCGCTGTCGGTGGCCGCTGCTAGTTTTCGGCGCCATGACGAACTCGACGTACACGGCGGGTGAGAAGGAAACGCTCCGGGCGAGCCTGGACCGGCACCGGGACGCGGTGCTGTGGAAGCTTCAGGGCCTGGACGACGAGGGGCTGCGCCGGCCGATGACCCCGTCCGGCACGAATCTGCTGGGCCTGGTCAAGCACCTCGGCTCGGTGGAGTACGGCTGGTTCGTGTCGAGCTTCGGCGGCGAGGTGGAGCCGCTGTGGTTCGACCCGTACAGCGACCAGGACATGCGGGCCGACCAGGGCGAGACGACACAGCAGATCGTCGAGTTCTACGGCCGTGCGCGCGCCGCGGCCGACCGGGTGATCGCCGGGCGGGAGCTGACGGACCTGGGGCAGCCGGCGTGGCGGGACGCCGAGGTGTCCCTGCGGTGGGTGCTGGTCCACATGATCGAGGAGACGGCACGGCACGCGGGCCACATGGACATCCTGCGGGAACTGCTCGACGGGGCGACGGGGGATCAGCCGCCGGGCTGAGCGCCGAGCACGAGCAGCACATGCTCGTCGGCGCCGTGGTGGACGACTCCGGCGCGCTGGAAGCCGTGGTGTTCGAGGAGGCGTACGGAGGCCGTGTTGGCGTGGAAGGGGTCGGCGTACAGGGGGCGGGTCCGCTCCGTGGCGAGGAAGAGGGCCAGTGCTCTGGTGCCGACGCCCCTTCCCCAGTAGGCCCGCCCCAGCCAGTAGCCGAGGAAGCGGCGGTCGCCGTCCCACCAGGAGACGACGCTGCCGGCCACCTCGTCCCCGGCCAGGACGGTCCGCACGAGGCAGGTCTCGTCCCCGAGCACGCTCGTGCGCCAGTGCTTCATGAAGGCGTCCCGCGGCCGGGGCGTGAACCTCGACCGCCGGACCGCCTCCGGGTCGTGCTCGTAGGCGAGGACCGCCTCCAGGTCGGAGTCCACAACGTCCCGGATGCGTACGTCGGAGGTGTCGTCGCTCATCTTCCGGAGTCTGGCAGGCGCCACTGACAACGCCCCCGGCGCGGCCCGCGCCGGACACGGCCCGCGGTCACGGAACCAGCGGCCGTACTTCCTCCGCCACGAACCGAACGAACCCTTCCGGATCGGGCTCGTCGCCCGTCGGCTGGAGTACGACGGTGTCCGCGCCGGCGTCCGCGAGCCGCTGCACGGCCTTCGCGACGGTCCCCGCGTCCCCGGCGACACCGAGGTCGGGCACGGATGCAACCCCCTCGGCGGCGAGTTCGGCCTTCAGCCGGGCGGCCCCGTCGGGCCCGGTGGCGGTGAGCAGATAGACGACGATCCCGTGCGGTTCGGCGTCGCTGCGTCCGGCCGCCTCCCGGCCCTCGTCGACGAGTTGCCGCGCCACCCGAACGCCCTCCGGCGGCGTCGACGCGGTGAGCAGCGTCCCGTCGGCCGCCTCTCCGGCCAGCCGCAGCGAGCGGGGCCCGGTGACCCCGGCGATGATCGGCACCGGCTCGGCGGGCGGCCAGTCCAGGGCGACGTCGTCGAGCCGGACGTACCGGCCCTCGACGGTCACCCTCTCCCCGCGCAACAGGGCCCGCAGCACGTCGAGATGCTCCCGCAGCAGCGTCACCGGCGACTCGACGCGGGCACCGACCTGCCCCATCCACGACTGCACGCCGTGCCCCACGGCCAGGATCGGCCGACCGGGGAACATCCGGTGCAGACCGGCGGCCTCCATCGCGGTGATCGCGACGTTCCGCAGCGGCACGGGCAACAGTCCGACGCCGACTCTGATCCGCTCGGTCCAGGCGAGGGCCGCCGCCGCGGTGGAGATGCCTCCCTCCCGGAAGCAGTCCTCCCAGAGCCAGAGCTCTTCGAGTCCCGACTCGTCGGCGAGCCGGGCGATGGATCGGAGTCGTTCGGGGGCGAGCTGAGGACGGAATACTGCGCCGAGTCCGGTCATGGGGCCTTCCTACCCGGGTAGCACTCGGCGGACAACAGAGAATCCTGGAGGTGGCTGAGGATGGGGCGACGCCTGCGTGATGGGCGGGGGGCGCTGGTCGTTCACGGGGAGCACGGTGATGTGCCGGTTCCCCTGGAGATCGCCGCGTCGTACCGGGCCCGCACGAAGGGGCTCCTCGGGCGGGACGGCATCGACGGGGCGATGCTGCTCACGCCCGCCGGCGGGGTGCACACGTTCCGGATGCGCATGCCCATCGACGTCGCCCATCTCGACCGCAAGCTGCGCGTCATCGCCGTACGCACCATGAAACCGGGGCGACTGGGCCTGCCCCGGCTTCGCTCACGGCATGTGGTGGAGGCGGAGGCCGGGGCGATGGCGGGGTGGGGGCTGCGGGCCGGCGTCCGAGTGAGCGTGGAGGTGGGCTGAGGGGCGGGGGGTACGGCGGCCGTTCGCCGGTCTTTCGCCGTTCTTTCGCCGGTCAGCCGTCCGAGCGCGGGAAGGACACCTCCACCCGTCGGTTCTTCTTACGGCCCTCCTCCGTCGAGTTCGGGGAGATCGGGTACTGCTCGCCGTAGCCCCGCACCTCGTACGTGACCGTGGAGTCGTTCAGCTCCGACTCCAGGACTCCCTGCACGGCGTTCGCGCGCTTCCTGGACAGGACGTCGCCGTGGGCCGAGGATCCCAGGTTGTCGGTGAAGCCGAAGACGCGGATCCGCGTGGCGTTCTGCTTCCCGATCTCCTCCGCGATCGAGGCGATACGTGCCTTCGCCTCGCCGGTCAGCTTCGCGCTGTCCTTGGGGAACAGCACCTCGGCCTGCAGCGCGAACTTCACGTCCGCGTTGGTGTCTTCCCGGCGCTCCTCGCCGCCCTGCTCCTCCACGACCTGCTTGATGTCGAGGACTTTGGGTTCGGCGAGGGTCGCGCCCTCGGGGAGCTTCAGGTCCGGGTCGTTGGCGTCCACTTCGACGGGCGCGGCGGCGGTGGCCTCGGTACCGGGCGGGACGCTGGGGTCGTCGGCGGCGTCGGCGGTCGTGGCGACGAGGATGTTGGCGGCAACCATGATCGTGGCCGCGGTGAGGGTCAGGGTGAGGCGGGGGGTGCGGGTCATTTGGGCCTCACCCGGAGATCGTGATGGGGGCGGAGGCGAACGTCGGCAGTTGGAAGCTGACCTCGCTCGTACTGGTGGGCGGCGCCGGGAACTGCATGAACACAGGAATGGAGTCGCCCGGCTTGATGCGCGGCATGCCCGTCGTCGTCAGGGGGCGGCCGTCGGTGTCCCGCAGCACGTAGTAGCGCTTCTTGCTCGCCGAATCGACGAGGGTCGCTCCGCCCAGTGACGTTCCGTGCCTGATGATCTCGGTCTCGTCACCCGACGTGCGAGCCGGCACGCGGGCGGCTTCGTCGCCGTCGTTCTTCAACTCGCCGCTCACGGTGACGAATCCACCGGAGTCACGCTGAGCAGAGGTGATGCTGAGGATCAGGCCGTCCTCGCCCTTGAGCTCGGCGAGAAGCTCGTCGGTTCCCTCCTGGGCACTCGGGTCCGACCCCTTGCCGCTCTTGGAGGCCGACGCCGACGTCTCCGGCTTCTTGTCCTCGCCGCCCCCGCTTCCGCAGCCGGCCACGCCGAGGGCCAGTCCGGCCGCGACGGTCATCGCGACCATCCCCCTACGGGCCTTCGTGGTGAACCGAATGCTCATGCCTCTGCTTCCTTCGTCACTCGTCGTTCGCTTGTCAGTCGGCCAGGTGGACGTCGAAGAGGTCCTCGGGGTTCGGAAGGGTGGCCGGATCGTCCGGGTCCAGGTCCCAGTCCGTGTCCTCGCAGGTGAGTTGAGGCAGTGGCAGTGTGTCGTTCCCGTCACCATCACCGTCACCGTCGTCGGCGTCCTCTCCGGGGAGGTCGAACGTACAGCGAGGCTCGATCACAGCGGTGGCTGACGCCTTCGACTTGAATTCCTCGGTGCCGGGGACGATGGATTCGCCGACGGACTTGTTGGTCTCGACATCGACCTTGTAGCCCAACAGCCCTTCCTGCCCGCAGGCCTGGACATCGGCGTCGTTCTGGGCCGCGAGCTCGGAAGCCCGCCAGCAACCGTCGAACAACGCGGTGTCACCGTCGAGGATGTCCTGCCACTTCGTCGGGTCGCCGACGACTTCCAACCAGTCCCCCGCGAGTTGGTCCCGGGTCTCCTGCGCCGCAGCCAGAGCCGCCGCGTCGGCTGCTGTCTGGGCGCCGTTCCGATTTGCTGCGGCCTGGCCGACCGCAAGGTAGGCGAACGCGAGAAAGAGCAGGCCCCCCACCACCATGATGTAGATGGGGAAGGCCTGCCCTGCGTCGCCGTGCCTGCGGCGCCTGATCATCCGGTGAGTTCGTCGATCTGTTCCACGATGGCGTCGTAGATCGACTGTCCGATCTCCGTCCCCGTAATGGCCAGAACAATCGCCACCACCACCGCGATGATGCCCAGATACTCCACCGCCGTCTGCCCCTTGTCGTCGCGCGTGGCGCGAGAGCGCAGGTAGGCGACGGTGGTGTTGATCCAGTTGCTCATGGTGTTCCCCTCTGGGCTCCAAAGTCCTGCGAGAAGTCTCTGGAGAAAAGTAAGCGGGAATTCCCCGAACACCAGAGGGTCCCTGGGCCCAATTCCGGGCCTCGGCCGAAAACAGTCGTTCGGTCATCGCCCGTCAGCTCCGTCCTGGGTGTGAACCCGGGGCCGTGCCCAGCCACTTGGCGGCGGCTTCCGCACGGCTGGTGCTGTGGAGTTTGGCGAAGATCCGGTTGATGTGGTTCTTGACCGTCTTCTCGCTGATGAAGCAGGTGGCGGCGATCTGCTGGTTGTTCATGCCCGCCGCGATGTGGTCCATGATCTCCGCCTCCCTCCTGCTCAGCCGGAACCGTGACCGGTACGGGGACGACTGTCCCACATTTGATTGCACTTGCGAAAGCAGTTCGGCAGAATTGCCTGCAGCAGTTGGGAGTTCATGGTTTGCTTGCGCGAGCGATCCCGTTGCCGCAGCCGCCGCCGTTGGCGTGAGGCGGGTCCTGCCCGCCCTGATCTCCCGTACGGCCTCGATCAGTTCGTCCGTCGTGAACTCACCGTGGACCAGGTAACCGGAGGCGCCTCGCCGCAGGGCCTCGCGGACCGTCTCCGCCTCTCCGCTGTACGTCAGCATCATCACCGGGGCGATCCGCACGAGATACGGAAGCGCGGTGATGCCGTCCGTGCCCGGCATCCGTACGTCCAGGAGGATCACGTCGGGGCGGTGACGGCGGGCCGCCTCGTGGGCCTCGTGGCCGTTCGTCGCCTCGGCCACGACCCTTATGTCCGCGTGGGTGGAGAGCAGGGCCGTCAGGCCCGCCCGGACCACCGGGTTGTCGTCGGCCACCACCAGGCGCAGGGGCGTGGCGGGCGGGGGTGACTGGGGCGTGTTCATGGGGTGGTCGCCTTCGTCGTCGTGAGGGCCGCCAGCGGCAGTTCCAGGCGGACCTGCGTGCCACGGGTGTGGAGGCCCTTGCCGAAGTGGATGCGGGCGCCTATCGAGGCGGCTCGTTCGGCCATGCCGAGGAGGCCGAAGTGGCCGGTTCGGCGGAGGTGTTCGAGGGTCGCGTCTGGGGGCAGGCCCCGGCCGTCGTCCTGGACCGTCAGGCAGAGCACCTCGCCCCGGACGCCCGCCCGGACGTCGACCCTCGTCGCGTTCGCGTGGCGGTGGGCGTTCTCCATGGCCTCCGCCGTGATGGTGAGGAGCTGGCGGGCCACGGCGGGCGGAACGGGAGGCGCGGGGGCGCCGCCCGTGGGGCCGTACGTCGCCTCCAGGCCCGTGCGGGTCGTGAAGTCGGCCGCCTGCCGCCTCAGTTCGGGGGCCACGTCCGTCATCCGGTCCGGGTCGGACTCGCGGCGCAGGTCGGCGAGGAGTTCCCGGGACTCCGCCGCCGCTCTGCGGGCCGAGCGGGCGACCAGTTCCGCCTGTTCTCTGATGCGGCCCGGGTCCATCGGGGCGGTCGCCGCGGAGGCCGCCAGGCCGTCCGCCGCCAGTGCCACACCGTGCAGGGTCTTCGCCACCGAGTCGTGCATCTCGCGGGCCAGCCGGGCCCGTTCCGCGCTCACCGCCTCGGTGACCGCGAGGCGTGCCTGGACCGTCGTCAGGGCCTGGGTGGCCGTGCCGAAGCGGAGCATGAGGTTGCGCAGGGACGAGCCCAGCGCGCCCGTGATGACGCACAGGCCCGGCAGGAGCAGCTTGTCCGCCAGGCTCGCCGACCTCGCGTCCGTGTTGATCGCGTAGGCGAGGAGCAGGATCAGGGACTGCACGCTCGCGAAGACCGCCGCGCCCCGGTAGCCGTAGACGATGCCGGCCAGGAGCGGGGTGCAGACGCTGACGTAGGCCAAGGTCGTGTCCGGGCCCGCGGAGATGAGCAGGAGGGAGGTGAAGAGGGTGTCCGCGGCCAGGAGGGTGGGGTGGCGCAGGAGGAGGGGGCCGAAGCGTTCCCAGTCGCGGAACAGGGCGTAGGAGACCATGAAGGTGACGACCACCGCCGCGCCCACCAGGCGGGTACCCAGGCCCGGCGCCGCGTTCAGCAGGGCCCCGGGTGCCGCCACGGCGATCATGGCGAGCCGAAAGCCGAAGACCTGGCGGCACATCGCCTGGAGGGCGTTGACCTGGAGCGGTATGGTCGCGCCCGACTCTGCCTGCCTGGCCTGCTCACACTGCCCGACCCGCCCGGCCGGCTCGCTCCGCCCAGCCTGCCCGGCCTCCTCGCCCTGCCCGGCCTCCTCGGTCCGCCCAGCCCGCCCAGACCACCGGGACAGCCACCCCCCGCGCAGGAACCCCAGACCGAACCTCGCCGCCCCCTCTCCCGACCCGGTCCTCATCCTCAACGGCATGCCCGCCACGGCCCCACCCCCTACTCCCCCGTCAGCGACCCGAAGTCCGTGCCCGACCCCAGCAGCAGACCCGCCCCCAGCAGGATCATCGTCGCCGGAACCATGAACGTCGTGATCATCAGCGTGGCCCTGGGCACCGCGCGGGCCGCCTTGCGGCGGGCGTTCTGGGCGTCGGTGCGGCGCATGTCCTTGGCCAGGGCGACCAGCGTGTCCACGATCGGCGCGCCCAGCTCCTCGCCCTGCTGGAGCGCCGTCACGAACATCGCCACCTGTTCGGAGTCGTTCCTGCGGCGCAGTTCCGCGAAGGCCTGGCGGCGGCTCATGCCGAGGTCCATCTGGCGCAGGGTGATGCGCAGTTCGTCGGCCCAGGGGCCCTCGTACCTGGAGGCGACCCGGTCGAGTGCCTGGCGGAAGCCGAGGCCCGCGCTGACGACGACCGCGAGGACGTCCAGGAAGTCCGGCAGGGTGCGCTCGATCTCGTCCTTCCTGATCCGGATCGCCGACCAGATGCCGACCTCCGTCCAGAAGGCGCCGAACGCCAGCAGCAGCAGCGCGACCAGGACCTGGCCGCGCAGCAGGAACACCAGGAAGCCGACCGCGCCGAGGAAGCCGTACACCGCGCGCCTGGCCGCATAGCGGTCGATCGTCAGACCGCCGGGGTTGCCCGCGAGGTCGATCTTGCGGCGGTACTTGGCGACCAGTTTCGGGCCCATCAGGCGCAGCACGGCGGGCGCGTAGCGCATGCCCATGCGGTCGATGAGCGAGTCCACGGCGCCGGTGCGGGTCGCGCCGACCTCCAGGGCCAGCGCGAGGTCGCTGGGCAGCCTGGTCTCCGCGCGGTACATGCGGATGGCGGCGAAGACGCCCCCGACGCCCAGGGCCATGACCGTCGCGAGGAGGATTCCGATTCCCATCAGCCGTACCCGCCCCTCAGACGTCGATCCGCGACATGCGGCGGATCAGGATGAAGCCCACCGCGTACAGCCCGAACGCGATCAGTACGGCGGCCTGGCCGAGCGGTGAGCCGGTCATTCGGTCCAGGGCGCCGTCCTTCACCCCGTTCATCAGGAACAGCGATCCCACGCCCAGCACCGGGACGGCGTACGACGTCATGCTCACCTGTGAGAGCTGGGTGCGGACCTCGCGCCGGGTCTCCTTGCGCTCCTCCAGCGTCTCCGTGAGGTTGCGCAGCGCGCTGACGACCTGGCCGCCGGCCCGGTTGGACAGCACCAGCGTGGTCACCAGGACGACCAGCTCGCGCGACGGGAGGCGTTCGGCGAGCTCGCCGAGGGCGTCGTCCATCGAGGCGCCCAGGGCAAGTTGGTTGGAGACCTTGGCGAGTTCCTCGCCGGCCGGCGCCTCCAGCTCCTCCGCCGCGAGGCCGATCGCGGTGCGCAGGGCGAGGCCGGCGTGGGCGGCGTTGGCGAGGATGCGGGCGAGTTCCGGGAGTTGGTTGATGAACCGCTCGATGCGCTTCTGGCGCTGCCAGTTGAGGAACTGGACCGCGGCCCACACGCCCAGCAGGCCCGCGATCGGGCCGAAGAAGGGGGCGAGGGCCGCCTGGCCGGTCAGCCACAGGCCCGCCACCGTCGCCAGCATGTAGACGAAGAACTCGCCGGGGGTGACGTCCAGGCCCGTCGCCGCCAGCCGCAGTTCGAGCTGCTTGCCCAGTCGCGTACGGCGCAGGCGCCGGTCCAGGTCGGCGAAGCGGCGTCGCCGGCCACCGGCCCCGGTGAGCTGGCCGGAGGCGGAGAGCCGGTCGACCAGGGCCTGGCGCTGGGCCCGCCCGGCGGCGTAGGCGTGTACGCCCACCACGGCCAGCGCGCAGGTCAGCAGCGCGATGCCGGTGGTGAGCGTGATGCGGGTCTGGAGGTCCATGGGGGGTCCTACCTGGCTTCTCGGGTGGCGAGCTCGAGCGGTGACTGGGCAACGCCGAAGGCCTGGGGGATCGGCTGGCTCGCCATGTAGAGGCGGTCCGCGGTGCGGCGCGGCAGCGGGAAGTACGCGAAGGCGCCGTGGACGCGTCCGTCGGGCGTCATGGGCTGGGCGTGGAAGCGGGCGACCGTCGCCAGGCGGTACGGCTCCGCCCCGTGGCTGTCCAGGATCGCGATCTCGGTGATCCTGCGGGCGCCGTCCGGGAACCGGGTGAGCTGGATGAGCACGTCGACCGCGCTGTTGATCTGGTCGTGCAGCGCCTCGAAGGGGACCGTGACGTCCGACATGGACGCGAGGGTCTTCAGCCGCATCAGGGCGTCCTCGGCGCTGTTGGCGTGCACGGTGGCCAGCGAGCCGTCATGGCCGGTCGACATCGCCTGGAGCATGTCGAGGGACTCGCCGCCGCGGACCTCACCGACGACGATCCGGTCGGGGCGCATGCGCAGGGAGTTGCGGACCAGGTCGCGGATGGTGACCTGGCCCTTGCCCTCGACGTTCGGCGGGCGGGACTCCAGCCGGATCACATGGGACTGCTGGAGCTGGAGTTCGGCGGAGTCCTCGATGGTGATGATGCGCTCGGTCTCGGGGATCAGCCCCGACAGGGCGTTGAGCAGGGTCGTCTTCCCGGTGCCCGTCGCACCCGAGACGATGACGTTGAACTTCGCCTGCACCAGCCCGGCCAGCAGGTACACCATGGGCTCGTCGAGCGAGCCGAGGCCGGTCATCTCGTGCAGGGTGAAGGAGCGGGGGAAGCGGCGGATGGTCAGGGTCGCGCCGGTCAGGGACAGCGGCGGGATGATGACGTTCACCCGCTCGCCGGAGGGCAGCCGGGCGTCCACCATCGGGTTGGACTCGTCGACCCGCCGGTTCACCGTGGAGACGATCCGCTCGATGGTCTGCATGAGCTGGTCGTGGGAGGGGAAGCGCAGCGGCAACTGCTCGACGCGGCCCGCGCGTTCGACGAAGATCGCGTCCGGGCCGTTCACCATGATCTCGGTGATCGAGGCGTCCTCGAGCAGCGGCTCCAGGATGCCGAGGCCGAGTGCCTCGTCGACGACCCTACGGATCAGTTGCGAGCGCTCGACGGTCGACAGCACCGGGCCCTCGCGGCTGATGATGTGCCCGAGCACCCGCTCCAGCCTGGCCCGGCGCTCGGCCGCGGCCAGCGAGCTCATCTCCGCGAGGTCGATCTCCTCCAGGAGCTTGGCCCGGTAGGAGGCGACCAGATGGCCGTCCTCGCTCCGGCCGGCGTTCTCCTCCGGGGTGGTGATGCGGGACCGCAGACTCATGGGTACCTCGTTCAGTGGTCGAGCGGCATGGTGGCGGTCTTCTGCGCGGGGTCGAAGTCCCAGCCGGGGACGATCGAGGGGATGTCGACGGTGGCGGTGACCGTGACCTCGTCGCCGCCCTGCGCCTCGGAACAGGAGACGGTCAGCCAGTCGCTGATCGCGTTCACGCACCCGTCCTGCGCGCTGTCGTCGAGGGAGGCGGCCCGCGCCCCCGCCCTGGCCGCCGTCCCCGCCTGCTGGGCGCTGTAGGCGATCAGCCCGACCTGTACGCCGGCCATCGCGACGAGGATCAGGACCGGGATGAACCCGAGGTACTCGATGGCGACCTGGCCGCGGTCCCGGCCCGCACGGCGGGGGAAGAGTCGGTACGGCATCTCAGTCCTTCTCCTCCTGTACGGCTCCGGCATGGCCCTCGACCGTGAACGGGAAGCCGATCGCGCCGGGGAAGAGGACGGGCACCCGGAGCGTCACATCCGCCGTGACATAGCCGCCGCTCGCCCCGCACTGCACCGAGGCGTCCCCCTGCCATGCCTGGGGAAGGTGTTGCAGCCCCGCCTCCTCGCAGCCCGCCTGCCCCTCCGACGCCGTCCCCTCCCTGACCGCCTCGTCCGCAGCATTCCCCGCGAGCGTGAACGTGTACCCCACGAGCACGAACTGCCACATCAGCACCAAGGTGATGATGATCAGCGGCATCATCCCGAGGAACTCGACCGCGACCTGGCCCTTGTCCCCCCGTCCCCGCCGCTTCACCGCCCTATTTCCTTCCGCCTGCGGAACGTCAGCGCCGCCCGGTCGCCGCCGCCGCGCGCCCGCCCGCCGCGGCTCTGCTGGAGGGTCCCCTCGGTGCCCTTGACCAGCCCCAGCTCCCCCGCGAGGCCCCAAAGCGCCTGCTTGACCGTGCTCTTGGGGTCCAGTTCGTGCACCCGGCCGGAGTCGACGGCGCCCTGGAGCTCCTTGAAGTTGGCGGGGACGGTCGTGGCGGCGATGCCGGTGCCGGTGATGCGCTGGATCAGGGCGGGCTGGATCTCCGCACCGCGCGTGTGGCGGTTGACGACGATCATGGTCTCCTCCGCCTTGCGGATCTGGAGGCGGTCCCACATCCGCACCGTGCGCTTGGCGCCGCGCACCGCGACCACGTCGGGGGTGGTGACGAGGAGGGCGGTGTCGGCCATCTCCACGGCGGCCGCGCTCGCACCCGACAGTTGGGAGCCGCAGTCGATGACGACGACCTCGTAGCGGGAGCGCAGGGCGCCGACGATGTGGCGGGCGGCACGGTCGGTGACCTCCTCGCCGCGTTCGCCGTCCCCGGGGGCCAGCAGCAGCGCCACGCCCGTGTCGTGCCGGAAGACGGCGTCCGCGAGGACGCGCGGTGTGATGTCGCTGATGGCGGCGAGGTCGACGACCGAGCGGCGGAACTGGATGTCGAGGTAGGAGGCGATGTCGCCGGTCTGCAGGTCCATGTCGAGCAGCGCCGTGCTGCGGCCCGACGCCTGGGCGGCCAGGGCGAGCTGGATGGCCGTGAGGGTGGCCCCCACGCCGCCCTTCGCGCCGCTGACCGTCGCCACGGTGCCGCCGACCCCGCTGAACACATCGCCGCCGGCGCCCAGATGGCGCCGTACGCCCATGGACCACTGGGCCACCGCGTTGACCCGGCTGGCCAGTTCCTCGTAGCTCAGGGGCAGGGCCACCAGGCCCCGCGCGCCGTAGTCCATGGCGGCCTGGAAGAGGCCGGGGCTCGCGTCGGAGGTGACGAGGATGACGCCGACGGCCGGGAAGCGCAGGGCGACGTCGCGGATGAGCTCCAGGGCCGGGACGGGACCGATGCGTTCGTGGACGACGACGACCTCGGGCAGCTCGTCGATGGACTCGGCGGCCAGGCGGGCGAGGGTGTCGACGAGCTGGGTGGAGTCGGTGACCGGGGCGACGGGCTCGGCGTCGGGGAGTTGGCTGAGCAGCGTCGTGAGGGACCGGACCGCGTCCGCGTCGCCGACGGCCGGGAGGATCCTCGTGGGCATAGGGGCCTCTCACTTGTCCTTGGCGAGTTCGTAACTGCGGTTCGTCGCGGGGATGTCGGAGTCCTCGCCGGGTGCCACCAGGGCGAGCCGGACCTCGTCGGCGAACGACTCGGCGTAGGTGAGGCGCTGGGCGTCGATCGGGTCGAGGGCGAACGTGATCGGGACGGCCTCGGTGGGCCGTCGGCCGTTGTCCTTGTCGTCGGGCTGGAGCGAGGTCAGCCTGCCCACGTCGATGACCCGGGCGTTCTCCACGATGAGCCGGGACTGGTCGGGGTCGCCGTCGCGTTCGCCCTCGAAGGTGGCGTACACGTTGACCTTGGCACCGGCGGTGATCTTGCCGGCCACGCCGGTCGCCGCGTCGATCATGATGGCGAGCTCCTGCTCACCGGCCTGCAGGGCGGGCTGGTCGACGATCATGTCGCTCTGGAGCAGCGAGCCTTCTTTGAGAGTCGTGACGGCGATCTTGCCCTGGATCTCGCGGAGGCTGGTGACCGCGTTCTTCGACAGCCACCGCTCGGGCATCTCGATCTTCTCGAACTGGTCCGCGTCGAGTGGTGTGTACGGGGCCACGTCTCTCTTGAGCTGGTACGCCGTGACCTCGGGGCCGACCTTGGACTTCACGTCGTTGATGACGGACAGGACACCGGCGAAGGCGCCGAGGGCGCAGACGATCGACAGGAGCAGGAGTATCACGCCGCGGCGCTGACGGGAGTTCATGAACCGTGCAACCTCATTGGGGGAATCGGTCGGGGGCGGTCGGGTGGGGCTCGGGTCCGGTCAGCCTGCGCGGGCCGGTTGCTCGTGGGTGGGCGGGGTGGCGGAGCAGAAGACGCAGCGGTCGCCGATGACGTCGATGCCGCACCAGTGACAGGAGTTCTGCCGTACCGAGGTGACGAGCTGGTAAAGCACCGACAGGTCGGGCAGATAGGCGCAGAACTCGATGAGCTTGGCGGTCCCCCACCAGGTGGCCGACTCGGCGGGCAGGACGACCTCGCGCAGGCCCTGCGCGTTCCAGGACTTGGCCAGGTTCGCGGTGACCCAGTCGGACTGGAGCTGCCCCTGCGCGACCAGCATCGACGTGCCGAACTCCGGGCCGGGGAGGGTGATGGCGGGGGCGATGCGCACGAGATGCGGGACCGGGTGGGCGAGGACGCCGAACTGGCTGCCGGGCATCCAGGACTTGGCGTGCGACTTGAGGTCGACGGGGACACGGTCGAGCCGGGTGACGGAGCCGAGGAGCGCCCCTGCGTGTATGTAGTGCGTGAGCAGCCGGCCGGCCGAGGCTAGGACGCCGGGGCTGAGGTCGCAGGAGGCGAGCTGGCGCAACTGGCGGGCCAGGACGGCCAGGCCCAGCGGTGGCAGTTCGGGACGGAACACGGCGATCCGGTCGCTCTCCAGCAGGGAACGTACGGTGTGCAGCCGCTGCCGCACGCCCCGGGAGACGGCGGTCGAGCAGACGACGATCACATGGCCGTGCTGCTCGACGAGCGTCTGCATGGCCGCCAGCGACCGTTCCAGCGGCTCGCGGTCGAGGTCCTGGAGCACGACGGCGGGCACGGTTCGCTCGTCCTGCGCCGGCAGCGCCATGTCGGCACTGGTCACGGCAATGGCAGTTGGCACGCGTCGCTCCCCGTTCCCGCCCGGTCCGGTGCACTCGTGTTACTCCGGTGCACCGAGATGACTTCATTGCGTGACTATCTCAGCACTGTATCCACGGCTCGATGGCCGGAGAACAGCGTTTGTGTAGCCGGGAAGGAACTCTGCTCGCACAACTCACGCCAAAACGGGGCAGGTTGCGCACACCAATTCTCCACTACCGGAATCTCTTGACACCCGGATTGGTCTGGACCAACTTGGTTGACATGTTCATACTTAGACGACAGGGGCGCCGCGGCCGACCGGCACGCCTCTGGGCGGCGGCCGTCGCCTCCGCCCTCTCCCTGACCTTCCTCGGCGCGGGCCACGCGTCCGCCGCGGACGTCAACAACGCCAAGAACGCCGGCTTCGAGGCCGGCCTGAGCAACTGGACGTGCTCCGCGAACAGCGGCACGACCGTCTCCTCCCCGGTGCACGGCGGCGCGACCGCGCTGAAGGCGACCCCGGCGGGGCAGGACAATGCCCGGTGCACCCAGGCCGTGGCCGTCAAGCCCAACTCGGCGTACACGCTGAGCGCCTGGGTGCAGGGCGGCTACACCTACCTGGGCGTCACGGGTACGGGCACGACCGACGTATCGACCTGGACGCCGGACTCGACGTCCTGGAAGCAGCTCTCGACCACCTTCACCACCGGCGCCTCGACGACCTCGGTCACGGTGTACACGCACGGCTGGTACGGGCAGGCGGCCTACTACGCGGACGACCTGTCGGTCTTCGGCCCCGACGGCGGCGGGGGCACCGACCCCACCCCCACGATCCCCGGCACACCGGGCGGGCTCGCGGTGTCGGGCACGTCCTCGTCGTCGGTCTCCCTGGCCTGGAACACCGTCTCGGGCGCGACCGGCTACAACGTCTACCGCAACGGCACCAAGGTGACCGCGGTGACCGGCACCTCCGCCACCGTGACCGGGCTCGCGGCCTCCACCTCGTACTCCTTCCAGGTCACGGCGACCAACGCGGCCGGTGAGTCGCCGAAGTCGGCGACGGTCACGGGCACGACCACGGCGGGCCCGGTGGGTCCGGCGCTGCCCAGGCACGCGGTGACCGGCTACTGGCAGAACTTCAACAACGGGGCCACGGTCCAGAAGCTCGCCGACGTGCAGTCGCAGTACGACATCATCGCGGTCGCCTTCGCGGACGCGACCGGAACGCCGGGCGCGGTGACCTTCAACCTGGACTCGGCGGGGCTCGGCGGCTACACCGTCGACCAGTTCAAGGCGGACATCAGGGCCAAGCAGGCCGCCGGCAAGAAGGTCATCGTCTCGGTGGGCGGCGAGCGCGGCACGGTGAGCGTGAACGACGCCACGTCGGCCGCGAACTTCGCGAACTCGGTGTACGCGGTGATGCAGGAGTACGGCTTCGACGGCGTCGACATCGACCTGGAGAACGGCCTCAACGCCACCTACATGACGCAGGCCCTGCGCTCGCTGGCGTCGAAGGCGGGCTCGTCGCTGATCATCACGATGGCGCCGCAGACCATCGACATGCAGTCGACGTCGAACTCGTACTTCCAGACGGCCCTGAACATCAAGGACATCCTCACGGTCGTCAACATGCAGTACTACAACAGCGGTTCGATGCTGGGCTGTGACGGCAAGGTCTACAGCCAGGGCTCGGTGGACTTCCTGACCGCCCTGGCCTGCATCCAGCTCGAGGGCGGCCTTGCCCCGTCCCAGGTCGGCCTCGGTCTGCCGGGCTCGACCCGGGGCGCGGGCAGCGGGTATGTGGCGCCGTCGGTCGTGAACAACGCCCTGGACTGCCTGGCCAAGGGCACCAACTGCGGCTCGTTCAAGCCGTCCAGGACCTATCCCGACCTCAGGGGCGCGATGACCTGGTCGACGAACTGGGACGCGACGGCGGGCAACGCCTGGTCGAACGCGGTCGGGCCGCACGTGCACGCGCTGCCGTAGGCGCCGCGTGCACGCGCTGCCGTAGGCGCCAGGGGCCTCATCCCATCGGACGATAGTGGCCGAGCACCCAGGCGAGCTGCGGGAACCACTCCTGAAGCCTCGCCCGGGGCTTGGCCTCCACCACGCACTCGTGGAACCGGCCGTCCATGTGCACCACGGCCACCATCAGGGCCTTGCCGTCCGGGCTCGCCTTGTAGTGGACGCTCTGGATCTCCGGCCAGCGGAACTCCATCGTGAATCCGGCCATCTCGAAGACGACGCCGGACGCGTCGACGACGACCGCGTTGCGCTTGTCGACCGCCAGGAACTCCGGGCCGGCCGGTGCCGGAGCTCCTGGCGGCGGGACCGGGGCGTACGCGGGCGGCGCGGGGGCGTACGGGGGCTGCGCGGGCGCGTACTGCGGTGGGGGCGGGCCGAAGCCGGGGCCGGGTGGGGGTGGCTGCTGGGTCATCCGTCGGGTCCTGGATCCTGGTTCTCGTGCTCGCGGTGAACTTCTCGGTGCTGCGGTGAAACATTCTCCCTGCCCCACCGCATCAGTGAAGTGAGGACCTCACCTACAGCCGGCGCAGAGCAGCAGGGGGACGCATGAGCCAGGCCCGCGCGGACGACTACCCGCAGTTCGCGGTGGCCAGGGCCGGGCACCTGTACCGCTCGGCCTGTCTGCTGACCGCCGGGGACACCCATCTCGCCGAGGACCTGGTGCAGGAGACGCTGGGGCGGCTCTACGTCCGCTGGGCGCGCGTCTCGCGGGCGGAGAACCCCGCCGGCTATGCGCAGACCGTCCTCACCCGGACCTTCCTCGCCCGTCAGCAGCGGCGCAGCAGCACCGAACGGGCCACCGACGTGCTGCCCGACCACGCGGCCGAGGGCGGGCCCGGTGACGTACCGCTGCGGCTGACCCTGCTCCGGGCGCTCGCCCGGCTGCCCGCCAAGGACCGGGCCGTGGTCGTCCTGCGGTAATGGGAGGACCGGTCCGTCGAGGAGACCGCGGACGCGATGAACGCCAGTTTCGCGGCGGTGCGCACGCGGTGCACCCGGGCGCTCGGACGGTTGCGTGAGCTGCTCGGCGAGGACCTCGGCGAGTACGCGGCCTCCTGACCCCACAGCCCCCTTCCCGACGACCCGACCTGACGAACGGTGGTTTGCCATGCCTGTGGAACACGACGAGGAGCACTTCGAGGGGCGGCTCGGTCACGCCCTGCACGACCTCGGCGACCGCTTCGACGGCGACCGCGCCGCGCTCGCGGCCGCCGGCCAGGTGCGGGGACGCCGCCTGCGGCTAAGGCGCCGGGCCGCGACGGCCGGCGGCGCGGCCGGCATCGCGCTGGTCGGGGCGGGCGGGGCGCTGCTGCTGCCCTGGGGCGGCACGCCCGCGCCGCGGCCGTCGAGTTCCAGCGTGGCCGAGCAGCCGTCGGGCACGCCGACCGCGAATCCGGTGACGGGCCGCGAGCTCATCGAGGCGCTCGAAGGGCTGCTCCCCAAGGGCGACTTCAGCGCGCAGGAGGCCCGCGGCACCGACGAGGGCCCGCTGATGACGCCGTACGTCCATCTCGTGTACGACGACGGGAAGGGCCCGGCGGCCGTCGGCGTCGGCCTGGACCGTATCGAGCCCGGCAGCGACCGGGCCCGTGAGACGACGGACTGCCCGGACAAGGCGCTGGTCCCGCACGACAACCGCGTCTCCAGCCGGCTGCCCGACGGTACGAAGGCCGCCTTCCGTGAGAGCGGCGGCGACAAGGGCGTGGAGGGCGCCGTGATGTGGACCGTCGACACCCTGCGCACCGACGGCTTCCGTGTCGTCATCAGCGCCCTCAACGCCGGGACCCAGCACGACGCCCCGACCCGTGAGACGCCCGCCCTGACCAAGGAGCAGCTCCGGGAGATCGCCCTGAGCCCCGAGTGGGACCGGTACCGCTAGAAGAACTCCGACCACGGCTGGTCCCAGACCTGCTTCACGCACAGCACCAGGAACAGCAGTCCGGCGACCGCCAGCATCACGTTGCTGAGCGTGCCGTTGCGCCACTGGGCGGGCGTGCGGGAGGAGTTGAGGAGCCAGATCAGGGTGCCGGCCAGGAAGGGCAGGAAGGCCGCGCCCAGGACGCCGTAGATGATGATCAGGCGGAAGGGTTCGCCCTGGAAGAGCAGGACGATGGGCGGGAAGGTCAGCCACAGCAGGTACGCGCGGAACGGCCAGGAGCGTTCGCGTGCGCCGGAGGCGACCTCCTCGCCCTTGCCCGCGTCCCCCCGGCCCCGCTGCCGGGCCACGAAGTCCGCGAACATCAGGCTCACGCCGTGCCAGACGCCGATCAGGGAGGTGTAGGAGGTGGCGAAGAAGCCGATCAGGAAGAACTTGGCCGTCGCCGTGCCGTACTCCTCCTCCAGGATGTCGCTGAGCTGGAGGAGGCCCTTGTCGCCGCTCGCGATGGCCACGTTCGCCGAGTGCAGCAGTTCCGCGCCGACGAAGAGCATCGCGATCACGAAGATGCCGGTGGTGGCGTACGCGACGCGGTTGTCGAGCCGCATCACCTTCATCCAGCCGGTGTTCGTCCAGCCCTTGGCGTTGACCCAGTAGCCGTACGCGGCAAGCGTGATGGTGCCGCCGACGCCGCCGATCAGGCCGAGGGTGTTGAGGATGGAGTCCTTCTCGTCGGGCAGGACCGGCAGCAGTCCGGCGAAGGCGTCTCCGAGGTTCGGCGTGACACGGATCGCGAGGTACACCGTCACCACGAACATGACGCCCACCAGGACCGTCATGACCTTCTCGAAGACCGCGTACTTGTTGAACCAGACGAAGACCAGCCCGACCAGACCGCAGGCGATGGCCCACCACTCAAGGTCCATCACGTCCGGGAACAGGGCCTGCAACGGCAGCGCGCTGGAGGACATGGCGGCCGCGCCGTAGACGAAGCCCCAGATCACGGCGTAGACGGCGAAGAACCAGGAGGTCCAGCGGCCGAGGCTGGCCCAGCCGTCGAACAGGGTGCGGCCGGTGGACAGATGCCAGCGTCCGGCCGCCTCGGCGAGGGAGATCTTGACCAGGCAGCCGATGACGGCGGCCCACAGCAGGGTGTAGCCGAAGTTGCTGCCCGCGATGAGGGTGGCGACCAGGTCGCCGGCGCCCACGCCGGTCGCGGCGACGACGATGCCGGGCCCGATGTAGCGCCAACGGGACTTATCGAATGGGGGGTTGCTGTCGGAGGATGCCTCAGTGTCCGTGGGGTTTCCTGTGGTGTCCGCCATGCAGATCAAGAAAGCGTAAAGAGGCGGACCCGGCAAGGGGGCGGGAGCGGATCAGTCCGCACCGCGGAACGACCCGCCGACGACCAGCCCCGGCGCACACCGGCACGTGCCGAGCTCGAACCACACCGTCTTGCCCACCCCGTCGCGCACCTCGCAGCGCAGGATCCCGTGCGCGGCGGACAGGGTGAGCCGGAACCGGCTCGCCGCCTGCCGCAGCGCGTTCGCGGCGAGGTCGCTCACCAGGCGCTCCGCCATGTCCGCCAGGTCGTCCAGGTCCGCGAGCCCCCATCCCTCCAACTGCCGGCGGACCTCCGCGCGGGCCTCGCCGACCGCGGCCGGACGGGGGTCGTATTCGACGCTCCTGTGACCTGCCCCCAGGGGCGGTTGGGGATATGAGCCGTACAGCATGGGTCCACAGTGACGGGTGCCGCGGTGCGGTCGCAGGGGAGAAATACCCGATTCCATACCTGCGCGCCCACTCCGCTACCCGTACTGGAGCCGGATGCTCGCCCCCTCCCGCTCGTCGCGGACGTCGACATACGCGCACACCTGGCGGGCGAACCACAGCCCCTGCCCGGGTTCCGGTTCCACGCGCGGCGGCGGTACGAAGCCGGCCAGCGGGTCGTCGACGCGGCGTGCGGTGTGCAGCTCGCAGAGGCTCGCCGGGCCGTCGCCCCACAGCAGGGTGCCGTCGAGCGGGCCGAGCGCGCAGGCCGCCTCGGTGACGGCGGTGGCGAACAACTCCACGTCCGCGGCGGGCAGTCCCTGGACGGTGGCCCAGGTGCGCACGGCGTCGGCCGCGGGGACCGGACCGGGCAGGCGCACGGCGTCGGCGGGCGGCGCCGGCAGCGGCACCGCGTCGAGTTCGGCGGCGAGACCGACCGGGTCCACGTACACGCCGGAGTCGGGGTGGGCCCGGCGGGCGGCGGCGACGATGGCGTGGCCCGCGACCCGGGAGTCGTAGGCGCACAGGGCGGTCGTGGCGAACGGGGCGAAGAGGAGGTTGGCGAGCGCCTCGTAGCGGATCCACTCGGCGGTCTCGCGCGGCGAGCGGCCGGCGCGCCCGCCCCAGACGGGTTCCATGAGGAGATGGATACGGCCGCCGGGGCCGGCGTTGGCGGCGAGGTAACCGGCGCTGCGGGCGACGGCGTTGGCGGCGGAGCCGGTGTACCACTCGGTGTGCGGGACGAGGACGACGTCCTTCACGCCGTCGCCGAGAGCCTCACGCAGGAGGCCGAGGTTGCCGGGCGCGGCGATGGCCACGGGCGGGGGCTCGCCGGGCGCTCCGAGGGCCTCGGTGAGGAACGGCAGGGCGGCGGCGAGGAACTCGTCGTCGCTGTGGAAGACCGCCATGCGGTGGTCGAAGCAGTCCTGTGGCGGGGTGGACGGGGCGGGTCGGGTGGTCATCGGTACGGACTCCCCTCGGATACGAGTCGATGGCGGTGGAACGGCGCTGTGGGCCGTGGGTGTCAGCGCTGCGCCGCCACCCAGGCGGCGATCTGGCTGCGGTTGTTGAAGCCGAGCTTGCGCAGGACGCGTTCGACGTGGCCCTCCGCGGTGCGGCGGGCGATGACGAGGCGGTCGGCGATCTGCTGGTTGGCGAGTCCCTGGGCGACGAGTTCGGCGACCTCGCTCTCCCGGCGGGTGAGGCGGACCCCGGTCGTCGACAGGGCGGATCTGTGGCGGCCGTTCGTCTTGCGGCCGGGCGTGGGCCGGCGGGGCGGGGTCGCGTCGCCGACGGCGTACTCGACGGTCCGGGCGAGGTCGAGCGTGGCGCCGTGCTCGTACGCCCGCCGGTAGTCGGAGGGGTCCAGTCCCGCACGTGCCCGGGCCTCGCTGTCGCGGCGGGCGGACTTGAGGGTCGCCGATCCCCAGCGGTCCCGGTCGATGGCGGTCCAGGTGCGGTCGGCGGCGCCGAGCAGGGTGGCCGCGCGCTCGTGGGTGCCCTGCTCGACGGCGGTGCGGGCCAGGAGGTCGAGGGTGAGGGCGATGCCGATGACGTCGTGCATGGCGATCTTCAGGCGCAGGGCCTGCCGGGCGTGCTGCTCGGCGCGGGGCCAGTCGCGCTGCACGGCGCGGGCGAGGGCGAGCATCCGCAGGACGTAGGAGTGCACCCACTCCTCGCCGTGCCGCTCGCACATCCGGCGGGTGCGTTCGCAGACCTCGACGGCTCGGTCGGCATCGCCCAAAAAGCCCAGGGCGCAGGCGAGTTCGACCTGGTCGAGCCCGTGCAGGCTGAGGTGCTGGCCGGGGACGGGGCCGCGCGCGACGCTCGCCTCGAAGTGCCTCAGCGCGGTCGGCAGGTCGTCCATGAACAGGGTGATGACACCGATGACGTACTGCGCGTGCGCCGTCTCCGCCGCGTCGTCGAGATCCTGGGCCAGGGCGCGGGCGTCGTGGGCGAGGGCCAGGCCCGCGGTGAGGGCGTGGGTGGCGGCGGCGAGGAGGCCCGCGATCCACAGGCCGCGGGCCCTCTCCGGGGTGGGTTCGGGGTTGGCGGCGAGGGCGCGGTCGAGCCAGTGGCGGCCCTCGCGCGGGGCGCCGCAGGCGTGCCAGTAGAACCAGAGGGTGCCGGCGAGGCGCAGGCCCGCCAGGCGTTCGTCCGGGGTGGTGAGGCTGAAGTCGAGTGCGGTGCGCAGGTTGTCCTGGTCGGCCCGCAGCCGGGCGACGATCTCGCGCTGCCCCGGCCCGAACCAGGCCCGCTCGCAGGCGGCGGCCCGGCGCAGCATCCAGTCGCGCTGGCGCCGGCGTGCGGCGTGCTCCTCGCCGGGAAGTGCGCGCAGGCGGTCCAGGCCGTAGTGGCGCAGGGTGTCGAGGAGGCGGTAGCGGATGCCGTCGGGGCCGGACTCCCGGGACAGTACGGACTTGTCGACGAGACCGGTGACGGCGTCGAGGACGTCGCGGGGGTGGATGGCCGCCTGCGCTTCCGCGCCCCCGCCGGCCGGGCCCGTGGGCGTCCCCTCCGCGCACACCGCCTCGGCCGTCTCCAGGTCGAAGCCGCCCGCCAGCACCGACAGCCGTGCCCACACCAACCGCTCGCGGTCGGTGCACAGTTCGTGGCTCCAGTCGACCGCGGCGCGCAGCGTCTGGTGGCGGGGCAGGGACGCGGGGCTGCCGCCGGTGAGGAGGCGGTAGCGGTCGTCGAGGCGGTCGAGGAGCTGGTCGACGTCGAGGACGCGCATCCGGACGGCGGCGAGTTCGATGGCGAGGGGGAGGCCGTCGAGGCGGTGGCACAGGCGGGCGACGGCGGCCCGGTTGGCGGCGGTGAGGCGGAAGCCGGGAACCACCGCGGCGGCCCGGTCGGCGAACAGGGCGAGTGCCGGAGAGCCCTCGGGCGAGGACAGGTCGCCGTCCGGGTCGGGGACCGGCAGGGGCCGTACGTCCAGGAGGTGTTCCTCGGTGAGGCCGAGGCGATGGCGGCTGGTGGCGAGGATCCGTACGCCGGTCGTGCCGTGCAGCAGGGCCGCGGCGAGTTCGGCGCAAGCGGTGGGCAGGTGCTCGCAGTTGTCGATCAGCAGGAGCAGCCGGCGGTCCCTGAGCTGCTCCACCAGCGCCTGGAGCGGCGGCCGCGCGGAGTGGTCGTGCAGGTCGAGCGCGTCGGCGGCGGCGAGCGGCACGAGCGCCGGGTCGTCCAGGCCGGAGAGGGGCACCAGGCACAGGCCGTCCGGGAAGGTGCGCCGTACGCCTGCCGCCAGGCGGGTGGCGAGGCGGGTCTTTCCGACACCGCCGGGCCCGGTCAGCGTGACGAGCCGGGCTCTGGCCAGCAGCTCGCGGCCGGCGGCGAGCTCGCCGCGCCGGTCGACGAAACTGGTCGTCTCGACCGGCAGTTGCCGATCCCGTCCTGGCGCTGATCCGCCCATGATCAGCCGTTCCTCCGGGGTGATGTCGCGGGGAGCCGGAAAGTCCACGGCCGAAGAGGCGGCGGTGCGCCGGTCCCCGCCACGCCGCCGCTCCCGCCGCTCCCCCTTGCGCGGATCACCACACTCCCCCGCCCGGCCCGGTCCCGCACGCCCGGATCACACCGCCGGGTGGACTTCCCCGGGGACCGCTCGGCACAGAGGCCGCCCGCGTACACTGCGCGGCTGAATTTCGGATGGTTTACGCCGACGAAGGCCGTGTCGCCCTTGACCGGTCCATGCCAGCACCGCACGATGAGCGCCACACCCGCACCACGTTCGTACGTCGCACTGAACCCCACCCCCCACTCCCACAAGGAGAATTCATGCGACTTCGCATACGCGGCTCAGGCACCCGGAGCGCCAGACGTACCGCCGCCCTCGCCGGCCTGCTCGCCCTCGCCCTGGCGGCACCGCTCTCGGCGAATGTGTCCGCGAACGCCGACAGCGCCGC
Organism: Streptomyces sp. NPDC036764; assembly: GCF_055609385.1. Classification (NCBI taxonomy): domain Bacteria; kingdom Bacillati; phylum Actinomycetota; class Actinomycetes; order Kitasatosporales; family Streptomycetaceae; genus Streptomyces; species Streptomyces sp. NPDC036764. The sequence goes on from NZ_JBVJPT010000018.1 coordinate 60,439, forward strand.
CAAGTCCGCCTCCTCGGCCGACGACATCCGCCAGTACGAGGTCCGGCTGCACTCGACCGCCGAGGACCGCACGGCACTTCAGCGGGCCGGCGTGACCGTGGACGCCACCGACGACCACGGTGTCGTCGTCTCCGGCCGGCCCGGCCAGATCAAGAAGCTGAGGTCGCTCGGCTACGACGTCACCCCGCTCGGCGCGGTCCCCGACCGGTCCGCCGAGAAGGACGACGTCCGGCTCTACGACTTCCCGTCCGGCGACTCGCGGTATCACAACTACGCGGAGATGACGAGCGAGATCAACTCGATCGTCTCGGCCAACTCCTCCATCGCGAGCCAGCGCGTCATCGGTACGTCGTACCAGGGCCGCAACATCGTCGCCATCAAGATCAGCGACAACGTCGGCACCGACGAGGCCGAGCCCGAGGTGCTGTTCACCCATCACCAGCACGCCCGTGAGCACCTCACCGTCGAGATGGCGCTGTATCTGCTGCGCGAGCTGACCTCCGACTACGGCAGCGACTCCCGGGTCACGTCCTTGGTGAACAACCGTGAGATCTGGATCGTGCCCGACCTGAACCCGGACGGCGGCGAGTACGACATCGCCACCGGGTCCTACCGGTCGTGGCGCAAGAACCGGCAGCCCAACTCCGGTTCGTCGGCCGTCGGGACCGACCTCAACCGGAACTGGAACTACCGGTGGGGCTGCTGCGGCGGGTCCTCGGGGTCGACGTCCTCGGATACGTATCGCGGCGCGTCCGCCGAGTCGGCGCCCGAGGTGAAGGTGGTCGCGAACTTCGTGCGCGGCCGGGTCGTCGGCGGCAAACAGCAGATCACGGCCGGGATCGACTTCCACACGTACAGCGAACTGGTGCTGTGGCCGTTCGGCTACACCTACTCGGACACCACGACCGGGATGACGGCCGACGACCGCAACGCGTTCGCCGCGGTCGGGCAGAAGATGGCCGCGAGCAACGGCTACACCCCGGAGCAGTCCAGCGATCTGTACATCACGGACGGGTCGATCGACGACTGGCTGTGGGGCAACCAGAAGATCTTCTCGTACACCTTCGAGATGTACCCGAGGTCCGGGGGCGGCGGGTTCTACCCGCCCGACGAGGTGATCGAGCGGGAGACGTCCCGGAACAGGGATGCGGTGTTGCAGTTGCTGGAGAACGCGGACTGCATGTACCGGTCGATCGGGAAGGAAGCCCAGTACTGCAGCTAGGTGCGCCCCTTAGGAGGCGTTTTCCTCGAAGTAGGCGTCGAGGACCGCGTCCAACTGCTCGTCCCATTCCGTGAAGCGCGCCCTGGCCGTCGCCTCGATCTCGATCGGGTACCAGCGGCGGTCAGGGGTGTGCACCGTGACGGTGTAGCGCTTCCCGAAGCGCGGCGCCTCGGTCTCGACCGCGCCGATCTCGTCCCAGCGGAATTCGCACTCCTGGTCGTCCAGGGCGAGCCGAACGCCCTTGTGGTCGGCGACGATTCTGGCCCGGCGGTCGGCGGCCTCGAAGACGGGGCCGTCGACCGGGGCCTCGTCCTCGGGCTCGTCGTCGCCGTCGTCCTCGCCCTCCTCCTCGGCCTCGTCGACGACGTCCTCCGCGTCGTCGTCGACGGCGTCGGCGGCCTCCGTTGCGGGCTCGTCGGCGTCGTCGAGGGCGGTCTGCTCCGCGTCGCCCTCCTCGGCCGCGTCCTCCTTCTTCGCGCTCTTCGGCGCGACGGACGCGGGCGAGGTGAGACCGGGGATGAAGGCCGGGTCGAACCCGGCGCCCTCCAGGGGCTGGCTGCCTGAACCTATGCGCTGCTCCACAGCCGAGCAGTATGGTCGACAACCCTGTGTCCCGCGCAACCAGCCCCCGCATCGTTATACGAACAGGCTCAACACCGCCGCCACCACGAACCCGGCCACCGACAGGACACTTTCCAGCACGGTCCACGTCTTCAACGTGTCACGCTCGCTGATGCCGAAGTACTTGGCGACTATCCAGAATCCGCCGTCGTTGACGTGCGAGGCGAAGATCGAGCCGGCCGAGATGGCCATGATGACCAGGGCGACGAAGGCCTGGGAGTGGTCGCCCCCGGTGAGCAGGGGGGCCACGATGCCGGCCGTCGTGACGATGGCGACCGTCGCCGAGCCCTGGGCGACCCGCAGGACCACCGAGATCAGGTACGACAGCACGATGACGGGCAGGCCCACGTCGTTGAAGGTGTCCGACAGGGCCTGGGCAACGCCGCTGGCCTTGAGGACGGCGCCGAAGATGCCGCCCGCGCCGACCACCAGCAGGATGTTGCCGACGGGCTTCAGGGAGGACGTGGACACCGTCTCCAGGGACTTGCGGGACCAGCCGCGGCGGATGCCCAGCAGGTAGTAGGCGAGGAGCAGGGCGATCGTCAGGGCCACGAACGGGTTGCCGAAGAACTCGATCACCGAGCGGGGGGTGGAGGGGTCCAGGGCGATCGAGGAGAACGTGGCGGCCAGGATCAGCACCAGCGGCGTACCGATGATGCCGAGGACCGTGCCGAGCGGGACCGGCTTCTCCTGGGGCTCGACCCCGGCCTCCCGCTGCTCGTTGATGACCGCGAGCCTCGCCTCGGCGGCCGCCTCGACCATGTCCTGCGGCACGGCGACGAAGATGCGCTTGCCGATCCAGGCCGAGAACACCCACGCGGCCAGCACGGCCGGGATGCCGCACACGATGCCCATGAGGATGACCCAGCCCAGCTCGACGTGGAGCAGGCCGGCCGCCGCGACCGGACCGGGGTGCGGGGGCAGGAAGGCGTGGGTCATCGACAGGCCCGCCAGCAGCGGCAGGCAGTAGAGCAGGACGGACTTGCCGGAGCGCTTGGCGGCGGCGTACACGAGCGGCGCGAGGACGAAGATGCCGACGTCGAAGAAGACCGGGATGCCGAAGATGAGGCCGGTGAGGCCCATCGCGAGCGGGGCGCGCTTCTCGCCGAAGAGGTTGAGCAGGCGGGACGCCAACACCTCTGCGCCGCCGCTGACTTCGAGGATCGCGCCGAGCATGGTGCCCAGGCCGATGATGATCGCGACATGGCCGAGGATGCCGCCCATGCCGGATTCGATGGTGGACACGGCGTCCGAGCGCTGGACGGTGCCGAAGAGTTCGGTGACGGAAAGGCCGGCCATCAGGCCGACGACTATGGAGACGGCGAGGAGCGCCACGAAGGGCTGAAGGCGCGTCTTGATGATGAGGAACAGCAGGAGCGCGATGCCGAGGGCGGCGACCGTGAGCAGACCGGCCGTGCCGTCGATGAGGAGGAGCAGTCCGCCGGTGTGGGGTGGGGTCTCGGCGGGGGCCGATGCGGCGAGCGGGACGAACGAAGGGGACATCAGGGGGTCCTCGGGGTAAATGCATGCTGCTTTCGGGCAGGGGGGATCGCGGCATGGCGTCCCCAGGGGGCTGGACACCATGCCGTATACGACGTGCGGGGGTTGAGGAGACGTCAGCCGAGTACGGCCAGCGCGTCGATCTCGATGAGCAGACCCGCGGGCAGACCGACGTAGACGGTCGTACGGGCGGCGGGCGGCTGGGTCAGCCCCTGCTCCTCGAAGTAGGTGTTGTAGATCTCGTTCATCTCGGCGAAGTGGGCGACGTCCGTCAGATAGACGCGGATCATCATCGCGTCGTCCCAGGAGGCACCGCCCTCCTGAAGGATCGCCTCGACGTTGGCGAGGGTCTGGAGGGTCTGTTCGCGCAGGGTCGGTCCGGCGGGTGTCGGGGGCTGCCCCTCGACCGCGGGGAGGAAGCCGACCTGCCCCGCCACCTGGAGGATGTTGCCCTTCTTCACTCCGTGGGAGAACTTCGCCGGCGGCGTGGTGTGGGTCTTCGGGGTGAGTGCGGTCTTCTCGGTCATGCGGTGCCCTTCGCTGAGTTTCTGCCGGAGTACTCGCCGCTGATGTCGTCCGCCGTACGGCGCACCAGCGGGAGCAGGGTGAGGAGTTCGTCGGCGGTGACGACGACGTTCGGGGCGGAGACCGACATCGCGGCGACGACACGGCCGTCGGCGCCGCGGATCGGCGCGGCGATGCAGTTGATGGACTCCTCGTGGCCACCGAGGTCGGTGGCCCAGCCCTGTTCGCGTACCTTGGCCAGTTCCCTGAGGAAGGCCTCCGGGTTCGGTGTCGAACGGGCCGTGTACATGGGGTAGTCGAGCTTCTCGGCGAGGGGGCGGCGCTCGCGCTCGGGCAGGTCGGCGAGCAGCAGTTTCGCCACGGCGGCGACGGTGATGGCGACGGGCTTGCCGATCCGTGAGTACATCCGCACCGGGTAGCGGCTCTCGACCTTGTCGATGTACAGCACCTCTTCCTCCTCGTACACGGCGAGGTGGACGGTGTGCCCGCAGCTCTCGTTCAGCCGGACGAGATGCGGGTGGGCGATCTCGCGGATGTCGAGGTTCTCCATCGCCTCCTGGGCGAGGGCGATGAGGCGGGCGCCGAGGCGGTAGCGCAGGTCGGACTGGCGGTAGACCATGCCGTGCTCGTGCAGGGTGCGCAGCAGGCGCAGCGCGGTGGACTTGTGGACGCCGAGGCGGTCGGCGACCTGGCCCAGGTCTGCGGGGCCCTCGGCGAGCAGCGGCAGGATGCTGAGCGCACGGTCGACGGTCTGGCTCATGGCGTACGTACCTCCTCGTCGGCCCGCTCGATGGCTTGCGTCCAGCCGGGGCCGAGTCGAAGTTTCTCCCACCCGGCGTCGTCGAGGGCGGCCAGGCGGTCGGCGGTGTCGCGGGCGGGGGGCGCGGCGAGGTCGCCGGGGGCGGTGAGGGTGGCGGCGGCCCACAGGTGGCCGTGGCGCAGTTGGTCGCGCGGGGGGAGGCCGCGCAGGGTGGCGGAGAGGAACCCGGCGGCGAAAGCGTCGCCTGCGCCAGTGCTCGCTACGACGTCAACGGCGAGGGCGGGTTCGAAAGCGCCCCGGGCGGGGGCCGGCCGGGGATGAGTTTCGCTCGCCCGCGCTTGCGGGGTGCCGCCCTTCTGTGGGACGGGTGCCGCCCCAGCGGCACGATTGCCCGCAGCTTGAGCCGACCCGAGGGGCGCGGGGCCGTGACATGTGCGGCTCTGCCGCGTGGGCGCGACCAGCCCCCCACCACCCGCGGCCGAGACGAATGCCGTAGCCCCCACTCCCCCTTGCTTCACCACCAGCACATGCGGCTCGGGCAACGCATCACGCACCGCGTCCGGTCCCCCCGTGATCCCCCAGGCCTCCTCCGCCTCGTCCTGCCCCACGAACACGACATCGGCACCACGCGCCAGTTCCAGCAGCACCCGCGGACCGTCGGCGTCACGCCACAGCCCCGATCGGTGATTCACGTCGAAGGACACGAGCGGGCGCCCCGCACGCGGAGCCGTCAGCTCCCGCATCAGGCCGAGACAGTCCTCCGACAACGCCGCCGTGATCCCTGACAGGTGCAGCACCCGGCCCGAACGCGCCGCGTCCAGGTCCACGTTGGTCACCGACATCGCCGATGCCGCCGACCCGGCCCTGTAGTACGCCACCTCGTGCGCGTCCGTCGCCCGGTCCCCCGCCGTGCGGAAGTACACGCCGGTCGGCCGCGCGCGATCCCTCCCCACCGCCGAGACATCGACGCCGTATCCCCCGATCGCCTCCACCAGATGGTCCCCGAACCCATCGGCCCCGACCCTGCTCACCCACCGCACGGAGTGCCCCGCTGCGGCGAGTCCGCACGCGACGTTGGACTCCGCGCCCCCGATCGCGCGCTCGAACGACGGCACGTCGGCGAGGCGTCCCGGGCGTGAGGGCAGGAACGTGACCATGGACTCGCCGAGCGCGACGACATCCACGCCGTCGGGAGCATTGCGGGGTCCGGTGATGGTCACGATCGTCGTAGCTCCAGGGCTTGTGCGGGTGGCTCGGCGGCTCCGTTGACCCGCGGTTGGCCGAGATGTTAGACAGCGGTAAGCGATATACGCAATGGTCGTTGCAGTCAATGCAACACCACAGATCAGGGAGGTTCCATGAGCAACGAGGCGCTCGCCCGTCTGGCCGAGGAACGCGTCGACCACCGCTTCAAGGGCCTCCCCCCGGACGCCGACGGACTGACCGTCGCCGAGCTGACGGCCCAGCGCCGCAACCTCTTCACGGACGGCTTCGCCACGCCCGTGCTCGCGCTCTCCGCCGAGCGCCTGGAGCACAACCTCGACCTCATGGAGACGTACGCCACCCGGCACGGCCTCGCCTTCGCGCCGCACGGCAAGACCTCCATGGCGCCGCAGCTCTTCCAGCGGCAGATCGAGCACGGCGCGTGGGGCATCACGCTCGCCGTGCCGCACCAGGTGCGGGTGGCGCGGGCGTACGGCACCGAGCGGATCTTCCTGGCGAACGAACTGGTGGACGCCGCGGCCCTGCGCTGGATCGCGGCCGAGCTCACCGCCGACCCGGCCTTCCGTCTCGTCTGTTACGTCGACTCCGTGCGCGGCGTGGAGCTGATGGACGCGGCGCTGCGCGACGCCGGGGCCACGCGCCCGGTGGACGTCGTGGTCGAGCTGGCGGCCGGTGAGGGCGCCCGGACCGGGGTCCGTACGGAGGCGGAGTGCGCCGCCGTCGCGGACGCGGTGGCGGGCGTGACGACGCTGCGGCTGGTCGGTGTCGCGGGCTACGAGGGCGAGGTCCCGCGGGCGGACCCCGAGCGGGTGCACGCGTGGCTGCGCCGGCTGGTATCGCTGGCCGTCGAGTTCGACAAGGCGGGCCGGTTCGCGGGGCTGGAGGAGATCGTCGTCAGCGCGGGCGGCAGCGCCTGGTTCGACGCGGTGGCGGACGTGTTCGCAGAGATCCCCGAACTCTCCGTGCCCGTGCTGAAGTTGCTGCGCTCGGGCGCGTACGTCTCGCACGACGACGGCCACTACCGCAAGCTGACCCCCTTCAACCGGGTCCCCGAGGAGGGCGCCCTCGAACCCGCCTTCCGGCTGTGGGCCCAGGTCGTCTCCCGTCCCTCCGACGAGCAGGCCTTCGTCAACGCGGGCAAGCGGGACGCGGCCTACGACCTCGACCTGCCGTTCGCGCAGGTGGTGCGGCGCGACGGCGCCGAGCGTCCGGCGACCGGCATCTCGGTGACCGGCCTGTCCGACCAGCACGCGTGGCTGGCGACGACCGGGGAGGCGGACCTGGAGGTCGGGGACTGGCTCGGGATGGGGCTGTCGCACCCGTGCACGTCGTTCGACAAGTGGCAGCTCATCCCGGTCGCGGAGGCGGACGGGACGGTCGTCGACTACATCCGCACGTTCTTCTAGGAGGGGGCGGCGTGGAAGAGCTCGTCATCCGGGACGCGGAGGTCGTGGACGGCAGCGGCGGCCCGTCCTACCGCGCCGATGTCGTCGTCGACGGCGGCAGGATCGTGTCGATCGTGCAGGAGGCGTCGGCGGCCGGCTGCCAGCGGCCGAAGGCGCGCCGGGAGCTGGACGCGGAGGGCCTGGTCCTCGCCCCCGGCTTCATCGACATGCACGCCCACAGCGATCTGGCGCTGCTGCGCGACCCCGACCACAGCGCGAAGGCCGCGCAGGGCGTCACCCTGGAGGTCATCGGCCAGGACGGCCTGTCGTACGCGCCGGTCGACGACCGCACCCTCGCCGAGGTCCGTCGCGCGATCACCGGCTGGAACGGCTCCGGCGACGACATCGACTTCGACTGGCGGACGGTGGGTGAGTACCTGGACCGCCTCGACCGGGGCATCGCGGTCAACGCGGCGTATCTGATCCCGCAGGGCACGGTCCGCGCGCTCGCCGTCGGCTGGGAGGACAGGGAGGCCACACCGGCCGAGCTCGACCGGATGCGGCAGCTCGTCGCCGAGGGCCTGGAGCAGGGCGCGGTGGGCCTGTCGTCAGGGCTGACGTACACGCCGGGCATGTACGCCAAGGACGCGGAACTGACCGAGCTGTGCCGGGTGGTGGCGTCGTACGGCGGCTACTACTGCCCGCACCACCGCTCCTACGGGGCCGGGGCGCTCGAGGCGTACGAGGAGATGGTGGCCCTGACGAGGGAGGCGGGCTGCGCGCTCCACCTCGCCCACGCCACCATGAACTTCGGCGTGAACAAGGGCCGGGCGCCGGAGCTGCTGGCCCTGCTGGACAAGGCGCTCGCCGACGGCGCCGACATCAGCCTGGACACCTACCCCTACACGCCCGGCTGCACGACCCTCGTCGCCATGCTGCCGAGCTGGGCGAGCGAGGGCGGTCCGGAGGCGATCCTGGCCCGGCTGTCGGACGACGACACCGCCGAGCGCATCTGCCATCACATGGAGGTCATCGGCGCCGACGGCTGTCACGGCGTGCCCATCGAGTGGGACACGATCGAGATCTCGGGGGTGAGCGACCCGGATCTCGTGGACCACGTCGGCCGCACGGTCCGGCAGTCGGCGGACGCCCGCGGCGAGGCCCCCTGGGTGACCGCTCGCCGGCTGCTCCTTCAGGACCGACTGGGCTCGACGATCCTCCAGCACGTCGGCCACGAGGAGAACGTGCGCACGATCATGCGGCACCGCGTCCACACGGGCGGCTCGGACGGCATCCTTCAGGGCACGAAGCCCCATCCACGGGCGTACGGCACGTTCCCGCACTATCTCGGCCACTACGTACGGGAGTTGGGGGTGCTGTCCCTGGAGGAGTGCGTGGCCCATCTGACCTCGCGCCCGGCGGCGCGGCTGCGGCTGCCGGACCGGGGCCTGGTCCGCGAGGGTCACCGGGCGGACCTGGTGCTGTTCGACCCGCGGACGGTGGCGGCGGGTTCGACGTTCGAGGAACCGCGCAGACTCCCGACGGGCATCCCGTACGTCCTCGTCGACGGCCGTTTCGTGATCGAGGACGGCCGCAGGACGGACGTACTGGCGGGGCGGGCGGTCCGCAGGACGACTCGGTGACTTGCCGACCGCCCGCCGCGCGGTGTTACGGCTTGGGCAGCACGCACCCGCTCGCGCTCAGGTCGAGCTTGTTGTCGACGCCGAAGCAGGCGGGGATCTGGTAGATCTCCTGGGCGTAGTTGATGCCCTGGCGAACGGTGACGTTGCCGCTCTCGTCGACCTCGCACGGGTTGTTGACCGTGCAGCGCTGGCCGTCCTCGTTGCCGGTGTTGTTGACGGCGACGACCTTGTTGGTGGCCTGGTCGATGACGGGGGAGCCGGAGGTGCCGCCGATGGTGTTGCAGGCGGAGGTGTAGCGGACCGAGTCCTTGAAGGTCCAGTCGCCTTCCTTCAGGCGGTAGGCGAACCCGTCGATGTTGCAGTTGTACAGCCGCTTCCAGTAGCCGGAGGCGACCGTGATGGCCGTGCCGGCGGCCGGGTGGGTGTCGGCCACGGTCAGCGCGTTGATCCCGTACGAGCTCTTGATCTGCGCGTACGTGGTGGTGAGCCGATAGAACGACACGTCGGTGTCGGTCATCGTCCCGTAGACCATCCTGTTGGCGCGCAGGGTCGCGACCCGGCTGCCGGAGGCGTTGAGCAGACCGAAGGTCCGGCTGGAGGCCCGGTCGACGACGACCTCGCCGGGTCCCGGCATGCCGGTCTCCAGACAGTGGCCGTTGGACATGACCAGCGCCGGGTCGTCGTCCTCCGAGTCCGAGAACCGGACGACCGAGCCGGAGCAGTTGCTGAGCGAGACGGTACCCGCGAAGTTGACGGCCCTTACCTGGGGGTTCAGGACCTGACCGAGGCTCTCCGTGGCGGAGGTGACGGTGTCCCGGACCACCGAGGTGACCGAGCTCGTGTCGGCACCCTTGCCGAAGGACTGGGCCGTGTCCACGTCAGCCGCGGCCGCGGGTGCGGCGCCGGCCCCGGCTATCGCCAGGGCGAGGAGGGCGGCGCCGAGCGGTTTTCTCATGTGGGGGTCCCCTCATACGAGGAGGGTGACCGAAGAATCTCCGGCCACCCGCACTTTTGTCATGCGCATTGTCACGCAAGAGGGGGGTGCGGACAAGGAGTTGATTACCGGTGAGTTCGGGCCGTAGGGGTTTCCCTATCACGGGGAGCGAGGGGTTCCGGGCGGGCGGCGCAGGACGTTCACGAGAGGGCGATGAGATCACCACAGTCGGCGCTCGCGCCTCAACAGCCGCTCGCGAGAGCAGCCGCGCAGCACGTCACGCCCCGAGCGCTAGCCTCCCCCGCCCTGCCTTCAACCGGGCTTCTTCGTACCGCCCTGCCCGCGCCCCGGATTGTTGCCCGAGTTGCCCGGGCCGGTCGCGGTAGGGGCGACCGTCGGTGCGGACGGGTCGGTACCGGTGGCAGTCGGTTCGGTCGAGGGCTGGGCCGTCTCACCGTCGGAGCCGTCGCCGTCCGACGCGGACGGGCTCGCCGAGTCGCCCGGAGAGGGGCTTCGGGAGGGGTCGGCACTTTCGGACGCGCGGGCGCCGGCCGACGCGCCCGCGGAGGACCCTCCCGGGGTCAGCAAGTCGGCGGGCGTCGTGCTCGTCCGGTCGCCCCTGGTCCGCGTGCCGCCCTCCGAGGAGGACCCGGACAGGGAGAACCCGGCTATCAGCGCCGCCACCGACACCGCCCCCACCGCACCGGCGGCCACCGCGAAGCGGGGCGAACGCCAGACGCCGGGCTTGCGCCGGGCCCGGCGGCGGCCGCGCCCCCTGTTCGGGTTGTCGGCGTAGTCGTAGCCGTCCTCGTAGACGTAGTCGTAACCCTCGCCGGCACGGTGGCCACCGCCGGACGCGCGGACGCCTCGGGCACCGTGGACGCGGTCGGCTACCTCATGGGCGTCATCCGCCCCATCGACCACCGGAGGCAGCTCGGTCGTCTCGTCGTAGGCGTTCTGCCAGCCGTGGGCGACCGCGGGATCGGTGTACTCCTCGTACACGGGAGACGGCCCGGCATCCGGGTGATACACGTTCGGTGGAGCCTTGGACCCGTCATCCTCCCGGTGCACACCCTGAACGGGAGGAGTGGCGGCGGAGTGATTCACACCGTTCGCTCCGTACATCCCGTTTTCGTGCTCAGAAGGCCTGGACATGGCCGCGCATTCTAGAGACGAGAGAGCCCCCTGGGACAGTTACCGTCGATAACAGCTCAAACCTCCGCGTCTCACGTGTCGGAAAACACGGCCCAGGCTCCGTTACCGGGCCGTAAGCTCCTTGACATGCAGGTGATCCAGTCGACGAAGCTCGCCAACGTCTGTTACGAGATCCGGGGCCCGGTGCTCGAGGAGGCGATGCGGCTCGAGTCGGCGGGGCATCGGATCCTCAAGCTGAACACCGGCAACCCGGCCGCGTTCGGCTTCGAGTGCCCGCCCGAGATCCTGGAGGACATCCTCCGTAACGTGTCGTCGGCCCACGGGTACGGCGACGCGAAGGGGCTGCTCGCGGCACGCCGGGCCGTCGTCATGCACAACCAGACCCTGGGCGTCGAGACCGACGTCGAGCACGTCTTCATCGGCAACGGCGTCTCCGAGCTGATCGTCATGGCCATGCAGGGCCTGCTCGACGACGGGGACGAGGTGCTGGTCCCGGCCCCCGACTACCCGCTGTGGACCGCCGCCGTGTCACTGTCCGGCGGCACCGCCGTCCACTACCGCTGCGACGAGCAGTCCGACTGGATGCCCGACCTCGCGGACATCGAGCGCAAGGTCACCGACCGCACCAAGGCCATCGTCATCATCAACCCCAACAACCCCACGGGTGCGGTGTACGACGAGGCCATACTCCGCGGGCTGACGGACATCGCCCGGCGGCACAACCTCCTCGTCTGCTCCGACGAGATCTACGACAAGATCCTCTACGACGGCGCCACGCACACCCCGACCGCCTCCGTCGCCCCCGACCTGCTCACGCTCACCTTCAACGGCATGTCGAAGGCGTACCGCGTCGCCGGGTACCGGGTGGGCTGGATGTCGATCTCGGGCCCGCGCGCCCACGCCGACTCCTACATCGAGGGCCTCACCATCCTCGCGAACATGCGGCTGTGCGCGAACATGCCCGGCCAGCACGGGGTCGTGGCCGCGCTCAGCGGCCGGCAGACCATCAACGACCTGGTACTGCCCGGCGGGCGGCTGAAGGAGCAGATGGATGTCGCCTACGAGCTGCTGACGCAGATCCCCGGTGTGACCTGCGTTAGGCCGAAGGGGGCGCTGTATCTCTTCCCGCGCCTCGACCCCAAGGTTTTCAAGATCAAGGACGACCGGCAGATGGTCCTGGACCTGCTGCGACGCGAGAAGATCATGGTCGTCCAGGGCTCGGGCTTCAACTGGCCGGAGCCGGATCACTTCCGGGTGGTGACCCTGCCGACGGTCACCGACCTGCGGGACGCGGTGGGGCGGATCGGGCGGTTCCTCGACGGCTACGGCCAGCCGTGACCCTGCGTGTACAGGCGGTCCGCTTTTGTGAACTGCTCAACTTTAGACAGAATCTAAGCTAGGATGGTTTCCTGTCAGCGCACAGGAGGCCATCCCCATGTACGAACCGATCCGAACCAAGTCGGTCCACAGCACGATGGCCGGCACCACCACCGACTTCCCCCACCGCTCGCGCGAGGAGGAGCTGGACATCCAGCTCGCCGGCCATCTCGCCGCGCTGCTCGCCGTCACGGACGAGCTGCGTGCGACGGCACCCTCGGAGGACCTGGACATCGCGGCCGACCGGCTCGCTGACCAGGTGGCCCGGCTGCGGGACGGCCGGAAGCCGGCCCGTGCGGTGGCTTCCGGCGGTCAGCCGAAGATTGCGGCACTGCACCGGCGTGCGCATGCCCTTGCCGGGCGGGCGCTGGTGGTTGCCGCGTCCCGTGCCGACACCGCCGCCGCGATTCTCGCCGCCGAGCGGATGGACGCGCACGCTGCTGCGCAGGCTGAGCCGCAGGAACTTACCGGCGTCGGCTGAACCCCCTTTGAACGGCCCCGGTCCGCGTGCACCCGCAGCGACGCGCGGACCGGGTGCCACAGCACTGCGTTGACCTTGGCCGACGTTCGCTCTCGCCGTAAGGGTTCGCGTTGTTCGCGCGGCTGCCCGTTCGCTGTGGCTTGTCGCGCCCCGCGGCGGAGCCGCAAATCGACAGAGCCCCGCGCCCCCATGAAAGTCACCCGTGTTGTAACGGGACCGGTATGACACCTGCCGTTCATCCCCTTTGACAGGGAACGTTGGATTCCGCGAGCACTCTCCACCGCGTGAGACGTATCGCTGGAATCATCCTCGCGGTGGTGCTGATCGGTGGCGTGGTGGCCGCCGTCGTCGCAGGCCGCAGCAATGGGGACAACGGCACGGCAACGAAGACCGTGCAGGCGGTGATCGGATCGGAGAAGGCCGAGTTCTTCGCCGATCCCGACGTGGTGAAGGCCCTGGCCGCCAAGGGCTACACCGTGAAGGCCGAGACCTCCGGGTCCTGGGCCATGGAAGGGCTGGACCTCGACGGGTACGACCTCGCGCTCCCGTCGAGCCAGGCGCCCGCCCGTGAACTCGCCGCGAAGTACAAGGTGACGGGGACACTCCCGCGCCCCTTCTACTCGCCCCTCGTCGTAGTGGCGCACAAGAACGCCGCCGAGGTGCTCGCGGGCAACGGGCTGGCCACGCTGGACGAGGCCCACCGCGGCATCCTGAAGATGGGGGCCTATCTGGACGCGGCCCGCGCGGACCGCACCTGGCAGCAGCTCAAGGGCGCCAAGAAGTACGGCGAGTTGACGGGCACCCTCTACCTGTCCAGTACCGACCCCGAGACCTCCAACTCCGGCGCGCTGTATCTGGCCGCCGCCTCCTATGTCGAGAACGGCGGCAAGGTCGTCGCCGGCGCGGCCGAGGTCGACCGCACCGCCCCGCTGCTGCACCAACTGGTCAGCGTGCAGGGCGCCCAGCAGTCCGGCAGCGACGCGGTGTTCCGGGACTTCGTCAGCGGCGCCGGCAACCCGCTCGTCGTGGTCTACGAGTCCCAGGTCGCCTCCCTGCTGGCCCGGGGAGAGCAGCCCGACGACCTGGTCGTCCTCTACCCGGACACCACGGTCAACAGCGACCACACCGTCGTGCCGCTGACCGAGGACGGCAAGGCCGTCGCCGAACTCCTCTCCTCGGACCCGGCGTTGCGCAAGCTGGAGGTCAGGCACGGGTTCCGCCCGCAGGGCGAGATCGCCGGGTTCGCCTCGGACACCACTTACCTCAAGCAGGAACTGACCGGCGTCCACCAGGCCGCCGTGCCCACCTCCAAGGTGCTGCACGAGCTGGCGCGACGGGCGCGCGGATAAGGGGGGCAACAGCACATGAGCACCAACGACGACACGTTCGTCCTCACCCCGCCGGAGCCCGTGGCCGCGGTGCCGCGCGAGAAGGCCGGCGGACTCGTCCCGGTCGACGACGGCGTCCGCAGCGACATGGCGGGCAAGGCGACCGCCTATGTGGAGGGGCTCGCCGGACTCGACGCCCGCTCGCCCGAGTTCGCCGGCAAGGTCGGTGAGATCACCGCGCTCGGCGCGGGGAGATGCGGACGGCCGCCGCGCAGTCCAACCGCATGCTGGAGCGCACGATCCGCAGCCTGCCCGACAAGGGCGGGGACGCCCAGTCGCAGGTCGCGGGCTCGCTGGTCGAGCTGCGCCGGGTGGTGGAGGACCTGGACCCGCGAGACCTGCCCGCCTCCAAGGGGCGCAAGTTCCTCTCCAGGCTGCCCGGTGGCAACAAGCTGCGTGACCACGTCGCCAAGTACGCCTCCGCGCAAGGCACCCTGAACAAGATCGTGGGGTCGCTGCGGGGCGGGCAGGACGAGCTGCGGCGCGACAACGCCGCGCTGCAGACCGAGCGGGTGCGGCTGTGGGAGACCATGGGCAAGCTCCAGGAGTACGTCGTGCTGACGGAGGCCCTGGACACGGCGGTCGAGCAGCACATCGCGCAGGTCGTCGACCCGCAGCAGGCCGACGGTCTGCGCGCCGACATCCTCTTCCCGGTCCGGCAGAAGCACCAGGACCTGCTCACCCAGCTCGCGGTGTGCGCGCAGGGGTACCTCGCCATGGACGTCGTACGGCGCAACAACGAGGAGCTCATCAAGGGCGTCGACCGGGCGGCCACGACCACCGTCTCGGCGCTGCGGATCTCCGTGATGCTGGCCTCCGCGCTCGACAACCAGAAGAAGGTCATCGAGCAGGTCAACGCCCTGCGCGGGACCACCGAGGACCTCATCCGCGGCAACGCGGAGATGCTCGCCACGCAGAGCGGGGAGATCCAGCGCATCGCGGCCGACCCGGCGGTGGGAGCGGAGACCCTGCGCAGCGCCTTCCAGCAGATCTACCGCACGCTCGACGCCATCGACTCCTACAAGGTCCAGGCGACCGAGGCGATGGCGGCGACGGTGGAGAACCTCACCGCCGAACTGGAGCAGGCGAGCGGCTACCTGGAGCGCAGCCGCTCGCAGGGCGCGCTGGAAGGCGGCCTCGGATGAGAGCACGGATACTCGCGCCGGCGCTCGCCGCCCTGGCGCTTCTGACCGCCTGCACCTCGCAGAAGGCGGCCGACGAGCCCGACAACGCCCCGAGACCCGGCTCTCTGCGCATCCTCGCCTCCAGCGAGCTCAGCGACATGACCCCGGTCCTGGACAAGATCGCCGACGACACCGGCATCGAGGTCCGGCCCACCTACATGGGCACCCTCGACGCCGTGGAACTGCTGGCGAAGGGCAAGGCGGACGGGCAGTACGACGCGCTGTGGCTGTCCTCCAACGACTATCTGCGGCTGCGGCCCGAGGCGGCGAGGAAGGTCGTCTCGGAGACGCCGGTCATGTCGAGCCCGGTCGCCGTCGGCATCAGGTCGACGCAGCTCGGCAAGCTCGGCTTCGACCCCGGGAACGTCACCTGGTCGCAGATCGAGCAGGCCGTCCAGGACGGCAAGCTCACCTACGGCATGACCGACCCGGCCCGCTCCAACTCCGGTTTCGCCACCCTCGTCTCCGTCGCCTCGGCCCTGTCCGGCGCCCAGTCCGCCCTCACCGACGCGGACGTCGACAAGGCCGCGCCCCGGCTGAAGGAGTTCTTCAAGGGGCAGAAGCTGACGTCCGGTTCGTCGGGCTGGCTGGCGACGGCGTACAAGCGGCGCGGGAACGTCGACGCGCTGCTCAACTACGAGTCCGTCCTCAAGGGCATCCCGGGCCTGACCGTGATCCGCCCCAAGGACGGCGTCGTCACCGCCGACTACCCGCTCTCCTCCCTCGCGTCGACGAACACGGCGACCCGCGAGGACGTCCGCCGCCTCACCGAGGCCTTGCGCACCGACGGCATCCAGCGGCTGATCACCGAGCGCACCCATCGCCGCCCGGTCGTCACCTCCGTGGAGCCGGCGCCCGGCCTGGACACCGGCCGGCGGCGCGAACTGCCCTTCCCGGGCACCCGTTCCGTCGCCGACGGCCTGCTGGACTCGTACGAGAACGAGCTACGCCGCCCGTCCAGGACGGTCTACGTCCTCGACACCTCCGGTTCGATGGAGGGCGACCGCCTGGAGCAGCTCAAGAAGGCGCTGACCGACCTCACCGGTGACTTCCGCGAGCGCGAGGAGGTCACGCTGATGCCGTTCGGGTCGGGGGTGAAGAGCGTGCGCACCCATGTCGTGGAGCCGTCCGACCCGAAGTCCGGGCTGGCGGGGATCCGCAGGGACACCGACGCGCTCACCGCCGAGGGCGACACCGCGATCTACACCTCGCTGGAGGCGGCCTACCAGCATCTGGGCTCCGGACGGGACACGTTCACGTCGATCGTGCTGATGACGGACGGCGAGAACACCGCGGGCGCCGACTCGGCCGGCTTCCACGCCTTCTACGTCGGCCTGGACCGCGAGCGGCGCGCGACGCCCGTCTTCCCCATCCTCTTCGGCGACTCCAGCAGGTCCGAGCTGGAGAACATCGCCGAACTGACCGGCGGCCGGCTCTTCGACGCCCAGAAGGGCTCGCTGGACGGCGCCTTCGAGGAGATCCGTGGCTACCAGTAGAACGGCCCCGGGCAGGGCGCTGGCGTACCTGGAGTCCCGCAAGAACATCGCCGGGAGCGCGAGCGGGCTGGTCGGCCTGGTGCTGACCTTCACGGGGGTGGCGGGACCGTACTGGCCCGTCGTGGTCGTGGGACTGTACGGCGCGGGTGCGCTGATCGCCCCGCCGGAGCGGCCCGCACCGCCCGACTTCCCGGACCCCTCGGCCCAGTTGGACGAGCTGCGGGGCGACTTCGAGAAGCTGCGCGGCTATCTCACGGACGTGGAGCTGTCCGTCACGGCCGCCGCCCGGCTGCGTGAACTCACCGAGCTGCTGACCGCGTTGCTCGACCGGGGCTGGGTCGCCGAGCTGCTTGCGCACGATCCCGAGGGCGTGCATGTGCTCTCCCGGATCGTGCGGCGCGATCTGCCCGAGGCCGTCGACAGTTTCGTACGGACGCGGTGGTGGACGCGGATGTCGCCCGGCGCCGACTCGCCTGAGCTGCATCTGGAGCGGCAGCTCGGCCTGTTGAAGAAGGACGCCGAGAAGCTGGCGGCGGGCCTTCGCGAGACGCAGGCCCGCCGCCAGGAGTCCCACACCCGGTATCTGGAGGACCGGGGCGGGACGGACCGCGATCAGCGCCTGACGTAGACCGTCGCCGCGGCCGTCGACGCCTGGTGCAGGTCGTCGCCCGGCCAGGAGACCGTGTAGTCCGCGTCGCCCCGGGTGCGCGGCAGGTCGTTGATCGTGAAGGTGCCGTCGGCGGCGACCGTCACCGACGACAGCGTCCCGGTGCCGAGCCGGTCCTTGCGGGTGACCTTGAGGACCGCGCGGTCCGGCAGCGCCTTGCCCTGTGCGGTGAACGTGCCGGTGATCTCGACGCCCGTGCTCAGGGAGCCCTCCTCGGGCGCGGTGAGCGCGATCGAGGTGGGCGCCTTGCCGACGGACACCGTGGTGGTGACGTCCTCGGCGGGGCGGTGGGTCAGGTCGCCGAGGTAGGAGACCTTGTAGGTGGCGTCGCCGACGAGGCCGGGCTCGTCGAGGACGGTGAAGGTGCCGTCGTCCTTGACGGTGAAGGTGCCCAGCTCGTGGGTGCCGCTCGCGTCGGTGCGGGTCGCCTTGACCTTCAGGGGCTCGGCGGGCGCCGGGCCGTCCTGCTCCAGCCTGCCGCGCACGGCGAGCGGTTCGCCGGCGGCGGCCTGGGCGGGGCTGTGGGTGAGGCCACCGGTGAAGCGGGTGTCGTACTGGATCGCCGGGGGCTGGATGATGTGCAGCCAGTACTGGTTGCCGGCCGCGTTGGTGGTGACCGCGAACAGCCTTGAGCCGTCCGCCGCCCACTCCAGGCCACGCGGCGCTACCCGGTCGCCGTCGAGGCTGCCCTCGAAGGCGAACTCCAGCGGGGCGGTGGCATCGGCCGGGTCGGCGGGCTGCACCAGCAGGTCCGGCGTGGAGCCGGTGGCCGAGGCGCCGCGCGCGATGTACTTGCCGTCGCCGCCGAAGGCGACCGCGGTGGCCGAGGCACCGTCGGGCAGCGCCCGGTAGCCCACGGCCGCGTCGGACAGGTCACCGGTGTTCAGCAGCCGCGTCCCCGCGCTCGCGTCGGCGACGGCGACCTTGCTGCCGTCGGCGGAGAACGCCATGTCCTTCAGGTTCAGGGCGCCCTTGCCGTCGGCGTCGGCGAAGCGCCGGGCCGCGTTGCGTACGAGCGAGCCGCCACCGGCGTCGTACACCGTCAGGAACGGGTCGGTGGCGGAGGAGTTGAGCGGCTGGCCCATCAGCATCCGGTCGCCGGGACCGGCCTCGAGCTGGAGCTTGCCGAAGTCCTGCCAGTCGGTGCGCGCCACGGTGTTGGCGGCCGGCGCGTAGGCGTCCAGGTAGGTCAGCGTGGTGTCGCACTGCGAGGTGTAGTACGAGTACGGCGTCGTGTAGTACACCTGGCCGCCCGAGAAGGCGAGGCTGCGGCCGCAGGTGTCGGTGGAGACGTACAGGCCGTTCGAGGTGTAGGTGCTGGTGTCGTAGCGCCAGATGACCTCGCGGCCGCCGGCGTAGAGCGTGGAGCCGTCGGCGTTCAGCGCGAGGCCGGAGATGTGCTGGGTGGTCGGGATCGTGGTGATCCGCTCGCCCTGGAAGTTGTAGACGGCGATCTGGCCGGGGTTGCTGTAGCTGCCCATGTTGCTGTCGGCGATGTAGACCCGCTGGTGCGCGGAGTCCACCGCGAGTGCGGAGTACGAGGTGATCGGCAGCTTGGCCACCGCCTCGGAGGCCGCCGCGTGCGCCGCGGGCGCGGCCGCGACGGTCAGGCCGGTCCCGGCGAGTGCGGCGGCGAGCAGCGTGGCCGCGAGACGTCTGGAACGGTGTGCAGTATTCAACTGTGCCCCCCACAGGCTGAATTGAGCGTCCACCGGTATCGGTGACGCTCCTGTGGAGACCATGTAACAGCGGTGCGTACATCGCGATCAAGGCGGCGCGACCGTACGGGCGAGCGAATACAGGCGAGGGCCTGCCGCAGCCTTCCCGTCGGGGCGGACGGGACGACCGCGACAGGCCCACAGCCCCGTACGCCGTTGTACGGAACCTCGCCGGTCTGTGGTGCTGTCACCGCGGCCGGCCGTGACGATACTGCTGGTCAGGGCACGATCGGAGCCGGCCGCGGCGTCTGGAGGGGCTGTGCTCAGCCCAGGCGCTGCACCAGCGCGTGGTACTCGTCCCACAGCTCCTTCGGCGTGTGGTCGCCGAAGGTGTTGAGGTGGTCGGGGACGAGTGCGGCCTCCTCGCGCCAGACTTCCTTGTCGACGGTGAGGAGGAAGTCGAGGTCGGCGTCGGCCAGTTCGAGGCCGTTGGTGTCCAGCGCGCCCTTGGCCGGCAGGATGCCGATCGGGGTCTCGACGCCCTCGGCCTTGCCCTCGAGGCGCTCGACGACCCACTTCAGCACGCGGCTGTTCTCACCGAAGCCGGGCCAGACGAACTTGCCCTCGTCGTTCTTGCGGAACCAGTTGACGTAGTAGATCTTCGGCAGCTTGGCCTGGTCCTTGTCCTTGGCCACGTCGACCCAGTGGGCCATGTAGTCGCCCATGTTGTAGCCGCAGAACGGCAGCATCGCGAACGGGTCGCGGCGCAGCTCGCCGACCTTGCCCTCGGCGGCGGCGGTCTTCTCGGAGGCCACGTTGGCGCCGAGGAACACGCCGTGGTTCCAGTCGAAGGACTCCGTCACCAGCGGTACGGCGGTGGCGCGGCGGCCGCCGAAGAGGATCGCCGAGATCGGCACGCCCTTGGGGTCCTCCCACTCGGGCGCGATGATCGGGCACTGCGAGGCGGGGACGGTGAAGCGGGCGTTGGGGTGGGCGGCCGGCGTCGCGGACGAGGGCGTCCAGTCGTTGCCCTTCCAGTCCGTCAGGTGGGCCGGGGTCTCCTCCGTCATGCCCTCCCACCAGATGTCGTTGTCGTCGGTGAGGGCGACGTTGGTGAAGACGGAGTTGCCCCACAGGGTCTTCATCGCGTTGGCGTTGGTGTGCTCGCCGGTGCCGGGCGCGACGCCGAAGAAGCCGGCCTCGGGGTTGATGGCGTACAGCCGGCCGTCCTCGCCGAAGCGCATCCAGGCGATGTCGTCGCCGATCGTCTCGACGGTCCAGCCGGAGATCGTGGGCTCCAGCATGGCGAGGTTGGTCTTGCCGCAGGCGCTCGGGAAGGCGGCGGCGACGTACTTCGACTCGCCCTGCGGCGGCGTCAGCTTGAGGATCAGCATGTGCTCGGCGAGCCAGCCCTCGTCACGGGCCATGACGGAGGCGATGCGCAGGGCGTAGCACTTCTTGCCGAGCAGGGCGTTGCCGCCGTAGCCGGAGCCGAAGGACCAGATCTCGCGGCTCTCCGGGAAGTGGGAGATGTACTTGGTCTGGTTGCACGGCCAGGGGACGTCCTCCTGGCCCTCCTCCAGCGGGGCGCCGACGGAGTGCACGGCCTTCACGAAGAAGCCGTCGTCGCCGAGTTCGTCGAGGACCGGCTGACCCATGCGGGTCATGGTGCGCATCGAGACGGCGACGTAGGCGGAGTCGGTGATCTCCACGCCGATCGCGGAGAGGTCGGAGCCGAGGGGGCCCATGCAGAACGGGACGACGTACATGGTCCGGCCGCGCATCGAGCCGCGGAAGACGCCCTTGTCACCGGCGAAGATCTCCCGCATCTCGGCGGGGTCCTTCCAGTGGTTCGTGGGGCCGGCGTCCTCCTCCTTCTCGGAGCAGATGAAGGTCCGGTCCTCGACGCGCGCGACGTCGGTCGGGTCGGAGGCCGCGTAGTAGGAGTTGGGGCGCTTGATCGGGTCGAGCTTGCGGAACGTGCCCTTCGCGACCAGTTCCTCGCTCAGACGCTCGTACTCGGCCTCGGATCCGTCGCACCAGACCACGCTGTCCGGCTGCGTCAGTTCTGCGATCTCGTTCACCCACGAGACCAGTTCGCGGTGGTTGGTGGGAACGACGGGGGGAGCCGCGATGTCGCGCGCCACGGTTGCTCCTAAATGAGGGATTTTGTCCTGAATATGCCCTTGTATGCCCCGTGGGGGCCGCGACCCGGATGCTTCGCGGATCGGATCGGCTTTTCCGATCTTCCGCGCTCATCCGGTGCCGACCGCACTCATTTGATCATCCGACGGGTCCGCGCATATGTCCAGAGGGCGTCACAGGTGAGCGGCGTGAGCATCGCCACTCATCCAGATGTTTTCGATGCGTCACCACCCCTTCACCCCGGGTGCGCCCACCGCGGGTACCCCGTGAGACGATGGCCACTTAAGGACGCCCATCTGGCCGCCCTCACGCGTAACTTACGGTTCCGTAGGTACGATGCCGGGCATGACTGCGCCCGTCCCCGACGCGCCAACGGACACGCCGGCCACCAACCGCGGTTCCGCCGCGCCCTCGCTGCCGCACCAGATCGCGCACCACGCCCAGCAGCTCTCGGAGGAGATCAAGCCCAAGCTCCGCGGCTGGCTGCATCTCGGAATGTTCCCGGCGGTGCTCGTCGCCGGCCTGGTGCTCACGGCCCTCGCGGACTCACCCCGGGGCAGACTCGCCTGCGGGATCTACGCCCTCACGGCCTGCCTGCTGTTCGGGGTGAGCGCGCTGTACCACCGGGGCAACTGGAGCCCGCGCATGGACGGCATCCTGCGCCGGCTGGATCACGCCAACATCTTCCTGATCATCGCGGGCACGTACACGCCGCTGACGATGCTGCTCCTGCCGCAGACCAAGGGCCAGTGGCTGCTGTGGGGCATCTGGGGCGCCGCGGCGGCGGGCATCGTCTTCCGGGTGTTCTGGGTCGGCGCCCCGCGCTGGCTCTACACCCCCTGCTACATCGCGATGGGCTGGGCCGCCGTCTTCTTCCTGCCGGACTTCATGCGCGCCGGCGGCATCGCGGTGCTGGTCCTGGTGATCGTCGGCGGTGTCCTGTACAGCGCCGGCGGTGTGATCTACGGCATCAAGCGCCCCAACCCGTCACCGCGCTGGTTCGGCTTCCACGAGGTGTTCCACTCCTTCACCCTCGCCGCGTTCGTCGTGCACTACGTGGGGATCTCACTGGTGGCCTACCAGCACGCGTAGCCCACCGCACCGCCTCTTCGAGGGCCACGGCTTACGAGCCGTGGCCCTTTTTCGCGCCCTCCAACATTGACAGTTGCACTCTTTTGAGAGTTACTCTCATTTCATGGTTACTGTCACTACAGACGCCCGCCGCTGGTGGGCGCTCGGTGCCCTCGTCGCGAGCATGCTCACGCTCGGCTTCGACATGACGATCCTCAATGTGGCGCTGCCGACGATGGCCGCCGATCTAGGCGCCTCCACGGGCCAGCAGCAGTGGATGGCGGACTCGTACGTCGTCGTCTTCGCCGCCCTGATGCTCCCCGCGGGCCTGCTCGGCGACCGGTTCGGGCGGCGGCGGATGCTGATCACCGGACTCGGGATCTTCCTCGCCGGATCGCTGGTCGGAGTGCTGGCCGGCGACGTGAACGCGGTGATCGTCGCGCGTGCCGTGATGGGCGTCGGCGCGGCCCTGGTCACTCCGCTCTCGCTCTCCGTGCTGCCCACCCTCTTCGGCCCCGAGGAGCGCACCAAGGCCGTCGGCATCACCTCCGCCGCCTCCGCGCTCGGCCTGCCGCTCGGCCCGATCATCGGCGGCTGGCTGCTGAACCACTTCTGGTGGGGCTCGGTCTTCCTGATCAACGTCCCGATGGCCGCGATCGGCATCGCCGCCTGCCTCTTCCTGCTCCCCGAGACGAAGGACCCCGCCTCCCCCAAGGTCGACACCGTCTCCACGGCGCTCGCCGCGAGCGGGCTCGGCGCCTTGGTCTACGGGATCATCGAGGCGCCCACCCGGGGCTGGGGCGACCCCCTGGTGCTGGGCATGCTCGGGGCGGCAGTGCTCCTGATCGCCGCGCTCGTGGTGCGCGAACGCCGGGTCGAGCGCCCCATGCTCGACATGACCCTGCTCGCCCACCGCGGCTTCCTGTTCAACACCGTCGCCGCCACCCTGGTGACGTTCATCCTGACCGGCCTGCTGTTCGTGCTGCCGCCCTACCTCCAGGCCGTCCTCGGCCACGACGCCCTGGGCACCGGCGTGCGGCTGCTGCCGATGATGGGCGGGCTGCTGGTCGCCTCCCGCCTCGCGCCGAAGGTCGTCGCCCGCTTCGGGGCGCGTGCCGCGGTGAGCGCGGGCCTGGTGGTACTGGCCTTCGCCGGGGTCCTCGGCAGCCGTACGACGGTGGACTCCGGCTACGGATTCGTCGCGCTGTGGCTCACCATCACCGGCCTCGGCTTCGGCCTCTCGCTCATCCCCGCCATGAACGGCGGCCTGAGCGCCCTTCCCCGGGACCGTGCCGGAAGCGGCTCCGGGCTGCTGATGACCCTGCGTCAGGTCGGCGGCGCGATCGGTATCGCCCTGCTCGGCAGCCTGCTCGCCGGCGCCTTCCGGGACCGGCTCGACGTCACCGGGCTGCCCGCGCGTGCCGCGGACACCGCCGGGGAGTCCGTGGTCGCGGCGCACCTCGTCGCCGAGCGGGCGGGCTCGGCGGAGCTCGCGGCCTCCGCGAACAGCGCGTACGTCCACGGCATGGGGATCGTGCTCCTGGTGTGCGGGATCGCGGCCCTCGTCTCCGCCCTGCTGGCGGCGGCGTTCCTGCCGGGCACACCCGAGGCGCACAAGTCCGAGGTCTCTGACATGGCTGCCGAGCGGGCCGATGCCCGACAATGACACCCATGACCCCCGCACACTCCTCTCCCCTGGCCGACCGCCCCCAACTGGGACTTCGTGAGCGGAAGAAGATCAAGACCCGGACGGCGATCCGCGACGCGACGTACGCGCTGATCAAGGAGCAGGGCTACGACGCCACCACGGTCGAGCAGATCGCCGAGCGCGCCGAGGTGTCGCCGTCCACGGTCTTCCGCTACTTCCCGACGAAGGAGGACATCGTCCTCACGGACGAGTACGACCCGATCCTCCTGGCGGAGATGCGCAAGCGGCCGGCCGACGAGCCCATGATCAAGTCCCTGCGGTACGTCATGCGGCTGGCCGTCACCGCCGCGGCGGAGGACGATCCCGAGGCCGTCCGGCTGCGCTCGCACCTGCTGGTCCAGGTCCCCGCGGTGCGCTCGCGGATGCTGGAGAGCATGTCGGTCACCGGCCGGATGCTCGCCGATGCCGTCGCCGAGCGCACCGGCCTGCCGCAGGACAGCCTGGAGGCGCGGGTCTACACGATGTCCCTCATCGGCGGCCTCGCGGAGATCTCCATGTACTGGGCCGAGAACGACTTCCGGGACGACCTGCACGACCTGCTCGACCGCGCGCTGGACGTCATCGAGCACGGGCTCCCCGCGAAAAAGAGCTGAGGAGCGAGCCCCGGGCCGTGTCATCCTGGCCGGGTGAACGGTCCCGAGATCCACGTCGAGTTCGCCCCCGAACTGAGGGTGTTCCTGCCCAACGGCCGACGCCAGGACGGCGCCGCCCGGGTCACCACCGACGGTGTCTCGACCCTCGGCCATGTCGTGGAGTCCCTCGGCGTCCCGCTGACGGAGGTCGGCGCCGTGGTCGTGGACGGCCGTGAGATGCCGGTGTCGTACGTCCTGGCGGGCGGGGGGTCCGTGTCCGTACGGCCCGTCGCGCGCCCCCAGCGGGTGCCCGGCGCTCCCCTGCGCTTCCTGCTCGACGTCCACCTCGGCACGCTGGCCCGGCGGATGCGGCTGCTCGGCGTGGACACGGCGTACGAGTCGACGGACATCGGCGACCCGGCGCTGGCGGCGCTCTCGGCCGCGGAGAAACGGGTCATGCTGAGCCGTGACCGGGGGCTGCTGCGACGCCGTGAGCTGTGGGCCGGCGGCTATGTGTACAGCACCCGCCCCGAGGACCAACTCCGCGACGTCCTCGACCGGTTCCGCCCCGAACTGCGGCCCTGGACCCGGTGCACCGCCTGCAACGGCCTGCTGAAGGAGGCCACGAAGGAGGAGGTCGCCGAGCAGTTGGAGGGCGGGACGCAGCGGTCGTACGACGTCTTCGCGCAGTGCACCGAGTGCAAGCGCGCGTACTGGAAGGGCGCGCACCACGAACAGCTCGTCGCCATCGTGGAGCGCGCCCTCGCGGACTACGCGAGCTGAGGCTAACGCCTGCTCACGTCACCCTTTCCGCATGCGATCCCGTCCTTGTTCGGGTCCAGCTTCAGCGGGTCGTCCTTGCCGTTGACCTTCAGGCGGCCGTAGTCGTTCTGCTTCAGCCAGGCGCAGCGGGACTTCGTCGTGGCCTTCACGGTCGGCGGGAAGTCCGTCGGGACGCAGACGTTGACGGAGCCGTAGTGGCGGTCGCAGCCGGAGACGGTCGGGCTGACCTTCTGTGAGGTGCGCTTCTTGCCGGGGCCCGTGACCTTGCCCTTGAGGTTGTCGGCGAAGTCGTGGACGTGGGCGGAGGAGTCCGCGGCGCTCAGGGCCGAAGGACCTTGCAGGTGGACCCACTTGGCCACGGACGGTACGCCGTTGGCGTCGACCGCGAAGAGCATGTACCAGCCGGGCGGGGCCAGGTTCGGGTTGCTCGTCACGTTCAGGTCGACGTTGTTGCCGTCCACCGACAGGGGCAGATCCACGAACCGCTGGTTCGGGTCCGAGGAGTGGGTGACGGCGGCCGGGCGGATCAGCTCGGCCTTGGCGATGGGGCGGTCGACGGTGATCCGCTGGGTGTCGCCGTACGTCCACTCGGTGTCGATCACCGAAGTGATCGCCGGGCGCGGCCCCTTGAGGAGATAAGGCGGGGTGTAGATCGACACGTCGTGGTTCCAGGAGCCGTTGCCCGGGTTGTCGCCCGTCGCCATGACACGGCCGTCGGGCAGGAGGAAAGCCGAGGAGTGGTAGCCGCGCTCCTCCGGGTCCGCCGCCACCGGGTCGAAGGTGTTGGTCGCCGGGTCGTAGATCGACGACTCGTACACCGGGTCGGCCCGGTTGTGCAGCCCACCGCCGGTCTCCAGGACCTTGCCGTCGGGCAGGAGCACGGCGGAGACGTACATCTTGCCCTGGTTGCCGGTCTGCGGGACCTTGCCGTTCCCGAGGTCGACGGTGCCCTGCGGAAGCGGCGGTCCCGCGACGTAGGACGGGTTGGGCTGCTTGAGGTCGATGACGTCGGTGAGGCGGTTCGCGTCCGGGTTGGAGTCGATGTTGCCGCCGCCGATGGTGAGGACCTTCTGGTCCTGGGCCGGGGGCAGCAGCACGCTCGCGGACTGGTCGCGCTCGTCCTTGTTCTGCAGGCCCGGGATCTGGGTGACCGTGTTGGCGCCGTAGTCGTAGACCGCCGAACCGGTGCCGGGGATGTTGTTGCCGAAGACGTGGCTGCCGGAGTAGAAGAGGCGGCCGTCCTGCATGAGGATCATCGACGGGTACAGGCCCCAGTACGACCAGGTCTGGTTGACCTTCCAGAGCTCCAGCCACTTCTGCTCGGCGTCCGACCACAGCTCGGCGGTCACCGAGCCCGTCGAGTCCTCGCGCAGACCGCCGAAGGAGATCACGTCACCGTTGCCGAGGACGGTGGCCGACGGGTACCAGTGGCCGTCGTTCATGTCGTTGGTCTTGCTGTACGTCTCGGTGACCGGGTCGAAGACGTACGAGTCCTTGTAGCCCTCGTAGCCGTGCCCGCCCGGCACCGGATACGCCTTGTTGCCGCTCATCACGAGCACACGCCCGTCGTCGAGCTGGACGTGACCGGCGCAGAACATGTCCTTGGGCGTGGGGATCTGCTTGTACGTGCCGTTCTGCGGGTCGTAGACCGCGCTGGTGAACGTGCCCGCCTCGAACATCTGCTCACTGTTGCCGGAACCGGCGATCAGCAGCACCTTGCCGTTGTTCAGGACGACGGAGTGCATGGAGCGGACCGGGTTCTGGGTGGGCAGCACGTCCCAGCGGCCGTTCGCGCACTGCTCGGCGGTGCCCGTGCACACCGGGTCCGGGACGGCGTCGGCGACCTGGTCCATCGTGTAGTCGTCGGTGGTCACGGAGCCGGTGCCGTAGACGGAGACGCCCCAGGCGATCCGGTCGGTGCCGGCGGGCACCTCGGGCGTGCGGACCGTCGCCTCGGTCCAGTTGGCCGCCATCTCCAGCGTCTTGAGGTCGGTCCAGTACTGCCAGCCCGCCGTGGCGTCGTGCCGGAAGAGGGTGAGCGAGGTGTCCGGGGTGGTCGACTTGTACCAGAGCCCCAGGTCGTACTGCTTGCCCGGCGTGACGACCGGCGCGCACTGGGCGGACTCGGTGATCAGCGCCTTGCGGTCGCCCTCGACACGGCGGGTGAGCGACACCTTCATCGCCTTGGAGCCGCTGTGGGCGTCCGCCGTCGTCTCGAAGGTGAAGTCGTTGTCGCCCCAGCCGGACTTCTTCCAGCAGTAGGGCATGTCGTCGGTGCCGGCGGTCTCGAAGCCGGGGTTCTTGACGAGGTTGGCGGCGGAGGCGGACTGGGGCGAGGTGAGGAGCAGACCGGCGGTCAGGGCGCCCACCCCGACCAGTGCGGTCCTTCTTCGGTGTTTGCCGACGAGGCGCTTGTTCATGCGGCTCTCCTTGCGGTGCGGCTCCCGGGCCGCCGACCGGTACGGCGGCTCGGCAGATAGACCAGCGCTTCGGTACCGGCGAAGCGCAGGACGAAGGTGATGACCAGGGCCAGCGCGGTCGCGGGCAGCACGGCCAGCCCGAACTGGCCCACCAGCAGCGCGATCAGCGGGATGCGCAGCACCAGGTCGGCGTTGGCGAGCAGCGCGAACCGGACGGTGCGGTCGGCCCAGTGGCGGTGCTGCCGCCGGTCGCGGAACAGCAGCTTCTCGATGAGCAGGAAGTTCCAGGCCACGCCGAACTGGTTGGCGACTATCTCCGCGGGGAGGTAGTGCAGCCCCATCTGCGTCATCGCCCACAGCGCGGCCAGGTTCGGCACGAACCCGGTGAGCCCGATCAGCCCGAACACCACCATCCGGGACAGCGGGTCGGCCGTACGCAGTCCGGCGAGATGCCGCAGGAAGCGCCGGCCCTCCGCCGCCGTGGACTTGGACTCCCCCGCGAACCGCTCCTGGAACACGAACGGCACCTCGGTGACCGTGCGCGGGCGGCTGCGGACCGCCAGCTCCAGCAGGATCTTGTAGCCGAGCGGCTTGAGCGCCTCGGCGGTGATGTCGCTGCGGCGGATCGCGAAGAAGCCGCTCATCGGGTCGCTGATGCCGTGCAGCCGGCGCGGGAAGAGGGACTTGGTCAGCCAGGTCGCCATGCGCGACACGGCCACGCGGTAGCTGCCCGCGAGCCCGGCCCGGCTGCCGCCCTTGATGTACCGGGAGGCGACGACGAGCCCGGCGTTCGCACGCTCGCCGGTGGCCACCAGCTCCGGCACCAGGGACGGCGGATGCTGGCAGTCGCCGTCCATGACGACGATCCAGTCCGAGCCGGCCGCCTTCATCCCCTCGACGACCGCGCCGCCGAGCCCGCCGACGGGTTCGTCGCGGTGGATGACGGTGACCGGGAACGGGCAGTCCTGCGCGGCCTCCTTGATGACCTGCGGGGTGTCGTCGCTGGAGTCGTCCACGAAGACGACCTCGCAGGGCAGCCGGGACGGCACCGACTCGGTGATCTGGTGCAGCAGTTGCCGTACGTTCGCCGACTCGTTGAAGGTCGGCACGACGATGGTGACGGCACCCGGCTCGGGCACCTCGACGGCTTCGACGGACGGATCGCCCAGCTCTCCCGGGGCGGTGTATTCCTGGGTCATCGCACGCCTCCGGCGGCTGTCTGGATCTGGCGGATCTCGATGCGGTCCTCGCCGCGGCCGAAGACGGCGACCGGCTTCGAGTGCTCGATGGCCGCCTTGACGTTGGGCAGGTCGACCGCGTCGCGACGGACCGTCGGGGAGGCGACGACGTAGTCGAGGTCCTTCCAGCCGCGCGGCATCGTCTTGGTCACGGCCGGGTCGAGGTCGGCCTTGTAGAACCAGATGACGCCGAGCCCGGGCTTGTACCCGGCGTGCACCAGGTCCAGCCAGAGCGCGTCGTCGACCAGGACCCGGGTGTCCTTCGGGTCCTCCACCTCGGTGGACAGCCACTTGGAGGCGGCCTGGTAGGGCGCGTTGGCGTCGGCGGTGACCGCGGTGCGGTCGCCGTCGTACCAGCGCGGGACGACATAGGCGCCGGCCGAGATCGCGAGTACGGCCGCGAGGGCGTACCGTCCGCCGGTCAGGTACCGGTGCTCGGCCTCGGACCGCCATCGCCGCAGTACGGCGTGGGCGACGGAGGCGGTGCCGCCGGCGAGGACGAGGGCGAGGAACGGCAGGGCCTGGATGACGTACATGGCGGGCAGGTAGCCGCTGGGGCGCATGGCCACCAGGGCGAGGATGACCACCGCGAACGACGGGCCGGCCAGCGCCCGGGCGGTGACCGACCAGCGCCAGGTGACCAGGAGCAGCAGGCCGCCCGCGAGGCCACCGACGATGAGGACGCGGTCGTAGTAGAGCCACGACTGCAGGACGCCCCAGGAGCCGGATCCCTGGTCGAGGATGAAGCCCGAACCGGGTCTGGTCATCTGGTACTTGATGCCGTCCCACAGGGAGACGTGCCCGCTGCCCGGGAACAGCTCGCCCTTCAGCAGGGCGAACAGCGGGTAGGACAGGCCGATCAGCGTGCAGGCCGTGACCGCGCCGGTGAGGGCGAACTTGCGGGTGTCGCGGTGGCTGTGCCGCCACATGGTGATGAGGACCGCGGGGAGGACGAAGAGCATCGTCTCCTTGGTCAGCACGGCGGTCGCGGCCGCGATCCCGGCGCCGAAGTGGTGCCACAGGTGACGGCTGGGCGAGGCGGCGAGCGCGAACGCGACCAGCGTCCACATCACCGCGAGGTTGTCGAGGAAGATCTCCCGCTGGAGCACGACCGACAGGGGCGACAGGCCGAACAGGGCCATGCCGAGCCCGGCGGCCCAGCGCGGCAGCGACAGCCGCCGCCCGATCACATAGACGAGGACCGCGCTGACGGCGCTGATCACGAGCATCGCGGCGCGCATGCTGCCGACGGTCATCGACTCGGGGCTGAGCGCCGCCGGTATCCAGGTCAGCAGGGCGAGCTGGATCCAGCCGAGCGGCGGGTGGTCGTACCAGTACGTGTAGTGGGCGAGGCCCCGGCCGTCCTGCACGGCCCAGGCCTGGGCGAGGTAGGTGCCCTCGTCGTCACTGAGGGTCGGGTAGTCGGCGATGTTCCAGCCCTGTACGACGAGGATCGCGACGAGGAGTACGCCGCACAGGATCAGGTCGGACCGGGACGAACGCAGCCGTATCGGAGGGGTTGTTCGACCGGTCGGACGCGCTGCAGGCGCAGGCTGCCGCTGCGCGGGGACCTTCGGAGTGGTCACCGCGGGAAGGGTGGAGGTCACGCAGGGACGTCCTCTCGGAGGTCTCGGGTCACTTCGGCGTCGGCGAGATGCGCGCCTACGTGGGTGGTCAGCTCCCAGTCGTTCTGGCCGCGCTGCTCACGCCATACGGCGCGGACGGCGGCCCCGGCGAGGAGCACCTGGTAGAAGGGACCGCCCACGATGAGCTTCAGGTAGTGGACGAAGCGGACGCGCAGCCCGTACTGCTTGCCGAAGTCGTGCAGTCCGACGATCTCGAAGACGAAGGTGACGAGCGCGGTGACGGCCGGCAGGAAGGTGATGAAGGCGACGGTCACGGAGACGTCGAGGAAGACCGCGATCGCGACGTTGAGCGGGATGATGAGCCCGGTGAAGGCCTGCATGAACGGCGTCATGAGGGTGTACCGGGCGAGCAACCGCTGCCCGAAGGTGGGCAGTTGCTTCCAGTCCTTCTTCCGGTACACCTGGAGGAAGCCCTGGTTCCAGCGGGTGCGCTGCTTCAGCAGCGACATCAGGCTGCCCGGCGTCTCCTCCTTGGTCACCATGTCGGAGTCGTAGGCGACGACGACCTTCTTGCCGACGCTGGAGAGACGGACACCCAGGTCGCAGTCCTCGGCGAGGCAGTTGGGATCCCAGCCTTCGGCTTCCCTGAGCACGTCCGTACGCACGAAGACGGTGTTGCCGCCGAGCGGGATGAACCCCTTCTGCGCGTGCAGGTGCAGCCGGGAACGGAACCAGAAGAAGTACTCCAGGCAGTTGCGCAGGCTGTACCAGCTCGAGTGGAAGTTGATCAACTGGACCCCGCCCTGGACCACGTCGGCGCCGGTGGTCCGGAACGCGTGGTCGACGTGCGCGAGGAGCTCCGGGTGGACCTGGTCCTCGGCGTCGAAGACCCCGACGACGTCGCCGCGGCAGTGCGGCAGCGCCGTGTTCATGGCCTTCGGTTTGTTCTTCTTCTCGTGGGTGTCGACGACCACGCGGACGCGTGGATCACGCGAGGCGGCGTTCTCGGCCACCTCCGTGGTCTCCGGGTCGTCGTGTCCGACGATGACGATGATCTCGAAGTCGGTGTGTGTGGACTCCAGCAGCCGCTGGATGGTGTGGTCCAGCACGGCCTGTTCGTGCCGTGCCGGAAGCAGCAGCGAGAACGACAGGTGCTCGCCGCCGTCCGGTCTGCTGAACCGGGTGGAGGCGAGCACTTCGGGCGTACGCCACGCGTGCATCTGCCACCACAGAGTGAAAGCCGCCATCCAGAACAAGGCCAGCGAGACGACGGCTATGAAGACAGACGTCAGCAACAGATCCCCCCAGATCCCCAATGCCCCCTGTCGCGACGGTGAGTCACACCTGCCGCGGCACTGTGGAGAGATTAGGGGGGATCTGTGAAGTCCGCAGGCTGTTTCGATGAAGAGCGCGTTTCATCACAACGAGCCCCGAGAGTGAACGATTCGAACACAGGTTGCGTAAGTGCCCCGTTATGGCAGCCGTTTCAGCCGCTCAGCGCGGCTCTGAGACGGTCCGGGTCCGTGGTCGGGGCATCGCAGGTGAAGTTACGGCAGACGTATGCGGCGGGTTCGCCCTGCTGAAGGGGACGGTCGGCGAGGAGCGGGAACTCGTCACTCTCCGGAGTTCCCACGGCCACGACCGCGCCCGGAGCGGTGCCCAGAAGTGCCGTACGGTGCAGCGCCTTTGTGCCCTCGTCGGCCAGGGACGGCCCGACCACCGCGACTTCTCGCGGCCCGTCGAGAGCGGCCTCGGCCACCGCGAGCCCCCACCCGATGAAGCGGGGGACGCGCGGGCCGAGGGCCTTCACAACCCCCAACGCCCGCTCGGCGGCGCGGCGGTGGGGCTCGGCGCCGGTCTGCGCCGCGTAGCTCAGCAACGCGCCGGCCGCGGCGCTCCAGCCGGAGGGGGCGGCGTTGTCGGTGGGGTCCTGCGGACGGCGGATCAGCCGCTCGGCGTCGGCGGCCGTGTCGTACAGACCACCGGACTCCTCGTCGACGAAGCGGGCGATCACGTGGTCGAGCAGGAACCCGGCGAACTCCAGCCAGACGCCCTCGCCGGTGACGGACGCGAGCGCGAGGAAGCCCTCGGCGACGTCGGCGTAGTCCTCCAGCACGCCCGCGTTCGCGCCGACCTGGCCGTCCTTGCTGGTACGGGCGATACGGGCATGATCGTCCAGGTGCAGCCGGACCAGCAGGTCGGCGGCGCCGAGGGCCGCGTCCACCAGGTCCGGACGGTCGAAGTAGGCGCCGGTCTCGGCCAGGGCGGCGATGGCGAGGCCGTTCCAGGCGGCGACGATCTTGTCGTCCCGGCCGGGGGCGGGGCGTGTCGCGCGCTGCCGCAGGAGGCGCTCACGGATCGAGGTGATCTTCTCGGCGTCGAACAGTTCGTCCTGCTGCGGGAGCTGGAGGACGGAGGAGCCGTGCTCGAACGTGCCCTCTTCCGTCACGCCGAAGTACCGCACGGCGAGGTCGGCGTCGTCGCCGCCGAGGACCTCGCGCAGTTGGTCCGGCGTCCACACGTAGTACGCGCCCTCGACGTGCCTGCCGGTCCCGTCGTCGCTGTCGGCGTCGAGCGCGGAGGCGAACCCGCCCTCGTTCGTGCGCAGTTCGCGCACCATGAAGTCCGCCGTCTCCAGGGCGACGCGGCGTGCCAGCTCGGAGCCCGTGGCGCGCCAGAGGTGGGCGTAGGCACGGCACAGCAGGGCGTTGTCGTACAGCATCTTCTCGAAGTGCGGCACCACCCAGTCACGGTCGACGGAGTAGCGCGCGAACCCGCCGCCGAGCTGGTCGTAGAGACCGCCCCGGGCCATCCGCTCGCAGGTGTCCTGAGCCATCTGGAGCGCGCCCTCGGCGCCCGTGCGCGCATGGTGGCGCAGCAGGAACTCGATCACCATGGACGGCGGGAACTTGGGCGCGCCCCCGAATCCGCCGCGCTGCGGGTCGTACTCCCGGGTGAGCCCGAGCAGCGCCGCCGAGAGCTCCTGCTCACCGGGGGCCTCGGGGCCGCCGTAGGAGATCTCGCGCCCGGCGAGGTCGCGCACGATCTTCCCGGCGACGTCGGCGACCTCCTCGCGCCGGTCGGTCCAGGCGCCGCGCACGCCCTCCAGGACCTGGCGGAAGGACGGCATGCCCTGGCGGGGCGCGGGCGGGAAGTAGGTGCCGAAGTAGAAGGGCTCGGCGTCCGGGGTGAGGAACACCGTCATGGGCCAGCCGCCCTGCCCGGTGGCCGCCTGCACGGCCTCCATGTAGACGGCGTCCACGTCGGGCCGCTCCTCGCGGTCGACCTTGACGCTGACGAAGTGGGCGTTGAGGTAGTCGGCGGTCTCCTGGTCCTCGAAGGACTCGTGCGCCATCACATGGCACCAGTGACAACTGCTGTAACCGACGCTGAGCAGGACCGGTTTGTCGCTCTTGCGGGCCTCCTCGAAGGCCTCGGCCGACCACGGCCACCAGTCGACCGGGTTGTCCGCGTGCTGGAGAAGATAGGGGGACGTCTCGTGAGCCAGTCGGTTCGGCATGGGGTCCATCCTGCCGCAGTACCCCCGCCGTCACGCGTCAGGCATCCACCCGACGGCGACCTCGAGTCCTCCGTCCCCCCGGATCGGCGCACGGACAGGCGGTACGGCCTTCTGCGTGGCGCGGGCCGCCGTCCCTCCCCGCGACCTTCGGCACCCGTCCCCCTGCCCTCTCCCCACAACGCCCCGTCCGCAGCACACTTGACCAAGAACGCCGTTGCCGCCGGAGGGGGACGTGACATGCGGGACAGCCATCGGACTGAGGCCGAGAGGCTGTTGGCCCGGGCCGTGGAGGAGGAGGTGCGGCGCTCGGGCGGCCGCATCGAGGGGCAGGTGCTGCTGTCGCGGGCGCGTGGCGCGCTGGACGCCCTGGCGGAGGCGGCGGCCGAGGAGTACGAGGCGTACACCCGGGCGCTGGACGAGGCGGAGGCCGGCCGGCTCACGTTCGGGCAGCGCTTCGCGCGCGAGGGCGGTGCCACACCGCTGATGGTGGCCGGCGTCGCCGCGCTCGCGGCCGTCGTGTCCGACCTGGCGCTCGGCACCGGCGCGAGCACCGCGGTGGGCGCGGGCGTCACCGTCGGCGTCGTCGGCGCGGCGGCCACCGTCGCGAAGGTGGCCGGCACCCACCTGCCCGCCGCACACCAGCGCGCCGGTGCCGTCGGCCAGCCCGGCGGCCCGCAACAGCTCCGCCTGCAATGGCTGACGGCGCTGGAGGTCCGCGGCATCCGCCCCTTCCTCGACCAGCAGCGGATGCTCAGCGCGTCCACCGGCCCGAAGAAGACAGGGCCGCGGCTCAGGGGCGCGGACAAGAGCGCCGCCGCGCGCGGCCGCAACGTGCTGGAGCAGTCCTTCGCCCAACTGCCGGAGCCGATGGGTCCGTTCGCGGGACGGCGGCAGGAGATGGCCCGCATCGGGCAGTGGGTGCAGGCGGCCCGCGCCAGTACGGAGACCAGGCCGACGGTCGTCGTCCTGCACGGCCCGCCCGGCAGCGGCCGTACCGCGCTGGCGATCCGCGCGGCCCACGGGCTGAAGGACCAGTTCCGCGGCGCGTGCGTGGTGGACCTGCGCGGCGACACCGCTCAGGAGCCGCCGCTGTCGACGAGAGACGCGCTGCTGCATCTGCTGAACCGTTTGGGCGCCCCGCGCGAGCAGCTCCTGTTCCGCGAGCGCTCGTCGGTGGACCAGCAGGTCAAACGGCTCAGCGAGCTCTACCACCAGCACCTCACCGGCCTCCCGGTCACCGTCGTCCTGGACGACGCCGCGGACCCGGAGCAGGTCCGCACCCTCGTCCCCGAGCGCTCCGACAGTCTGGTCCTGGTCACCTCCCGCAAGCCCCTCGACCTGCCCTCCGACCTCGCCGCCTGGGTGCACCAGCTCCCGGTTGCGGCACTGGACGCGGCGGGCGCCGAGGAGCTGCTGACCGTGTCGGCGGAGGATTCCTCGGGCCCCTACGACGCCGAATCGGCCGACCTGATCCGGCAGTTGTGCGGCGGCCTGCCGCTGGCGCTGCGCATCGCGGGCTCCTCGCTCGGCCCGCGCTCACCGCGCACACTGGCGACGGATCTGAGCGCGTACGGCCCGGTGGAGCCGATCGAGCGGGTGCTGTGGCTGCGCTACACCGACCAGTCGGAGGCGGCGCGGCGGCTGCTGCGCAGGCTGGCGCTGGCGGGCCGGGCCTCGCTCGGCGCGGCAGCGGCGGCATCCCTGCTGGCCACGGACCAGGCGGAGGCGACCCGTCTGCTGGAGGCACTGTCCCGGTCGGGCCTGATCGACCATGTCCGCGGCAACCGCTACCGCCTGCACGACCTGGTCCGCGCCTTCGCCCAGGCCCGCCTGCTCGACGAGGAGGAGCCCGCGGAGCGCACGGCGGCGCAGGAACGGCTGATCGTGAACTACGCCGAGCTGGCCGACTCGGTGCTGCGGCTGGTCGACGGCAACATGTCGACCCGTTCGGACCGCTTCAGCCCGCACGGCTTCTCCTCGCTGGACGACGCGCTGCGCTGGCTGGACGACGAGTCGAGCTTCATCACGGCGGCGCTCCGGCACGCGGAGGACGCCAACCAGGCGGCCGTGCTGAACCTGCTGGGCGCCCTGTGCGACTACTGCCTGCTGCGCGGCGACCTCTACCGCCTCGGTGAGATCAGCGAGCTGGCACGTGGCGGGTCCCCCGCTCAGACGGAGTCGGGTGCGGGAGAGGAGGACAACGGCCTGCTGGTCCGCTCGGTGCAGTGGCGCACCGGCATCGCGGCCCGTCAGCTCGGCGAACTGGACAAGGCCCGCACGACCCTGACCTCGGTGGTCGAGCTCTACATGGAGGCCCAGCACGACGCGGGCGCGGCCCGTGCCCTGTGCTCCCTCGGCATCACCCTGCACCACCAGGGCAACCTCACCGAGGCGGCGACGAAACTCCGTGAGGCCCTGGACCTCCAGTCGGCGCCCGAGCTGGCGACGGACCGCGCCTGGACCATGCACGCGCTGGCGGCGGTGGAACGCGACCGGGGCCATGTCGCCGAGTCCCTGGACCTGCTGACCGAGTCCCTGTCCCTGCACCGGGCCGGCGAGTCCCTGCACGGCGAGGCGTGGGCCCACTTCCAGCTCGGCCAGCTCGGCCTGCGGATGGGCGACGTACCGCGGGCGGACGAGGATCTGCGGGCGGCCCTGGACCTGTACGGCCGCACGCGCGACGCCCGCGGCGAGGCCTGGGCCCTGACCCAGTTGTCCCGGGCCCGCCTGGTCGCCGGCGACCCGTCCCCGGCAGTCGACGGCCTGCGCCGGGCGGCCTCCCGCCACCGCGACAACGAGGACGCGCGCGGCGAGGCGTGGTCCCTCTACTACCTGGGCCAGGCCCTGGAGGAGACGGGCAACCTCGACCTCGCGGTACGGGAGCTGGAGCGCTCGCGGACGATGTTCTCGCGGATGCGCGACGTGTACGGGCTCGCGTGCGCCCGGCACCACTCGGCGCGGGTGACCCGCGACCAGCGGGCCGCCCAGACGGGCTCCCTGCGCAACTCCGGATTCGCCCGTCAGCTCCTGGTGGACGCCCGGGCCGACTTCCAGCGCATCGGCGTCGCGCACGGCGAGGCATGGACATGCCTGGAGCTGGCGGTGGTGGACGCCGGGAACACCCGCACCCAGCAGGCGCTGACCCTGTGCGACGACGCGATCGGCCTCTTCGCGTCCTACGGCGACCGGCGCGGCGAGGACTGGGCCCGCTTCCTGCGCTGCACCCTGCTGCCGTACGCGGCCCCCGGCGGGGTGGAGGTCGGCACGGCGGTGGCCCAGGAGGAACTGGCCCGGCTCTCCCGCACCGGCCACGCCCTGCGCGACGCGAAGCTGGACGGTTACGTCGAGGCGTACGAGCTGCTGCTCGAACGCGGCGTGAACCTGGAGGAGGGCTGGCAGGCCTGGCGGCTCGGCATGGTGCCGAACCGCCACGCACGCGAAGTCATGGGGGTGGCCACAGCCGCCCGGCACTGAGGTGTGCCGGGCCCCCGGGGAGCTTCGCCCTCAGCCCTGCTACGGCTTCGCCGCGCCGGCCGCTTCGGCGGAGTCCCCGGAATCCGCCTTCGGGTCCGGGGTCTCCATGAACTCGACCCGGTTCATGTGGCGGTTCATGGACTTCATCAGGCCCCA
The DNA here is from genome assembly GCF_055609385.1 of Streptomyces sp. NPDC036764. Lineage (NCBI taxonomy): Bacteria > Bacillati > Actinomycetota > Actinomycetes > Kitasatosporales > Streptomycetaceae > Streptomyces > Streptomyces sp. NPDC036764. The sequence goes on from NZ_JBVJPT010000018.1 coordinate 98,332, forward strand.
GACCGCCAGTGCCATCACCGCGAAGACGATGAAACCGAGGACGCCGGGGGTGACCTTGTTCTCGTCCACCTCCTTGGCGAGGGTGGCGAGCTGTGTCATTGCCAGGCTTGCGCTTGCGCTCATGTCAGGCATTGTCGCGGATGCCCGCAAAGAGGTCGTCCTCGGGGAGGGAGGTATCGACGAGGGACTTCGCGAGCTCGTACTCCTCGGTCGGCCAGACCTTCTTCTGGAGCTCCATCGGGACGCGGAACCAGCCCCCGTCGGGGTCGATCTGCGTGGCGTGCGCGATCAGCGCCTTGTCGCGGATCTCATAGAAGTCCGCGCACGGGACATGCGTGGTGATCGTGCGCTCGGTGCGCTCGAACTCGTCCCAGCGCTTGAGCCAGTCCCCGTACGGCGACTCAAGGCCCCGCTCCAGCATCGCGTTGTGCAGCGCCTCGGTGCGGGGGCGGTTGAAGCCCTGGTTGTAGTAGAGCTTCTGCGCCTGGTAGGCCGGGCCGAACTCCGCCTCCGGGTACTTCTCGGCGTCCGCCGCGCCCTCGAAGGCCACCATCGAGATCTTGTGGGTCATGATGTGGTCGGGGTGCGGGTAGCCGCCGTTCTCGTCATAGGTGGTGATCACCTGGGGACGGAACGAACGGATCTGCTTCACCAGCTCACCGGCCGCCTTGTCGACGTCCTCGAGGGCGAAGCAGCCGTCGGGCAGCGGCGGCAGCGGGTCACCCTCGGGCAGGCCGGAGTCGACGAAGCCGAGCCACTCCTGCTTCACCCCGAGGATCTCGCGGGCCTCGTCCATCTCCTTCTTGCGTACCTCGTGGATGTGCTCCTCGATGTACTTGTCGCCCTGAAGCTTCGGATTGAGGATGGAGCCGCGCTCCCCGCCCGTGCAGGTCACGACCAGCACGTCCACCCCCTCGGACACGTACTTCGCCATGGTGGCCGCGCCCTTGCTCGACTCGTCGTCGGGGTGGGCGTGCACGGCCATCAGTCGCAACTGGTCAGTCAAGACTCAATCCTCGTAGTCGGCGCCCGGTGTCAACCGGCGCGATCGGCGGCTTCTATAGTGACCGAATCGGGGGGCGGATAATTCCGCGGTACTGCCCGCGGGCCCTCTTTCGGGACATCCGTCCCGCCCCGGCGGAGAGGACGATCATGAGTACGGCGAGCACGCGGCTGCCCGAGGGCCGCTACGGCCGCTCCTCGGACGCGCGCGCCGACCGCACGCTCAAGGTCGTCGGCACCGCCCTCGGCGCGCTGCTCCTGGCACTGATCGGCTATTTCGCCTACTACTACGTCGGCCAGAACAAGATCAGCGCCGAGGTCATCGAGTTCGACGCCCAGAAGGACGCGGTGAAGGTGCATCTGGAGGTCCGCAAGGACGCCGGCGCCTCCGGCTACTGCACCCTGCGCTCCCAGGCGGAGAGCGGTGCCGAGGTGGGCCGGGCCGACTTCCGCTTCGACGGCGACACCACCCGGATCGACAAGGTCGTCACGCTCCGTACGACGTCCCAGGGGACGACGGCCGAACTGCTCGGCTGCCACTCCGACTGATCCAACCGCGCGAATCCGACCGACATTGGTCGACTCCGACCGGATCGGTCCGTAATACGTAGGCGCTGACCTGCGTTGATGTGATTCTGATGGCTTATGTCCTCCCCCTTCGGGCTTTGAATTGTTAGGCTCGTGGTTTCGCCCTTCCATGAAGGAACATCCTTCTGGGTAGGGCGATGCTTTGTATTCCCAGTACCGACGAGGAGCACCTGTGACCCAGACCAGCGAGAACGTCACCTGGCTGACCCAGGAGGCGTACAACCAGCTCAAGGCCGAGCTGGAGTACCTGTCTGGTCCTGCGCGCACGGAGATCGCCGCCAAGATCGCGGCCGCGCGCGAGGAGGGCGACCTGCGCGAGAACGGCGGGTACCACGCCGCCAAGGAGGAGCAGGGCAAGCAGGAGCTCCGTGTTCGGCAGCTCACCCAGCTCCTGGAGAACGCCAAGGTCGGCGAGACGCCGACGTCCGCGGACGGTGCGGTGGCGCCCGGCATGGTCGTGACGATCGCCTTCGACGGCGACGAGGACGACACGATGACGTTCCTGCTCGCCTCGCGCGAGTACGCGAGTTCCGACATCGAGACGTACTCGCCGCAGTCCCCGCTGGGCTCCGGCGTGATCGGCCACAAGGTCGGCGAGGACGCCCAGTACGAGCTGCCGAACGGCAAGTCGGCCTCGGTGAAGATCCTCAAGGCCGAGCCCTACAACGGCTGACCCCGCGCCCCGGACCTTCAGCACCGGACTTCCTTCAGCCCCCGGCCGCCTCCCGGCGCCGGGGGCCTCGTCATGCGGTCGCCGACCTTGACCAAAAGGATCGGGAAGCCGTCAGCCCGTCGCCCGGCGGTACTTGCGGACCGCGAGCGTGCGGAAGGTCAGGATGATCACGACCGACCAGATCAGCGAGGCCCACACGGGGTGCTGCATCGGCCAGGCGTCTGGCGTCTGGAAGCCCGGGGGAAGGTTGCCGAACAGCTCGCGGCACGCCTGCACGGTGGCACTGAACGGGTTCCATTCCGCGATGTGCCGCAGGAAGGTGGGCATCTGGTTCGCGTCCACGAAGGCGTTCGAGATGAACGTCAGCGGAAACAGCCAGATCAGGCCGCCCGAGGTCGCTGCCTCAGGAGTGCGCACGGACAGGCCGATGAGGGCGCCGATCCACGAGAACGCGTAACCGAGAAGCAGCAGCAGCCCGAACCCGGCGAGTACCTTGCCGAGGTTCTCGTGCGTGCGCCAGCCGACGATCACGGCGACGACCGCCAGCACGACGAGGGTGAGCGCCGTCTGCACCAGGTCGGCGAAGGTGCGCCCGGTCAGCACCGCGCCACGTGCCATCGGCAGGGAGCGGAAGCGGTCGATGAGGCCCTTGTGCATGTCGTCGGCGATGCCCGCACCCGCACCCGCCGTGGCGAACGTGACAGTCTGCGCGAAGATGCCGGCCATCAGGAACTCTCGGTAAGCCTGGGTGGAGCTGGACGAGCCGACCTGGATCGAGCCACCGAACACGTAGGTGAACAGCACCACGAACATAATTGGCTGGATCAGCCCAAAAATGAGCATCTCGGGAATCCGGCCCATACGAATCAAATTCCTGCGGGCGATGACCGCGGAATCGTTGATGGCGCTCACTTCGCGGCCTCCTTCTTGTCGCTCTCCCCGTTCTTGACCTCCGCCAGGTGGCCCGTCAGGGACAGGAACACGTCGTCGAGGGTGGGCCGGCGCAGCCCGATGTCGTCGATCTCGATGCCGCGGGTGTCGAGCTCGCGGATGACCTCGGCGAGTAGCTTGGCGCCGCCGGTCACGGGCACGGTGAGCTTGCGCATGTGGTCCTCGACCGTGGTCTCGCCCTTGCCGAAGCCGCGCAGCACCTCCGAAGCGGTCTGCATGTCGTCGCGCTCGTGCACCACGACCTCGACGCGCTCGCCGCCGGTGCGGGCCTTGAGCTGGTCGGAGGTGCCCGTGGCGATGACATGGCCGTGGTCGACGACGGCGATGTCGTGCGCGAGATGGTCGGCCTCTTCGAGGTACTGGGTGGTCAGCAGCAGCGTCGTGCCACCCGAGACGAGCCGCTTTATGACCTCCCACAGCAGTTGGCGGTTGCGCGGGTCGAGGCCGGTGGTCGGCTCGTCCATGAACATCACGGGAGGTGAGACCACCAGGGCCGCGGCGAGGTCGAGCCGGCGGCGCATGCCTCCGGAGTAGGTCTTCGCGGGCCGGTCCGCGGCGTCGGCGAGATCGAACTGCTCCAGCAGCTCGCCCGCGCGGGCCTTCGCCGCCTTCGCCTTCATCTGGTAGAGCTGGCCGACCATCTGGAGGTTCTCGCGGCCGGTGAGGTACTCGTCGACCGCCGCGAACTGGCCGGACAGGCCGATGGAGCGGCGGACGGCGTCGGGGTTCTTCAGGACATCGATGCCGGCGACGACCGCCGAGCCGCTGTCCGGCCGCAGCAGGGTCGTCAGGCAGCGGACGGCCGTCGTCTTGCCCGCGCCATTCGGCCCGAGCAGACCCAGGACGGTGCCCTCGGGTACATCGAGGTCCACACCGTCCAGAGCCCTTACGTCGCCGAAGGTCTTCACCAGGCCTTCGGCATAGATGGCGCCTGGCATATGAGTCTCCACGTCATGGGGGAAGCTTCGGAAAAACTAGGTTGGCACTTTTCGTTCGTCTCAGCGGTGGATTTTCGAGACACACCATAACGCGATGTATCGCGTCTCTCAATACAGTTACCCGAATGAGTGACAAAGAGCCTCCGACCTGGACTTTCGCCCTCCGCATCGCCCCTCGGCGCGACCGCTCGCGCCTCAGTCGATGACGGTGTAGCCCGCCTCGCGCAGGGCCTGGCCGACCTCGACGCAGTGCACGGGACCCTTCGTCTCCAGGTGCAGCTCGACCTCCGCCTCCGTGAGCCCGAGCCGCGGGTCGGTCCGTACGTGGCTCACATCGAGGACGTTAGCGTCCACCACTGACAACACCCCGAGAAGTGTCGCGAGCGCGCCCGGCCGGTCCGTCAGCCGCAGACGTACGGCCAGGTAGCGGCCCTGCGCGGCCATTCCGTGCCGCAGGACGCGCTGGAGCAGCACCGGATCGACGTTCCCGCCGGACAGCACGGCGACGACCGGGCCGTCGAAGGCTCCCGGGTCGCTGAGCAGCGCCGCGACCGGGCTCGCCCCGGCCGGCTCGACGACCAGCTTGGCCCGCTCCAGGCACAGCAGCAGGGCGGTGGCCAGCTCGTCCTCGGAGACCGTGCGGACCTCGTCCACCAGATCGCCGATGATCCGGAACGGCACGTCACCGGGCCGGCCGACCCTGATGCCGTCGGCCATCGTCGCCGGGTTTTCGACGGCGACCGGGTGCCCGGCCGCGAGCGAGGGCGGGTACGCCGCCGCGCCCGCCGCCTGCACGCCCACGATGCGCACGTCGGGCCGCAGCGACTTCACCGCCATCGCGATGCCCGCCGCGAGCCCTCCCCCGCCGATGCCGACGACGATCGTGCGCACCTCCGGGCACTGTTCGAGGATTTCCAGGCCGACCGTGCCCTGACCTGCGATGACGTCCGGATGGTCGAAGGGGTGGATGAACACCGCGCCGGTCTCGTCCGCATACTCCTGCGCCGCGGCCAGCGTCTCGTCGACCACCTGCCCGTGCAGGCGGACCTCGGCGCCGTAGTCCTGCGTCGCACTGATCTTCGGCAGCGGCGCGCCCTTCGGCATGAACACCGTCGAACGCACGCCGAGCAGCGACGACGCGAGCGCGACACCCTGCGCGTGGTTGCCGGCGCTCGCCGCCACGACGCCCGCCGCGCGCTCCTCGGGGAGAAGTCCGGCGATCCGGACATAGGCGCCGCGCAGCTTGAATGATCCCGTGCGCTGGAGGTTCTCGCACTTGAGGTGCACCGGCGCGCCCACGAGCTGGGACAGGTGCCTGCTGCCCTCCATCGCCGTCACCCGCGCCACGCCCGTGAGCATCTTCTGGGCGCCGCGTACGTCGTCGAGCGTGACGGGAGGCAAGGAGTCAGCCGTGCTGTAGCTCATGACACAAGTCTCGCAGTTCACAGGCTCAAGGCCCGGGTGTGACCAAGCACCGAGATGGGTTTCCGCAGCGCCGGTACACCCCGCCTCCGGGCCGCGTACCCTGTCCCCCAACCCAGCACCCCCTTCATGAAGTGAGCCCCCGGCCATGCCCACAACACCTGAAATGTCGATGGACATGACGACCGTCGCTGACAGCGGTCTCCTCGACACGCTGCAGCACGAGGTGGCGGTGTTCGCCCGCCGTGCCGAACAGACCCGGCTCGGTGGGGTCGGGCAGGTGCGCAACTCCATGGACCGCGCCGCATATCTGCTGCTCAACCGCCTCGACAAGGAAGGCCCCATGGGGGTCAAGGCGCTCGCCGCGAGCATGGGGATCGACTCTTCGACCGTCACCCGGCAGGTGGCACCCCTTGTCGACACGGGGCTCGTCAAGCGGACCTCGCACCCCGAGGACGGACGGGCGGTGGTGCTCCAGCTCTCGCCCCGCGGGCAGTCGCGACTGGAGGAAGTGCGCTCGTCGCGGCGTCAGTTGATGGCCGAGCTGACGCACGACTGGGCGCCCGAGGAGCGCGAGACGTTCTGCGCGCTCCTCACCCGCTTCAACGTCGCGCTGTCCACGCGCATGGCGGCCCAGGGGATCACCGGCACGGAGCCGAACTCGGGGTCCTGAGCCGGGCCGGCCGGCACACACCGCCGGGCCCGGAGACCGGATCGGGCGGGGGGACGTGGCCCGCGCTCCGGCGATACACGTCCGGCACGTACGCGTGTACGGATGATCCGCTCCCGGCTCTTGACCCCGGGCCGTCGCTGGCCTCATATGAAACCGGGTCCTCCTCGTGCGCGACCGTCGCGTCACGCGCGGGGCCGGGGCCGGTTCCTCAGGGCGCGGTCAGGCGGGAGGGGCGGTGGGACGACGCAAGGCGGTCCAGGACGCCCGCCGGGATCGGGAGTTCGAGGCCTTCGTCGCGGGCGCGGCCGGGCGGCTGCTGCATGCCGCCACGCTGCTCACCGCGGAGCCGCGGGACGACAACCCGCGCGCGCGGCGCCTGCTGACGCTGTCCCTCGCGCACACGTACGCGTGTTGGGACCGACTGCGCGGCGAGGACCCCTACGACCGCACCCGCCAGTACCTGGCCACCCGCTTCTCGCGCGCCGCCTGGCACCAGTACGGCGGCCTGGGCGCCCTCGGCCGGGCCCGCACGCACGCCACCGGCCCGCTCGCGAGCCTCTCCCCGCAGGAACGCCTGATCCTGGTCCTGCGGCTGTACGAGGGCGTGGCCGAGGAGCAGACGGCCGCGCTGCTCGGCCTGCCCAGGGAACGCGTCCACGCGATCTGCGACCGGGCGACGGCGACGCTGCTGCATCCGCCGCGCGGACCCGCACCGGCCGTGCTGGGAGCGAAGGCGGTGTCACCGTGAACCGCGTCCAACGGGAAGCGGCCGCCCGACGGATCATGGAGCGCACGCCGCCGCCGGTGCCACCCGAGCTGTACCCGGAGGTCGTACGGCGCGGCGGCCACATGCTGCGCCGCAGGAAGATCACTCTGCGGCTGACGTACCTGCTGCTGTTCGCGGCGGCGGTGGCGTTCGTGGTGTGGGCGCTGATGGTCCAGCCGTGGGTGGAGCCGCCGTCGGAGACGACTCCACCCCTGACCGGCTGGTGAGCCCTTCGTCCGGGGCCCCGGCCTAGGCGAGAGCCTGCTGGAGGTCATCCAGCAGATCGTCGACGTTCTCGATGCCCACGGAGAGGCGGACGAGGTCGGCGGGCACCTCCAGGGCCGAGCCGGTCACCGAGGCGTGGGTCATGCGGCCCGGGTGCTCGATGAGGGACTCGACGCCGCCCAGGGACTCGCCGAGTGTGAACAGCTTGGCGCGGTTGCAGACCTCGACAGCGGCTTCCTCGCCACCCGTGACCTGGAAGGACACCATGCCGCCGAACGCCTTCATCTGCTTGGCGGCGGCCTCGTGACCGGGGTGCTCGGGCAGGCCCGGGTACAGAACGCGCGTCACGCGCGCGTGCCGGGTCAGCATGTCGGCGATCTTCGTCGCGTTCTCGCTGTGCCGGTCCATGCGCACCGACAGCGTCTTGGTGCCGCGCAGCACCAGCCAGGAGTCGAAGGGCCCGGCGACCGCGCCCATGGCGTTCTGGTGGAAGGCCAGTTCGTCGCCCAGATCCGGGTCGCTGACGATCAGCGCACCGCCGACGACGTCCGAGTGCCCGCCCATGTACTTGGTCAGCGAGTGCACGACGACGTCGGCGCCCAGCGACAGCGGCTGCTGAAGGTAGGGCGTGGCGAAGGTGTTGTCGACGACGAGCTTCGCGCCCGCGTCCCGGGCGATCTGCGCGACGGCGGCGATGTCGGTGATGCCGAGCAGCGGGTTGGAGGGGGTCTCCACCCAGACCACCTTGGTCTTCGGGGTGATGGCGGCCCGCACGGCGGAGGGGTCGCTGGTGTCGGCGACCGACCACTCCACCCCCCACCGGGCGACGACCTTCGCGAACAGCCGGAACGTGCCGCCGTAAGCGTCATTGGGGATGACCACGTGGTCTCCCGGGCTGAGCAGCGTACGCAACAGGCAGTCCTCGGCCGCCAGTCCGGACGCGAACGCAAGCCCGCGACGGCCGCCCTCCAGGGCGGCGAGGTTCTCCTCCAGGGCGGTCCTGGTCGGATTGGCGCTACGGCTGTACTCGTAGCCGCCACGCAGGCCGCCGACGCCGTCCTGCTTGTAGGTCGAGACCTGGTAGATCGGCGGGACGACCGCGCCGGTGAGGGGATCGGCGGTGTTGCCCGCGTGGATCGCGAGGGTCTCGAAGTGCTGACTGATGTGCCTGTCGCTCATGGGCACCGAGCGTAGTGCGCGAACGGTCCTGATGCCGGACGGAGTACGGACACCTTTGGCGCGACCTCGGCCAACCCCTCCTTCCGCAGGCGCCGCCGGTCCCCACAGAACCCTTTCTCCACAGGTCGCCGACCTCGTTGGCCATTTGTCGGTGGCGTCTGGAACGCTGGAGGCATGGAGATTCTCTGGGTCCTGGTCGCGGTGCTCATGATCGGCTTCGTGCTGGTGCCGTTCATGCGCCGCAGGCGAGGCATGATCGAGCAGGTCCCGCCGGGCCACCCCGACGCCGCGGACCCGGCGAACTACGGCTTCGTACTGCAGGAGGAGCTGGACATCCGCATGCCCGGCCCCGATCAGGACCTGCTGGACGTCCTGGACCTGGTGCAGCGCACCCAGGACTACCGCGCGGCCTCGCAGCTCCTGGCCGGCACCGAGGCGGAGGGCGAGAAGCGCTGGCAGCGCGTCCAGGCCTTCGCCGGCGCCGCCGCGCTGGAGTTGCAGCAGCGCCCGGGCGGCGTCAGTGAGGCGCCCGGCGGGCAGTGGCTGCGGGTGTGGCGGACCGAGCAGCCCAAGGACGCGGGCGGAGCGGCCGTGCACGCGGAGTTCCTGGTCCAGCAGGCGTGGCGTACGGCGACGCCGGGCACGGACGAGTTCCGGATCATCATGGAGGAGGCGAGGTCGGCGTGCGGCGAGGCGGCCCTCCTGGCCCCCGGTGACCCGATCCCGTACATCATCGAGCTGTCGGTGGCCCGCGGACTGGCCTACCCCCGTCCGGAGTTCGAGCAGCTCTGGCTGAAGATCCTGGACCGCGCCCCTGCCCACATGGGCGCCCACCTGGCGGCCCTGCACTACTGGTGCGAGAAGTGGCACGGCTCCCGCGAGCTGGCCAACGAGTTCGCGGAAGCGGCGGCGGCCCGCGCGCCCCAGGGCTCCCTCCTCGCCGCCATGCCGCTCTTCGCAGTCTTCGAGCACCTGCCCGAGGTGAACCTGGTCAGCGGCTTCTACCAGAGCGAGGTCGTGACGAAGGCGATCCACGGCGCACTGTTCGCGGCGCACGCGGCCCGCCCCGGCGACCCGATGCTGGCGCACGTACGCCACCTGCTGGTCTTCTTCCTGGTCCGCGGCGAGCGCTGGGCGGAGGCCATGGACCAGCTCATACACGTCGACGGCCATGTGGGCGCCCTCCCGTGGACGCTCTCCGCCGACCCCGCCGCGGAGTTCGCGGTCTACCGCGCACTGGCGGTGGCAGGTTACGAGGCGAACGGCGGAAGCCCTGCGACCCTGCCGCACTGAGCCACGCGGCCGCCGTCGATCGCAGGGGGGCGACCTGCTGACGTACGTCCGCCATGCGGAGTTCGGCGGCGCCCAGGCGTAGCTGCTCCGCGAAACGTACGCCGCGCGCGGCGCCGTAGGGGACCAGGCGCCGTTTGACCTCGTCGTCAAGCGGCTGCCGCAGTGACGGCCGGCGCGGGCGCGAAGTCGGCCGGCGGGGCTTTGACCTTGACACGGTGACAAGGCGTTCACTGCTCGTCGAGGAGGTGGTCCCGATGACCACGAGACAGGACGCGGATGCGATACGCGCGCTCCAGGGCTTGGAGGACGGCCGTTCGTCGGTGCGGCTGCGGTCGGCTCTGGAAGTCGGCACGACGCCGGACCCGGGCTTCGTAGGCAAGCTCGTCGAGAGATGCGGGGTCGAGCCCGACTTCTTTGTCCGCGACATGCTGACCTGGGCGCTCACCCGTCACCCGGTGTCCGTGACGCTCCCCGAGTTGCTCCGCCAAGTGCGCTCGGAGCATGCGCAGGCACGCAGTCAGGCCCTGCACACCTTGTCCAAGATCGGGGACCGGCGGGCGTGGCCGGCGATCACCCGGTCGCTTCTGTCCGACGCCGACGACGAGACGGCGCGAAGCGCCTGGCGGGCCGCGGTCGTGCTCGTACCGGAAGGCGAGGAGCTCGACTTGGCCGCTGTACTGGCGACACAGCTCGGGCGCGGTGAGCGGGACACTCAGTTGAGTCTCAGCCGGGCGCTGGTCGCGCTGGGCGAGGTCGTGCTGCCGGCCCTGCGCGCTGCGGCGACGGCCCCCGACCGGCGTGTGCGCACGCACGCGCTCGCCACGCAGCGGCTGCTGCGGGATCCGGATGCCGGATTCGAGTTCGCGATCGAAGAGGCGAAGCGCGCCGTGGCCCTCGGCGGGTCCGGCCGGGAGGGACAGTAGGAAGTGCTGATCGGTGAGGTGGCGCGACGGTCCGGGGTCAGTGCCCGCATGCTCAGGCACTACGAGTCGCTCGGCCTGCTGCGGCCGTCGGGTCGCACGGGCTCCGGCTACCGGGAGTACTCCGGTGAGGACATCCGGCGGATCTTCCACATCGAGAGCCTGAGGTCACTGGGCCTGTCGCTGCGTGAGATCGGACGCGCGCTCGACGATCCCGGCTTCACGCCCTCGGCGCTCGTCGACGACCTCATCCGGCAGACGCGCGAACGCATCGCGGCCGAGACCGATCTGCTGACGAGGCTCCGCCGGATCGACGCTGTGGAACCCGCCGGCTGGGAGGACGTCCTCCAGGCCGTCGCAGTTCTCCAGGCGCTGGGATCGAAGAGCGCTGCCGCACGTCAGCGCGCGGCGCTGTCCTCGGCCGACGAGGTTCCGGTGCCGGTGGAGGCCCTGGTCGAGGCGGTGCTCAGGGAGAGCGAGCCGAACGTCGCCGGAGCCCTTCGATGGGCCCTGGCGCGATCGGGCGACGACGGCACGGCACTGCTGGCCAAGGGCCTCGGCTCACCGGAGGCCGCGGTACGGGAACGTGCCGCCCGGTCCCTGGCCGGGATGCCCGGCGACGAGGCCACCGCCCTGCTGCGGGACGCCCTGGCGAGCCCCGATGCCGTGGTCCGCGGCCATGCGGCTCTGGCGCTCGGCACGCGGGAGGTGGCCGAGGCGGTCCCGTCGCTCATCGACATGATCGTGGACGGAAGGAACGACACCGACGCAGCCGATGCGCTGGGCGTGCTGGCGAGCGACACCGCGACGGCGGACCGGATCGCCACCGGACTCGTGGACCGCCTCGTCGACGACACCACCGAAGCGCCGGCCCGCGCACGGCTGACCCAGGCCCTGGCGGACATCCCCGGGGGCACGGCTTCACGTGCCCTCAGGGAGCTGTCGCAGGACGGCGACCGTGCCGTCGCGCTGACCGCGACGTACCTTCTTCGGCTACGCGACGCACGCTGACGGATCTCTCCATGGGTGCGCCGCGTACACGGCCCGGCCGCGGAGGCTTGCCGGTCGGCCCGCTCCGTGTGCCGGGCCGCCTCGCCGTCAGCCCTCGGCGCGGGCGGGCAGCTTCCATCCCGGGCGCGGGAAGTGGCAGGTGTAGCCCTCGGGGTAGCGCTGGAGGTAGTCCTGATGCTCGGGCTCGGCCTCCCAGAAGGGGCCCACCGGCTCCACCTCGGTGACGACCTTGCCCGGCCACAGGCCAGAGGCGTCCACATCCGCGATCGTGTCCTCGGCGATCCGCTTCTGCTCGTCGTCCACGTAGTAGATCGCCGAGCGGTAGCTGAGGCCGATGTCGTTGCCCTGGCGGTTCTTCGTGCTCGGGTCGTGGATCTGGAAGAAGAACTCCAGGAGCGCGCGGAAGTCGGTCTTCGCCGGGTCGAAAAGGATCTCGATGGCCTCCGCGTGCGTGCCGTGGTTGCGGTACGTCGCGTTCGGCACGTCACCCCCGGTGTATCCGACCCGGGTCGCCGTCACGCCCGGAAGGCGGCGGATCAGCTCCTCCATCCCCCAGAAACATCCGCCGGCCAGCACGGCCCTCTGCGTCTGCGCAGCCATTACGACCCTCCCATATCTCTCAGCTCGGTCACTCGGGCTACTCCGCTCGCACACCGCCGGCGTCCAAGCCCACCCTCCTCAACGCTCGAGGGTTCCCACCGATTCCACGCCCGCCCGACCGGCCGTACGGCCACCGCTCAGCCGTCAGTGGTCGTCGAAGCGCCCGTCCCACGGGAGGCCGGGGCACCTGCGGCACACGGAACTCGTAGTCCAGGTCGTCAACGGTCGTCATGACATGAACCTACGATCAGTTCGACCGGCACGGATCGCGGTGCCGGGACTGTCAGTCGTTACGGGGTCTGCCGAACTCTTCGATCAGCACGGGATATTGCTCTTCACCGTGTCCGGCGGCGATCGAGCGGTCGGCCATCGCCTTGATCAACTTTGGCAGTTCGGCGTTGACACCCACCGCCTCGCTCTCCTCGATCAGGTGCGCCATGGCCCGTACGTCGGTCTCCAGGGCCGACACATCGGCCGGGAACAAACCGCTGTCGATCTGCTTGGCGTACCCAGGCAGCCACTCGGCCACCCCGGCCGCGATCTGCCGCGTGAACGGCGCATACGTCGAGGTATCAACGCCGGCCGTGCTGAGCAGGGCAGTGCCTTGGAGCCAGGCGTTGAGGACGCTCCACATCATCGCCAGGCCGGCCACGTCGTACAGGGACGTCAGGCCATGGTCCGCACCGAGGTAGGTGACGGTGCCGAGCGCGTCGAGTGTTGACCTGTGTGCGTCGAAGGTCTTGCCGACTACATCAATGCGGCCGAGCGAATGGGCAACGAGAGCCATCCACCTTTTGACGATGCCGATCTGGACCCCGTCCTCGCCTGAGCAGCCCAGCTTGTCAGGCGTACGGGGATCGAAGATCGACGGGATGCTGCGGGCACGTTGGTACCCGCCACGCAGAAAGCGGTGGAGCCGCGGGACGTCGAACGTCTGCTCAGGGCTTCTTCTTGGCGGACCGCGTCGCGCTTCTGTTTCTGTCGGTGCCCGCACCGGCGGACGCCGTCTTCCGCTTCGTGGCCTTCTTGGCGGGTGCCTCCCTCCTCGACGCCACCGCACGCGTCGGTGCGGTCGGCCACTTGAACTCGATCTCCAGCTCGATCTCCCCGCCGCCGATCTCGACCTCGATCTCGCTGCGAAGGTCGTCGGGGATGCGCAGGCTCAGCGTTCCCGGACCGAGTTCCAGTTCGGCGTCCCCGCCTTCCCTCAGCGCGTCCGCGAGTGCCGTGAGCTGGTCAGCGGCCTCATGGCGTGACAGCGACCGCTTCTGCTCGATCTTGAGGTCTTTCATGGACGGCCTCCGATATGACAGAAAAGACTCGATAAAGCCCATTCTGGCGCGCTGCACCGACATGGACATCTCATGTCCGGGCGCCCTCGCGCCCCCGTGGCGCCGCCGAGCAGCCGAAGACCGTGCTGCGCTCAGCCTCAGCGCCGCTGATCCCGGACGGAGAGCCGCACCCGCACGTCCTCGTCCGTCGAGCTCCATGACACACCGCGTGCCACGGTCTCGCGCCCTTCGTCGAGCATCTGGGCGCGTACCCGAAGCGCCGCGTCCATGAGCCGGCGCCAGCGCCATTCGGCCTCGAAGGCACGCCTTGAACGCTCGACCGAGCCGACCAGCCACATAGCGGCCTCATCCACGCTCTCCACGGACTGCGAGGCCACGCCGACCCCTTCGAGTTCCCAAGTCATCCACAAGGCCACGGCTCCAATGTCTCGTTCCCCCATAACGAGCGCACGCCGAGGCTCCGGCGGTGACCGGAAACCCTCGGCAGGTCAGTCACCCGCCTCCGGACCCCAGCGCTCAGGCCCCACACCGCGCCAGTCGATCCACGGCACCCCGGCCACGTCCGCCGGGTCGATCTCCAGCCCGGCGCGGCGAAGGAACTCCGCGACATCGGCGACGTTGTGGGCCAGCCCGAGGATCTCGCCGTCCACGCGCACGCGTCGACCACCCGAGGGCGACGGCGGATGCACGGTCACGCGAATCGGTCCGGACATGCCTTCAGGATCATCCGGGTCCAGCGCCCCCGCATGCCAGCGCGTCACCGAGGACGCCGACGCGGCTCGATGCGGCCTCGCCGCTCGGCGAGCTGCCGGTGGGCGGCACTCCACTCCGTGTGCGCCCGGGCGAGGCCGTCGATCTGCGCCCGGGGGAGGCCGTCGGGGAACGTTTGCATGACCGGAATTCAATCACGTGTTCGATTTTTAGGGCCATAGCCGCAGCCAGATCCCTGCCGCGGGCGACTCGCAGCGATGGCCGGCCACTCATAGCGACGGCCCGGCCGCCCCCAGCTCCACGTGGACGCCCCTAGCATCAGGCCCCATGATCGTATGGCTCAACGGCACCCACGGCGCAGGCAAGACGACGACCAGCGCACTCGTGCAGCAACTGATTCCGGATTCACGGGTGTTCGACGCCGAGAAGGTCGGCGAGACACTCATGGACATCACGCCGGGGCTGCCCGAGACGGACAACTTCCAGCACTGGCCCCCATGGCGGCCGCTCGTCGTCGAGACCGCCCGCCACGTGCTGGAGTACGCCGGCGGCACCCTGGTGATGCCCATGACCGTCCTGGTCGAGCAGTACTGGCGCGAGATCAGCACGGGCCTCGCCCAACACGCCATCCCGGTACGGCACTTCGTCCTCCACGCCGACCAGGACACCCTGCGCGCACGCATCGAGGGGGACACCGTTCTCGGTCCCTCTCCGTTCCGTCTGAAATACCTTGAGCCCTACGCCGAGGCAGCCCGCACCTGGCTGCACAGCGAGGCCGAAGTCATCGACACCACCCACCTCACCCCGGCCCAGGCCGCCCAGCAGATCGCAGAGGCCGTCAGAGGCTGAGGTCTGCCCGACCGCCGCACTCGCGACGGCGTCCAAGGCGCGCGGCGCCGCACCCTGCCCGCGGCTGGCCCGCCCCCGGAGGCCCTGGCGCCGGCGATCGAGTAGAGCGTGTCGCCGTCCATGCCACAGGTAATAGACCCGCGACGCCCGGCACGGCATCTCATTTCGTGGACCGAACAGCCGAATGCGGCCCGGCACGAGCCTTCTCTCACAACGACTGCCGAGCCCGCCTCACTTTCCGGCTCGCCAGGTGGTGCGCGGCCGGCGCTGGCAGGTCATCCGCTGGCCATCGACGAAGCCCGGCCGTCGGTTAGGTCCCGGACGTGTCTCCGGGCCGCCCCCAGACAGACCGGGGATGCAACCATTCCCTTCAGAGCTGGAACCCCCGGAAGCCGGCCGCGCACCTGAGAGACGGTAGCCGCGGGCACTGACAACGGCCCTGCCGACGATCGACCGCGGGGAACGGGGGCGCCTGGGCTCAGAGGAGATCCCGCCAGAAGGGGACTGTCGCCCTCGGGTTCCAGCTCTCGTCGACGTCGCCACGTGCCTCGTCGAACTCCTGATGCATGTAGTCGACCAGGTCCAGCCCGTAGTAGATGATGTCGGTCTGCCACATCGAGAGCACCGGATGCCCGTAGCTTCCCGGGCCGGTTGGGAGATACCGATGGGCATACACGGGTACCAGCTTCGGCGCTCCCGCGAGATGGTGCCGTGCCGTGGCCAGTGCCGCCGCGCCGTCCGCCGGGCGCTCGCCCCAGCCCTCGTACCAGAAACCGTTGTGCTCAACGCTCAGGAGGACGCCCTCCGTCGGCCAGCCGAGTTGGTCGCGCAGTCTGTCCGGATCCCCACTGCGCCAGTCGGGCCAAGGCTTGGCCCAGGTCTGTCCCTCCTCAGGAGGGATGTTCACCGGAAGGCCGGCCGCGAGGAATGCACGGTGGTCATCTGCGAAATCAAAGCCGTACTCGCGCTCGATGCGCGCGAACTCGGCGTGCGACAACCCCGCCTCGAACTCATAGAGTCCGGTCTGTGCCAGGCAACGTGCGGCTTCCGCACCAAGACGTGCCCCCTCGGTACTGATCACCACCGCACACTAACTCTTCACGGGGCGCCAACGCTGGGAGGACGAGAGGAAACACCTGACGTACTCCGCTGATAGCCTCGCCCGGCTATCCCGAGGTCGTGACGGACGGCGGCATGGAATCCGTCGCGCGACATCCGGTATCTCTTGTAGGCCCTTTCCCATTCCGCTGCGTCTACGTCGATCAATCCGCGGGCGTAGTCACTAAGCTGCCACAAGGCCGATCGAAATGCGTGTGCGGCCCTGCCGACTTGCTCATCGCCGATCATTTGTACCGTTTCGTATGCGAGCGCCAGGTGCCTGTCGGACTCGGCGATCTCTTTCATCCCTTCTTCGATGGAGACCGGAGGGGGACCTTCGAGGAGATTTCTCGTCGTAGCGAGCGAACGCGCGGCCCCGACCTGAACATGCGCTACATGGATCAACTCTCGGTACGCTTCGAATCGGCGCTGGCTCCACTCCCTTTGCACATCACGCTTCCACCGAAATCGCTCGGAAAGCGCACCGCCGAAAACGGTGACCACTCCGCCGATCACTACGCCTATCAAGGCCGGAAGTTGACCCACCAAGTTCACATGTCCCCCCAGATGCACGGGGTAGCCCTCGATCGAACTGGCCGGTGGCTCCCCTGCCTGTGTCGCCGAGTAGTCTCCCCAGCGACGTGCTTGTCCAGCCCCCTCCGGAGAACCTGTGGGCCTGACGTCAGGGACGTTCGTAGTGCTGAAGGACGCCGCCCACGGAGAAGCAGGCGGCGCCCAGGAACGTGGTCCAGTTGGCGATGTCGGCGTTGATCTGGCTGCCGGTGGCCGGGCGGGTGAACGCGGCGATCGCCGAGACCATGAAGAGGACCGAGCCCAACTGGTTCACGGCGACGATCCACCAGCCGAGGCTGCGGCGGCGGAAGCAGAGCCGGCCGTGGCAGATCTCGACGAAGCCGAGATGGCCGGAGATCAGGAAAAGCACGCAGCCGACCAGGTCCGGGGTCCAGATCAGCCGGTTGATCTGCTGGACGCTCAGCCCCTGGAGGAAGGAGTCCAGCAGGTTGACGCCGAACACCAGGGTGCCCGCGAACAGGACGACCGCGCTCAGCCAGTCCACCCGCGTCGGCTCGTAACTCCACCAGCGCCAGGGGTGGGTGACGAGTCGGCCTTCGCCACCGGGCACGTGCCGGGGGGCGTTGATGACCTGGAGCAGTGAGACGTAGCCGCCGGTGTTGAAGAAGAGGCCGCCGGCGAAGTAGATCGAGGCGCAGGTGGTGGCGTCGCCGGAGCCGACCTGGGCGACGCCGGCCCCGGCCGCGAACAGGGCTCCGCCGATGATGAACGCCGTCGCGGCGGTGGCGTTGAGCCGGCGCAGACGGCGCAGGGCGACCTCGTCGGCGCGGTTGTGCCGACTGCTGGGAGCGCCGGGCGGGCGCACGGCGATGACTCCGCGCCGGCGGGCGAGCCGTGACTCCCATACGGCGGTGCCGCCGCCGGGGAGGTGCCAGGTGAGCCGGGTGGTGAACGGTCCCGCGCCCTCGGCGCGTTGCTCGGGTTGTCCCACGCGCCGAGACTAGATCGCTCGCCGGGCAGCCCCGCGAAGCGAAACGCCGCCGGGCCGCCCCGCGAAGCGAAACGCCGCCGGGCCGCCCCGCGAAGCGAAACGCCGCCGGTGGTGGCGGTGAGCCGGAGACCCGGCGATTCCCGGTGCGCCTCAGTGCCGCCCGGATGGCTTCACGCTGGAGCCGCGGGAGACGCCGACGGTCTCGTGACCGGCGATCTGGCCCGTGAGGCCCTCGTACGGGACGAAGCCGGTCACCTCCAGCTCCCTCCTCCCCGCCCCAGCTTCCGCAGTTCCGCCCATGCCGCCGGGGTACGGCCGCCTTCCCGCCAGTAGGGGTGGAAGAGCACCTCGGTCGAGAGCCGGTACAGGCGGCGGCGCAGCTCGGTTCGGCCCGGCCCGTCGGCAAGCCGGTGGTAGGTGGCGCTCCACTCCTGCTGTGCCTGGACGAGGTCGTCGGGGAACGATCGCATACCCCGATTCAATCATGTGTTCGATTTTTTGCGCCATCGCGACCCGGCCTGGACCGGCCAGCCATCAGTCACCAGTCACCGGCCCGCTACCGCGTACCCTCACCCTCACCCCCGCCCCCGCCCCCGCCCCCGCCCCCGCCCCCGCCCCGACGCATGTTGAGCCGAGCCGCCTGGCGGGTCAGGTAGTCGCGTTCGGCGAGGTTGGCGGCCTTCTGTGCGGCCTCGGCGTAGAGGCGGGCCGCCGTCGGCAGGTCGCCGTCGCGTTCGTGGAGGTAGGCCGCGGCCGCGGTGTATCGGGGCAGCGCCGCGTCCAGCGGAGCCAGTGCCGCCAGGCCCGCGCGCGGGCCGTCCGCCTCGCCCACGGCTACCGCGCGGTTGAGGCGCACGACGGGACTGTCGGTCAGGCGCAGCAGCTCGTCGTACCACTCCACGATCTGGACCCAGTCGGTCTCCGCGGCGGTGAGCGCGTCCGCGTGCAGCGCCGCGACGGCGGCCTGGGCCTGGAACTCGCCCAGTTGGTCGCGAGCGAGGGCGGCCTGGAGGATGTCGATGCCCTCTGCGATCAGGGCGCGGTCCCATCGGCCGCGGTCCTGCTCGGCGAGCGGTACGAGGCTGCCGTCGGACGCGGTCCGCGAGGCACGTCTGGCGTGGTGGAGCAGCATGAGGGCGAGCAGTCCCGCCACCTCGGGGTGGTCGATGGCGGCCGCGAGCTGCCGGGTGAGCCGGATGGCCTCGGCGGCGAGGTCGACGTCGCCGGAGTAGCCCTCGTTGAAGACCAGGTAGAGGACGCGCAGCACGGTGGCGACATCGCCCGGCTGGTCGAACCGCACCCCGGAGACGGTGCGCTTGGCCCGGCTGATGCGCTGCGCCATGGTCGCGTCGGGCACCAGGTACGCCTGCGCGATCTGCCGGGTGGTGAGCCCGCCGACGGCGCGCAGCGTGAGCGCGACCGCGGACGACGGGGTCAGGGAGGGGTGGGCGCACAGGAAGTAGAGCTGGAGCGTGTCGTCCGCGGCGGGGGCGGGCCCGGGCTCCGGCTCCTCGTCGACACGGTCCTCCCGCCGGCGGCGGGCCGCGTCGGACCGGGCCTGGTCGAGGAACTTTCGCCAGGCCACGGTGACCAGCCAGCCCTTCGGGTCCCTCGGCGGGTCGGCGGGCCAGACGCGGACCGCCTCGACGAGGGCGTCCTGTACGGCGTCCTCGGCCGCCGCGAACTCGGCTCCGCGGCGGACGAGGACGGCGAGCGCGCTCGGCGTGAGGCTTCTGAGCAGTGCCTCATCCACCGGCGTGGCAGTCCGCGACGGTGGGCGCCGCGGAGAGGAACGGGCGCAGTTCCAGCCACTCGTGGATCGGCTTCCCGCCCGCGCCGGGGGCGGCCGACAGCTCCCCGGCCAGTTCGACGGCACGCTCGTGGCTGTCGACGTCGATGATCATCCAGCCGGCGATCAGGTCCTTGGTCTCGGCGAACGGCCCGTCGGTGACCGGAGGGCGCCCCTCACCGTCGTACCGGACCCACTCCCCCTCGGGTGCGAGCGCCTGCCCGTCGACGTACTCCCCGGTCTTCTCCAGCTTGTCCGCGAAGTCCCGCATGTACTGCACATGCGCCGAGATCTCCTCCGGCGTCCACTGGTCCATGGGCACGTCGTTGGCCGCTGCCGGAGCGCCGCGGTAGTGCTTGAGCAGCAGGTACTTGGCCATCGTCCTTCTCCTTGGTGCGGGTGCGACCCATTGTGGTCGCGTTCACTACGGGGACGGAGCCGATCGCGGGTTCTCGACATCGCCGCCGAAGAAATTTCCCGAGCTTCCCCCGAGCCCCTGAAGAGCTCCTGAAAGAGCTCCTGAAGAGCCCCTATGAACGGGCCCGGTCGAGGACACGGTCGCGCAGCACCGGGAGTTCGGTGCGGATGCGCGCGACCTCGGCCGGGTCGAAGAGGAGGGCGGTGTTGTAGAGCGTCCCGTCCTCGTCCCGCTCGACGATCGAGCCCGCGTGGAGCCATGCCCCGGCCTCGCGAGCGGCGGCGGACATGGCCTTCGCGGTGGGTCCGTCGGCCGCTTCACAGTCCGCTCCCCAGCGGTCGTACGCCCATGCGCCGGCCGTCCACAGCTCAGGAAGGACCACCAGGTCGTCGCCCTTGCGGCCGCGGACCAGCGAGGCCGCCCCGGCCACGCCGCTCGTCGGCGGATTCGGACGCGTCCACGGAAAGCCGGATCAGCGAGGCACGCATCGCCGTCACCTCCGAGACCGTTCACGCACGGTTCGAGGAATCTGCTCTCCTACGAGCGTACGAAGCCTCACGCACATCTCGCGCCCCGGGCGCCCCCTCTGCCCCGCCCGGTGCCTGCTGCGCCGAGCCCGCGCGATTATCGGGTCCTGCTGCTTCCATGGGTGCATGGCCAGAACCAGCGTCGTCGTGGAGCGGCGTATCGCCGCAGGTCAGGGAAGTGTCTGGGAGTCCCTGACCGATCTGAGGGGCATGGTGCACGTGCTCAGTGGTGTGTCGGGCGTCGAAGTCCTCACGGAGGGGACCTTCGGCGTGGGCACGCGGTGGCGGGAGACGCGGCGGATGTTCGGCAAGGAGGCCACCGAGGAGATGTGGGTGACCCGCTGCGAGCCGCCCGAGCGGTATGTGGTGGAGGCCCAGTCGCACGGCACCCACTACGTATCGGAATGGGCACTGCGGCCGGACGGGCCGTCGGCGACGACGGTCCGGATGACGTTCACCGGCATCACCTCCGGCGGCGTCGCGGGAGTACTCGCGAGGATTCTCGGCGGCCTCGGCTCCCGGGCCGTGTCCAAGGCCATCGCGAAGGACCTGGACGACATCGCCGCGGCGGTCGAGGGCCGCGCCCGCTGAGAGGACCGAAGGGAGCGACCCGATCAGGCCGACGCGCTCGTCCCCGCCTTCGTCGCGTCCGCTCCCCAGCTCGCCAGCAGCCGCAGCGCCTGCGCCGACGGCGAGCCGGGCTCCGGGTGGTAGGTGATCAGGGTCTGTTCCGAGCCGTCGGTCAGGCGGAACGACTCGAAGTTCAAGGTCAGCTCCCCCACCAGTGGATGCCGCAGGCGCTTGACGCCGTAGCTCTTCTCCTTGACGTCGTGGTTGGCCCACAGCCGCCGGAACTCCTCGCTCTTGACGGAGAGTTCGCCGACCAGGGCGGACAGGCGCGGGTCGTCCGGGTGGCAGCCGGCGTCCATGCGCAGGAAGGCGACCATGTCCGACGCCTTCTGGTCCCACTCCACGAAAAGCTCGCGGTAGTCCGGCCGCAGGAACACCAGCCGCGCCCAGTTCCGCTCGGGCGCCGGCAGCTCCGACCAGTCGCCGAAGACGGCCGCCGCCATCGCGTTCCAGGCGAGGATGTCCGAGCGCCGGCCGGTGATGTACGCCGGGACGCCGTCGATCGAGTCCAGAAGCTGCCGCAGCACCGGCCGCACCTGCTCCGCGCGGGACGCCGGCTTCTTCTTGTGCCGTTTCGGCTTCGCCAGGTGCGTGAGGTGCGCGTGCTCGGCGTCGCTGAGGCGCAGCGCCCGCGCGATGGCGTCGAGGACCTCCGCCGAGACGTTGCGGCCGTTGCCCTGCTCCAGGCGCGTGTAGTACGCCACGGACACCCCGGCGAGCTGCGCCAGCTCCTCGCGCCGCAGCCCCGGCACCCTGCGGTGCCGCCCGAAGTCGGGCAGGCCCACGTCCTCCGGCTTCAGCCGGGCCCGCCGGGTGCGCAGAAACTCGCTCAGCTCGGCACGCCGGTCCAGGCCGGCCAGGGGGTCGGCGGCGGTGTCCGCTGCGGGTCCCGTCAAGGAACCGGGCCGTTCGTCCATGCCTCAAGTATTCCCCGTCGTACGCCTACGAGCCTGTCCCCGTCAGTAGTAGGTCCCGCGAGCGTACGTACGACGGAGGTCTGGGTGGCCGTCGACCGCTTCGGCAGGGTGAAGAGCGTGCCCGGACGAAAAAGCAGGACCAGAAGGCAGCCGGGCGCGAAACCCCCGCTAGGAGAACCCCGGCATGACCACCGTTGCCGCATACGCAGCACCCGCCGCCAAGGCTCCGCTGGAGCGCACCACCATCGAACGGCGTGAGGTCGGCGAGTTCGACGTCCTGATCGACATCAAGTTCGCCGGTATCTGCCACTCCGACATCCACCAGGCCCGTGAGGGCTGGGGCGAGGCGACCTTCCCGATGGTCCCCGGCCACGAGATCGCGGGCATCGTCTCCGAGGTCGGCCCGGGTGTGACGAAGTACGAGGTCGGCGACCGCGTGGGCGTCGGCTGCATGGTCGACTCCTGCCGTGAGTGCGAGAACTGCCTGGCCGGCCTGGAGCAGTACTGCCTCAAGGGCAACATCCAGACGTACAACGGCGTCGGCAAGGACGGCGAGCCGACCTACGGCGGCTACTCGCAGAAGATCGTCGTCGCGGAGAGCTTCGTCCTGCGCATCCCCGACGGCCTGTCCCTGGACGTCGCCGCGCCGCTGCTGTGCGCCGGCATCACCACGTACTCCCCGCTGCGCCACTGGAACACCGGCCCCGGCAAGAAGGTCGCGATCCTCGGCATGGGCGGCCTCGGCCACATGGGCGTGAAGCTCGCGCACGCGCTCGGCGCCGAGGTGACGGTGCTGTCGCAGTCCCTGCGCAAGAAGGACGACGGCCTGAAGCTGGGCGCCGACCACTACTACGCCACCAGCGACCCGCAGACCTTCCAGGAACTGCGCGGCAGCTTCGACCTGATCCTGTCCACGGTGTCGGCGCCGCTGAACCTGGACCGGTTCCTGTCCCTGCTGAAGACGGACGGCGCCTTCGTGAACGTCGGCGCCCCCGAGGAGCCCGTCGCGCTCAACCTGTTCTCCGTGATCATGGGCCGCAAGACCCTCGCCGGCTCCGGCATCGGCGGCATCCGCGAGACCCAGGAGATGCTGGACTTCTGCGCGGAGCACGGCATCGGCGCCGAGATCGAGCTGATCGAGGCGGGCCAGATCAACGACGCGTACGAGCGGGTGCTCAGCAGCGACGTGCGGTACCGCTTCGTGATCGACACCGCGACCATCTGATCACGGCCCCGAAGCCGCCCAGGACCGAGGGCCCCGGAGCCGCACTGCTCCGGGGCCCTCAGCCCGTGCCCGTGCGCCGCCCCGGACCTGCGGCCGAGTACCTCAGGAGTAGCGCCGCCCCCTCCCTGCGACCGATGTGCCGGGCGACGGCGCTGCCTAGCGTGAAGGGCGTAGGAGCCAGTCCGAACCGTGCACACGAGGAGGCAGCCCCGATGACCGTCCAGCTCAACCACACCATCGTCGCCGCGCGCGACAAGAAGGAGTCGGCCCGGTTCCTGGCCGGCATCCTGGGCCTGGAGGTGGGCCCGCAGTACGGACCCTTCATCCCGGTCGAGATCCCCAACGGTGTGACCCTGGACTACCTCGACTCACCCGGCGCGATCACGCCCCAGCACTACGCGTTCCTGGTGTCGGAGGAGGAGTTCGACGCGATCTTCGGCCGCATCAGGGAGGCCGGCCTGACCTACTGGGCCGACCCGTACCACCGCCGCCCCGGCGAGATCAACCGCAACGACGGCGGCCGCGGCACCTACTTCGACGACCCGAACGGCCACAACCTGGAGATCCTGACGAGGCCGTACGGCAGCGGCGGCTGACCCGTCACCGCCGCCCGCCGCCCGACGATCGTCAGCCCTGATACGGCGGAGCCGCCCCCCAGGTCCACCGCGGCACCGGCTGCTCCGCCGGCGGCACCGCGTCCGGACCCGAGAAGTACACCGCGAGCCGGGTCCCCCACTCCACGTAGGCGAGGAATGCCGAACGGAACTCCGCGTCCGTCGGCAGGCCCGCCTCGTCGGCCGCGTCCTGGATGAGGTTGACCCAGCGGCGGCGCTGGGGCTCGGTGATCCCGCGGCCCATGTGCTTGGCGACCATGTGGCCGTGACCGCCCTGGGTCTCGGAGTAGGCCGGCGGGCCGCCGAAGACCTCGCCGAGCCACAGCGCCACGTGTTCCGCGTGGTGCGGGTCCAGGCCCTCGAACAGCGGGGCCAGGAGGTCGTCCTTGAGCACCTTGTCGTAGAAGGCCGACGTCAGCCGGGAGAACGCCTCCGCTCCGCCCGCCCAGGCGTACAGCGTGGGCACGGCGGCGCCGGCGCCGCGGACCGTCGTCGGTTTGTAGTGGCGCATCTCCTCGATGTGCGTGATGTACGGGCGGATCTCGGCGAGGAAGTCGGGGAACAGCTCCGACTTGCGGAAGCCCTCGAGGTGGTCCTCCGTCGACGTCCAGATGATGCGCAGGACGAAGTGCTCGAAGTCCTCCTCGCAGCGGGCGAGTTCGTAGTCGACGCAGTGGGGCGAGGCGGCGAGTTGTGCCGCGGCGCGGGTGTAGGCGGCCAGGAACTCCGCCGACTTCTGCTCGGGGATGCGGTACCTGATGTATTCGACCGTGTGAGCCGTCATGGCCTCACCGAAACACGAAATTCGAGCGGACGCTCGTCCTCCGCCGACTCGGGATCGCCGGATCACGGCCCGCAGGGAGCCGATTCCCCCGGCGTGAGGCGTGCGAGTGTTGCCGACAGGCGCCCCCTGTGCCGCAGTTGACGATTGCGGCACAGGGGGTATGTGGTGTTCAGCCCAGACCGGATCCGCTGGTTCCCTCGGTGTGGGCGGCGAGGAGGAACAGCACGGTCACTGTTACTCCGAGGGCGACCATCCCCAGGCGCAGGGCGGGATGGTTGTGCCTGAGCTTCGTGGCAGCGAGTACTGCTGCCACCGGGATGGCGGCGAGCAGAGCCTGCGAGAGCACCACGACAACAGCCCAGCAGGCGAGGACGGTCGGTGATGCGGGTCCCTTGTGCGGTCGGTGCGGGACCGTACCGCCGATGTCGGCTTGGATGCTCACGATGTACCTCCAGGCGGAGTGGGCCGTGCAAGGCCTGTGCCCCGGCCGGGAAGCGGGCCGGGGCACAGGCCGCGGAGGGAATGGGCCCGCGGCACGGGCTACATGCGACTCCAGAGGATGGCCCCTACGATGCCGACGGCGATGACGGCGGCGAGAACGTACAGAACGACTTTCGTGAGGGTCTGTGCCATGGGTTCTCCTCGATAGGCGCCCTGGGTATGGCTAGACGTTCTTGAGATAGTAGTAGCGGATCCCGGTCTCGTCGCAGCGCAGATGGTGGCGCTTGTCGATGTTGACGCCGAAGCCCTTGTAGATGATCGAGCCGTGCCAGGTGACGTACGCGAGAGCGTTGCCGGCGCCGGAGATCCACTGCTCCTCGGGCTCATGGCTGATGGATACGCCGATGTTGTAGTTGGTGTGTGAGGCCGCGGCGTTGTAGACCTTGTCGACCTTGGTCGAGGTCGAGTGGTACCACTGCTTGAAGTTCAGTCGGGTGATGGTCACGCCAAGGATCTTCTGCTTCACGTTGTACCAGCAGCTCCAGTCACCCGCGGTGCCCTGGGCCGAGACACCCCCGGCGGCCGTGGCGGTCGGAGCGGCTCCCGTCTCGACCTCGATCACGACGTCGCCGCCGGCCAGGGTGTAGGTCCCGGGGTCACTGGCCGCGGCGTCCTCGTATGCCTTGAGGACGTCGCCGTCGACGAGGTAGCGCAGGAACTTGTCCTTGTTCGCCGTGGACAGGGCACCGAACGCGGTGGCCGTCGCGTTGGCCGACGTACTGTTCTGCGACCTGAGCCAGGTGGTGTACTCCGCCGCCGTGGGGACCTGGGGGGCGGCGCTCGCCGGAGTGGCGGACAGGCCGGCGAGGGTGCCGGCGGCGAGAGTGGTGGCCGCGAGCGAGGCCACGATGCTGCTGTGACGGCGTGCGGTGGTACGGGAGAGGCTGGATCTGGTGAACTGCACTTTCTCTCCTTCGGGTTGTTCCACCGATGACGCAATGGGTGGCGGGGAAAGCCGTTCACGGCCCCCCGATCGCTGGATATTCTGCGGAAAATGCCAGGAGACTTGGTCGCGATCCCTTGGCATGCCCAGATCAACATGGCATGGACTATTGGCATGCCTCAAGAGGTCTCGATAACTCCTGAGGATAATTTGAGGTTCGCTCATCACCGACCCATGATTGACCTCCGGTTGGAATTTACAATTCCGCTCGGAATAGAGGCGGATGGCGAGAGAAATGGAATCTCAAATTCCGATCAATTCCGCACCTTGATGCCGCGGCCTGACCTACGATCAGGCAATCGGCGTGCGCCCCGTGATGGGTGCGGCGACTTCTTGGGGGTTGCAATGAACGCGACCGGCTCGAATTCCGATCCCGACAGATGTGGCGAAATGGCGATGCGCGACGCCAAAGAGATGATCTGCGCGCTATTGCCCTACTTACAGAGCAGGGCGGAACGGTCGGCCGCGCGCTGGATGGCCGAAGACGCGGTACAGGAGGCCTGTGAGAGGTTGCTCTCGCGCCCCGCGACGTTCATCGCGCATCCCAACCCGCGCGCGTACGCGATCAGGACCGTGGTCACGACGCTGATAGACCAGCAGCGCCGACGCCGGCGCGAGGTGCTGGCCGCGGAGGTCCCCGACAGTCCGAGTTCCGCCCCGGGAAACCCTGTTGAGGCCTGGTGGGAGGCCGAGCGCCTGCTGGCGGCGCTCCCGGCCGGGCAGTCCGCCGCAGTACGTCTGGTGGACGTCGAGGGGTACACGATCGACCAGGCCGCCGAGATCCTCGGCGTGCACCGGGGGACGGTGTCCCGTGCGCGGCTGCGCGGGCTCGAAGCACTGCGCAGAAATTTCTCCCTCGAGGAGTCATACGGCACGCCCGCCTGAAACGTTCACCGTACGACCCATGAAGCCGGCTCGGACGAGAACAAGATCGAAGCGAGGTTTTATGAAGAGCGTGATCAAGAAGGCGACCGTCGGTGCCGTTGCGATTCTCGCAATCCTCGGCTCGACAGGGGTGGCTGTCGCGGCTCCGGCCCCCGAAGCCTCGGTTCAGGCGACATGCGTGCCGTTCGTCGATAAGGACACGGATGCCGGGTCGATGCATATCAAGCGGTGCGCGGCGCCGAATCAGGAGATCCGCTTCTATGGATGGATTCAGAAGTACACCGATGATACGGCGTGTGTAACTTTCCGCTTCAATTCGTTTCCGGAGAATTACAGTCAGACGTGGTCTGTCTGCGACCCGCTGGAGTACGCCAACATTGACACGGCGTATCGGAAGCTCCCGGCCTCGTGGGGCACAGTCGTGCCGAAGTAGCCGAACGAGAACGAGCTCCGATCCAGCTCCACGACACGAAGGGGCCCGGGGGGGGGGGGAGGGGGGGGGGGGGGGGGGGGGGGTGGGGGGGGGGGGGGGGGTGGGGTCTTTCTCCTCGCGGG
>NZ_JBVJPT010000018.1:125841-168343 GCF_055609385.1 Streptomyces sp. NPDC036764
CGTACTCCCCCCCCCCCCCCCCCCCCCCCCCCCCCCCCCCCCCCCCCCCCCCCCCCCCCCCCCCCCCCCCCCCCCCCCCCACACCACCCCCCCCCCCCCCCCCCCCCCCCCCCCCCCCCCCCCCCCCCCCCGGGCCTCGTGTGTCAGCGCCGTGTCACTTGCCGTAGTAGGCGTTGTAGATCGAGACCGTCGCCTTGTTGCCCTTCTTGTCGGCGACCTTGGCGTGGAAGGAGATCGCCTTCCCCTTCTCCGGGTTCTTCACGGTGATCTTGCCGTCCTTGACCTCGACCTTCTTCCAGGTCTGGCCGTAGTCGTACGACACGTACACGTGCAGCGACTTGAGGTTGCTGCCCGCGGCCGCGCCCTCGACGGCGACCGGGATTTTCACCGTCTCGCCCGCCGTCACCCGGCTGTCCAGGCCCGTCTTCGCATTGAAGCGGACCGTGGAGACCGGCAGCGATACGTGGTCCGCGGAGGACTTCTTCGAGCGGAACGTGAAGCTCGCGTCGATCCGCGTCGAAGCCGCCGCCACCTTGACGCTCCGCTTCACGGACGTCGTCAGCTTGTACGCGGCGTCAGCGGCGGGGACCGTGAAGATCTCACCGAAGAACGGGTCCTTGTTGGAACCGATCTTCGTGCCGTTGCGGTACAGCTCCGTCTTCACCGAGGTGAAGTCGGACGAACCCGCGTGCTTGTTGGCGTCGGCGAACAGCGGCAGGTACCCGTAGAGCTCGTTGCCGTCGCGGAAGACGCCGAACTCCTTGTTGAGGTGCGGACCGAAGACCGCGGTGTTGAAGGTCTTCGTGTACTTCTGGCCGGCCTTGAAGGTCTGCGGGTCGCCCAGGGTGTAGTAGGCCTCCGGGACCGGGAAACCGTCCGGGTCCTTGGCTCCCCCGAACTGCAGGAAGTCGAGGCCCCAGCGGACCTGCTCGCCGGTCGACAGGTACAGGGTGCGTGTTCCCGGCTTCTGCTCGACGGCCGCGCCGAAGACGGCGTCGTCGGGCAACTCGCCCCACGGGCTGATCGCGCCGGTCTTGCCACTCGCCGCAGCGCCCAAATTGGCCTTGACCGTGGCGAGTTCGCTCTGCTTGAAGTGACGGACCTTGTCGCCGACGAGGTGCTTGACCTTGGCACTGGTCACCACGTCGTACTCGGCGTTCGCGCCCTTCGTCCACTGCCCGTACCAGGTCTGGGTCAGGCCGGTGGAGACATCGGGACCGAGCGCCGCGATACGGATGTTCTCGAAGGAGTCCAGGCCGACCCCGATGGGGAGCATCGCCGGCTCGTAGAAGTAGCTGATCAGCGCGGCCAGCGGCTTGGCCGAGGGGTCCGGCACCGTGATGTCGGCCGACTTGGTCTTGCGGGCGTCGATCGTCACCGAGGTGTTCTTGGTGATGCCCAGCTTCGGCTGGACCACCCAGTCGAGGCCGCCCTCGAAGTTGGTCCAGTCCTTGGCGATCCACGCGTCCAGCACATAGTTGCCCTTGGGCAGACGCATCTTCGTGGTGCCGGACTCGTCGATCGTCACCTGGTAGACCCGGTCCGTGGCCAGGCCCGAGTAGCCGGCGAAGATCGTGTTGTACTCGGGGGCCGGCTTTCCGTCCCGGCCGATGTGCTTGACGGTGACGTCGTAGGACTCGATCTCACGCTGCACCGCGGCGCCGGTGCGGACGCTCTGGCCGCCGCCCGTCGCGGTGACGTACGCGGAGTACGCGCCGTCGAGCGTGCCGCCCAGCTTGGTGTTGACCGTGAAGCCGACCGAGGCCTTGCCGCCCGCCGGGACCGTCACCTTCGTCGCCGCGAGCTTGAAGAAGCCCGCGGGAGCCGCCTGGCCCTTGGGGTTGGTGGCCGTCGCGGAAAGCTGGAGCGTGACCTCCTTCGTACCCGTGTTGCGGTACGTCAGCTCCTTGGTGACGGGCTTGTCGTCGGTGTGCGGCCACTGCTGCGTGCCGAAGCTCACCGACACCGGCTCGCCGATCACGGTCTGCTTGATGGCCTTGTCGACCTGGATACGGCCCGAACCCTGCTGGAACGGCGTGTACTTGCCGCCCTTGGCGGAACCGGCCAGCGCGCCCTTCAGCTCGGCGTACGTCCAGTCCGGGTGCTGCTGCTTGAGGATCGCAGCGGCGCCCGCGACATGCGGGGTCGCCATGGACGTGCCCTCGATGGTCAGGTAGCCGGGCGGGTTCTCGCCGACCTCCTGCTCGATGAGGCTGCCCTTGGCGGACGCTGCCGTGATGGCCACGCCCGGCGCGGTCACGTCCGGCTTGATGCCGCCGTCGCCGATCCGGGGGCCGGTGCTCGACCAGGGCGCGAGCGCGTCCTTGTCGTCGACGGCGCCGACGGTGAGCGCGGCCTCGGCGCTGCCGGGCGAACCGACCGTCTCCGGGCCGGAGTTGCCGGCCGCGATGGCGAACAGGATGCCCTTGTCGGCGGACAGCTTGTTGACCGCCGCCTCCAGCGGGTCGATCTCCGGGGTGTCCATGCCGCCGAGGCTGAGGTTGACGACCTGGGCGCCCTGCTCGGCGGCCCACTCCATGCCGGCGAGGATGCCGGAGTCGTCCCCGGAGCCGGTGTCGTCGAGGACCTTGCCGTTGAGGATGTCGGCGCCGGGCGCGACACCCTTGTACTTGCCGCCGGACTTGGCGCCGGTGCCGGCCGCGATGGACGCGACGTGCGTGCCGTGGCCGACCTTGTCCTCGGCGGTGGCGGCCGGCGTGAAGTTCTTGGCCGCGATCACCTGGTCCTTGAGGTCCGGGTGGGTCGCGTCGACGCCGGTGTCCAGGACGGCGATCTTGACGCCCTTGCCGTCGTAGCCGGCCGCCCACGCCTTGGGGGCGCCGATCTGCGGCACGGACTTGTCGAGGCTGGCCTTGCGGACGCCGTCCAGCCACACGTGCGCGATGCCGGAGGCCGTCTTGTCACCGTTGGTGAGCGCGTCCCACAGCTCGGGCGTGTCCTGGTGCGGGGTCTGCACCGCGTCCGCGTTGAGGGACTTCAGGGTCCGGCGCAGCTTGCCCGCGTCGCGGACGTCCGCCTTGGCGCCGGCCGCGGCGCCCTGGTAGCCGACGATGACCTTCAGGCCCTTGGACTGGGAGGCACGGGTCGCGGACTTGCTCAGCTCGGTGACGTCGAAGAGACGCTGGTCGAGCTTGCCGCCGGCGACCAGCCGGGCCGCGTCGGCCGGGATCACGAGCGTGTGCCCGTAGGCCTGGCGTATCTGTACGGGTATGTGCTCGCGCCCCTTCGCCCGCTCCAGGCCGACCACGCGGCCCTTGGAGTCGACGGAGACCCGGTCACCCGTGATCAGGGTGATGCGGTGGGGGGACGTGAGCGAGGCGGCGGCGCCGGTGGGGCGCTGCTCCGGTTCGGCCGACGCCGGGCTGGTCATTCCCGCGGCGAGGGCGATGGCGGCGGCCGAGGCGACTGAGGCCGCGCATACTCTATTGACTTTTCTGCGCAAGTTTCCCCCTTGCAGAAGGTCCGGGTGAAGTTCCCCGTTCACCCGGCCGGGGGAGGTCCCGTACGCATGCGCGTCACCCCCCGGAATACGCAGTATGCCGAGGGGTGATCAGGCTCCTCAATAGATGAGAGGAAGATGAGGAGCGCACCTGCCGACTGTTACGCGACGGCGTGAACTCCGTTACGTAGTCGCGCGGTTACGCCCCCGCGTTCTCCTTGACAGTGATGCGGCCCTTGCGGATGGTGGCCAGTCGCGGGGCCTTTTTGGCGATCGCCGAGTCGTGGGTGACCATGATGAAGGTCAATCCCAGTTCCTTCCACATGCGTTCGAGTACGTCCATGATCTCGTCGCGCATCGACTCGTCGAGATTTCCGGTGGGTTCGTCGGCCAGCAGCACCTTCGGTTCCTTGACGAGCGCGCGGGCGATGGCGACGCGCTGCTGCTGGCCGCCGGACATCTCGGACGGCAGATGCGTGAGGCGTTCGCCGAGGCCGACGGACTTCAGTGCCTCGGCGGCCCGTTCGCGGCGCTCCTTCGTCTTCAGGCCGAGGGGGACGAGGGCCGTCTCGACGTTCTCCTGTGCGGTGAGGGTGGGGATGAGGTTGAAGGACTGGAAGACGAAGCCGATGCTTTCGCTGCGGACCCTGGTGAGCCGTGCTTCGGGGAGCTTGGCCAAGTCGGTGCCGTCCAGGACGACTTCGCCGGAGGTGGGCCGGTCGAGGCCGCCGAGCATCTGGAGCAGGGTGGACTTGCCGCCGCCGGTCGGGCCCTGGATGACGAGCCGGTCGCCGTCGGCGATGGTGAGGTCGACGCCGTCGAGGGCGTCGATGGTCTCCTTGCCCCGGGTGTAGCGCTTGGTGACGTTTCTGAGTTCGTACATGGTGGGTGGCTCCTGGGAGAGGTTCGGGGGTGGTGCGAATCGTGTGTCGGCTGCCGGTGGATGGGGGCTGGTCGCGCAGTTCCCCGCGCCCCTGAGGGGGCTGCAGTCCCGTCGGCGGCCGGCGGACGGCGTCCGTCAAGCCGCGGGCATGCGTGCCGCCTGGGGCGGCACGGGTGGGCGCGGGCGGCACCCCGTCGCGCCGGGCTGCGCACCCACTCCAAGCCCCCGCCGACGTCAGCTACTCGACGCGCCTCAGCGCATCCGCCGGCCGTAGCCTCGACGCGCGCCAGCCGCCGAACGCACCGGCGATCAGGCCGCCGGCCACCGCCAGCCCCACCGCCAGCGCAACCGTCGTAAGGCTCACCGGCGCCGTCAGCGCGACGTCCAGCGTCGAACTGGCGGTCTGCCGCATGGGGCCGCCGCCACCGGGACCGCCGCCCATACCGCCGCCACCCCCGGTGCCGCCGCCCAACTGGGCCTGGAGCGTCGGGCTGATCGCCGTCACGACGTACGCGCCGGCCAGTCCGACCGCGATGCCCAGCGCGCCGCCGAGCAGCCCGTTGACGACCGCCTCGCCGACCACCTGCCGGGTCACCCGGCCCGACTTCCAGCCCAGCGCCTTGAGCGTGCCGAACTCCCGCACCCGGCGCGAGACGGCCGAGGAGGTGAGCAGGCCGGCGACCAGGAACGCGGCCACGAGCACCGCGATCGACAGCCACTTGCCGACACTGGTCGCGAGGGACGAGGCCGTGGACAGGGAGCCGGACACCGTGTCCGCGAGGTCCGCGGAGGTCGTCACCGTCGTACCGGAGATGTTCTTCTGGATGGCCGACTTGACGGAGTCGATCCGCTGGGAGTCGGTCGCCTTGACGTAGATCGTGGTGACCTTGTCCTTGGCGTCGGCGAGCGTCTGCGCCTGCTTCAGCGGGATGTAGAGGTTGGCGGCCGCGTCCCCGCTGTCCGGCGTGGCGATGCCGATGACCTTGAACTTGGTGCCCTTGACGGTGACGGTCGAGCCGACCTTGAGCTTCTTCTCCTTGGCGTACGAGGTGTCGGCGACGACGACCTCGGCGTCGGTCTCCGTCGACTTGAACGTACGGCCGCTGGTGATCTTCGACGAGGTCAGCGGGCCGAGCGCCGGCTTGGTGACGTCGGCGCCGTAGACGGAGTAGTTGTTGACGTCGAAGTCGGCGCCGCCGCCGCGTACTTCGCCCTGCGGCTGCCCGGTGCCGTCGGCGCCCTGCCCGGGGCCGCCCTGCTGGCCCCCACTGCTCTGGTCCTGCTGGAACTGGCCGCGCGTGAACTGCCCGCTGACCTTGATGACCTGCAGGCTCAGCCCGCCGACCACGTCGGAGACGCCGCTCTGCGAGCCGACCTCGGCGACGGTCGAGGCCGACAGCGTCTGGAAGCCCTGGACCATGACGCGGTCGGTGGACTGCTCCTCGTCGTCGCCGTCGGCCTGCGCGTCGAACTGGAAGCGCGGGCGCTCGGAGGAGCTCGCCGCCGGTTCGGCGGCCTTGGTGACGGTCATGTCCGTGCCCAGGCCGTACAGCGACTGCAGGACCTTGTCCTGGGCCTGACTCATCCCGGAGGACACGGAGTTGACCACGATGACCAGCGCGATGCCCAGCGCGAGTCCGGAGGCGACGACGAGGGCCGCCTTTCTGCGGCGGCGCAGCTCGCGCCTCAGGTAGGTGAAGAACATGGGCCGCAAGCTAGGGACGGCTCGTGATGAAGGGATAAGGCCGAAATAAGAGATGGATGAGAAGGCGGCACCGCCCCGGAAAACACCGATGCCGCCCCTGAGGGCGGCATCGGATGTCTGTGCGGGAGCTGTGGGGCGGCTACGCGCCCGGGTCGGGGCGGGTCAGACGGCCGAACCGGCCTTCCACTGCGCCCAGTCCATGTTCCAGCCGTTGAGGCCGTTGTCCGGCGCGATCGTCTTGTCGCCGGTGTTCTGGACGACCACGACGTCACCGACGATGGAGTTGTTGAAGAACCAGTAGCCCGCGGTGCCCTTGTCGTTGGCGCCCTTGGTGTCGGACAGGCCCACGCAGCCGTGGCTGGTGTTCACGCTGCCGAAGATGGACTTGGCACCCCAGTAGTTGCCGTGGATGAAGGTGCCGGAGTTCGACAGGCGGATGGCGTGCGGCACGTCCTTGATGTCGTACTCGCCCTTGCCGTCGTCGTCCGTGAAGCCCACGGTCGCGCCGTTCATGCGCGTCTCCTTGAACTTCTCGGACATGACCATGGTGCCCTGGTAGGTCTTGTTCTCCGGGGAGCCGGCGGAGATCGGGATGGTCTTGATCGTCTTGCCGTCCTGCGTGACCTTCATCTGCTTGGTCTTGGCGTCGACGTAGGAGACCTGGTTGCGGCCGATCTTGAAGGTGACCGTCTTCTCCTGGACGCCGTAGACGCCCTGGGCGCCCTCGACGCCGTCCAGGGCCAGCTTCAGGGTGACGGTCGAGCCCTCCTGCCAGTACTCGTCGGGCCGGCAGTCCATGCGGGTGTCGTTGAACCAGTGGCAGGCGACTTCCTGGCCGCTGGTCGAGGTGACGGTGACGCCCTTCTGGACGGCCGCCTTGTTGCTGATCGACTTGTCGAAGTTGATCGAGACCGGCATGCCCACGCCGACCGTGGAGCCGTCCTCCGGCGTGAAGTAGCCGAGGAAGCTGTTCTTCGGGGAGACCGTGGTGAAGGAGGCGTTCTCGTGGGCCTCCAGGCCCTTGGCGTCCTTCGCCGTGACCGCGACCTTGTAGGTCGTGGAGCGGTCGAGCTGGGCGCTGGGCTTCCAGCTCGTCTTGTCGGCGGATATCTGGCCCTCGACGGCCGCGCCGTCGGCGGTCGTCATGGTCACCTCGGTGAGCGAGCCCTTGCTCACGGTGACGGTGGAGCTGTTGATGGAAGCGTTGTCGCTGCCGTCCTCTGGCGTGATCTTGATCTGCGCCTCGGAGGTCTTCTTGGCTGCCGCCTCGTCGACCTTGGACTGCGAGGTGTCGTCGTCGCTCGCGGAGGCGTCACCGCCACTGGAGCAGGCCGAGAGCACCAGGACACCGCCGAGCAGTGCGGACGCGACCGTCAGGCCCTTGCGCCGCCTACTGTTCGTCATCACACGCTTCTCCATACTTTCCCGAATCCCCAAAACGCCCGAGAGTCCCCGTAAGAATCTTCAACGCTACGACCGGTTCGTCCCGTTCCCCATGCCTTGCATGTGTGGGGCACACCACGTTCGCCGGGGCGGATGGTGCGGATGTCGGTCAGTGCGCCCCATGAGACGACGAAACCCCGGGCGGCGGTTGCCGTCCGGGGTCACGATTTCCCCAACACGCCTCAGCCGACCCGCGCGGCCCCTTCGCCGTCGAAGTCCTCGTCGCCATCATCCTCGTCGAGGTCCCAGTCCGGCGAATCCGGGTCGTACTCGATGCGCTCGCTCGACCAGGAGGCCTGCGCGAGCTCGACCCCGGGTACCTCGCTGACCAGGTCGAACGGATCAACCAGATACGCGAGGGCCTCGGCAGTGTCTTCCGTCACAGCGCTCTCGGCGTGAGCCCGTTCGTCGACCGGCACCGTGGTGTCGTCGGCGATGCGCCGCATGGCGGCCTTGGTGACGGCGTCCGCGTCGTCCACTTCGAGGACGAGTTCCACGCGAAGCCGCACAAAACGTGATGTTCCTGGAGTACTCATGCCCGGAGAGTACGGCGCATTTCTCCCGTGACTTTCCCGTGACCCGCGACTTTCACTAACATCGCCCCACACGGCCAATTCGCCAGCACCACAAGGGGATCGATATTCCGTGTCCGCCGCTCACCGATCGTCGTCCACCGCACGCCGATCGCTGCTGACCGCCACCGCCGCGGGGGCCCTGCTGGGCGCCCTGTGGTTCGTGCCCTCCGCCAACGCGACGGGCGACGAACCGGCGAGAACAGAGCCCTCGGCGACGCCCACGACGCAGGTCACCCAGCAGGCGCGGGCCGCCTCCGAGGGTACGGACGGCACGACCGCGGACGACACCCGGCTCGCCGACACCGGAAGCTTCGACACCACGCCGTACGTCGTCGGCGGAACGCTCTTCCTCACGCTCGGCGCGGGCTTCATCGCCTACTCGGTCCGTCGCGAACGCCTGGGTTTTTAAATTCGCTTGACGCCCCTTTGACCTGCGCTTCATAGTCCGCCCATGAAGAGATCATCGGGCGTGCGTGTAGCCGCCACGGTTGCCGTGAGCGCGCTGTCGCTCGCCCTTGTCACGGGTTGCGGTGGGGAGTCCGGCGGTTCGGACGCGAAGGCGCTGACCGCAGCGGAATTGAAGAAGGCGATCATCGCCGACGGAGACGTCGACGGCTACAAGGTGGACGCGTCGGGCAAGCAGCTCCCGTCCAGGGACCAGATCAAGAGCAGCGACGACAAGTGCAGTCCGCTCGCCTACGCCATGGGCGGCCTGCCGCCGGGGGATGCGGCCGCCGGCGCGTCCGTGATGGCGACGCAGGAGAAGAAGCGGCCCACCGACGGCGCCTCCAAGCCCGCGGACGAGCTGAGCGAGGCCGAGATCGAGGACTCGCTCAGCAACGCGATGGACATGACCCTGACGGTCGTCGGGCTCTCCTCGTACGACGGTGACGGCGCCGAGGAGACCTTCAAGTCCGTGTCGGACGCGGTGAAGAACTGCTCCGAGGGCTTCCCGTTCGTCATGCAGGGCGAGGACCAGAAGCCCACCTCGGTCACCGCGGAGAAGGGGTCC
This sequence comes from Streptomyces sp. NPDC036764, assembly GCF_055609385.1. NCBI lineage: Bacteria > Bacillati > Actinomycetota > Actinomycetes > Kitasatosporales > Streptomycetaceae > Streptomyces > Streptomyces sp. NPDC036764. The sequence continues at coordinate 134,920 of NZ_JBVJPT010000018.1, forward strand.
GCAAGCGGTGACGAGTCGGTCGCGTTCGCCGTGAAGAGCGACCTGGAGGACGGCGACGTCGGCACCACGCACGTCGAGGTGGTGCGGCACGGCGGCACCATCGCCACGTACTACACGATGAACATCGGCCTGATGATGACCGACAAGGCGTACTCCGTCCCGGCCGCCGTCATCGAGGCGCAGGCCGCGAAGCTGAAGTAACCCGCCCTGACCGCCGTACCGGGGCCCTGTCGACACGACAGGGCCCCTTGCCGGGTCACTGCAGCGGGCCGGTGACCTTCTCGGTCGCCGTGACCAGTTCCCCGCCCCGCACGAACGCGTCGGCGGCGGCGAGGTCGGGCGCCAGGAAGCGGTCCGGTCCCGCACCCCGGACGCCGGCGGCCCGCGCGGCGTCGATGACCGCCTGCGAGGCCGGGGCCGGGGCGAGCCCCTCGCGCAGTTCTATGGCACGGGTGGCGGCGTACAGCTCGATCGCGAGGACGCGGGTGAGGTTGTCCACGACCGTGCGCAGCTTGCGCGCCGCGGACCAGCCCATGGAGACGTGGTCCTCCTGCATCGCGGACGACGGGATCGAGTCCGCGGAGGCGGGCACGGCCAGCCGCTTCAGCTCGCTGACCAGCGCGGCCTGCGTGTACTGGGCGATCATCAGCCCGGAGTCGACACCCGCGTCGTCGGCCAGGAACGGCGGCAGGCCGTGGCTGCGGTTCTTGTCCAGCAGCCGGTCGGTACGGCGCTCGGCGATGGAGGCGAGGTCGGCGGCGGCGATGGCGAGGAAGTCGAGGACGTAGGCGACGGGCGCCCCGTGGAAGTTGCCGTTGGACTCCACGCGTCCGTCGGGCAGGACGACCGGGTTGTCGACGGCGGCGGCGAGCTCGCGCTCGGCGACGAGCCGCGCGTGCGCCATGGTGTCCCGCCCGGCGCCGGCGACCTGCGGCGCACAGCGCACCGAGTACGCGTCCTGCACGCGCGGCGCGTCGTCCTGGTGGTGCCCGGTGAGCTCCGAACCCTCCAGCACCGCCAGCATGTTGGCGGCCGAGGCGCCCTGCCCGGGGTGCGGGCGGATGGCGTGCAGCTCGGGCGCGAGCACCTTGTCCGTGCCGAGCAGCGCTTCGAGGCTGAGGGCGGCGGTGACGTCGGCGGACTTGTAGAGCGTGTCGAGGTCGGCGAGGGCCATGATCAGCATGCCGAGCATGCCGTCGGTGCCGTTGAGGAGGGCGAGGCCCTCCTTCTCGCGCAGCTCGACCGGGGCGATGCCGTGTTCGGCGAGCAGCTCACCGGCGGGCCGCACGACCCCGTCCGGACCTTCGGCGTCCCCTTCTCCCATCAGCGTGAGCGCGCAGTGCGAGAGGGGCGCGAGGTCTCCGGAGCAGCCGAGGGAGCCGTACTCGTGGACGACGGGCGTGATGCCGGCGTTGAGGACATCGGCCATGGTCTGCGCGACCTCGGGCCGCACGCCCGTGTGTCCCGAACAGACGGTCTTGAGCCGCAGGAACATCAGGGCCCGTACGACCTCCCGCTCCACGCGCGGTCCCATGCCGGCGGCGTGCGAGCGGACGATGTTGCGCTGCAACTGGGCCCGCAGCTCCTGGCTGATGTGCCGGGTCGCCAGGGCTCCGAAGCCGGTGGAGACGCCGTAGACGGGATCGGGCTTGGCCGCGAGCGCGTCCACGATCCCGCGGGCCGCGGTGAGCGCCGCGACCGCTTCGGCCGACAGCTCGACGCGGGCCCCGCCCCGCGCCACGGCAAGAACGTCGGACGCGGTGACCCCGGACGTCCCCACCACCACAGTGTGCATATCCATATTCAGGAGCGTACGCAGTGAAGACGAAGATGTCACTAGTGGGTGAGCGGTACACCCCTTACAGCGCCGGGGCGCATCGCGGCGGGCGTGCGGGCGGCGTCACGGCATCCGGCCCCGGAAGCGCCGCCGCTCCACGGCCCCCTCCTCCGACGGCTCGGCGTCGGCGAGCCGCACCACCGGATCGTCCGGCCCCTCCCGCCCCGCCACCACGGGCCGGTCGGACCGCTCCGCCTTGGCCTGGTACTGCGCGGCATCGGCGAGCCGGAACAGCCGCCGGGCGGAGTGCACGGGCCCGATGGGGTCCTCCGTCGACGCGACCCCGCACGCCACTCCCTCGCCCAGCTCCAACTCCCCGGCGCGACGGCACAGTTCGTCCGCGGCCTTCACCACGTCGTCGGCCGGCGACCCTACGACCAGCAGACAGAACTCGTCGCCGCCGAGCCGCGCCGCAAGCGCTCCAGGCAGCATCGCGCCGCACAGCGACAGCACCGACCCGAACCGCTCCAGCAACCGGTCCCCGACGGCGTGCCCGCGGGTGTCGTTGACGTTCTTGAGCCCATTGAGGTCGCAGACCACGAGGCTGACGACGACGCCCTGGCCGCGATGCCGCTCGATCGCCTCCTCCAGCCGCACATCGACGGCACGGCGGTTCGCGAGCCCGGTCAGCGCGTCGGTGAACGCCAGTCGCCGCGCCTCCTCCAGCCGCTCGCTCTGCGCCAGCCCGGCGGCCACGACAGAGGCGAGCACGGTCGCGAAGTCGGCGTCCCCGCGGTCGAACACCGGCGCCCCGGCGGACCGGGCGACGTACAGCTCACCCCAGGCCCGCCCGTTCAGCACGATCGGCGCGACGACACAGCACCCCCGCCCGCGGCGCCGCAGGGCGGCGACCCGCTGATGGCAGTACCCGGGGTGCGCGGTGGCGGGCCCCTCGGCCGTCTCGACCCAGGCGTTGGGCTCACCGCCGGCGACCCACCGCTCGTGCAGGAACTCGGTGATCTCCGGGAACTGGTGCACGGGATAGGTCTCGTCACCCGGGAACTCCTCCTCCCCCTGGGCCCGTTCCCCCACGTTCGCCAGCACCCGCAACCGCCCGAGCTCCCGCTCCCACACCGACAGCGCGGCGAAGCTCCCGGCGAGCGCCCGGCACGCCCCGAGCGCCGCCGCCCGCCAGGACTCGCGCGGGGTGTGCGCCGCCGCCATCCCCTGCGCCAACGCCACCACGGCCGTGAGCCGTCCGTCCTCACCCATCACTCCAGGTTAGGGAGCTTTGCCCAGATTTGGGACGTTGGCGTGGCGAACGGGGAGGTCACAGGGCATTCAGCCCACGCACCACCGGGAAGTCCGCTCCGTCACTCTCCCGGCCACTCGGGCTTCCGCTTCTCGTTGAAGGCCGCCACGCCCTCCGCCCGGTCCCCCGAGAAGGCCGTCGCACGCCACGCCGCGTCCTCGACGTCCAGGCCGGCCCGCAGATCCAGCCCGTGCCCGAGGCGCAGGGCCCGCTTGGCGGCCCGCAGGCCCACCGGCGAGTTCGCGGCCATCCGGGACCCCAGGGCCAGGGCCTCCTCCCGGTCGCGCCCGTCCTCCACGAGCACGTCCACCAGGCCCAGCTCCCGGGCCTCGGCGGCCTCGACCCGGCGCGCCGTGAAGATCAGCTCCGCGGCCCGGGCCGCCCCCACCCGGCGGGGCAGCAACTGCGTGCCGCCGCCGCCCGGGATCACCCCGACGGAGACCTCGGGCAGCCCCACCACGGCCGTGCCGTCGGCCACGATCACATCGCACGACAGCGCCAGCTCGAAGCCGCCGCCGAGCGCGAAGCCGTGCACGGCCGCGATGGTGGGCACCGGGAGCTCCAGGACGCCGGTGTACGCCCCTCGCGCCACCGGCCGCTGGCGGACCAGATCCGCGTCACTGAAGGAGTTCCGCTCCTTCAGGTCCGCCCCGACGCAGAACGCCCGCTCGTGCGTCGAGGTCAGCACCACCACCCGTACGTCACGGTCGGCGCCCAGCGCGGCGCACGCCGTGGCGATCGAGCGGGCCATCTCCGTGGAGACGGCGTTCATGGCCTTGGGCCGGTCGAGGGCGAGCTCGGCGACATGCCCGGCACCTCCGTCGCCGTGCCGCCGCACCAGCACGAACTCCCCGAACCGCTCCTCAGTCATGACGCCCTCCGGTTAACGCGGGTTAACAACACTCGCCCCGATCATCGCAGCCGGACCCCGCCGGGGAAAGGGCCACCACGAGCGGTTCCCGTGTCCAGGTCCGACACCCCGTTCGAGTGACATCCCACCCAACCCCCACCCGACCGCCCATGGCCCCGCATAACGTGCGCGACACCACGGCGCATTGGGGGCGCGAGCGCATGGGAGGGTCGTGATGAGCGTGACGGCGCGAGGTCCAAGAACACGGGAGAAGAGCCGGGCCGCGAAAGCGGCAGCGGAAACGGCCACGGAAGCGGGCACGGAGACCCGCCGGGAAGCGACGGGGACGCCCGCGAGGACGCGAGGTCAAGCGACCGCGTCGCCTGCAGAGACGCGACGGCAAGCGACCGGCACCACTGCAGAGACGCGACGGCAAGCGCAGGGGACCGCCACGGAGGCCCCGCCGCACGCGCAGGAGACCGCCACAGAGGCCCCGCCGCACGCGCAGGAGACCGCCACAGAGGCCCCGCCGCACGCGCAGGAGACCGCTACGGAAGCCCCGCCGCTCGCCGCCGCCCGTCTCTTCGGCCCCCGCGGCCGGCACCGCCGTCCCCGTCCCCGCAAGGTCCTCCTCGCGGCCGGTGGCCTGGCCCTGGCCGCCGGCGCCCTGAGCCTCGTACGCATGACGCCCGACTCCGGCGTCACCGGCCTGGGCGCGACGGAGTCCGACCCCGCCCCGGCCCCCGGTACGGACGCGGAACCGGACCGTTCGACGAACGCCGCCGCCACCCTCCCGACGGCCACCCCGAAGGCAACCCCGTCGGCGACCTCGGCCATGGGCGGCCACGGCACGGCACCGACGGCGGACTCGATCGTCGTACCGACCCCGGCCCCGACCACCACGACCGCACCGCGCGGCCCGGGTGGCGCCCCGACCCCCACAACGCCCGGCACCCAGCCGGGCACGCCGACCCCCGAAGCACCAACGACAACTCCCCGGGCCCCCCGCCCGACCTCACCCGCACCCGAGACGCCCGGCCGACCACCGACAAGCCCCCCGCCCGCCCAGCCCGACGACAACTCCGTCTGCATTCCGATCATCGGCCTGTGCGTGGACCCGCTCCCCGCCGCCGACTGATACGCCCGAACTGCAACGCCCTCAGGGGCGCGGGGCTGTTTCGACATGCGGCTCCGCCCCCGAAAGCTCAACAAGCCCGCGCACTACAACGCCCCCAGGGGCGCGGGGCTGTTTCGATATGCGGCTCCGCCGCGTGGGCGCGACAAGCCACGACGAACCTGCAGCCGACCGACAACCCCCACCCCAACGGCGCTCTCACTCCCCGTCCGCGGAAGCCCTCCGCGTCAAAAGCCAAGGCTCCACGACGCCCAGCCCCCGGACCGGCCGCTGCCACATCGGCTGGAGTGCGAAGCGGTACACCGGCGGCTCCTCGCCCTCCTTCTCGGCGGTGGCCGCGGCCTCCGCCGCATCCGCCTCGGACGCAGGCGCCTCACCCGTTCGGATGAGCTCCTCCGCGAACGCGCTGTCGACGAGGACGGCGTCACGCGGGGCTATCGACGTCAGCCGGGAGGCGAGGTTCACGGTCGTACCGAACACATCGCCCATCCGGGTGGTCACCGTGCCGAAGGCGATGCCGACGCGCAGCTCGGGCATCGTCTCGTCGCCCGCCATGGTCTCGATGAGGCGCAGCGCGATCTCCGCGGCGATCGCGGCATCGTCGGCCGCGTACAGCACCTCGTCGCCGAGCGTCTTGACCAGTCGCCCCCCGCGCGCGGCGACAAGGTCGGCCGCCGTGGTCTCGAAGGCTTCGACGAGCTCGCCGAGTTCCTCCTCCTCCATCCGACGGGTCAGCCGCGTGAAGCCGACCAGGTCGGCGAAGCCCACGGCGAGGCGCCGGTCGACCATCTCCTCGTCGTCGGCGGCCTGGATGACCCGGCCGGCCGAGGCGGCGAGCTGGCGGCGCCAGACGTAGACGAGGAACTCCTCCAGCTCGGGCAGGAGCAGCTCGATGATCGGGTACGTCACCTCGGTGCGCGTCATCCCCGGTTCCGGGGGCTCGGTCAGGCCCTCCAGGAACGAGTCGATCTGCCACTCCGCCAGCCGGGCCGTGGTCTGCCCGGTGGACCGCGCCACCTGCACGGCCATGGCCTCGCTCAGCAGCCCCGCCTCGACGAGACCGGCCAGGCGCCTGAGCGCCAGTACGTCGGCCTCGGTCAGCGCCTTGGCCTGCCCGATGTCGGCGAAGCCCATGGCCCGCCAGAAGCGGGACGCCAGCTCCATGGAGACGCCTGCGCTGCGGGCCGCCTGAAACGGGGTGTAGCGCCGCTCCGCGCCGAGGATGAGCTGCTCCAGACGCAGGGCGAGCGGATCCCCGCCGGGGTCGGCGGGTTGGGGGTCCTCCCGGTCGAGCGGAGTAGAGACTGGGGGAGGGTCCACCCGGCCGTCCGCGCCCGTGCCGGAGCCCGTGTCGTCGACGGTCACGCCTAGCTGCCCTTCCGATCTGCTGCGGTCGGTCATCGACCGGCCTTCACTTTACGGCAGGTGTGCGCCAGCTCACTCCGTAAGAGAAAGCCGACAATGCCGTAGTACCGCTGGTGAGGTGCCCGACGCGGGCGCCGGCCACGCCCACCTCACGCCGGACGCAGATGCACGATGTCTCCCGCCCCCACCGGCTCCTGCACGCCCTCCTCCGTCGCCAGCACGAGCCGACCGTCGCCGTCGATGGCGACCGCTTCCCCGGTGATCGACCGATCGCCGGGCAGCTCGGCCCGCACCACTTTCCCCAGCGTCGCGCACCCGGCCGCGTACGTCTCCTGGAGCCCGCTGACCACCGGGTCCCCCACCGCGGCCCGCCAGCGCCCGTACCACTCCTCCAGCGACCGCAGCACCCCCCGCAGCAGCGGATCCCGGTCCGTGCTCACCGCTCCGGCCAGCGCCAGCGAGGCGGCCTGGGGCACCGGGAGCTCGTCCGCGCGCAGGGTGACGTTGATGCCGACGCCGATGACCACGCCGGCCTCCCCGGCCCGCTCGGCGAGGATGCCGCCGGTCTTGCGTTCCTCGCCGCCGACGGTCACCAGCACGTCGTTCGGCCACTTGAGTGCCGTGTCGACGCCCGCCGCCCGGGACAGCCCCGTCGCGACGGCGACTCCGGTGAGCAGCGGCAGCCAGCCCCAGCGGGTCACCGGGACCTCGGCCGGGTTCAGCAGCACGGAGAAGAACAGCCCGGAGCGGGGCGGTGCCGTCCAGTTGCGGTCCAGGCGTCCCCGGCCGGCCGTCTGCTCCTCGGCGGCCAGGACGGTGCCCTCCTCGGCCTTGCCCGCGGTCGCCAGGTCCACGAGGTCGGTGTTGGTGGAGCCGGTGCGCTCCACCACCTCCACCCGGCGCCACAGGCCGCCCTCCCGCACGAGCCCGCGCCGCAGCGCGGCGGCGTTGAGCGGTGGCCGGTCCAGATCGGACCAACGGCTGTCGTCTGATGCATCTCGCGGCGTCATGCAAGCCACCCTAGGTGTGGTAAACGCCGCACTGCCGATTGGTAGGCACCCCACTACTCTACGGATGAGTAACCGTCCCCCCTTTTGAGCAGGCAGGGAGCCACATCCCGATGTCCGAGCCGGAAGAGCGTCACGAGATCCAAGGGACCCCTGGGATCGACATCCACACCACCGCGGGCAAGCTCGCGGATCTCCAGCGCCGTATCGAGGAAGCGACGCACGCCGGCTCCGCACGCGCCGTCGAAAAGCAGCACGCCAAAGGCAAGTTGACGGCCCGTGAGCGCATCGAGCTCCTCCTCGACGAGGGCTCCTTCGTCGAGCTCGACGAGTTCGCCCGGCACCGCTCCACCAACTTCGGCCTGGAGAAGAACCGCCCGTACGGCGACGGTGTCGTCACCGGGTACGGCACCGTCGACGGCCGTCCGGTGGCCGTCTTCTCGCAGGACTTCACCGTCTTCGGCGGTGCGCTGGGCGAGGTCTACGGCCAGAAGATCGTCAAGGTGATGGACTTCGCGCTGAAGACCGGCTGCCCGGTCATCGGCATCAACGACTCCGGCGGCGCCCGGATCCAGGAGGGCGTCGCCTCCCTCGGCGCCTACGGCGAGATCTTCCGCCGCAACACCCACGCCTCCGGGGTCATCCCGCAGATCTCGCTGGTCGTCGGCCCGTGTGCGGGCGGCGCGGTCTACTCCCCGGCCATCACCGACTTCACGGTCATGGTCGACCAGACCTCGCACATGTTCATCACCGGCCCGGACGTCATCAAGACGGTCACCGGCGAGGACGTCGGCTTCGAGGAGCTGGGCGGCGCCCGCACCCACAACTCGACCTCCGGTGTGGCGCATCACATGGCCGGGGACGAGAAGGACGCCATCGAGTACGTCAAGCAACTGCTGTCGTACCTGCCGTCCAACAACCTCTCCGAGCCCCCGGTGTTCGAGGAGGAGGCGGACCTCTCCCTCACCGACGAGGACCGCGAGCTGGACACGATCGTGCCGGACAGCGCGAACCAGCCGTACGACATGCACACGGTGATCGAACACGTCCTGGACGACGCCGAATTCTTCGAGACGCAGGCGCTGTTCGCGCCGAACATCATCACCGGCTTCGGCCGGGTCGAGGGCCGCCCCGTCGGCATCGTCGCCAACCAGCCGATGCAGTTCGCCGGGTGTCTCGACATCGACGCGTCCGAGAAGGCCGCGCGCTTCGTGCGCACCTGCGACGCCTTCAACGTCCCGGTCCTCACCTTCGTCGACGTCCCCGGCTTCCTGCCGGGTGTCGACCAGGAGCACACCGGCATCATCCGCCGCGGCGCCAAGCTGATCTACGCCTACGCCGAGGCCACGGTCCCGCTCATCACGATCATCACGCGCAAGGCCTTCGGCGGCGCCTACGACGTCATGGGCTCCAAGCACCTGGGCGCCGACATCAACCTCGCCTGGCCGACCGCCCAGATCGCCGTCATGGGAGCCCAGGGCGCGGTCAACATCCTGCACCGGCGGACCATCGCCGAGGCGGAGGCGAACGGTGAGGACCTGGAGGCGGTGCGCGCGCGGCTGATCCGGGAGTACGAGGACGCCCTCCTCAACCCCTACGTCGCGGCCGAGCGCGGCTACATCGACGCGGTGGTCATGCCGTCCGAGACCCGCCGCCATGTAGTCCGCGGCCTGCGTCAGCTACGTACGAAGCGGGAATCCCTGCCTCCGAAGAAGCACGGCAACATCCCCCTCTAGGCCCGCTGGGAGCCGCCATGAACATCAAGGTCCTACGGGGCAACCCGACAGCGGAGGAGCTGGCCGCCGCACTGGCGGTGGTCCGCGCCCGCGCCGCGGCGGAGGCAGCCCTCCCGCCCGGCGCGCCGACCCCCCGCGACTCCTGGGCGGACCCGGCCCGCATCGCGTCGCAACGGCTGCCGCAGCCGGGCCCGACGACGTGGGCCCGCACCTACTGGCCGGGCTAGCCGAAGCGCCCCGCGCGGGGCTGCATCGATGTGCGGCTCCGCCGCGCGGGCGTGACCGGCCGCATCGAACCGGCAGTCACAAACGGCGCGCGGTCTCCTGCGCCATCACCGCGTACCCCGTGTCATTGGGGTGCAGGTGATCGCCGAAGTCATAAGCCGGCCGCAGCCGATCCGGATCCACCGGATCGGCCAGCGCCCGGTTCAGGTCCACCACCGCGTCGTACTCCCCCGAGCACCGGATCCACTCGTTGAGCGCGTGGCTCACCTTGGCCGCGTGCTCGCCCCAGTGGTCCGAGCCCCCGAACGGCAGCAGCGTGCCGCCGATCACCCGCAGCCCGGCCGCCCTGCCCTGCCGTAGCAGCTCCCGGTGCCCGGCGATCAGCTCCTCCGCCTCCACCACCGGTGCCGGTTTGTACGTCGGCTGCTCGTCCGTCTCGCTGAAGCCGATGTCGTTCAGCCCGAGCAGGACGACCAGCGTGTCCACTCCGGGCAGTTCGAGGACATCCCGGCGCAACCGGCTCACGCCCCCGTCGCCGTACCAGGCCGAGTCGTTGAGCAGCAGGTTCCCGCCGATGCCCGCGTTGAGAACGGGCCGCCCCGTGCGCTCGGCGAGCGCGTCCGACCAGCGCCGGTCCGCGCCCACCGTGGAGCCGAACCCGTCCGTGATCGAGTCGCCGAAGAGCGCGACGGCGTCCGAGCGGCCGGCGTCGGTCTCCACCGCCGACAGGAAGTACCAGGACTCGCTCACGGCGTCGAAGCCCTCACCGCCGCCCGCCTGGGACAGGTCGCCCTCGCCCCGGTGGCCGGCCGTGAAGGCCTGGGCGTGGAAGGTCGCGGGCCCGGTGGCGGCCTCGAAGTAGAGCGTGACGGTGACCGACTCCCCGGCGGTGACGGCGAGTGGTACGGCGTCGCTGACGACCTCCCCGCGCGCCGGTATCGCGGCCCCTGCGGCACCCCCGAAGGTGAGCCGCGTCAACGACCCCGGCCGTACGGCCGCCCCTTCTCCCGCATGCCCGACGCTCGCGCCGGCGACCCGGACCGGCGATTCGCCGTACGCGTTGGAGAGCCGCACCCGCACCCGGCCGCCCCCCGCCGAAAGCCGGACGACCTGCCGCAGCGACTGGCGCCAGAAGCCCTCGCGGGACCAGTTGGGCGTGAAGCCCTCACTGGGTCGCTGAGGTGACGCGGTCCAGGAAGCGGTGAACATGACACACCCTCCAAACGGAACGGCAAACGGCACTGAAGTCCCTTTAGTTAATGAAACCGTAGCACCGTTTGGAGAGAAGTTGAGTATGCGTACTCAGGCGCCGCCCCTGATCCCCGACCGACGATGGAAGGCATGCTGTGGTCCGACCCCGAGAACGAGCCGCCCAAGGAACTGCGTGACATGCAGGAGATGTTGCGGCGGCTGGGCGTTCTCATGGCGCTGGCCATGGTGCTCACGATGATCGTGCTCGGGCTGAGGTGAGTCCTGCCGGGCCCGCCGATACGCTGACGGCATGACTGATCAGCCCCGCCGCCGGCTCATCCTCGCCTCCCAGTCCCCCGCCCGCCTCAACCTGCTCCGCCAGGCAGGGCTGACCCCCGAGGTCATCGTGAGCGGCGTCGACGAGGACGCCGTCAGCGCGCCCACCCCCGCCGAGCTCGCGCTGGCCCTGGCCGAGGCGAAGGCCTCGGTCGTCGCGGCACGTCCCGAGGTCAAGGGCGCGATCGTGATCGGCTGCGACTCGGTCCTCGACCTGGACGGCCAGGCCCTGGGCAAGCCGGCCGACGCCGAGGAGGCGACGGCCCGCTGGAAGTCGATGCGCGGGCGGGCGGGCACGCTCCAGACCGGCCACTGCGTCTACGACACGGTCAGCGGCCGGTACACCTCCGCCACCGCCTCCACGGTCGTCCGCTTCGGCGAGCCGACCGACGAGGAGATCGCCGCGTACGTCGCCTCAGGCGAACCCCTCTACGTCGCCGGGGCGTTCACCCTGGACGGCCGCTCGGCCCCGTTCATCGACGGCATCGACGGCGACCACGGCAATGTGATCGGCATCAGCCTGCCGCTGGTGCGCCGGCTGCTGGCCCAACTGGGCATCGGCATCACGGAGTTGTGGGCGCCGGCGGAGGACTGATCGGGGAGCCCTCGGCCGGGGAGCCGCCCTTGCCTCCGTCGGGAGCCGCGTCGGCGGGCTCCTCCGGCGCGCTCTGGCCGTCGTAGGTCATGAGCAGCAGCACTATCAGGCCGAGGACGACCATCATGAACAGGAACGCCGTCCAGCCCACCAGGCCCCAGGCGAACGCGCCCAGCAGACCGTGCACCACGGCCGCGCTGATCAGCAGGATGCGTCCGAGGCCGGCCGGGGCGCGGTCGCGCAGCGCCACGAGCAGGGCGACCAGTCCGCACAGCGCGAAGTAGCCGCCGAAGACGAGTCCGCCGATCTTCGAGGACAGCGACATCACGTCAGGATCCAGACCGGCCAGGGACATGTCCTGCCGGTCGACGACGACGCCGAGGAACCAGTTCAACCCGGCGATCCCGAGCGCCTCGACGAAGAGCACGACCGCCACCAACCACGCCACCGGCCTGCGGACCACCGGTCCCCACCCACTTCCGAGCCGTTCGGTTACCCCAAGTACGTTCGAGACATCGCGAACGCTACTAACGGGTAAACCCCGGGACAAGGGTTCGGGAGATGGCAAAGATGCATTGGGCCATTCGTAGGGATTCCACAAAGAAACCGAGTGGCCCGCAGCACGTGATGACAGAGACCTTGACCACAGGGGAGAGCTAGGGTTTTCCGGGAGAGACCTGCGTACCGTGGCGCGACAAGGGATTTCGCAGGTCGGGCGAGCCTGGAATCACGCTCCGTGTGGGCAAGCTCACCACTGGGGACGGGTCGAAGTGTCGTGTCGGCAGTCCCTAAACTCGGCTTGTTTCAAGGAGGGAGCCTCAATCGTGCGCAAGGTGCTCATCGCCAACCGTGGCGAAATCGCTGTCCGCGTGGCCCGGGCCTGCCGGGATGCCGGGATCGCGAGCGTGGCCGTCTACGCGGATCCGGACCGCGACGCTCTGCATGTCCGCGCCGCGGATGAGGCGTTCGCTCTGGGCGGTGACACCCCGGCCACCAGTTACCTGGACATCGACAAGGTCCTGACGGCCGCACGCGAGTCCGGCGCGGACGCGATCCACCCCGGCTACGGCTTCCTGTCGGAGAACGCCGACTTCGCCCAGGCCGTCCTGGACGCGGGCCTGATCTGGATCGGCCCGCCCCCGCAGGCCATCCGCGACCTCGGCGACAAGGTCGCCGCCCGGCACATCGCCCAGCGCGCCGGCGCCCCGCTGGTCGCCGGCACCCCCGACCCCGTCTCCGGGGCGGAAGAAGTCGTCGCGTTCGCCCAGACCCACGGCCTGCCGATCGCGATCAAGGCCGCGTTCGGCGGCGGCGGCCGCGGCCTGAAGGTCGCCCGCACCCTCGAAGAGGTGCCGGAGCTGTATGAGTCCGCGGTGCGCGAAGCCGTCGCCGCGTTCGGCCGGGGCGAGTGCTTCGTCGAGCGCTACCTCGACAAGCCCCGCCACGTGGAGACGCAGTGCCTGGCCGACACCCACGGCAACGTCGTGGTGGTCTCCACCCGGGACTGCTCGCTGCAGCGCCGCCACCAGAAGCTGGTGGAGGAGGCCCCGGCACCGTTCCTGTCCGACGCGCAGGTCGCGGAGCTGTACTCCTCCTCGAAGGCGATCCTGAAGGAGGCCGGCTACGTCGGCGCCGGCACGGTGGAGTTCCTCGTCGGCGCGGACGGCACGATCTCCTTCCTGGAGGTCAACACCCGTCTGCAGGTCGAGCACCCGGTCACCGAGGAAGTCGCCGGCATCGACCTGGTCCGCGAGATGTTCCGCATCGCCGACGGCGAGGCCCTGGGCTACGACGACCCGGAGCTGCGCGGGCACTCCTTCGAGTTCCGTATCAACGGCGAGGACCCGGGCCGCAACTTCCTGCCCGCCCCCGGCACCGTCACCGCCTTCGCCCCACCGTCCGGTCCGGGTGTCCGCCTGGACGCGGGCGTGGAATCGGGCAGTGTGATCGGCCCGGCGTGGGACTCGCTGCTGGCGAAGCTGATCGTCACCGGCGCCACCCGCGAACAGGCACTCCAGCGCGCGTCCCGCGCCCTGGAAGAGTTCCAGGTCGAGGGCATGGCCACCGCCATCCCCTTCCACCGCGCGGTCGTCAAGGACCCGGCATTCGCACCGGAACTGACCGGCTCCGCCGACCCGTTCACGGTCCACACCCGGTGGATCGAGACCGAGTTCGTCAACGAGATCAAGCCCTTCGCCGCCCCCGCCGACACCGACGCGGAAGAGGACACCGGCCGTGAGACCGTCGTGGTCGAGGTCGGCGGCAAGCGCCTGGAGGTCTCCCTGCCGGCCTCCCTCGGCATGACCCTGGCCCGCACCGGCCTCGCCGCCGGCGCCAAGCCCAAGCGCCGCGCCGCGAAGAAGTCCGGCCCCGTCGCCTCCGGCGACACCCTCGCCTCCCCGATGCAGGGCACCATCGTCAAGGTCGCCGTCGAGGAAGGCCAGGAGGTCCAGGAAGGCGACCTGGTCGTCGTCCTGGAGGCCATGAAGATGGAACAGCCGCTCAACGCGCACAAGTCCGGCACCATCAAGGGCCTGTCCGCCGAGGTCGGCGCCTCCCTCACCTCCGGCGCCGCGATCTGCGAGATCAAGGACTGACGCATACGGCAGTCGAGGCGCCCGGTGGACTGGAGCAGACAGTCCACCGGGCGCCTCGTTTTATGCTCGGTGGCATTCTGGAGGCACACCGGGCGAGCGAGAGGGCAGGTGAGAGCGATGTTTGGCGCGACGCCGAGCGAGACCGCGGGGAGCGGCAGCGCGGCACCACCACGCGCGATGCGCGCCGACGCCCGCCGCAATCACGAGCGCCTGCTCACCGAGGCCCGCTCCGCCTTCGCCCAGCACGGCACGGACGCGTCCCTGGAGGACGTGGCGCGTAGGGCCGGCGTGGGCATCGGCACCCTCTACCGTCATTTCCCCAACCGCGACGCCCTGTTGAGCGCCGTCTTCGAGGACGCGGCCGGAGATCTGCTGGCCCGTTCCCGGGAACTCCTGCGCTCTCCGGAGCCGTGCACGGCACTGGTGACATGGCTGCGCGAGATGGTCAGGCACGCGGGCGAGTACCGCGGCCTGGCCCACGCCCTGATGTCCGTCTCCGACGGCGACTCATCTGCTCTGGCCCGGTGCAGCGGCCCCATCCGGGAGGCGGGCGGCGCGCTGCTGGCGCGGGCTCAGGAGTCGGGTGCCGTCAGGCCGGACGCGTCGATCGGCGACCTGCTCCAACTGACCCACGCGATCGCGCTGGCGGCGGAGGAGACACCGGATGACCCTGAACTGGCGGACAGGTTGCTACACCTGACGCTGCGCGGCCTGAAGCACCCTTGAGCGGGCCGGCCCAGGGGCGCGGGGAACTGCGCGACCAGCCACAACGCAGCCGCACCCGCGCGTCGACACGAGGCCCTACGGCGAACAGGCGGCCCTAGCGCCGCCGCAGATCCGCAACGCGCGCCCGCTCCCGCTCGGCCCCCTGCTCCCCTAGCACCGGGGCGGTCCTCAGTCCCGAACCGGCGGCCGGCACCTGCCCCCGCCGCGGTCCCGGCAGAGCTCGCCGCCGCGCCGGGACCTCGTCACCCCCCGACGCCCCGCTCGCCCCGGCCACGGCGATCTGCACCCCCTGATCGGCAAGGGCCTGCAACTCGGTGTGTGCGCGGTCGTCATGGGCGGGCGGTTCGTCGGTGACGAGCCGCGTGATGAGGTCCGTGGGCACGGTCTGGAACATCGTGTCCGTGCCGAGCTTGGTGTGATCGGCGAGGACGACGACCTCCGCGGCCGCCTGGACGAGCGCCCGGTCGACGGACGCCGAGAGCATGTTGGACGTGGACAGCCCGCGTTCGGCGGTCAGACCACTGCCGGAGAGGAAGGCGCGCGACACCCGCAGCCCTTGCAGGGACTGCTCGGCGCCGCTGCCGACGAGGGCGTAGTTGGAGCCGCGGAGGGTGCCGCCGGTCATGACGACCTCGACCCGGTTGGCATGGGCCAACGCCTGCGCCACCAGGAGGGAGTTGGTGACGACGGTCAGTCCGGGCACCCGTGCGAGCCGGCGGGCCAGCTCCTGTGTGGTGGTCCCCGCCCCGACGACGATCGCCTCGCCCTCTTCCACGAAATTCGCGGCGAGGTCGGCGATGGCCGTCTTCTCGGCGGTCGCGAGATGAGACTTCTGCGGAAAGCCGGACTCCCGCGTGAACCCGCCCGGCAATACCGCACCGCCGTGCCGGCGGTCGAGGAGTCCTTCTGCCTCCAGTGCGCGCACGTCCCGCCGTACGGTCACTTCGGAGGTCTGGACGACGCGGGCGAGCTCACGGAGCGACACGGCCCCGTTCGCTCGCACCATTTCGAGGATCAATTGGCGACGTTCTGCAGCGAACACGAAACTGACAGTAACCCCAACGACCGTCTGGTTTCAGCAGTTTGCGCCGAATAACAGAAGTTGTTCGCACGCAGGGGCGAGAAGTGGTATAGGGCCTAGTCGCGCCGCCTATGCCGTACGCATGCTCGACAACTCGCTGTGACCAGCGGGGAGTCGGTTTCGGCCGTCAGAGTTCGCCGCCGGACTTGCGCGTGTGGAGCTGCCGTGCGACCTCGGCGATCGAGCCCGAAAGGGAGGGGTACACGGTGAAGGCGTTCGCGATCTGTTCGACCGTCAGATTGTTGTCGACCGCGATCGAGATCGGGTGGATCAGTTCCGAGGCGCGCGGGGAGACGACCACACCGCCGACCACGATGCCCGTGCCGGGCCGGCAGAAGATCTTGACGAAGCCGTCCCGGATGCCCTGCATCTTCGCGCGCGGGTTGCGCAGCAGCGGCAGCTTGACGACCCGGGCGTCGATCTTGCCCGCGTCCACGTCCGCCTGGGAGTAGCCGACGGTGGCGATCTCGGGGTCGGTGAACACATTCGACGACACGGTCTTCAGGTTCAGCGGGGCCACCGCGTCGCCCAGGAAGTGGTACATGGCGATACGTCCCTGCATGGCGGCGACGGACGCAAGCGCGAACACACCGGTCACGTCACCGGCGGCGTACACACCCGGCGCGGTCGTCCTGGACACCTTGTCGGTCCAGATGTGCCCGGACTCGCGCAGCTTGACGCCGGCCTCCTCCAGGCCCATGCCCTCGCTGTTCGGGATGGCGCCGACGGCCATGAGGCAGTGGCTGCCGCTGATGACGCGCCCGTCGGCGAGGGTGACCTCGACCCGGTCGCCGACCCGCTTGGCGGCGGCGGCACGCGAGCGCGCCATGACGTTCATGCCACGACGCCGGAAGACGTCCTCCAGGACGGCGGCGGCGTCCGGGTCCTCGCCCGGCAGCACACGGTCCCGGGACGACACGAGAGTGACCCGCGACCCGAGCGCCTGGTAGGCACCGGCGAACTCGGCGCCGGTGACACCCGACCCGACCACGATGAGCTCCTCGGGCAGCTCGTTGAGGTCGTAGACCTGGGTCCAGTTCAGGATGCGCTCGCCGTCGGGCTGGGCGTCGGGCAGCTCGCGCGGGTGACCGCCGGTGGCGATCAGGACGGCGTCGGCGGTGAGGGTCTCCTCGGTGCCGTCGGCGGCGCGGACCACGACCTTGCGGGACCCGTCGAGGCCCTGCATGCCCTCAAGTCGCCCGCGGCCGCGCATGACACGGGCGCCGGCACGCGTGACAGAGGCGGTGATGTCGTGCGACTGGGCGAGCGCGAGCCGCTTCACACGCCGGTTGACCTTGCCCAGATCGACGCCCACCACGCGGGCGGGCGTGTCGATGTGCGGCGTGTCGTCGGCGACGATGATCCCCAGCTCCTCGTAGGAGGAGTCGAAGGTGGTCATCACCTCGGCCGTGGCGATCAGAGTCTTCGACGGCACGCAGTCGGTGAGCACCGACGCCCCGCCCAGACCGTCGCAGTCGACGACGGTCACCTCCGCGCCGAGTTGAGCGGCGACCAGCGCCGCTTCGTATCCGCCGGGTCCGCCACCGATGATCACGATCCGAGTCACGTACCCCATTGTCCCGCACGCCTCACCGTGGTACCGCCTGGGGCCCCGCCCGAGACACCACCGTTACGGGAGGGGCACACGACGCACCTGCCGTACCCTCTCCCCATGTCGCTCTATGCCGCGTACGCCGGCAATCTCGACGCGCGGCTGATGACCCGCCGCGCCCCGCACTCGCCGCTGCGTGCCACCGGCTGGCTGAACGGCTGGCGGATGACGTTCGGGGGCGAGCAGCTCGGCTGGGAGGGCGCGCTGGCCACGCTCGTCGAGGATCCCGTGGAGCAGGTCTTCGTCGCGCTTTACGACATCGCGCCGATGGACGAGGAGTCCCTGGACCGCTGGGAGGGCGTGGGGCTCGGGATATACCGCCGTCTCAGGGTCCGGGTGCACACGCTGGAGGGCGAGGAGATGGCCTGGGCGTACGTCCTGAACGCCTACGAGGGCGGGCTGCCGTCGGCCCGCTACCTGGGCGAGATCGCGGACGCCGCGGAGTCGGCCGGGGCGCCCCACGACTACGTGATGGAGCTGCGCAAACGCCCCTGCTGAAGCTCACCGGCCTCACCCATCCCTCCAGTCCCCGCGTTCACAGGTTTCGTTGGAAACGACAAGACAACGATCGCCATCCCGTGAGCTCTGTCATCTACGCGCGTAGGCCCAAACCGGCTACCCTCAGTCGCGTGAACGCATCTCTTCTTCCGGACGACATCCAGGGCGACCCCCACGCCGCCGCCGACGCCGCCGCCGCGCGCCTGCGCGAACTCACCGGCGCCGAGACCCACGACGTCGCCCTCGTGATGGGCTCCGGCTGGGCTCCGGCCGTGGACGCCCTCGGCGCACCCGAGGCCGAGTTCCAGGTCACCGAGCTGCCCGGGTTCCCCCCGCCGGCGGTGGAAGGGCACGGCGGCAAGGTCCGCTCCTACCGGATCGGCAACAAGCGCGCCCTGGTGTTCCTCGGCCGCACCCACTACTACGAGGGCCGTGGGGTGGCCGCCGTGGCGCACGGCGTCCGCACCGCCGTGGCGGCCGGCTGCAAGACGGTCGTCCTCACCAACGGCTGCGGCGGCCTGCGCGAGGGCATGCGCCCCGGCCAGCCGGTCCTGATCAGCGACCACATCAACCTGACGGCCACGTCGCCCATCATCGGCGCCAACTTCGTCGACCTCACCGACCTCTACTCCCCCCGCCTGCGCGCCCTCTGCAAGGAGATCGACGCCACGCTGGAGGAGGGTGTCTACGCCCAGTTCCCCGGCCCGCACTACGAGACGCCGGCCGAGATCCGCATGGCCCGCGTGATCGGTGCGGACCTGGTGGGCATGTCGACGGTCCTGGAGGCCATCGCCGCGCGTGAGGCGGGCGCGGAGGTGCTGGGCATCTCCCTGGTCACCAACCTCGCCGCGGGCATGACGGGCGAGCCCCTCAACCACGAGGAGGTTCTCCAGGCGGGCCGCGACTCGGCGACGCAGATGGGTTCCCTGCTCGCGCAGGTACTCGGCCGACTCTGAGCGCCGCCCGCCATCGGGGTTGCCACGTCCGGCCGCAGGGCGCCTGCGGGTCCGTAGCGGCTGGTCGCGCAGTTCCCCGCGCCCCTAGGGGGTTGCAGTCGCCCCCGCCGAAAGCCGGACGGACACGCACCCGCCCACGGCCGGAAGGGCATGGACTGGGGTGTGTCCGCCCCACAAGCTGTACGGACGCACAGCCGCGACGGGGCCCGATGGACGGACACGCACCCGCGCACGACCGCAAGGGGCCGGAGTCGGGGGTGTCCGCCCCGCAAGATGGACGGACACGCGGCCGCCCACGGCCGCAAGGCGACGGGTCCGATGGACGGACGCGCGGCCGCCCACGGCGGGAAGGGGACGGGGTGGGGGGTGTCCGCCCGCAGCGGCCGGCGTCCGATGCCCCCGCACCACCCAAGACACAGAGCCGCCGGACCGAGGACGGACACCCCCCACCCCGGCCCCGACCCACAACGCGCCGCAGGCGCTACGCACACCCCCACCGACCCCGCACAGGCGCCGCAGGCATCAACACGCACCCCCACACCGCCGCACCCTCACCGACAACGAGAGGCTGACCCGACGTGCACGACGACCTCATCGCCCGGGCCAAGGCATGGCTCGCCGAGGACCCCGACCCGGAGACCCGCGACGAGCTCGCGAAGCTCATCGACGCGGCGGACGTCACCGAGCTCGCCGCCCGCTTCAGCGGCACCCTCCAATTCGGCACCGCGGGCCTGCGCGGCGAACTCGGCGCCGGCCCCATGCGTATGAACCGCACGGTCGTCATCCGCGCCGCCGCCGGTCTCGCCGCGTACCTCAAGAAGCAGGGCCACACCGACGGCCTGGTCGTCATCGGCTACGACGCCCGCCACAAGTCGGAGGACTTCGCCCGCGACACGGCCGCCGTCATGACCGGCGCGGGCCTGCGCGCAGCCGTACTCCCGCGCCCCCTCCCCACCCCGGTCCTCGCGTACGCGATAAGGCACCTCGGCGCCGCCGCCGGCGTAGAGGTCACCGCCAGCCACAACCCGCCCCGCGACAACGGCTACAAGGTCTACCTCGGCGACGGCTCCCAGATCGTCCCGCCCGCCGACGCGGACATCGCCGCCGAGATCGACGCCGTACGGTCCCTGCACGACGTCCCCCGCCCCGAGTCCGGCTGGGAAACCCTCGGCGACACCGTCCTCGACGCCTACCTCGCCCGCACGGACGAGGTCCTCGCTGCCGACTCCCCCCGCACCGCCCGCACGGTCTACACGGCCATGCACGGCGTAGGAAAGGACGTCCTCCTCGCCGCCTTCGAGCGCGCCGGCTTCCCCGCCCCCGCCCTCGTCGCCGAGCAGGCCGACCCCGACCCGGACTTCCCCACCGTCGCCTTCCCCAACCCGGAAGAGCCCGGCGCGATGGACCTGGCCTTCGCGAAGGCCCGCGAGACGGCCCCGGACCTCGTCATCGCCAACGACCCCGACGCCGACCGCTGCGCCGTGGCCGTCAAGGAGAACGACGAGTGGCGCATGCTGCGCGGCGACGAGGTGGGCGCCCTGCTCGCCGCACACCTGGTCAACCGCGGAGCGCGCGGCACGTTCGCCGAGTCGATCGTCTCCTCCTCCCTGCTCGGCCGGATCGCCGAGAAGGCGGGACTGCCGTACGAGGAGACCCTCACCGGCTTCAAGTGGATCGCCCGGGTCGACGGCCTGCGCTACGGCTACGAGGAGGCCCTCGGCTACTGCGTCGACCCCGAGGGGGTACGCGACAAGGACGGCATCACGGCCGCCCTGCTGATCACCGAGCTCGCCTCCGTCCTCAAGTCCGAGGGCCGCACACTGCTCGACCTCCTGGACGACCTCGCCGTGGAGCACGGCCTGCACGCCACGGACCAGCTCTCGGTCCGTGTGCAGGACCTGTCGGTCATCGCGGACGCCATGCGCCGACTGCGCGAGCAGCCGCCGACGGAGCTGGCCGGCCTGGCCATCACCCGGGCCGAGGACCTCACCCAGGGCACCGAGACGCTCCCGCCCACCGACGGTCTGCGCTACACCCTCGAAGGCGCCCGCGTCATCGTCCGCCCCAGCGGCACCGAGCCCAAGCTGAAGTGCTACCTGGAGGTAGTCGTCCCGGTGGCGAAGCACGCCGACCTCCCGGCCGCCCGCACCGAGGCGGCGGGCCTGCTGGCGACGATCAAGCGGGACCTCTCAACGGCGGCCGGCATCTGAGCCGTACGCCGACTCCCTGATCGTTCCCGAAAGGGTGCCCCCACACGGAGGCACCCTTTCGGACGTTTTCCCCCCGGTTGACCCGCACTCCACGCCCCGCCCGGGCCCGCCTTGGGGGCACCGCCACGCACAGCGGTCAGGCCGGAGCGGCGGAGCCCGGCACAGCCGGCGGCGAAGCCCCGCACAGCCGGCGGCGGCGCCACACACAGCGGTTCAGGCCCAGAGGAGCAGTGCCGTCCACCCCAGCGCGACGAGCACCGCGAGCGGCCACAGCGCGCGTCCGCGGCGCCGCTCGTCGGCCAGGCCGGTCGGCCGTACGGCGGGGTCCCGCCACATCGCCGTGATCTCGCGGGCCACTCGGTCGTAGGGGTGGACGAGACCGGCCTTCCGCTCCAGCCACCGCCAGCGCAGCGTGTCCACCGACCAGTCGCCGAAGGCGCTCCGACGACTGTCGATCTTCAGCTCGGGCCCCTTGCACTGGACGATCCGCAACTCGTCCCAGGCGATCCGCCGGTGCCCGCGCAGCCCGTTGAACCACAGCCCCTCACGGTCGGCCGTGACACGCCAGGCGAGCTGACGCGGCACGAGCAGGGCCCCGGCCACTCCCAGCAGCCCGCCGAGGACGTACCGCCACAGCCCGCTCTCGTCCACGAAGAGGATCCCTGTCCATACGGCCGCCAGCGCCGCCGACAGCCAGTCGGGCCACCCGGCCCGCCACCGCCGCACCTCCACGGCCCCCTGCCCGCGCAGCCGCCCGGCGACGTCCTCGACGGCGGCCCGCCGCCGCTCCTCGTCCGTCACCGCACGCTTCTCCCCAGCGAGCCGACGCCGTACGGCCCCCTCGGAGAGCGGCCGCACGGGCCCGGTGGAGCGCTCCACGACGGGGACGACCTGTGCGGCCTGCCGGCCCGCAACGACCTGCACGAGGGCCACGGCCTGCGCCTCGCCAAGCGGCTGGGCATCCGCTTCGGCATCCGCTTCGGCCGCATCCGCCTCCTCGGGGGCGCTGACCAGCAGGATCTCGGCACCGTCGTAGGGCAGGCCGTAGAGAACGGCTTCCCGCAGCGGGCCGGGCTCACCGACGTCGATCCGGTTCAGGATCTCCTGGATCTCCTGGTCGTCGGCGTCGCCGTCATCGTCGTCCTCGTCATCCTCGTCGTCCGCGCCTTCGGCGCCTTCGTCGTCCTCGTCGTCGATCTCCGACGTGGCGACGACGAACAGCGGCCGCAGTGCCGTCAGGTCGTCGGCGGCGTACACCTCGGTGTCCAGGTCGGCGTTCTCCCGCATCAGCACCCGCAGCACGGGCACGGGCGCCCGCCGCAGCGCGGCGGCACGCCACCGGCCCAGGGCGGCGGACAGCAGCACGGTCACGCCGAGTCCGACGACGAACCAGCCGACGGCCGGGGCGGTCTCCCGGTCCTCGGCGAGCCCCCAGTCCCCGGCGGTGGCGACCAGCACGACGCCGAGCACGAGCGGGACGACCGCGACCCAGGCGAGGAACGACCCGCGCCGGAGCGGGGCACCGCCGTCCGGCAGGACCGCGGTCACGCCCCCGGCGGCATCCCCGGCCGCCTCCCGCTGCCGACTCCTCGCGGCGAGCCGCGGCATGGCGGCCGCCCAGCACACCGCGAGGGCGGCCGCGACGGTCACGCCGACCGCCCACGGCAGGGTGGACCAGCGCAGCAGCACGACCCCGAGGAGGACGGGCGCCGACACCCGTACGGCCTCGGGGCGCACCACGGCCCAGACGACCTGGAGGGCGAGACACGCGGCCGCCCACCCCGGCAGCCCGGCGAACAGCGCCAGCCCGCCGGCGAGCGCACCGGCCACGAGGACGACGGCCGCGACGACGGAGTTGCGCACGCGCACCGGGAGCCAGCGCGGCGGCAGGGCACCGATCCAGCGCCGGGCCTGTTCACCGTCCCAGGGAAGGCAGCCGTCGGGCAGGGCGGAGGCGGGCAGCGGCAGGGGCTGCCGGATGTTCGTACTCATCGCTTCCCAGACACTCGGACCACACAGGTGGTTGCGGTCCTCGGCTCCGTATCGGATGGGAGTGACGGCCGTCGTGGCCGAGGTGGAGCCGATCATGACGCATGAGGCTGTGAACTGGACAGGGCTACGGCTGAGCACCGGCCCAGCGGGCGCATGCTCAGCACTGCCCCAGCAGGCCCGTGCTCAGCATTGCCCCAGCAGGCGCACGCTCAACACCGACCCAGCGAGTGCGTGCTCAACACCGACCCAGCGGGCGCGTACTCGACACCCGCCCCAGCGGGCCCATGCCCAGCGCCGCCCCAGCAAGCGCATGCGCAACCCCCCGCCCAGCCAATGCGAAGGCGCGCGCCTCGCTCAGCCGATCGCCAGCAGGATCACCAGCAGCACGGCGCCCGCGACGACCGGTCCGGCCACCTCGTAGGCCCAGCGCACGGTCACCTCACCCTGCGCGGACTCCGCATGCTCGCCGTGCTCCAGCAGTTCCCGCAGGTCGTCCATGACCTTGTCGGTCTCGGCCCGCATCGGACCGTCCGAGTCGACGTCCCCGCGCGGCGCGCCGAGCCCGAGCCCGCCGAATCCCGCGCTGCCGCCCATCCGGCCGCCGCGGTCACCGCGCCCCGAGGCCGCGCGGGCCGAACGCCGCGCGGCCTTCTTGCGGGCCCGCAGCGAGACCGGGACCGCCCAGAGCTGGAACTTGGTGCCGGACTTGGTGACGACCTCGTTCGAGTAGCTGGAGCGCAGCGCGGCGACCTGCCCCCAGGGCAGCACGATCACGCGCAGCGGGTTGCGGATGCGCAGCCGGTCCTCGTTGGCGTGGACGGCCGGCCGCAGGGTGAACGCCGTCACCAGCGGCACGAGGAGGATGATCGCCGCGAGGGCCATCCACTGGGTGCGTCCCTCGCCGCGCAGCAGGGCGTCGATGCCGAGCCAGAGCACGATGACCAGCAGGGCGACTCCGCCGACGATGCCCATGGGTGAGCGGTACACCCGGTCCTTCGACGTGGGGTCCGGGGAGGGAGACGGGTGTTCGGGGGTCGTCATGGGGCCGATTCTGCCTCACGCGTGCGGGGAGTGTTCGATCGCCCGATCACCGTGGGGGCGACCTCGTTCGCGGGTGCGGGCCGCGGGTGGCTGATCGCGCGGTTCCTCACGCCCCTGGGTGGGTCGGCTCCCCCGCGTCGGACAGATCCATCCCCCACAGATCCATCCCCCACGGATCGTCCCCCACAGATCCGTCCCCTCGGGGTGTACAGCCGCTACGCGCGTAGATATGCTCGTCTGGTGACCATGCCCACCAATGCATCTGCCGCAGCTCACGCACTCACGGACGTCGCCGCGTCCGACAGCACGCTGCGCCGCTTCCTCCACGGGCTGCCGGGTGTCGACGCGGTCGGCCTGGAGGGGCGGGCCGCGTCCCTCGGTACCCGTTCCATCAAGACGACCGCCAAGGCGTACGCCATCGACCTCGCCATCTCGATGGTCGACCTGACGACGCTGGAAGGCGCGGACACCCCGGGCAAGGTCCGGGCGCTCGGCGCCAAGGCGGTCCACCCGGACCCCACCGACCGTACGACACCGCCGACCGCCGCCGTCTGCGTCTACCCCGACATGGTGGCCACCGCCAAGGAGGCCGTCGCCGGTTCGACCGTGAAGGTCGCCTCCGTCGCCACCGCCTTCCCGGCGGGCCGCGCCGCCCTCGAGGTGAAGCTCGCCGACGTGCGTGACGCCGTCGCCGCGGGCGCCGACGAGATCGACATGGTCATCGACCGGGGCGCGTTCCTCGCCGGGAAGTACATGAAGGTGTACGACGAGATCACCGCCGTGAAGGAGGCCTGCGGGACCAGCGCCCGCCTCAAGGTCATCTTCGAGACCGGCGAGCTCTCGACGTACGACAACATCCGGCGCGCGAGCTGGCTCGGCATGATCGCAGGCGCCGACTTCATCAAGACGTCCACGGGCAAGGTCGCCGTGAACGCCACTCCCGCGAACACCCTCCTTATGCTGGAAGCGGTGCGGGACTTCCGCGCCCAGACCGGCATCCAGGTCGGCGTGAAGCCGGCCGGCGGTATCCGTACCTCCAAGGACGCGATCAAGTTTCTCGTTCTGGTCAACGAGACCGCCGGCGAGGACTGGCTGGACAACCACTGGTTCCGCTTCGGCGCCTCCTCGCTGCTGAACGACCTGCTCATGCAGCGCCAGAAGCTGGCCACCGGCCGCTACTCCGGCCCCGACTACGTGACGGTGGACTGATCATCATGGCTTCGGTATTCGAATACGCACCGGCCCCCGAGTCCCGCGCGATCGTCGACATCGCGCCGTCGTACGGCCTGTTCATCGACGGCGAGTTCGTGGAGGCGGCCGACGGCAAGGTCTTCAAGACCGTCTCGCCGTCCTCCGAGGAGGTCCTGTCCGAGATCGCCCAGGCCGGCGAGGCGGACGTGGACCGTGCCGTGAAGGCCGCCCGCAAGGCCTTCGAGAAGTGGTCGGCGCTGCCGGGCTCCGAGCGCGCGAAGTACCTCTTCCGCATCGCCCGGATCGTCCAGGAGCGGGCCCGTGAGCTCGCGGTCCTGGAAACCCTGGACAACGGCAAGCCGATCAAGGAGACCCGCGACGCGGACCTTCCCCTGGTCGCCGCGCACTTCTTCTACTACGCGGGCTGGGCCGACAAGCTCGACCACGCGGGCTTCGGCGCGAACCCGCGGCCGCTGGGCGTGGCCGGCCAGGTCATCCCCTGGAACTTCCCGCTGCTGATGCTGGCGTGGAAGATCGCCCCGGCCCTCGCGACCGGCAACACGGTGGTGCTCAAGCCCGCCGAGACGACCCCCCTCTCCGCGCTCTTCTTCGCGGACATCTGCCGCCAGGCGGGCCTGCCCAAGGGCGTCGTCAACATCCTTCCCGGATACGGCGACGCGGGCGCCGCGGTCGTAGCGCACCCGGACGTGAACAAGGTCGCCTTCACCGGCTCCACGGCCGTCGGCAAGGAGATCGCCCGCACGGTCGCCGGCACCCGCAAGAAGGTCACCCTCGAGCTCGGCGGCAAGGGCGCCAACATCGTCTTCGACGACGCCCCTATCGACCAGGCCGTCGAGGGCATCGTCAACGGGATCTTCTTCAACCAGGGCCAGGTCTGCTGCGCCGGCAGCCGGCTGCTGGTGCAGGAGTCGATCCAGGACGAGCTGCTGGACTCCCTCAAGCGCCGCCTGTCCACGCTCCGCCTCGGCGACCCGCTGGACAAGAACACCGACATCGGCGCGATCAACTCCGAGGAGCAGCTCTCCCGCATCACCTCGCTCGTCGAGCTGGGCGAGGCGGAGGGAGCCGAGCGCTGGTCGCCGGCCTGTGACATCCCGGAGAGCGGCTACTGGTTCGCCCCGACGCTGTTCACCAACGTCACCCAGGCGCACCGGATCGCCCGCGACGAGATCTTCGGCCCGGTGCTGTCGGTCCTGACGTTCCGTACGCCGGACGAGGCCGTCGCCAAGGCCAACAACTCGCCGTACGGCCTGTCGGCGGGCATCTGGACCGAGAAGGGCTCGCGGATCCTCGCCGTGGCGAACAAGCTCCGGGCCGGTGTCGTCTGGTCCAACACGTTCAACAAGTTCGACCCGACCTCGCCGTTCGGCGGCTACAAGGAGTCGGGCTTCGGCCGCGAGGGCGGCCGCCACGGCCTGGAGGCGTACCTCGATGTCTGACAAGTCCGAGCAGCAGCGTCTGAGCGTCTTCAAGACCTACAAGCTGTACGTCGGCGGGAAGTTCCCGCGTTCCGAGAGCGGCCGGGTGTACGAGGTGACGGACTCCAAGGGCAACTGGCTGGCGAACGTACCGCTGTCGTCCCGCAAGGACGCCCGTGACGCCGTGGTCGCCGCGCGCAAGGCGTTCGGCGGCTGGTCCGGCGCGACGGCGTACAACCGCGGTCAGATCCTCTACCGCATCGCCGAGATGCTGGAGGGCCGGCGCGAGCAGTACGTCCGCGAGGTCGCCGACGCCGAGGGTCTGTCGAAGTCGAAGGCGGCCGCGCAGGTCGACGCGGCGATCGACCGCTGGGTCTGGTACGCGGGCTGGACGGACAAGATCGCCCAGGTCGTGGGCGGCGGAAACCCGGTCGCGGGCCCGTTCTTCAACCTGTCCTCGCCCGAGCCGACCGGTGTGGTCGCGATCGTGGCGCCGCAGGAGTCGTCGTTCCTGGGTCTGGTGTCCGTGCTCGCCCCGGTGATCGCGACGGGCAACACGGCGATCGTGGTGGCGTCGGAGAAGTCCCCGCTGCCCGCTCTCTCGCTCGGCGAGGTCCTGGCCACGTCCGACCTGCCGGGCGGTGTCGTCAACGTCCTGTCCGGCCGTACGGCGGAGATCGCCACGCCGCTCGCCGCCCACCAGGACGTCAACGCGATCGACCTGGCCGGTGCCGACGAGGACCTGGCGAAGGAGCTGGAGATCGCGGCGGCGGACAACCTCAAGCGCGTCCTGCGTCCACAGCCTGTGGATCACGCCGTCACGCCCGGCATCGACCGTATGACGGCGTTCCTGGAGACGAAGACGGTCTGGCACCCGACGGGTTCGCTGGGCGCGTCCGGCTCGTCGTACTGAGGCCCGGCCGGCACCGAGACCGGAGAGCCGCGCTTCCCCGCCGTCCCGGGGAGGCGCGGCTCTTCGCCGCGCGCGGACACGGGGTGACCAGGTGAACGCCACATGCAGTCGAGGTGTGATCCGCGCATCAAACGTGGTCCGCCGGGTCGTTCAGCAGCCCATCGATGCCTCACACTGGTGTCCCGTGAGTTCCCCTTCGCCCATACCGACGCGAGTCGTGCTGCTCTGCGGCCCTTCCGGTTCCGGCAAGTCCCTTCTCGCCGCCCGCTCCGGCCTTCCGGTCCTGCGGCTCGACGACTTCTACAAAGAGGGCGACGACCCGACCTTGCCCCAGGTCCCGGGGAGCTCCGACATCGACTGGGACCACCCCGACTCCTGGGACGCCGACACGGCCGTCGCGGCGATCACCGAGCTGTGCCGCACGGGCCGCACGGACGTGCCGCTCTACGACATCTCGCTCAGTGCCCGCACCGGCGCGGAGACCGTCGACATCGGGCGCACCCCGCTGTTCATCGCCGAGGGCATCTTCGCGGCCGAGATCGTGAGCCGCTGCCGTGAACTCGGCGTCCTGGCCGACGCGCTGTGCCTGAGCCGGGGCCCGATGCGCACCTTCCGCCGCCGCTTCCTGCGCGACCTGAAGGAGGGCCGCAAGTCGGTGCCGTTCCTGCTGCGCCGCGGCTGGCGCCTGATGCGCCTGGAGCGCTCGATCATCGCCCACCAGACGTCCCTGGGCGCATACGCCTGCGACCGCGACGAGGCCCTGGGCCGGCTCACCGCGGCCGCCGCGGGCCGCTGCCCGGCGGCCACCCCGGCAGCCTGAACGAAGTCGGCACCCACGCCGTCGTAGGACCGTGAAGAACGCTCCTGTGTCCCCGTGGGAAGGAAGCCGATGACCAGTGCACCGCGAACCGTCCGGCGTGTGCTCCCGGCCGCCCTGCTCGTCCTGGCGGCCGCCGGCTGCGCGGAGGGAGGCGGCGCGGAGCCGGGCGGCGCGGCCGAAGCCTCCTGCGCGTATGTGGTGACGTACGCCGACCGTTCCTATCTGGGCACCGGGGACGCCGACTTCACCGTCGGGAAGAAACTGGGCACCGCCACGGTCCCGGAGTGCGACGACACCCCGAACGACCCCGAAGGCGCCGTCCCCGAGGACAGGGTCACCGCCTACGCGGTCGAGGGGATGGACCCGGCCGTCGCGATCGCCGTGGGCGACACGCCCGCCGAGGCGACCCTGGTCAAGGCCCGCTGAGCACACACGGAAGCGGGACTGGACGGACCCCCCGGCCCTCCAGCCCCGCTCTCGTTGTGCTCCGCCCACGTCCCCCGTGGCGGAGCACCCCCCGTTCCCCCGTACTTCCCCCCTCGGTGTTTCCCCCGTCAGGCCCCACGTCGGCCCCCCGGCCTCCGTGGGTCCCCCCACTTGTTACCGCTCCCCCGCGGTCCCCCGGACCTTCAGGCGACAAGCTCCCCGAAGGCGTCCTCCTCGTCACGGCCGAAGCTGAGGACCTCGTCCTCGCGCAGCCGGCGCAGCGACCGCCAGATGCTCGACTTCACCGTGCCGACACTGATGTCGAGGATGTCCGCGATCTCCGGGTCGGTGCGGCCCTCGTAGTAACGAAGGACCAGCATCGTCCGCTGGAGTTCGGGCAGCCGGGCCAGCGCCTGCCACAGGACCGCGCGCAGTTCGGTGCCGCGCATCGCGTCCGTGTCGCCGGGCGTCTCCGGCAGCTCCTCGGTCGGGTACTCGTTCAGCTTGCGGCGGCGCCACGCGCTGATGTGCAGGTTGGTCATGGTCCGCCGCAGGTAACCCCCGACGGCGGCCTTGTCGCTGATCCGGTCCCAGGCCTTGTACGTCGAGAACAGCGCGCTCTGGAGCAGGTCCTCGGCCTCGAATCGGTCACCGGTCAGGTGGTAGGCGGTTGCGTACAGGGAGGCGCGGCGCTCCTGGACGTAGGCGGTGAACTCCGCCTCCGACAGCGAGCGACGCCGCTCCCCCGAGTCCTCCCTGTACGCGCTTCCCCCGTGCGGTTCCCCCGTGAAACCGTCAACCACCGTCATGTACGCGGTGTGCTGACGCCCGGTGCCGCGAGCGCACCCCCGCCCGCTCACGGCACCGGACTTGTCCGAACCCCGGCCCCCGTTCACGTCGTGCAGACGCGTGATCACTGCGCTGGTGCTGGTGCCGTGCAGCGTGTTCATCTCGCGCCCCCCGTCGTGGACTTCCGGTGTTCTGCTTCGTGCGGCTTGCTGTGTTGCGTCCCGCTGTCTTGCCTGTGCCGAGAAGCTTGCCCGGGCACCTTCATGGCCGTGTCCGCCGACTGTCACAGAGCTGTCACAGGGGCCTGCGCCAAGCCCCCTCCCGGCACCGGCACAGCGCGGACACAGCCGACAGCGCTACGCGCACGTATCCCTACTGCTCGTACAGGTGTCGAAAGACCACCCCCGCATGGGCCAGAATGTGCCCCGTGCCTTCCCTGTTGCTGATCGAGGACGACGACGCCATCCGTACGGCCCTGGAGCTCTCACTGACTCGCCAGGGACACCGTGTGGCCACTGCTGCCACCGGCGAGGACGGTCTCAAACTGCTGCGTGAACAGCGGCCGGACCTGATCGTGCTGGACGTGATGCTGCCCGGCATCGACGGCTTCGAGGTGTGCCGTCGTATCCGGCGCACGGACCAACTGCCGATCATCCTGCTGACCGCGCGCAACGACGACATCGACATCGTGGTCGGACTGGAGTCCGGCGCGGACGACTACATCGTCAAACCCGTGCAGGGGCGGGTCCTCGACGCCCGCATCCGGGCCGTGCTGCGGCGCGGGGAGCGCGAGTCGAACGACGCGGCGACCTACGGCAGCCTGGTCATCGACCGCGCCGCCATGACCGTCACCAAGAACGGCGAGGATCTCCAGCTCACCCCCACCGAGCTGCGCCTGCTGCTCGAACTGAGCCGCCGCCCGGGCCAGGCCCTGTCCCGCCAGCAGCTCCTCCGCCTCGTCTGGGAGCACGACTACCTGGGCGACTCCCGCCTCGTCGACGCCTGCGTCCAGCGCCTGCGCGCCAAGGTCGAGGACGTCCCGTCCTCCCCCACCCTCATCCGTACCGTCCGCGGTGTCGGCTACCGCCTGGACGCGCCTCAGTGACACAAGCGCAAGGGGGGGTCCGCGGCTGGGTCGCGGCTCGCAAGGGAGTGTGGTCGAGGCTGCGTTTCACCAGCCTGCGTCTGCGCCTGGTCGTCGTCTTCGGCCTCGTCGCCCTCACGGCCGCGGTGTCCGCGTCCGGGATCGCGTACTGGCTCAACCGCGAGGCGGTGCTGACCCGCACGCGGGACGCGGTGCTGCGCGACTTCGAGCAGGAGATGCAGAACCGCGCGGGCCTGCTGCCCGAGCAGGCCACGCAGGACGAACTCCAGCACACCGCCGGTCAGATGGCCAACAGCAGCCAGCGTTTCAGCGTGCTCCTCGTCGCCCAGGACGCCGCCGGCGCTCCCGCCTACGGCAGCTCCGGCGGCCTGGACGGCTTCACCCTCGCGGACGTACCGAAGTCCCTGCGCACGGCGGTGAACGAGAAGCAGCAGACCAACTCCTCCGCCAAGTCGGAGTACCACCTGTACTGGCAGCTCATAGTCGAGGACGACACCCCGTTCCTGATCGCCGGCACCAGGATCAACGGCGGCGGTCCCACCGGCTACATGCTGAAGTCCCTGGAGCCGGAGGCGAAGGACCTCAACTCCCTCGCCTGGTCCCTCGGCATCGCCACCGGCCTCGCCCTGATCGGCTCCGCGCTGCTCGCGCAGGCCGCCGCCACGACCGTACTGAAGCCGGTCCAGCGGCTCGGCGTCGCCGCCCGCCGCCTCGGCGAGGGCAAGCTGGACACCCGCCTGCGCGTCTCGGGCACGGACGAACTCGCCGATCTCTCCAGGACGTTCAACAACGCCGCCGCCGCGCTGGAGAAGCGGGTCGCCGACATGGCCGCCCGCGACGAGTCCTCCCGCCGCTTCGTGGCCGACATGTCCCACGAACTGCGCACCCCGCTGACCGCGATCACCGCCGTCACCGAGGTCCTGGAGGAGGAGCTGGAAATGGAGTCCGGCTCCATGGACCCCATGATCGAGCCGGCCGTCCGCCTGGTGGTCAGCGAAACCCGCCGCCTGAACGACCTGGTCGAGAACCTCATGGAGGTCACCCGCTTCGACGCGGGTACGGCCCGCCTGGTCCTCGACGACGTCGACCTCGCCGACCAGATCACGGCCTGCATCGACGCCCGCGCCTGGCTGGACGCCGTCGACCTGGACGCCGAGCGCGGCAACATGGCCCGCCTGGACCCGCGCCGCCTGGACGTCATCCTGGCCAACCTGATCGGCAACGCCCTCAAGCACGGCGGCTCGCCGGTCCGCGTCACCGTCCGCGTGGAGGACGACTCGGTCGTGATCGCCGTACGGGACCACGGCCCCGGCATCCCCGAGGACGTCCTGCCCCACGTCTTCGACCGCTTCTACAAGGCCAGCGCCTCCCGCCCCCGCTCCGAGGGCAGCGGCCTCGGCCTCTCCATCGCCCTGGAGAACGCCCACATCCACGGCGGCGAGATCACGGCCGCCAACTCCCCCGAGGGCGGCGCGGTCTTCACCCTGCGCCTCCCACGGGACAGCTCGGAGGCGACCGGCACCGACGGCAAGGACGAAGCGAACAAGGGAGACGCGCGATGAACACACGCCGCGTCCTGACCCTCGCCCTGTCCGCCACCGTCCTCACCGGCTGCGGCATACGCCCCACGGAGATCCCGACCGACTTCGGTCCCGCCCCCTCCCGCGTGCACTGCTCACTGTCCGAACCGAACATCTCGACGCAGGCCGAGCGGGGCCTGCCGGTCCAGGTGTTCCTGCTGTGCGGCTCACAACTGGTCGCGGTGGACCGGACGGTACGCGTACCCGACGGCACGGCGGACTCCGCACGCCGTGTCCTGGTCGCCCAGGGCCTCCTGGACGAGCTCGAGGCGACCCCGTCGGCCACCGAGAAGGAGGCCGGCTACACCACGGACGTCCGAGGCGCCATGGGAGTCACCGGCCCACGCCCCAACGACCCCGACGAGACCCTGCGCCTGAGCGCACCCCCCAACGACCTCACGTCGTACGCCCTGGCCCAGATCGTCTGCACCTTCTCGGACTCCTCGGCCGCCGAGGGCGACGGCTCGGTAATCCTGGGCGGCCCCACGCCCGAGCCCCCACGCCGCTACGAGTGCACGGACGAGGTCCGCACCAGACCCGGCAGCAACGAGCCCCCCTCAACCGAAGTCACAGACGGCTGACCCCGCCCCGCCCCGGGCAAGACCGACACGGAGCCGCACCACGGGGGTGCACACCCGCGTACGGCGGCTGCGGGCCCGTCGTGGCCGGTCGCGCAGTTCCCCGCGCCCCAAGAGGGTTACAGGCGACCTGCGCCACGAGGCGCCCGGGAGCGCCATACGCGGGTGCGTCGACCGCGTACACCGGCTGCTGGCCCGTCGTGGCCGGTCGCGCAGTTCCCCGCGCCCCTAGGGGGTTACAGGCAGCCTGCGCCACGAGGCGCCCGGGAGCGCCATACGCGGGTGCGTCGACCGCGTACACCGGCTGCTGGCCCGTCGTGGCCGGTCGCGCAGTTCCCCGC
>NZ_JBVJPT010000019.1:0-166414 GCF_055609385.1 Streptomyces sp. NPDC036764
CCGAACGTCGCCGTCTCCGAAGTGAAACGGTCCCCGGTGAGCTGCATACCGTCACCCGAGTCCCCCGCGAAACGAATGATCACCCGGTCCAGCCGGCGGACGTCCTTCGTCCCTGCCGGTTTGCGCTGCTCTCCCACGACGGCTTCGTCGGCCTGCTCCGATGGGCTACTGACCTGGCTGGTCACTGAACTGGACCTCCTTCGAGGCGGCTGTCTGGGCATGGCCTTCCCGCAAGCCTTCCCAGGATCAACCCTACGTCCGCAAAGGTCGCCCTCCCTGGGCCATTCGCATGACGGACATGGATTTGAGCCGGTTCGCCACCCTGACTTGTCATGATTTACGCGCCCCCCGGCGCTGCTTTTGAAGACGCTCCCTGTTGTTTGTTCGGTTGCCGTGTTCGCGTCCGTCCGGTGGACGCTCGTGGAGCGGTCACCCACTTGCCTGACACGGGGTCGGCCCGTCAGGAGTTCAGGTAGGTGAGAACCGCGAGCACGCGCCGGTGATCCCCGTCGCTCTGGGACAGCCCGAGCTTGAGGAAGATGTTGCTGACGTGCTTCTCGACTGCGCCGTCGCTCACCACGAGCTGCCGGGCGATGGCCGAGTTGGTCCGCCCCTCGGCCATCAGCCCCAGGACCTCCCGCTCTCTTGGGGTGAGCCCCGCGAGCACGTCCTGCTTGCGGCTGCGGCCCAGAAGCTGGGCGACGACCTCCGGGTCGAGCGCCGTACCTCCCCGGGCCACCCGCACCACCGCGTCCACGAACTCCCTGACCTCGGCCACGCGGTCCTTCAGCAGATAGCCGACGCCTCGGCTGGAGCCGGCCAGCAGCTCCGTGGCGTACCGCTCCTCCACGTACTGCGACAGCACGAGTACCCCGAGACCGGGGTGTGCCTTGCGCAGCAGCACCGCCGCCCGCACTCCCTCGTCGGTGTGCGTCGGCGGCATCCGTACGTCCGCGACCACCACGTCCGGCAGCTCGCCCTGACCGTCCAGCTCCGTGATGGTCTTGACCAGCGCGTCGCCGTCTCCCACCCCCGCCACGACCTCATGCCCACGGTCGGTCAACAGCCGGGTCAGCCCCTCCCTGAGCAGCACCGAATCCTCGGCGATGACCACCCGCACCCTGTCCTCCACGATCCTCGGCCCCCCGAGCCTTGGCGTTCGGCCGAGCGTGCCCCGGCCCTGTCGTCCCTCGCGAGATCAGTATCCCGCGATCGGCTCTTCCGTACCGGGCCTGTGGATAACCCGTCCGGCGCGGTTCGGATCGCGTGGGTACAAAGGGGGCGAACTTCGGGGCGCGTGCTCAGGGAGTGCTTGCAAACAAACGAAAAGCCGGCGAAAGGAAAGCCGGTAAACGGAGGGCCGGCGACCGGAAGCTCGGCGACCGGAACTCAGCCGACGGGAAAGCGGGCGACCGGAACTCCGGGAGACGGAACCCGGGGAACGGAACCCGGGGAACGGAACCCGGGGAACGGAACCCGGGGAACTGAAATCCGGCACGCGGAAATCCGGCCCCGAACCAACCGGAGCCGGATCCCACCTCGGTGGGCGCGCGGTCGAACGGCACGCCCCCGGCGACAACGGCACGCCCCGAATGACAACGGTGCGCCAGAACGGTAACGGTCGGCCCGGAAGGTCACGGTCGGCCCGAACGGCAACGCGGTCCGCCCGAAGTGCAACGCGGTCCCCCGACAACGCGGTCCCCCGGCAACGCGGTCCCCCGGCAACGCGGTCCCCCGACAACACGGCCCGCCCGACCAACACGGTCCGCCCGACCTACACGGTCCGCCAGGGCAGCTCCGCCGTGACCCGGGTCGGCCCCCCGGCCGGCGAGTCCACGACCAGAATCCCGTCCACCGCGTCCAGCCTTTCGGCCAGCCCCGACAGGCCCGAGCCGCCCGAGGTGGCCGCGCCGCCTATCCCGTTGTCCACGACCTGCAACATCAGCCGGTTCTCCACCCGCCACACATCCACGGCCGCCCACGTGGCCCGCGAATGCTTGCTGATGTTCTGGAGCAGCTCCGACACCGTGAAGTACGCGATCCCCTCGATCGCCGGCACCGGCCGCTCCACCAGATCCACCTGGACCTCCACAGGCACCGTGCACCGCGAGGCCACCGCCGACAGGGCCGCGTCCAGACCGCGGTCGGTCAGGACCGCAGGATGGATGCCGCGTGCCAGATCGCGCAGCTCCTGGAGCGCCGTCTTCACCTCGCCGTGAGCTTCATCGACCATGCGCGCCGCCGCCTGCGGGTCCTCCGTCAGCTTCTCCTTCGCCAGGCCCAGATCCATGGCCAGGGCCACCAGCCGGGCCTGGGCGCCGTCGTGCAGGTCGCGCTCGATGCGCCGCAGGTCGGCAGCGGCCGTATCGACGACGACACCGCGGTCGGACTCCAGCTCCACCACGCGCGTGGCCAGCTTCGACGGCCCGAGCAGGCCGTGCACCAGCAGCCGGTCCACCGTCGTCAGCGCCCGCACGATCCAGGGCGTGGCCAGCGTGAACAGCAGGCCCACCAGCGCGGTGACCGTGATCTCGAAGGGGTTGTCGAGGTAGAAGCGGTGCGTCTCGTCGCCGTAGATCTGAAGACCGTCCTGACCGGCCCACATCGGAAAGACCCAGAACCACAGCGGGTACGTCAGCAGCGCCCAGCCGTACACCCACACGTTCAGGGCGACGACGAACGAGAACACCGCCCACGGGAAGTGCAGCACCGCGTACAGCAGAGCCCGCCACGACGTCCCGCTCTTCAGTACGGCGCCCATCCACGCCATGAAGCCGCGCCGGCGCATCCGCAGCGGCTCAGGGTCGGCCACCTCCAGGTCGAGCAGCGCACGCGCGCGTACCCGCTCCAGCGCCCCGAAGCCTCGGCAGCCGGCCAGGCCCGCCGCCAGCACCGGGATGCCGAGGAACGTCACCAGCAGGCCCGCGCCCAGCGACACCATCGTGATGGCGTACACGAACAGCAGGATGCTGATCGGCAGGCTCAGCAGTACATAGCCGAACTCGCGCCAGCTACGCGCCTCGAACGGCGCCCGCAGCCCGGCCGGCAGCCGGTGCCGTCGCTCGCCGTCGTGCTCGGGGAGGCCGCGCTCGGGGAGACCGAGACCGTGCCCGTGCCCGTAACCCTGTCCGTACTCCGTGGCCATCGGTGTCGTCCGTTCTCCTCGTCCCGTCAGCCCCGCCGGGGCTGTGCCGTCGTACCTCCACCCTCCTTCACCGCAGGTCCACGCGACATGGAGGCCGTCGGCGTCTTGAACGGGGGGTTTTCCCTACCCCTGCCCGGGGATGCGGTCCCGCCAGGGCAGCTCGGCCGTCACCGTCGTGGGGCCGCCGGGCGGCGACTCGATCACGAACAGCCCGTCCACCGCGTCCAGCCGGTCGGCGAGCCCGCGCATGCCGGTGCCGCCGTCCAGGCTCGCGCCGCCGCGGCCGTCGTCCCAGACCTGGATGAGCAGCCGGTCGTCCGACCGCCACACATCGACCGACGCCGACTTCGCCATGCTGTGCTTGCTGATGTTCTGAAGCAGCTCGGAGACGGTGAAATAGGCGATGCCCTCGATGGCCGCGACCGGTCTGGACAGCAGGTCGACCGTCACTTTCACCGGCACCGTGCAGCGCGAGGCCACGGCCGACAGCGCGGCGTCGAGGCCGCGGTCGGTCAGGACGGCCGGATGGATGCCGCGGGCCAGATCACGCAGTTCCTGGAGCGCGAGCTTCACCTCGCCGTGCGCCTCCTCGACCATCGAGGCCGCGGTGTCGGGGTCCTCCAGGAGCTTCTCCTTGGCCAGGCCAAGGCCCATGGCGAGGCTGACCAGCCGGGCCTGCGCGCCGTCGTGCAGATCGCGCTCGATGCGCCGCAGATCGGCGGCCGCCGTGTCCACGACGACCCCCCGGTCCGACTCCAGTTCGGCGATCCGGCGCTCCAGCTCGTCGGATGGCGACAGCAGGCCGCGCACCATCGCCCGGTCCGCGTTGGCCAGGCCCCGCGCGATGAACGGCAGCACCGGCCACAGCACGAACAGCGAGGTCAGCGTGATGACGAAGGTGAGGATGCCCCAGGGCAGGCGGATGAAGTCGTACAGGATCGTGCGCCAGCCGACCGGGTCCTTCAGCGCCTGCCAAAGCTGCGGGAAGAAGCCGTCCCTGCCGCCGCGCAACGGCAGCGGGCTCGGCTCGGCCACCTCCAGGTTCAGCAGCGCACGCGCGCGTGCCCGCTCCAGCTTGCCGAGCTGCCGCGCGCCCAACAGGCCCGCCGCGAGCAGCGGGAAGCCGATCACCGTCAACGTCAGCAAGGCACCGGTGAACAGCACCACCGCGACGTAGGTGAAGCCGAGCAGAGCCACCGGAAGGTTCGCCAGAAGGTGGGCGATCTCCTTCCAGGTCTGCCGGTCGTAGGCGAAACGGGCCGGTGGCAGCGGCTGCTGCTCGCGTTCGGACCGCCGGGAGGCGTCCCTCGCAGGGCTGGGGCGTTCGGTCATATGGGCTAGCGTGCCGCGCGGCGGGCCGCCGCGCCATGGAGCGGGCCGCCGCGATCTCCGGGGGAAAACCCCACCCCGTGCCGGACCACGCACAGCGCTCGCGAGCCGCGCCGCATCACGTCGCGCGTCTCGACGGGATCTCAACGCGTGACGGGCTGCTTACGGTCTCTTTAGCAGGGCCTAGACTCCCGTGCGTACAGATCGTCGAACAGTGGTGTTCACGAGATCACATATCGCAGGACACTGGTCCCAGGGCCTGTTCCTGGGGCATCGGTCACGAGGTCAGGGAGCGAGGGGCGGACGTGTCGGATCAGACCGTCGTCGTCGCGGCGGATGCGCACAACGTCGTCGTCTCGGCGGACTACTTCCAGTCCTACTCGGTCGTCGGACTGCTCGCCGTCATCGGCGTGCTGTTCGTCGCCGTCGCCTTCGGGGCCGGCCGGCTGCTGCGCCCCGTGGTCCCCACACCCGAGAAGCTCATGACGTACGAGTGCGGCGTCGACCCCGTCGGCGAGGGCTGGGCACACACCCAGGTCCGCTACTACGTCTACGCCTTCCTGTACGTGATCTTCGCCATCGACTCGATCTTCCTGTTCCCCTGGGCGACGGTCTTCGCCGCCCCGGGCTACGGCGCGACCACCCTCGTCGAGATGTTCGTCTTCCTCGGCTTCCTCGCCGTGGGCCTGCTCTACGCATACAAGAAGGGCGTCCTGGCATGGACGTGACGCCAGACACCGAAGGGCAGCCGGTTCTGCTGCCGGAGCCGAAGCGGCTGGGCGCGCTCGCCCGTCTCGCGCCGGAGCCGATGAAGGTGATCCTCAACTGGGGACGCCGCTACTCCCTCTGGGTCTTCAACTTCGGCCTCGCCTGCTGCGCGATCGAGTTCATCGCCGCGTCGATGGCCCGCCACGACTTCATCCGCCTCGGCGTGATCCCCTTCGCGCCGGGCCCGCGCCAGGCCGACCTCATGGTCGTCTCGGGCACGGTCACGGACAAGATGGCCCCGGCCGTCAAGCGCCTGTACGAGCAGATGCCCGAGCCGAAGTACGTCATCTCCTTCGGGGCGTGCTCGAACTGCGGCGGCCCGTACTGGGACTCCTACTCCGTCACCAAGGGCGTCGACCAGATCATCCCCGTCGACGTCTACGTCCCCGGCTGCCCGCCGCGCCCCGAGGCACTGCTCCAGGGGATCCTGAAGCTCCAGGAGAAGATCGCGCGGGAGTCGCTGGGCGAGCGGTACGGCAGCGGGTCGGCCCGGCCCTCGGCGGCGGCGTTGCAGAGCGGCCTGGTGCGGGGGCCGCAGGCGCCGGGTGCCGGCGAGGCGGGTGCCTCCGGCGTGGATGCCTCCGGCTCGGGGGAGGCGGCCCGATGACGACGCTCGGCTGGCTGCCCGCCCCCGTCGAGGACCTCTTCGGCCCGCAGGCCACGGCCGAGGAATCGTACGAGGTCCTGACGGTCGACGTGCCCCCGGCCTCCTGGATCGCCGCACTTGAGGCGGCCCGCGACGAGCTGGGCTGCACCTACTTCGACTGGCTGAGCGCGGTCGACGAACCGGGCACCGGCTTCCGCGTCGCGGCCCACGTCGCGGCCCTGTCTCCGGTACGGCGCCTGCTGGTCCGTACGACCGTCCCGCACGAGGCGCCGACGCTGCCCTCGGCGGTGGGTGTGTACGCGGGCGCGGCCTGGCACGAGCGCGAGACGCACGAGATGTTCGGCGTGGTCTTCACCGACCACCCGGCCCTGGACCACCTGCTCCTCCCGGACAACTTCGAGGGCCATCCCCTGCGCAAGGACTTCGTCCTGGCGGCCCGCGTCGCCAAGTCCTGGCCCGGCGCCAAGGAACCCGGCGAGTCCGAACACGGCGGCCCCAAGCGCCGCCAGATGCTCCCGCCGGGTGTCCCCGACCCGAACGAATGGGGCCCCCTGAAGGGCCAACTCCCCCCTGCCCCGGCCCGCCCGGCCAGAGGCGCGGCCCGCGCGGCGGGAGACCGCCCGGCGAGGGCAGCGGGCGAC
The DNA here is from genome assembly GCF_055609385.1 of Streptomyces sp. NPDC036764. NCBI lineage: Bacteria > Bacillati > Actinomycetota > Actinomycetes > Kitasatosporales > Streptomycetaceae > Streptomyces > Streptomyces sp. NPDC036764. The sequence goes on from NZ_JBVJPT010000019.1 coordinate 6,491, forward strand.
CGCCCGGCGAGGCCGGCGGGGGACCGCCCGGTGCGGCGTGCTCGTTCGGCGGCGGAGGGTTCTGCGAGTCAGGCGGTGCCGGAGGCTGGTGTGGCGGAGGGCGCTGCTCCGGTGCGGCGCGCTCGTACGGCGGCGGAGGGTTCGGTCAGCCAGGCTGCCGGCGCTGCTGGAGCCGAGGCCTCGGAAGCACAACGGCCGGCACCCGGCACCACCACCCCGCCCGGCCCCCGTCGCTCCCGCAGCGTCTCTCAGGGCTCGGCGAGTCAGAGGACCACGCCTGAGGCCGCGGCACCGGAACGGGACGCGCCCGGTGACTCGGCGCCCGAACCTGCCGTATCTGCCGGGTCGGCGCCCGAACCGGCCACTCCCGAGCGGCCAGCGTCCGAAGCCGCTGCCCCCGATGGCTCGGCACCCGAAGCCGCAGCTCTCGATGGCTCGGCGCCCGAACCCGCCGCACCTGACGAGTCGGCGTCGGACGCGGTCGTCGCCAAGGCGGCGTCACCCAGGGCCGCCCGTAGCTCTGACGCCCCGTGGCACCACGCCCGCCCCGCCTTCGACGAGCCGGAGCCCGAGCACCGGGCTGAGCCGGAGCCCGAGCACCGGGCTGAGCCGGAGCCCGAGCACCGGGCCGAGCCCGAGCCCGAGCACCGGGCCGAGCCCGAGAACCGGGCCGAGCCCGAGCCTGAGCCGCAACCGGAGGCGGCACCCGAGCAGACCGACCCCGGCCGGGCGGCGACCGCCGTCGAGCCCGCCCCCGAAGCGGATCGGGCAGCCACCCCCGACCAGTCCCCGGAACCCGAGGACGACTCGACGGACCGCACCGAGAACGCAGATCGCACAGGGGCCAAGCCAGCGGACCGCACGGACCCCGCAGACCCCACCGACCCCGCAGGAGGCCCGCAGTGAACGACGCGCTCGACGTCACCCTGCGACTCCTGATCGTCTTCGTCGTCTTCCTCACGTTCCCCCTGATCATCGGCCAGACCGAGCACAAGGTGATGGCCCACATGCAGGGTCGCCTCGGCCCGATGTACGCCGGCGGCTTCCACGGCTGGGCCCAGCTAGTCGCCGACGGCGTGAAGTTCGCGCAGAAGGAGGACGTCGTCCCGGCGGGCGCGGACCGCCGTATCTTCCAGCTCGCCCCCGCCGTGGCGCTCCTCCCTTATCTACTCGTCCTCCTGGCCATCCCCATCGGCCCGAGCGAGGGCGCGGTCGGCGAGGTCATCGACGCGGGCATCTTCTTCGTCCTCGCCGTGATGGGTGTCGGCGTCCTCGGCTCGCTCATGGCCGGCTGGGCCTCCGCCAACAAGTTCTCCCTCCTCGGCGGCCTGCGCACCGCCGCCCAGCTCCTCGCCTACGAACTCCCGATGCTGCTCACCGCCGCCTCCGTGGCGATGGCCGCCGGCACCGTCTCCCTGCCCGGCATCCTCGACGCCTTCGAGTGGTGGTGGCTGCCCTGGCAGATCGTCGGAGCGATCGTCTTCTTCGTCGCCGGACTGGCCGAACTCCAGCGCCCGCCCTTCGACATGCCGGTCGCCGACTCGGAGATCATCTTCGGCGCCTACACCGAGTACACCGGCCTGCGCTTCGCCCTCTTCCTCCTCGCCGAGTACGCCGGGATCGTCGTCCTGTGCGGCCTGACCACCGTCCTCTTCCTGGGCGGCTGGCACGGCCCCTGGGGCGCCGACGGCCTCGGCTGGGTCTGGACCCTGCTGAAGACAGCCGTGCTCGCCTTCATCGTGATCTGGCTCCGCGTCACCTACCCCCGACTGCGCGAGGACCAGCTCCAGAAGCTCTCCTGGACCCTCCTCGTCCCCCTCTCCCTCGCCCAGATCGCCCTCACCGGCGTCGTCAAGGTGGTGATCCAGTAACCATGGCCCCCATTCCTGGTAGCGGCCTGGCCAAGGGCCTGGCCGTCACCCTCCGCACGATGACGAAGAAGTCCGTCACCGCGCAGTACCCGGACACCCAGCCCGACCTCCCGCCCCGCACCCGCGGTGTGATCGGCCTGTTCGAGGAGAACTGCACGGTCTGCATGCTGTGCGCCCGCGAGTGCCCGGACTGGTGCATCTACATCGACTCCCACAAGGAGACCGTCCCGGCCGCGACCCCGGGCGGCCGCGAGCGCAGCCGCAACGTCCTCGACCGCTTCGCCATCGACTTCTCCCTGTGCATGTACTGCGGTATCTGCATCGAGGTCTGTCCTTTCGACGCCCTGTTCTGGTCCCCGGAGTTCGAGTACGCCGAGACCGACATCCGCGAACTCACCCACGAGCGCGACAAGCTCCGCGAGTGGATGTGGACCGTCCCGGCCCCGCCCGCCCTGGACCCCGCCGCGGAGGAGCCCAAGGAGATCGCCGCCGCCCGCAAGACCGCCGAGAAGCTGGCGGCCGCCCAGGCGGAACCGCAGGAGGGAGAGTCGTGAGCCTTGCCGCAACCGCCGCGACGGCACACGCCACGACCACCACCGCGGCCGAAGCACACGGCTTCCTCTCACCGACCGGCGTCGAGATCGCCTTCCTCCTCGTCGGCCTGGTCACCTTCGGCGCCGCCCTGATCACCGTCACCACCCGGCAGCTCGTACACGCCGCCCTGTGGCTGGTCGTCGCCCTCGGCGGCCTCGCCGTCGAGTACCTCCTGCTCACCGCCGAGTTCATCGCCTGGGTGCAGGTCCTCATCTACGTCGGTTCCGTCGTCGTTCTCCTTCTCTTCGGTCTGATGCTCACCAGGGCCCCCATCGGCCGCTCCCCGGACGCCGACTCCGGCAACCGCTGGGCCGCCCTCACCGTGGCCGTCGTCGCCGCGGCCACCCTGGTCTGGGTGGTCGTCGACGCCTTCCGCACGACCTGGATCGACCTCGACGGCCCCGCCGCCGGCTCCACCCGGGCCACCGGCGAGAGCCTCTTCCAGAACTGGGTCCTCCCCTTCGAGGCCCTCTCCGTCCTCCTCCTCGCCGCCCTGGTCGGCGCGATCGTCCTGTCCCGCAAGGCGAAGGAGACCGCCCCCGAGCCCGGCGCCCCGAGCGAGAAGGAGCCGCGCTGATGCATCTCGCCTATCCCGCCGTACTCTCCGCCCTCCTCTTCTGCACCGGCCTGTACGGCGTCCTCGCCCGCCGCAACGCGATCCTGGTCCTGATGTCGGTCGAGCTGATGCTCAACGCCGTCAACCTCAACCTGGTCGCCTTCGACGTCTGGCTCAGCAAGGCCGCCGAGGAGACCCTGCACTCCGGCCAGGCCCTGACCCTGTTCACCATCACCATCGCCGCCGCCGAGATCGGCATCGGCCTGGCGATCGTGCTCGCCGTCCACCGCAACCGCGGCACCTCGGACATCGACAAGCTCCGCGACACCGCCGAAGGCCACGAGACCGACGGCCCCGACCACGACGCCCTCACCGCCGGGCAGGCCGAGAAGGCTGAGGCCACCGCGTGACCACGACCACCCTCGCCGTACTCGTCCCCCTCCTTCCCTTCCTCGGCGCCGCGGCCGGCCTGCTCCTGGGCCGTACGGCCCCCGGCTTCGTCCGCCCGCTCGCCGTCCTGCCGACGCTCGCGTCGCTCGTGCTCGCCACGGTCGTCGCCGTGCGCCAGGGCGGCGGCCAGGCGATCAACTCCGCCACCGAGCTCACGCCCACCGGCTCGGTCCCGATCGAACTCGCCCTGCACATCGACGGCTTCGCCGCCCTGGTCGCCGTACTCGTCGGCGTCGTCGCCACCTGCGTGCAGATCTACTCGACCGGCTACCTGCGCGACGACCCGCGCTACCCCTCCTACGCCGCGCTCGTCTCCCTGTTCACCTCCGCGATGCTGCTCGTCGTCTACTCCGGCGACCTGATGGTGCTGCTGGTCGGCTGGGAGGTCATGGGCATCTGCTCGTACTTCCTGGTCGGCCACTACTGGGAGACCCCGGAGGCCCGCGCCGCCTCCATCAAGGCCTTCCTGGTGACCAAGCTCGGTGACGTCCCCTTCCTCATCGGCCTGTTCGCGCTGGCGACCGACGCCGGTTCCTTCCGCATCACGAAGGTCCTCGACACCGTCGCGAACGGCGGACTCGACAACCCGACCCTGATCGCCCTGCTGCTGCTCGCGGGCGTGGCCGGCAAGTCGGCGCAGTTCCCGCTGCACACCTGGCTCCCGGACGCGATGGCGGGCCCGACGCCCGTCTCCGCGCTGATCCACGCCGCGACGATGGTCGCCGCCGGTGTCTACTTCGTCGCCCGTCTCCTCCCGGTCTTCGAGGCCTCTCAGGCCGCGATGATCGTCCTCGCCGCGATGGCCGCCGTCACGATGATCGGCTCCGGTCTCGCCGCGCTCGCCCAGGACGACATCAAGCGCGTCCTCGCCTACTCGACGATCGGCCAGCTCGGCTACATGACCGGCGCCCTCGCGGTCGCCGACCGCGGTGCCGCCGTCTTCCACCTCCTGTCCCACGGCGCCTTCAAGGCGCTGCTGTTCCTCGCCGCCGGCGTGATCATCCACGCCTCCGGCACCAACTCGCTGGCCGCCATGTCCCGCATGAGCCACCTGCGCGACCGTGTCCCGGACGCCTTCTGGACGATGACCGTGGCGCTCCTCGCGCTCGCCGCGATCCCGCCGTTCAGCGGCTTCTTCTCCAAGGAGTCCGTCCTCGGCGCCGCCGAGCACGTCGCCACCGGCCACACCGAGCACGCCCCCGGCGCCTCGGGCTGGCTCGTCCTCGTCTCCGGCCTGGTCACGGCCCTGCTCACCGCCGGGTACGCGATGCGCCTGTGGTTGCTGGCCTTCCGCGGCCGCGGCGCCGAGGCCCCCGACCACGGCAGGCAGCCGCTGACGATGACCGTCGTGCTGTGGGTGCTCGCCGTGCCGTCACTCGCCGTCGGGGCGTTCGCCTACCGCGTGCTGCCCGACTGGTTCGACGGCCGCGACCTCACCCCGACCCTCACCACCTCAGTCCTCGGCACGGGTGTGGCTCTCGTCGGCGGCATCGTCATGTACGGGGCCTGGCGCCACACCACCTCACTCGCGGCCCGTGTCCCGCTCGGCGCGGTCGCGGCCCACCCCGAGGGCGACGCCGGCGCCGTCGAGGCCGAGGCCATCGCCAGCCACGCGCCCGTGTACGGGGGAGTGGCCTACGCACCCGACCCGGCGGACCCCGGCCGGCTGCTGCTCGGCCCCCTGCACCGGCACGCCGCCGTCGGCTTCCACCTCGACGCCGTGTACCAGGCACTGTTCGTCCGCCCGGTCCAGGCCGGCGCGAGTCTCGTCCGGTTCCTCGACCGCGAGGTCGTCGACACCTACGTACGCGGCGCGGGGGCCCTACCCCGCTGGCTCGGCATCGCCGTACGGCGCGCCCAGACCGGCAATGTGCAGACCTATGTGAGCGCGCTGCTCGCCGGCACCGTCGTCCTCGCGGTCGCCGCCGTCCTCGTCGCCACGGGAGCGTGAGCAGGCGTGATCGATATCAACGAGTCCGTGATGCAGTTCCTTCTGGCGTTCGTCGTCGTCGGCCCGCTTCTCGGCGCGGCCGCCGCTCTGCTGCCCGCCCCGCCCGGGCTGAAGGGGAAGTCGCCCGAGCAGGCCGTGCTCCGGCACGGCGTCACCGTCACCGGCGCCATCCTCATCGCGGCGATCGTCCTCGCGCTCGGCTTCGACCACGACCAGCCGTCGAAGATGCAGGCCAGCACGGACATCAGTTGGATCCCCGCACTCGACGTGCGCATCCACCTCGGCGTCGACGGCATTTCCCTCCCCCTTCTGGTCCTGACCGCGCTGCTGACCTTCCTCTGCGCGCTCTACTCGTACTTCAAGATGCCCGCGGGCCCGACCCCGAAGGCATTCGTCGCACTGCTGCTCGTCCTGGAGTCCGGCACCCTCGCCACCTTCGCCGTCCTCGACCTGCTGCTCTTCTTCCTCGCCTTCGAGATGGTCCTGATCCCGATGTACTTCCTCATCGCCCGCTGGGGCGGCGAGGGCAGGGCCGCGGCGGCCTGGAAATTCATCCTCTACACACTGCTCGGCTCCGTGGTCATGCTGCTCGGCCTGCTCCTGATCGGAATCAAGGCGGGCACATTCGACATGGTGGCACTCGCCACTGACAACGGCCGGTCACTGACCACATCCGTGCAGGTCATCGCCGTTTTGGCGATCGGGCTCGGGCTCGCGGTCAAGACGCCGATGTGGCCGCTGCATAGCTGGCTGCCCGACGCCCACACCGCCGCGCCGACCGTCGGCTCGGTGCTGCTGGCCGGCGTGCTGCTGAAGATGGGTACGTACGGGTTCGTCCGGATCCTGCTGCCGATCGCCCCCGACGGCTTCGCCGACTTCGCGCCCTACCTCGCCGCCTTCGCCGTCGTCGGGATCATCTACGGATCCCTGGCCTGCCTCGCCCTGGCCAAGCAGGGCGCGAAGGGCGACCTCAAGCGCCTCATCGCCTACTCCTCCGTCGGCCACATGGGCTTCGTCCTGCTCGGCATCGCCACGATGACGCCGACCGGCGTGAACGGCGCCCTGTTCGCCAACATCGCCCACGGCCTCATCACCGGCCTGCTCTTCTTCCTGGTCGGCGCCCTGAAGGACCGTACGGGCACGACCGACCTCGACGCCCTCGCCGAGCAGACCGGCGCCGCGCTGTACGGCAAGGCCCCGCGACTCGGCGGCCTGCTCGCCTTCGCCGCGGTCGCCTCGCTCGGGCTGCCCGGACTCGCCGGATTCTGGGGCGAGATGCTCGCGCTCTTCGGCGCGTTCGAGCCCGCCCCCGAACTCAGCCGCCCGGCCTTCCTCACCTTCATGGCGATCGGCGCCTTCGGCACCCTGCTCACCGCCGCGTACCTGCTCGTCGTGGTCCGCCGCGTCTGCATGGGCGCCGCACCGCAGGACGCCCCGAAGCTCGCCGACGTCCAGAGCTACGAGTTCGCGGCCTGGACCCCGCTCGTCGCCCTCACCGTCGTCGCCGGACTGTGGCCGAAGACACTCCTCGGCCTGACCGACCCGGCCGTGCAGCAGCTCCTCGCAGGAGGCACCCGATGAGCGCCCTGGCCCAGCCGTCGACCGCGAACCTCGTCCAGTCCGTCGACTGGCTCGCCATCGCGCCGCCCACCATCGCGGCGGTCGTCGCGCTCGTGGTCCTCGTCGCCGACCTGTTCATCGCGCAGAACAAGAAGGCGGTGCTCGGCTGGACGTCCGTGGCCGGCCTGGCCGCCTCCGCTCTTCTGCTACTGCCCCTGTTGGACGGCGACCGCTCCACGTTCTGCCTGTCCGGCGACGCCGGCCTGTGCAGCTACACGGCCGACCGCTTCACCCTCGTCATCCAGTTCCTCGTTCTCGGCGGCGCACTCCTCGCCGCCCTCCTGTCCGTCACCGCCCTCAAGGACGCGAACAAGCAACTTCCCGAAGGGGAGTTCTGGTTCCTGCTCCTCTCCTCCGCCGCCGGAGCAGCCCTGCTGCCCGCCTCCCGGGACCTGGCGACCCTCATCGTCGCCCTGGAAGTGGCCTCGCTCCCGGCCTTCGCCCTCGTCGGCCTGCGCCACGGCGACCGCAAGTCCTCCGAAGCGGCACTGAAGTTCTTCCTGTCCTCGGTCACCGCGACCGCGGTCAGCCTCATGGGCATCAGCTTCGTGTACGCCTCCACGGGCACCCTCTACCTGACGCAGATCGCCGACCGCGTCCAGAACGTCGACGGGCAGCTCCAGACCCTCGTCCAGACCGGAGTCGTGCTCACCCTGGTCGGCTTCGCCTTCAAGACGGCCGCCGTGCCCTTCCACTTCTGGGTGCCGGACACCTACGTAGGGGCGCCGCTGCCGGTCGCCGCCTATCTGTCGGTCGTCGGCAAGGCGGTCGGCTTCACCGGCCTGATCCTCATCACCGTCATCGCCCTGCCGTCGTACGCCGACGTCTGGGGCCCCGCCCTCGCGGCCCTCGCCGCCCTCACCATGACCGTCGGCAACGTCGGCGCCCTGCGCCAGCAGGCCACGCGCGCGTACAGCGCGGTACGCCTGCTTGCCTGGTCCTCCGTCGGACAGGCCGGCTACCTGCTGGTGCCGATCGCCGCCGCCGCGTACTCCGACGACGCCGAGCGCTCCATCGGCTCCACCGTCGCCTACGCCCTCATGTACGCCGCCGTGAACCTCGGCGCCTTCGCGGTGGCCGCACTCGTCGGCCGTACGAAGACCCTCAACCGCCTCAGCGACTACCGCGGCCTGTACGCGCGCAACCCGCTGTCCGCCCTGATCCTGGCCTTCTTCCTGCTCTGCCTCGCCGGACTTCCGCCGGGCATCATCGGCCTCTTCGCCAAGGTCACCGTCTTCTCCGCCGCCGTGGACGCCGGTCTCGGCTGGCTCGCCGTGGTCATGGCCGTCAACGTCGTGATCGCGCTCTTCTACTACCTCCAGTGGACGGCCCTGCTGTTCCGCGCCCCCGAGGGCGAGCCCGTCAGGCACCTCGTCCCCGCGCCGGTCACGGCCGCGATGGCGCTCACCGGGGTCGTAGGCATCGCCGTGTCCGGAGCCCCCCAGCTCGTCCTGCGGTTCGCCGACACCGGGCTCTTCTGACCCACCGGGGCGCCCCAGGGTGCAGCCCTGGGGCGCGTTCCGTACGCGCGCGCGTGGGACAACCCGCCTCCCACGCGCGCGGGCGCGTTCACCCGTACGGCCCACGCCCGCCGCCGTACGCACAAGGGAACCCGTGGCCCTCGCCTGGCGTTGACCAGTACAGAAGGGTCCACTGGACGTGACACCACGGTTCCAGTGGCATCGGAGATCGACCAGCAAAGGGTTCCCCTGCCGCACCACTTGGAGGGCGTACCGTGCACCGCCGGCACAACGGGCTCAGGACCGCAGTCCTCCTCGGGGGACTGTCCGCACTCATCATCGTCATCGGCAGTTTCTTCGGCCGCATGGGGCTCGTCATCGCGGTGGTCATCGCGCTGGGCACGAACGCGTACGCGTACTGGAACAGCGACAAGCTGGCGCTACGCGCGATGCGCGCCCGCCCGGTCAGCGAGTTCGAGGCCCCGGGGCTGTACCGCATGGTCCGCGACCTCTCCACCCAGGCCCGCCAGCCGATGCCGCGCCTGTACATCTCACCGACGGAGGCGCCGAACGCGTTCGCTACGGGCCGCAACCCGCGCAACGCCGCCGTGTGCTGCACAGAAGGAATCCTGCGCATCCTCGACGAGCGCGAACTGCGCGGCGTCATCGGCCACGAGTTGAGCCACGTCTACAACCGCGACATCCTGATCTCGTCGGTCGCCGGGGCCCTCGCCTCGGTGATCATGTTCCTGGTCAACTTCGCGTGGCTGATCCCGATCGGCCGCTCCGATGACGACGACGGCCCCGGCATCCTCGGCCTGCTGCTGATCATGATCCTCGGGCCGCTCGCCGCCTCCCTCATCCAACTGGCGATCAGCCGCTCCAGAGAGTACGAGGCCGACACGTCCGGCGCCCAGCTCACCGGCGACCCCCTCGCCCTCGCCAGCGCCCTGCGTAAGCTCGACGCCGGCACCAAGCAACTCCCGCTGCCGCCCGAGCCGCGCATCGAGACCGCCAGCCACATGATGATCGCAAACCCGTTCCGACCAGGTCAGGGGTTCTCCAAGATGTTCTCCACCCACCCGCCCATGGCGGAACGCATCGCCCGGCTCGAGAGGATGGCTGGTCCTCGGTGAAAACCATTCTGAACGTCATCTGGCTCGTCCTGAGCGGCTTCTGGCTGTTCCTCGCCTACCTGGCCGCCGGCTTGCTGCTGTGCATCACCATCATCGGCATCCCGTTCGGCATCGCCGCCTTCCGCATCGGCGTCTATGCCCTGTGGCCCTTCGGATACACGACGGTCGAGCGCCGCGACGCCGGAGCCCCCTCCTGTGTCGGCAACGTCCTGTGGCTGGTCCTGGCAGGCTGGTGGCTCGCCATCGGGCACATCGTCACCGGCCTGCTGTTGTGCGTCACGATCATCGGCATCCCGTTCGGCATCGCCAACTTCAAGCTGATCCCGGTGTCGCTGTTCCCGCTGGGCCGCGAAATCGTCCCGACCGACAGGCCGTTCGCGTCGAGTTGGTAGGGCTGGTGGCCGAGCGGTCCGAGCGGTCCGAGCGGTCCGAGCGGTCCGAGCGGCCGGGGCCGTCCGAGCGGTTTCGAGCGGCCGGGGCCGAGCCGGAGTCGAGTGACAGCCGAGGGTTTTCCACAACCCGGCAGTTGTCCACAGCCCGGCTCCATTGTCAGTGGCGGCTTGCATCATGAACGCATGACCGAGAACGAGCAGTTGCTGACGAGGGTCGCGGACAAGGCCCGCAACACCCGACCGTGGGGCTGGACTTCACTGCCCGAGCCCGTGGACGCGGCCACCGTGGCCCGTGCCGAGGCCGCCCTCGGCTTCCGTCTGCCGCCGCTGCTCGCCGACCTCTACCTCCGGATAGGAGACGGCGGATTCGGTCCGGAGTACGGGCTGCTGCCCCTCCTCGACAGCCCTCCGGCCGGCGAGCCCGCCGCCGTCACGCAGTACCTCGCCAACCGCGAGAGCGCCCGCAAGGACCCCGACTGGCCCTGGCCTGAGGGCGTCCTGCCGATATCCCACTGGGGCTGCGCGATGTACGCCTGCGTCGACTGCCGCGTCCCTGAGTCCACCGTCCTGCTCTTCGAACCGAACGCCGACGATGCCGACCACGCCTGGTACGTGGACGCCCCCAGCCTGGCGCACTGGCTGCGCGCCTGGATCGACGGCAAGGGCTGGTACGAGGAGATGAACGAGGAGCTGGAGATGGCCCCTTGGGCCGACTTCCGCATACGCACGGCGTCAGCACCTGCGTCCTGACGGGCCCCGCCCGATACGCACGGCGGCGGCACCCGCGCCCTGACGGTCTCCGCCCGCCCCGCGATTCCGCCCGGCCCGGCCAGCCCTACGCTGCCGCGCTCCACCGCTTGCCGGCCAATGCTGCCGCGCCCCCGCCACCTACCGGCTAGCGCTCCCACGCCGCCAGCTACCGGCTACTGCCCCCACGCCGGCACTTACCGGCTAACGCCCCCGCAGCACCACCTACCGGCTAGCGCCCCCGCACTTCCGACCGAGCCGCCACCCACCGTCGTACGCCGTACGCGATCACGCCCGCCGCCAGCACGCCCGCACCGACAGCCACGGAGACCCCAGGAAGGGAGAAGGCAAGCACCACACACCCGAGAAGCCCGATCGCGGGTACGACGCGTGATGCCGGCGCCGAGTCGAGAGTCCAGGCCGACGCGTTGGCAACCGCGTAGTACGCCAGCACGCCGAAGGAGGAGAACCCGATCGCGCCCCGCACATCCACCGTGGCGGCCAGGACCGCGACCACCGCGCCCACGGCGAGTTCGGCCCGGTGGGGTACCTGGAACCGCGGATGCACGGCCGCCAGGGCGCCGGGCAGATGCCGGTCTCGGGCCATGGCCAGCGTCGTCCGGGAGACGCCCAGGATCAGGGCGAGCAACGAGCCGAGCGCGGCGACGGCGGCACCGACCCGTACCACCGGTGCCAGCCCCGGCACCCCGGCCGCCCGCACCGCGTCGGCCAGCGGCGCGCTCGCCTGCCCGAGGCCCTCCGCCCCCAGAACAGAGACGACAGCCACCGCCACAAACGCGTACACCACCAGCGCGATGCCCAGGGCCAGCGGAATCGCCCGGGGGATGGTCCGCGCGGGGTCCCGCACCTCCTCGCCCAGGGTCGCGATCCGCGCGTACCCGGCGAACGCGAAGAACAGCAGCCCCGCCGCCTGAAGCACCCCGCCGAGGCCGCCCGAGGCCCCGATGTCCAGCCGCCCGACGTCGGACTCCCCGGACCCCAGGCACACGACCACCACACAAGCGAGGACAGCGAGGACCACCGCCACGATCGCCCGCGTCAGCCAGGCGGACTTCTGGACGCCGCCGTAGTTCACCGCGGTCAGCGCCACCACGGCCGCCACCGCCACCGCGTGCGCCTGCTCGGGCCAGACGTAGGCGCCCACGGTGAGGGCCATCGCCGCACAGGAGGCCGTCTTGCCGACCACGAACGACCAGCCCGCGAGATACCCCCAGAACGGGCCGAGCCGTTCGCGCCCATAGACGTATGTGCCGCCCGACGCGGGATACAGGGCGGCCAGGCGCGCCGAAGACGTGGCGTTGCAGTAGGCGACCACAGCCGCGACCGCCAGCCCGAGGAGTAGTCCGGTACCGGCGGCGCGTGCGGCGGGCCCCAGCGCGGCGAAGATCCCGGCCCCGATCATCGAGCCGAGCCCGATCACCACGGCGTCCCCGACCCCCAGGGTGCGCCGCAGCTCGGAGGCAGATGGGCTGGACTGTGTCATGGCCGGAACCCTACTGATCGCTGCAACCGAGCGGTGCCCCCGTGACGTCCTGCTCATCAACAAAGCACAAACAAGCGCGCCCGAGATCACAGTGCCGGAAGAGTGCAGGCACAGCGCGGAGGGGCAGGTTCAAGGCATGACGATCATCGGCTGGATCATTCTGGGGCTGTTGGCCGGGGCCATCGCCAAGTTCCTGCTGCCGGGCCGTGACCCGGGCGGCTTCATCGGCACCACGATCATCGGCGTCGCGGGCGCGTTCATCGGCGGCTGGATCTCGGCCCGCTGGCTGGACCACCCGATCACCAAGGACTTCTACGACGGTGCGACCTGGGCCTCGGCGATCGGCGGCTCCCTCGTGCTCCTGATCGCCTACCGCATCCTGTTCGGGCATTCCCGAAGCTGAGCGTGACAGGCGCAGATCGATACCTCCGGACCGCAGCCAGCAGGCGAGAAGGGTGGGCACCCAAAGCGGGATGCCCACCCTTTCTCGTGGCCCTGAGGGTCGCTTACCGGTAGTTCACGAACTGGAGCGCGAAGTCGAAGTCCTGGCCCTTCAGCAGGGCGATGATGGCCTGGAGGTCGTCCCGGCTCTTGGAGCTGACCCGCAGCTCGTCGCCCTGAACCTGGGCCTTCACACCCTTGGGGCCCTCGTCGCGAATGATCTTCGCCACCTTCTTCGCGTTCTCCTGGGAGATGCCCTCCTGGATCGTCGCGAAGATCTTGTACTCCTTGCCCGAGAGCTGGGGCTCGCCCGCGTCCAGGGCCTTCAGGGAGATCCCGCGCTTGATCAGCTTGGACTGGAAGACGTCGAGGACAGCGTTCACCCGGTCCTCGGAGTTCGCCTCCATCAGGATCTTTTCACCGGACCACGAGATCGAGGCACCCACGCCCTTGAAGTCGTAGCGCTGCGAGATCTCCTTGGCGGCCTGGTTGAGGGCGTTGTCGACCTCCTGCCGCTCGACCTTCGAGACGATGTCGAAACTGGAGTCGGCCATGTCCTGTGGCTCCTTGTATCGGGGTGCGTGTGGGGTGCGAATCGGCGGGCGTGGGGGTGGCCGCCGAGCCCGGGGCAGGCCCCGGACCGCATCCGGACAAGCCTAGCCACCCCGCGTCCCCCGGGAGGCGATCAATCGGGTGGCGAAGCACCCCTCCGCATCGGGTATTGTTTACGTCGTTGCCAGGGAGCACCGCCGATAGAGCGGTTCGAACGGCAGCAAACCCCGGCGGTGTGCCCGAGCGGCCAAAGGGAGCAGACTGTAAATCTGCCGGCTCAGCCTTCCCAGGTTCGAATCCTGGCGCCGCCACACTGGGGAAAACCCCTCCGATCTGCGGAAACGCAGCGCGGAGGGGTTTTCGCGTTCCCGGGGTGCGCCGGGGGCACACTGATCCCATGAGCACGCGTCGCAGAAGTTGCCCCGAGTGCCGGCGGGAGATCGCGGTCGTCGCCGGCCGGTTCGCACGGCACGACCCGCCGGGCGCCCGGGAGAGCGGGGAGCTCGTGTCGTGCCCCGGCTCGCGTCGGCAGGCGGAACTGGGGGCAGCTCAGCCCGCGTTGGACGGGTACGCCGTGCCCGAGTTCCCCGGTCAGCTTCCGCTGTTCTGAAGGCTGCCCGGGACGCTGTTCCGAACGCCGGGCTCGCCCAGCAGTGAACTGCCGTGCCCTGTACGCGCGTACCGCCTCGCCGCCGTACTGCGGCCGTACTTCGTTCGGATTTCGCCGGGACCGCATCGGGCCCCGGCGGCGTCCATCCTCAGTTCCCCGCCACCGACTTCACCGCCACCGCCACCGGGGCCGAGCCGCTGATGAGTTCGAGTGTCAGGCCGTGCGTCGCCGGGGTGTCGAGCAACTCCGCCAGTACGGCGGCCACGTCGTCTCGCGGGATCGGCCCGCGTCCGGTGTGGGCCTCCAGGCGCACCTGGCCGTTTCCGGCGTCGTTCGTCAGCATTCCGGGGCGCAGGATCGTCCAGTCCAGGGCGTCCAGGCCCCGGACGTACTCGTCGGCAGCGCCCTTGGCGCGCAGGTAGACGTCGAAGATCTCGTCGCCCTTGTGCTGCGGGTTCGCACCCATCGACGACACCACCAGGAAGCGCCGTACGCCCGCCCGGACCGCCGCGTCCGCGAACAGGACGGCCGCGCCCTTGTCCACCGTGTCCTTGCGGTTCGTTCCGCTGCCAGGGCCCGCGCCGGCCGCGAAGACCGCCGCGTCCGCGCCCTGGAGATGGGCGGCGACCTCCTCGACCGAGGCCGATTCCAGGTCCAGTACGACGGGTTCGGCACCGGCCGCCCGCAGATCGTCGCCCTGTTCGGCCTTGCGGATGATCCCCGCGACCTCGTCTCCGCGCGCGGCGAGCAGCTTCTCCAGCCGCAGCGCGATCTGACCATGACCACCAGCGATGACAATGCGCATGATTCCGACCGTACGCCCGGACAGCCGCATCCGCCGCACGACTTCAGCCACGCCTCAGTGGCCTTGGAGGCGCGCACATCATGCGTAGGTGCCAGGGGCGCGAGTCATCGGCGCGTGCGTGTCGCCGCGCGCCCGGCCATGCGCCCCTCAAGCCACGTCCGGCACGGCCGCGTGCGTGTCGCCGCGTCCCCGGCCATGCGCCCCTCAAGCCACGTCTGGCACGGCCGCGTGCGTGTGGTCGCGCGCCCGGCCATGCGCCCCTCAAGCCACGTCTGGCACGGCTGCGTGCGTGTGGCCGCGCGCCCGGCCATGCGCCCCTCAAGCCACGTCCGCCCGCACGGCCTCACGACAACTCCCCCCGCCCCTGCCGGGGCAGCCCCAACTCCGCGTCCACGGCCGAGTTGCAGTACTCCCGCACCGCGCTCGTCCGCGCCACCACGCGCCCGCGGTGCACCACGATGCGGCTGTACGCCAGTGACAGCGCGCCCGACAGCCGGTCCCCGCGGACCGCCAGCAGTTCGGCCGGGAAGCCCGCCTCCACCCGCACCTCGGACAGACCCAGCGCCGCACGCGCCGACGCGCTGACACAGTCGTAGGCGTCCTCCGGGCGCAGCCCATGGCGGGAGGCCAGCAGGTACGCGGCCTCCAGCGGGTCCCCGCGGCCGACCGGGTTCGACACGTCCCGCAGGGCACCGCTTCCGGCGGCGACGCGTACGCCGGCGGAGCGCAGCAGTCGTACGGGCGCCGTCGCTCGCCTTTCCACGCCCCCGCAGCCGCCCTGCGGCAGGCACACCACCGTCACGCCGGCCGCGGCGAGCTGGTCCGCGGCGCGGGAGGCCACCTGGGCGGGCAGGCGCCCCAGGCCACCGCACGGACCGAGCGTCACGCCGGGGCGCAGTCCGCCGGCCATCGCGGCGACGCGGGACAACCGCGCCGGGTCGGTGGCGTCGGTGTGCAGGTCGACGGGGCAGCCGTGCTCCGAGGCGACCTCCAGTACGGCCTCCACATAGCCCGTCGGATCCGGGTCCAGGTCGGGACAGCCGCCGACCACCGACGCGCCCATCTTCAAGGCGTCCCGCAGCATCGCGAGCCCGTCGGCCCCGGCGACGCCGGTCAGCAGCCGGGGCATGGCCACGGTCGTCAACTCGGTGAGCCCGCGCAGCGAACGCCGTGCCTGGAGTACGGCGGCGAGCGCGTTCAGCTCCTGGATCTCGTCCACGCGCACGTGTGCCCGGACCACGGTCGCCCCGTGTCCGAGCTGGAGCAGGGCGGCCTCGGTGGCGCGGCGCTGCACGTCATGGGGGTCGTAGGAGACCGGTCCGCCCTCGTCGGCGGAGAGCGCGGTGTCGCCATGCGCGTGCGGTTCGGCCGGGGCCGGCAGGAGCAGATAGCCGCCGAGGTCCACGCGCGTACCGCACGCGCGTGTGCCGCCCGCCAGGCTGCCGGCCGTGCCGACCGCCTCGATGCGTCCGCCGTCCAGCCGTACGTCCACGGTCCGTCCGTCGGTGAGCCGTGCCCCGCACAGCAGCAGAGCACCAGGGTCGGCCGGTCCGGACGAGCCCGACGAGGACGACGAATGGGGCGGCTGGGGGTGGCTGTCGGGCATCGCGCTCCAGAGGCAAGATCACGCAGAGTGAGTCGAGCCTAGGGTGGCGAGGGGGCACTGGAGCGCAGGTGCGCAATAGTCGTACCGGTGTGGTCCGCCGAACGGGACCGTGTCCGCGGTACCGCGGTGGCCTGCGAGGCGTCCGTGCCGTCCGCCGATCGGCCGCAGAACCGGGCCGCGAAACGGATTTGGGTGAACGGCGGCTGAGCGTGTAATGTCTTCATCGCTCGCCCCAATAGCTCAGTCGGTAGAGCGTCTCCATGGTAAGGAGAAGGTCTACGGTTCGATTCCGTATTGGGGCTCTGGTGTGGGAGGTTCCCGTCGTTCGGCGGGGACCGATCGCATCACAGCGGTGTAGCTCAGTCGGTAGAGCAAGCGGCTCATAATCGCTGTGTCACCGGTTCAAGTCCGGTCACCGCTACTGACAGTAGCCGATTGCGGGGTCGGTCCTTCGATCGGCTACTCTTTTATGCGTTAAACCGTCCCATCCGTTCGTCAAGGAGCACTCACGTGGCTGCCACCGACGTCCGCCCGAAGATCACGCTGGCCTGCGTGGAGTGCAAGGAGCGGAACTACATCACCAAGAAGAACCGGCGTAACAACCCGGACCGTCTTGAGATGAAGAAGCACTGCCCGCGTTGCAACGCGCACACCGCGCACCGCGAAACGCGATAAATCAGGCTCGTACGCGAGGCCGCCCCCACAGTGGGGGCGGCCTCGCGTCGTTTCGGGCCCGGTTACCGGCCGGTTCCGGCCGGCCCAGGCGCATCAGCCAGGCGCATCAGTCAGGCGAACCAGCAGGTCAACCGCAGCAGACAGCAGGAGGTACCGAGCCATGGCGCTCGACCAGTCCTTCGTGGGGCGGAGCTACCCGCCCACCGAGCCCTATGAGGTGGGCCGGGAGAAGATCCGTGAGTTCGCGGAGGCCGTGGGGGACACCAACCCGGCGTACATCGACCCGGAGGCCGCCAAGGCGCTCGGTCACCCCGATGTGATCGCCCCGCCGACCTTTGTCTTCTCCATCACCTTCAAGGCCGCTGGACAGGTCGTCGAAGACCCCCAGCTCGGGCTGGACTACAGCCGGGTCGTGCACGGTGACCAGAAGTTCGCCTACAGCCGCCCGGTGCGCGCCGGCGACCGGCTGTCCGTCACCTCGACCATCGAGGCCGTCAAGTCCATGGCGGGCAACGAGATCGTGGACATCCGCGGCGAGGTCCACGACGAGGCGGGGGAGCACGTCGTGACCGCCTGGACGAAGCTCGTGGCCCGTGGGGCGGACGCCGAAGAGGGAGAGGGCTGAGCGGCCATGACGGCGAAGATTGCATACGGTGACGTCGAGGTCGGCACCGAACTGCCCGCCCAGAGCTTCCCCGTGACCCGTGCCACGCTCGTTCAGTACGCGGGCGCCTCCGGGGACTTCAACCCGATCCACTGGAACGAGAAGTTCGCCAAGGAGGTCGGGCTGCCGGACGTCATCGCGCACGGCATGTTCACCATGGCCGAGGCGATCCGTGTGGTCACCGACTGGACCGGCGACCCGGCCGCGGTCGTCGAGTACGGCGTCCGCTTCACCAAGCCCGTCGTCGTGCCGAACGACGACCAGGGCGCCACGATCGAGGTCAGTGGCAAGGTCGCGGCCAAGCTCGACGACAACAAGGTCCGCGTGGACCTGACCGTGGTCAGCGAGGGCCGCAAGGTGCTCGGCATGTCGCGGGCGGTCGTACAGCTCGCGTGAACGGCACGCGCGTGCCGCGAGGTAAGGGGCGTTCTCCATGGTGGGGCGCCCCTTACGCATGCCGGTGAGCCGCCCTCTTGACGTAGTTAGTGATTGAGTACTAACTTACTTGCATGGCCAGGATGAGTGCAGAGGAGAGGCGCGAGAGCGTCGTCCGTGCGGCGATGACCGAGTTCGCCCGCGGCGGCTACTACGGCACGTCCACCGAGGCGATCGCCAAGCGGGTCGGGGTCTCTCAGCCGTATCTCTTCCGGCTCTTCCCGGGCAAGAAGGCGATCTTCCTGGCGGCGGCCGCGCGCTGCGTGGAGGACACCATCCGGATGTTCGAGGAGGCCTCCGAGGGGCTGGAGGGTGAAGAGGCCCTGCATGCCATGGGTGACGCCTACCGGAAGGTCGTCTCGGAAGAGCCCGAGCGGCTGATGATGCAGATGCAGATGTATCTCGCCGTGGCGGCCGCCGAGCAGGAGGGCGACCACGAGTTCGGCGAGGTGGTGCGGGCCGGCTGGACCCGTCTGTGGGACACCGTCCATGTGCCGCTGGGGGCCGACGTCGGCGAGACGACGACCTTCATGGCGTACGGAATGCTCATCAACTGCCTGGTGGCCATGGGTTTTCCGCCGGATCACCGAGTCTGGGCCGGGATGGATCCGGCGGGGCAGGACGAGGAGCGGGAGTAGGAGCGGGGTGGCGAGGGTCACCCTGCTTTTTTATGACCGCCAAAGTTAGTGATCAATAACTATCCATGTAAGTGGAACGCATCACCCCAGGGGGAGCGATGTCACATCACACCGTTCAGAACGCGCGGACAGCCCGTGCGGGCGGGGCCGTATGGGCTCTCGTCATCACCAGCGTCGCCGGGTTCATGGCCGCACTCGACAATCTCGTCGTCACCACCGCACTGCCCTCCATCCGTGAGGACCTGGGCGGGGCGCTGCACGACCTGGAGTGGACGGTGAGTGCGTACACACTCACCTTCGCCGTCCTGCTGATGTTCGGCGCGGCCCTCGGCGACCGCTTCGGCCGCCGGCGGCTGTTCGTCATCGGCATCTCGATCTTCACCGTCGCCTCCGCCGCCGCGGCCCTCGCGCCCGGCATCGACTCCCTGATCGCCGCCCGCGCGGTGCAGGGCGCCGGCGCGGCGATCATGATGCCGCTGACGCTGACCCTGCTGACGGCGGCCGTGCCCGCGGCCAAGCGCGGGATGGCGTACGGCATCTGGGGTGCCGTCAACGGGCTCGCGATCGCGTCCGGGCCGCTCATCGGCGGCAGCCTCACCGAGCACATCTCCTGGCAGTGGATCTTCTGGCTGAACGTTCCGCTGGGCATCGCCCTGCTGCCGCTCGCCCGGCTGCGCCTCGCCGAGTCGTACGGCACCAGTGCCCGGCTCGACATCCCCGGCACGCTCCTCGCCAGCGGCGGTCTCTTCGGGATCGTGTACGGCCTGGTGCGCGGCCCCGCCGACGGCTGGACCGGACGCCTGGTCCTGACGGGCCTGTTCGCCGGAGGTGCGCTGCTGGTCGGGTTCGTCCTCTACAGCACGCGCGCCAAGAACCCGATGCTGCCGATGCGGCTGTTCCGCTCCCGGGCGTTCTCCGGGATCAACGCCGCGAGCATGCTGATGTTCCTCGGCATGTTCGGGTCGATCTTCCTGCTCAGCCAGTACATGCAGATCGTGCTCGGCTACTCGCCGACCGAGGCGGGGCTGCGGATGCTGCCGTGGACCGGCATGCCGATGCTCGTCGCGCCCATCGCCGGGATCCTCGCCGACCGCATCGGCGGCCGGCCCGTGGTCGCCACCGGACTGTTCCTCCAGGCCGCCGGCCTCGCCTACCTGGCGTCCGCGGTCACCGTCGACGTCTCCTACGCCGCCCAGCTTCCCGGCCTGATCATCAGCGGCGTCGGCATGGCCCTGTTCTTCGCCCCGGCCGCCCACCTGGTCATGTCCAGCGTCCGCGCCTCGGAACAGGGCATCGCCTCCGGCGCCAACAACGCCCTGCGCGAGGTCGGCGGCGCGCTCGGCATCGCCGTCATGGCGTCGATCTTCTCCGCGCAGGGCGGCTACGAGAGCGGCCAGACCTTCGTCGACGGCCTGCGGCCCGCCCTGGTCACCGGCGCCACCGTCGTCGCCCTCGCCGGCGTCGCGGCCCTGATCATCCCGTCGCGGCGGCGTGCCGACGCGAGCCCGGCCGAGCAGGCCCCGGAGCGGGTGCTGGAGACGGCCGCCGGCTGAGCCCACCCCACGGCAATACCGACCCGGACCACGAGGACACGAGGAGCAGTCATGCCCACCCTTCCCTGGACCGTCCCGAACCCTGCACCGCCAGGCACCGAGGCGCACGTCTTCGCCTCCCGCTTCGAGACCCGCACCCTCTGGGGGGCGCTCCGCTTCTTCGCCCGCACGCCGGGCGTGTGGTGGCAGGTGAGCCGGGCGCCCGGCGCGTACGGCGCTTCCCTGAAGGCCGAACCCTTCAAGCGGACCTTCTGGACGCTGTCCGCATGGGAGTCGCCCGCGGCGCTGAAGGACTTCGCCCGCTCGGGCACCCATGCCCCGACCTCGCGGGGTCTCGCGGGGCTGATGCGGGACGCGAAGTTCGCCACCTGGCAGGTGCCGAGCGAGGAGCTGCCGATCGACTGGACGGAGGCCTTCCGACGGCTGACGTGAACGCCACGCGCGCGTGGAGCGCGCGGCGGCCCCGGCACTCCGCACGGGTGCCGGGGCTGTCGGTGCCGTCTCGTAGTCTTGAGCGCGTGCAGGAACTCCACGACGCCCCCCTCGCCCCGTTCACGACCTTCCGGCTGGGCGGCCCCGCCACCCGCCTGGTCACCGCCACCTCCGACGCCGAGGTGATCGACGTCGTGCGCGAGGCCGACGCCGCCGGGACCCCGCTGCTGCTCATCGGCGGCGGATCGAACCTGGTCATCGGCGACAAGGGCTTCGCGGGCACCGCACTCGTCATCGCCACCAAGGGCTTCGAGCTGGACGGCGCCACGCTCGAACTGGCCGCCGGCGAGGTGTGGACCGACGCCGTCGCCCGCACCGTCGAGGCCGGTCTCGCCGGGGTCGAGTGCCTCGCCGGAATTCCCGGCTCCGCCGGCGCCACGCCGATCCAGAACGTCGGCGCCTACGGCCAGGAGGTCTCCTCGACGATCACCGAGGTGATCGCGTACGACCGCCGGGCCGGCGAGACGGTCGTCGTCCCGAACGCCGACTGCGCCTTCTCCTACCGCCACAGCCGCTTCAAGGCCGACCCCGAGCGCTACGTCGTCCTGCGCGTGCGCTTCCGGCTGGAGGATGCCGACGGGCTCTCCGCCCCCGTCAAGTACGCCGAGACGGCCCGCGCCCTCGGCGTCGAGGTCGGCGACCGCGTGCCCCTGGCCGACGCCCGCGAGACGGTGCTGAAGCTGCGTACCGGCAAGGGCATGGTCCTGGACCCCGAAGACCACGACACCTGGTCGGCCGGATCCTTCTTCACCAACCCGATCCTCACCGACGAGCAGTTCGCGGCGTTCCACGCGCGCGTGCGTGAGCACCTCGGCGACGGCGCCGAGCCGCCCGCCTACCCGGCGGGGGATGGGCACACCAAGACCTCCGCGGCCTGGCTCATCGACAAGGCCGGCTTCACCAAGGGGTACGGCACCGGCCCCGCCCGTATCTCCACCAAGCACACCCTCGCCCTCACCAACCGCGGCGAGGCGACCACCGAGGACCTCCTCGCGCTCGCCCGCGAGGTCGTCGCCGGCGTCCGCGAGACCTTCGGCATCACGCTGGTCAACGAGCCGGTGACGGTCGGCGTCAGCCTGTAGCGCAGCCCCGGCCCCCGGCCCCGGCTCAGTAGGCGACGCCCACCCCCTGCTTCACGGTCGCCCGGTCGCCGACCGCCGCCAGCATGGCGTGCGCCACATCGGCGCGCGCCAGGAAGCGTCCCCGCACCGGGAACCCGCCCACGACCTTCCGGTACGAGCCGGTGAGCGGCTTGTCCTGAAGGCGCGGCGGCCGTACGGCGGTCCAGTCCGTGGCGCTGCGGGCCAACTCGGCCTCCATCTCCCGCAGATCGACGTAGATGTCCTTGAGGACCGCCGAGACGATGCCGCGCACCGCCCGGTCGACGAAGCCGTCGCCCTCCGCCTCGGGGCCGACCGGCGCCGCGCTCACCACGACCAGCCGCCGCACCCCCTCGGCCTCCAGGGCGCCGAGCACCGTACGGGTCAGACGCGCCGCGATCCCGGCGTCCTTGCGGCTGCGGGCGCCGAGCCCGGACAGCACCGCGTCCCGTCCGGCGACGGCGGGGCGCAACGCCTCGGCGTCGGTCAGATCCGCGCGGAACACCTCCAGACGGTCGCCGGTGACGGGGAAGCGGGCGGGGTCCCGTACGACCGCCGTGACCTCGTGACCGGCGTCCAGCGCCTGGCGGACGATCTCCTTGCCGGTGCCTCCGGTGGCACCGAAGACGGTGAGTTTCATGACGCCTCCCGGATTCGGGTGGGTGAGTATTCACTCACCCCTATTTCTTCTAGAGTGAGTAAGTACTCACCCACCCGTCAAGGGCGATTGGACGTTTCATGGAAAACCGACCCACCCGCGTTCGACTGCTCGACGCCGCCCACGACCTGATGCTCACCATCGGGCTGGCGCGGACCACGACGAAGGAGATCGCGCGTGCGGCCGGGTGCTCCGAGGCGGCGCTGTACAAGCACTTCGCCAGCAAGGAGGAGCTCTTCATCCGCGTGCTCACCGAGCGGCTGCCCCCGCTCCGCCCGCTGATCAGCGACCTCGCGGCCGAGCCCGGCCGGCACTCCCTCCAGGAGAACCTCACCGAGATCGCCCGCCAGGCAGCGCTGTTCTACGAGCAGAGCTTCCCGATCGCCGCGTCGCTGTACGCGCAGACCGAGCTCAAGCGGCGGCACGACGACGCCATACGGCAGATGGGCGCCGGCCCGCATGTGCCGATCCAGGAACTCGACACATACCTGCGGGCCGAGCAGGAGCTGGGCCGGGTCCGTACGGACGCGGACACGTTCGCCGCGGCGTCGCTGCTGATGGGGGCCTGCGCGCAGCGGGCGTTCGCCTACGACGCGACCAGGGAGGCGGTACGGCCGCCGGTGGACGAGTTCGCCGCCCGGCTGGCCCGCACGCTGCTCGCCGGCATCGCCGACTGACCGCCGCCCCGTGAGCCGGGCGGATCGGGCTAGCCGGTCTCGGCGCGGGCTAGGCGAGCCAGTCGTCCACTCCCGCCAGCAGCTTGCCCTTCATGTCCTCCGGCGCGGCCGACGCGCGCACCGACTGCCGGGCCAGCTCCGCCAACTCTTCGTCCGTGAAGCCGTGGTGGTGGCGCACGAGGTCGTACTGGGCGGCGAGACGCGAGCCGAAGAGCAGGGGGTCGTCGGCACCGAGGGCCATCGGCACACCCGCCTCGTACAGGGTGCGCAGCGGGACGTCCTCGGGCTTCTCGTACACGCCGAGGGCGACGTTCGAGGCTGGGCACACCTCACAGGTCACGCCCCGCTCGGCGAGGCGCTTCAGCAGCCGCGGGTCCTCAGCCGCCCGCACCCCGTGGCCGATCCGGTTCGCGTCCAGGTCGTCCAGGCAGTCCCGGACCGAGAACGGGCCGGTCAGCTCGCCGCCGTGCGGGGCCGACAGCAGGCCGCCCTCGCGGGCGATGTGGAAGGCGCGGTCGAAGTCCCGGGCCATGCCCCGGCGTTCGTCGTTCGACAGCCCGAAGCCGACGATCCCGCGGTCGGCGTAGCGCACCGCGAGCCGGGCCAGTGTGCGGGCGTCCAGCGGGTGCTTCATACGGTTCGCGGCGACCAGGACGCGCATCCCGAGGCCCGTGTCCCGCGACGCCGTCTCCACCGCGTCCAGGATGATCTCCAGCGCCGGGATCAGACCGCCCAGCCGGGGCGCGTACGACGTCGGGTCGACCTGGATCTCCAGCCAGCCCGAGCCGTCCTTGATGTCCTCCTCCGCGGCCTCTCTGACCAGCCGCTGGATGTCCTCCGGCTGCCGCAGGCACGAGCGCGCCGCGTCGTACAGGCGCTGGAAGCGGAACCAACCGCGCTCGTCCGTGGCCCGCAGCTTCGGCGGCTCCCCACTGGTCAGTGCGTCGGTCAGCGCGTCGGGCAGGCGCACACCGTATTTGTCGGCCAGTTCCAGCACGGTCGTCGGCCGCATCGAACCGGTGAAGTGCAGGTGCAGATGGGCTTTCGGCAGCTCAGAGACATCACGTACACGCTCCATTCCAGGATCCTGCCGTACGCCCGCGCCGTCCCGGTAGCCGTTTCCCCATTAGTGGTCTTGCTCGCACAAAGAAATGGGGTCACCCCCGAAATTTCGGAGGCGACCCCATGGGCGGAAGGCGGACGTCAGTCCGTGGCCTCCGCGAGCAGCTTCTGGATCCGGCTCACGCCCTCGACGAGGTCCTCGTCCCCGAGCGCGTACGACAGCCGCAGGTAGCCCGGCGTACCGAAGGCCTCACCCGGGACGACCGCGACCTCGGCCTCCTCCAGGATCAGCTCGGCCAGCTCGACGCTGCTCTGCGGGCGCTTGCCGCGGATCTCCTTGCCGAGCAGGGCCTTCACCGACGGGTACGCGTAGAAGGCGCCCTCGGGCTCCGGGCAGACCACGCCGTCGATCTCGTTGAGCATCCGCACGATCGTCTTGCGGCGGCGGTCGAAGGCCTCGCGCATCTTCGCGACCGCCTCCAGGTCGCCGGAGACGGCGGCCAGGGCGGCCACCTGCGCCACGTTCGAGACGTTGGACGTCGCGTGGGACTGGAGGTTGGTCGCGGCCTTGACCACGTCCTTCGGGCCGATGACCCAGCCGACCCGCCAGCCCGTCATGGCGTATGTCTTGGCGACGCCGTTGACCACGATGCACTTGTCCCGCAGCTCGGGGAACAGCCCCGGCAGGGAGACCGCGGCCGCCTCGCCGTAGACCAGGTGTTCGTAGATCTCGTCGGTCAGCACCCACAGGCCGTTGTCGACGGCCCAGCGGCCGATCGCCTCGGTCTCGGCCTCGGTGTAGACCGCGCCGGTCGGGTTGGACGGCGAAACGAAGAGGACGACCTTCGTCTTCTCCGTACGGGCCGCCTCGAGCTGCTCCACGGAGACGCGGTAGCCGGTGGTCTCGTCGGCGACGACCTCGACCGGGACACCGCCCGCGAGGCGGATCGACTCCGGGTAGGTCGTCCAGTACGGCGCCGGGACGATGACCTCGTCGCCCGGGTCGAGGATCGCGGCGAAGGCCTCGTAGATGGCCTGCTTGCCGCCGTTGGTGACGAGGATCTGCGAGACGTCGGGCTCGTAGCCGGAGTCGCGCAGCGTCTTCGCGGCGATCGCGGCCTTCAGCTCGGGCAGACCGCCTGCCGGCGTGTAGCGGTGGTACTTGGGGTTCTTGCAGGCCTCGATGGCCGCCTCGACGATGTAGTCCGGGGTCGCGAAGTCGGGCTCACCGGCGCCGAAGCCGATCACCGGACGCCCGGCGGCCTTGAGGGCCTTGGCCTTGGCGTCCACGGCGAGAGTGGCGGACTCGGAGATCGCGCCGACTCGGGCGGAGACCCGGCGCTCGGTGGAAGGGGTTGCAGCGCTCATGGGACCCATCGTTTCAGACAGGAAACGCGCGCGGCACACGGGTTTCACGGACTGAACACCGGCTGAACATCCGTCCGGATCCGGCCCGCGGCCTGGGCGATCTTGCGTCGCGACCCCGCCGAACCCCCGGCGATCTTTCGGCTATCAAGCCCCCAGCGGGCACTTTCTGTTCGACGACGCGCCCAGGACCACGTACACTCTCACCTCGTTGGCCTTCAGCAGGCCGCACTCGGACGGTGCACAGCGAGCACTCGCCCGGATGCGGTACGTTGGGGGGCACACAAAGGGTCGTAGCTCAATTGGTAGAGCACTGGTCTCCAAAACCAGCGGTTGGGGGTTCAAGTCCCTCCGGCCCTGCTACACACACCTTCGCCAGGATGTGTGCGCATGTACGTACAGCACTGCAACGCCGTGCGGCTCAGACCGGGCGCGGCACGGCCACGACCCGGGATCAGGTGAGGACGGATGGCGGACGCCGTGGGCTCCATCGATACGCCTGACGCCCAGGATGAGGCGCAGGAGAAGAAGAAGGCCCGCAAGGGCGGTAAGCGCGCGAAGAAGGGCCCGCTGAAGCGGCTCGCCGTCTTCTACCGCCAGATCGTCGCGGAGCTTCGCAAGGTCGTCTGGCCGACGCGCAATCAGTTGACGTCGTACACCACCGTGGTGATCTTCTTCGTCGCCATCATGATCGCCCTGGTGACCGTGATTGACTATGGGCTCGACCACGCTGCCAAGTACGTTTTTGGCTGAGCCGAGAGCGAAGGGCGCCGTTGGTTACCGGCGCCCCTTTCGCATGTTCCACCCCTATGTATCCAGGAAGAAGCAGCCACCGTGTCTGACCAGAACCTGAACGACGCCGTCGAGCCGGACGAGTCCGTGGAAGACGAGCTCGACATCGTCGAGGGCGCGGACGAGGACCTGGACGAGGTCGAGGTTGCCGACGCCGAGGCGGGTGAGCCGGCCGAGGAGGCCGCGCTGCACGTCGAGGACGCTGAAGAGGACGTCGAGGACGCGGTAGAGGCCGCCGAGGAAGAGACCGAGCCGGTCGACCCCGTCGCCGCCCTGCGCGAGGAACTTCGCACGCTGCCCGGTGAGTGGTACGTCATCCACACCTACGCCGGTTACGAGAACCGCGTGAAGACGAACCTGGAGCAGCGCGCCGTCTCGCTGAACGTCGAGGACTACATCTTCCAGGCCGAGGTGCCGCAGGAAGAGGTCGTCCAGATCAAGAACGGCGACCGCAAGACGATCAAGCAGAACAAGCTGCCGGGTTACGTCCTGGTCCGCATGGACCTGACGAACGAGTCCTGGGGCGTCGTCCGCAACACCCCCGGCGTCACCGGCTTCGTGGGCAACGCCTACGACCCGTACCCGCTGACCCTGGACGAGATCGTGAAGATGCTCGCCCCGGAGGCCGAGGAGAAGGCCGCCCGCGAGGCCGCCGAGGCCGAGGGCAAGCCCGCCCCGCAGCGCAAGGTCGAGGTCCAGGTCCTGGACTTCGAGGTGGGCGACTCGGTCACCGTCACCGACGGCCCGTTCGCCACGCTCCAGGCCACGATCAACGAGATCAACGCCGACTCCAAGAAGGTCAAGGGCCTCGTGGAGATCTTCGGTCGCGAGACTCCGGTCGAGCTCTCCTTCGACCAGATTCAGAAGAACTAGCGGCACAGCAGCTCTCACGAAGGGCCTCCGGCCGGCGGATTCCGCTGGTGGGGGGCCCTTTCGTCGTGTGCGTCAGCGCATGTACCGACCTCGCTCCCAATAAATGTGTGCTGCACCACAACCATCGGACGCCCCTGCCGGTCTGACTTGATGACCGAAACGCGTGGACAGCGTTCTTCACGGTGATCTCCAACTCTTTGTGGCGGTTTGCCCTGCGCTGCTCGCTGCCCGCGCCGACCAAGAAGTGGGGGAACTTCCTCATGCGCACTCGCACCATCCTGGTCGTGGCGGCCGCGTCCGCCTGCGTCCTGCTGCCGACGACCTCCGCGGTCGCCGGCACCGGGCCCGCCCCGTCTCCCAACAAGCAGAACCTGACCGCCCGTTCGGCCGCCCCGTCCGAGGCGGGCAACCCGCTGAGCGCCAAGGCGCAGGCGGCCGGAGTCTGTTCCGACGCCTACCAGATCGGCGCCACCGCCTACATCAACCGCGGCGGCGCGCACGCTGCCTCGGTCAAGCAGTTCTACTCGCCCAGGTGCAAGGCGAACTACGGCTACGTCTGGGTCTGGCAGAGCTTCCGCGACAAGATCAAGGACTACGACGTCAGCGCCGGTGTCTACAGCTACTCCCGTGACGAGATCGTCGGCCAGGACTGGTGGAACGCCACCAACAGCCAGGAGTTCTGGTCCTTCCCCGCCGACACGATCAGCGAGTGCACCTCGGCCATCGGCTCGCTGCGTGCCCCCGGCGACCCGGTACCGGGCCAGGCCACCACGGCCAAGCGCTGCTGACCCCGCTCCCGCCCCCTGCGGGCCCGGGCCGACGCGTGGCGGCCGGGGCCCGTTCCCGTCCGGGGCACGGGCCGTATGGGCCGACCGCTGTCAGGGGGCGGGCGACCGGTGGCCTGAGCTGCCGGTTTTGGCCCTGACGCGTTACCCGTTATCGTTGTGCGGTATGCCTCCATCCGGATGATCCGGTCGTTCACCGTCCAAGGTGACCAGCGGTACGGATGGCGGCGGAACACCTCTCACTAAGGACCCGGAGAGAGCATGCCTCCCAAGAAGAAGAAGGTCACGGGGCTTATCAAGCTCCAGATCCAGGCCGGTGCGGCCAACCCGGCTCCGCCGGTCGGCCCCGCGCTGGGTCAGCACGGCGTCAACATCATGGAGTTCTGCAAGGCCTACAACGCCGCGACCGAGTCGCAGCGCGGTTGGGTCATCCCGGTGGAGATCACGGTCTACGAGGACCGTTCCTTCACCTTCATCACCAAGACCCCGCCGGCCGCGAAGATGATCCTCAAGGCCGCTGGTGTCGAGAAGGGCTCCGGCGAGCCGCACAAGACCAAGGTCGCCAAGATCACCCAGGCGCAGGTCCGCGAGATCGCCACCACCAAGATGCCCGACCTCAACGCCAATGACCTGGACGCCGCGTCCAAGATCATCGCCGGCACCGCCCGTTCCATGGGCATCACGGTCGAGGGCTGATCTCAACCCCCCAAGCAGAAGTGAGTGGCGGGGCCTGCTCGGCCCGGACCACAACTCCTAAGAAAACCCAGGAGCAGTAGTGAGCAAGCGCAGCAAGTCTCTCCGCGCTGCGGACGCCAAGGTCGACCGGGACAAGCTCTACGCCCCGCTCGAGGCCGTCCGTCTCGCCAAGGAGACGTCCACGACCAAGTTCGACGGCACTGTCGAGGTCGCCTTCCGTCTGGGTGTCGACCCGCGCAAGGCCGACCAGATGGTCCGTGGCACCGTGAACCTTCCGCACGGCACCGGTAAGACCGCCCGGGTCCTGGTCTTCGCGACCGGTGACCGTGCCGAGGCCGCGCGTGCCGCGGGCGCCGACATCGTCGGTGCCGACGAGCTGATCGACGAGGTCTCGAAGGGCCGCCTGGACTTCGACGCCGTCGTCGCCACCCCGGACCTCATGGGCAAGGTCGGCCGCCTCGGCCGTGTCCTCGGCCCGCGTGGTCTGATGCCGAACCCGAAGACCGGCACCGTGACCCCGGACGTGGCCAAGGCCGTGACCGAGATCAAGGGCGGCAAGATCGAGTTCCGCGTCGACAAGCACTCGAACCTGCACTTCATCATCGGCAAGGCGTCCTTCGACGACGCCAAGCTGGTGGAGAACTACGGCGCCGCGCTGGAGGAGATCCTCCGTCTGAAGCCGTCCGCCGCCAAGGGTCGCTACATCAAGAAGGCCGCCATCACCACCACGATGGGCCCCGGCATTCCGCTCGACCCGAACCGCACCCGCAACCTCCTCGTCGAGGAGGACCCGGCCGCGGTCTGAGCCAACGGCTCACCAGGCTCGACGACGGGCCCCGCACCCTTCCCGGGTGCGGGGCCCGTCCCCTTTGCCTCCCCCGCTTGTCAGTGCCCTGGGTTAACGTGCATTCACGGGGTTGGCACAGGGGGGACGGATGACGAGCACGAGGGCGCGCCGGTCGGCGTTCTGGGTAGCGCTGCTGACCGCGCTGACGGCCCTGGCCGCCTGCACCTCCTCCGACCGCTCCGAGGAGCAGCGGGACCGCCCGACGCCCTCCCGGGCCGTGACGGCCGCCCTGCGCACCGTCGAGCGGTCCACCGACCGTGCCGACTCCGCGCGCGTGCGCTCGACGACCACGGTCGGCTCGGCCCTGTCCATGAAGGCCCACGGCACCCTCGCCTGGCACCACGGCCTCACCGGCGCCCTGACGATCACCTACACCGGCGGCACCACGGCCGAGACGATGCGCCGCCTCGGCACCACCTCGATGCAGGCCCGCTATCTCCCCGACGCCTACTACGCCCGCATGGGCGAGGCCTTCGCCGAGAAGACCGACGGCAAGCACTGGATCAAGTACGCCTACGACGACCTGGAGCGCCTCGCAGGCAGCTCCGGAGCCGATCTCGCCGACCAGATGCGCGGCACCGCCCCGCACACCTCGGTGAAGCTGCTGCTGTCCTCCACGGACGTACGCAAGGTCGGTGAGGAGACGGTGAGCGGTGAGCGCACCACGCGCTACTCCGGCACGGTCCGGGTCACGGACGCCACCTCGCAGACCGTCGACATATGGGTCGACGACCGGGACCTGCTGGTCAAGAAGGTCGAGAAGGGCCGCACGGCCACGGGACGGCTGACCCAGACCGCCTACTACAGCGACTACGGCGTGCGGGCCACGGTCGAGAAGCCTCCGGCGGGGGACACCGCGGACCTGGAGCAACTGCTGAAGGAAGGGACCCTCGGCGGGACCACGTGAGCCTGCGCGCGTAGGTATTCGCAGAGCTGTTCGGGGTTCCTGGGCTACGCTCCCGATCTTGCCGGGCGCCCACCGTGCGCCGGCCAAGCGTTCCTTGGGGGGAATCGATGAGGCTTTCCGTCACTGCCGCCGCGTGGGCCGCAGTGCCCGTCGTCGTGCTTCTCCTGGCCGGCTGCGGCACGGGAGCCGGCGCCGAGCAGGCCGGCGCGGGCTCCTCGGCGGCCGACGCCGTCGCGCGGGCCGTGGAGAAGACCGAGGGCGTCACGTCGCTGCACTACAAGGTGACCGGCCGCTTCCCGGAGCGGGGGCGCATAGCCGACGAGGGAACCGTCCGCGCGAAGCCGCTGACGGCCAGCCTGACGACGGCCAACCTGAGCGGCGAGGAGCGGGGCGAGACCGAGCTGCGCCTGGTCGGCGGGGTGCTGTACGGCAGCGCGACCGGCGACATGGTCGAGGAGATCGGCGGCCGGCACTGGATCGGCTACGGCCCGGCCGCCCACTTCACCACCCACGGCGGGCTGCGCATGGACGTCGGCGCCCTGCGCGACTCGGTCGGCCGCAACCCGGCCCGGGAGGCCGCCTTCCTGGCCGGCGCGCCGGACGTGAAGCGGGTCGGCGGCGAGAGGATCGACGGCACCGAGACCACGCACTACACGGGAACGGCCGCCGTCGACGAGCTCCGCGCCGAGCTCAAGGACATCGAGGACAAGGCCACCCGCGAGGGCCGCAAGCGCAGCCTCGACCAGTACGAGAAGGCGGGTGTGGACGAACTCGCCCTGGACGTCTGGGTCGACGGCGACGACCACGTCAGGCGGCTGCGCACCCAGGGCTTCGGCCGGCACGGCGAGCTCGACCTCACCTTCGCCTTCCTCGACTACGGCAAGCCGGTGACGGTCCGCGCACCCCGCCCCGACGACACCGCGGACCTGCGCAAGCCGCTGGAGAAGAAGGGGAGCTGACGGCCGTAGGGACCGATTTGCCTCACGGTGACCGCGTCCCGTACTCTCCTACAGAAGCCAAAGACCGCTGGTCGTTGCCGTGCGCTCGCAAGAGAGTGCGGTGACCGAAGGATCCGCTGAACCGCGGACGACCCGCGCAGGTGACTGTGGAAGTGCTCCCGGAGTTCGCTGCTCACGCTGTGAATGCCCGGTCGAGCTACGCCCCGAGCGCCTGCGCCGGGGCGTTTCGTTTTCCTCAGCCCCTTCTGAGCGGTCCCATCACCCGGAAGGAGGCCGACGCTCTATGGCAAGGCCCGACAAGGCTGCCGCGGTAGCCGAGCTGACGGAGCAGTTCCGCAGCTCGAACGCCGCTGTGCTGACCGAGTACCGGGGTCTCACCGTGGCGCAGCTCAAGACGCTGCGTCGTTCGCTCGGTGAGAACGCCCAGTACGCCGTGGTGAAGAACACGCTGACCAAGATTGCGGCCAACGAGGCCGGGATCGACACGCTCGACGACCTGTTCAACGGTCCGACGGCGGTCGCCTTCGTCACCGGTGACCCGGTGGAGTCGGCGAAGGGTCTTCGTGACTTCGCCAAGGACAACCCGAACCTCGTCATCAAGGGCGGTGTCCTTGACGGCAAGGCGCTGTCCGCCGACGAGATCAAGAAGCTTGCGGACCTCGAGTCCCGCGAGGTTCTGCTCGCCAAGCTGGCGGGCGCCCTGAAGGGCAAGCAGACCCAGGCTGCTCAGGTCTTCCAGGCGCTCCCGTCGAAGCTCGTCCGCACCGTGGACGCGCTTCGCGCCAAGCAGGACGAGCAGGGCGGTGCCGAGTAATTCGGCTCGCGAAATGACCGCCGCCTGAGGCGCTCGCGCCGCAGGCAGAGGTCGTAGCGGGCCGAACGTACGCCCGCCAGACATGTACATCCCGGCACCAGCCGAAATTAGTGGAAGGAAAGCCATCGTGGCTCTCACCCAGGACGAACTGCTCGCCGAGTTCGAGGGCATGACCCTCATCCAGCTCTCCGAGTTCGTGAAGGCGTTCGAGGAGAAGTTCGACGTCACCGCCGCCGCCGCGGTCGCCGTGGCCGGTCCGGCCGGTCCGGCCGCCCCCGCCGAGCAGGCTGAGGAGAAGGACGAGTTCGACGTCATCCTCACCGGCGCCGGCGACAAGAAGATCCAGGTCATCAAGGTCGTGCGTGAGCTGACCTCCCTGGGTCTGAAGGAGGCCAAGGACCTCGTGGACGGCGCCCCGAAGCCCGTTCTCGAGAAGGTCGCCAAGGACGCCGCCGAGAAGGCCGCCGAGTCCCTCAAGGGCGCCGGCGCCTCCGTCGAGGTCAAGTAACACCTCTCGGTCGAGCACGACCGACGCGCTTGCTGAATCCGGCCTCCTGAGGCTGTAACGCAGTCGCACCGAAGAGCGATCATCCATTCGGGTGGTCGCTCTTCGGCGTTCCTGGGGGCGCGGCCACGGTTGCCTTGCGCCCGCTATGGCGGGGGGTATGGTGATCTTCGTCGTGTCTCCGGGCCTCCCAGGGTTCGGGGATGGGGGCCTTGACGAACCGCACGCAGCGCGCAATTCTCAGGACGCGTCGCCACAAGGATCCGAATCCGAGGCATGGATCGGCGACGAAGAGGGCAGTATCAACGTGCATTGAGGGCAAGCAGGCCGAGGGCGTTGAGAACAACGAGGGTCGCGAAAAACCCGCACTGGACATCAGTGTGCCAAGTGGCTACACTGACCCTTTGCGCTGCCTGTTAGCTGTCCCCTGCCCGTCACCAGGGGCATGCCCTCGCTTGAGCACCGATGACCGGACCATCCCTGACCTGGCCACTCTTTGGTTGGAGAAGGAAACACCTGTCTCTGTGCCCCGGTGAGGGGCCGGTACGCGCGTAGTGAGTCCGAGCCCTCGGAAGGACCCCCTCTTGGCCGCCTCGCGCAACGCCTCGACCGCGAATACGAACAACGGCGCCAGCACCGCCCCGCTGCGCATCTCCTTTGCAAAGATCAAGGAGCCCCTCGAGGTTCCCAACCTGCTCGCGCTGCAGACCGAGAGCTTTGACTGGCTGCTCGGGAACACCGCCTGGCAGAGTCGGGTCGAGGCGGCTCTGGAGTCCGGTCAGGACGTCCCCACGAAGTCCGGTCTGGAGGAGATCTTCGAGGAGATCTCTCCGATCGAGGACTTCTCCGGGTCGATGTCGCTGACGTTCCGCGACCACCGCTTCGAGCCTCCGAAGAACTCGATCGACGAGTGCAAGGAGCGCGACTTCACCTACGCCGCCCCGCTCTTCGTGACGGCGGAGTTCACCAACAACGAGACCGGTGAGATCAAGTCCCAGACGGTCTTCATGGGCGACTTCCCGCTCATGACGAACAAGGGCACCTTCGTCATCAACGGCACCGAGCGTGTCGTCGTGTCGCAGCTCGTCCGTTCGCCCGGTGTCTACTTCGACTCCTCCATCGACAAGACGTCCGACAAGGACATCTTCTCCGCCAAGATCATCCCGTCCCGGGGTGCCTGGCTGGAGATGGAGATCGACAAGCGCGACATGGTCGGTGTCCGCATCGACCGCAAGCGCAAGCAGTCCGTGACCGTCCTGCTCAAGGCTCTCGGTTGGACGACCGAGCAGATCCTTGAGGAGTTCGGCGAGTACGAGTCCATGCGCGCCACCCTGGAGAAGGACCACACCCAGGGCCAGGACGACGCGCTGCTCGACATCTACCGCAAGCTGCGTCCGGGCGAGCCCCCCACGCGTGAGGCCGCGCAGACGCTTCTGGAGAACCTGTACTTCAACCCGAAGCGCTACGACCTCGCCAAGGTCGGCCGCTACAAGGTCAACAAGAAGCTGGGTGCGGACGCCCCGCTGGACGCGGGCATCCTGACCGTCGAGGACGTCATCTCGACGATCAAGTACCTGGTCAAGCTGCACGCGGGCGAGACCGAGACGGTCGCCGACAGCGGTCAGACGATCGTCGTCGAGACCGACGACATCGACCACTTCGGCAACCGTCGTCTGCGCAGCGTCGGCGAGCTCATCCAGAACCAGGTCCGCACCGGTCTGGCTCGTATGGAGCGCGTCGTGCGTGAGCGCATGACGACCCAGGACGTCGAGGCGATCACGCCGCAGACCCTGATCAACATCCGGCCGGTCGTCGCCTCCATCAAGGAGTTCTTCGGCACCAGCCAGCTCTCGCAGTTCATGGACCAGAACAACCCGCTGTCGGGTCTCACCCACAAGCGCCGTCTGTCGGCGCTTGGCCCGGGTGGTCTCTCCCGTGAGCGGGCCGGCTTCGAGGTCCGTGACGTGCACCCGTCTCACTACGGCCGTATGTGCCCCATCGAGACCCCTGAAGGCCCGAACATCGGTCTGATCGGTTCGCTCGCCTCCTACGGCCGCGTCAACGCGTTCGGTTTCGTGGAGACGCCGTACCGCAAGGTCGTCGACGGTCAGGTCACCGACGAGGTGGACTACCTGACGGCCGACGAGGAAGACCGCTTCGTCATCGCGCAGGCCAACGCCACGCTCAACGACGACCTGCGCTTCACCGAGAACCGCGTCCTGGTCCGCCGCCG
Organism: Streptomyces sp. NPDC036764; assembly: GCF_055609385.1. Lineage (NCBI taxonomy): Bacteria > Bacillati > Actinomycetota > Actinomycetes > Kitasatosporales > Streptomycetaceae > Streptomyces > Streptomyces sp. NPDC036764. The sequence continues at coordinate 41,516 of NZ_JBVJPT010000019.1, forward strand.
TGGCGGCGAGGTCGACTACGTCGCCGGTGACGACGTGGACTACATGGACGTCTCGCCGCGCCAGATGGTGTCGGTCGCGACCGCCATGATCCCCTTCCTCGAGCACGACGACGCCAACCGTGCCCTCATGGGCGCGAACATGATGCGTCAGGCCGTGCCGCTGATTAAGTCCGAGGCCCCGCTCGTCGGCACCGGCATGGAGTACCGCTCCGCGGTCGACGCCGGCGACGTGGTCAAGGCCGAGAAGGCGGGTGTGGTCCAGGAGGTCTCCGCGGACTACATCACCACCGCCAACGACGACGGCACCTACATCACCTACCGGCTGGCCAAGTTCGCCCGCTCCAACCAGGGCACCTCGGTCAACCAGAAGGTCATCGTCCTCGAGGGCGACCGGATCATCGAGGGCCAGGTCCTCGCCGACGGTCCGGCCACCCAGAACGGCGAGATGGCGCTCGGCAAGAACCTGCTGGTCGCGTTCATGCCGTGGGAGGGTCACAACTACGAGGACGCGATCATCCTGTCGCAGCGCCTCGTGCAGGACGACGTCCTCTCCTCGATCCACATCGAGGAGCACGAGGTCGACGCCCGTGACACCAAGCTCGGCCCCGAGGAGATCACCCGGGACATCCCGAACGTCTCCGAGGAGGTCCTCGCCGACCTCGACGAGCGCGGCATCATCCGCATCGGTGCCGAGGTCATCGCCGGCGACATCCTCGTCGGCAAGGTGACCCCGAAGGGTGAGACCGAGCTGACGCCGGAGGAGCGCCTGCTGCGCGCGATCTTCGGTGAGAAGGCCCGTGAGGTCCGTGACACCTCGCTGAAGGTGCCGCACGGCGAGACCGGCAAGGTCATCGGCGTTCGCGTCTTCGACCGCGAGGAGGGCGACGAGCTTCCCCCCGGTGTGAACCAGTTGGTGCGCGTGTACGTGGCGCAGAAGCGCAAGATCACCGACGGTGACAAGCTCGCCGGCCGTCACGGCAACAAGGGTGTCATCTCCAAGATCCTGCCGATCGAGGACATGCCGTTCCTGGAGGACGGCACCCCGGTCGACATCATCCTCAACCCGCTGGGTGTGCCGTCCCGAATGAACCCGGGACAGGTCCTGGAGATCCACCTCGGCTGGCTCGCCAGCCGCGGCTGGGACGTCTCCGGTCTCGGCGAGGAGTGGGCGCAGCGCCTCCAGGCGATCGGCGCCGACAGCGTCGAGCCCGGCACCAACGTCGCCACCCCGGTCTTCGACGGTGCGCGTGAGGACGAGCTCGCCGGTCTGCTCGAGCACACGATCCCGAACCGCGACGGCGAGCGCATGGTGCTCCCGACCGGTAAGGCACCGCTGTTCGACGGCCGCTCCGGCGAGCCGTTCCCGGAGCCGATCTCGGTCGGCTACATGTACATCCTGAAGCTGCACCACCTGGTCGACGACAAGCTGCACGCCCGTTCGACCGGCCCGTACAGCATGATCACCCAGCAGCCGCTGGGTGGTAAGGCCCAGTTCGGTGGCCAGCGCTTCGGTGAGATGGAGGTGTGGGCGCTGGAGGCTTACGGCGCCGCGTACGCCCTCCAGGAGCTGCTGACCATCAAGTCCGACGACGTCACCGGCCGCGTGAAGGTCTACGAGGCCATCGTCAAGGGCGAGAACATCCCCGAGCCCGGCATCCCCGAGTCCTTCAAGGTGCTCATCAAGGAGATGCAGTCGCTCTGCCTGAACGTGGAGGTGCTGTCCAGCGACGGTATGTCCATCGAGATGCGTGACACCGACGAGGACGTCTTCCGCGCAGCGGAGGAGCTCGGCATCGACCTGTCCCGGCGCGAGCCGAGCAGCGTCGAAGAGGTCTGACGGGAGTCCGGCGGGGCCCTTACCCACAGGGCCCCGCCGACCCCCAGGCCCCCGTTTCAGACCCCAAGACTTACAACCCTGAGAGGGATTGACGCATAGTGCTCGACGTCAACTTCTTCGATGAGCTCCGGATCGGTCTGGCCACCGCTGACGACATCCGTCAGTGGAGCCACGGCGAGGTCAAGAAGCCCGAGACCATCAACTACCGCACCCTCAAGCCCGAAAAGGACGGACTCTTCTGCGAGAAGATCTTCGGTCCGACCCGGGACTGGGAGTGCTACTGCGGCAAGTACAAGCGTGTCCGGTTCAAGGGCATCATCTGTGAGCGCTGTGGCGTCGAGGTGACTCGCGCCAAGGTGCGCCGTGAGCGGATGGGCCACATCGAGCTGGCCGCGCCTGTCACGCACATCTGGTACTTCAAGGGTGTTCCTTCGCGCCTCGGCTACCTGCTGGACCTGGCGCCGAAGGACCTCGAGAAGGTCATCTACTTCGCGGCGTACATGATCACGTTCGTCGACGAGGAGCGCCGTACCCGCGACCTGCCCTCCCTGGAGGCGCACGTCTCCGTGGAGCGTCAGCAGGTCGAGAACCGTCGCGACGCCGACCTCGAGGCCCGCGCCAAGAAGCTCGAGACCGACCTGGCCGAGCTCGAGGCCGAGGGCGCCAAGGCCGACGTGCGCCGCAAGGTGCGCGAGGGTGCCGAGCGCGAGATGAAGCAACTGCGCGACCGTGCGCAGCGCGAGATCGACCGCCTCGACGAGGTGTGGACCCGGTTCAAGAACCTCAAGGTCCAGGACCTCGAGGGCGACGAGCTCCTCTACCGCGAGCTGCGTGACCGCTTCGGCACGTACTTCGACGGTTCGATGGGTGCCGCGGCGCTGCAGAAGCGCCTGGAGTCCTTCGACCTCGACGAGGAGGCCGAGAAGCTCCGCGAGATCATCCGTACCGGCAAGGGCCAGAAGAAGACCCGTGCGCTCAAGCGCCTGAAGGTCGTCTCCGCGTTCCTGCAGACCAGCAACAGCCCCAAGGGCATGGTGCTGGACTGCGTCCCGGTCATCCCGCCGGACCTTCGCCCGATGGTGCAGCTCGACGGTGGCCGCTTCGCGACCTCCGACCTGAACGACCTGTACCGCCGTGTGATCAACCGCAACAACCGACTGAAGCGCCTTCTCGACCTCGGTGCGCCCGAGATCATCGTGAACAACGAGAAGCGCATGCTCCAGGAGGCCGTCGACGCGCTGTTCGACAACGGTCGTCGTGGTCGCCCGGTCACCGGTCCCGGTAACCGTCCGCTGAAGTCCCTCAGCGACATGCTGAAGGGTAAGCAGGGTCGATTCCGTCAGAACCTGCTCGGCAAGCGTGTGGACTACTCCGCGCGTTCCGTGATCGTCGTCGGTCCGCAGCTCAAGCTGCACCAGTGCGGTCTGCCCAAGGCGATGGCGCTGGAGCTCTTCAAGCCGTTCGTGATGAAGCGCCTGGTCGACCTGAACCACGCGCAGAACATCAAGAGCGCCAAGCGCATGGTGGAGCGCGGCCGTACGGTCGTGTACGACGTCCTCGAAGAGGTCATCGCCGAGCACCCGGTTCTGCTGAACCGTGCTCCCACCCTGCACCGCCTCGGCATCCAGGCCTTCGAGCCGCAGCTCGTCGAGGGCAAGGCCATCCAGATCCACCCGCTCGTCTGCACCGCGTTCAACGCGGACTTCGACGGTGACCAGATGGCCGTGCACCTGCCGCTGTCCGCGGAGGCGCAGGCCGAGGCCCGCATCCTGATGCTGTCCTCGAACAACATCCTCAAGCCCGCCGACGGTCGTCCGGTGACGATGCCGACCCAGGACATGGTCCTCGGTCTGTTCTTCCTCACCACCGACTCCGAGATGCGCAACGTCAAGGGCGAGGACCGCTCCTTCGCGTCCGTGGCCGAGGCGATCATGGCCTTCGACGCGGGCGAGCTCTCGCTCCAGTCGAAGATCGACATCCGCTTCCCGGTCGGCACCATCCCGCCCCGCGGCTGGATGCCGCCGGCGCAGGAGGAGGGCGAGCCGGAGTGGCAGCAGGGTGACTCGTTCCGTCTGCGGACGACCCTGGGCCGTGCGCTCTTCAACGAGCTGCTGCCCGAGGACTACCCGTTCGTCGACTACGAGGTCGGCAAGAAGCAGCTCTCCGAGATCGTCAACGACCTCGCCGAGCGGTACCCCAAGGTCATCGTGGCGGCGACGCTCGACAACCTGAAGGCGTCCGGCTTCTACTGGGCGACCCGTTCCGGTGTCACCGTGGCCATCTCCGACGTCGTCGTTCCCGAGGCGAAGAAGGAGATCGTCAAGGGCTACGAGGCGCAGGACGAGAAGGTCCAGAAGCAGTACGAGCGCGGTCTGATCACCAAGGACGAGCGCACCCAGGAACTGATCGCGATCTGGACCAAGGCGACCAACGAGGTTGCCGAGGCCATGAACGAGAACTTCCCGAAGACCAACCCGATCTTCATGATGGTGAACTCGGGTGCACGAGGCAACATGATGCAGATGCGTCAGATCGCCGGTATGCGTGGTCTGGTGTCGAACGCCAAGAACGAGACGATCCCGCGTCCGATCAAGGCCTCGTTCCGTGAGGGCCTGTCCGTGCTGGAGTACTTCATCTCCACGCACGGTGCCCGTAAGGGTCTGGCGGACACCGCCCTTCGTACCGCCGACTCGGGTTACCTGACCCGTCGTCTGGTCGACGTCTCCCAGGACGTCATCATCCGCGAGGAGGACTGCGGCACCGAGCGCGGTCTGAAGCTGCGGATCGCCTCGAAGGACGCCAACGGCGTCCTGGTCAAGGCGGACGACGTCGAGACCAGCGTCTACGCCCGCATGCTCGCCGAGGACGTCGTCATCGACGGCAAGGTGATCGCGCCGGCCAACGTGGACCTGGGCGACGTGCTCATCGACCAGCTCGTGCACCACGGTGTCGAGGAGGTCAAGACCCGTTCGATCCTGACCTGTGAGTCCCAGGTCGGCACCTGCGCGATGTGCTACGGCCGTTCGCTGGCCACCGGCAAGCTGGTCGACATCGGTGAGGCGGTCGGCATCATCGCCGCCCAGTCCATCGGTGAGCCCGGTACCCAGCTCACGATGCGTACCTTCCACACCGGTGGTGTGGCCGGTGACGACATCACCCAGGGTCTGCCGCGTGTCGTCGAGCTCTTCGAGGCCCGTACCCCGAAGGGTGTCGCCCCGATCTCCGAGGCCACCGGCCGCGTGCGGATCGAGGAGACCGAGAAGACCAAGAAGATCGTCGTCACCCCGGACGACGGCAGCGACGAGACGGCGTACCCGATCTCGAAGCGTGCCCGACTCCTGGTCAGCGAGGGCGAGCACGTCGAGGTGGGCCAGAAGCTCACCGTGGGTGCCACCAACCCGCACGACGTGCTGCGCATCCTGGGTCAGCGTGCCGTCCAGGTCCACCTGGTCGGCGAGGTCCAGAAGGTCTACAACTCGCAGGGTGTGTCGATCCACGACAAGCACATCGAGATCATCATCCGGCAGATGCTGCGCCGCGTGACGATCATCGAGTCCGGCGACGCCGAGCTGCTGCCCGGCGAGCTGGTCGAGCGCTCGAAGTTCGAGACCGAGAACCGTCGTGTGGTCCAGGAGGGCGGTCACCCGGCCTCCGGTCGTCCGCAGCTCATGGGTATCACCAAGGCCTCGCTGGCCACGGAGTCCTGGCTGTCGGCGGCGTCCTTCCAGGAGACGACGCGAGTCCTCACGGATGCGGCGATCAACGCCAAGTCCGACTCGCTCATCGGCCTCAAGGAGAACGTCATCATCGGTAAGCTCATCCCGGCCGGTACGGGTCTGTCCCGCTACCGCAACATTCGGGTCGAGCCGACCGAGGAGGCCAAGGCCGCGATGTACTCGGCCGTCGGCTACGACGACATCGACTACTCGCCGTTCGGCACCGGCTCCGGCCAGGCCGTTCCGCTGGAGGACTACGACTACGGTCCGTACAACCAGTAAGCGAGCGTCCGCTTGACGCACTGAAGGGCGGTCACCTCTCGGGGTGGCCGCCCTTCGGCGTTGTCCGGGGGGCCTCGGGGTTTTCTCGGGGTGGACCCCGATGCCTGGAATGCCGGTTCGGCGCATCATGGAGAGACTCCGACCAGTACGGGGGAGGTGCTCTCCATGGCGCAACCGTCGTGGCAGCCCTGGCAACCGGGGCAGCCGGGACAGGGGAGCGGGACACCACGGCCGTGGCACGCCGAGGGCGTCCCGCAGGCCTGGCAGGGCGGCGGTGCGCCGCAGCCGTGGCCCGGGTCCGCCACCCCGGCGATGCTCGCCTCGCACGCCGACCGCGAGCGGGCCGTGGACGTGCTCAGGGCCGGCTACGGCGAGGGGCGGCTGGAGCAGCCCGAGTTCGAGAAGCGGGTCACGCGCGCCTATACGGCCCGTACGGTGGGCGAACTGGCCCTCCTCGTCGCCGATCTGCCCCAGGGCCCGATTCCGCTGCCTGCACCCGTGACGTCCGTGCCCCGGACCTTTCTGCCCGTCGCCCGGCCGCAGACCAACGGCAAGGCGGTCGGCTCCGCCGTCTGCGGTGTGCTGTGTCTGGTGAGCTTCGGACTGACCGGCATCCCGGCCGTGGTGCTCGGACACGCGGCGCGTGCCGAGATACGGCGCACCGGGGAGGGCGGTGACGCGCTCGCCCTGACCGGGCTCGTGCTCGGGTGGCTGTCGAACGCGGCCTGGGCGATCCTGGTGACGCTGATGCTCGTGGCCGCCGCGATGTCCGCGTAAGCGCTCCGCAGGGAGGGCCGCGTCGGGTCGTCGGTCGTGTGCGGCCTTCGTCGTGGCTGGTCGCGCCCACGCGGCGGAGCCGCACAAACACGGATTCGAAGATCAAACGCGCCCTGCGGTCTTGACATCGGCTGTATGCCGATGCGGGCGAGGCCCATTTGTTTTGACCGCAGCGAATGAGGTAGGTACGCTCAGACCTTGTGCCTGGGGTGTGCCCTGGCTCTCGTGCGTGCCTTCAAACCGCATAGCGAGCTGTGAGTGGCCACCGTAATCTGTGCTCTTTTCGCCTCGCGGCGGAAGTCCGCCGGATTCGACACACCCGACCGCGTGGGTCGGCGACGTTCCAGGTTAGCTTCACCATTCGGCACACAGAAACCGGAGAAGTAGTGCCTACGATCCAGCAGCTGGTCCGCAAGGGCCGGCAGGACAAGGTCGAGAAGAACAAGACGCCCGCACTCGAGGGTTCCCCTCAGCGTCGTGGCGTCTGCACGCGTGTGTTCACGACCACCCCGAAGAAGCCGAACTCGGCCCTGCGTAAGGTCGCGCGTGTGCGTCTGACCAGCGGGATCGAGGTCACCGCTTACATTCCGGGTGAGGGACACAACCTGCAGGAGCACTCCATCGTGCTCGTGCGCGGCGGCCGTGTTAAGGACCTGCCGGGTGTTCGCTACAAGATCATCCGTGGTTCGCTTGACACCCAGGGTGTCAAGAACCGCAAGCAGGCCCGCAGCCGCTACGGCGCCAAGAAGGAGAAGTAAGAATGCCTCGTAAGGGCCCCGCCCCGAAGCGCCCGGTCATCATCGACCCGGTCTACGGTTCTCCTCTTGTCACGTCGCTCATCAACAAGGTGCTGCTGAACGGCAAGCGCTCCACCGCCGAGCGCATCGTCTACGGCGCCATGGAGGGCCTGCGTGAGAAGACGGGCAACGACCCGATCATCACGCTGAAGCGCGCTCTGGAGAACATCAAGCCGACCCTCGAGGTCAAGTCCCGCCGTGTCGGTGGTGCGACGTACCAGGTTCCGATCGAGGTCAAGCCCGGTCGTGCCAACACGCTCGCGCTGCGCTGGCTGGTCGGTTACTCCCGCGCCCGTCGCGAGAAGACCATGACCGAGCGTCTGCTCAACGAGCTCCTCGACGCCTCCAACGGCCTCGGTGCCGCTGTGAAGAAGCGCGAGGACACCCACAAGATGGCCGAGTCCAACAAGGCCTTCGCGCACTACCGCTGGTAGTCGCTACCCCCATCGAGACCGAGAGAAGACTGAAGCCTTATGGCTACCACTTCACTTGACCTGGCCAGGGTCCGCAACATCGGGATCATGGCCCACATCGACGCGGGCAAGACGACCACCACCGAGCGGATCCTCTTCTACACCGGCGTCAGCTACAAGATCGGTGAAGTCCACGACGGCGCTGCCACCATGGACTGGATGGAGCAGGAGCAGGAGCGTGGCATCACGATCACCTCTGCTGCCACCACCTGTCACTGGCCGCTTGAGGACAACGACTACACGATCAACATCATCGACACCCCGGGTCACGTCGACTTCACGGTCGAGGTGGAGCGTTCGCTCCGCGTGCTCGACGGTGCCGTCACGGTGTTCGACGGTGTCGCGGGTGTCGAGCCGCAGTCCGAGACGGTGTGGCGTCAGGCCGACCGTTACGGCGTGCCCCGTATCTGCTTCGTGAACAAGCTGGACCGTACCGGCGCCGAGTTCCACCGCTGCGTGGACATGATCTCGGACCGTCTGGGCGCCCAGCCCCTGGTCATGCAGCTCCCGATCGGTGCCGAGGCCGACTTCAAGGGCGTCGTGGACCTGGTCCGCATGAAGGCGCTCGTGTGGTCCGCCGAGGCCGCCAAGGGCGAGATGTACGACGTCGTCGACATCCCGGCCACGCACACCGAGGCTGCCGAGGAGTACCGCGGCAAGCTGATCGAGGGCGTCGCCGAGAACGACGAAGAGATCATGGAGCTGTACCTGGAGGGCCAGGAGCCCACCGAGGAGCAGCTCTACGCCGCGATCCGTCGCATCACCATCGCGTCCGGCAAGTCCAGCGACACCACGGTCACCCCGGTGTTCTGTGGCACCGCGTTCAAGAACAAGGGCGTCCAGCCCCTGCTCGACGCGGTCGTGCGCTACCTGCCGACCCCGCTCGACGTCGAGGCCATCGAGGGCCACGACGTGAAGGACCCCGAGCTGGTCGTCAAGCGCAAGCCGTCCGAGGACGAGCCGCTGTCCGCGCTGGCGTTCAAGATCATGAGCGACCCGCACCTCGGCAAGCTCACCTTCGTCCGGGTCTACTCGGGCCGCCTGGAGTCCGGCACCGCCGTGCTGAACTCCGTCAAGGGCAAGAAGGAGCGCATCGGCAAGATCTACCGCATGCACGCGAACAAGCGTGAGGAGATCGAGTCGGTGGGCGCCGGCGACATCGTCGCCGTCATGGGCCTCAAGCAGACCACCACCGGTGAGACGCTGAGCGACGACAAGGCCCCGGTGATCCTGGAGTCCATGGACTTCCCGGCGCCGGTCATCCAGGTCGCCATCGAGCCCAAGTCCAAGGGTGACCAGGAGAAGCTGGGTGTCGCCATCCAGCGTCTCGCGGAGGAGGACCCCTCCTTCCAGGTCCACTCGGACGAGGAGACCGGCCAGACCATCATCGGTGGCATGGGCGAGCTGCACCTCGAGGTGCTGGTCGACCGTATGCGCCGTGAGTTCAAGGTCGAGGCCAACGTCGGCAAGCCGCAGGTGGCCTACCGCGAGACGATCCGCAAGGCCGTCGAGCGCGTCGACTACACGCACAAGAAGCAGACTGGTGGTACCGGCCAGTTCGCGAAGGTGCAGATCGCGATCGAGCCGATCGAGGGCGGCGACGCCTCGTACGAGTTCGTGAACAAGGTGACCGGTGGCCGTATCCCGAAGGAGTACATCCCTTCGGTCGACGCCGGTGCGCAGGAGGCCATGCAGTTCGGCATCCTCGCGGGCTACGAGATGACCGGCGTGCGTGTCACGCTGATCGACGGTGGCTACCACGAGGTCGACTCCTCCGAGCTCGCGTTCAAGATCGCCGGTTCGCAGGCCTTCAAGGAGGCCGCGCGCAAGGCCAGCCCCGTGCTGCTCGAGCCGATGATGGCCGTCGAGGTCACCACGCCCGAGGACTACATGGGTGAGGTCATCGGCGACATCAACTCCCGCCGTGGCCAGATCCAGGCCATGGAGGAGCGGGCGGGTGCTCGCGTCGTGAAGGGCCTCGTGCCCCTCTCGGAGATGTTCGGTTACGTCGGCGACCTGCGCAGCAAGACGTCCGGCCGGGCCAGCTACTCCATGCAGTTCGACTCCTACGCCGAGGTTCCGCGGAACGTCGCCGAGGAGATCATCGCGAAGGCCAAGGGCGAGTAACGCTCCGCGTTCACACGCTTTAGGCTTGACTCCGGAGCCTGGAGGGGCATTCACCCGCATTCGTGGGGGAATGCCCTCGGGCCCGGGCTTTCCAGCAAAGATCACCTGGCGCCGATGAAGCAAGGCGTTCAGAACCACTCCACAGGAGGACCCCGTGGCGAAGGCGAAGTTCGAGCGGACTAAGCCCCACGTCAACATCGGCACCATCGGTCACATCGACCACGGTAAGACGACCCTTACGGCCGCCATTACCAAGGTGCTGCACGACGCGTACCCGGACCTGAACGAGGCCTCGGCCTTCGACCAGATCGACAAGGCTCCCGAGGAGCGCCAGCGCGGTATCACCATCTCCATCGCGCACGTCGAGTACCAGACCGAGACGCGTCACTACGCCCACGTCGACTGCCCCGGTCACGCGGACTACATCAAGAACATGATCACCGGTGCTGCCCAGATGGACGGCGCCATCCTCGTGGTCGCCGCCACCGACGGCCCGATGCCGCAGACCAAGGAGCACGTGCTCCTGGCCCGCCAGGTCGGCGTTCCGTACATCGTCGTCGCCCTGAACAAGGCCGACATGGTGGACGACGAGGAGATCCTGGAGCTCGTCGAGCTCGAGGTTCGTGAGCTGCTCTCCGAGTACGAGTTCCCGGGCGACGACCTGCCGGTCGTCAAGGTCTCGGCGCTCAAGGCCCTTGAGGGCGACAAGGAGTGGGGCAACACCGTCCTCGAGCTCATGAAGGCCGTGGACGAGAACATCCCGCAGCCCGAGCGTGACGTCGACAAGCCGTTCCTGATGCCGATCGAGGACGTCTTCACGATCACCGGTCGCGGTACGGTCGTCACCGGCCGTATCGAGCGTGGTGTCCTGAAGGTCAACGAGACCGTCGACATCGTGGGCATCAAGCAGGAGAAGACCACCACCACGGTCACCGGCATCGAGATGTTCCGCAAGCTGCTCGACGAGGGCCAGGCCGGTGAGAACGTCGGTCTGCTGCTCCGTGGCATCAAGCGCGAGGACGTCGAGCGCGGCCAGGTCATCATCAAGCCCGGTTCGGTCACGCCGCACACCGAGTTCGAGGCCCAGGCCTACATCCTGTCCAAGGACGAGGGTGGCCGCCACACGCCGTTCTTCAACAACTACCGTCCGCAGTTCTACTTCCGTACGACGGACGTGACCGGCGTTGTGACCCTCCCCGAGGGCACCGAGATGGTCATGCCGGGTGACAACACCGAGATGAAGGTGGAGCTCATCCAGCCCGTCGCCATGGAGGAGGGCCTGAAGTTCGCCATCCGTGAGGGTGGCCGGACCGTGGGCGCCGGCCAGGTCACCAAGATCAACAAGTAAGCTTGTTGGCTTGACCTGGTAGCTCCAGCGCGAGCTCCTGAAGGGGCCCGTACGACTTCGGTCGTACGGGCCCCTTCGCTGTTTCTGAATGACCGTCACGAGCTCGGGATGATCGAGGTCTCACCCTCGCGGCTCACCAGAAGTGGCATGCCGATCACGCCTCGCAAAGATTGTGTGGGGGATCAAGAAAGGTGTCGGCATGGCACATTCAGGCCACTGGGTGCGTTATTCGTCCCGGTTCTGCATAACTTCGCTCACCGCCGCGGCCGCCCTGTTGGCCGGCGCGGTGCCGTCCACCACCGCCGCGGCCACTGATCTCGCTCCGCGAGCCGCCGTCGACGTGACCCGGTTCTCCACGGGCTGGTCGAATCCGTGGGCCATCTCCTTCCTGCCGGACGGGCGCTCGGCACTGGTGACGGAGAACGAGAGCGCCCGTGTCTACCGCCTGCGCGACAACGGCAGCAGGACCCTGATCGGCAAGGTGCCGAAGGTCGCCGTCTTCCAGCCCGGTGACGCCGCCAAGGGCGGGCTCCTGGGCGTCGCTCCGTCCCCGACATGGGACGGCAAGAAGGACAGGCAGGTCTTCTTCATGCACACCACGGCGTCCGAGAGCCGGGTGGTGCGGATGAACTACGACGGCAGGTCGCTGAGCGGCTACACCGTCGTCCTCGGCGGTCTCAAGCGGGGCTCCAACCACCACGGCGGCAAGATCGCCTTCGGCCCCGACAAGTACCTCTACGTCGCCACCGGCGAGGCCACGCACGCGAAGCTCGCGCAGGACAGGAACTCGGTCAACGGCAAGATCCTGCGGATCACGAAGACCGGCAAGCCGGCGCCCCGCAACCCGTTCGGCAACCACGTCTACAGCTACGGCCACCGCAATCCGCAGGGCCTGGCCTGGGACCGCAAGGGCCGGCTGTGGTCGGTGGAGATCGGGCAGGAAGCCAAGGACGAGCTCAACCTGATCGAGCGCGGTGCCAACTACGGCTGGCCGAGCTGCGAGGGCGCCTGCTCCGTCAAAGGCATGACCAACCCGAAGGCCACCTGGGACCACACCACCGCCCCGGCCCAGGTCGCCGTCGTGGGCGACGACCTCTACGTGTCGTCGCTGCGGGGCTACCAGCTCTGGCGCGTCCCGGTCGCCGCGGCCCTCCAGGGCAAGGGCGACAGTGCGAAGACCAAGGTCTTCTCCGGATATGCGCTGCGCGCCCTCGCGAAGGTCCCCGGCAGGAACGAGCTCTGGCTGGGCACCGCGCGACAGACGGACGGCGACCGGATCCTCCGCGTGACCGTCGGCTAGCGCTCCCCGGCCGTCAGACCGAGCAACGACGAAGGACGTCCACATGACCGACATACGCCGCTCGATGCGGCATTCATCCCGGCTCGGCATAGCCTCGCTCGCCACTGCGACCGCGTTGCTGGCGACCGCTCTGGCCCAGCCGGTGACTGCCGCCCCGACGGCCGCCGACGGCGGCGCACCGGCCGGCGTCAAGACACTGTCGAAGGGATGGCACACCCCCTGGGGCATCTCGTTCCTGCCGAACCGCCGGACCGCCCTGATCACCGAGCGGCTGTCCTACCAGGTCTACAGCCTGGACCGGAACGGCACCAAGAAATGGGTCGGCGAGGTGCCGTACACGGTTCCGGAGCCGTACGACGAGGGCGCCGGTGGTCTGCTGGGCGTCGCTCCGTCGCCGACGTGGGACGGCAAGAAGGACAAGCAGGTGTTCTTCATGCACACCACGAAGAACGAGACCCGAGTCGTCAGGATGGACTACGACGGCTCCTCGCTGCGCAACTACAAGCCGGTCCTGACCGGCATCCGGCGGGGCGGGGACCACAACGGCGGCCGGATCGCCTTCGGCCCCGACAAGTACCTGTACGTCACGACGGGCGAGGCCCTTCAGCCCAAGCTCGCGCAGGACAAGAACTCGGTCAACGGCAAGATCCTGCGGATCACCAAGAGCGGCAAGCCGGCACCCGGCAACCCGTTCGGCAACCACGTCTACAGCTACGGCCACCGCAATCCGCAGGGCCTGGCCTGGGACCGCAAGGGCCGGCTGTGGTCGGTGGAGATCGGCCAGCAGACCCACGACGAGCTCAACCTGATCAAGCGCGGCGCCAACTACGGCTGGCCGAACTGCGAGGGCGCCTGCTCCGTCAAGGGCATGACCGGCCCGAAGGCCGTCTTCAGCCCCGAGAAGGGTGTCCCGGCCCAACTCGCCGTCGTGCGCAACGTCCTGTACGTGTCGTCGCTGCGCGGCCAGCGGCTGTGGCGCGTCCCGATCGACGGCAACAGCGAGCGCCTCGGTACGAAGTCCGCCTTCTACCCCGGCACATACGGCCGGCTGCGCGCCATCGCCAAGGTGCCCGGCGCGGACGAACTGTGGGTCGGCACCAGCGACCTGGGGTACGGCAACGACAAGATCCTCCGTGTCCCGATCAAGTGACGCCGGCCCCTTCCCCCTCAAGTAACCCCGAAAGAAGGGACGTACGACCGATGCACGAGACCAAGGAACCCCTGAAGCCGGTCGAGCAGGCCGCCTCGACGCGACCGGACGAGACCACCTGGCAGGCCCCCGCCTTCGAGGTCGTCGACACCGCGCTGGAGGTCACCGCCTACTCGCTCAGCACCCGCTAGCCGCTGTCATGCTGCTGCTGGTACTCGGCACCGCCGCCGGCGGTGGCATCCCCCAGTGGAACTGCGCGTGCCCCGGGTGCTCCGGGGCACGCGCCCACCCGCACCGGCGCCGCCGGCACGCCTCGCTCGCCGTACGGACCGGCGAGGGCCGCTGGTACGTCGTCAACGCGACCCCCGACATCGGCGACCAGATCGAGGCCCGGCCCGAGCTCCACCCGGGGCCCGGCCCCCGGCAGACCCCGCTCGCCGGAGTGATCCTCACCGACGCCGAACTCGACCACACCCTGGGCATCGCCCGGCTCCGCGAGGCGGACGGCTTCCAGGTGCTGGCGACGGCCCCGGTCCGGCAGGCACTGCTGGAGCGCCTGCGGCTCGGCGAGGTCCTCGCGCCGTACACCGACGTGACCTGGCGGGAGCTGCCCGGGCGCGGCGACGAGCCACTGGACGGCACGGCCGGCGGCCTGCGGATCAGCGGCATCCCGGTCTCCTCCAAGCGCCCGCGGTACGCCGCCGACGCCCCGGACGACGACGCCTGGGTCGTCGCGCTGCGGCTGTACGACCCGGCCTCGGGCGCCTCGGTCCTCTACGCCCCGGCGCTGGCCGCCTGGCCGGACCGCCTCCAGCAGGCCGCCGAGGAGGCCGACTGCGTCATCGTCGACGGCACCTTCTGGGACGACGAGGAGCCCCGCCGTACCGGCATCTCCTCGCGCACCGCCACCGGCATGGGCCATCTGCCCATCGAAGGCCCGGACGGCACGGCCGAGCGGCTGGCCTCCCTTTCCGCGAGGTGCCTGTACACGCACCTCAACAACACCAACCCCCTCGTCGACCCGGCCGCATCCCAGCACAAGCGGCTCGCCGGGCTGGGCATCGAGGTGGCGCACGACGGGATGGTGATCGAGCCATGAGCACGGCAGCTCCCAACACGAGCCTGGCCCCGCCCGAGGAGCCCTGGAGCCCCACGGAGTTCGAGGCACGGCTGCGTGCGGTGGGGGAGCAGCGCTACCACCACCTGCACCCCTTCAACATCCGGATGCACAGCGGCGACCTCAGCCCGGAGGAACTGCGCCGCTGGATCGTCAACCGCTTCCACTACCAGCGCCACATCCCCGTCAAGGACGCCCTGATCACCGCGAAACTGCCCACCTCCGAGCTGCGCCGGATGTGGCTGCGCCGCATCCAGGACCACGACGGGGCACAGACGGGCGAGGGCGGCATAGAGCGCTGGCTGCGGCTCGGCGAGGCGGCCGGACTGGACCGCGAGACGCTGCTGCGCGCCGACTCGGTGCTGCCGGGCGTACGGCTCGCGGTCGACGGATACGTCAACTTCTGCCGGCTGCGCCCGCCGCTGGAAGCCGTCGCCGCCTCGCTCACCGAACTGTCCGCCCCGGACCTGATGCGCACCCGCATCGACGCCTTCGAACGCCACTACCCGTGGATCGAGGCCGACGGGCTCGCCTACTTCCGCACCCGTGTCTCCCAGGGGCGCCGCGACAGCCGGGAGGCGCTCGACCTGGTCATGGCCTGGGCGCGCACCCGCGACCACCAGGAGCGTGCCGTGGCCGCGCTGCGCTTCAAGTGCGACGTCCTGTGGTCGCTGCTGGACACGGTGGACACCGCGAGCCGCGGGGAGCGGGAGTGAGCGCGCCGCCCGGCACCGACTGGCGGCCCGCCCTGGCCCCCGCCACCGTGCGGCGCCACGACCCCGTACGGGACGCGGAGCTGCTGCTCCTGCCCGAGCGTGTCGGCGTCCTGACCGGCTCGGCCGGCACGGTGGTCGGCCTGTGCGACGGCACCCGCAGCGTGGGCGACATCGTCGCGGAGCTGACCGAGCGCTTCCCCGGCGCGCCGGTGGCCACCGACGTCCCCCTGTTCCTGGAGCGGCTGCGCAAGGAGGGCTGGCTGCGATGACCCCGACCGATCCGTCGCCCGGCCCGGCCGCGGCGCCCGCCCGCCCCTGGGCCCTGCTCGCCGAGCTCACCCACGCCTGCCCGCTGCACTGCGGCTACTGCTCCAACCCCCTTGAACTGACGCGCCGTTCGAGCGAGCTGACCACCGAACAATGGACGGACGTGCTGCGCCAGGCGGGAGAGCTCGGCGTCGTCCAGATGCATCTGTCGGGCGGCGAGCCGCTGCTGCGTCAGGACCTGGCGGAGATCGTCGCCGCGGCCGAGGCGGCCGGGATCTACACCCAGCTCGTCACCAGCGGCGTGGGCCTGAGCGAGGCACGCCTCGCCGCGCTCGCGGCCGCCGGTCTGAAGAGCGTCCAGCTCTCCGTCCAACACGCCGACGCGCGCGCCTCCGACCGCATCGCCGGGCGCCGCTCCTTCGCCGAGAAGGAGCGGGCCGCCGAGCTGGTGCGGGCCGCGGGCCTGCCCCTCGGCCTGAATGTCGTACTGCACCGCGAGAACCTCGATGCCCTCGACGCGCTCGTCGAACTGGGCACGGCCTGGGGCGTGGACCGCATCGAGCTCGCCAACGTCCAGTTCTACGGCTGGGGCCTGCTCAACCGCGCCGCGCTGCTGCCCACCCGCGAGCAGCTCGCCGGGGCGCGGGAGGCGGTGGAGCGATGGCGCGGGCGGCTCACCAACGGGCCCGAGCTGGTCTGGGTCGTCCCCGACTACTTCGACGGCGTGGCCAAGCCGTGCATGGGCGGCTGGGGGGCGGTCTCGCTCACCGTCACCCCCGACGGCACGGTCCTGCCCTGCCCGGCCGCGGCGGACCTGCCGGATCTGGATCCGCCGAACGTCCGTGACCGCAAGCTGGAGTGGATCTGGGACCACTCCGAGGCGTTCGCCCGCTACCGCGGCACCGACTGGATGCCCGACCCCTGCCGGAGCTGTTCCCGCCGCGAGGAGGACTTCGGCGGCTGCCGCTGCCAGGCCCACGCGCTCACGGGGGACGCCTCCCGTACGGACCCGGCGTGCGGGCTGTCCCCGGACCATGGGCTGATCAGGGAGCTGGCCGAGGACGACTCGGACGGAAACGTACGGATCAGACGCCGGGTGCCCGGCCGGTCACAGGGTGCCGCCGCCCGGGTTTGACCTGCGTCACCCTCGGGGTATTCTCTCCGGCTCGATTGGCGGACCCCCTGCCCCATATGGCAGACTGTCCGAGTTGCTCGGTCGAGTGTTGATGCTGCGCGCCTCCCGCCGGGAGGACCGGAAGCGAGTCCCACAGTACTCGTCGCCCTAACTGCCGTAAGGCAGCGCTGGGGCGGACGTACGGGAATCTTCCGGGAAGTGTCAGTGCGGCACAGACCAGGCACCCGGTGGACCTCCTAGTCCCCGGCTTGCGGTTCCGGAAGGGCCGCGCTCCCAGGCAAGGGATGTTCGATCAAGGGGCATCTGTGTCAGCGAGAGCGCGACACGCCCGACCGCGTGGGTCGGAGAGCAGGACACAGGGACACCGGGTTCCAGAGCGTTAACGAGACAAAGGACTACTGAGTAGCCATGGCGGGACAGAAGATCCGCATCCGGCTCAAGGCCTACGACCACGAGGTCATCGACTCCTCGGCGAAGAAGATCGTCGAGACGGTGACCCGCACTGGTGCGTCGGTCGCGGGCCCGGTGCCGCTGCCCACTGAGAAGAACGTGTACTGCGTCATCAAGTCGCCGCACAAGTACAAGGACTCGCGCGAGCACTTCGAGATGCGCACGCACAAGCGCCTGATCGACATCCTCGACCCGACCCCCAAGACCGTTGACTCTCTGATGCGACTCGACCTCCCGGCCGGTGTCGACATCGAGATCAAGCTCTGAGGGTCGGTGATCTGAGAATGGCTAAGCAGATCAAGGGCATCCTGGGCGAGAAGCTCGGCATGACGCAGGTGTGGGACGCGAACAACCGTGTTGTTCCGGTCACCGTCGTCAAGGCCGGCCCGAACGTCGTCACCCAGGTCCGTACGAACGACGTCGACGGCTACGAGTCCGTCCAGATCGCGTTCGGCGACATCGACCCGCGCAAGGTGAACAAGCCCCTCAAGGGCCACTTCGCGAAGGCCGACGTCACCCCCCGTCGTCACCTCGTCGAGATCCGCACCGCGGACGCCGCCGAGTACACCCTCGGCCAGGAGATCACCGCTGAGGTGTTCGAGGCCGGCGTGAAGGTCGACGTCACCGGCAAGAGCAAGGGCAAGGGCTTCGCCGGTGTCATGAAGCGCCACAACTTCCGTGGCCTCGGCGCCGGACACGGTACCCAGCGCAAGCACCGCTCTCCCGGTTCCATCGGTGGCTGCGCCACCCCGGGCCGCGTGTTCAAGGGCCTCCGCATGGCGGGTCGCATGGGCAACGAGCGGGTCACCACCCAGAACCTGACCGTCCACGCCGTTGACGCGGAGAAGGGTCTGCTGCTCATCAAGGGCGCGGTTCCCGGTCCGAACGGCGGCCTCGTCCTGGTCCGCACTGCGGCCAAGGGGGCCTGAGGTAACCGATGAGCACTGTTGACATCCTTTCGCCGGCGGGCGACAAGGCCGGTACCGTCGAGCTCCCCGCGGAGATCTTCGACGTAGAGAAGATCAGCGTTCCGCTGCTTCACCAGGTCGTCGTCGCGCAGCTCGCCGCTGCCCGCCAGGGCACGCACAAGACCAAGACCCGCGGTGAAGTCCGTGGTGGTGGCAAGAAGCCTTACCGCCAGAAGGGCACCGGTCGCGCCCGTCAGGGTTCGACCCGCGCGCCGCAGTTCGCCGGTGGTGGCGTCGTGCACGGTCCCGTGCCGCGTGACTACTCGCAGCGGACCCCGAAGAAGATGAAGGCCGCGGCCCTGCGCCACGCCCTCACCGACCGGGCCCGCAACAACCGCATCCACGTCGTCTCCGGCGTGATCGAGGGCGAGACCCCCAGCACCAAGGCCGCCAAGAGCCTGTTCGGCAAGATCAGCGAGCGCAAGAACCTGCTCCTGATCGTCGAGCGCGCCGACGAGGCCGCGTGGCTGTCCGCCCGCAACCTGCCCCAGGTCCACATCCTGGAGCCGGGCCAGCTGAACACGTACGACGTTCTCGTCTCGGACGACGTGGTCTTCACCCAGGCCGCGTTCGAGTCCTTCGTGTCGGGCCCGAAGGCCAATGACACCGAAGGGAGCGAGGCCTGATGGCTACGCGTCACCCGAGCATTGCCTCCAAGGCGGCCAAGGCCGCCAAGGCTGCGCGCGTCGCCAAGGCGCGTCGCCACGCCGCCGAGGGCAAGAACACCGTCGAGACCCCGCTGAGCAAGTCGTTCACGGACCCCCGTGACGTGCTGCTCAAGCCGGTCGTCTCCGAGAAGAGCTACGCGCTTCTCGACGAGAACAAGTACACGTTCATCGTCGACCCGAGTGCCAACAAGACCCAGATCAAGCAGGCCGTCCAGGCGGTCTTCTCGGTCAAGGTCACCGGGGTCAACACGATCAACCGCCAGGGCAAGCGCAAGCGGACCCGCACGGGCTTCGGCCAGCGCGCCGGTACCAAGCGCGCGATCGTGACCCTCGCCGAGGGCGACCGTATCGACATCTTCGGCGGTCCGACCGCGTAAGCGGGTCGGATCGTCCGATATCGGACGAGGACTGAGAAATGGGAATCCGCAAGTACAAGCCGACTACGCCGGGCCGCCGTGGCTCCAGCGTCGCCGACTTCGTCGAGGTCACGCGGTCCACGCCGGAGAAGTCGCTGGTCCGCCCGCTGCACAGCAAGGGCGGCCGTAACAACGCCGGTCGTGTGACCGTTCGCCACCAGGGTGGCGGACACAAGCGCGCCTACCGAGTGATCGACTTCCGTCGTCACGACAAGGACGGCGTGCCGGCGAAGGTCGCGCACATCGAGTACGACCCCAACCGCACCGCGCGCATCGCGCTGCTGCACTACGCCGACGGCGAGAAGCGCTACATCCTCGCCCCGCGCAACCTGCAGCAGGGTGACCGCGTCGAGAACGGTCCCGGGGCAGACATCAAGCCGGGCAACAACCTGGCGCTGCGCAACATCCCGGTCGGTACCACGATCCACGCGATCGAGCTCCGTCCTGGTGGCGGTGCCAAGTTCGCCCGCTCCGCCGGTGCCTCCGTGCAGCTGCTCGCGAAGGAGGGCTCGATGGCCCACCTCCGCATGCCCTCCGGTGAGATCCGCCTGGTCGACCAGCGCTGCCGCGCCACGGTCGGCGAGGTCGGCAACGCCGAGCAGAGCAACATCAACTGGGGCAAGGCCGGCCGCAAGCGCTGGCTGGGCGTTCGTCCGACCGTTCGCGGTGTGGCGATGAACCCGGTTGACCACCCCCACGGTGGTGGTGAGGGCAAGACCTCCGGTGGTCGCCACCCGGTCAGCCCCTGGGGTCAGAAGGAGGGTCGTACTCGTTCGCCGAAGAAGGCTTCGAACAAGTACATCGTCCGCCGCCGCAAGACGAACAAGAAGCGCTAGGAGCGGGTTTAGATGCCGCGCAGTCTCAAGAAGGGGCCCTTCGTCGACGACCACCTGATCAAGAAGGTGGAAGCGCAGAACGAAGCAGGCACCAAGAACGTCATCAAGACCTGGTCCCGTCGCTCCATGATCGTGCCGGCCATGCTCGGCCACACGCTCGCGGTGCACAACGGCAAGACCCACATCCCGGTGTTCGTCACCGAGTCGATGGTCGGCCACAAGCTCGGCGAGTTCTCGCCGACGCGCACCTTCCGGGGTCACGTCAAGGACGACCGGAAGTCGAAGCGCCGCTAGTAGCGGATCGCATTCAGACACGTAAGTAACTGAGAGGGACAACCATGGAAGCCAGGGCCCAGGCGCGGTACATCCGCGTTACGCCCATGAAGGCCCGCCGCGTGGTGGACCTTATCCGTGGCATGGACGCCACGGAGGCTCAGGCTGTTCTGCGATTCGCTCCGCAGGCAGCCTCCGTGCCCGTCGGCAAGGTGCTTGACAGCGCCATCGCCAACGCCGCGCACAACTACGACCACCCGGACGCCTCCTCGCTGTTCATCAGCGAGGCGTACGTCGACGAGGGCCCGACCCTGAAGCGGTTCCGTCCGCGTGCACAGGGCCGTGCCTACCGGATCCGCAAGCGGACCAGCCACATCACTGTGGTCGTCAGCAGCAAGGAAGGAACCCGGTAATGGGCCAGAAGGTTAACCCGCATGGGTTCCGGCTCGGTGTCACCACGGACTTCAAGTCCCGGTGGTACGCCGACAAGCTGTACAAGGACTACGTCAAGGAAGACGTCGCCATCCGTCGGATGATGACGTCCGGCATGGAGCGCGCCGGTATCTCGAAGGTTGAGATCGAGCGCACCCGTGACCGCGTGCGGGTGGACATCCACACCGCTCGTCCGGGCATCGTCATCGGCCGCCGTGGCGCCGAGGCCGACCGCATCCGCGGTGACCTCGAGAAGCTCACGGGCAAGCAGGTCCAGCTCAACATCCTCGAGGTCAAGAACCCCGAGACGGACGCTCAGCTTGTCGCGCAGGCCGTTGCCGAGCAGCTCTCCTCCCGCGTCTCCTTCCGTCGGGCCATGCGTAAGAGCATGCAGTCCGCCATGAAGGCCGGCGCCAAGGGCATCAAGATCCAGTGCGGTGGCCGCCTCGGCGGCGCCGAGATGTCCCGCTCGGAGTTCTACCGCGAGGGCCGTGTGCCCCTGCACACGCTCCGCGCGAACGTGGACTACGGCTTCTTCGAGGCCAAGACGACCTTCGGCCGCATCGGTGTGAAGGTCTGGATCTACAAGGGCGACGTCAAGAACATCGCCGAGGTCCGCGCCGAGAACGCTGCGGCCCGTGCGGGTAACCGCCCGGCCCGCGGTGGTGCCGACCGCCCGGCCCGTGGTGGCCGCGGTGGCGAGCGGCGCGGTCGCAAGCCGCAGCAGGCTGCCGGTTCCGAGGCCCCCAAGGCCGAGGCTCCCGCGTCCGCTCCGGCTGAGAGCACCGGAACGGAGGCCTGACCGAAATGCTGATCCCCCGTAGGGTCAAGCACCGCAAGCAGCACCACCCGAAGCGCTCCGGCGCTGCCAAGGGTGGCACGACGGTTGCGTTCGGCGAGTACGGCATCCAGGCGCTCACCCCGGCGTACGTGACGAACCGTCAGATCGAGGCCGCTCGTATCGCCATGACGCGTCACATCAAGCGTGGTGGCAAGGTCTGGATCAACATCTACCCGGACCGTCCCCTCACCAAGAAGCCTGCCGAGACCCGCATGGGTTCCGGTAAGGGTTCTCCGGAGT
Organism: Streptomyces sp. NPDC036764; assembly: GCF_055609385.1. Classification (NCBI taxonomy): domain Bacteria; kingdom Bacillati; phylum Actinomycetota; class Actinomycetes; order Kitasatosporales; family Streptomycetaceae; genus Streptomyces; species Streptomyces sp. NPDC036764. The sequence continues at coordinate 63,682 of NZ_JBVJPT010000019.1, forward strand.
GGTGGATCGCCAACGTCAAGCCCGGACGCGTGATGTTCGAGCTGTCGTACCCCAACGAGAAGATCGCCCGTGAGGCTCTGACTCGCGCCGCCCACAAGCTGCCGATGAAGTGCCGGATCGTCAAGCGCGAGGCAGGTGAAGCGTGATGTCGGCCGGTACCAAGGCGTCCGAGCTGCGCGAGCTGGGCAACGAGGAGCTTCTGGCGAAGCTCCGCGAGGCCAAGGAAGAGCTGTTCAACCTCCGCTTCCAGGCGGCGACGGGTCAGCTCGAGAACCACGGCCGTCTCAAGGCGGTCCGCAAGGACATCGCGCGGATCTACACCCTGATGCGCGAGCGTGAGCTGGGCATCGAAACGGTGGAGAACGCCTGATGAGCGAGAAGAACGTGACTGAGAACGCAGAGGCGCGCGGTTTCCGCAAGACCCGTGAGGGTCTCGTCGTCAGCGACAAGATGGACAAGACCGTCGTCGTCGCTGTCGAGGACCGCGTCAAGCACGCGCTGTACGGCAAGGTCATCCGCCGTACGAACAAGCTCAAGGCGCACGACGAGCAGAACGCCGCGGGTGTCGGCGACCGTGTCCTCCTCGCGGAGACCCGGCCGCTGTCCGCGACGAAGCGCTGGCGCGTCGTCGAGATCCTCGAGAAGGCCAAGTAATTCCTGCGGGGTAACCCGCAGGACAGTTCCGCCAGGCTCGGCAGGGGCGCTCGTACCGAGGCCCCTGCCGGGAACCGGCAGACAAACAGGAGATAGACGTGATCCAGCAGGAGTCGCGACTGCGCGTCGCCGACAACACTGGTGCGAAGGAGATCCTTTGCATCCGTGTGCTCGGTGGCTCCGGTCGCCGCTACGCGGGCATCGGTGACGTCATCGTCGCCACCGTCAAGGACGCGATCCCCGGTGGCAACGTGAAGAAGGGTGACGTCGTCAAGGCGGTCATCGTTCGCACCGTCAAGGAGCGCCGTCGTCCGGACGGCTCGTACATCCGCTTCGACGAGAACGCCGCCGTCATTCTGAAGAACGACGGCGACCCTCGCGGCACCCGTATCTTCGGCCCGGTCGGCCGTGAGCTGCGCGAGAAGAAGTTCATGAAGATCATCTCGCTCGCGCCGGAGGTGCTGTAAGCATGAAGATCAAGAAGGGCGACCTGGTCCAGGTCATCACCGGTAAGGACAAGGGCAAGCAGGGCAAGGTCATCGCGGCCTACCCCCGCGAGGACCGTGTCCTGGTCGAGGGTGTCAACCGGGTCAAGAAGCACACCAAGGCCGGTCCGACCGCTCGCGGTTCCCAGGCCGGCGGCATCGTCACGACCGAGGCGCCGATCCACGTCTCCAACGTCCAGTTGGTCGTTGAGAAGGACGGCAACAAGGTCGTCACGCGTGTCGGCTACCGCTTCGACGACGAAGGCAACAAGATCCGCGTTGCCAAGCGGACGGGTGAGGACATCTGATGGCTACCACCACCACTCCGCGTCTGAAGACGAAGTACCGCGAGGAGATCGCGGGCAAGCTGCGTGACGAGTTCAAGTACGAGAACGTCATGCAGATCCCCGGCCTCGTCAAGATCGTGGTCAACATGGGTGTCGGCGACGCCGCCCGTGACTCGAAGCTGATCGAGGGCGCGATCCGCGACCTGACCACCATCACCGGTCAGAAGCCGGCCGTCACCAAGGCCCGCAAGTCCATCGCGCAGTTCAAGCTGCGTGAGGGCCAGCCGATCGGTGCCCACGTCACGCTCCGTGGCGACCGCATGTGGGAGTTCCTGGACCGCACCCTGTCGCTCGCGCTGCCGCGCATCCGCGACTTCCGTGGTCTGTCCCCCAAGCAGTTCGACGGCCGTGGCAACTACACCTTCGGTCTCACCGAGCAGGTCATGTTCCACGAGATCGACCAGGACAAGATCGACCGCACCCGGGGTATGGACATCACCGTGGTGACCACGGCGACCAACGACGCTGAGGGCCGCGCGCTCCTTCGTCACCTCGGCTTCCCCTTCAAGGAGGCGTGAGCGAGATGGCGAAGAAGGCTCTGATCGCGAAGGCTGCTCGCAAGCCCAAGTTCGGCGTGCGTGGCTACACGCGCTGCCAGCGTTGTGGCCGTCCCCACTCCGTGTACCGCAAGTTCGGCCTGTGCCGCGTGTGCCTTCGTGAGATGGCTCACCGTGGCGAGCTGCCGGGCGTGACCAAGAGCTCCTGGTAATCCCCCTAATCAGGGATTCCCGAAGCTCTCGGTAAGCAATGGGCGTGTCAGGCGCCCTCCCTTCCATGGCTTAGGCTTGGAGGGTTGGGCGCCTGACGGTCGCCCGTACGACTTACTACGCCGTAGGTCCACCGCACCGCACCCGCCTCGTCTCGGATCGAGGAGAGGGATGGCGCACCTGGAAACCCCGGCGAGAGAGGCCGAAGGCCAATTCATGACCATGACTGATCCGATCGCAGACATGCTTACGCGTCTGCGGAACGCGAACTCGGCATACCACGACTCCGTGACGATGCCGGCATCGAAGATCAAGTCGCACATCGCGGAGATCCTCCAGCAGGAGGGCTTCATCACGGGCTGGAAGGTCGAGGACGCCGAGGTCGGCAAGAACCTCGTCCTCGAGCTGAAGTTCGGCCCGAACCGTGAGCGCTCCATCGCGGGCATCAAGCGGATCTCCAAGCCCGGTCTCCGGGTTTACGCGAAGTCCACCAACCTGCCGAAGGTGCTCGGCGGCCTCGGCGTGGCGATCATCTCCACGTCGCACGGGCTCCTCACCGACAAGCAGGCCGGCAAGAAGGGCGTGGGTGGGGAAGTCCTCGCCTACGTCTGGTAGCGGAAGGGAACGGAGGAAACAGCTATGTCGCGTATTGGCAAGCTCCCTATCGCGGTTCCCGCCGGCGTGGACGTCACCATCGACGGCCGTACGGTCTCGGTCAAGGGCCCCAAGGGCACGCTGACCCACACCGTCGCGGCGCCGATCGACATCGCCAAGGGTGAGGACGGCGTTCTGAACGTCACCCGCCCCAACGACGAGCGTCAGAACAAGGCCCTGCACGGCCTGTCCCGCACGCTGGTGGCGAACATGATCACCGGCGTGACCCAGGGTTACGTGAAGAAGCTCGAGATCAGCGGTGTCGGTTACCGCGTTACGGCCAAGGGTTCGAACCTCGAGTTCGCTCTCGGCTACAGCCACCCGATCACCGTCGAGGCCCCCGAGGGCATCACCTTCAAGGTGGAGGCCCCCACCCGGTTCTCGGTCGAGGGCATCGACAAGCAGAAGGTCGGCGAGGTTGCGGCCAACATCCGCAAGCTGCGCAAGCCCGACCCGTACAAGGCCAAGGGCGTCAAGTACGAGGGCGAAGTCATCCGCCGCAAGGTCGGAAAGGCGGGTAAGTAAGCCATGGCATACGGACAGAAGATCCTTAAGGGCGACGCCTACAAGCGCGCCGCGATCAAGCGCCGCCACATCCGGATCCGTAAGCACATCAACGGAACGGCGGAGCGTCCGCGTCTGGTCGTTACCCGCTCGAACCGCCACATCGTGGCCCAGGTGATCGACGACATCAAGGGTCACACCCTTGCGTCGGCGTCCACCCTGGACACCACGATTCGCGGTGGCGAGGGCGACAAGTCCGCGCAGGCCAAGCAGGTCGGCGCCCTGGTCGCCGAGCGCGCCAAGGCCGCCGGCGTCGAGGCTGTCGTATTCGACCGTGGTGGTAACCAGTACGCCGGGCGCATCGCCGCCCTGGCGGACGCCGCCCGCGAAGCCGGGCTCAAGTTCTGAGCCGCTCGTAGCTAGCGGAAAGAGAGAGGTAATCCAATGGCTGGACCCCAGCGCCGCGGTGGCGGTGCCGGTGGCGGCGAGCGGCGGGACCGTAAGGGCCGTGACGGTGGCGCAGCCGCCGCCGAGAAGACCGCTTACGTTGAGCGCGTTGTCGCGATCAACCGTGTCGCCAAGGTTGTGAAGGGTGGTCGTCGCTTCAGCTTCACCGCGCTGGTCGTGGTGGGCGACGGTGACGGCACCGTGGGTGTCGGTTACGGCAAGGCCAAGGAGGTGCCGGCCGCCATCGCCAAGGGTGTTGAGGAGGCCAAGAAGCACTTCTTCAAGGTCCCCCGTATCCAGGGCACCATCCCGCACCCGATCCAGGGTGAGAAGGCTGCCGGCGTTGTGCTCCTGAAGCCCGCGTCGCCCGGTACCGGTGTTATCGCCGGTGGTCCGGTGCGTGCCGTGCTCGAGTGCGCCGGTATCCACGACATCCTGTCGAAGTCGCTCGGCTCCGACAACGCGATCAACATCGTGCACGCGACCGTGGAGGCCCTGAAGGGCCTGCAGCGTCCCGAGGAGGTCGCGGCCCGCCGTGGTCTGCCGCTCGAGGACGTCGCCCCCGCGGCTCTTCTCCGTGCGCGTGCCGGGGCGGGTGCGTAATCATGGCGCAGCTCAAGATTACGCAGGTCAAGTCCTACATCGGCAGCAAGCAGAACCACCGTGACACCCTGCGCTCCCTTGGTCTCAAGGGGATCAACACGCAGGTCGTCAAGGAGGACCGCCCCGAGTTCCGCGGCATGGTGCACACCGTCCGCCACCTCGTGACGGTCGAGGAGGTCGACTGATCATGGCGGAGAACAACCCGCTCAAGATCCACAACCTCCGTCCCGCCCCGGGCGCCAAGACCGCCAAGACCCGTGTGGGTCGTGGTGAGGCGTCGAAGGGTAAGACGGCCGGTCGTGGTACCAAGGGTACGAAGGCTCGTTACCAGGTTCCGGAGCGCTTCGAGGGTGGCCAGATGCCCCTCCACATGCGTCTTCCGAAGCTGAAGGGCTTCAAGAACCCGTTCAAGACCGAGTTCCAGGTCGTGAACCTCGACAAGCTGGCCGCGCTCTACCCCGAGGGTGGCGAGGTCACCGTCGAGGGTCTGGTGGCCAAGGGTGCCGTTCGCAAGAACAGCCTCGTCAAGGTCCTCGGCCAGGGCGAGATCTCCGTGGCGCTGCAGGTGACGGTCGACGCCGTCTCCGGCTCCGCCAAGGAGAAGATCACCGCCGCCGGCGGTACCGTCACCGAGCTCGTCTGAACGAATCAGGCGTCTCGATGACTTGAGCGATCCCGACCGGGGATACCCCACAAATGGGGTATCCCCGGTTGGTCGTTCCAAGGGGGGCGGTCTCGCCGGTAAGGTGGCCTGCACTGCCTACTTTTACTTAGTGCTTCTTGTGAGGCACTCTGAGCGGCAGTTGACCGTTAGCTAAGTCGTTCCTATTAGTCGAACCTCAAGACCGTCACCCTTGACGCAGTTGCGCGGGGGTCGCAGGAGGCACCGTGCTCACCGCGTTCGCCCGGGCGTTCAAGACGCCCGACCTGCGCAAGAAGCTGCTCTTCACGCTCGCCATCATCGTGGTGTACCGCGTCGGTACCCACATTCCGATCCCCGGCGTCGACTACTCGGCCGTCCAGACCTGTATCGACCAGGCGAGCACCAACACAGGCCTGTTCGGTCTGGTCAACATGTTCAGTGGCGGCGCTCTGCTTCAGATCACGATCTTCGCGCTCGGCATCATGCCGTACATCACGGCGAGCATCATTCTCCAGTTGCTGACCGTTGTGATCCCGCGCCTGGAAGCCCTCAAGAAGGAGGGCCAGGCGGGTACGGCGAAGATCACGCAGTACACCCGTTACCTCACGGTGGCGCTCGCCATCCTGCAGGGCACGGGCCTGGTGGCCACCGCCCGCAGCGGCGCGCTCTTCCAGGGCTGCCCGGTCGCCGGCCAGATCGTCCCGAACCAGTCGATCTTCACGACCATCACCATGGTCATCACCATGACCGCAGGTACGGCCGTCGTCATGTGGCTGGGTGAGCTCATCACCGACCGCGGCATCGGCAACGGCATGTCGATCCTGATGTTCATCTCGATCGCCGCGACCTTCCCGTCCGCGCTGTGGGCCATCAAGCAGCAGGGCGACCTGGCCGGCGGATGGATCGAGTTCGGCACCGTCATCGCCGTGGGCCTGGTCATGGTCGGTCTGGTCGTCTTCGTCGAGCAGGCACAGCGCCGTATTCCGGTGCAGTATGCGAAGCGCATGATCGGCCGCCGTTCCTACGGCGGTACGTCGACGTACATCCCGCTCAAGGTGAACCAGGCCGGCGTGATTCCCGTCATCTTCGCGTCGTCGCTGCTCTATATTCCGGCGCTGATCGTGCAGTTCTCCAACAACCAGGAGTCCGGCTGGGCGACCTGGGTCACACAGAACCTGGCGGACACGGGGGCACCCGTGCACGTCACCCTCTATTTCTTCCTGATTGTCTTCTTCGCGTTCTTCTACGTGGCCATCTCGTTCAACCCCGAGGAAGTCGCGGACAACATGAAGAAGTATGGTGGCTTCATCCCGGGCATCCGGGCTGGCCGACCGACCGCTGAGTACCTTTCCTACGTGCTCAACCGGATCACCTGGCCGGGCTCGCTGTACTTGGGTCTGATCGCTCTCGTGCCGACGATGGCGTTGGCTGGTTTCGGGGCAAACCAGAACTTCCCGTTCGGTGGTACCAGCATCCTGATCATCGTGGGTGTCGGTCTCGAAACGGTGAAGCAGATCGAGAGCCAGCTCCAGCAGCGCAATTACGAAGGGTTCCTCCGCTGATGCGTATCGTCCTCGTCGGGCCGCCGGGTGCCGGCAAGGGAACGCAGGCTGCGTTCCTCGCCAAGAACCTGTCGATCCCGCACATCTCCACGGGCGACCTGTTCCGCGCCAACATCAGCCAGCAGACGGAGCTCGGGAAACTCGCGAAGTCCTACATGGACGCGGGCAACCTGGTGCCGGACGAGGTCACCATCGGGATGGCCAAGGACCGTATGGAGCAGCCGGACGCCGAGAGCGGCTTCCTGCTGGACGGCTTCCCGCGCAACGTGTCCCAGGCCGAGGCTCTGGACGAGATGCTTCAGTCCGAGAGCATGAAGCTGGACGCGGTGCTCGACCTGGAAGTCCCCGAGGAAGAGGTCGTCAAGCGGATCGCCGGCCGGCGGATCTGCCGCAAGGACTCCAGCCACGTCTTCCACGTGACGTACAGCAAGCCGAAGCAGGAGGGCGTCTGCGACGCCTGCGGCGGCGAGCTGTACCAGCGTGACGACGACTCGGAGGAGACGGTCCGCAAGCGCCTCGAGGTCTACCACACGCAGACCGAGCCGATCATCGACTACTACAAGGCGCAGGGGCTGGTCGTCACCATCTCCGCGCTGGGCAAGGTCGAAGACGTCACGGCGCGCGCCATGGAGGCGCTCAAGCGTGACGAGGACGGCCAGCAGTAGCGTTCTCAGCTCGTAACGCAGCACAGGCCGCGGCTCCCTTCGAGGGGGCCGCGGCTGCTGTGTGGGGCGGGTCCTTGCGGCTCCGCCCTTATGGTTGAAACAGTCCCCTCCACCCGGCAGGAAAGGCCCCCGTCCCCATGGTGCAGATCAAGACCCCCGAGCAGATCGCCAAGATGCGTGAGGCGGGGTTGGTCGTCGCCGCCATCCACGCGGCCACGCGCGAGGTCGCGGTACCCGGGGCCAGCACCAAGGATCTGGACGAGGTCGCCCGCAAGGTGCTCGCCGAGCACGGTGCCAAGTCGAACTTCCTCGGCTACGGCGGCTTCCCCGCGACGATCTGCACCTCCGTGAACGACGTCGTCGTCCACGGCATCCCGTCCGAGGACGTCGTCCTCAAGGACGGCGACATCATCTCCATCGACTGCGGCGCCATCATCGACGGCTGGCACGGCGACGCCGCCTACACCGCCTTCGTCGGTTCCGGTCACGCTCCGGAGCTGATCGAGCTCTCCCGGGTCACCGAGCAGTCGATGTGGGCCGGTATCGCGGCCATGAAGCAGGGCAACCGCCTGGTCGACGTCTCCCGTGCCATCGAGACGTACATCCGCCGCCAGCCGAAGGCCGGCGGCGGCCGCTACGGCATCATCGAGGACTACGGCGGCCACGGCATCGGCACCGAGATGCACATGGACCCGCATCTGCTGAACTACGTGGAGCGCCGGCGCGGCAAGGGCCCCAAGCTGGTCCCCGGGTTCTGCCTGGCGATCGAGCCGATGGTGTCTCTGGGCACGCCGAAGACCGAGGTCCTCTCGGACGACTGGACGGTCATCACCACCGACGGCACCTGGTCCTCCCACTGGGAGCACTCCGTCGCGCTGACCGAGGAGGGCCCGCTGGTGCTGACCGCTCCCGACGCGGGCAAGGCCAAGCTGGCCGAGTTCGGGATCGTCGCCGCGCCGGATCCGCTGGCCTGAGCCCCCTTCCGCGGCCCAGGTGCTTAATGATCTGCCGGTCAGGGCAGGATTCCCCGATTCGTCTTTCCGGGTGCGCTGACGTAGACTGACTCGTCGGCTCTCGTGCACCCGCATGTCCGCATGCGCCCGTAAGGGAAAGCGCAGGAGTCGATCAAGGTAGTCGATTCGAAGGGCGAAGCGTGGCCAAGAAGCAAGGTGCCATCGAGATCGAGGGCACTGTCGTCGAGTCTCTTCCGAACGCCATGTTCAAGGTCGAGCTCCAGAACGGCCACCAGGTCCTGGCACACATCAGCGGCAAGATGCGTATGCACTACATCCGCATCCTCCCTGACGACCGGGTCGTGGTGGAGTTGTCTCCGTACGACCTGACGCGTGGCCGGATCGTCTACCGATACAAGTAGATCTTGCCCGCACTCCGTTTCGGCGGGGTGGTGGCACTGACCCGGAGAACCTCAATCCCATGAAGGTCAAGCCGAGCGTCAAGAAGATCTGCGACAAGTGCAGGGTGATCCGCCGTCACGGTCGGGTCATGGTCATCTGCGAGAACCCGCGCCACAAGCAGCGCCAGGGCTGACGCACGACCGATCCCTCTGCATCCATCGCAGAGCTTCGCGCGACGCAAGCTGAATATGTTCATACGCAGAACCCAGGCGAGCCATTGCCTGACACCCCCGGTTCGGAGGCCGGGGACTCAGTTCGTACCTCGTACGGCGGCTGGGAATCGGTTCTGCGGAAGACCTCCGAAGATCACCAGGAGCCATTGAATGGCACGCGTTTCCGGTGTTGACATCCCGCGCGAAAAGCGCGTGGAGGTCGCCCTGACCTACGTGTTCGGTATCGGCCGGACGCTCTCCCAGCAGACGCTGGCCGAGACCGGCATCGACCCGAACACCCGCGTTCGCGACCTCTCCGAGGAGCAGCTCGTCGCGATTCGTGAGTACGTCGACAACAACATCAAGACCGAGGGTGACCTCCGTCGCGAGATCCAGGCCGACATCCGCCGCAAGGTCGAGATCGGCTGCTACCAGGGTCTCCGTCACCGTCGCGGTCTGCCCGTCCGCGGTCAGCGCACCAGCACGAACGCCCGTACCCGCAAGGGCCCGCGTCGCGCCATCGCCGGCAAGAAGAAGCCGGGCAAGAAGTAGTCCTCAGCGGACAACGCTTCATCAGCGGTCTTCGCTGTAGGACCGACCACCTCCCCGTAGGAGTTACTAGATGCCCCCCAAGGGTCGTCAGGGCGCTGCCAAGAAGGTGCGCCGCAAGGAAAAGAAGAACGTCGCTCACGGCCACGCGCACATCAAGAGCACGTTCAACAACACGATCGTCTCCATCACGGACCCGTCCGGCAACGTGATCTCCTGGGCCTCCGCCGGCCACGTCGGCTTCAAGGGCTCCCGGAAGTCCACGCCGTTCGCCGCGCAGATGGCCGCCGAGTCGGCTGCCCGCCGCGCCCAGGAGCACGGCATGCGCAAGGTCGACGTGTTCGTGAAGGGTCCGGGTTCGGGTCGTGAGACCGCGATCCGTTCGCTTCAGGCGACCGGTCTCGAGGTCGGCTCCATCCAGGACGTCACCCCGACCCCGCACAACGGCTGCCGTCCGCCGAAGCGTCGTCGCGTCTGACGCACGGCTGCTTCGAGCAGGCTTCGGGTTCGGGCGGTACGGCTCTGTAGGGCCGTATCGCCCTTACCCTTGCAGTACCCGCACTTTCCATGGGTGCGGTTTCCGTCGGGCGTCAAATAGCGGGCGTCCACGAAAGAAGGATCTGATCCACACATGCTGATCGCTCAGCGTCCCTCGTTGACCGAAGAGGTCGTCGACGAGTTCCGCTCCCGGTTCGTGATCGAGCCGCTGGAGCCGGGCTTCGGTTACACCCTCGGCAACTCCCTGCGTCGGACCCTGCTGTCCTCCATCCCCGGTGCGGCTGTCACCAGCATCCGCATCGACGGTGTCCTGCACGAGTTCACCACCGTGCCGGGCGTCAAGGAGGACGTCACCGACCTGATCCTCAACATCAAGCAGCTCGTGGTCTCCTCGGAGCACGACGAGCCGGTCGTGATGTACCTGCGCAAGCAGGGTCCGGGTCTGGTCACCGCCGCCGACATCGCGCCCCCGGCCGGTGTCGAGGTGCACAACCCCGACCTCGTCCTCGCCACGCTCAACGGCAAGGGCAAGCTGGAGATGGAGCTCACGGTCGAGCGTGGCCGTGGTTACGTCTCCGCCGTGCAGAACAAGCAGGTGGGCCAGGAGATCGGCCGTATCCCGGTCGACTCCATCTACTCGCCGGTTCTGAAGGTCACGTACAAGGTCGAGGCCACGCGTGTCGAGCAGCGCACCGACTTCGACAAGCTGATCGTCGACGTCGAGACCAAGCAGGCGATGCGTCCGCGTGACGCCATGGCCTCCGCCGGTAAGACCCTGGTCGAGCTGTTCGGTCTCGCCCGCGAGCTGAACATCGACGCCGAGGGCATCGACATGGGCCCGTCCCCCACGGACGCCGCCCTTGCCGCCGACCTGGCGCTGCCGATCGAGGAGCTGGAGCTCACCGTTCGGTCGTACAACTGCCTCAAGCGCGAGGGCATCCACTCCGTGGGTGAGCTCGTGGCTCGTTCCGAGGCGGACCTCCTCGACATTCGCAACTTCGGTGCGAAGTCGATCGACGAGGTCAAGGCGAAGCTGGCCGGCATGGGCCTGGCCCTGAAGGACAGCCCGCCCGGATTCGACCCGACCGCTGCGGCTGACGCCTTTGGCGCCGATGACGACGCGGACGCCGGGTTCGTGGAGACCGAGCAGTACTAAGAGCTCGGGCCAGACGGTCCGTTTTCGGGTGTGGGTGCGCTGTGCTTGATCGCGCAGTTCCCCGCGCCCCTTCCGGAAGCGCCCCTTCGGGGCTGCTTCCGGATCTCCGACAGGCGACCGCCTGCTCGGATACTGACCTCGGTACCTGACACGGCCGGGGCAGACACACAGGAGAATCAACATGCCGAAGCCCACCAAGGGTGCCCGTCTGGGCGGCAGTGCCGCGCACGAGAAGCTGCTCCTCGCGAACCTCGCGAAGGCGCTCTTCGAGCACGGCCGTATCACCACCACCGAGGCGAAGGCCCGCCGTCTGCGGCCGTACGCCGAGCGTCTGGTGACCAAGGCGAAGAAGGGCGACCTTCACAACCGCCGTCAGGTGCTCCAGGTCATCACGGACAAGAGCGTCGTCCACACGCTCTTCACCGAGATCGGCCCGCGCTACGAGAACCGTCCGGGTGGCTACACCCGCATCACCAAGATCGGTAACCGCCGTGGCGACAACGCGCCCATGGCTGTCATCGAGCTGGTCGAGGCGCTGACTGTCGCGCAGCAGGCCACGGGTGAGGCCGAGGCCGCCACCAAGCGTGCGGTCAAGGAGGCCGACGAGGTCAAGGTCGACACGACCAAGGCCGACGAGGCTGCCGAGGCTCAGGCCGAGGAGTCCAAGGACGCGTAAGCGTTCGCGCCCCTTTGGGGCGTTGGCGGGCCCGTTCCTTTCGAGGAGCGGGCCCGCTTCTGTGTTCCTGAGAGGATCTCTGTGTGAGTGACGAAGTAGAGCCCGGGTATGTGCGTGTGCGCCTCGATCTGTCCTACGACGGGACCGAGTTCTCCGGGTGGGCCAAGCAGGCCGGTGGACGGCGGACCGTTCAGGGGGAGATCGAGGACGCGCTGCGGACCGTCACGCGGTCGGGGAGTACGACGTACGAGCTGACCGTCGCCGGGCGGACGGATGCCGGGGTGCATGCCCGGGGGCAGGTCGCGCATGTGGATCTGCCCGAGCAGGTCTGGCGCGAGCACCACGAGAAGCTGCTGAAGCGGCTCGCCGGGCGGCTGTCCAGGGACGTGCGGGTGTGGGCGCTGCGGGAGGCGCCCGCCGGGTTCAACGCGCGGTTCTCGGCGGTCTGGCGGCGCTACGCCTATCGCGTCACCGACAACCCAGGCGGTGTCGACCCGCTGCTGCGCAACCACGTCCTGTGGCACGACTGGCCGCTCGACGTCGACGCCATGAACGAGGCCGCGCGACGGCTGCTCGGGGAGCACGACTTCGCCGCCTACTGCAAGAAGCGGGAGGGCGCCACGACCATCCGCACGCTTCAGGAGCTGAGCCTGGTGCGGGGGGACGACGGGATCGTCACCGCCACCGTGCGTGCCGACGCCTTCTGCCACAACATGGTGCGCTCGCTCATCGGGGCGTTGCTCTTCGTGGGGGACGGCCACCGGCCCGCCGACTGGCCGGGCAAGGTGCTGGCCGCCGGTGTCCGGGACTCCGCCGTGCATGTCGTACGGCCCCATGGGCTGACGCTCGAAGAGGTCGGGTACCCCGCCGACGAGTTGCTGGCGGCGCGCAACAAGGAGGCGCGGAACAAGCGGACGTTGCCGGGCGGCGCCGGCTGCTGCTGAGCGTCAGTCCTGGGACCACGTCCTGAGCAGGTCGCCGAGGGCGTCCTCGGTCTCGTCGGCGTCGCGGCCGTCGTCGCGGGCGTCGGGGGCCAGTTCCACGTGCAGGAAGCCGGCGTGCCGGCGTTCGGCCGATCTGCCCTGGACGTTGGTGGTGCCCTCCAGCGGGCAGCGCGCGGACCAGCCCCGGCACACCCGCAGCCCCTCCGACTCCAGGCGGTCGGCCAGCGCCGACGCCTCGCCGGACGTGCTCTGGGCCGAGCCGCCGGAGACGACGGCCTCGTAGGGGCGGTCGGACGACTCGGCGAAGCCGTGCAGTTGGAGGCCGGGCACCCCGCGCTTCTGGAGTTCCACGACGATGGTGTGGAAGGCGCTGTCCTCGCGGTGGGCGACGTCCGCGGCGTCGGTGCGGCCGGCGCGGCGATGGGCGCCGGCGACGACGAGTGAGCCCGAGGGCGTGTTCTCCAGCAGCCGGACGCCGAGTTCCTCGGTGTCGCGGTCGGACACCGGGTGCGGGACCTGGACGTTCCAGCGCACGTCGGAGTCCGCGGTCAGGTAGAGGCGGCCCCAGCGGGCGACCTCGCCGTTCGGCCGAAGGGCGGCGATCTCGTCGTATCGGCGGCCGGAGTCGGTGTCGGTGAGGCGGGTCACGCCGAGGCCGAGGGGGGCGAGGACGCGCTCGGCCCCGGCCGCGTCGCCGTCCAGGAGGTGGCCCACGCCGCGCGCCAGTTCCTCGCGCGAACTGTCGCCGGGCGGGGTGTAGGGGGCGTCGGGTCCGAAGCCGGCCGTGTACGTGAGGATCCGGCTGCGCAGGTCGACGAGTTCGCGGGCCTGTGGAACGGAATGTTCCGTGCCTTCGGGCGATGCCGTGTCGCAACCGGCCAGCGCGAGGATCAAAACCGTCGGCGCAAGAATGCGAGCGAAACGTGACTGTCTTGTGATGGTAGAGACCGGTTGAGGTGTGAGTGGCGTGTGAGTATGTCGCGGTGACATTCCGTAAGTCTCTCCGTATAGGTCGCTCGGTGGCGGTTCTGGCGGCTTTGGTGGGCCTCGTCGCCGCCTGTACCTCCGAGCCTTCAGGGGCTCAGGTGAAGCCGGGTGGACGCTCGTTCACCGTCGCCGCCGCGGGTGATGTGCTCATCCACCCCGAGCTGGTCGAACAGGCGGCGAAGGACGCCAAGAAGACCGGTGAGGGACAGGCCGGGCTGGACTTCGGGCCGCTGATGGCCGGCGTGAAGCCAGTCATCAGCAAGGCCGATCTGGCCATCTGTCACATGGAGACGCCGGTCGGAACACCCAAGGGCCCGTTCGAGGGGTACCCGGAGTTCCTCGTTCCACCGCAGATCCTCACGACCCTCAAGGACGTGGGCTACGACACCTGCTCGACGGCCTCCAATCACACCTACGACCACGGCCTCAAGGCCGTGAAGCGCACCCTCGACGCCATGGACAAGGTGGGCCTCGGGCACACCGGGTCCTCGCGCACGCCTGACGAAGCAGAGCAGATCAACATTCGGAACGTCAACGGCGTCAAGGTCGCCCACCTGGCCTTCTCCTGGGAGTCCTTCCTCAACCCCACGCCCGAGAAGGAGCGTTGGGCCTTCAACCGGATCGGCTTCGACGCGGTGAAGAAGGCCGAGTCCCGGGCCCGCAAGAAGGGTGCCGAGGTGGTGATCCTCTCCCTCCACTGGGGCCTGGAGCACTACAACGAGCCGAGCGTCCCGCAGCTCCAGCTCGCGGACCGGATCACCAAGGAGACCGGGATCAACCTGGTGATCGGTCACCACTCCCATGTCGTGCAGCCCATCCAGAAGCTCAACGGCACCTGGGTCGCCTACAGCCTCGGCAACCAGGTCGCCCGGCACTCCTCGCCGACCGGCCTCACCGAGGAAGGGGCGATCGGCTGGTTCGAGTTCAAGGAGACGACCGACGGCTGGGACGTCAGCGCCCGCTACCGCACGACGCTGGTCGACGTCCCGCCGGAGGTGGAGGAAGGGCAGAAGGCGCCGAAGGACGCGGTCGAGGACCATCGCGTGGTGGACGTGCAGACGGCGCTCGACAACCCCGACGGGCTGTCCGAGGACCGGCTCGCCCGTTACCGGCTGGCCGCCGACCGCACCCGCGGTTTCCTCTTCAACCGGGGCGCCCCGGGCGGCGACGGCCTTGAGCTGCTCTCTCTCGGGACGTGACGAGCAACACAGAAAGCTGTTGCCCGACCGGACCCAACCCCTGCGCGTGTCGACAGTCTTCTAAAGGGACGGCGTCTCATGCCCGCGTCAGCGGTGGCTCCTGCGAGCGCCTGAGTAGTGAAGAGGCGAAGGAAGACCACCGGTGACTGCAACCAAAGGCGCACGGCGTCCCTCACGGGGCGGGCGCAGACGCATGCGCAGACGCGCGGACATGCCGCTGCTCGGCGGCATCCGCCCGCCGATCGCGCTGCTGTGCCTGCTGATCCTCGCCCTGGCCGGGCTGACCGCCAAGGTGCTGGGCCCGGCCGGTGACCCGGTGGTGCCGAAGGCGGTGCTGGGCTCCCAGCAGCATTTCGCCGAGGACGGCGCCATCGCACTACGCGCGTCGATCGACGAGCGCGTCACCGACCTGAACCGCACCGCGGCCGCGCTGAACACGGGTGAGCCCGCCGACCCCGAGCGGGTGCTGTCGGACCTGAGCCACACGTACCAGAAGTGGACCGGCACCACGGTGCTGGACCTGGAGAGCGGAAAGGTCCTCGCCGCACGAGGCGAAACGATTCCGCTCGCCTGGCTGGACAAGGACGTCCTCACCGGCGAGCACGCCCTGACCCCCCGCATGGTGCGCCTGGAGACCGGCGACGTACGGCTGATGACGATGGCCCTCCTCGACTGGAAGGACCGTCCGCAGCAGCTCCTCATCGCCTCCAACAGCCTCTCCGTGCCCGCCATCAACCTGGGCCCGTTCCGCTCGATGTCGGTCGTGGCCCGGGGCGGCGAGGTCCTCGCCACCGCCGGATTCGAGCAGGCCGAGGCACTCAACTCGGACGCCGAGCGTGACGAGCTGTCCTTCCTCCAGAAGCAGATGACCCGGCTGTCCGAGCGCAGCGCCAAGGAGACCGAGGAGGACCCCGTCAGCGCACGGGAGCCCGGCTCCCGCGGCTACCCGGGCGTCAGCGGAACCCTGCTCGGCGACTCCTACAACGGCCGTGTCGCCACCGCCGGATACGCCTCCCTCGCCTCCGCCGACCCGGAGCAGCGTAAGAGCGTCGGCGCGGGCCTCGGCCTGACGGTCGTCGCCATGCTGCCCGTGGTGCAGGAGCACGCCGTCGGGCAGGAGCGGGAGCTGTACGGGCTGGTGGCGGCCGGCGTCCTGGTGGTGTTCGGACTGCTGGCGGCGGCCCTGCTGTGGGTGGCCGTGCAGCGGCCCCTGCTGCGGCTCTTCCTGGAGTCGCGCCGGCTGGCCCGCGGCGATCTGACCCGCCCCGTCGAGGTGCCCCGCTGGGGCGAGGCCGCTCGGATCGGCGCCGCCCTGGAGCGGCTGCGGGCCGAGCTGTCCGGCGACGCCGAGGCCGGCCGGGACTCCGGCGGGCGCAGGGGCCGCAGGGGCCGGTTCGGTCTGCGGGTGCCGCTGGCGCTCACCGCCGTACTGCTGTTGCTGTGGTGCGTGCCGGTCGGGCTGCTCCTCAACCGCACGGACGCCTCGGTGACCGTGCCGAGCACCATGGTCAGCGACCAGCGCGACCGCACCGACCTCGTCGCCGACCGGGTCCGCAGGGCCCTCAACGAGGCCCAGGCCGACCTCGTCTCCACCACCCGGCTGATCGACGCGGACGACTCCGACGCCACCACCGGCGTGCTCGACGACGCCCTGCGCAAGCACACGCGCTACGGCTCCCTGTACGTCGTCGACAAGGGCGGCGAGATCGTCGCCCGCGCCGGCGAGGAGCCCAGCGCGGACTGGAGCGAGGACGGGAAGGACGCCTCACTCATCCGGGTCGCGGGCGAGGGCGGCAAGAAGCCGGTGATCCAGGCCGGGGCCGCCGTACCGGACGCGAAGGGGCTGACCCTGGTCGGCGAGATCCGGGTGGAGTTCCTGAACTCGCTGCTGGCCCGGCCCGGCCTCGGCGAGGTCCGCGTGGTCGACACGAAGGCGCGGACCATCGCCGGCAGCAACGGCTTCCTCGCCTTCGAGAGCCTGCCGCGCGAGTCGCTCACCGACCTCGTGCAGGCCGGCGGCGTCAAGGTCGGCGCGGGCCCCGTGGAGAACGGGCTGCTCATCCGCGAGGGGCGCTCGGTCACGGTCGCCGCCGCGGCGCCCTTCTCCGGCGGCGGTGTGGCGGCCGACGTCGGCTGGACCGTGGTGAGCTGGCAGAACGCCAAGCACTTCGAGATCGCCCCGTACGAGCGCGAGGACCGCAGCGTACTCGCCGGGATGCTCGGGCTCGCCCTCATCGTGGTCTGCCTCGGCTGGATCCACCTGGTCGTCGTCCGGCCGCTGCGCGCCCTCGCGAGCGGCGCCGAGAAGCTGGCCGACGGCGACCTCAAGACCGTGCTGTACCCCCGCTATCACGACGAGGTGGGGGCCGTCGTCCGCAGCCTCGAACTGGTCCGCCAGCAGTTGCAGGCCCGCAGGCAGAACCAGGCACGCCGCAGTGCCGAGCCCCGGCTCGGCGCCGGAGGAAGGTGACCGGCCCGTGCTCTACCTCTACTTCGTCCTGCTGATCGGCTCGGTGTTCCTGCTGATCGCGGGCATCATCGAACAGCGCAGGCACTACGCCGCGCTGCACACCATCCCCTCCCGGGTGCTGGTCAACGGCATCCGCGGCAAGTCCTCCATCACCCGGCTGTGCGCCGGTGCCCTGCGCGGCGGTGGCCTGGTCACCGTGGCCAAGACGACGGGCACCGCCGCGCGCTTCATCCACCCGGACGCGACCGAGGAGCCGGTCTACCGCAAGTTCGGCATCGCCAACGTGGTGGAGCAGATCGGCATCGTCCGCCGGGCCGCGACCTACCGTCCCGACGCCCTCGTCATCGAGTGCATGGCGGTCATGCCGGCCCTGCAGGAGGTCAACCAGAGCAAGCTGATCCGCTCGACGATCGGCGTGCTGTGCAACGTCCGTGAGGACCACCTCGCCGAGATGGGCCCGACCCTGGACGACGTGGCCCGCTCGCTGTGCCGCTCGATGCCGGAGGACGGCATCTGCGTCACCGCCGAGAAGGAGCGCTTCCACATCCTCCAGGAGGAGGCGGACGCCCGTAACTGCCAGTTGGTCTACGCCGACCCGGAGACGGTCACCGACGAGGAGCTGCGCGGCTTCAGTTGGTTCACCTTCAAGGAGAACGTGGCGATCGCGCTGGTCGTGGCGGACCTGCTCGGCATCGAGCGCAAGGTCGCGTTGCAGGGCATGTACGACGCCCCGCCGGACCCGGGTGTGCTCTCCGTCGAGCGGTACGTCACCCCCGAGGACAAGCGGCTCGCCTTCGCCAACGTCTTCGCGGCCAACGACCCCGAGTCGACGCTGATGAACATCAACCAGTTGCTCGACCTCGGCGCGATCCGCCGCCCCCTGAACGTCGTGATCAACTGCCGCCCGGACCGGGTGGAGCGCAACGGGCAGATGGGCGAGATCATTCCCGACCTCCGGCCCGACAACGTCTTCGTCATCGGGCACCCCGCCAAGAGCGCCATCGACGCCATCCCCGCCGACTGGCGCGACCGCGCGGTCGACCTCGGCGGCGAGCGGCGCTCGGCGGACGAGTTCATGCCGACCCTGCTCGGCCGGATGTCCGACGGCTCCTCCCTCGTCGCCATCGGCAACATCCACGGGCAGGGCGAGGAACTCCTTGAGTACCTGGCCGAGCTTCCCGCGGACGAGAGCGCCGCCGACGACGGCCCGGACCGGCCCGCGGCCGCCGCGCCGGCCCAGCAGCAGCGCCTGGACCCGTACGCCTCCTACCCCATGGCCTACGAGGAGCGGTACCAGGCGTCGCAGACGCAGGAGATCCC
The DNA here is from genome assembly GCF_055609385.1 of Streptomyces sp. NPDC036764. Classification (NCBI taxonomy): domain Bacteria; kingdom Bacillati; phylum Actinomycetota; class Actinomycetes; order Kitasatosporales; family Streptomycetaceae; genus Streptomyces; species Streptomyces sp. NPDC036764. The sequence goes on from NZ_JBVJPT010000019.1 coordinate 82,319, forward strand.
GGTGGTCCGCATCCCCGCGCCCCCGTCGGCGTCGTACACCGGCGGCTCGCCTTCGTACGCCGGTACGGCGGGGCACTACCCCGACGGCACGGGCGGGCACGGCGGCGCCGTGCCGGGGGCGGACCAGTACGGCGGCCACCGGGCCGCCGCTCCGGACGGGGCGTACGGCGCACGGCAGGCGGGCGGGCCGGGCCGGCCTCAGCTCCCCGCCCGGCCGCAGCCGCCGACGCAGGCGCAGGGGCAGGAACCACAGGCCCAGGGCTGGTTCCACGCACCGGGCGGGCCGACGCGCAGGCCCGGCCGGCCGCAGTTGCCGCAAGGGCCCGGCCACTCGGCTTACGACCCCGGGCAGTACGGCTCGGGGCAGGCGTCGCAGCCGTACCCCGACGAGCACCACGAACGGCCGCACCGCCCGCCGGCCGGCGACGGCGGTGGACACCCTCCGCGCGCCTGACCCCGCGCGACCGTCGCCCGCCCCGCACCCGCACCCGCACCCCTCGTCCGGAGAACCCCGTTGACCACCGCTGCCCTGACACCCGAGATGGCCGCCCTGGGCATCGCCATAGGCCTGTTCTTCTCGCTGCTGTGCTATCTGACGACCAACCTGTCGCCCGGCGGCATGATCACGCCCGGCTGGCTCGCGCTCACCCTCATCGAGGACCTCCAGCGGGCGGCCATGGTCGTGGGCGTCACGGCCCTGACCTACGGCGGCACCAAGATCATGCAGCGGCTGGTGATCCTTTACGGCAAGCGGCTGTTCGCCGCGGTGGTGCTGCTGGGCGTGCTGCTCCAGGCCACGGTGATGATCGTGCTCTCGCTCGAGTTCCCGCTGCTGTACGGCAACCAGACGCTCGGCTTCATCGTGCCGGGCCTGATCGCCTACCAGATGGTGCGCCAGCCCAAGGGGGCCACACTGCTGGCCACCGGCACCGTCTCCCTCATGGCCTACATCGTCGTCGCCGCCGGCCTGCTGCTCGGCGTCATGCCGACCGTCTGAGAACCGAGGAGCATTCGATGGCAGGGAAGAAGAAGTCGCGGCCCGTCGTCACCGGCCTGGTGCTGCTGGCGCTCGTCGGTACCTCCGGCTACCTCACGCTGGAACTGCGCAAGCAGGACGAACAGGGCGTCACCGAGGTGCGCAACGTCGGTGTCCTGGAGGGCGGCCGGAGCACCGGCGCCGCAACGGAGACCGGCAAGGAGACCTGGTCGCGGCTGGAGAACCCGGCGCGGTCCGTGCTGCGCGGGTCCGACGGCCAGATCAAGGCCACGTTCACGGACGGCGCGCGCACCGCGACGCTGACCGGGCCGGCCCGTACCTTCCAGGAGCCGACGTCGACCGCGTCCAAGGTCAGCACGACGGACTGGGTGCGGCTGATGCCGGAGCCCTGGGCCAAGGGCGCGGAGCAGAGGAAGTGGTTCAAGGACTGGTACGCCGAGTACAAGGACAGCAAGGAGGACGACATCTTCGCGTTCGCCTTCCAGTACGTGGCGGGCGCACCGGTGAAGAAGGACGCGCAGGGCACCGCCTACGCCGGTGACGCGAACTTCGGTCCGCTCAACACGACCGGGGCCGAGGGCGGCGACCTGCGCCTGGAGCAGTCCGACTTCTACGACTACCTCGGTGTGCAGTACCCGTTCCGGGACGGGACCGTCGGGCAGCCGGAGAGCATGCGGGCCCGGTCCATCGACTGCTCCGGCTTCATGCGCATGGTGCTGGGCTACCGGGCGCGCTTCCCCCTGATGTCCTCGGACACCTCGGGCGACGGACTGCCCCGTACCGCCAACGGCATGGCCCGCTCCAAGGTGGGCGTCGACATCCTGCCGCTGGCCGGTGTCTCGGACCGGCCCTCAGCGATCGACCAGCTCCAGCCGGGCGACCTCGTCTTCTTCAAGCTCGACACCCGCACCGGCCAGCGGCTCGACCACGTCGGCATGGTCCTCGGCCACGACACCGAAGGCCACCTGATCTTCGTGTCGAGCCGCGAGGAGGTCAACGGGCCCACCATCGGCGACGTCGGCGGTGTGTCCCGGCTCGACGGCAACGGCTACTACGCGAAGACGCTGCGCAGCGCGAAGCGGCTGTAGGGGGGCGGCAGGCCCGGGGACACCGGGCCCGGGGACGGCAGCCGTCCTACTCGTTGGCCGCCGCCGACGCCTGTGCCTGGCCGCGCCGGAGGATCTGGTTGAAGGTGAACTCCTCCAGCTCGTCACTGACCTGGAAGGCGGCGGTGTCCTTGTCCGTCATGTCCTTGCCGCTGGTGAAGCCGGTGATGGTGAAGTAGGCGTAGCGGCCGTAGGAGTTGGACGTCGACAGGCACACGGACGAGGTGCAGAAGTCCTTGACGCCCTTGCCGGACAGCGACCTGATGATGTCCTTCTTGGTGTTCACCTGGCCCTTGACCTTGGTGGCCTGAGCCGCGGTGTCGAAGACCGCCACCCCCACCGTCACCGCGATGCCGTCCTTCACGTACGAGACGCGCATGAAGCGGGTGCAGTCGCTGGTGGTGAGGATCTTCGGGAGCCCGCCCTTGGTGACCGCGGAGCAGCTCTTGGTGTCGTCCGTCGCGCCCTTCTTGTACACCTTGCCGCCCACGGTGAGCTGGGTGCCCGGGAAGAGGATCTGGACGCCGAGCGGGGCGGTGTCCTTGCTCTTGCTGGAGATGAAGTCCTTCGGGTCCAGCGGCGGCGGAGCGCTCGTCGGCGCGAACGACGGCGCGGCGCCCGACTCGCTGGGCAGATCCGCGGTCGCGGGCAGCGAAGAAGACGGTTTGTTCGTGGAGTTGCTGCCGTTCGAGGACACCACGGCCACCGCGACGGCAGCACCGATCGCGACGGTGGCGAGGGCGCCGCCGCCGATGAACAGCAGCCGGCGCCGCTTGTTGCGGGTCTCGGAGGCCTCGGCGAGCGCGGCCCAGTCCGGGGTCTGATCGGCGCCGTCGTTCCACGGCTGCTGGGAATGCGGTGTCCAGGGATCCCACTGGGACTGGGGTCCCCCCTGCTGCCCGTAGCTCATGGGGCGCATCTTAGACGGACCTGAGGTGTGCCGGTCCGCCCCAAGAGGCGCACAGGCACCTAGCGTTCAGTCGATGAGCGAGCACAAAAGCGACATCTCCGGGTGGTTGGTGCGACGGGCCTCGTGGCATCTGTGGGTGGTGCTCGGGGTCGTGCTGGGGGCCCTCGTGGCGCGCACGGCCCGGGTGACCTCGGGCGGAGGGATGGACAACGCGATCGTCGTGCGGGCGGCACGGGTGTGGCTGGCCGGCGGATCGCCGTATGACGACCCCCACTTCCTCTATCTGCCGAGCGCGGTGGTCGCGGCGGCTCCCTGGGCGCTGGTTCCGCGCGGTGTGCTGAGCGTGCTGGTGCCGGTGGCGGTGACCGGATGCCTGGTGGGGGGCTGGGCCTGCGCGCTGCGCCTGCACGGTGTCGCGCTGCGCAGCCGCTTCGCGGCCCTCGGCCTGATCGGCCTGGCGGCCGCCTTCGCGCCGTTCGCCCATCTCGTCCTGCTGGGGAACTGGACGGCGACGGCGGCCCTCGCGCTGCCGCTCGCGGTGCTGCTCGTGGGGCGGGGGCGCTGGGTGGCCGCGGGTGCGGTGCTCGGTGCGGCGGTCGCGCTGAAGCCGCTGCTGGCGCCGGTGGGGTTGCTGTTCGTGTTCGCGCGCCGGTGGCGGGGGCTCGCGTGGATGGCCGGGCTGCCGGTGGCGGCCTCGGCGGGGGCGGCGCTGCTGCTGCCGGATCCGGCCGGGTTCCTCACCCGCACCCTGCCGTTCCTGGTGCGGGGCGACGACGGTTTCGTACGGCTCTATGAGGCGTCGCCGCTCGCGGTGCTGCCCCGGGTGGGGGTGCCGGCGGTGTGGGCTGCGGCGCTCGCGTTCGGGATGGCCGCGGTGGGGGTGGGGTGTGCGTACCGGCGCTGGCGGGCCGGGGACGCCGGGCCGCTGCGGCCGGCGGAGACGGCGGCGCTGCTGATGCTCTCGGCTTTCCTCGTGTCCCGGCCGTCCTACGACCACTATCTGCTGGTCGTCGTGCCGCTGCTGGTGGCCGGGGTGCTGGAGGAGGGGGCGGTGGCTCGGGGGCCCTGGTTCTGGCTGGCCCTGGTGCCGCAGGTGCCGGGAGTGACCTGGCCGTACCTGGAGGCGGGGCCGCGGCGGGCGTTCCGGGACGCGGTGACGCTGTGTGTGCTGACGGTGACGCTGGCCGCGCACTGCCGTCGTGCCGCGGGGCGGAGGGATGACGTCGGTCACTCGGCGGGGCCGGGGCGGGCTCCTATGGCCGTGATGTCCGCGAGGGGCGGTTACGCTGGGGGGAGACAGCAGGAGGCGTCCGAGGGCAACCCGTTTTGACCCGGCCGTGGCGCCACAGGTATCCTGCATGTTCGTTGTGTATTGGCTTGCTCATTCTCACGGGACGGGCCCTTACACCGGTCCACCGGGCCGATATGACCAGCGACCCCACGTACGCGGTATGCGTCGCCGCAGTGCGGTCCAGGCTGTCGTGATCGTTTCGGTGACCTTGTCAGGACCATTCACTCGAAGCGAAGGCTACGAACCGTGCGTACGTACAGCCCCAAGCCCGGCGATGTGACGCGCCAGTGGCACGTCATCGACGCTCAGGACATCGTCCTGGGTCGTCTCGCCACCACTGCGGCGTCCCTCCTGCGGGGCAAGCACAAGCCGATCTACGCCCCTCACGTCGACACCGGTGACTTCGTCATCATCATCAACGCCGACAAGGTGCACCTCTCCGGCAACAAGCGGACCCAGAAGATGGCGTACCGCCACTCCGGCTACCCGGGTGGTCTGCGCTCCGTCCGTTACGACGAGCTGCTCGACAAGAACCCCGAGAAGGCCATCGAGAAGGCCGTCAAGGGCATGCTCCCCAAGAACACGCTGGGCCGTCAGATGCTCTCGAAGCTGAAGGTCTACAAGGGTGACCAGCACCCGCACGGCGCGCAGCAGCCGCAGCCGTACGAGATCACCCAGGTCGCGCAGTAAGTCCGGCCACCCCCTAAGACTGAAGAGAATCTGAGGAGAATCGTGGCCGAGACCACTGCCGAGCAGCCGCTCGACGAGAACGTCGAGAACATCGACATCGACAGCTACACCACCGAGTCCGAGGTTCCGGTGGAGGGCGAGTACACCTCCGAGTCCCTCGCCTCGCGCTTCGGTGAGCCCCAGCCGGCCGCCGGCCTGGGCCGTCGCAAGAACGCCATCGCCCGCGTCCGGATCGTTCCGGGCACCGGCAAGTGGAAGATCAACGGTCGCACCCTTGAGGACTACTTCCCCAACAAGGTGCACCAGCAGGAAGTCAACGAGCCGTTCAAGGTTCTCGAGCTCGAGGGCCGTTACGACGTCATCGCCCGCATCGCCGGTGGCGGTGTCTCCGGCCAGGCCGGTGCGCTGCGTCTCGGTGTCGCCCGTGCGCTGAACGAGGCCGACGTCGACAACAACCGCGGCCCGCTGAAGAAGGCCGGCTTCCTCAAGCGCGACGACCGTGCGGTCGAGCGCAAGAAGGCCGGTCTCAAGAAGGCCCGCAAGGCCCCGCAGTACAGCAAGCGCTAAGCGCAAGCTGCCTCTGCTCGTACTCCGGTACTCCGAACGCCCCGGCGGCACGCCACAGTGCCGCCGGGGCGTTCGTCTTATCCCCGAGCTGGGGCGTATAACGGCACAAGACGTTCAAAGGCTTGTGTGATCCGATGCCCAGGCATGGAATGCCTGGAAGCGGGAGCCTCCGGCGGCACGTGGCACAGCGAGCGCCGGCTCCGCAACCGGAACTGATGTTTCCTCAGGAGGACAAGTGGGACGACTCTTCGGCACGGACGGCGTGCGTGGTGTCGCCAACGCGGATCTGACGGCCGAGATGGCGCTCGGTCTCTCCGTGGCGGCGGCGCACGTACTGGCCGAGGCGGGCACCTTCGAGGGCCACCGGCCGACTGCGGTGGTCGGACGGGACCCGCGCGCGTCCGGGGAGTTCCTGGAGGCCGCCGTGGTCGCGGGCCTCGCGAGCGCCGGCGTGGACGTCCTGCGCGTCGGTGTACTGCCGACGCCGGCGGTGGCGTACCTCACGGGCTCGCTCGGCGCCGACCTCGGCGTCATGCTCTCCGCCAGCCACAACGCCATGCCGGACAACGGCATCAAGTTCTTCGCCCGCGGCGGCCACAAGCTCGCCGACGAGCTGGAGGACAGGATCGAGGCGGTCTACGAGTCGCACCGGCACGGCGAGCCGTGGGAGCGTCCGACGGGTTCCGGGGTCGGGCGGGTGCGGTCGTACGAGGCGGGGTTCAGCGAGTACGTCGGCCACCTTCTGCGGGTGCTGCCCAACCGGCTGGAGGGGCTGAAGGTCGTCCTCGACGAGGCGCACGGCGCGGCCGCGGGTGTCTCGCCGGAGGCGTTCACGCGGGCCGGGGCCGAGATCGTCACGATCGGGGCCGAGCCGGACGGGCTCAACATCAACGACGGCTGCGGGTCCACGCATCTGGACAAGCTGAAGGCCGCGGTGGTGGAGCACGGGGCCGACCTCGGCATCGCGCACGACGGTGACGCCGACCGCTGCCTCGCCGTGGACCACACCGGCGAGGAAGTGGACGGCGACCAGATCCTCGCCGTGCTCGCGCTCGCGATGAGGGAGCGGTCCGAGCTGCGGTCCGAGACGGTCGTGGCGACCGTGATGTCCAACCTCGGGTTCAAGCTCGCCATGGAGCGTGAGGGCATCGCGCTGGTGCAGACCGCGGTCGGTGACCGGTATGTGCTGGAGGAGATGAAGGAGCGCGGGTTCGCCCTGGGCGGCGAACAGTCCGGGCACGTCATCATCCTCGACCACGCCACCACCGGCGACGGCACGCTGACCGGGCTTCTGCTGGCGGCGAGGGTCGCGCAGACCGGTCGTACGCTCAAGGACCTCGTGTCCGTGATGGAGCGGCTGCCGCAGGTGCTGATCAATGTGCCGGACGTGGACAAGTCGCGGGTGAAGACCTCGGCGGAGCTGGCGTCGGCGGTCACCGAGGCCGAGCGGGAACTCGGGTCCACCGGGCGGGTGTTGCTGCGGTCTTCGGGTACGGAGCCGCTGGTCCGGGTGATGGTCGAGGCCGCGGACATCGATCAGGCGCGGTCCGTGGCGGGGCGGCTGGCCGATGCCGTGAAGTCCGCGCTGGGGTAGTTGGCCGTGCCGGGTTGGGGCGGGGGGTTTCTGTTCGTCGCGGGCCGACCGTTGTGTGTGGTTGCTCGCGCAGTTCCCCGCGCCCCTGTCGGGGCGCTGCTCTAGGCGGCGCTCTTACGCTGGCGTTGCTTCGACCACAGCCACTTCTGGGTGAGCAGGGTGAGGGTGCCTGCCAGGATGATGCCCAGGAGGTTCAGAAGCAACTGTCCCGTCGAGAGCCAGGTCTGCTCGTTGTCGCCGTAGATCAGGGCCACCGACGCGTTGGCGGCGGCCGGGACCGTCGTCACGGAGATGGCGACGCCGACCAGGGCACCGGACTTGGCGGACGTCAGGGAGAGGGTGCCGGCGGCGCCGGCGAGCACCGCCACGACGAAGGAGAACCAGTCGGGGGCGTAGATGAACCCGGTGTTGGGTCGATCGGCCTCCAGTTTGGCTTCGGTGAACAGGCCGACGGCGTCCATGAAGTAGCTGAAGCCCACCGTCATCGCCATTGCCACCGCGAAGCCCACCAGCAGTGCGATCATTGAGCGCAGCGCCAGGCGTGGCGCCCGCTGCACCATGGCCGTGCAGATGCCCGCGAGCGGGCCGAACTCCGGGCCGACCGCCATTGCTCCCACGATCAGGATCGCGTTGTCGAGCACGACACCGCAGGCCGCGATCATCGTCGCGAGGGTGATGAAGGCGAGATAGGTGACCGAGAGAGTCGACTCCTCGTGCGTCGCGTCCGTCAGGTGCTCCCACAGCACCGCGTCCGCGCCCTCGCCCGGTGCTTCCGCCTCCGCCTTGTCGGCACGCTTGGACAGCGACAGGTCGATGTTCTCGACGGCGATGGACCCCTGTTTGTCGAGGTCCAACTCCTGGAGCCTGCTGAGGAGTTCGTCACCCGCCTCACGTGCCACGTCGCAGGTGACGACATCCCCGGCAGGGTTGCGGGCGGCACCCGACAGCACGACGAGGTGCGTGGTGCCGACCGTGTTCTCGATCAGTCGGACCACTTCGTCCGTCCTGTCGGACGGTGTGATCAGGCGCAGGTGCAGCATGGCGGCAGACTAGCCGTCACAGCTTGCGCAGGCTCAGCCGCTGCACCTTGTGATCCGGGCCCTTGCGGACGACGAGGGTGGCCCGGCCGCGGGTGGGGGCGATGTTCTCCACCAGGTTCGGCTTGTTGATGGTCCGCCACATCGTGCGGGCGTAGTCGAGGGCCTCCTCCTCGGACACCTGGGTGTACTTGCGGAAGTACGAGGAGGGGTTCTGGAACGCGGTCTCGCGCAGTCGCTTGAAGCGGTTGAGGTACCAGCGCTCGATGTCCTCGGCGCGGGCGTCGACGTACACGCTGAAGTCGAAGTAGTCGGCGAGGCCGACCCGGGTGCGGCCGTCCTTGCCGGGGAGGGCGGGCTGCAGGACGTTGAGGCCCTCGACGATCAGGATGTCGGGGCGGCGCACGGTCAGTTGCTGGTCCGGGACGATGTCGTAGATCAGGTGGGAGTAGACGGGGGCCGTGACCTCGTCCTTGCCCGCCTTGATGTCGGCGACGAAGCGGGTGAGGGCGCGGCGGTCGAAGGACTCGGGGAAGCCCTTGCGCGACATCAGGCCGCGGGCCTGGAGCTCCTTGGTGGGCAGCAGGAAGCCGTCGGTGGTGACCAGTTCGACGCGCGGGTGCTCGGGCCAGCGGGAGAGCAGGGCCTGCAGGAGCCGGGCGACCGTGGACTTGCCCACGGCGACCGAGCCGGCGACCCCTATGACGAACGGGGTGCCGGACTGGGAGCCCTGTTCGCCGAGGAAGGTGTTCAGCGCGCCTCTGAGGCCGTCGGTGGCGCCGACGTAGAGGTTGAGCAGGCGGGAGAGCGGGAGGTAGATGTCCCGCACCTCGTCGAGGTCGATGACATCGCCGAGACCGCGCAGCTTTTCGACCTCCTCCGCCGTGAGCGGCAGCGGTGTCTTGTCACGCAGCGCGCTCCACTCCGAGCGGGTGAGGTCGACGTAGGGAGTCGCCTCCGGCCGCTGCCGGTGGGCGCTCCGGGGTATCGAGGAGACCGGAGAGATCACAGTCCATTGTTACGGGAGTACGAACAGACGGCGGGGTGGGATCCGTCACGCGATGGCTTTTGGGGGAAATCCGGACAAGACGCGGAATGTCAGTGGCGTGCGTCACAGTTGTGGAAGAGGTGGGCCCGGGTCGGGGTCCACCAACCCCGAGGGGTGACCCATGACGACGTATGCGATAGAGGCGGAAGGCCTGGTCAAGCGGTTCAAGGAGACCGAGGCGCTGGCCGGTGTCGACCTGGGGGCCCGCAAGGGCTCGGTGCTCGGGCTGCTGGGCCCCAACGGCGCCGGGAAGACCACCGCGGTGCGGATCTTCGCGACGCTGCTGCGGCCCGACGCGGGCAGGGCCCAGGTGGCCGGGCACGACGTGGTCCGCGAGGCCGGGGTCGTACGGGCCATGGTGGGGCTGACCGGGCAGTACGCGGCGGTCGACGAGAACCTGACCGGCACGGAGAATCTGCTGCTCATCGGGCGTCTGCTGGGGCTGCCCCGCCGGGAGGCGCGGGCGCGGGCCGCCGAGCTGCTGGAGCGGTTCCAACTGGCGGACGCGGCCGGGCGGGCCGCGAAGACGTACTCCGGGGGTATGCGCAGGCGTCTGGACCTGGCGGCCAGCCTGGTGGGCCGGCCCAGCATCCTCTTCCTCGACGAGCCGACCACCGGCCTCGACCCGCACAGCCGCGGTGAGCTGTGGGACCTGCTGCGGGGGCTGGTCGCGGACGGTGCGACGGCCCTGCTGACCACGCAGTATCTGAACGAGGCCGATGTGCTCGCCGACGACATCGTGGTGATCGACAAGGGCCGGGTGATCGCCGAGGGCACGCCCGACGAGCTGAAGTCGCAGGTCGGCGGGCAGGTGCTGGAGCTGCGGCCGGTGCTGGCGGATGATCTCGCGCGGGTGCACGCGCTCGTGGCCGAGGCGGCGGGGCCGCAGACCCAGATCGAGGGCGAGACGGTCACCGCGCCGGTGAAGGACCCCGAGCTGATGCCGGCCGTCGTGCGCACGCTCGACCGCGAGGGCATCGCGGTGGGCGAGCTCGCGCTGCGGCGCTCCTCGCTCGACGAGGTGTTCCTGGCCCTGACCGGGCACCGGGCCGAGCCCGGCGGGCCGGAGGGCGACGGGCATGCGGACGCGGACGGCGACGGGGAAGCAGGCCGCGACGGGAGTCGCGGGGCGGTGGCCCCGGACGGCGAGGGCGAACGGGAGAAGGCGGTGAGCCGGTCATGACCGCCGCCGCCACGACCGTCACGGCGCCGGTCACCAAGTCGGGCCGGGTGCGCCCGCTGGACGGGCTGCGGCAGACCTGCACGATGGCCTGGCGCAGTCTGGTCGCGGTGAAGCACAACCCGCTGGAACTGGTCGACTACAGCATCACGCCGATCATGTTCGTGTTCCTGTTCACCTATGTGCTGGGCGGGCAGATGGCCGGGTCGCCGGAGGCGTACCTGAAGTACGCGCTGCCGGGGATCATCGTCCAGAACACGTTGTTCATGACGATGTACACGGCCATGGCCCTGAACACCGACCTCACCAAGGGCGTCTTCGACCGACTGCGCAGCCTGCCGATCGCCCGCTCCGCCCCGCTCATCGGCCGCATCACCGCGGACCTCGCCAAGCACCTCTGGGCCCTGCTGCTGATGATCGGCCTCGGCCTGCTGCTCGGCTTCCGGGTCACCGGGGGACTGGACGGGTTCCTGCTCGGGTCGCTGCTGGTGATCGTGTTCGCGGCGGCGGTGTCCTGGGGCGCGGTGCTGATCGGGATGCTGGCCGGCGACGCGGAGAAGGTGCAGGCGTTCGCCTTCACGATCATCTTCCCGATCACCTTCACCAGCAGCGCGTTCGTCATGGTGGACACCATGCCGGGGTGGCTCCAGGCATGGAGCGACGTGAACCCGGTGACGCATCTGTCGGACGCGTTCCGGGGGTTGCTGCTGGGCGGGCCGGTGGCCGAGCCGGTGCTGTGGTCGCTGGTGTGGGCGGCGGGGATCGCAGTGGTGTTCTATCCGCTGGCCATGCGGGCCTATCGGGCGAAGACCTGAGGGCGACGATCTGTCGACGGGGCGGGAAGTGCCGGTTCGGGTGTTCGTACCGCCGTAGGAATTTCCGAAATCGGGCACGCTTCGGCGGTTTTTGAGCGGAGTTCGGTCGTAGGCTGCCGCGCATGTGCGGAATCGTGGGATACGTGGGGTCGCAGTCGGCGCTTGAGATCGTGGTGGCCGGACTCAAGCGGCTGGAGTACCGGGGGTACGACTCGGCGGGGGTCGCCGTGCTGGCGGACGGGGGGCTGGCCGGGGCCAAGAAGGCCGGGAAGCTCGGGAATCTGGAGAAGGAGCTGGTCGAGCGGCCGTTGCCGACCGGGACCACGGGGATCGGGCACACGCGCTGGGCCACGCACGGCGGGCCGACCGACGGCAACGCCCATCCGCATCTCGACAACGCCGGGCGCGTCGCCGTCGTGCACAACGGGATCATCGAGAACTTCGCCTTGCTGCGGGCCGAGTTGGCGGAGCGCGGGCATGTGCTGGCGTCCGAGACGGACACCGAGGTCGTCGCGCATCTGCTGGCCGAGGAGTTCTCCGCCAGTGCCGACCTCGCGGAGGCCATGCGGCTGGTGTGCCGGCGGCTGGAGGGGGCGTTCACGCTGGTCGCGGTGCACTCGGATGAGCCCGACGTGGTGGTCGGGGCGCGGCGGAACTCGCCGCTCGTGGTGGGCGTCGGGGAGGGCGAGGCCTTTCTCGCCTCTGACGTCGCCGCGTTCATCGACCACACGCGGTCGGCGATCGAGCTCGGGCAGGACCAGGTCGTGGAGCTGCGGCGGGACGGCGTGACCGTCACCGGGTTCGACGGACGGCCGGCGGATGTGCGGTCGTACCACGTCGACTGGGACGCCTCGGCCGCGGAGAAGGGCGGCTACGACTACTTCATGCTCAAGGAGATCGCCGAGCAGCCCAAGGCGGTCGCCGACACGCTGCTGGGGCGCATCGACGCGGCCGGCTCGCTGACGCTGGACGAGGTGCGGATCAGCGCCTCCGAGCTGCGCGAGGTCGACAAGGTCGTGATCGTCGCCTGCGGTACGGCCTTCCACGCCGGGCTGATCGCCAAGTACGCCATCGAGCACTGGACGCGGATCCCGTGCGAGGTCGAGCTGGCCAGCGAGTTCCGGTACCGGGATCCGATCCTCGACCAGCAGACCCTCGTCATCGCGATCTCCCAGTCCGGCGAGACGATGGACACCCTCATGGCGCTGCGGCACGCCCGTGAGCAGGGCGCGAAGGTGCTGGCGATCTGCAACACCAACGGGTCGACCATCCCGCGCGAGTCGGACGCGGTGCTGTACACGCACGCCGGGCCCGAGGTCGCGGTCGCCTCGACGAAGGCGTTCCTGACGCAGCTAGTGGCCTGCTATCTGGTCGCCCTGTATCTGGGGCAGGCCCGGGGCACCAAGTGGGGGGACGAGATCCACGTCGTGGTCCGGGACCTGGCGCAGATCGGCGGGCAGGTCGAACGGGTCCTGGAGACCATGGAGCCGGTGCGAGAGCTGGCGCGGTCGCTCGCCCACAAGAACACGGTGCTGTTCCTGGGGCGGCACGTGGGGTATCCGGTCGCTCTCGAAGGGGCGCTCAAGCTCAAGGAACTCGCCTATATGCATGCCGAGGGCTTCGCGGCGGGGGAGTTGAAGCACGGTCCCATCGCCCTCATCGAGGACGATCTGCCGGTCGTGGTCGTGGTGCCCTCGCCCCGGGGACGCTCGGTTCTGCACGACAAGATCGTGTCCAACATGCAGGAGATCCGGGCGAGGGGTGCGCGGACGATCGTGATCGCGGAGGAGGGCGACGAGGCGGTGGTGCCGTACGCCGACCACCTGATCCGCATCCCGGCGACTCCGACCCTGCTTCAGCCGATGGTGGCGACGGTGCCGCTTCAGGTCTTCGCGTGCGAGCTGGCCACGGCCCGGGGGAACGAGGTGGATCAGCCGCGCAACCTGGCCAAGTCGGTGACCGTGGAGTGAGCCGACTTCGGGTCGCCGAGTTGGGGAAGCTCGGGGAGGCCGAGGAGGGGCGAGGGCCGGCGCTGGTTCGGGCCTGTTCGGATCTGTGGGGGTGGCAGCCGCTGACCAGGGGCGGGAATCGAAAATGGAAGGCAATCATGTCGACGTTCGTCAGCTACTTCCCCGGTCGGGGCACGGTCCGTGAGACGGCCTACCTTGAAGGCAAGGCCGACGGCGAGGCCAAGGGTGAGGCCAGGGGCGAGGCGAAGGGGATTCTGCTCGTGCTGGAGGTTCGTGGCATCCCCGTACCGGACGGTGTGCGTGAGCGCATCACCACCTGCACCGACCTCGATCGCATGCACGCCTGGCTGGAGCGGTCCCGTACGGTCGAGCGGGCCGAGGACCTGTTCGCCGCGGACCCGGACCTTCCGGCTGCCGGTTCCGGGGACGGCGACTGACGAGGTGTGCTGCTCATGACTCCGGTTTCTCCGCCGGCACGTCCAACCTCCACGCCGTCGCCTGAGGCATGAACCTGTGCTCCGTCGCGTGTGCCGCCATGCGGGCGTTTCGGGTCCGGGCCTCCGGGCCGTCCGGCAGATGGAAGTCCCTGCCGGCCTGGGCGGAGCGGGACTGCATGCCGGTGGCGGCCGAGACGCGGCGGTGGACGTAGTGGTCGAGGGCGGCGGGTACGTCGGCCGGGGTCGCGTCCGTCAGTTCGTCGCCCAGTACCGCCGCGTCCAGGATCGCCTGGGCCGCGCCCTGGGCCTGGAAGGGGACCATCGCGTGGGCGCTGTCGCCGAGGAGGGTGACGCGTCCGACGTTCCAGCCGGTGAGGGGCGTGCGGGTGTGGATGCCGTAGCGGAGGACCTGGCCCGCGCGTTCGAGGACCGTGCGGACGCGGGGGTCCCAGTCGGTGAACGCGCGCAGCGGTTCGCCGGGTTCCGCCTTCGCCGTCCAGGACTCCTGGGTCGCCGCTTGCGTGGTGAACACGGCCACGACGTTGAGCAGTTCGCCGCGCCGCACCCAGTAGTGGACGAAGTGCCGGTCCGGGCCGAGCCAGGCGGCGAGCGGCGGGAGGCCCAGGTCGGCCACCTCGTCGGCGGGGAGCAGGGCCCGGTACGCGGCCGTGCCCGAGAACACCGCCTCGTCCTCGCCGAAGAGCCACTGGCGGGCCGCGGAGCGGATCCCGTCGGCCGCCACCACGAGGTCCGCCGCCAGGCGCTCGCCGGTCGCCGTCGTCACCCGGGCGGCCTTGTCGTCCTGGTCGATCGCGACGACCGTCGTGTCCAGATGCACCGCCTCCGGCGGCACCGCCGCGGCCAGCGCGCCGTGCAGATCCGCCCGGTGCACCACCAGGTACGGCGCCCCGAACTCCTCCTCGGCCTCCCGTCCCAGCGCGTAACGGCAGATCTCCGAACCGTCCGACCAGGTACGGAAGCTGACGTACGGCGGGTGGGCGGCCAGGGCGGCGACCGCGTCCAGCACGCCGAGCCGGCGTAACTCGCGCGTGGCGTTGGGCGCGAGCTGGATCCCGGCGCCGATGTCCGAGAAGCGCTGCGCCTGCTCCACCAGCGTCACGTCGACGCCCGCGCGGCGCAGGCTCAGCGCCGCCGCCAGTCCCCCGATGCCCGCGCCCACGACGATCGCCCGCATCCCACGACCTCACTCCGCCGGACCTGCCCGCCCGTCCACGCCCTGGTGCTGACGGCCAACTTCGCGGAGGGACGAGCGCGGGTCAAGGGAAGGGCGGTGGCGGCGCGTACCCGTTCGCGGGTGGGTTGGGGCTGGTCGCGCAGTTCCCCGCGCCCCTGGGGAGTTGCAGGTACGTCGGTGCAATGCTCGGCCGTGCGAGAGCGCCCCCGAGAGGGTTGCAGCCTGACCCGGTCGACCAGCCCTCCCAACCCACCCGAACCTCTCCTCACCCCACCCGCACATCCCGCCAAGCCTCCGGAATCCCCTCGGCCACGTCGTGCGCCCCCAACGGCGCGCCGTCCGCCGCGAACCTCGCCGAGAGGCCGTGGAGGTACGCCGCCACGCTCGCCGCGTCCTCCGCCGGGAGCCCCGCCGCCAGCAGTGATCCACCCAGGCCGGACAGCACGTCGCCGCTGCCGGCCGTGGCCAGCCAGCCCGTTCCCGTCGGATTCACCCGCACCGCGCCGGCCCCGCCCGCCCGGGCCACCAGCGTCGTCGAGCCCTTCAGCAGCACGGTCGCCGCGTACCGCTGCGCCAACTCCCGTACCGAAGCCAGCCGGGCCCCCTCGACCTCCTCGCGGGAGACACCGAGCAGCGCCGCCGCCTCCCCGGCGTGCGGGGTCATCAGGGTCGGTGCCGTACGGGCCCGTACCGCCTGCGTGTCCGCAAGCCGCAGCCCGTCCGCGTCCAGCAGCACCGCGACGTCCGTCGCCAGCACCTCCGCCACCGTCGCCGCGTCGTCCCCGGCGCCCGGGCCGACGACCCAGGCCTGCACGCGCCCGGCCTTCTTCGGGCCCCGGTCCGACACCAGCGTCTCGGGGAACCGGGCGATCACCGCGTCCGCGGCCGGACCGACGTACCGCACGGCCCCGGCCCCGCCCCGCAGCGCGCCCGCCACGGCCAGTACGGCCGCGCCCGGGTACCTCGACGATCCCGCCGCGATGCCCACGACCCCGCGCCGGTACTTGTCCGTCTCCGCCCCGGGCAGCGGCAACAGCCGTGCCACGTCCGTGTGTTGCAGAGCCTCCAGCTCCACCGCGTCGGCCGGCAGCGCCAGTCCGATGTCCACGAGCCGCACGACACCGGCGTACTCCCGCGCCGGGTCGATCAGCAGGCCCGGCTTGTGCGTGCCGAAGGTGACGGTGAGGTCCGCCCGGATCGCCGTGCCGCGCACCTCGCCCGTGTCTGCGTCCACCCCGCTCGGCAGGTCCACGGCGACCACCGCGGCCCCGGACCGGGCAGCCGCGCCGGCCAGCGGTGCCGCGTCCGGCCGCAGGCCGCCCTTGCCGCCGATGCCGACGATGCCGTCCACGACCAGGTCCGCGCGCTCGATCAACTCCTCGGCGGCATCGAGGCCGACGGACCGGCCGCCCGCCCGCCGCAGCGCCGCGAGGCCCTCGGCGTGCGCGCGCTCCGGCGCCAGCAACACCGCCGTGACGCCGGCTCCGCGCCGGGCCAGCCGGGCGCCGGCGTACAGGGCGTCGCCGCCGTTGTCGCCGCTGCCGATCAGCAGCACGACCCGGCTGCCGTACACCCGGCCCAGCAGATCCGCGCAGGCCGCGGCGAGTCCGGCCGCCGCCCGCTGCATCAGCGCCCCGTCCGGGAGCCGTGCCATCAGCTCCCGTTCGGCCGCCCTTACCGTCTCCACGCCGTACGCAGTCCGCATGCGATCGAGTCTCCCGCACGGGGCGAGGCGCGTCGCGTCCAACGCCGTTGTGCCGTGCCTTCGCGCAGCAGCCCGCCGCTCAGCCCTCCGCCACCACCACAGCCGACGCCACCCCGGCGTCATGGCTCAGCGACACGTGCCAGGACCGTACGCCGAGTTCGGCGGCCCGGGCCGCCACCGTCCCCGTCACCCGCAACCGGGGCTGCCCGCTGTCCTCCACGCAGACCTCGGCGTCGGTCCAGAGCAGGCCCGCCGGGGCGCCGAGCGCCTTCGCCAGGGCCTCCTTCGCGGCGAAGCGGGCGGCGAGTGAGGCGATGCCCCTGCGTCCGCCGCTCGGCAGCAGCAACTCGCGCTCCAGGAAGAGCCGTTCGGCCAGCCCGGGAGTGCGTTCCAGCGCCGCCTCGAATCTGTCGATCTCGGCCACGTCGATGCCGACCCCGATGATGCTCATGCCGAGCACCCTATGGGTCCCCGGGAGATGGTCCTCAAAAGAGTGACCCCGCCGCGCGGCGCCTTAGCGCGGGCGGGCCCTCACGCTTCCCTGTGCGCATGATCAGCAGACGTATCGCATGCCGGAGTTTCGCCGTGCTGCTCGCCGGGGCGGTCATGCTGCCCGTCGGCGGCGCTTCGGCGGACTCGGCGGACTCCGCGGACCCGGTGCCCCCGACGTCCGGACCGCTGGCCGCCGAGCTCGTGCCCGGCATCCCCCTGACCCTGCTTCCGCTCTCGCAGATGGACACGCCCGACCAGGCGCTGCCGCCGAAGGTGTACAAGCCCAGGCCCGAGGAGGACGCCGTCGAGCCGCGGGACGCTCCGGAGGAGGCTTACGACCTCGTGGAGTACGTCGATCCCATGGACTCCTTCGGGGACGTGACGTGCAGTGAGGAGACGGGCCTGCGTCAGCGGGAGATCGAGCGGTGGCTGAAGCGGCCGGTGGACGGCGAGCAGTCGGCCGGCGACTGCAAGGCCATCCGCGCCTTCCAGAAGAAGCACCGGATCAAGCCCGCCATCGGATACGCCGGGCCTGTGACTTGGGCCACCATGCAGCTCGTCGCCGCCCGCAAGAACCCCAACGCGGCCAAGAAGTGCCCGGTGCGCTCCTACCGGGTCGCCTGTGCCGACCTCGACCGGCAGATCGCCTGGGTGCAGCACGGCAAGGACGTCGTGTTCGGACCCGTGCCCATCCGGAGCGGACGGACGGGATACGGGACGCGCAACGGATGGCACGCGGTCTACTGGCGGCACAAGAACCACGTGTCGACGCTCTACAAGAGCCCCATGCCCTACTCCCAGTTCTTCAGCGGCGGCCAGGCGTTCCACGGCGTCTACGGCAACATCTTCACCCCCATCGGCTCAAGGGGCTGCGTCAATCTGACCCTGAGGGACGCGCGGAAGCTGTGGGGGGTGCTGAAGAAGGGCGACCGGGTGTACGTGTGGGGCCACAGGCAGGAGCAGGAGTAGCCCATGGCTCCCGGCGCGGCGGCCGTGTCGGACCCCTCTGAGACACTGGGGGCGCGATGACAGAGACAACAGCCCTGCCGACCGCGCCCCTGCGCGCCCGCGCCGAGATCGATCTGGCCGCCCTGCGAGCCAACGTGCGGACCCTGCGCGCCCTCGCACCGGGCGCTGCCCTGATGGCCGTCGTGAAGTCGGACGCGTACGGCCACGGGGCGGTCCAGTGCGCCCGCGCGGCGGTCGAGGCGGGCGCCACCTGGCTGGGTACGGCGACCCCGGAGGAGGCCCTGGTGCTGCGGGCCGCCGGGCTGCGCGGCGTGCGGATCATGTGCTGGCTGTGGACGCCGGGCGGCCCCTGGCAGGAGGCCGTCGAGGCCGACCTCGACGTCTCCGTCAGCGGGATGTGGGCCCTCAGGGAGCTCACCGAGGCCGCCCGCCGGGCCGGCGTCCCCGCTCGCGTGCACCTCAAGGCCGACACCGGGCTCGGGCGCGGCGGCTGCCAGCCGGGCGACGACTGGGCCGAGCTGGTCCGCGAGGCCCTGCGGGCCGAGGCCGAGGGGCTCCTGAGCGTCACCGGGCTGTGGTCCCACTTCGCCTGCGCCGACGAGCCGGGCCATCCCTCCATCGCCGCCCAGCTCGCCCGCTTCCGGGAGATGGTGGCGTACGCCGAGGGGCAGGGCGCGCGGCCGCAGGTGCGGCACATCGCGAACTCGCCCGCCACGCTCACCCTCCCGGAGAGCCACTTCGACCTGGTGCGCACCGGCATCGCGACCTACGGCATCTCGCCCGCCCCGGAGCTGGGCAGCCCCGCCGACTTCGGCCTGCGGCCCGTGATGACGCTGTCGGCGTCCCTGGCCCTGGTCAAGCACGTGCCGGGCGGCCACGGCGTCAGCTACGGCCATCGCTACATCACCCCCGGCGAGACCACCCTCGGCCTCGTCCCGCTGGGCTACGCCGACGGCATCCCGCGGCACGCCTCCGGCGCCGGGCCGGTGCTGGTCGGCGGCAAGTGGCGGACGGTCGCGGGCCGGATCGCGATGGACCAGTTCGTCGTCGACCTGGGCGGGGACGAGCCCGAGCCGGGTGCGCGGGCCGTGCTGTTCGGGCCCGGCGACGGCGGTGAGCCCACCGCCGAGGACTGGGCGCAGGCGGCGGGGACCATCGCGTACGAAATCGTCACCCGGATCGGAACGCGCGTTCCACGCGTCTATAGGAATGCGTCCATGTGATGCGGCGCCGTGATGCGGGCTATGTGATGCGTCCATCTGCATGCGGCTAAGTGAATGTGGAACGAGACGGGTAACCCGTAGCGGTACGCAAGATCGAAAAACATCGGCACCATCCACCACCCACCTCACAACGGCACCACCAGACCCAGTGAAGAGGAGCGGTACGTGAGCGAGAGCAGTGCGGAGGCCGTCGCGGCCGTCGCCTCCGCCACGGGGGCGGCCGCGAACTGGCGCAGGGCGACCGGCATCGCCGGAGCGGCGATAGGCGTGATCGCCGCGGGCGCCGCGGCCGGCGTCGCCATAGAGCGGATGACAGTGGGCCGCGGCATGCGGCAGAAGGCCAGACTCGCCCTCGACTCGGCGGGCCCGTACGGCTCGCTGCGCGGCACACCCGGCAAGGCGCACTCCGACGACGGCACCGAGCTGTACTACGAGGTCGACGACATCGACCCCGAGGCCGCTCCCGCCCTCAGCCCGCGCCGGCGACGGCTGTTCGGGCGCAAGGCACCCGCCCCCGTCACCGTCGTCTTCAGTCACGGCTACTGCCTCAACCAGGACTCCTGGCACTTCCAGCGGGCCGCCCTGCGGGGCGTCGTGCGCACCGTGCACTGGGACCAGCGCAGCCACGGCCGCTCGGGGCGTGGCGTCGCCCAGACGCAGGAGGGCAGGCACGTCGACATCGAGCAGCTCGGGCGCGATCTGAAGGCCGTCATCGACGCGGCCGCGCCGGAGGGGCCGCTCGTGCTGGTCGGGCACTCCATGGGCGGGATGACCATCATGGCGCTGGCCGACCAGTTCCCGGACCTGATCCGCGACCGGGTCGTCGCCACCGCCCTCGTCGGTACGTCGTCCGGGAAGCTCGGCGAGGTCAACTTCGGGCTGCCCGTCGCAGGGGTGAACGCCGTGCGGCGGGTACTGCCGGGCGTGCTCAAGGCACTGGGGCAGCGCGCCGAGCTGGTGGAGCGGGGGCGGCGGGCCACCGCCGACCTGTTCGCCGGGATCATCAAGCGGTACTCGTTCTCGTCCCGGGACGTCGACCCGGCGGTCGCCCGGTTCGCCGAGCGGATGATCGAGGGGACGCCGATCGACGTGGTCGCGGAGTTCTACCCGGCCTTCGCCGACCACGACAAGACCGAGGCGCTCGCCCTTTTCACCGAGATGCCGGTCCTCGTCCTCGCCGGCGTGGGCGACCTCGTCACGCCCAGCGAGCACAGCGAGGCCATCGCCGACCATCTGCCGGAGGCCGAACTGGTCCTGGTGCCGGACGCAGGCCACCTGGTCATTCTGGAGCACCCGGAAGTGGTCACCGACCGGCTGGCCGACCTGCTCACCCGGGCGGGTGCCGTGCCGGCAGGGGCTACGGTTAGTGGCTATGGAAGCACCAGCAGCACCGCACAACGCGGGTGACCTTCAGCTCACCGTCACTTCTCCCGACCAGATGCGAGAGCTGGGCCGCCGCCTCGCCAAGCTGCTGCGCGCGGGCGACCTCGTGATGCTCAGCGGGGAGCTCGGCGCGGGCAAGACGACGCTGGCGCGGGGGCTCGGCGAGGGGCTGGGGGTCCGGGGAGCGGTCACATCCCCGACGTTCGTGATCGGCCGCGTGCACCCCTCCCTCGGTGACGGTCCGCCGCTCGTCCACGTCGACGCCTACCGGCTGTCGGGCGGCCTGGACGAGATGGAGGACCTCGACCTCGACGTCTCGCTGCCGGAGTCGGTGATCGTCGTGGAGTGGGGCGAGGGCAAGGTCGAGGAGCTGACCGAGGAGCGGCTTCAGATCGTGATCCACCGTGCCGTCGGCGACACGACGGACGAGGTGCGGCAGGTGACCGTGACCGGGCTCGGGGAGCGCTGGGCGGCGGCGGATCTGAGCGTGCTGTCCGCCTGAGCGGGGACGCCGCACGGATGTGGACCCGATCAACATTCCGACAAGACGTCGGCAAGATATTGCGTTCGCGGTCTTGTGCGTGGTCACATGGTACCCAGTCCGTAGTTAGGTGTACCTAACTACGTCCGCCCCCGGCCCCAGGAGGCGTCCATGCCGGCATCGGAGAACAAGGTCCAGCAGCGGCCCCACGTGGTCGCCGGGGTGTCCATGCGTGATCTGCTCGCGGCCGGCGCCGCGGCGAGACTGATCTCGACTCCGCCGCGCGAGCCGGAGGCCGGGCAGCCGCAGGCCGGACGCCCGGAGCACAGGGCGCCGGAGCGCGGGCACCGCGAAGCCGCCTAGCGGATCACCACGACCGCTCGGCCGATCGTCGCGAAGTCCCACATCGCCTCGCCGTCCGCCCGCGACTCGCGGATACCGCCCGTCTTCAGGGCCGGGCCGGCAGGCGCCGTGGCGCTTCGGACGATCGAGCTGAAGCCGATGGTGACGGTGTCCACGCTCGCGAAGCGGACGACGTGCTCGATGGAGGCGCCGTCGGTGCCGGTGGCCGCGTTGGAGCGGGAGGCGACCGCGTACACACCCGGCAGGGGGTCGACCGATCCGGGGTTCACGCGGAACGTGCGCTTGACCTTGCCGCTCGCCTCGACCAGCCACACCCGGTCGTCGTCCACCGAGTACACGACCCGCGGGCCCGTACCGGATCCGTCGGGCAGCGCGTCGGGGTCCTCGCGGTCACGGGGCACCTTGGAGGTACTCACCCCGGGTGAGTCGCCGGTCCGTGGCCTGGCCAGGTCGGCCGGGACGGTCGCCGAGGCCTTGAAGGCGAGGAAACCGACGGTCGCCAGAGCAGCCGCGGTGAGCCCCGCCACGATTCCGGAGCTGCTGCCTGCCACCCTCGCCCACCTCAGCGTTCGCGTGATAAGTCGTGATCCAGGCCGACCGTAGCAGCCGTCACGCGCCCGACCGGGGCGGCGCTTCTGGGGGCGCGGGCGCCGTAGGCTGTTTGCGTGCTCTTGCTCGCTCTGGATACCGCCACCCCCGCCGTCACCGTCGCGCTGCACGACGGCACGGACGTCATCGCCTCGTCGAGCCAGGTGGACGCGCGCCGGCACGGCGAGCTGCTGCTGCCGGCCGTCGACCGAGTCCTTGTCGAGGCCGGCAAACGGCTCGACGCCGTCACCGGCATCGTCGTGGGCATCGGACCCGGCCCCTACACCGGGCTGCGCGTCGGTCTGATGACCGCAGACACCTTCGGGCTCGCCCTCGGCGTCCCCGTGCACGGCCTGTGCACGCTGGACGGTCTCGCCTACGCCGCCGACATCGAGAAGGGTCCGTTCGTCGTCGCGACCGACGCCCGGCGCAAGGAGGTGTACTGGGCGCGGTACGCCGACTCCCGCACCCGCCTGACCGACCCGGCCGTCGACCGGCCCGCCGACATCGCCGACCAGGTCGCCGGGCTGCCGGCGGTCGGCGCGGGCGCGCTGCTGTACCCCGACACCTTCCCCAGCGCCCACGAGCCGGAACACGTGTCGGCGGCGGCGCTCGCGGCGCTGGCCGCCGAGAAGCTCGCGGCGGGCGAGGAACTCCCCGCACCGCGGCCGCTGTATCTGCGCCGTCCCGATGCCCAGGTCCCCAAGAACTACAAGGTGGTCACCCCCAAGTGACCGAACCCGAGACTCGTTCCGCCGCTGCCTCCGGTCCTCCGCTGCGCGAGATGCGCTGGTGGGACATCGACCGGGTGCTGGCGCTGGAGAAGGACCTGTTCCCCGAGGACGCCTGGTCGCGAGGCATGTTCTGGTCCGAGCTGGCCCACTCGCGCGGGCCCGAGGCGACCCGGCGCTATGTCGTCGCCGAGGGACCCGACCGGGTCGTGGGCTACGCCGGCCTCGCCTCCGCCGGGGACCTCGCCGACATCCAGACCATCGCCGTCGCCCGCGACCACTGGGGCACCGGGCTCGGCGGGCGTCTGCTCACCGAACTGCTGCGCGCCGCGAGCGACTTCGAGTGCGCCGAAGTGATGCTGGAGTGCCGTGTGGACAACGTCCGCGCGCAGAAGCTCTACGAGCGCTTCGGCTTCGAGGCCATCGGCTTCAGGCGCGGCTACTACCAGCCGGGGAACGTGGACGCCCTGGTGATGCGACTGACCGCCCCCGAAAACTCCGTACAAGGAACCGAGATCAATGGCTGACTCGCGGCACGAACCCCTCGTCCTCGGCATCGAGACCTCCTGTGACGAGACCGGCGTCGGCATCGTCCGCGGCACCACCCTGCTCGCAGACGCCGTCGCCTCCAGCGTCGACGAGCACGCCCGCTTCGGCGGCGTCGTGCCGGAGGTCGCCTCACGGGCGCACCTGGAGGCGATGGTCCCGACCATCGACCGTGCGCTGAAGGAAGCGGGGGTGAGCGCGAGGGACCTGGACGGCATCGCGGTGACCGCCGGTCCGGGCCTGGCGGGCGCGCTACTGGTCGGTGTGTCGGCGGCGAAGGCGTACGCCTACGCGCTGGGCAAGCCGCTCTACGGCGTCAACCACCTCGCCTCCCACATCTGCGTGGACCAGCTCGAGCACGGCGCGCTGCCGGAGCCGACGATGGCGCTGCTGGTGAGCGGCGGGCACTCCTCGCTGCTGCTGTCGACCGACATCACCTCGGACGTACGGCCGCTCGGTGCGACCATCGACGACGCGGCCGGTGAGGCCTTCGACAAGGTCGCGCGCGTGCTCAACCTCGGCTTCCCCGGCGGCCCGGTCATCGACCGCTACGCCCGCGAGGGCGACCCGAATGCGATCGCCTTCCCGCGCGGACTGACGGGCCCGCGCGACCCGGCGTACGACTTCTCCTTCTCGGGGCTGAAGACGGCGGTCGCCCGCTGGATCGAGGCCAAGCGGGCGGCGGGGGAGGAGGTGCCGGTGCGTGACGTTTCGGCCTCCTTCCAGGAGGCGGTCGTCGACGTGCTGACCCGCAAGGCCGTACGGGCCTGCAAGGACGAGGGCGTCGACCATCTGATGATCGGCGGCGGTGTGGCCGCCAACTCCCGGCTGCGGGCGATGGCGCAGGAGCGGTGCGAGGCGGCCGGTATCCGACTGCGGGTGCCACGGCCGAAGTTGTGCACAGACAACGGCGCGATGGTGGCGGCGCTGGGCGCGGAGATGGTGGCGCGCAACCGGGCGGCGTCGAGCTGGGACCTGTCGGCGGACTCGTCGCTGCCGGTGACGGATCCCCATGTGCCGGGCACCGACCACTCTCACGACCATGTGCACGAGGTCAGCAAGGAGAACCTGTACTCGTGACGGTCGCGTTGATGTGGGAGGCGCGGGCGGTTCCCGGACGGGGTGAGGAACTGCTCGCGTGGGCCCGGCGCCAGGAACTGGCCGTACGCCCCCTGCGCCGGGAGACCTTCCACGCCCCCGAGGACCGCGTCCTGGTCATCACATGGTGGGACGCGGAGCCCGACGCACAGTTGCCCGAACTTGCCGAGCCCGACGAGGGGTTGGTGACTCGGGGCGTGCATCGGTGGCGGTTCGAGTCGGTGGGGGTGAGCTGACTTACGGGGACGCTCAGGTTGCCGTTACCTTCGTGCCGCACAGCAGTCGCCGGTCCGGCCCCAGCTCCCGTACGGGGCCCGTCAGTTTCAGGGTTGCCGTGTGTCGTGCCTCCGCACTGGACGCTCCCACCCGCAGCTCCAGCACTCCCGGTTCGACCACCCTCCGCCCCGAGCGGTCGGTGAATCCCGACAGGTCCGTGTGGAAACGGAACGTCAACCGGCGTACCTCACCCGCCCCCAGCTCCACCCGCTGATATCCGATCAGCCGCACATCCGGGCGCGTGACCGACGCCACCGGATCGTGCAGGTAGAGCTGGACGACCTCCGCCCCGGCCCGGTCCCCCGTGTTGCGGACGGTGAGCGAGAGGTCGTATGTGCCGTCCGTCGTGATCTCCGGCGCCGTCCCCTGGAATTCGTCCCACGCGAACGACGTGTACGAGCGCCCGTGTCCGAAGGCGTACTGCGGTGTCGGGTCCAGGTTGCTGACCTCTCCCGCCAGCCCCAACGGCGGCTGGAGGTACGTCCACGGCTGGCCTCCGGGCTCCCGTGGCACACTCACCGGCAACCGTCCCGACGGGTTCACCCGCCCGGACAGCACTCCCGCCACCGCCGGGCCGCCCTCCTCCCCCGGGAAGAAGGCCTGGACGACCGCCCCCAGCCGGCCCTCCCAGCGGCCCAGCGCGTACGGGCGGCCCGTCAGCAGCACCAGCACCACCGGGACGCCCGTCGCCACCAGCGCGTCCAGCAGCTCGGCCTGTACCCCGGGCAGCCGCAGGTCCGTCACATCGCAGCCCTCGCCCGACGTGCCCCGCCCGAACAACCCCGCCCGGTCGCCCAGCACCGCGAGGCACACGTCCGCCTCCGAGGCCCGCGCCACCGCCTCCTCGAAGCCCGCCGTGTCGGGGTCGGCGACGCCGCAGCCCTCGGCGAACGTCACCTTGGCGTCGGGGAGTTCGGCGCGCAGGCTCTCCAGGAGCGTCGGGATCTCGATGCCCATCGGCACCTCGGGGTGGTGCGTGAGGACGTGGGACGGGAAGGAGTAGCAGCCGAGCATGGCCAGGGCGTCCGCCGCGCGCGGGCCCACCACCGCGATACGGGTGTCCGCAGGAAGCGGCAGCACGCCGTCCGGGTTGTCCAGCAGCACCACCGACTCCTCCGCCACCCGGCGGGCCAGCGCCCGGTTCCCGGGGGAGTCCAGGTCGATGCGCGCCGTCGCCGGCTCCGGGGTCCAGTCCTCGTCCAGCAGGCCCAGCTCGCACTTCTGGAGCAGCACCCTGCGCGCCGCCCGGTCCACCAGTTCCTCCGGGACCTCGCCCGCCCGGACGGCTTCGACGAGCGGCTCCCCGTAGCACTTCAGCGTCGGGAGCTCCACGTCGATGCCCGCCGCCAGCGCCGCGTGCGCCGCCTGCGCCGGGCTGCCCGCCACCCGGTGCAGCGTCTCCAGGAAGCCGATGCCGAAGTAGTCGGCGACCACGGTGCCCGTGAAACCCCATTCCGAGCGCAGGAGTTCGGTCAGCAGCGCGGGGTCCGAAGACGCCGGCACGCCGTCCGTCTCGTTGTACGCCGCCATCACCGACCGCGCCCCGCCCTCGCGCAGCGCCATCTCGAACGGGGGGAGGGTGACGTCCGCGAATTCGCGTACGCCCGCCCGCACCGGGGCGAGATTGCGAGCCCCCGCCGAGGAGGCGTACCCGGCGAAGTGCTTGAGCGTCGCGATGACGCCGGCCGACTCCAGGCCCCGGACGTACGCCGTGCCGATCGTGCCGGTCAGGTACGGGTCCTCGCCGATGGTCTCCTCGACCCGGCCCCAGCGAGGATCGCGTACGACGTCCAGGACGGGTGCGAGGCCCTGGTGGACGCCGGCCGAGCGCAGGTCGCGGCCGATGTGCCGGGCCATCTCCTCGATGAGCGGGGGGTCGAAGGAGGCTCCCCAGGCCAGCGGCACGGGGTACGCCGTGGCCTGCCAGGCCGTGAAGCCCGCCAGGCACTCCTCGTGGGCCACCGCGGGGATGCCGAAGCGGCCCGCCTCGGCGATACGGCGCTGGGCGCGGGCCAGTGCCTGCGCGCCGAGTGCCGGGTCCACGGGGGCGGTGCCGAAGGAGCGGGTGAGCTGGCCTAGGCCGTGGGTGATCAGCTCGGCCCAGTCGTAGTCGGCGGTCATGTCGTGCTGGTGCGGGGCGACTCCCTCGGCCCGTGCCTCGCCGTCCGTGGCGGCGCCCACCCAGACGCCGTAGAGCTGGGCGGTCTTCTCCTGAAGGGTCATCCGGGAGAGGAGGTCGTCGACGCGCACGGCGGCGGGCAGGGCGGGGTCGCGCCAGGGGGCGGTGGTCATGAAACTCCTGTCGGGGCGATGGCCCACTCGCGAATGTTTCGTTATTCACCTCGAATGTTCCGGAACCTAGGTGCGGTGAGAAGGGTTCGTCAAGAGGTCGTGCAGGGATACGATCGCCGCCATGACAGCCCGTGAGCCCGCTGAAACCCGGACGACAAAGTCGGAAACACGGTCGACAACGTCGGAAACCCGGACGACCCCGACGACGCCGCCGGCGACCGGCCGGTCCACGCAGACCGCGACGCTCGCAGAGATCGCCCGCGAGGCCGGCGTGTCCGCGCCGACTGTTTCGAAGGTCCTGAACGGACGCGCCGACGTCGCCCCGGCCACCCGCACCCGCGTCGAGGAGCTGCTGCGTGCCCACGGCTACCGCCGCCGGCGCGCCGAGGCCGGCCGCTCGCCCCTGATCGACCTGGTCTTCCACGAGCTGGAGAGCGCGTGGGCGATGGAGGTCATCCGGGGTGTGGAGAACGTCGCCCGCGACGCCGGGCTGAGCGTGGTGCTGAGCGAGAGCGCCGGGCGCCTGACCCCGGGCAGGACCTGGGCCGACCAGGTCGCCGCCCGGCGCCCGCACGGCGTGATCCTCGTGCTGTCCGGCCTCGACGAGTCCCAGCGCGCCCTGCTCACCAGCCGCTCGATCCCGTTCGTGGTGATGGACCCGGCGGGCGACCCGGGCGCCGACGTGCCGTCCATCGGGGCCACCAACTGGCAGGGCGGACTCGCCGCCACCCGGCATCTGGTCGAGCTCGGTCACCGCAGGATCGGCGCGATCACCGGGCCGTCCCGGATGATGTGCAGCCGCGCCCGCCTCGACGGCTACCGCGCCGCCCTGGAGACCGCCGGGCTGCCGGTCGACCAGGACCTGATCCGGCCCGGCGACTTCCACCACGAGACCGGTTACCGGCAGGGTCTGGAGCTGCTGCGCCTCCCGGACCGGCCGACCGCCGTCTTCGCCGGCAACGACCTCCAGGCGCTCGGGCTGTACGAGGCCGCTCGCGAGCTGGGGCTGCGGATCCCGGAGGACCTGAGCGTCGTCGGCTTCGACGATCTGCCCGTCGCCCGCTGGGTCGGGCCGCCGCTGACGACCGTACGGCAGCCGCTGACGGAGATGGCCGAGGCCGCCGCGAAGCTGGTGCTCGACCTCGCGCGGGAGGAGGGGGCACCCTCCGGCCGCACGCAGTCGAGGCCTTGGGGGAGGGTGGAGCTGGCGACCAGCCTGGTGGTGCGCAGCAGTACGGGGGAGCCGCCGACGGTTCAGCGGTAGCGGCGCGTTGCCGTATCGACGGGTGCTGCGCGGCATCCCACACCGCACCGAAGCCAGTCGGTTGCTCAACCGAAACTTTCGACGGGGAGCTGGACGCCGGCCGAACCGAGCCGGTGGACGAACGAGCCCATCACCTGTTCCAGCGCCTCGCACAACGGGTCGGCTCCCGGCGGCGGTTGGGCTGCGTTCGGGGGCAACGAGTCCGGTTCGGCCCGGAATTCTGAGAATTTCCGAAGAAAAGGCGGTCTGGCGTCGCTGCCCGTAATAATTCGGACGTACGTTCCTGCCCATGACGGGACTTGGCGCGAACGGGCGGGAAACGGACGGGGACGACGGCAGACACATGGGCCGGCGGTCGACAGCGCTGAAGACCGTCGGCCTCCTCCTCGCCGGCCTGCTGACCCTGGCCGTCGCCGCGGCGGGCTGGGTCTACTGGCACCTCAACGGCAACATCAAGAGCGTCGACATCAACAGCGCGCTCGGTGACAACCGCCCGCCGAGAGCGATGACGACCCCGGCGCCCTCCGCCTCCGCGTCCCCGCTGCCCACGGGCTCCCTCAACATCCTGGTCCTCGGCTCGGACTCGCGCAGCGGCGAGGAGAACCAGGAACTCGGCGGCGGCAGCAGCACCGGCGCCCGTTCCGACACCGCGATGGTGGTCCACATCGACGCAGGCCGCACCCGGGCGACGGTCGTCAGCATCCCGCGCGACACCCTGGTCACCCGGCCGTCCTGCCCGCTGCCGTCGGGCGGGTCGACCGAGGTGGCGTACAACTCCATGTTCAACAGCGCGTACTCGGTCGGCGGCCCGGTCTGCGCGGTCAAGACCGTCGAGTCCCTCACGGACATCCGCATGGACCACTTCATCGAGATCGACTTCTCCGGCTTCGCGAGGCTGGTGGACGCGCTGGGCGGCGTCACCGTCACCACGGACGAGGACATCGACGACGAGGACAGCCACCTGACGCTGGAAGCGGGCACGCACCACCTGGACGGCGAGCAGGCGCTGGCCCTCGCCCGCACCCGGCACGGCATAGGTGACGGCAGCGACCTCGGCCGCATCGGCCTCCAGCAGACGCTGGTGAAGGCCCTCCTGGACCAGATGTCCGCCACCTCGCTCCTCACCGACCCCACCAAGCTCTACCGGGTCGCCGACGCGGTGACGGCCGGCCTGACCACCGACACCGGCCTGGACTCCCTGACCGAGCTGGTGAGCCTCGGCCGCAGCCTGAGCGGCCTGTCGTCGGACGCGGTGCGGACGGTCATGATGCCGGTCGTACCGGCGGCGTCGGACCGCAACCGGGTGGTCGCCGAGGAGCCGGAGGCGGGCGAGCTGTGGGAGTCGCTGCGGTGAGCGGAACCGGTGAATGGAACCGGTCGGCGGAACCGGCCGGCGAACCGGTGAGCGGAACCGGCCGGGAAAAATCTTCTAAGAAATCCGGTGAGCGTGTCGATCGGGCGGTCCGCCGTTCGACGCAGGGGTGAGAGGCCGGGAAGGACCCGGCCCCACGCACACGAGGAGCCACCATGCCCCGCTACCTGTCGCTCGTGAAGATCGACGAGTCCACCGCCCCCGCCGAGGGCCCGAGCCCCGAGCTGATGCAGCGGATGGGCGAGCTGCTGGAAGAGATCACCAAGGCCGGCGTCATGCTCGACACGGCCGGACTGACGCCGTCCGCGCAGGGCAGCCGCGTGCACTGGGAGGGCGGCAACATCTCCGTCACCGACGGGCCCTTCACCGAGTCCAAGGAGGTCATCGGCGGCTACGCGCTCATGCAGTGCAAGGACATGGCCGAGGCCCTGGAGTGGACCAAGCGGTTCGTCAAGGTGCACGGCGAGGAGTGGACGGTGACCTGCGAGGTGCGGGAGATCGCCGAGGGCTGAGCCGCTTCCTTGGCTCCGTAGCCGTACGGGTGTCTGATGGTGGGCTGTGGAACCACAGCCCCAGCCCACCGCAGCCACCGGGCCCCCGGCGCCCGCAGTCACCGGCCATGCCTCGGCCGACCCGGCCGCGACCGTGGAGACCGTCTTCCGTATCGAGTCACCGCGCGTCATCGCCGCGGTCACCCGCATAGTCCGCGACGTCGGCATCGCCGAGGAGCTCGCGCAGGACGCGCTGGTCGCCGCGCTGGAGCAGTGGCCGCGCGACGGCGTACCGGACAACCCCGGCGCCTGGCTCATGGCCGCCGCCAAGCACCGCGCCGTCGACCTGATCCGCCGGCGCGAGAACTACGCCCGCAAGCTCGCCGAGATCGGCCGCGACCTGGAGACGACGGCACCCCCGGAGGAACCGTCCGACCCCGACGACATCGACGACGACCTGCTGCGCCTGGTCTTCACCACCTGCCATCCGGTGCTGTCGCCGCAGGCACGCATCGCCCTCACCCTGCGCCTGCTCGGCGGTCTGACCACCCCGGAGATCGCCCGGGCCTTCCTGGTCCCGGAGCCGACGGTCGCCCAGCGCATCGTCCGCGCCAAGCGCACGCTCGCCACGAAGAACGTCGCCTTCGAGGTCCCCTACGGCCCCGACCGCGAGGCCCGCCTCGGCTCCGTCCTCGACGTCATCTACCTGATCTTCAACGAGGGGTACGCCGCCACGGCCGGCGACGACTGGCTGCGCCCGGGCCTGTGCGAGGACGCGCTGCGGCTGGCCCGCGTGCTGGCGGGGCTGATGCCGAAGGAGCCGGAGGTGCACGCCCTGGCGTCACTGCTGGAGTTCCAGGCGTCCCGCGCGGCGGCCCGCACCGGCCCCTCCGGCGAGCCGATCCTCCTCAAGGACCAGAACCGCGGCCGCTGGAACCGCATGCTCATCGCCCGCGGCATCACGGCCCTGTCCCGCGCGGACGCCGCAGCCACGGGCGGGCCCGGCCCGTACGCCCTCCAGGCGGCCATCGCCGCATGCCACGCGCACGCATACCGGTACGAGGAGACCGACTGGAAGACCATCGCCACCCTCTACGGCCTCCTCGCCGCCCGAGTGCCCTCCCCGGTGGTCGAGTTGAACCGCGCGGTCGCCGTGTCGATGGCCGAGGGCCCGCAGCCCGCCCTGGAGATCGTCGACGCCATCGCCGCCGAACCCGCCCTGCGGGACTACCACTTGCTGCCGAGCGTCCGCGGCGACCTGCTCCAGCGCCTGGGCCGTACGGCGGAGGCACGGGCGGAGTTCGAGCGCGCGGCGACGCTGACGCGGAACGAGCCGGAGCGGGAGATGCTGCTGAGGCGGGCCGCGGACGCCGGAGCGTGACTAGGCGGGCCGTCCGACCAGCATCGTCGGCGCCCCCGCCACCCGGGTCAGGAACACCGTCGCCGAGTTCGGCCCCTGCGGCTTGACCTTCTTGCGCAGCTCCTCCGGCTCGACGGCGGAGCCACGCTTCTTCACGGTCAGGATGCCCACCTCGCGCTCGCGCAGCAGCGCCTTCAACTTCTTGACGTTGAAGGGGAGTTGATCGGTGATCTCGTACGCCGTCGCGTACGGCGTCGGCCGCAGCTCGTCCGCCGTGACGTACGCGATGGTCGCGTCGACGAGCCCGCCGTTGAGCTGGTCGGCGACCTCGGCGACCAGATGCGCGCGGATCACGGCGCCGTCGGGCTCGTACAAGTACCGCCCGACGGGCCGGACCTCGGGGTCGGGCAGGCCGCGGGAGAGCAGCGGGCGCGGGCCCGGCAGCAGGGTGGCGCGGATCGCCCCGGCGGCGGTGCCGAACCACAGCACCGCCTCCTTCACGTCCCCGCCGTCCGAGATCCACTCGGCCTCGGCGTCGTCGGGGATCGCCTCGTGGGGGACGCCGGGTGCGATCTTCAGCGCGGCGCGAGGGGCCTTGCGCGCCGCTTCCACGGCCCACGAAAGCGGCGGCGAGTACGCCTCGGGATCGAAGATCCGCCCGCCCGTCACCCGACCGCCACCCCTCACCGACGCGCTTCGCGCGGCCCCCCTTGATGGACCGCCACGCCGGGCAGGGTCGACGAACACGGCGTCGTAGCCGCTGGTGTCCACTCCGGTGACGTCCGCCTCCCGCACCTCGATGAGGTCGGCGAGCCCGAGGGCCTCGGCGTTCGCCCGTGCCGCCGCGACCGTCGCCGGATCCCGGTCCACCGCCAGCACCCGGATCCCTGCCCGCGCCAACGCGATGGCGTCGCCCCCGATCCCGCAGCACAGGTCGGCGACCGAGCCGATGCCCAGCTCCTTCATCCGCCCGGCCCGGTACGCCGCCACACTCGCGCGCGTCGACTGCTCGACCCCGTTCGGCGTGAAGAACATCCGCCCCGCGTCCGCCGCCCCGAACTTCGCCACCGCCCGCTGCCGCAGCCGCGCCTGCCCGAGAGCCGCCGACACCAGCTCGGCGGGGTGCTCGCGGCGCAGCCGGGTGGCGACGGCGAGTTCGTCGGCCGGGTCCGTGTCACGGACGGCGTCGAGGAGGGCGCGGCCCTCGGGGGTGAGGAGGCGGGAGAGGGAGGCGAGGTGGTCGTTCACCGGAACATTGTCGGCCAGGTGCGGCAGGGGTGGCGTACCGCCCACCGGCGGTGGGCGCGCGGCGCACTCCCACTGGCTGTCGGCGCGCGGCGCACTCTCACCGGCCGTCGGCACGCGGCGCACCGCCCTCGCTGTGGGCCAGTCGGTGGATGGTCCGTCGGCTGCGGCGGTGTCGGCCCGGGTTCGGGGCGGGAGCCTGCCAGGATCCGGCTCCATGCGACTAGTAGTACAAAATGACAAAAGCGCCGGAAATGGGGCGATGGTCGTAGGGCGCCGTCGGCGGACGGCCCGGCATGCGCGCGCCCGCGGCGCCATCGCCGTGCTCGTCGCGGCCGCCATCGCCTCCGGCTGTGCGCAGCCCGGCGGATCCGGGGCCGGAGCCGTACCCCGGGCAGGAGGCGCGTCAGGTCCGGAAGGGGTGTCCGGGCCGGGAGACGGATCCGAGGCCGCGGGCTCCACGCCGAGCCGGCGGCCGCTCAAGTCGCCGCCCCCGGCCACCAGTGCGAACCCGCAGGCCAAGAAGTTCCAGTCGGCCCAGGAGGCCCGCACCTCGCGCATCGCCGCCGCCCGCCGCTGGCGCCTGGACGGCGTCCCGCTCACGCCCCCGCCACCCCCCGCCCAGAAGCCGAAGATCACCACCCGCGAAGGCTTCGAGGTCGACGGACACGAGGAGCTTGGCCTGCCACCGGTCTTCACGACCGTCCCGACCAAACAGCGGGTCGTCTTCCTCACCATCGACGACGGCGCCGAGAAGGACCCGACGTTCCTGCGGATGATGAGCGACCTCCAGGTGCCGTACACCGCCTTCCTCAGCAACTACCTGATCAAGGACGACTACGGCTACTTCAGGCGGATGCAGCGCAGCGGCGTGGTCCTGAACAACCACACCCTGCACCACCCCTACCTCCCGGCCCTGTCCTATCGCCGCCAGCAGCACGAGATCTGCGGCATGCAGGAGGTCATCGAGGAGCACTACGGCAAGCGCCCGCTGCTCTTCCGCCCGCCCTTCGGCAACTACAACCGCAACAGCCTGCGCGCCGCGAAGTCCTGCGGCATCGAGTACGTCCCGCTGTGGAACGAGGAGGTCTTCGTCGACCACTGGGACTACCGCGAGTGGGACCGGAAGATCCGACCGGGTGACATCGTGCTCAGTCATTTCCGGGGCCGGGAGGACTGGAAGGGCACAATGCCCGACATGATCCGCCGGTTCCTGAACAAGGTGACGGCCGAGGGGTACGCGGTGGCGCGGCTGGAGGACTACCTGTGAGATCGGCGCGGACGCCGGGGTCGCGGGCCCTCGCGGCGGTGGTCCTGGCGTCCGCCCTGCTCGCGGGCTGTGCGCAGCCGGCCGGTCCGGCCGACCCCCGCGGAGGATCGGCCGAGCGGTCGCCACGCTCGGCGAAGAACCCCACGCACACGGAACAGCCGTACCGCCGCTGGGGCTTGAGCGCCCCGCTGTCCGCGCCCCCGTCCCCGCCCGTCCGCAAGCCGCCGCGCCCGGCCGGCGACCGGCTGCCCGTCGTGCATCACGTACCCACCCGCGACCGGGTCGTCTTCCTCACCTACGACGACGGCGCCGAGAAGGACCCCCGCTTCGTCGACATGGTCCGTGAGCTGCGGCTGCCCGTGAGCATGTTCCTCACCGACAGCGTGGTCGGCCCGGGTTACGGCCACTTCGCGCGCCTGCGCTCGGTGGGCGCGTCGATCCAGAACCACACCCTCGACCACGCCGCCCTGCGCGGCCTGCCGTACGCCGGCCAGCGCGCCGAGATCTGCGGCCAGCAGAACAAGCTCAGCGCCCGCTTCGGCATCCGCCCCCGTCTCTTCCGCCCGCCCTACGGCACGTACGACACCACCACGCTCCGCGCCGCCGCCGACTGCGGTGTCACGGCGGTCGTGCTGTGGCGGGCGGCGATGGAGGGCGACGGCGGACTGACGTACGCCGAGGGGCCCGCCCGGTTGCGCGCCGGGGACATCGTGTCCGTCCCTTCGGGTGAGCCGGCCGGGCTGAGCCTGCGGGAGCGGACGACACGCCTGCTGCGGGAGGTCCACAAGCGCGGGCTGACGGTGGGCCGGTTGGAGGACTACGTCTGAGAGCCCGGCGTCCGAGGGATGCCTTCGGCGCCGGTCCAGGCAAATACAGCCCGTCCGGCGCTTGAGGACGAGGCCGTTCAGGCCGATGGCGGGGGTCTGGGGCGGCAGCCCCCAGACGGCCACGCCAACGCCGCCCACTGACAGCACCTGTCACCCGAACGCGGCTCGGCCAGCGCAGCGAATTAGCAGTCCGCTTGACCGAGTGCTAATCGCGGTCATAGTCTCAGCTCTGGCACTCCCCACTGGAGAGTGCCAACAACGCGACGGGCAGGTCCGGCACCCGCGACGACGGATCCACCTGGTCGCCACCTCAGACAGTTAACCCCGTGAGATCTCCGAAGGGGGAGGTCGGATCGTGACGACCACCAGCTCCAAGGTTGCCATCAAGCCGCTTGAGGACCGCATCGTGGTCCAGCCGCTCGACGCCGAGCAGACCACCGCCTCTGGCCTGGTCATCCCGGACACCGCCAAGGAGAAGCCCCAGGAGGGCGTCGTCCTGGCCGTGGGCCCGGGCCGCTTCGAGAACGGCGAGCGCCTGCCGCTCGACGTCAAGACCGGCGACATCGTGCTGTACAGCAAGTACGGCGGCACCGAGGTGAAGTACAACGGCGAGGAGTACCTCGTCCTCTCGGCTCGCGACGTGCTCGCGATCATCGAGAAGTAATTCACTTCAAGCACTTTTGCTTGTGAGCTGCGCCCCGGGCCCCCGCGACCTTATGAAGCCGGGCGTCAGGGGCGCAGTTCGTTTCACCCACGTTTTCCGAGAGGGCTGAACCGCTCCCATGGCGAAGATCCTGAAGTTCGACGAGGACGCCCGTCGCGCCCTCGAGCGCGGCGTCAACAAGCTTGCCGACACGGTCAAGGTGACGATCGGCCCCAAGGGCCGCAACGTCGTCATCGACAAGAAGTTCGGCGCGCCCACCATCACCAACGACGGTGTCACGATCGCCCGTGAGGTCGAGATCGAGGACCCGTTCGAGAACCTCGGCGCCCAGCTCGTGAAGGAGGTGGCGACCAAGACCAACGACATCGCTGGCGACGGCACCACCACCGCCACCGTGCTGGCCCAGGCGCTGGTCCGCGAGGGCCTGAGGAACGTCGCCGCGGGTGCCTCCCCGGCGCTGCTGAAGAAGGGCATCGACGCGGCCGTGGCCGCGATCTCCGAGGAGCTCCTCGCGACCGCCCGCCCGATCGACGAGAAGTCCGACATCGCTGCCGTGGCCGGCCTGTCCGCCCAGGACAGCCAGGTCGGCGAGCTCATCGCCGAGGCGATGGACAAGGTCGGCAAGGACGGTGTCATCACCGTCGAGGAGTCCAACACCTTCGGTCTGGAGCTGGACTTCACCGAGGGCATGGCCTTCGACAAGGGCTACCTGTCGCCGTACTTCGTGACGGACCAGGAGCGCATGGAGGCCGTCCTGGAGGACCCGTACATCCTCATCAACCAGGGCAAGATCTCCTCCATCCAGGACCTGCTGCCGCTGCTGGAGAAGGTCATCCAGTCGGGTGGCTCCAAGCCGCTGCTGATCATCGCCGAGGACGTCGACGGCGAGGCCCTGTCGACCCTGGTCGTCAACAAGATCCGCGGCACCTTCAACGCGGTCGCGGTCAAGGCCCCCGGCTTCGGTGACCGCCGCAAGGCGATGCTGCAGGACCTCGCGGTCCTCACCGGCGCCACGGTCATCTCCGAGGAGGTCGGCCTCAAGCTCGACCAGGCCGACCTGGACGTGCTCGGCAGCGCCCGCCGCGTCACCGTCACCAAGGACGACACCACGGTCGTCGACGGCGCCGGCGACTCCGCGGACGTCACGGGCCGCGTCGGCCAGATCAAGGCCGAGATCGAGAACACCGACTCCGACTGGGACCGCGAGAAGCTCCAGGAGCGCCTCGCGAAGCTGGCCGGCGGCGTGTGCGTGATCAAGGTCGGCGCCGCCACCGAGGTGGAGCTGAAGGAGAAGAAGCACCGTCTGGAGGACGCCATCTCCGCGACCCGCGCCGCGGTCGAGGAGGGCATCGTCTCCGGTGGTGGCTCCGCGCTGGTGCACGCCGCGAAGGTGCTCGAAGGCGGTCTGGGCAAGACCGGCGACGAGGCCACCGGTGTCGCCGTCGTCCGTCGCGCGGTCGTCGAGCCGCTGCGCTGGATCGCCGAGAACGCCGGCCTGGAGGGTTACGTCATCACCTCCAAGGTCGCCGAGCTCGACAAGGGCCAGGGCTTCAACGCCGCGACCGGCGAGTACGGCGACCTGGTCAAGGCCGGCGTCATCGACCCGGTCAAGGTCACCCGCTCCGCCCTGGAGAACGCCGCCTCCATCGCCTCCCTGCTCCTGACGACCGAGACCCTGGTCGTCGAGAAGAAGGAAGAGGAAGAGCCGGCTGCCGGTGGCCACGGCCACGGACACGCCCACTGAGCTCAGACGCTCGTAGAAGGCCCCGGTCCCGCACATACGCGCGGGACCGGGGCTTTCCCCTTCGCGGGCTTCACTGACCGAGTACCCCTAGCTGCTCCAGCAGCCCGGCCCGGTCGTACAGCCAGTGGCTCTCGCAGATCCTGCCGTCCCGCAACCGCTGCCAGGTCATGCCCTGCATGGTCACGTCCTGCCCGGTCGCCGGGATCCCCAGGAACTCACCCGTGTGCCGGGCGCTCCACGTCCAGCGCGTGCACACCTGGTCGCCCTGGGCCATCTGGTCGTCGATCCGAAAGGCGAAGTCGAAGGCGGCGCGCCACCCGGCGTACTGCTCCTGGATCCCGCCGACGCCGCGCACCGGCTCCGGATACGACGGATCGTTGTCCACGTAGTCGTCGGTGAGATGGTTCCCGATGGCCTCCGGCGCCATCCTCCCCATGTCCTCGAAGAAGCTACGCGCGGCCAGCACATTGAGCTGCTCGTCCCGCACCACGTCGAGATCGGTGAACGTCGGCGTCTCGTCGCAGAGCGCGACCATCTCCTGGAAGATCCGATCGGTCTCGGGGAGGTTCGAGTTCCGCATCGCGTCCTCGTACGAAGCGAACTCCACGATCTCGATGAAGTGCCCCGAGTCGGAGCGGTCCTTCCCGATGACGTCGTGTGTCGCCGTCCGTTTCCCCTTGGTCTGCTCGACCCACCTGTCCATCAGCCCGTTCATCTCGTCGAACCGGCTGGTCCTGCAATCGATGAGCTGCACGAAGGTCATGACGCCGTCGCCTCCCGGTGGGGCTGGGTGCGGCTGGACACTTCCATTGTCGTCGCGGATGGGGGGCTGTGCCTGTCGGCCCGTCTACTGCGGCCCGTACTTGCGCCCGGTGCGGGAACTGATCCCCCCGAGCATTCCCCGGGGCACCAACTTCGCCGCCCCCATGAGTGCCTTGTAACGGGGATCCGGAATGGACAGCGACTTCCCCCGGGCCAGGTCCCCCAGTGCCGCGGACACCAGTTTGTCCGCGTCCAGCCACATCCACCCCGGAATGTTGTCCGTCCCCATGCCGGCCCGCTCATGGAATTCCGTGCGCACGAACCCGGGGCACAGCGCCATCAGCCGCACTCCGCTGCCGGCCAGATCCCGGGCCGCCCCCTGCGTGAACTGCACGACCCACGCCTTGGACGCGCCGTACGTCCCGCGCGGTACGAAGGCGGCGACCGACGCGACGTTGACGACACCCCCGCGCCCGCGCTCCCGCATCGCCTCCGTCGCCGCCGACGTCAGGCGCAGCACCGCCTCGCAGTGCACCTTGAGCATCTTCAGCTCGTCGGCCATGGAGACGTCGAGGTAGCGGCCCTTGTTGCCGAAGCCGGCGTTGTTGATCAGCAGGTCGACGGGGTTCTTGCGGTCGCCGAGGCGGGCGGCGACCGCCTCGATGCCGGTGTCCTCGGCGAGGTCGGCGGTCAGTACCTCGGCCTCGATGCCGTGCCGGTCGTGCAGTTCGGTCGCCTGCTCCCGCAGCCGCTTGGTGTCCCGGGCCACCAGGACGAGGTCATGTCCGTCGGAGGCCAGCCGCCGCGCGAACGCGGCGCCGATACCTGCGGTCGATCCCGTAATCAATGCCGTTGTCATGGCGCAAGATTAGTGACCCGGACCACGGGCATCCGTTTCCTGCACGGGCTCTCCCGATCGGTGAAACCCGGGCGAAGACCCGCTGCCGCGAGAGTTCGTCAGCGGGCGCGGGTGCGCGAGTTCGCAGCCCTCCCGTGACGGGCCGTCAAGATCCTTGCTGGGCCGCGTACTTCCGTGCCGCCTCCAGCGACTCCGGGTGCAGCGCCTCGCCGGCCGCCAGCAGTCGCGGCAGCAGCGTCCGGTCCGTCGTCACCGCCCGGAACTGGAGCGCCACCGTCACGTCATGGCCCGGACGGTGAATGATCTCCACGGTGTCGCCCGCCCGGAGCTCGCCCGGCTCGATGACCCGCAGATACGCGCCCGGCGCACCCTTCGTCGTGAACCGCTTCACCCACTGCTTCTCACCCACGTGGTCCTGGAAGGTGCGACAGGGAATCCGGCCGCTCGTGACCTCCAGCACAACCTCGGACCCGATCCGCCAGCGCTCGCCGATCAGCGCGCGGGACACGTCCAGGCCCGAAGTCGTGAGGTTCTCGCCGAAGACGCCGTTCGCCAGCGGGCGCCCCAGCTCGCGCTCCCAGTCGTCGAGGTCCTCGCGCGCGACCGCGTACACGGCCTGGTCGTCCCCGCCGTGGTGACGCAGGCTGCACACGTCGTCCCCGGCCACGCCGCTGCCCGCGGTCCCCTTGGGCCCGGGCGCCGCCACCCGCACCGGCCCCTGCACCGGCCGCTTGTCGATCCCGGTCACGCCTTCGGGGTGATCGGTGTAGGGCACGTGCTTCCGCTGGCCCAGGTTCACAGAGAGAAGCTTCATGGCGGCACGGTAGGCGACCGCAGTCAAAGCGTCCATGCATTATTGAGCGCCATACCCAAGGTTCGCTTATGCTCATGGAGTGATCGAGGCCCGTCATCTCCGAGTACTGCGCGCCGTCGCCGCCACCGGCTCCTTCTCCGCGGCGGGGCGCGAGCTGGGCTGCACCCAGCCCGCGGTCAGCCAGCAGATGAAGGCCCTGGAGTCGTCCGTCGGCACGCCCCTGCTGGTCCGCAGCGGGCGCGAGATGCGGCTGACCCAGGCCGGCGAGGCGCTGGTGCGGCACGCCGCCGGGATCCTCTCCGGGCTCACCGCCGCCGAGGAGGAGGTCGCCGCGATCGCCGGCCTGCGCGCCGGACGCGTACGGCTCGTCTCCTTCCCCAGCGGCAGCTCCACCCTCGTCCCGACCGCCCTCGCCGCCCTGCGCGCCGCGCACCCCGGCACCCGTGTCTCCCTGGAGGAGGCCGAGCCCCCGAAATCCGTCGAGATGCTGCGCGAGGGCGACTGCGACGTGGCGCTCGCGTTCCGCTACGAGGGTGCGGCGCAGGAAGGGGAGTGGGACGACCTCGTCGTACGTCCCCTGCTGACGGACCGTCTCGTCGGCCTCGTGCCGGAGCGGCACCGGCTGGCACGCGCGCAGTCCGTCTCCATCGGCGAACTCGCGGCCGAGCCGTGGATCGCCGGGTGCCCGCGCTGCCGGGGTCAGCTCGTCGAGGTGTGCGAGAGCGCCGGCTTCACGCCCCGCATCGACTTCGCCACCGACGACTATCCGGCGGTCGTCGGCCTGGTGGGCGCCGGCCTGGGCGTGGCCGTCCTGCCCCAGCTCGCCGTCGAGTCCGTACGGCCGCGGGGTGCGCGCATGCTGACGCTGGAACCGGCCGTCCGGCGGGAGATCGTCGCGCTCACGCTCAGTGACCTGGCGCAGGTGCCGGCCGTCGCCGCGACGCTGGAGAAGCTGGCGCGGGCCGCCGCCCGCTAGGGCAGCGGACAGAAGGAAGGGCACGCCTGCGCGCGCCCTGGTGTGAAGAAACGTTCCTTCAGGTGTGCGGACCGGCGTCGCCGCTGGTCGTCGATGCCGACACCAGCCGGTTGCGGGCCCGCCCCATGAGTTCCTCGCGCTCGTCCTCGGTCAAGCCGCCCCAGACGCCGTACGGTTCGCGTACCGCCAGCGCATGTGCCGCGCACTGCGCGCGCACGGGGCACCTCATGCAGACCTCTTTGGCCGAGTTCTCTCGAGCGCTCCGGGCCGCACCGCGCTCGCCTTCGGGATGAAAGAAGAGCGAGCTGTCCACCCCGCGACAAGCAGCCAGGAGCTGCCAGTCCCACAGGTCCGCGTTCGGTCCGGGAAGGCGGGAGAAATCTGCCATTGCGTGACCCCTTGTAGCCGTTCTGGGCGGATACGGTGTCTACGACCGTACATCTACGATCTAAGGAGATGAAAATATGACTCATTGCGAATCTAGCTCCAAACGCCAAGAAACGGGAAGAAAAAGGGCTGAATGGGGCACCGGTTGTGATGAAACCTTGAGGGTCCGCCCTGCATGTCTGCCCCGTGTCCGTCCCCTCACGTAGAGTGCCGAAGATGGCACATGCCCCCGTAACTCTTTCGAGTGACCGTCGTTGAGAGGGCGGAGGCGGTTGAAGCAACAAGCGCTCGGGCAGGCGTCCGAGACGGTCGACCGCACAGGTGACGATTTCGTACCAGCCTGGAGGCTCAAGGTGACGTGCATCAGCTGCGGAGGGCGGCCATGACATCCGTCCTCGTCTGCGACGACTCCCCGCTTGCCCGAGAGGCGCTCCGCCGCGCGGTCGCGACCGTGCCCGGCGTCGAGCGCGTGACGACCGCGGCCAACGGCGAGGAAGTCCTCCGCCGCTGGGGTGCGGACCGTTCGGACCTGATCCTGATGGACGTACGCATGCCCGGTCTGGGCGGCGTAGAGACCGTGCGGCGGCTGCTGTCCGCCGACCCCGGTGCGCGCATCATCATGCTCACCGTCGCCGAGGACCTGGACGGCGTGGCCCTCGCGGTCGCCGCCGGTGCGCGGGGCTATCTGCACAAGGACGCCTCGCGCGCCGAGTTGCGGGCCACGGTGACGCAGGCACTGGCGGACCCGACCTGGCGGCTCGCCCCGCGTCGGCTGCGCTCGGCCGAGATGGGTGCCGCGCCGACGCTCACGGCACGCGAGATCCAGGTGCTCGAAGGTATGAGCCATGGTCGTTCCAACGCGGAGATCGGTCGCGAGCTGTTCCTCTCCGAGGACACGGTCAAGACGCACGCCCGGCGGTTGTTCAAGAAGCTCGGCGCCTCGGACCGTGCCCACGCGGTGGCGCTCGGCTTCCGGTGGGGCCTGGTCCGCTAAGCGCCCCACCGTGGGTCCCGCGTCGTTTCGTCCGGCGGCCGAGGGTTCGTTGTGGCTGGTCGCGCCCGCGTGGCAAAGCCGCACAATGTTTGGGCCCGCGCCCCTTCGGGGGCGCGGCTGCGGGGTCGGTCAACCGATCCTGTCGGCGCCCGCTGCTCGTTTCGCCGCGGATGCCGCATCCTTGAGTTGTGGAGTCTCTCGGGGACGAGTCGGTCGAGCGGAAGGGGAGGGCGCAGGGTATGAGTTCCGGCGCACCTGCTCATAACGCTTCGGTGCACAACATCGGGCGCGATGCCACGGACCCTTCGGCCGCAAGGCACCATGGACCGATGCGCGACGACGAGGCGGCCAAAGCCGCAGGGGCGATCGGTGCGCTCGTCCATCGCGCCGTGGACGGGGACGAGCAGGCCACGCACGATCTGCTCGCGCATGTCCACCCCCTGGCCCTGCGCTACTGCCGCACCAGGCTGTCCCGCCTTCCGGGTGACGCCCGCCACTTCGTCGAGGACCTCGCCCAGGAGGTCTGTGTCGCCGTCCTCCTCGCGCTGCCGCGCTACAAGGACACCGGCCGCCCCTTCGAGGCGTTCGTCTTCGCCATCGCCGCGCACAAGGTCGCCGACCTCCAGCGCGCGGCGATGCGGCACCCGGGTTCCACCGCCGTCCCCTCGGACGAGATGCCCGAGCGCCCGGACGACTCCCTGGGCCCCGAGGAGCGGGCGCTGCTCAGCAGCGACGCCGAGTGGGCCAAGAAACTGCTGGCCAACCTGCCCGAGAACCAGCGCGAGCTGTTGCTGCTGAGGATCGCCGTGGGGTTGACCGCGGAGGAGACGGGACAGATGTTGGGAATGTCACCCGGCGCGGTACGGGTGGCCCAGCACCGGGCGCTGAGCAGACTGCGGGCGCTCGCCGAGCAGTAGTGCGCCCTTGCGTGCGCCGCAAATGAACCGTCCTCGCCTCGGTTCCGTACGAACATACGAAGCCCTCGGCCGCCCAGAACCGTGGAATTTGCAAGCCATGCTTCCCGTTAGCATGGACATCCGCACCGATCAAGGCCATTTGGGGAAGGTGTCATGACTGCCAACGTCGACGGAGTGCCCGGCAAATTCGCGACTCTCGGGCTGACCTACGACGACGTGCTGCTGCTGCCGGGCTCGTCGGACATGGCACCCGACGAGATCGACACCGCCTCGTACGTCTCCAGGAACGTGCGGGTCAACATCCCGCTCCTGTCCGCCGCCATGGACAAGGTCACCGAGTCGCGCATGGCGATCGCGATGGCCCGCCAGGGCGGCGTCGGCGTTCTGCACCGCAACCTCTCCATCGAGGACCAGGCCAACCAGGTCGACCTGGTGAAGCGCTCCGAGTCCGGCATGGTGGCCAACCCGATCACCATCCACCCGGACGCCACGCTCGCCGAGGCCGACGCGATGTGCGCCAGGTTCCGCATCAGCGGCATCCCGGTCACCGACCCGGCCGGCAAGCTGCTGGGCATCGTCACCAACCGTGACATGGCCTTCGAGAGCGACCGTACGCGCCGGGTGCGCGAGGTCATGACGCCGATGCCGCTGGTCACCGGCAAGGTCGGCATCTCCGGCATCGAGGCCATCGAGCTGCTGCGCAAGCACAAGATCGAGAAGCTGCCGCTGGTCGACGACCACGGCATCCTCAAGGGCCTGATCACCGTCAAGGACTTCGTCAAGGCGGAGAAGTACCCGCACGCCGCGAAGGACGCCGAGGGCCGGCTGATCGTCGGCGCCGCGGTCGGCGTCGCCGGTGACTCCTTCGAGCGCGCCCAGGCGCTGATCGAGGCGGGCGTCGACTTCATCGTCGTCGACACCGCGCACGGCCACTCCCGCCTGGTCGGCGACATGGTCGCCAAGATCAAGTCGAACTCCTCCGGCGTCGACGTCATCGGTGGCAACATCGCCACCAAGGCTGGCGCCCAGGCGCTCATCGACTCCGGTGTGG
Organism: Streptomyces sp. NPDC036764; assembly: GCF_055609385.1. Taxonomy (NCBI): domain Bacteria; kingdom Bacillati; phylum Actinomycetota; class Actinomycetes; order Kitasatosporales; family Streptomycetaceae; genus Streptomyces; species Streptomyces sp. NPDC036764. The sequence continues at coordinate 126,300 of NZ_JBVJPT010000019.1, forward strand.
ACGGCATCAAGGTCGGCGTCGGCCCCGGCTCCATCTGTACGACCCGCGTGGTCGCCGGCATCGGCGTCCCGCAGGTCACTGCCATCTACGAGGCCTCGCTCGCCGCCAAGGCGGCCGGCATCCCGGTCATCGGCGACGGCGGCCTGCAGTACTCCGGCGACATCGCCAAGGCCCTGGTCGCGGGCGCCGACACCGTGATGCTCGGCTCGCTGCTCGCGGGCTGCGAGGAGTCCCCGGGCGAGCTGCTGTTCATCAACGGCAAGCAGTTCAAGTCGTACCGCGGCATGGGCTCGCTCGGCGCCATGCAGACCCGCGGCGACCGCAAGTCGTTCTCCAAGGACCGCTACTTCCAGGAGGGCGTCGCCTCCGACGAGCAGTTGATCCCCGAGGGCATCGAGGGCCAGGTGCCCTACCGCGGCCCGCTGTCCTCCGTCGTCCACCAGCTCGTCGGCGGTCTGCGCCAGTCGATGTTCTACGTCGGCGGCAGCACGGTCCCCGAGCTCCAGGACAAGGGCCAGTTCGTGCGGATCACGTCGGCGGGCCTGAAGGAGAGCCACCCGCACGACATCCAGATGACGGTCGAGGCGCCGAACTACAGCCGTAAGTAGGCACCGCGCCTGACGAGGGCGGCCCCGGAAACATCCGGGGCCGCCCTCGTCGTGCCCGTCGGCGATACTGGAAGACGCTGAACGCATCAGGGAAAGGCCACAGACGTGACTGAGATCGAGATCGGGCGCGGCAAGCGCGGCCGCCGGGCGTACGCCTTCGACGACATCGCCGTCGTCCCCAGCCGCCGTACGCGGGACCCGAAGGAGGTCTCGATCGCCTGGCAGATCGACGCCTACCGCTTCGAGCTGCCCTTCCTGGCCGCTCCCATGGACTCGGTCGTCTCGCCGGCCACCGCGATCCGCATCGGCGAGCTCGGCGGCCTCGGCGTGCTGAACCTCGAGGGCCTGTGGACGCGCTACGAGGACCCGCAGCCGCTCCTCGACGAGATCGCCGCGATGCCCACCGAGGCCGCCACGCGCCGCCTCCAGGAGGTCTACGCCGCCCCCATCAAGGAGGAGCTGATCGGGCAGCGCATCAAGGAGGTGCGCGACTCGGGCGTGGTCACGGCCGCCGCGCTCTCCCCGCAGCGCACGGCCCAGTTCTCCAAGGCCGTCGTCGACGCCGGCGTGGACATCTTCGTCATCCGCGGCACGACGGTCTCGGCGGAGCACGTCTCGTCCTCGCACGAGCCGCTGAACCTGAAGCAGTTCATCTACGAGCTCGACGTCCCGGTGATCGTCGGCGGCTGCGCCACGTACACCGCGGCCCTGCACCTGATGCGCACCGGCGCGGCGGGCGTCCTGGTCGGCTTCGGCGGCGGCGCCGCGCACACCACGCGCAACGTCCTCGGCATCCGCGTCCCGATGGCGACGGCGGTGGCCGACGTGGCCGCGGCCCGCCGCGACTACATGGACGAGTCCGGCGGCCGGTACGTCCACGTGATCGCGGACGGCGGTGTGGGCTGGTCCGGCGACCTTCCGAAGGCAATCGCCTGCGGCGCCGACGCCGTGATGATGGGCTCCCCGCTGGCCCGCGCCACCGACGCGCCGGGCAGGGGCCACCACTGGGGCATGGAGGCCGTGAACGAGGAGCTGCCGCGCGGCAAGAAGGTCGACCTCGGCACCGTCGGCACGATCGAGGAGGTGCTGACGGGCCCGTCGCACACCCCCGACGGTTCGATGAACTTCTTCGGCGCCCTGCGCAGGGCCATGGCCACGACCGGCTACAGCGAGCTCAAGGAGTTCCAGCGCGTCGAGGTGACGGTCGCGGACTCGCAGCACATGCGGTAGCCCGTACGACGTCTTCGTCAGGGAAGGGCCGGTCACCCCGGGTGGGGTGACCGGCCCTTCCCGCGTGGAGCGGCTCACGCGCGCGTGGGGGCTCCCCGCTACAGGCGGTGCGCCGCCCCCGTGGGCGCCGCGCCGCGTGTGTCCAGCAGGAGCTGGGCCTTCACCGACAGACCTTGCAGGTCGTACGTCCGGTGCTGCTGGAGCAGGATCGTCAGGTCGGCGTCCGCGACGGCCTCGTAGAGCGCGTCCGCGCGCGGGACCGGGCGGTTCAGGACGCTCCAGGAGGCGACGTAGGGGTCGTGGTAGCTGATGGACCCGCCCAGCTCCAGCAGGCGGGTGGCGACCTCCTGGGCGGGTGTGGACTGCTGGTCGGCGAGGTCTGGCTTGTAGGTGACGCCGAGCAGGAGGATGCGGGCGCCGCGTGCGGACTTGCCGTGCTCGTTGAGGAGGGCGGCGGCGCGCTGGACGACGTAGCGGGGCATCTGGCTGTTGACCTGCTGGGCCAGTTCGACCATGCGCAGGGTGCGGCCGGCGGGTCCTGAGAGGTCCTGCGGGACGGCGTGGCCGCCGACGCCGGGGCCGGGGCGGAAGGCCTGGAAGCCGAAGGGCTTGGTCTCCGCGCAGCGGATGACGTCCCACAGGTCGACGCCCAAGTCGTGGCAGAGGACGGCCATTTCGTTGACGAGGGCGATGTTGACGTGCCGGAAGTTTGTCTCAAGCACCTGCACGGTCTCCGCCTCGCGCGTGCCACGCGCGCGTACCACCTTGTCGGTGAGACGGCCGTAGAAGGCGGCTGCCGACTCGGTGCACGCGGGGGTGAGCCCGCCGATCACCTGGGGCGTGTTGGCGGGCGAGAAGTGGCGGTTGCCGGGGTCCACGCGGCTGGGGGAGTACGCCAGGTGGAAGTCGCGGCCGGCGCGCATCCCGGAGCCCTCTTCGAGGAGCGGACGCAGCACGTTCTCGGTGGTGCCCGGCGGCACCGGCGACTCCAGGATGACGGTGGTGTGCGGGCGCAACTGTCCGGCCAGGGTGCGGGCGGCCGCCTCCACCGGGCCGAGGTCGAGGGAGCCGTCCGCGCCGCGCGGGGTCAGGGGGCAGATGACGGCGGTGCGGACCCTGCCGAGCTCGGCGGGGTTGGTGGCGTGCCGGAAGCCTCCCGAGAGCATCCGGCGCAGTTCGGCGGGGCTGATCGAGCCGGCCTCGGGCCCGGTCCGGTAACCGAGCGTGGGGATGCCGGCGGCGACGGCGGCCTTGGCCAGCGGCAGGCCGTACGGGCCTAGTCCGATGACGGCGAGATCTGCGGGCATGGCGTGGGCCGTCCTTCCCAGTAACCGAAGTGGGGCGGTTGCGCAACCCCTGTGGACAGGACGAGGGAGCGCAATGTCAGACTAGGAGTAAATATGACCGATTTGCGGCATTGAATGATCGCGTTTCCGTGAGTGTTGTCCACAGGCTGGGGGCGAGTGGTGGCTGAAGTCGGGCAACCCGGTCAGAATCTTGGGCATGGGGGGTACGAACCGGGCTTCGCCCGACGGGTGCGGCCGACGCGACCGATGAGCGGGAGGCAGCGGTGAGGACAGCGACACTGGGGCCGGCCGAGCGCGCCGAGTCACTGGCGGCAATGGCCGAGGGCGAGCTGGACCTACTGGTCGTGGGCGGTGGCGTCGTGGGCGCGGGCACAGCGCTCGACGCGGTGACCCGCGGACTGTCAACCGGACTGGTCGAGGCCCGCGACTGGGCATCCGGCACCTCCAGCAGGTCGAGCAAGCTGATCCACGGCGGCCTGCGCTATCTGGAGATGCTCGACTTCGTCCTCGTACGGGAAGCGCTCAAGGAACGCGGGCTGCTGCTGGAGCGGCTCGCCCCGCACCTGGTGAAGCCGGTGCCGTTCCTGTACCCGCTCCAGCACAAGGGCTGGGAGCGGCTGTACGCCGGCTCGGGCGTCGCGCTCTACGACGCGATGTCCATGGCCCGCGGCCGTGGGCGCGGCCTGCCCCTGCACCGCCACCTGAGCCGCCGTCACGCCCTGCGCGTCGCCCCGGCCCTGCGCAAGGACGCCCTGGTCGGCGCGTTGCAGTACTACGACGCCCAGATGGACGACGCCCGCTATGTGGCCACCCTCGTGCGCACGGCGGCGGCCTACGGCGCGAGGGTCGCCAACCGCGCGCGCGTGACGGCGTTCCTGCGCGAGGGCGAGCGTGTCGTCGGGGCCCGGGTGCAGGACGTCGAGGGGGGCGGGGAGTACGAGGTCCGCGCCAAGCAGATCGTCAACGCCACCGGTGTGTGGACCGACGACACCCAGTCGATGGTCGGGGAGCGCGGCCAGTTCCACGTCCGCGCCTCCAAGGGCATCCACCTGGTCGTGCCCAAGGACCGCATCCACTCCTCGACGGGGCTGATCCTGCGCACCGAGAAGTCCGTGCTGTTCGTCATCCCCTGGGGCCGGCACTGGATCGTCGGCACCACCGACACCGACTGGGACCTCGACAAGGCCCACCCGGCCGCGTCCAGCGCGGACATCGACTACCTGCTGGAACACGTGAACTCGGTGCTCGCGGTGCCGCTCACCCGGGACGACGTGGAGGGCGTGTTCGCGGGACTTCGGCCCCTGCTGGCCGGCGAGTCGGACGCGACCAGCAAGCTCTCGCGCGAGCACACTGTGGCCCACCCGGTGCCCGGGCTCGTGGTCGTGGCCGGCGGCAAGTACACGACGTACCGGGTGATGGCCAAGGACGCGGTGGACGCGGCGGTGCACGGGCTCGACATGCGGGTCGCCGAGTGCGTCACGGAGGACATTCCGCTGCTGGGCGCGGAGGGGTACCGGGCGCTGTGGAACGCGCGTGCGCGGATCGCGGTGCGGACGGGCCTTCATGTGGTGCGCGTGGAACACCTGTTGAACCGGTACGGATCGCTCGCCGAGGAGGTGTTCGAACTCATCACCGCGAATCCGGCGCTGGGCGAGCCCCTCGGGTCCGGTGACGACTATCTGCGCGCCGAGATCGTGTACGCCGCCTCGCACGAGGGGGCGCGCCATCTGGACGACGCGCTGACCCGGCGCACGCGCATCTCCATCGAGACGTTCGACCGGGGCACAAGGTGCGCGCGGGAGGCTGCCGAGCTGATGGCGCCGGTGCTGGGCTGGGACAAGGACCACATCGAGCGCGAGGTCGAGCACTACCAGAAGCGGGTGGAGGCCGAGCGTGAGTCGCAGCGCCAACCGGACGACCTGACTGCGGACGCGGCGCGGCTGGGGGCGCCGGACATCGTGCCGCTGTAGTTCCCCGGCACGACCCCGCCGCCTGGGACAACGTCACCCGAACGGGCGATCGGATGCGGGATCTCTGCTCGAACCCCGGCCGTTCTACCTGGTGCGAGGGCAGAACTCGGCGGCGAGCAGCCGGGGTTCGAGGCCGGGATCTGCGATCGCCGTCGTGTTCACCCGGAATGTCATGACACGACGCCCGTCGACGGTGGCCGCGGAGCGCACATAGCTGCCGGATATGCGCCCGCTGTGCCCCCATACGACGGTGCCGCAGGGCAGTTTCACGGGAAAGAGCCCCATGCCGTACGAGCCGTGTGCGGCACGGGTGTCGAGCATCTCGCGCAGCCAGCGCGGGGGCAGCAGCTCGCCGCCGAGCAGCGCGGCGTAGAAGCGGTCGAGGTCGGCGAGCGTGGTCACCAGCTCACCGGCGGCGCCGGCCACCCGCGGGTCGAGTTCGGTGACATCGGTCCCGTCGGCGGCGTAGGCGCGGCCGTGCGGGGAGGGCAGCGAGGTGCGGGAACCGGGGAAGGAGGTGCCGGTCAGACCCAGCGGAGCGATGACGCGCCGCTCGGCCTCGGCGGCGTAGGAGCGGCCGGTGACCTGCTCGATGACCAGGCCGAGCAACACGTAGTTGGTGTTCGAGTATGAGAAGCCGCCACGGGCGGAGGGGGGGTGGGTGAGCGCTATTTGGACAGCCTGAAGCGGCGTCAAGGGGAGGGCACCCCTGGTCGCGGCGGTGAAGTCGTACAGGCCGCTGGTGTGGGTCAGCAGGGCACGGAGGGTCAGCGTGCGCCCGTCGTTGCCCGCGCCGCGCACCAGACCCGGCAGGTGCCGCTCCACCGAGTCGGACAGGGACAGGCGTCGCTCGGCCGCCAGTTGCAGGACGACCGTCGCGATGAAGGTCTTCGTCATGCTGCCGGCGCGGAAGTGGTCGGCGCGGGCGATGCCCTGGCCGGCGCGGGTGTAGTGGGTACCGGTCTCCTCGCGGGCCAGCAGGGCCGCCGCGGGGGCCTCGCCCCGGGTGACGAGCCGCGCCAGGAGGGCGTCCGTCGCCGGAGCCCCGGCCGTCGACGAGGCGGTGAGAGCCGGCCGGCCGGCGGGGGACAGACCGAGGAGAGCCGGGGACACGAGGCCGAGAAGCGTCAGGAGCACAGGGAAGGCCAGTAGTGTCCGAAGCAGTGGCATCACCGGTCGCGCCATGCGGGTTTCCTCCCCTCACCGTGGCCCATCATGCCGGGCGGTGTTACGCGCGGTACACGGGGCCTCGGGTCTGAGCGGACCCGGGCGCCCGCGCCGTGCGGGCGGGTGGCCGCGCGAGGGGCACCCTGGGCGCTGGGCACTTGTCGGGTGAGAGACAATGGAGGCTCTTTCAGGGCGGGTTGTATGAGGGGACGCATGTCGGAGGCGGAGCGGGCGGGGACATCTCGTCAGGACACTCGTCAGGACGACCGTGAGCGTCTCCTCGCGGGGCGGTACCGGCTGGGCGGCGTGCTCGGCAGGGGCGGCATGGGCACGGTGTGGCGTGCCGTCGACGAGACACTGGGGCGCACCGTCGCCGTCAAGGAGCTGCGGTTCCCGTCGAACATCGACGAGGAGGAGAAGCGGCGCCTGATCACGCGCACCCTGCGCGAGGCCAAGGCGATCGCCCGGATCCGCAACAACAGCGCGGTCACGGTGTTCGACGTGGTCGACGAGGACGACCGGCCCTGGATCGTGATGGAGCTCGTCGAGGGCAAGTCGCTCGCCGAGGTCATCCGGGAGGACGGCCTGCTGGAGCCCAAGCGGGCGGCCGAGGTGGGCCTCGCGGTTCTCGATGTGCTGCGGTCCGCGCACCGCGAGGGCATCCTGCACCGCGACGTGAAGCCGTCGAACGTACTGCTGGAGTCCGACACCGACCGGGTCGTGCTCACCGACTTCGGCATCGCCCAGGTCGAGGGCGACCCGTCCATCACCTCGACCGGAATGCTCGTCGGCGCGCCCTCCTACATCTCCCCTGAGCGGGCCCGCGGTCACAAGCCGGGCCCCGCGGCCGACCTGTGGTCGCTGGGCGGGCTGTTGTACGCGTCGGTCGAGGGTGTGCCGCCGTACGACAAGGGCTCCGCGATCGCCACGCTCACCGCGGTGATGACCGAGCCGATGGAGGAGCCGAAGAACGCGGGTCCGCTGCGGGACGTCATCTACGGCCTGCTCACCAAGGACCCCGAGAAGCGGCTCGACGACGCCGGTGCGCGGGCGATGCTCAACGCCGTCATCCACGCGCCCGAGCGCAAGGCCGAGCCGGAGCCGGCGGACGCGACGAAGGTCGTGCCGCTGCCGCCGCAGCCCGACGGGCCGGAGGGCAAGGGGCGTTCGGGCGCCGGCTCCGCGAGCAAGAAGGGCGAAGAAGCCGGGGAGCGGTTGCGCGGGGCGCTGCGTTCCGTGCGCAAGGCCGCCGTGGGCGCGGGGGCGGCCGGGGCTGCCACGCGCGGCAAGTCCAAGAGCGAGAAGGCTGATTCCGGTTCCGTATCGGGCGGTGGAGCGACCGGTGGGTCGGCCACGGCAGGGGGCGGCGCCGGGACTTCGGCGGGGGCCGGGAGTTCGGGTCGGGGTTCCGGTTCCGAGGGCGGCGGCGTGGTCGCCGGGTCCGCCGCGGGCGCCGGGGCCAAGGCCGGCTCCGGTGAGCGGGACGTCACGAGCGGGAACGGACCGAGCGGGGGCCGGAGTTCGGGGTGGCCCGTCATGTCGCCGCCGGACATGCCGGAGCGGCCCGTGCCGAGGGCTCCGCTCACCGATGTGGTGCCGAAGCGGACGCTGGTGATCATCGCGGTGGTCGTGGCGCTCGCCGTGCTCGGCGTGGTGCTGGCCGTGGCGCTGCGCGACGGCGACGACTCGACCGGAGCGGCGGGCGACGGCGGGGCCAAGGCCTCCGCCAAGGCGAGCGCGAGCACCGACACCAAGCGGGACGACGAGGGGAGCCGTACGGACGGCGGGAAGTCCTCGTCGGCGCCGAACGGCTCGGGTTCGGGTTCCGGGGACGGGAAGAAGCCGAGCGCCGAGGCGAGCGCAACCGGAGGCAGCGGTGCCGAGGCGGGGTCCGGTGGTGGCAGCGGGTCCGTCTCGAACCACAAGGGCAGCCAGGGGTACTCGATCGGGCTGCCCGAGGGATGGGCGTTCCAGTCCACGGGGTCGGCGGGGGACCGGTTCACCGGGCCCGACGGGCAGAAGCTGCTCGTCGCCTGGACGTCCACGCCGCAGGACGACCCGGTGGCGGACTGGAAGGACCAGGAGCAGTACATGGTCCGCTCGCAGTACGACCGGATCCGCATAGAGAAGGTGGACTATCGCGACTGGAACACGGCCGACTGGGAGTTCACCTATGCCGAGGGCGGGACGAAGTACCGGACGATCGACCGTGGGTTCGTCGTGGACAGCCGTCGCGGCTATGCGCTGATGTACACCGCGAAGGCCGCCGATTGGGACAGTGATCTCCGTAAGGACACCTGGAAGACACTGACCGGTTCGTTCCAGCCGAAGTCATGAGGTGAGCGGGTCTCCGCAAGGGTTCGCGAGGGCCGGGTTCGAGTTGTGAGATACGGCAACCCCTCTTTGTGGGTTGCCTCCGGCACGTATCGTGAATGCTTGCGGACCGTGCGCATCCAGTCGCGTGCCCGGAAAGCGACGCAAGGCGAACGGAATTGACCAACCGGGCTGCCGGGGGAGGCAACGTGGACGACTATGCGGGTCGGGTGCTCGCCGACCGCTACCGCCTGCCGCTGCCACCCTCCGACGAGTACGAACTCACCGAGACCCGGGCCTTCGACACCTACAGCGGACAGGAAGTCCTGGTCCGGCAGGTGCCGTTGCCGGAGGTCGTCGAGGCGGAGGTGCTCGACGCCGAGGGCCTGCCCGAGGGCTTCACCGCGCGGGACGCGCGTGAGCGCGGGGCGGGGCGGCGGGCCTCGGCGCGGTCCAGCACCCGTCGGCCCAGTGATCCCGCGGTGCGGCGGGCGGTCGAAGCGGCGCAGGCCGCGGCGCGGATCCCCGACCATCCGCGGCTGGACCAGGTCTTCGACGTGTTCGCCGAGGGCGGCTCGTTGTGGATAGTGAGTGAGTTCGTGGCCTCGCGTCCGCTGGCCGCACTGCTCGCCGAGAAGCCGTTGACGCCGTACCGGGCGGCCGAGGTCGCCTCCGACGTCCTCATGGCGCTGCGGGTGCTGCACGCGCACGGCTGGGTCCACCGGAACATCACCGCCCGCACGGTGCTCGTCTGCGACGACGGCCGGGTGATGCTGACCGGGCTCGCGGTGGGGGCCGCGGAGGAGGCACTGTGCGGGTACGACCCGGTGCCGGCCGAGGACGGTGACGGGGGCGGGGGCGGCGGGCTCGCCACGTTCGGCGGGGGGCCGTCTGCGGGGGGCGGCGTCGGTGGGCCGGGGGGCGGCGGAGCTTCCGGACAGCTTGGGGGAGGGTCTGGGCAGGGTGGCTCTGGTGGCCCTGGAGGCCCTGGAGGCCAACGAGGTCCCGGTGGCCCTGGTGGCCAACGAGGTCCTGGTGGCCCTGGTGGCCTTGGAGGTCCCGGCAGTGCCGGAGGCCTCGGTAGCCCTGGGGCCGCTGGACCCAGGGCCGCTGGACCCGGTGCTGGTGGACCCGGCGCCGCTGGACCCGGTGCTGGTGGACCTGGTGCTGGTGGGCCTGGTACCGGTGGGCTCGGTGTCGGTGGTACCGATCCCGAGGCCGCTCGGCGTGCCGCGATAGAGGCGCGGGCGGCCGGTGGGCTGTCGGTGCCCGCGGGCGAGGGGGGCACTGGCGCGGGAGCCTCGGGAGAGGCGCCGAGCGGTGCTCCCGAGACCGGCGGGGACATCAGGGCCGCGCGGGCCGGGGCGATCGCCGCGTATCGCGCGGGTGCCCGTGCCGCGGCCCGGGTGCAGGAAGGCCGGCAGAACGGACGCGTCGCGCTGCCGGGTGCCCGTCCGGCGCCCGAGGGCGGCCCGGCGTACCAGGCCAACGGCGCGGCGCAGCAGCCGTATCCCTCCGGCCCTTCCGGCGACGGCGTCGCGACGCCGCCGGGGCAGATCGCCGACCCGTACGGCGTGCAGGCCACGCCCTGGCACGGCGCCGCGCCCCGTCGCGAGGCGCCCGGCACGCCCACGGAAGCGGGCCACGACCGCGTGGCACTGCCCCCGGCGGGCCAGGACACCGGCGCCCGGACCGGCTTCGGTACGCCACCGGGCACCACGGTGCCGGCGCCCGGCGTCGGCGGATTCCCCGGGCCCGGCGCCCCGGCACCGGGCTCCTCCGCGTCTGGTGTCGGCACACCCGTGCACGGTGCTGGCGCGTTCCCCGCGCAAGGCATCCCCGCCTCCGGCACTCCCTCAGCGACGGGTGCCCATGCCACCTCAGGCACCCCCGCCAACTCCCCCCACCCCCCGGCACGCTGGAACGACCTCGCCAAGGGTGTTCCCGCTCATCGGGGGCCCACCACCGCGCTCGCCGCAGAGCGGGCTCGGCAGGCGCGGATGGCCGTGGTCGGGCCCGTGACCGAGCGGTGGGCGCCGGAGCAGGCCGGGCCCGTGCACGAGAACTGGCGGCTCGCCGCGCCGATCGGGCCCGCGACCGACCTGTGGGCGCTGGGCGCGCTGCTGTTCCGGGCCGTGCAGGGGCACGCGCCGTACCCGGAGGAGTCGACGGCCGAGCTGGTGCAGATGGTGTGCGCGGAGCCGCCCGCCTTCGCCGAGGAGTGCGGGCCGCTCAGGCCGGTCGTGGAGTCGCTGCTGCGTCAGGACCCCACCGAGCGCCTCGATTACGAGGAGCTGAGCGGCTGGCTCCGCTCGCTGGTGCGGTCCGCGCCCGAGCCGGAGGCCGGTGCGCATGTCGTCGCCGCGCCGCCCGTCGACCCGAACCGGCTGCCGATCGTGCGGCGCCGGGGCGAGTTGGTACGCCGTCGGCGAGCCGGGCTGCCCGCACATCACGGGCGGCACAAGCGGGCCAAGCAGGAGTCGGCTTCGCCGCGCAGGCTGGGCCGTACGTTGCTGCTGCTGGTCCTGCTCGGCATGGCCGCGGCGATCGCGTACGCCATGCTGTTCATGCCGAAGGCCGACGAGGGCAACGCCGGTACGGCCGGAGGGGATCGCACGGGCGCCGCCGGCCAGGCCGGTGACGCGGACACCGAGGAGTCCGCCGAGGCGAGCAGCGAACCGCGGCCCGACCAGACCTCCCCGGAGTCCGGCAACGGCCCCTCGGAGTCGGCGGGTTCCTCCGAGACGCAGAGCAACGACCCCGAGGTCCCCGACGGCTTCACGCTGCGCAAGGACGACGCCGGTTTCCAGGTCGCGGTGGCCAACGGTTGGGACCGCACGCCGAAGAACGGGCGCGGGCAGGTCGTGTACTCCCACGGCGACTTCGACCTCTTCGTCGTACCGGGCCGCGACACCGCGGACCAGTACGGCAGCGACCCGATGGTCTACCAGCGTGAGCACGAGCGGGAGTTGCAGCCGTACCGCGACTCGAGCTGGGCCTCCTCCGGCGGGCTGAAGACCATTCAGGTCGGCGAGCGGACCATGGCCGAGGGGCAGTTCACCTGGACCGACGGCGAGGGGCGTGAGCTGTTCGTGCGTAATCTCGCGATCCTGATCGACGGGCGTTACCACGTGGTGCAGGTGCGCGGGCCGGAGGCCGAGCGGGACGAGGTCACGCGGCTGTTCGAGCAGGCGTCGGCGACCTACCAGGTCACCGGATGATTGCGCCCAAGAACCCTGTGTGATGGTTGCTTCCCGATGGCGAAAGCGACAACCATCACAGTGCGGTCTCCATGGCACCCCCGTGGTTCCGGTCGCGTCGGCCGGTCTTTAACCTGACCCTGTCAAGAACATTGCGGGGCAACGTGAATCAGATGCAGGGCCAGCTCGTTTCGGGCCGCTACCGGCTCGCCGACGCGATCGGCAGCGGCGGCATGGGGCGCGTCTGGCGTGCGCACGATGAGGTGCTGCATCGGGCCGTGGCAATCAAGGAGTTGACCGCCGCCCTCTACGTCTCCGAGAGCGACCAGGAGCGGCTGCTCGCCCGTACCCGGGCCGAGGCGCGGGCCGCCGCGCGCATCAACCACTCGGCGGTCGTCACCGTGCACGACGTGCTGGAGCACGACGGCCGGCCGTGGATCGTGATGGAGCTGATCGAGGGGAACTCGCTGGCCGACGCGGTCAAGGAGCGCGGGCGCGTCGAACCGGCCGAGGCCGCCAGGATCGGTCTGTGGGTGCTGCGGGCGCTTCGCGCGGCGCACTCCGCCGGGGTCCTGCACCGCGACGTCAAGCCCGGCAACGTCCTGCTCTCCGAGGACGGCCGGGTCCTGCTGACCGACTTCGGCATCGCTCAGATCGAGGGCGACACCACCATCACCCGCACCGGAGAGGTCGTCGGCTCGGTCGACTACCTCGCCCCCGAGCGGGTCCGCGGCCACGACCCGGGCGCCTCCTCCGACTTGTGGGCGCTCGGCGCGACGCTGTACACGGCCGTGGAGGGCCGCTCGCCCTTCCGCCGCACCTCGCCGCTGACCACCATGCAGGCGGTCGTCGAGGAAGAGGCCACCGAGCCGCAGCACGCCGGCCCGCTCGCGCCCGTGATCACCGCCCTGCTGCGCAAGGATCCGGCCACCCGGCCCGACGCGTCCGAGGCCGAGCAGATGCTGGCCGAGGCGGCGGAGGGGCGACGACCGAGCGCGGCGCAGGTGTACGTGCCGACGCAGCACAACCGTTACGAGCCGGAGGCGCACACCGGGCCCTCGCAGGGCCCCGCGCACCCCGGAACGGCCGCACGCACCGGCGCGGAGGCAGGGGCGAGCAACACCCCGTACCCGTCGGCGAGCAACACCCCGTACGGATCGGCGAGCAGCACCCCGTACCCGCCGGTGACCGGCACCCCGTACCCGCCCACCCGCACGGGCGGCGCACCGTCGCGCAAGCGCCGTCGGCTGCGCACGCTGGCGCTCGTCGTCGCGCTCGCCGCGGTCATCGGCGGCGGCACCGCGGTGGTGCTCCAGAAGTGGGGGCCGCAGAGCGGCCCGCCCGCCTCCGCCTCGCCGGGCCCCTCGGGGTCGCAGGACCCGGGCGCGCCGGGCGGTGTACTGGCCTCCTGGAAGCGCTACGACGACCCCCTGGGGTTCAGCCTGTACCTGCCCGCGGGCTGGGAGCGGGAGGTGGTCGGCAAGGAGGTCGACGGCCTCCAGCAGGTCGACTACTCGCCGGACGGGGGTGATCACTTCGTCCGAATCGCCGTCGACACCTCGCCCCAATTCGCGAACTCCTACGACCATTTCCGCGACCTGGAGGAGTTGCTGGGGCAGAAGCTGGTCGACTACAAGACGGTGTACCTGAAGCAGAACCTGTACCGCGACCGCCAGGGCTCCCTGTGGGAGTACACGTGGACCGCGCTGGCCAAGGACACGCCGTTCCCGGGGCCACGCCGCGCCATCGACCAGGCCTACATCGACCGGGACGGCACGGAGTACGCGATCTACCTGTCCACGCCGATCGCCGACTGGACGACCATGCGCAAGCAGTTCACGTCGGTGCTCCAGGGGTGGCAGCCGAGCGGGTCCTGAGGCGTCCGATCGCCGGGCGGTCCCGTGGGATTCCTGACCGCCGAGCGGCTTTTGAAGTCGTTTGCTCCTTTGCATAGTTGGCCGATCGGCACCCCGGAGTCGGTCCGTCCGGTGCGGCATGATGGGGCGCATGGGGACCGAGGGGGCCAACTTCCGTGTGATCGCGGGGCGTTACCGCCTCGAGGCGAGGCTCGGTCGCGGCGGCATGGGCGTCGTATGGCGGGCGACCGACCAGTTGCTCGGGCGCAGGGTGGCCGTCAAGGAGCTCCCACTCGACGACACGCTCTCGGCGGCCGAGGCCCGGCATCAGCGCGAACGGACGTTGCGCGAGGCCCAGGCGGTGGCGCAGCTCAGCCACCCGCATGTCATGGTCGTCCATGACGTGGTCGAGGACGGCGAACGCCCGTACATCGTCATGGAGTTGATCGACGGCGACTCTCTCGCCGACCGGATCACGGCCCACGGGCCCGTCGACGCCCGGGAGGCCGCCCGGATCGGCGCCGACCTGCTGAGCGCGTTGCGCACGGCACACGAGGCCGGCGTGCTGCACCGGGACATCAAACCGGCCAATGTGCTCATCGAGAACGGCACCGACCGCGTCGTCCTCACCGACTTCGGCATCGCCCAGATGCCGGGCGCCTCCACGCTCACCGAGTCCGGGTCCTTCGTCGGCTCGCCCGAGTACACCGCGCCCGAGCGGATGTCCGGCGCCGGGACGGGCCCCGCCTCCGATCTGTGGTCGGTGGGCGCGCTGCTGTGTGCGGCCCTGAGCGGCGAGTCGCCGTTCCGGCGCGACTCGTTGAGCGGCGTGGTGCTCGCCGTGGTGTCCGACGAGATACGTCCGCCCGCGCAGGCGGCGCCGATCCTGCCCGTCGTACAGGGGCTGCTGGAGCGGGATCCGGGGCTGCGGCTGGACGCCGTGGAGGCGGAGCGGATGCTCCGGGAGTTCCTGGAGACGGGGCTCACCCTTGTGATGAAACGGTTCGGCAGGGCGGATCGCACCGATCGAACCGATCGCACCTACTCGCCCCGCAGCGTGCTGGCCACCGTCGTGCTGGTCGCCGCCATGGCTGTGGCGGGGGTGTCGGCGGCGGCGCTGCTGGTGAACGGGGGTGGGGACGGGGGCGTCGTGCCGACCAGTTCGGCGCCGGAGAGCTCGGACAAGCCGTCCCCTACGGCGAGTTCCGCCGGCCCCTCCACCAAGTCTCCGTCGCCGCGCCCATCCACCACGTCTCCCTCACCGCGCCCATCCACCGCGTCTCCCTCACCGAGCCCATCCACCGCGTCTCCCTCGCCGAGCATGTCTCCCTCATCGGCCACTCCGGGCCTCTCTCCCACCAACTCCGAATAAAGGGGAAATAAGTAGCGACCTGAGTCACGGCTCTGTGACTGGAAAGCATTCCCGCTGGCTACCCGGACGCCCCCCGCGATACGAATGGAGCCATGAGCAGCAACGGGGGAGCCCCTTATCGGTCCGACGAGCCGACGAGTTTTGAACTGCAACCACCGCAGCCGAACTTTTCGGCGCCGGTGCCGCACCCGGACAATCCGTACGCGGCGCCCGCTCAGACCGCACCGCAGCAGGCCGCACCGCAGCAGACCGCACCGCAGCAGGCCGCATCCGCGACCGCCGGGCCCGCGCACCCCGCCGCCCCCGCTCAGGCTCCCGCCCCCGAACCCGGCACCGGTCGGCTGATCGCCGGACGCTACCGCCTGCTCGCCAAGCTCGGGCACGGCGGCATGGGCACCGTCTGGCGGGCCAAGGACGAGACGGTGGACCGCGAAGTCGCGGTGAAGGAGCCCCGCGTACCGGATCACCTTCCCGAACGCGAACGCGCCAACGCCTTCGAGCGGATGCGCCGCGAGGCCCGAGCCGCGGCCCGGCTCGACCACCCGGCCGTCGTGAACGTCCATGACGTGGCCGTCGTGGACGGCCGGCCCTGGATCGTGATGGAGCTGGTGCAGGGCCGTTCGCTGGGCGACGCGCTGCAGGAGGGCACGCTCGGCGCCCGGGACGCGGCGAGAATCGGCCTCGAAGTGCTCGGCGCGCTGGAGGCCGCGCACGCGGCGGGCATCCTGCACCGCGACGTGAAGCCGGACAACGTCATGCTCGGCCGCCACGACCGTGTCGTCCTCACCGACTTCGGCATCGCCCAGATCGAGGGCGAGACCAATCTGACCGACACCGGCGGCTTCGTCGGCTCGCCGGAGTACATCGCGCCGGAGCGGGTGCTGGGCCAGCGCCCGGGCCCGGCCAGCGACCTGTGGTCCCTGGGCGTCGTCCTGTACGCGGCGGCGGAGGGCGTCTCGCCGTTCCGCCGCAGCAACACCCCGGCGACCCTCCAGTCCGTCCTGAACGCCGTGCCCGCGGCGCCGGCCTCCGCGAAGGGCCCGCTCGCCGAGGCCATCAACGGCCTCCTCCAGAAGGACCCGGCACGCCGCCCGAACGCCGCGCAGACACGGGCGCTGCTGGAACAGGCCGCCAACCCGCCCGTGCAGGCCGCCACCCAGGTCGTACGGATACCCGAGGGCGTCAAGGCCGGGATACGGATCGGGCCGAAGGCCCTGCTCGGCATCGGGGCGGCGATCGTCGCCGGTGCGGTGGCGGCATATCTGGTGATCGCCGACCCGTTCGCGGGGCCGTTGCCGGACGGCTGGGCGGAACGGGCGAACCCGAAGCTGGGGGTGACACTCCAGGTGCCCGCGACCTACCAGGTCGGCAGGCCGGACGCCGACGACAGCGAGAAGAACTGGGTCACCTACTCCGACTGGAGCGGCAGCATCTGGGTCCGCGTGAATCTGGCCAAGAAGTCCGAGGACACCTCGAACCAGATCAAGAACTCCGCCGCGGCCGAGATGTACGCCGAGAACGAGGTGTTCAAGGAGCAGGGCAGCTACGACCTCTCCATGCCCGAAAGCCCCACGACGAAGCCGCAGCAGACCAAGTACCAGGGCAGGCAGTCGGCCGAGAACACGGTCGTGTACAAAACGACCGACACCGAGAACCCGCGCCCCCGCGAGCTGAAGATCTTCTACTACAAGACCTCGGCCGGCGACATGTACAAGGTGGAGATCGGCTACCCCGGCAAGGGCGACTTCACCGACCGAGGCCGTGAGGTGGCGAAGACGGTGATCGAGAACCTGGAGATCGGCAAGCTCTGAACTGGCGAAGTGCCCACCCCGCAAGGTAGGCATGGGGCATGAGCGAAGACGGTGGCCGCACCGGACCCAACGGGCGTGTGATCGGCGGGCGTTACCGCCTGGTCGAGCGCATCGGATCCGGCGGGATGGGCACCGTCTGGCGGGCGCTCGACGAGCTGGTGGACCGCGAAGTCGCCGTCAAGCAGCCGAGGTTGCCCGGCGACCCGGAGGACGCCGCCCATCAGCGGGCCGCCAACCGCCTCTACCGCGAGGCCCGCGCCGCCGCCCGGGTGGACCATCCGGCCGCCGTATCCATCCATGACGTCGTCGTGGAGGAGGACGGACTGCCGTGGATCGTCATGGAGCTGGTCCGCGGCGAGTCCCTGCACGAGGCCCTCAAGCGCGGCCCCGTGGAGGCGCCGGAGGCGGCCCGCATCGGCATCGCCGTCCTCGGCGCCCTGCGCGCCGCGCACAACGTCGGCATCGTCCACCGCGACGTCAAGCCCGCCAACGTGCTGCTCGGCGCGCACCGCCGCGTCGTCCTGACCGACTTCGGCATCGCCCACATCCAGGGCGAGGAATCCCTCACGGTCAGCGGCGAGTTCGTCGGCTCCCTGGAGTTCATCGCCCCCGAGCGGATGTCCGGCCGCGGCGCGGGCCCCGCCTCCGACCTGTGGTCGCTGGGCGTGCTGCTGTACGCCGCCGTGGAGGGCTGGTCGCCCTTTCGCCGTACGACCCTGGAGTCCACGCTCGCCGCGATCCTCGCCGCCGAGCCGCCCGAGCCGAAACAGGCGGGGCCGCTCGGGTCGCTGATCGTGCGGCTGCTGGTGAAGGACCCCGAGCGACGGCCCGACGCGGACGAGGTCGAGGCGGTGCTGGAGGCGGTCGTGAAGGGCTGGCCGGTACCGGAGCCCGCGGGCGCGGCGGCGTCGGGGCCTCAGGACGCCTCCGGGCTCAGGGAGTTCGCCGAGGACTCCGGGACCGTACGGCTGAGGGGTGAGCCGGTCACCGGGCCGACGTCCGGCGGCACACCCGAGCCCACCCCCGAACCGGCCACCGGCCCCACTGCCGAACCGGCGAGCGCCACCTCGGCCACGACTACCTCTCCCGAACCGGCGACCGCCACCTCGGCCACGACTACCTCTCCCGAACCGGCGACCGCCACCTCGGCCACCACCGATCCCGAACCGGCGACCGCCACCTCGGCCACCACCGATCCCGAACCGGCGACCGCCACCTCGGCCACCGCCTCCTCCACCACCGCCGCCTCGAAACCGCGGCGCCGCTCCTGGCTGCTGCGCCCCGTCCCCGTGGCCGTCCTCGCTGTCCTCCTCGTCGTCGGCACCTGGTTCACCGCCTCCTCCTTCCTCGTCGACAGGGACAAGGGCGACGACGTGCGGGAGATGAACCCCACCTACAGCTCGGCCCCCCTGGCCCCGGCGACCAAGCCCGGCCCCACCTCCGGCGGCTGGACCGAGCACCGGGAGCGGGACATGGACGCGGTCCTCTTCCTCCCCGCCGAGTACAAGGAGGCCGCGCGCGAGGGCGGTGCCGCCGACCAGCCCCGGCTCGTCGTCTACGACATCGGCCTCGTCCAGGTCCGCCTGACCCAGTGGGACAAGGCGCCCCGCCCGCTGCTGGAGCAGGCGCAGGAGGCGCACGACACCTGGGACAGCTACAACCACGACGCGAGCACCCAGTCCACCCGCACCACGTTCAAGGGCCACGACGCCGTCTTCTCCGACACCACCTACGACAAGGACGTCTCCCCGACCCGCGTCATGCAGCTCATCGTGGTCACGGCCGAGGACCGCATGTACGAGCTGCGTGTCGACATGCCCAAGGGCACGCCCACGGAGAAGAAGGGCACCGCGGTCTTCAAGGGCGCCCGTGACCGACTCGAGATCGAGTGATCCGCCGCCGACTCGGCAACGCCCTGATCAGCTCGTTTGTTGCCAGTGGACACTGGCGGCATGTGAGCACTCGGTGAATCCCCGTTACCGACGGGTACACAAAGCCCCCGCTCCGGCATACTCTGCGCCTCATGACGGACGCGCAGGCCCCGGCCAAGACCGGCACCAACCCCCTCGCCCCCGCCCCGCAGGGCGCCCGTACCGCCGCCGACGTGGTCACGCCCGAGCTGGTGGCCCAGCTCACCAAGGGCGTGGTGGGTTCCGGCCGTACCGCGAACCACACGCCGTTCACCGGTGAGAAGCTGGCCGACCTGCCGGAATCCACGCCCGAGGACGTGGAGCGGGCCTTCGAGGCGGCCCGTGCGGCGCAGGCCGTCTGGGCCCAGGTCCCGGTGCGGCAGCGCGCCGCCGTCCTGCTCCGCTTCCACGACCTGGTGCTCGAACGGCAGGCGGAGGTCCTCGACCTCATCCAGTTGGAGACCGGCAAGGCCAGGCTGCACGCGCACGAAGAGGTGCAGGCCGTCGCCGTCGCCGCCCGCCACTACGGCCGTAAGGCACCCGCCTACCTCAAGCCGAAGCGGCACGCGGGCGCGGTGCCCACGCTCACCCGGGTCACCGAGCTGCGCCACCCGCGCGGTGTCGTCGGCCAGATCGCCCCCTGGAACTACCCCCTGGAGCTGTCCGTCGGTGACGCGCTCCCGGCGTTCGTCGCGGGCAACGCCGTCGTCATGAAGCCCGACACGGAGACCTGCCTGACCGCCCTGTGGGCCCGCGACCTGCTCATAGAGGCCGGGCTGCCCGCCGACGTCTTCCAGGTCGTCCTCGGCGAGGGCCCCGTCGTCGGCCCCGAGGTCGTCAAGCACGCCGACTACGTCTCCTTCACCGGCTCCACCCGCACCGGCCGCCAGGTCGCGCAGGGTGCCGCCGCCCGGCTGGTCGGCGTCTCCCTCGAACTCGGCGGCAAGAACGCCATGCTGGTGCTGGAGGACGCCGACATCGAGAAGGCCGCCGCCGGCGCCGTCCGCGCCTGCTTCTCCTCCGCCGGCCAACTGTGCATCTCCATCGAGCGGTTGTACGTCCACGAGTCGATCGCCGACGCCTTCGTCGAGCGCTTCGCCGCCCGCACCAAGGCGATGCGGCTCGGCACGTCCCTCGCCTACGGCGCCGACATGGGCTCCCTGGTCGGCGAGCGCCAGCTCGAGACGGTGACCCGGCACGTGGAGGAGGCCGTCGCCAAGGGCGCCAAGCTCGTCGCGGGCGGCACGGCCCGCCCGGACATCGGCCCGTACTTCTTCGAGCCGACGATCCTCGACGGCGTCGTACCGGAGATGACCGTCTGCTCCGAGGAGACCTTCGGGCCGGTCGTGTCCATCTACCGCTTCAAGACCGAGGACGAGGCGGTCGAGCACGCCAACTCCACGCCGTACGGCCTCAACTCGTCGGTCTGGACGAAGGACGGCGGCCGTGGCCGCGCGGTCGCCGCCCGCCTGCGCACCGGCACGGTGAACGTCAACGAGGGCTACGCCCCCGCGTACGGCAGCGTCCAGTCGCCCATGGGCGGCATGAAGGACTCCGGCCTCGGCCGCCGCCACGGCTCCGAGGGCATCCTCAAGTACACGGAGGCCCAGACGGTCGCCCAGCAGCGGCTGCTGCCGATGGCGCCGTCGCTGGGCATGGACGACGAGAAGTACGCGCAGTTCATGAGCCGGAGCCTGCGCCTGATGAAGGCGTTCCGTTTCCGCTAGGCCCGGTTCCGAGCCCCACCGCACCACCGCTTTCAACGAGGAGAGCACGTGTCACAGGAGAACTCCGCCCGAAAACAGGACGACGGCTCGGATCACGACGGATACGACTACGACGTCATCGTCGTCGGGTCGGGCTTCGGCGGTTCCGTCACCGCCCTGCGTCTGACCGAGAAGGGCTACCGCGTCGGCGTCCTGGAGGCGGGCCGCCGCTGGACCCGCGAGAGCCTGCCGAGGAACTCCTGGGACCTGAAGAACTACCTCTGGGCCCCCAAGCTCGGCATGTACGGCATCCAGCGCATCCATCTGCTGGGCAACGTCATGGTGCTGGCCGGAGCCGGCGTCGGCGGCGGCTCCCTCAACTACGCCAACACCCTCTACGTACCGCCGAAGGCCTTCTTCGACGACCCGCAGTGGCGTGGCATCACCGACTGGCAGGAGGAGCTGAAGCCGTATTACGACCAGGCCCGGCGCATGCTCGGCGTACGGCTCAACCCGACGATGACCCCGTCCGACGTGCATCTGAAGGCGGCCGCCGAGCGGATGGGCGTCGGCGACAGCTTCCACATGGCGCCGGTCGGCGTGTTCTTCGGGGACGGCGAGGACGCCGAGGGTGAGGCCCGGGTCTCGCCGGGGCAGGAGGTGGCCGACCCGTACTTCGGCGGGGCGGGCCCGTCGCGCAAGGCGTGCACCGAGTGCGGTGAGTGCATGACCGGTTGCCGGCACGGCGCGAAGAACACCCTGAACGAGAACTACCTCTACCTGGCCGAGAAGGCGGGCGCGGTCGTCCACCCCATGACGACGGTCGTCTCCGTCACCGACGACTCGCAGGGCGGGTACGCGGTCGCGACGCTGCCGACCGACGGCAAGAAGACCGGCGAGGGCAGGCTGTTCAAGGCCCGCCGGGTGGTGCTGGCGGCCGGGACGTACGGCACCCAGACCCTGCTGCACCGGATGAAGGCCGGCGGTCAACTGCCGTACCTCTCCCCGAAGCTGGGCGAGCTGACCCGCACCAACTCCGAGGCCCTGGTCGGCGCGCAGACCGACAACCGG
Source organism: Streptomyces sp. NPDC036764 (assembly GCF_055609385.1). Lineage (NCBI taxonomy): Bacteria > Bacillati > Actinomycetota > Actinomycetes > Kitasatosporales > Streptomycetaceae > Streptomyces > Streptomyces sp. NPDC036764. Next base: position 147,821 of record NZ_JBVJPT010000019.1, read on the forward strand.
CGCTACCGCAGGGCCACGGGCGAGGCGAAGGTCGACTTCACCCGCGGCGTCGCCATCACGTCCTCGATCCACCCCGACGAGAACACCCACATCGAGCCGGTCCGTTACGGCAAGGGCTCCAACTCGATGGGCGGCCTGTCGATCCTCCAGGTCCCCTACGCGGAGGGCTCCTCGCGGGTCGCGGGCTGGCTGGCGAACGCGGTCCGGCACCCCATGCTGGTCCTGCGCTCCCTGTCCAACCGCCGCTGGTCGGAGCGGACCATCATCGGCCTGGTGATGCAGTCGCTGGACAACTCGCTGACGACGTACCTGAAGCCGGACGGTGTCGGCAAGGGCCTGCTGACCGCACGCCAGGGCCACGGGGCGCCCAACCCCAAGCAGATCAAGGCCGCTTCTCAGGCCGCGTCCGCCATCGCCGCCGACATCAACGGCTTCGCCGGCTCCAACGTCGGCGAGCTCATGGGCACCCCGCTCACCGCCCACTTCCTCGGCGGCTGCCCGATCGGCGACTCGCCGGAGACCGGCGTGATCGACCCGTACCACCGGCTGTACGGCCACCCCGGCATCTCGGTCGTCGACGGGGCGGCGGTCTCGGCCAACCTGGGCGTCAACCCGTCCCTGACGATCACGGCGCAGGCCGAGCGGGCGATGTCGTACTGGCCCAACAGCGGCGAGGCCGACCAGCGTCCGGCGCAGGGAGCGGCGTACGAGCGCCTCAACCCGGTCGAGCCGAAGTCCCCGGCGGTCCCGGCGGAGGCCTTCGGCGCGCTGAAGCTGCCCTTCCTCGGGATGCCGGCGGTACCGCCGAAGAAGTAGCGGGCGGCAGAACCGGCCGTACAAAGAGAAAGGACCTGCGCCCCCCTCCGAGCGCAGGTCCTTCTCTGTCTTGCGTGAAGCTGTGCCGAGGCTTACGCCTCCGCGCCCACCTTGCGGCGCTTCATCGCGAACACGACGCCGGCGCCGGCGACGATGGCGATGCCACCGATGGTGCCGATGACCGGAAGGTTGGAGCTGGAGCCGGTCTCGGCGAGGTTGCCGGTGACCTCCTCGACCTCACCCTGCGGCTTCTTGCCGTCGATGCCCGAGGGCTTCTCGCCGTTCGGCTTGGCCGGGTCGACGTCGCCCGGCTCGGTGCCCGCGGCGAGCACGGTGAACTCGTAGAACTCACCGTTGCCGTAGCACGCGGAGTCCTCGCCCGCGTAGATCGCCTGGCTCAGCGCGAAGGACGAACCGGCCGGGGCGGACGACTTCACGCGGACACGCAGGTCCAGCGAGGAGGTGGAGTTCGCCTCCAGCTTGTCCAGCGAGGCGACGAAGCTGCCGGTGAAGACGACGTTGCCGTCCTCGTCCTTGTAGGAGTCCTGGTAGCTGCTGGTCCACTTGCCGTCCTGCTTGACCTGGATCTCGGCCATGTTCAGGTACAGCGACTCGTCGGTGTTCTCGTCCGCGTACTCGGTGAGCGCCTCGATCCAGACGTTCTCCAGGTCCTTGTCCGAGTTGTTCGTGGCGACGAACTCGAAGTTGTGCCAGCCCGAACCCGCGACGATCTTGCTCGGCAGACCGGAGATCTCGGCCTTGAGGTTGTCGTCGAGGTCGAAGGTCTCGCAGTCCTCGTACGGGTTCCAGGAGTCGTCCCCCTCGGACGGGGTGCTCTCCTCCGGAGCGGGCGTGGACTCCTCGGCGGCCGGGGTCGACTCCTCGGCGGCGGGCGTGCTCTCCTCGGCCGCGGGGGTGGACTCCTCCGCGGCGGGCGTGGACTCCTCGGCGGCCGGGGTCGACTCCTCGGCGGCGGGCGTGCTCTCCTCGGCCGCGGGAGTGCTCTCCTCGGCGGCCGGCGTGCTCTCCGACACCGTCGGTGTCGAGGTGGTCTCGTCCGTGGCGAACGCGGCCGGTGCCGACAGCAGCGCGATAGGCGCTATGACGGCCGTCGTGGCCGCGGCGGCCAGTGCACGGCGAAGCTTCATGAAGACCTCGAAAGTCCGGAGTGCTGCGACCTCGCAGCACGCGCTATAGGGAGGCCTCCGCGTGTGGGGCGCGGCTGTGGCCCTTGATTCGCAGGGTTTGATCGGTGACACGGGTGAATGGTTGTGCCTTCACTAACAGATTTCTTATGTGGCCTGCGTCACACGCGGAGGGCTCATTTCGGCGGCTTGGAACTGACGTACGCTCAGCCGGCCGACAGCCCGATGAGAGGAAGCGCACACCGCCGTGACCGACAAGTCGTCCGAGGGCTCGTCCATATCCGACGAGGCCTGGGAGAAGTTCGTCCAGGACGCCGAGCGCGACCAGGACGCCGCCCCGAAGGAACCGTCCGCGCGGGCCCGGATGGTGACCGAACGACTGCGCCAACAGCAGGCGCGGGGCGAGGAGCCCGCAGGCTGGCGTACCGGACCCGCCTGGCAGGAGATGAGCGGCCGCTCACGCCGCCGCAAGGTCTGGAGCGCACTCGGCGTGCTGCTCGCCGTCGCGGTGGCAGTGATCGCCCTCAAGCCGTCCGCCGTCCTGCCCTGGCTGTCCGGCGGTTCGGATTCCGAACCCGGCGCCGCCCCGGCCTCGCCGCTGGCCCCGGAGACGAGCCGGCCCAGTGGCGCGCCCGCCGACGCCGCCGGTCTCCCCACCCGGCAGCGGCCGTTCACCGGCTCCCCGGCCGACCGCTGGGCGGCAGGCGCAGGGGCGATCGAGGTACCGAAGGCCAAGGCCGTCGGCGGGGTCCCCGCCGCGCGGATCGGGACGGCCCTGCGGCTGACCAAGGACTTCGTGGTCGCCGCCAACCTCGACCGCGAGGTGCTGTACGGCGCCGAACCGAAGGCCGCGCTGGCGCTCGTCGACCCGTTGCAGAAGGACTACCTGGCGGACGTGCGCTCCGCGCTGCGCCACCCCACCGTGAAGAACGACCCCACCTGGACCTTCACCCGCTTCGACCCCGAAGAGGTCGAGCTCGTGGGCACCGAGGTCAAGGTCCGCGGCCGGATGACCGTCGAACCCGGTGACGCCGGCGGCACGGCAACGATCCGGGCCGACTACACCTTCGTGTATCCGCTGGCCAAGGCCGGTGGCGGCAGTGAGGTCACCCGTGCCATCGTCCGCCGGATCGTCGAGGTGGACGTCTCGGACCCGGCCAAGTACCAGGGCACGGAGGGGCGCATCTGGGTGTCCGCCATCGACGGCGAGATCTCCAACGACGACTGCCGGCTCGGTGACGGCGTCATCCGCCCGCTGTTCCAGGCCGACCAGATGTCCCGCCCCGAGTCCTCCGGCGCGGCCGTCGACCCGTACGACCGCAGCAGGGAGCTGAACGGGGCGGAGGAGGACTGCGGCACCGTCTCGCGCACGTGACGACGCGCGGCGGCATGAGCCGACCGGCGGCATGAGCTGACCGGCACGAGTCGACCGGCATGAGAAGGGCCCCGCGGGACGGAGTCGCGGGGCCCTTCTTTCGTCAGCACCGACGTCAGGGCAGCGTCGGTGCCTGGGAGCGGCGCCGGGGGGCGCGCCGCTGGTCCGGGTCGCCGCGTTCCGTCTCGGCGGACGCGCGGCGGGCCTCGTTCGGTCTCGACCTCTGGCAGGGCGGCAACGCACGACCGGGCCAGGGCGATGCGGTTGTCCGCGGCGGGACTTGAAGCGGTGAGGGCGCAGGCGGTGGGACCGGCGGTGGGACTATGGGGCTTTTCTGTGCATCGTGCTGGAAGGATGCGGTCGTCGCAACCGTTCGATCCGGCCCGGTACTCCTTCTTGCCTTTTCCGCCGGCCGGCCCCGGGCGTCCCCGGAGCCGACCGTTCTCTTGGGTGACCGGGCTGCTGTCCCCTGCCGTCCGGTCACTTACCTGGAGCGAGGTCCCACGGCGCACGGCTTGATCCGTCCGCCTCATCGCTCCAGCGAGCCACGCGTGGTTCTTTCGGGCCCGCCCCTGGCTGGCACGGACACCGATACCAACGAAGGGGTGCCGGAGGCGTCACGCGCCGTACGGGTGAGAGGGCGGCCGAACTCAGATGCGACCGCGGCACAGTTCGAGCAGCGTCATGGCGAGGGACGTACCCGGCTTGCCCAGGGCGTCCCTGTAGTGGCCGAGGACGTCCATCTCCCGGGAGAGGTTCACGCGCCGGCCGCCGGAGGCGATTCGCGCCTGCTGGATCACGGCTGACACGGCCATGCGTTCCTGGATCAGACCGATGATCCGGTCGTCCAGTGAGTCGATGCGCTCGCGGGCGCCGGTGATCACGTCGGCGGCCTCGGGGGTACGGGCACCGGTCACGTCGGTCGCGGTCATAGGGGGCTCCTCGTCGGTCTCGTGTTGCGGCGGCGGGTGCCCCGGGCCGACAGGACCCGGAAAACGCCAGACGCCCCGGGCCTTGTCGGCCCGGGGCGCCTGGGAAGTCGCTTGTCAGTTGCTCAAGCGGCACGACCATGGCAGCCGGCGGGCCGGGTGCCATAGGTAAAGAGGAAGGTCGTCTGCGTGAGCATGGGGTCAGTATGCCGCGCGGCGAGCAGGTGTCCAAGCCGGTTCGCATCCTGAGACATGGCTTGCCCCGGGGGCGGTCCGGCGGATCCCGGTAGACTCGGCCCCACACACACCTCGCTCAACGCCGGAAGGCAACCCGTGTCATCAGCGAACCCCGCCGCCCCCGACACCGTCCTGGTCGTCGACTTCGGCGCGCAGTACGCCCAGCTCATCGCCCGTCGCGTCCGCGAGGCCCGGGTCTACAGCGAGATCGTGCCGAGCACCATGCCGGTCCAGGAGATGCTCGCCAAGAACCCGGCGGCGATCATCCTCTCCGGCGGCCCCTCGTCCGTGTACGAGGAGGGCGCCCCCGGCCTCGACCGCGAGATCTTCGAGGCCGGCGTCCCCGTCTTCGGCATGTGCTACGGCTTCCAGCTCATGGCACGGTCCCTCGGCGGCACGGTCGACAACACCGGTGCGCGCGAGTACGGCCGCACCGACCTGCACGTGTCGAAGTCGTCCTCCACCCTCTTCGAGGGCACCCCGGCCGAGCAGCACGTGTGGATGTCGCACGGCGACGCCTGCTCCGCCGCCCCCGAGGGCTTCGCCGTCACCGCGTCCACGGACGTCGTACCGGTCGCCGCCTTCGAGAACGACGACAAGAAGCTCTACGGCGTCCAGTACCACCCCGAGGTCATGCACTCCACGCACGGGCAGCAGGTGCTGGAGCACTTCCTGTACCGGGGCGCGGGCCTGAAGCCGGACTGGACCACCGGCAACGTCATCGACGAGCAGGTCGCGGCCATCCGTGAGCAGGTCGGCGACAGGCGCGCCATCTGCGGTCTGTCCGGCGGTGTGGACTCCGCCGTGGCGGCGGCGCTGGTCCAGAAGGCCATCGGCTCCCAGTTGACCTGCGTCTACGTCGACCACGGCCTGATGCGTAAGGGCGAGACCGAGCAGGTCGAGAAGGACTTCGTGGCCGCGACCGGCGTACAGCTCAAGGTCGTGGACGCCGAGGAGCGGTTCCTCAAGGCGCTGGCCGGGGTCTCCGACCCCGAGGAGAAGCGGAAGATCATCGGCCGCGAGTTCATCCGCGTCTTCGAGCAGGCGCAGGCCGAGATCATCGCGGACGAGGGCCCGGCGGTCGAGTTCCTGGTGCAGGGCACGCTGTACCCGGACGTGGTCGAGTCCGGCGGCGGCACCGGCACCGCCAACATCAAGTCCCACCACAACGTCGGCGGCCTCCCCGAGGACCTCGAGTTCAAGCTCATCGAGCCGCTGCGCAAGCTGTTCAAGGACGAGGTCCGGATGGTCGGCCAGGAGCTCGGCCTCCCGGACGAGATCGTCCAGCGCCAGCCCTTCCCGGGTCCCGGCCTGGGCATCCGCATCGTCGGCGAGGTGAACAAGGAGCGTCTCGACCTCCTGCGCGACGCCGACGCCATCGCCCGTGAGGAGCTCACGGCGGCCGGCCTCGACCGCGACATCTGGCAGTGCCCGGTGGTCCTGCTCGCGGACGTCCGCAGCGTGGGCGTGCAGGGTGACGGCAGGACCTACGGTCACCCGATCGTCCTGCGGCCCGTCTCGTCCGAGGACGCGATGACCGCCGACTGGTCGCGACTGCCGTACGACGTCCTCGCGCGGATCTCGACCCGGATCACCAACGAGGTGCGGGACGTCAACCGTGTCGTCCTCGACGTGACCTCGAAGCCGCCGGGGACCATCGAGTGGGAGTAGGCCCGCTGGGCTTTCCCCTGCCCTAGGTGCGCTTGACCGTGCGCAGGGGCTTGCCGGGGTGCCAGATCTGGACGACCAGGTACTTGTCGTCCTCGATGTAGGTCCTCACGACCTCGGTGAGCTCGGTGCGGAAGAGGTGGAACGGCTCCGGCGGTTCCACCTCTTCGCCGTAGGCGGCCTTCTGCTGCGGATCCTCGACCTCGACCGCCCGCCCGGCGATCCGCACATCGCCGCCGCCCATGGACTGGCCCACCCCGGGGTTCGCCTGGAGCGCGAAGCGCGGGTCGCGGCGCAGATCCAGGGCCTTGAGCGAGTCCGGCATCATGCCGAGCCACAGCTCGCCGTTCAGGAAGCGGACCTCCAGGCCGGTCGTGCGGGGCGAGCCGTCCTTGCGGAGGGTGGCGAGGGTGTGGTGGGTGAAGGCGCCGAAGCGCTCCTCGGCGGTGCGGGCGAGGTCCGGTTCCGCCGCGGTGAAAGCTGCCCAGTTCACTGTCATACGGCCAGTCTGGCGCCCATACCCGACATCCTCTGTCCGGTTTCCGCTGTCCGGGGAGTGGGATCTTTACAGAACATCTCTGTTCTCCTGCGCTGACCGACGGTAACTTCCGCCCCGTAAGCAACCCAGTGCTGGAGGACAGATGCACGGGACGCCCCTCGGGCCCACTCCGCCCTCGCCGCTGCCGACCGACCGGCTGCGGTTCGCGATGCCGCCCATGCACGAGTCGCTCGAGGACGAGCGCCGGCATCGCAAGGAACGGCTCGCGGGCGCGCTGCGGATCTTCGGCCGGCTCGGGTTCGAGGACGGGGTCTCCGGGCACATCACCGCGCGCGATCCCGAGTTCAGCGACTGCTTCTGGGTCAACCCGTTCGGGATGCCGTTCAAGCACGTCACCGTGAGCGACCTGGTCCTCGCCAACTCGGAGGGCCAGGTGATCGAAGGCCGCTACCACGTCAACCAGGCGGCGTTCACCGTGCACTCCCAGGTCCACGCCGCCCGCCCCGACGTCGTCGCGGTCGCCCACTGCCACTCGGTGCACGGGCGCGCCCTCGCGGCGCTGGGCGACCTGCTCGACCCGATCACCCAGGAGAGCTGCGCCTTCTACGAGGACCACGCGCTCTACGACGCCTACTCCGGCGTCGCCGTCGACGCCGTGGAGGGCCGGCGCATCGCGACGGCGCTCGACTGCCACAAGGCGCTCGTCCTGCGCAACCACGGCCTGCTCACCGTCGGCGACTCCGTGGACGCGGCGGCCTGGTGGTTCCTGTCCATGGAACGGTCCTGCCAGGTCCAGCTCACCGCCAGGGCGGCGGGACGTCCGGTGCTGATCGAGCACCGGCAGGCCGTCGCCACGCGGGAGCAACTGGGCGGGGATCTGGTGGCGTGGATCAACTATCAGCCGTTGTGGCAGGACATCAGCCGGAGCGAGCCGGATCTGTTGAGCTGACCGGATCCGTTGAGCCGGCCGGTGGGTGGTGACTGGATCCGTTGAACGACCGGTGGGTGCTGACTGGATCTGTTGAACGACCGGTGGGTGCTGACTGGATCCGTTGAGCCGGCCGGTGGGTGCTGGCCGGATCTGTTGAGCTGGCCGGTGGGTGCTGACTGGATCTGTTGAACGACCGGTGGGTGCTGACTGGATCCGTTGAACGACCGGTGGGTGCTGGTCAGAAGCCTCGGAGGACCACTGCCTTCGTCATCGCGAACTCCTCGTCCGTGAGGACGCCGTCGCGGTGCAGCTCGCCCAATTCCCGCAGTCTGCGCAGAAGTACGTCGTGGTGGTCGGCCGGGGGCGGGACGGCTGCCGCGAGCTGCGGGCGGTCGGCCTGGTCGACGCCCGTGCGGGTGGACGGGTGCGGCAGGCGGGCGGTGACCGCGGTGGCGACCAGGGCGGTGAGCAGGTCGCGACGGGCACTGCCCCACAGGTCCAGGGCGTACGGATCCTTCTCCGGCGGCAGTTTGGAGAACACCGTCTCGCGGGTCACGAAGCGCAGGAAGCCGTCCTCGTAGCCGGAGTTGGGCAGCCACTCGATCTGGACCAGGTCGCCCACGTGGATGATCCGCGGGCCGGTCGCCCGTTTGACCCGGTCGGAGGAGTCGGACCAGTCGATCCGCACCTGGGTGCCGTCGAAGGAGACCGTGCCGTCGGAGGAGCGGACGGAGACCGGGACCGGGGGGCCGGGGAGGAGATAGGTCTTGGTCGGGTCCTTGGGGATCTGGTCCAGGAGCAGCGCGCGGCGGATCTCCTCGGCGACGTACTCGGCGATCCCCGCACGGTCGACGTCCACCGCCAGCCGGTACGGATCCGCCGTGTCGGGCAGCCTGCCGCCGGTCGCGTGGAGCAGCGGGTCGGCGCCCTCGCGCAGCCGCATGCGCAGCCGGCCGCGCTTGCGTTCGGGCTCGAAGACGATGCTCGCGACGGCTTCGAGGGGCACGGCGATCTCTCCGTACGTCTGCCTGAACAGTGGCACGGAGCGGTGGAGGCCCGGCGTGATCCGGACCGTTGTGCCGTCGAAGGCCCAGGTCCCGTCGCGCTGGATGATCTCGGCCATGGGGAAATTCTCGCAGCCGGGTCAACATGTGGGTGCTTTCATCACCCGCGTCGGCCGGACCTGCCGGGTGGGGGGCGGGTGGCGTACGGCACAATTCGCTGTCGTCGTTGGGGAGTTGTGGGGGACCCGGGCGGCTGCCCGAAAACGGCGGTGGCCGGTATGTGAGATGCGGCTGCCGGTGGTGGGGTTGTGGGCTATAAGGCCATGGGGGGATGTGGACACCCGCGGTGTGTTGCGGGTTGCGGGTTGCGGGTTTTGGGCCGTGGGTTTTGGGCCGTGGGTTGTGGGTCGGTGACTTCGAGGAAGGCGGGCGTCGGGCGTGGCGGTGCAGGAGGCTGGGCAGGGCGGCGCGGTGATGGGCGCGCACGGGGGCGGCTGCACCTGTGGGGACTGCCCGCACGGGGCGCGTGCGGGACATCGGCGGGCGGTCGCCGAATTCCTGCTGAAGCGGGACGAATTCGCCGCCGGCCAGGGTCTGCCGGCAGCGGTGGCGCACTCGGTGTCGGCCTCTCGGCAGTGGGTCTCCGAAGAGCTGACGCAGTCGGCGGAACTCGTCGCCGAGCGGGGGCGGGCGGAGGGTGACGCGTGGCTCGCGCGGCTGTGGTGGCGTACGGCGTGCGTGGCCTGGGGGCTCGTGGTCGTGCTGCTGCTGGTGCAGGCGCTGACCGCGATCGGCGCCGGGTGGACGGCGGCGCGTACGGCCGGGCTGCTCGCGGCCGTTCTGACGGCCGGGGCGCTGACGGCGGCGTCCTGGTTCCACCGGGCGCGGGGCGGTGCGCTGGCGCCGCTCATCGGTGAGGACAACCGGCTGTCCACGTCGCGGGCGGTGGCCGGGGCGTGGGTGCTGTTCGTGGCGTACGCCGTGCTCGTGCTGGTGGGGCGGTTGGCGGCGGCGTCCGGGCACGCGGAGCGCGATGCGCTGATCGCCGGGCTCGATCTGGGGCGGGGCGCGGGTGTGGTGACCGTGCTTGCCGTGGTGTGTGCGATCGCGGTGCTGGTGCGGCGGGTCGTCGGGGTGCGGGTGCTCGGGCAGCGGTTGCAGAAGGTGCGGGCGCATCGGCCTCGGGCTGCTGATCTGCTGACGGACGATGCGGGGCGGGGGACCTTCGCGGACATTCAGTACGTCGTGATCGGTGGGGTTGCGCTGCTGTTCGCCGCGGTGCGGTTGGGGCGGCGGCCGGATCAGTTGCCGGATCTGCCGTGGGGGCTGGCGGTGGTGGTGCTGGTTTCGGCGGCCACGTATCTGGCCGGGAAGTACGCCGAGGGGGGTCGGCCGGTGATTCTGTCCGTGGTGCGGGCGCGGGAGGCGGGCGATCTGGACGCGCCGATCCGGACCGGGGACGACATCGAGATCCGGGGGGCCGGGTTCGTGCCGCCGGGGGCGCAGGGCGCTGATCGGCTGTCGCGGATGGTGGTGCGGATCGGGGCGGTGCATGTGCATGTGCCGTTGGTGCCGGTGGCCGGGGGGTTCAGCAATCCGACGGACGCGGTGCTGACGGTGCCTGTGCCGGCGGACGTGGAGCCGGGGCGGGTGGAGGTGCAGGTGGTCACTGCGGTGGGGGTGGAGACGAATCGGTACGTGATCGACGTGACCGAGTGAGCCGACCATGCCTGCGGCGCCTGTGCGGGGTGGGTGGGGGTGCGTGTGGCGCCGACGGTTCGGTGGGTGGGTCGGGGCCGTGCCGGGGGGTGTCCGTCCTCGGTCGGGCGGTTGCTGTCGGGCAGGGAGGGGCTGTTTGTTGACGCCCGCCGCTGCGGGCGGACACCCCCCGGCACGTCCCCTTGCCGCCGTACGCGGGTGCTGCGCCATCGCTGGCACGGTTCCTTACGCCGTACGCGGGTGCGGCGCGTCTTGGCGCAGGCCGCCTGCAACCCCGCCAGGGGCGCGGGGAACTGCGCGACCAGCCCCCACAGGCCCGCAGCCGATGTACGCGGTGGAAGCCGCATCCCCCTCGTGACGCAGGCCGCCTGCACCCGCCCAGGGGCGCGGGGAACTGCGCGACCAGCCCCCATGGGCCCGCAGCCGCCGGACGCGGTGGAAGCCCGCGGCCCCCTCGTGAGGCGGGTCGGCTGCTACCCCCTAGGGGCGCGGGGAACTGCGCGACCGGCCACGACGGGCCCGCAGTCGCCGGACCCGGGGTGCGTGGGGGTACGCCGTCGGGTTTTGGTGGCGTGGGGTTCTCAGGGGGGCGGGGGCGGCGGAGAATACGGGCTGCATGGTTGAGCGGCGCAGCGATTGCGTACGTATCGTCGTTTGAGGGGTCACGGCACGGCGGGCGAGAGGCGGCTACGGGCGATGACTCACGGTATGCACACGGACACGCACTCCCCTTACCTCGATGGCGACCGGGGCTGGCGGGACACCGCCAGCCGTTACGCCCTGCTTCCCCTCCGCGTCTTCCTCGGCGTCACCTTTATCTACGCCGGGCTGGACAAGCTCACGGACAGCGCGTTCATGAAGGACGCCGGGGCGGGCTCGATCGGCGACATGATGCGTGCCGTTCGAGACTCCGCGGCCATCCCGGCCATGGTGGACATGGCCCTGGACCACCCGGTGGCCTTCGGTTACGCCATCGCCTTCGGTGAGCTGGCCGTCGGGATCGGCACCCTGATCGGACTGTTCGCCCGTCTGGCGGCGCTCGGCGGGGCACTGATCTCGCTGAGTCTGTGGCTGACGGTGAGCTGGGCCTCCGATCCGTACTACTACGGCAATGACCTGGCCTATCTGATGGCCTGGCTGCCGCTCGTGCTCGCGGGCGCTCCCCTGTTGTCGCTGGATGCCGTCTTGCGGGCGCGGCGACGGCAGCGGTCGGGTGGGTATCGGTAGTACTCGGCCGGCTCCCGTTGGTGGGGGGTGGATTCAGGGTTGTGGGGGTGGCTGTTGTGTGTGAGGCCTTCGGGGGGCGCCGGTGCGTCTGCGTATCGCTCGGGCCAGTAGTGCTGTCGCGCCTGCCAGGCACAGGCCACCGATGACCAGGGGGATCACCGCGAACCACGGGGTCTCCCAGGCGCCGCCCGCGTCTCCGGTGTAGACGATGCCCGCGATGGTCAGGAAGGCGCCGGCCACCAGCCTTCCCGGCTGGAACTCATGACGTAGCACGGCTCACCTCCGCCTGTCCGACGCCGACGCTCAGATCGATGTCCAGCGTGCCCGCACTCTTGGTGCCCGTGGGCGGGTTCAGGGTCAGTTCCTTGTGCTTGCCGGGTGCCACGTCCACGTCCTGTTTGTCCTCGCCCGGCAACTGGATGTCTCCCACCCCCACGTCGATGCTCACCTTCACGGTCGCGTCCTTCGGGACGATCACCTTCAGCCGGCCTACGCCTACGTCGGCCCCCGTCGTGACTGTCTGTGTCTTGGAGAGGTTCAGTCGGGTGAGGTCCAGGGTGCCTACGCCCGTTCCCAGGTCGTACTGGTTCTGTACGTCCGCGGCTGCTGCCGGTTGCCAGTTCTTTTCGATCCAGTGAGTGCTGATGTCCTTGGGCAGGGCGGCCGACGCGGCCAGCAGGCCCGCGGTGATGATCGCCAGGAAGACGGAGCCCGCTCCCGTGCGGCCCAGAAACGCGCTGATCGCTATGCCCAGGCCTATGACCAGCAGCGCGCACGCCAGGCCCGTCTGGAGGCTGGTGCCGAGCGCGTGCTCCTCCCAGGTCGCGCCCGTGCCGAGGGCGCCCGCGAGGAGGGCCAGCAGGAACACCCAGCCGCCGATCCAGCGGGGGCCGCGGGGCTTGGGCTGCTGGGAGCGTCGGGTCCGGATGTCCTGGCGGCTGCTCCAGGTGCCGCCGAGGCCGATGTTGACGGCCGCCGCGATGTCGCGGTCGCGGGAGTCGCGCGGGCCCCAGAGATAGCCCGTGCCGCCCTCGTGGGTGCCGTCCTTGACGATCGGGTCGCGCCACCAGGAGGAGTAGGCGGGGACCGGCGGGGCCTGCGCCTCCGGCGGGGCGTCGGCGACGGCCTGGGCGGCGAGCGGGTCCGGGTCGGGGGTGCCGCGGTGCCGTGACCAGTAGCCGGCGCCGGCCACGAGGAGGGAGAGGACGACGGCGAAGGCCAGCACGCCGCCGTTCGTCAGCAGCGTCAGGAACACCCCGCAGCCGACCAGCGCGAACAGCACGGCCGTCAGCGCCTGGCCGTCGACGCGGCCGGTCAGCAGTTTGCGCACCTCGTTCTCGTCCTCGTCGTCGTACGGGACGAAGAGCCAGGCGAAGCCGTAGAAGATGAGGCCTATGCCGCCGGTCGCGGAGAGCACGGCGAGGGTGATCCGGAAGATCACCGGGTCCATGTCGCACTGCCGCCCGAGCCCGGCGCACACACCGGCCAGCATCTTGTGCCGGCGGTCGCGCCGGAACCGGTGCGGCGGGGCGAGTGCGCCCGCTTCCTCACCCGCGGCGCTCGCGGGTGCCGGGCCGGACGGCGTGCCCGTGGTGGGCACGCCGTCCGGCCCGGGCACGGAGTCCGCGGCGTGCTGGTGATCAGTCATGTGTCCATGGTGACGGGCGGGTCGGCCCGGCGGGAGTCGGAATGACCCTGGTCGGACCCTGATATCGGCCCTGAGGCGGGTGCGGGGGAGGTGTTCGAGGCGGTGGGCCTCGAAGATCAGGGGAGTCTAGGGGGTCGACCCTGATGCCCTGCTCGGCCGGGCGTGTGAACATCGATGGCATGCCGGAAGCCGCAACAGCGCCACTCGCCGAACCGCGGCCGCCGCGCAAGCTCTACCGCAGCAGTGACGGACGCTGGCTCGGGGGCGTGGCGCGGGGGCTCGCCGGGCATCTCGGCCTGCCCGTCATCTGGGTGCGGCTCGTCTTCGTCGGCCTGTTCATGGCGGACGGCCTCGGTGCGCTGCTGTATGCCGCGTTCTGGTTCTTCGTGCCGCTCGGCCTCGGCGGGGTCGACGCGCAGCGGCCGCCCCCCTTCGCCACCGAGACCGCCTCCGACGGCCGCCGCAAACTCGTCGCCCGCAAGCCGGACAAGGGACAGATCGTCGCGCTGCTGCTCATGGTGGCCGTGGCGATGGTCTTCGTCGGCAGCGTGGATCTGAGCAACGGCGCCAAGGCGTATCTGCTGCCAGCGGTCCTCGTCGGCGCGGGCGTCGCCCTGGTCTGGCGCCAGGCGGACAACGCCCGCCGGGCCCGCTGGATGGAGGTCGGGCGACGCCGGCGCACCCTCAGCCTGCTGCGTGCCGCGGGCGGCGTCGTCCTCGTCACGGCCGGCGTCTCCGGCATCTTCGTCCTCCAGGGCTCCGCCGCCCACCTCGGCTCCGTCCTCCAGGCGGCGCTCGCTGTCCTCGTCGGCATAACGCTCCTCGCGGGGCCGTACCTGGTCCGGATGACCCAGGACCTCTCCGAGGAACGCCTGATGCGCATCCGCGCCCAGGAGCGCGCCGAGGTCGCCGCCCACGTCCATGACTCGGTGCTGCACACCCTGACCCTGATACAGCGCAACGCGGAGAACGCGAACGAGGTCCGCCGCCTCGCCCGCGCCCAGGAGCGCGACCTGCGCACCTGGCTGTACAAGCCCGAGGGCACCGGCAAGGACGAGGCCGACGAACCCGCCAACCTCGCCGACGCGGTGCGGCGCAACGCCGCCGAGGTCGAGGACAAACACGGCGTCCCCATAGAGGTCGTGGTCGTCGGCGACTGCCCGCTCGACGAGAGGATCGCCGCACAGATGCAGGCCGCGCGCGAGGCGATGGTGAACGCCGCGAAGTACGGTGGCGAGGGCGGCGCCGTGCAGGTCTACGCCGAGGTGGAGGGAAAGACCGTCTTCGTGTCCGTCCGGGACCGCGGTCCGGGCTTCGACCTCGACTCGATACCCGCCGACCGCATGGGCGTCAGAGAATCGATCATCGGCCGCATGGAGCGCAACGGCGGTACGGCCCGGCTTCGGGCCGTGCCCGGCGGCGGCACGGAGGTCGAGCTGGAGATGGAGAGGGCGGAGAAGACGTCATGAGCGACCCGACCGAGGCGAGTGAGCCCGTGGAGTCGACCGGCGGGGGAGCGGCCGAGCGGCACGTACGCGTGGTCCTCGTCGACGACCACCGCATGTTCCGTACGGGAGTCCAGGCCGAGATCGGCCGGACCGAGCAGACCGGCGTCGAGGTCGTCGGCGAGGCCGCGGACGTCGACCAGGCGGTCACGGTCATCACCGCGACCCGGCCCGAGGTCGTCCTCCTCGATGTGCACCTCCCGGGCGGAGGCGGGGTCGAAGTGCTGCGCCGCTGCGCCCCGTTGATGGCGGACGCCGAGCAGCCCGTCCGCTTCCTCGCGCTGTCCGTCTCGGACGCCGCGGAGGACGTCATCGGGGTGATCCGCGGCGGTGCGCGCGGATACGTGACGAAGACGATCACCGGCACGGACCTCGTCGACTCCGTCTTCCGGGTCCAGGACGGCGACGCGGTGTTCTCGCCGCGCCTCGCCGGGTTCGTCCTGGACGCGTTCGCGTCGACGGACGCGCCGCCGGTCGACGAGGACCTCGACCGCCTCACCCAGCGCGAGCGGGAGGTGCTGCGGCTGATCGCGCGGGGGTACGCGTACAAGGAGATCGCCAAGCAGCTCTTCATCTCCGTCAAGACGGTCGAGTCCCATGTCTCGGCGGTGCTGCGCAAGCTCCAGTTGTCGAATCGGCACGAGCTGACCCGGTGGGCGACGGCACGGCGACTGGTGTGAGAGCGGGGTCGGTCAGGCCACGCGCGCGGCACCGGCGAACGGCATCTCGTCCAGCGGTGCCACCCGGACCGGTGCGGACGGGTTCGGGGCGTGGATCATCTGGCCGTTGCCGATGTACAGGCCGACGTGGCTGATGCCGGAGTAGAAGAACACCAGGTCGCCCGGCAGCAGTTCGGAGCGGGAGACGCGGCGGCCCGAGTCGATCTGGGCGTAGGTCGTGCGGGGCAGGGAGACACCGGCCGCCCGGTACGCGGCCTGTGTGAGGCCGGAGCAGTCGAAGGCGTTCGGGCCGGTCGCGCCCCAGACGTACGGGCTGCCGAGTTTGGCGTAGGCGTAGGAGACCGCGGCCGCCGCGCGGGAGTTGGGGGCCTGGGCGGTGGCGGAGCCGGGGGACGTCAGGGCGTCGCGGGCGTCCGTCGAGGAGCGGGCGGCACGGTTCGTGGCGTCGCCGAGGCGGGCGCGGTCCTGGGCCGTCAGCTCGGCGAGTACGTCCCGGGCCGAGTCCAGCTTGCCGGTGATCGTCCTCTCGTGCCGCTTCAGCTCGGCCTGGCGGGACTTCAGTGCGGTCAGTTCGAGGTGTGCGGCGCCGCGTAGCTGCTCGATCTCGCGAAGCTGCCTGCGGACGCTCGCGACGGACGCGGCCTGCCGGTTGCCGGCGCGTTCGGCGAACTCCGCGCCGTCCAGGTAGCGGTCGGGGTCCTCGGAGAGGGCGAGCTGGAGGGCCGGGTCGACGCCGCCGTCGCGGTACTGCGCCGCCGCCATCGAACCGAGCGCTTCCCGCGCCGAGTTGAGCTTCTCCGTCTTGCGGGCGGCCTCGTCCTGGAGCGACCTGATCCGCTGCCGGGCCTCATCCGCCTGTTCCTTCTCACCGTTGTACTTCTCGGTGGCGGCCTCCGCCTCCTGGTACAGCCTGTCCACCTTCGCCTTCACCTGCGCCGGTGTCAGCTCCGGCTCGGCGTGAGCGGCCCCGTCGAAGCCGGTCGCCGTCGCCGCGCCCGCCAGCGCGATCGTCCATGCCGTGCGGGCCGTATTGCCGCCGGCCGAGCGCTGACGGGGCTTTCGGTGCGCTGCCACGTGGACTGCACGTCCTTTCGTACGACCGCCACGTCCCGTACGTCCGCCGGAGCGGCGCCGGGCGTACGCCGCCCCGGAGGAACGGCGGGTGTACGAACCGCCTGGGGGGGGAGCGGACGTACGACCGCCCGGGGCGGGTCATGCGTCCGGCGGCGGCCCGCACAGGGGGAGCGGGCCGCCGCCGGATTTTCCTCGGCGGTGGTGTCCGACTGCCGCCCCTGGCCCGGGCGGCGGTGGGGAGCCGGCCACCTGGTGAAGGACGCTAAACCTGACTGCGTCGGGTCGGTGACGCGTTGTGCGGAAGTGCTGGGAGCGGACCGCGGGTGACCGTAAGTGAGCGTGATCCCGGGACGGGGGCGTCGGGTTCACGCTGTGTGCTGACCGAAGTGGCGGTTTGAGGGGTGCGTGGGGGTGGCGGGGTGCTATGGCGCGCATATATGCGGGGCCGGGGGGTGCCTATGCGGGGCAGGTGGGTGTGCCGGGCCGGGGGGTGCCTATGCGGGGCGGGGGAGTCGGTGCGGGGCGGTGTCGGGTGGGTTTTTCTTGGTGGTTAGGCTCCGGGGCCATGGACGTACTCATCCATCTGTTCGTCGGGCTGCACATCATCGGTATAGCCGCGCTGCTCGGTGGCTTCTTCACCCAGATGAAGGCGATGGGGCAGGGCACCGCCCGGTTCGTGCCGGCGATGCTGCACGGTGCGCTGACCATGCTGGTCACCGGGGTGATCCTCGTCGGCCTCAATCAGGCGGACGACCAGTCCGTCAACAACATCAAGATCGGCGTGAAGCTTGCGCTGCTGATCGTGATCCTCGGGCTCGTCTATGTGAAGCGGGACGAGGAGACGGTGGACAAGCGGCTGTTCGGGGTCGTGGGGCTGCTGACCGTGGCGAACATCTTCATCGCTGTGTTGTGGACGTGACGTCGCTCCCGGGGCCGGACTCGGGTCCGGGGGGTTTCGGGGTTCCGGGCCGCCGGTAGTCGCGGCTCGTGTAGTTCCATGCCGCGCCTGCGGCTACCGCGAGCCATGCCGCCACCGCGATCCACATCAGTGCCTCGCCCGGCCGCTCCAGCCATGAGACGTCCACGGCGGTGCCGACGGAGAGCGTCGCCGCCGCCGTCATGCCCATCGGGAACACCGTCGCCCAGCGGCGTACGTCGTAGCGCAGGCGCGGCCACGCGAACTCGGCGAGGAGCAGGACGGCGTACCAGGCGAGGTCGAGTACCAGCAGGGCGACGGTCACCGTGCGCAGGACGCCGTAGTCGTCGTCGTTCCAGAGGTACAGGTCGGGGCCGTCGGCGGCGAGGAGCTTGGAGCCGGCCAGGGCGGAGATGGCGAGGGCGCCGCCCGCCACCCACTGGTCGCCGGCGCCTCGGGCGAGCTGGGCCCGGTCGAAGCGGGGCAGGGCCACGGCGTAGAGGACCAGGCCGAGCCAGAAGAACACCAGAGCGATGTGGGCGAGCCATGCCGTGGTCTCGGCGGCGGCCAGTGTCGCGCCCAGGACCGCCAGGCCCTCCGTGGCCACGCAGCCCAGGAAGACCGCGCCGGGCATGTGGCGGCGCCAGTGGCGCCGGACGGTGAACATTAGGGCCGGCCAGAGTGCGGTGGCGAGGGCGAGGAGGGCCTCGGCGAGGGTTACCCAGCCGAGGGTGGTGAAACGGGTGCCGAGGACTGTCGTCGCGGCGATGGCGGTCAGGGCGGCCGGGGTGGCCGCCTCCTTCAGCCACCGCTGGCGGTTCAGGAGGAGCCGTGCGGTGAAGTCTGCGGCGAAGGCGAGCCAGGCTGCGCAGGCGAGGGCGAGGGCGATGCGGGAGAGGGTCTCGTAGCCCGTCTGGTGCAGGGCCACCGAGATGATGCCGGTGGCCATGACCGCGGCGCCGGCTGTGGGGGGTCGCTGCGACCACCAGGTGTGGAGGGGGGAGGTGGGGGTCGTGGGGCCGGGCATGGGGCGATGCTATGGAGCGGGGTGGGGGATGGGGGTGGGGCGCGCTCGGGGGTGGGGTGAAATCGCCCGTTGCCGGGGGTGGGGGTGGGGGTGCGTGGTGATGCCTGCGGCGCCTGTGCGGGGTGGGTGGGGGTGCGTGTAGCGCCGACGGTTCGGTGGGTGGGTCGGGGCCGTGCCGGGGGGTGTCCGTCCTC
>NZ_JBVJPT010000020.1:0-165906 GCF_055609385.1 Streptomyces sp. NPDC036764
CCCGGTTACATTCCGAACCCGGAAGCTAAGCCTTACAGCGCCGATGGTACTGCAGGGGGGACCCTGTGGGAGAGTAGGACGCCGCCGAACAAATTTTAGGAAAGGCCCACGCCGTTATGGCGTGGGCCTTTCTGCGTTTAGGGTCAGATGTATGCGCTATGACCTGGTGATCTTCGACAATGACGGCGTGCTCGTCGACAGCGAGCCCATTTCCAACCGGCTTCTCGCCGCGTACCTCACGGAGCTGGGGCACCCGACGTCGTACGAGGACTCCATTCGGGACTACATGGGCTCGGCCATGCACCGGATTCACGACCTGGTGCTGGAGCGGACCGGGCGGCGGCTGCCGGAGGACTTTGACGACGTCTTCCATGCTCGTGTGTTCGACGCGTTCGAGCGGGAGTTGAAGGCCGTGCCCGGTGCCGTGGAGGTGCTGGAGAAGCTCGGTGGTGACGGGGTGCCGTACTGTGTCGCGTCCTCCGGAAGCCATGACCGGATTCGGGTGGGGCATCGGACGACGGGGCTCGACCGGTTCTTCGATGAGGGGCGGGTCTTCAGTTCGCAGGATGTGGGGCGAGGGAAGCCGGCGCCGGATCTGTTCCTGCATGCCGCCGAGCGGATGGGGGTGGCGCCGGCGCGGTGTCTGGTCGTCGAGGACAGTCCGCTGGGGGTCCAGGCGGCCGTAGCCGCAGGGATGGATGTCTACGGGTTCACCGCCATGACGCCTGCCGCGAAGCTGGCCGGGGCCACTCAACTCTTCTCCGACATGAGGGAGTTGGCTGACCTGCTCGTGTGATGCGGGGCGGTGGCGGGGTGCTGACATTTGTCATGCAGAGGGCTGGACGATCGTTTCTACCGGGGACCCGGCGCCGGACGCGAAGCTGAGTGCATGACGACGAACACGGGGACCACCAAGGAAAACAGCACCAACCGTCGCAGCGTGCTGCGGAACTTCGCGCCGCTGCTCATCGATGTCGCGGTGCCCATCGGGGCGTACTACCTCCTGAAGAACGGCTTCGGGATGAGCACCCTGATGGCGCTCGCGCTGAGCAGCGTCGTGCCGGCCGTGCGGACGGGGTGGGGCGTGCTGAAGTCGCGTGAGGTGAACGGGATGGCCGCTCTCATCCTCTTCGTGAACGTCGTGTCGCTGCTGCTGAGCTTCGTGGCCGGTGACCCGCGGCTGGTGATCGCCAAGGACAGTGCGGTCAGCAGCACGATCGGGATCGGGATCCTCGTCTCCGTGGCGCTGGGCAAGCCGATGATGACCGCCGGCATGAAACCCTGGGTGGTGAAGGGGGACTCCGGGCGGGAGGCCGCCTGGGGGCGGCTGCACGCGGGGTCGGCGCGGTTCCGGCGGGCCGAGCGGATGTTCTCGCTGGTGTGGGGTGTCGTACTGCTCGCGGAGTGTGTGGTGCGGGCTGTGGGGGCGTACACCCTGCCGGTGGACACCATGGTGTGGGCCGGCAATGTGATCATGCTTGTCGCCATGGGACTGGGCTTCGTGGTCGGCGGTGCGCTGGGCGCGGGTCCGATGGCTGCCATGGTCATCGCCGAGGCCAAGTCGAACGCGGACTCGCAGGAGCCTGCGGAGGACGGCCGGTCCGGCGAGGTGCTCGGGGCCGGGCTCGCGGCCCGTGACCTCGCCCTCGCCGATGTGCCGTCCGTCGATCTGACGCCCGCCGATCTCGCGCCTGCCAAATAAAGCTGAGGAAAATTCATCTTTGGCTGGATCTACCCACCGGTACGCCGGGGCCCTACGCTCGCCGCCATGACAGATGTGCTGCGGCGCGGTAGGGCCTCGTTGGCGTTGAGCTTCTTCGCTCAGGGTGTTGCGTTTGCCCTGCTAGTGACGCGGATTCCGGCCATTCAGGACCGGTACGGCGTCTCAGACGCCCTGTTGCCCGCGTTCCTGGCGGCCGTGCCGGTCCTCGCGGGTGTCGGCAGTGTCGCCACCGAGCGGCTGGTGAAGCGAATACCGCCGAGCCGGGTGCTGCGGTGGTCCCAGCCCGTTGTGCTCCTGGCGCTGCTCGGGGTCGGCGCGGGGGAACGGATGGTCGAGCTGGGCGTGGCGCTGGCTGCGTTCGGGCTGGCCGTGGGGGCGTTGGACGCCTCGATGAACATGCTCGGGGTGAGCCTGCAGCGGTCGTACGGGCGCAGCATCATGCTCAGCTTCCACGCGGCGTACAGCCTGGGCGGGATCGTGGGGGCCTCGCTGGCGTGGGTGGGGGCGCACTGGGATCTGGCGCTGTTCGTGTCGTATCTGCCGGTCGTCGCGGTGTTGTTGCCGGCGGCGCTGGTGGGGAGCCGGTGGTACGTCGACGGGGGCGGCGGTGACGAGGTCGTGCCGGAGGCATCGGGCGAGCGCGGGCCCGTCGTCTTCAAGGTGCTGTTGCCGCTGTGTCTGGTGATGACGTTCGCGTACATCGGGGACTCGACGGTCTCCAACTGGAGCGCGAAGTACCTCCAGGACGTGCTGGGCAGTTCGGAGCAGTTGGCGACCGTGCCGTACAACGTCTACATGGTGACCACGCTGGTGGGGCGGGCCATCGGGGACTTCGGGGTGCGGCGGTTCGGGGCCGTCGTGGTGGTGCGGGGCGGGGCGCTGGTGGCGGCGGCCGGCTTCGCGGTGGTGGCCTCGGCGCCGGGGGCCCCGGTCGGGATGCTGGGGTTCACGCTGGTCGGGGTGGGGCTGTGTGTGCTGGTGCCGCAGACCTTCGCGGCGGCCGGGCGGCTGTTCCCGGGGGCTTCGGATGCGGCCGTCGCACGACTCAATGTCTTCAACTATGTGGGGTTCTTGATCGGATCGCCGTTGGTGGGGGCACTGGGCGACGCGTGGAGCTATCGCGGGGCCATGCTCGTGCCGATGGTGTTGGTGCTGGTGACGCTTGTGTACGCCCGTTCGTTCGCTGCTCAACCGGACCGATACGGTGACGGGCATGAGCGGCCGCGCACAGTTGATGTGGGACGAGGCAGTAACGGGCTATGACTTCGGTCCGGAGCACCCGATGGATCCGGTCCGGCTTGCCCTGACCCGGAGACTCGTCGATGCCTTCGGGCTCGACCGGGACATGGACGTCGTCGCGGCCAAGCCGGCCGGGGAGTCGACGCTGCGGCTCGTCCACCGGGAGGACTACATCGAGGCCGTGAAGGCGGCGTCGGCCGAGCCGGCGGCGGCGGACCAGTCGTACGGGCTCGGCACCGTGGACGATCCCGCGTTCGCCGGAATGCACGACGTGTCGGCGATGATCGCCGGGCAGTCGGTCGGGGCCGCGGAGGCGGTGTGGCGCGGGGAGGCGCTGCACGCGGTGAACTTCGCGGGCGGGCTGCACCACGCGATGCCGGGCGGTGCCTCGGGCTTCTGCATCTACAACGACGCGTCGCTGGCGATCGCGCGGCTGCTGGAGCTGGGTGCCGAGCGGGTGGCGTACATCGATGTCGACGTGCATCACGGGGACGGGGTGCAGGCCGCGTTCTGGGACGACCCTCGGGTGCTGACGATCTCGCTGCACGAGCACCCTCGCACGCTGTTCCCGCAGACCGGGTGGCCGGAGGAGACCGGGGCGCCGAGCGCCGAGGGGTCGGCGGTGAACGTGGCCCTGCCGGCCGGTACCGGGGACGCCGGATGGGTACGGGCGTTCCATGCCGTGGTGCCGGAGCTGATCGCGGACTTCCGGCCGCAGGTGCTGGTGACTCAGCACGGCGCCGACACCCACTTCGAGGACCCGCTGGCGCATCTGGCGGTGTCGCTGGACGCGCAGCGGGCCGTACAGGTGGCCTGTCATGACCTGGCGCACGAGTACGCCGACGGCAAGTGGGTCGCCCTGGGCGGTGGCGGTTATGCCGTGGTGGAGGTCGTGCCACGGTCGTGGACGCATCTCGTGGGCATCGCCGCGGGCCGGCCGATCGAGCCCGAGGCGATGATCCCGGAGAGCTGGCGGCAGGAGGTCTTCGCGCGGACGCGGCAGCTCGCGCCGATGCGGATGACCGACGGACGGTGGCCGGTGTCCTATGCGGACTGGGAGTCGGGGTACGACCCCGGGGACCGGCTGGACCAGGCCGTACTGGCGGCCCGGCGGGCGGTGTTCCCGCTGCGGGGGCTGCTGCCGTAGCGGCGTCCGCGCCGGCGGGAACGCCGGGTCGGTTCAGGCGCAGAGGCCCTGCACGCTGTTGTAGTAGATGTCGACCGTGCCGCTCCACTCGAGGCACTGTGCGTTGAAGTCCGAGGTGTCCAGGTACACCGGGCCGGCGTAGGACGAGAAGGAGCCGTAGTCCCGCTCGGGCTTGCCGGAGGAGGGCGCGGTGTCGAGGGTGACCTCCATGAACATGCGGGTGCCGGGGTTGGTGCGGACGAGCACGGCGCAGTGCTGCTGGGTCTCGCGGCTGTAGGCGACGTACACGGTGCCGATGGTCTTCCGCGCCGAGTCGCGGATCTCCGTCCAGTCCTGGACGTAGTAGCCGGCGCCGCACTTGCCGTTGTAGGCGCCGGCGGTGGTGGCCGCCGATGCCGGGGCCGTCGTGGCCAGCGCGCCGCCCAGGGTGAGGGTGGCGAGGGCGGCGGCGGTGGCGGCTGTACGACGGGTCAGCTTCATGGTGTTCCCCCTGTGATGGTGGTCGATGTGCGCGACGCCCGGTACGTGGGTGACGCGGGTCAACTGGCTTTCGCCGCACACGTGTTGTGAGACCAGGGACCCCGTCCGACGGTTGTGGGCGGTTTTGTCGCTGTTCAGTCACCGCTGTCACAGCGGTCGTTACGCCAACTGTGCGGTGTTTCCCCGTTCCGTAGGCATTCGTCCGCCCCTTCGGCCACCATCGCTGACGTGTTGAGCACCGGTGCCCTGCGCGCCCATCTCCTCGCCGCGCGCCTTGCCGGGCCCGTGGCCACCTCCCGTGAGGAGAGCCTGCGCAGTTACCGGCTCTTCGCCGCCCGGGATCCTCGCGTGCTGCTCGGGCTCGATCCCGAGGGGGTCTGGGGGCAGCGTGAACTGATTGCGTTGATGGCAGAGAAGTGTGGGGTTTCGGCCGATCCGCACCATATTTCTGGCCAGGATGTGATCGATCCAGAGCTGACTCTGACCGCTCTGGATGCCTTTGCGGAACGCCTCGCGGCAGCCGCCCAGCGCAGAGCACCCGTCCTGCTCGGCACCGGACACCCCCACCGACTGCTCGGGTTCTACGCCGCGCTGGCGGACGCGTTGTCGGCGGCGGGGTGTACCGTCCTCACCCCCGCGCATGGTCGCAGTGTCGACATAACGACCCGGTTCGGCCTACGCACGTACAACCTTGCCTACGTACGAGGAGTCGCGCTGGTGCGGGAACCCGGCGCCTGTTGCCCCGGTTGTGAGCCCGGCGCACACACGCACTCACCCCTCCCGGTTCGTACCGCGCTGGCTGCCGCGGCGGAGGCCGGCGGGCCCATGCCGGAGCTGGTGATCGGGGATCACGGATGGGTCTGCGGGGCAGGTCAGCTAGGGTTTGAGGCCATTGGTCCGGCCGATACGAATGACCCCGCGCTCTTTGTGGGGCAGGCCGAGGGGTCCGTGTCCGTCGTCGTTCCACTTGATGACGCTGTGCGGTCTGATTACTACCGACCGCTTACCCGCTACGTACTCAATCGAGCGTGTCTGTCACAGTAAGGCGCCGATGCCATCCCCTCTTCCCCACTCGCATCACACGCCCCTACATTGGGGAGTGAGCACGCAGCGACGAAGAGTCACCGGAAGGGGAAGCCGGTGGCCGTCGAGTGCGGAAGGTTCAGGTGTGTCATGGCTGCAGCAGGCGAGAGGCCTCTGAACGAGGTTCAGTTCCTTACCGTGGCGGAAGTCGCCTCGGTGATGCGAGTGTCGAAGATGACCGTGTACCGGCTGGTGCACAGCGGTCATCTGCCCGCGATCCGTGTGGGGCGGTCGTTCCGCGTCCCGGAGCAAGCGGTTCACGAATACCTCCGCGAGAGCTACGTGGGGGTGGAAACCGCCTGACGGCAAAGGGTGAGAGGGGATCCTCAGGGCTGTTCAGGATTCCCTCTCGCCTCCTCGATTACGACCTCAGCGCTCGGACGGGTAGGCTAGCCCCTCGTAGGTCGTATGGGCCCATGGCGCCCAACGCCGAGTGATGAGAAGTGAGCGAGGGTAGTCGTGGGCTCTGTTATCAAGAAGCGGCGCAAGCGGATGGCCAAGAAGAAGCACCGCAAGCTGCTCAAGCGCACGCGCGTTCAGCGTCGCAACAAGAAGTAAGCAGCGACGCCGCGAAAGCAGCGTGATTGTGGCCCCCCACCACACCGGTGGGGGGCCACACGCGTATCGAGGGCGGTGTGCGAAGGGCCGAACTCTGTGCGTATGCCTGGACATATGACTGACCCATACGGTCGTACGCAGGGAATTCTCGTCACTTCGTGCATTGGGCGGTCATCACAGCGCAACATCGACCCGCTAAGTTGGCCGCACACGGGGAACTCGGCAGGGGTACGAGTGCTGGAAGGAAGGCGCTGATCTTGGGCAAGGTCGTGCTCGTGACCGGAGTGGCCCGTCAACTGGGGGGCCGTTTCGTGCGGCGGATCCAGCGTGACCCCCAGGTGGACCGGGTGGTGGCCGTGGACGCGGTCCCGCCCGAGCATCATCTGGGCGGTGCCGACTTCATCCAGGCCGACATCCGCCAGCCCACCATCGCGCGGGTGCTGGCGGAGAGCGGCGCGGACACCGTCGTGCACATGGACGTGACCGGAACCGCGCTGGGCAGCGGCAGCCGGACCACGGTCAAGGAGACCAACGTCATCGGGACCATGCAGTTGCTCGGTGCCTGCCAGAAGTCCCCCACCGTCAAGCGCCTCGTGGTGAAGTCCAGTACGAACGTCTATGGCTCGGCGCCTCGCGACCCGGCCGTCTTCACCGAGACCACCCCGCCCAAGTCCCTGCCCAGCGGCGGCTTCGCCAAGGACGCCGTCGAGGTCGAGGGCTATGTGCGCGGGTTCGCCAGGCGGCGGCCCGACGTCGCCGTGTGTGTGCTGCGGTTCGCCAACATCCTCGGCCCCTCCGCGGACACGCCGCTCGCCTCGTACTTCTCGCTGCCGGTGCTGCCGACCGTGTTCGGCTACGACCCGCGGCTTCAGTTCGTCCACGAGGACGACGTGATCGAGGTACTGCGCATCGCCTCGCACGATCCGGAGCGGGGCACGCTCAACAGCGGGACCTTCAACATCGCCGGCGACGGCGTTCTGCTGCTCTCGCAGTGCTCCCGGCGGCTGGGCCGCCCGACCGTGCCGCTCCTGCTCCCCGCGGTCACCTGGGCGGGCTCCCTGGTGCGTACGCTGGGCATGTCGGACTTCTCGCCGGAGCAGATCCGGTTGCTCACCCACGGCCGGGTGGTGTCCACGGACCAGATGCGAGAGACGCTCGGATTCAAGCCGAAGTACACGACGGCGGAGACCTTCGCGGAGTTCGCGCGCAGCCGCGGACCGGGTCTGCTGCCGCCGGAGGCCCTTGCGGGGGCCGTCGACCGGATCGCCGCGCTGCCCGTCCTGGGCGGCGGCCACCCCCCGACGCAGAGCGCCAACTGAGGAGCGCATCAACGATGGCGGACGCCAAGGTCATTCCGTTCGACGACGACCGGTCCCGCGGGAGCGCCGTGCAGCGGCCGTCGCGGCGCCGGAGCGCGGGGAGCCGGCGCAAGAACGGTGAATCCGCGCTGGTACGCGAGGTCCAGCCCCTCCCCGGACGGTCCTTCACGCAGGATGATGTTCCTGTGACACGTGAGGAACAGCCGCCCCAGCAGCCCCAGGACGACGGCGGCCTGGAGCGGCGCATCGCGAGCGGCCTGGCCTTCCTGCGCCGCCGCCTCACCGGGGACTACGACGTCGACGACTTCGGGTACGACGAGGAGCTCACCGACCAGGTCCTGATGTCCCTGCTGCGCCCGGTGTACGAGAAGTACTTCCGGGTCGAGGTGAAGGGCGTCGAGAACATCCCGTCCGAGGGCGGTGCGCTGATCGTCGCCAACCACTCGGGCACGCTGCCGCTGGACGGCCTGATGATGCAGGTCGCCGTCCACGACCACCACCCGGCGGGCCGCCATCTCCGGCTCCTCGCGGCGGACCTGGTCTTCGTCCTGCCGGTGGTCAACGAACTCGCCCGCAAGCTGGGCCACACCCTGGCCTGCGCCGAGGACGCCGAGCGGCTGCTCGGGAAGGGCGAGTTGGTCGGGGTGATGCCGGAGGGCTTCAAGGGCATCGGCAAGCCCTTCGGCGAGCGCTACAAACTCCAGCGCTTCGGCCGCGGCGGCTTCGTCTCCACGGCCCTGCGCAAGCGCACCCCGATCATTCCGTGCTCGATCGTCGGGGCCGAGGAGATCTACCCGATGATCGGCAACGCGAAGACGCTGGCCCGTCTGCTGGGCTTCCCGTACTTCCCGCTGACGCCGACCTTCCCGTGGCTCGGCCCGCTCGGCGGGATCCCGCTCCCGACGAAGTGGACGATCCAGTTCGGCGAACCGATCCTCACGGACGGCTACCCGCCGGAGGCCGCCGAGGACCCGATGCTGATGTTCAACCTGACCGACCAGGTCAGAGAACAGATCCAGCACACGCTGTACAAGCTGTTGGTGCAGCGAAGGTCGGTCTTCTTCTGACCGGAGAAACGTTTGTACGACGATGGGGGCGCCCCTTGTGCGAGGGGCGCCCCCATCGTCGTGATGCCGATTCCGCGTCGGCCTAGTTCGCGTCCTCGCCCTCGATGCCCAGGCCGGGCAGGAGGCCCGGGAGCAGGGGCGGGAGGGTCACGGCGGGCTCGCTGGTGGGGGTCGGGGTGGACGATGACGAGCCGGAGCTGCCGGTGTCCTTCGGCGGGTCGAGGAGGCCGCCGGTGTTGCCGCCGAGCAGGCCCTCGCCCTCGCTGCCCGAGCTGTCCGCCGAGTTGCTCGGGCGGCTGGAGCGGTGCCCGTCGGAGGAGCCGCTGCCGCCGGCGCTGGGCCGGGCCGACTTGTCGGAGCCGGACGTACCGGTG
The DNA here is from genome assembly GCF_055609385.1 of Streptomyces sp. NPDC036764. NCBI lineage: Bacteria > Bacillati > Actinomycetota > Actinomycetes > Kitasatosporales > Streptomycetaceae > Streptomyces > Streptomyces sp. NPDC036764. Next base: position 8,991 of record NZ_JBVJPT010000020.1, read on the forward strand.
GAGGCCGATCCGGAACCGCCGTGCCGCTTGCCCTCGCCGCTCTGGGCCGGCTGCTCCGGAAGCAGGGACTCCAGCGGGGCGACCTCTTCGTCTATGGCGTCGAAGACCGACGACACCTCGTCGCCGACGTCCCCGAGCTGGAGGGGGAGCCGGTCGCGGAGGTTGCCCCACACCGCCCGGTGCGAGCGGGAGAAGGCGGAGAGGGCCTGGATGGGGCCCAGGGAGTCGGGGTCGCGCTCGTACGCCTCGCGCAGCAGCCGGTGGCCCTCGGAGGCGTCGTGCCGCATGCCGTACAGAGCGCGGCGGATCTCCGCCATCGACTCGTGGTCGAGCTGTCCGCCACGGTCGCGCTCCATCAGCCGCCGGGCCTCGCTCAGCCGGGTCGATGCCTGGTCGAGGTAGCTGCGCCCGCGCTCGTCGTCGCCGTCGGCCAGGACGTTGAGCTTGAAGTCCTCGATGCCGCGTTTGAGGCCGTACAGGGAGTCGCCGGGCAGGGCGTCGGAGCTCGCGGCGGCCACCCCGCCGAAGGCTCCCGCGGCGACACCGACACTGAGCCCGCCGGCGGTGAGGCCCTTGGCGAGCCGTGAGCGCGGCCGCAGTTTGCCCAGTGGGGACGCCCGGTGAGCCCCTCGGCCCCGTTCCGAACGCTGCCCGGGCAGGGCCGGGCCCGCCTCGCCGCCCGCTGTGCCCTCCTGGAGCATGGCCTCCATCGCGGCTACAAGCTGGGCCCGCTGGACCACCTTGACCTCGGGGTCGAGCTCGGGCTTGGGCAGTTCGCCGAGACTCTCGGTGAGGGTCAACAGGTGACCCTGCTCCGTGTGTTCCGCAGCAGCCTCTGCCGGTGCCGATCCATCGGGCTGCTCGGCCGCCGAACCCCGGTCGGTCAGCTCGTCCAGGGCCTGGGCGAAGGCGTTCGCCCGCCGGTGTGCCGATACGTTCGCGATCACTGGCGGCACCTCCTCTCGTGATGACGGTCGACTCCCCAGGGGGTCCTGAGGGTTGCACGCCCTGACCACTTGCACACGATCGAGTGATCGAAGTCGGCCAGGGAGTGACCACAGGGAGCCTGCATCCCGCACAACGAGCGGCTTGGCACTTGGGTTACGGACTGCCGGTGAACGGACCGCGAAGTCAACAGACTTTCACCGACGGTGAGTTGGAGGTTGCGGAGAGTGTCGGGTCGGTGCCGGTGACGCGTCAGCGCGCGTCGTCCGGCAGCAGTCGGGCGAGGGTGCGGACGGCCCGGTACTGCAGGGTTTTGATGGCGCCCTCGTTCTTGCCCATGACGCGGGCCGTCTCGGCGACGGAGAGGCCCTGGAGGAAGCGGAGGGTGACGCACTCCTGCTGCTGGGGGTTGAGTCGCCGTACGGCATCGAGGAGTGCGGCGTTGGAGAGGGACTCCAGGACGGAGTCCTCGGGGGAGCGCTCGACCTCGTTGGCGTCGAGCATCTCGCCGGTGGTCACCTCCAGCCGGAAGCGGCTGGACTTGAAGTGGTCGGCGACGAGGTTGCGGGCGATGGTGACGAGCCAGGCGCCGAAGTCCCGGCCCTGCCAGGTGAACGTGCCGATGCGTCGCAGGGCCCGCAGAAAGGTCTCGCTGGTGAGGTCCTCGGCGGTGGCCTTCCCTCCGACGCGGTAGTAGATGTAGCGGTACACGGTGTCGCTGTACTGGTCGTACAGCCGGCCGAACGCGTCGGCCTCGCCGGCCTGTGCGCGTTCGACGAGATCCATCATTCGAGCGCTGTCGCTGTCCGCGGCAGGCCGGCGCGCGGTCGTCGCGCCGGCCGAACGTCCCCGTCTGCCGACTGCGGCGCCGCCGTCGGCGAGCGCGTAGCAAGGGCCTACGGGTGCGGCGGTTACGGCGAGGGCAGGGACGGCGTACGCGGTGGGGACGAAGCCGCGCAACAGGTCCTGGACCGTTGCGCGCAGCGTAGCCAGGCCCGAGGCGTCAACCCCGACGTGTGGGTACACGGGACTCCCAGAGGCAGAGCTTCCATCACGTGCAGTGCGGAACCATTCACCCGTCGTAGCGACGGAGAGGTACCGGTTTGCGTCTGAGGAGAATAACGCTTCGTGCAGGCACTGCTACGCCCAGTTGCTCAAATCACCGATTGCGTCTCTTCTGTAACCGATTGACGCCCGATCAAGTGCCGCAGAGTGACCGTTTGTTGATCGAATACGTCCGCGTTCCGGCTGACTCCAGGGCGTGTTGTGGCCGTGTGCAGCCAAGGGGACTGGACAGGGAGTCGCGCGGGTATGGGGTGCCGATTGGCCTGCCGGCCCGGGCGCGCCCCCGATTGGGCCCAGAACGGTCGGTCGCCGACGGCCCGGCCCGTCACACCCGGTACGCGCTGCGCGAGCCGCCGCCACCCGGCAGCGGCCCGCCCGGGCGTTTCAGCGGCGGCGCCTGTGCAGGGCGATCGCGGCCGCTGTGCCGCCGGCCACCGCGCCCACGCCGGCTGCTGCCGGGATGCCGACCTTCGCCGCCTTTCGGCCGGTGCGGTAGTCGCGCAGGCGCCAGTCCAGTCGGCGGGCGTGTTTGCGCAGCTTGGTGTCCGGGTTGATGGCGTAGGGGTGGCCGACCAGGGAGAGCATCGGGATGTCGTTGTGCGAGTCGCTGTACGCCGCGCAGCGGGCGAGGTCCAGGCCCTCCGCCGAGGCCAGCGCGCGGACCGCCTCCGCCTTCGCCGGGCCGTGCAGCGGCTCGCCCACCAGCTTGCCCGTGTAGACGCCGTCCACCGATTCGGCCACCGTGCCCAGGGCCCCGGTGAGGCCGAGGCGGCGGGCGATCACCTGGGCGATCTCCACCGGCGCCGCGGTCACCAGCCACACCTTCTGGCCCGCGTCCAGGTGGGCCTGGGCGAGGGCCCGGGTGCCCGGCCAGATGCGCTCGGCCATGTACTCGTCGTAGATCTCCTCGCCGATCGACATCAGCTCGGAGACGCGGTGGCCCTTGACGATGGACAGCGCGGAGTCGCGCGCGTCCTGCATGTGTTCCGGATCCTCGACGCCCGCCAGCCGGAACCACGCCTGCTGCCAGGCGAACTTCGCCAGGTCGCGGGTCTCGAAGAACTTCCGCTTGTACAGGCCCCGACCGAAGTGGAAGAGGGCGGCACCTTGCATCACGGTGTTGTCCAGGTCGAAGAAGGCCGCGGCCTCCTCGTCGCCGAGCACCGGGAAGTCCGGCTCGGCCTCCGAGGACTCCGAGACCTCCGTCGCCTCCTGCGAGGACTTGCGCGCAGCCTCTGCCGAGGCCTCGCCAGCCAACACGCTCCGCGCCGTGGCGGAGCGCCTACGGGGAGTGAGCCATCCAAGAGCGGCCATGACCGTGAGCATAGCCAGTCTGTTCGGTGCTTCCGGAGTCGAGAGGTTTGAAGGTTGTGAACTCTCCGCGACCGCGCAGTTAAACAGCGTGGTCGGGTGACGGCCGGTCATCCGGGCGCCGGCGCGCGAGAATGGCTGACATGAGCCCCCTCTTTCGTCGCGCCACGGCCAAGTCGCCCCAGGACCGGCTGGTGACCCTCATCGGTAAACCCGACTGCCATCTGTGTGATGACGCACAGAGTGTCGTCGAGAGGGTCTGCGGCGAGCTGGGGGTTCCGTGGGAGTGGAAGGACATCGCTCAGGACCCCCAACTCCACGACCAGTACTGGGAACAGATCCCCGTCGTCCTCGTCGACGGAGCCCAGCACACCTTCTGGCGCGTGAACGAGGATCGCCTCCGCAAAGCACTGACCGGGTAGTCCAAAGTCCTCCGGAATCGGCTTAGGATCGACGGCGACTTGGTCTCGGGGGCGGGGATCTATGAGGAGAGTGTGGGACTTTGCCCCCAAGAGTTGAGGAACGGTGGTGCGTATGCGCCGGTTCCACACCAGTGCGCCGGGCGTGCGTGAGCCCGGTCACGTTGGGCGGGCAAAACGGACACCATCTTTGTGCACGCGTTCACAAAGACATAGCCTGCATTCGACGGGGCGGTCTAGGTACGTGTGACCGCCTGCCCCCCCGCTCTACCCGCAGGAGCACCGTGGCAACTGGCCGAACTCACCGACCGGCGACCCGTAGCCGAGGGATTCCCGAGGCCACCGTCGCCCGGCTTCCGCTGTACCTCCGAGCCCTGACCGCACTGTCGGAGCGCTCGGTGCCCACGGTCTCCTCCGAGGAGCTCGCGGCCGCGGCGGGGGTCAACTCCGCCAAGCTGCGCAAGGACTTCTCATACCTCGGGTCGTACGGAACACGCGGTGTCGGCTATGACGTCGAGTATCTCGTCTACCAGATCTCCCGCGAACTCGGGCTGACCCAGGACTGGCCGGTTGTCATCGTCGGTATCGGTAACCTCGGCGCCGCCCTCGCCAACTACGGCGGGTTCGCCTCCCGCGGCTTCCGGGTGGCCGCGCTCATCGACGCCGACCCGGCCATGGCCGGCAAGCCCGTCGCCGGGATCCCCGTGCAGCACTCCGACGACCTGGAGAAGATCATCCAGGACAACGGCGTGTCGATCGGCGTCATCGCCACCCCCGCCGGTGCCGCCCAGCCGGTCTGCGACCGGCTCGTGGCCGCCGGCGTCACCTCCATCCTGAACTTCGCGCCGACCGTGCTGACCGTCCCGGACGGCGTCGACGTGCGCAAGGTCGACCTCTCCATCGAGCTGCAGATCCTCGCCTTCCACGAGCAGCGCAAGGCCGGCGAGGAGGCCGCTCACACCGACGGCACCGGACCGGCCGCCGTCACCCGCGAGGGGTCCGGCGACTCCACCGACCAGGGACCGGACGGGGACGTACCCGCCGTGATGCCGGCATGAGTCTGCTCGTCGTGGGGCTGAGCCACCGCAGCGCCCCGGTCAGCGTCCTGGAGCGGGCCGCGCTGGGCGCGGACGCCCAGATCAAGCTGCTTCAGGACACGGTCGCCGCCGAGCCCGCCACCGAGGCCGCGGTGCTCGCCACCTGCAACCGCATCGAGCTGTACGCCGACGTGGACAAGTTCCACGCCGGTGTCGCCGAGCTGTCCACGCTGCTCGCCCAGCACAGCGGAGTGGGCCTCGACGAGCTCACGCCCTACCTGTACGTCCACTACGAGGACCGGGCCGTCCACCATCTGTTCTCGGTGGCCTGCGGGCTCGACTCCATGGTCGTCGGCGAGGGCCAGATCCTCGGGCAGATCAAGGACTCCCTCGCCAAGGCGCAGGAACTGCACAGCGCCGGACGGCTGCTGAACGACCTGTTCCAGCAGGCCCTGCGCGTCGGCAAGCGCGCCCACTCCGAGACCGGAATCGACCGCGCCGGCCAGTCCCTGGTCACCTTCGGCCTGGAGCAGTTGGCCGAGGGCACGGACGTCACGGCGTGGGCCCGCGGCAAGAAGGCCCTGGTCATCGGCGCCGGCTCGATGTCCTCCCTGGCCGCGGCCACGCTCGCGCGGGCCGGGGTCGCCGAGATCGTGGTCGCCAACCGCACCCAGGACCGCGCCGAGCGCCTCGCCGAGATCCTGACGGCGGCGGACGACACGGACGTGCTGGCCCGCGCGGTACCGATGGATTCGGTGCCGGTCGAGCTGACACGTGCCGACGTCGCCGTGTCCTGCACCGGCGCGACCGGCCTCGTCCTCGCGGCCGAGGAGGTCGCCGCCGCGGTGGAGGGCCGTACCGGCCGGCCGGTCGCCTTCGACGCCGGGAGCGGCGGTCGTACGGCTGACAAGGCACCCGCCCCCAGGGCGCACGCCGACGGAGTCGACGTACGGCAGACCCCGCTGCCGCCCACCAGCGTCGGCACCGACGAGAACTGCCCGCTTGACGTCGCCGCCGTGCAGGGAGGTTTCTCTGTGCTCGGCGAGGCCGCCGTCGCCGGTATGGACGCGGCCACCCTGGAGCAGCACGCGGCGTGGGCCGCGGGCAGCGCCGTCGACCGGCGTGAGTCCGCCCGGCGCAGCCCCGAGGCCGACGCCGAGCTGATCACCGCGCTCGCCGCGACCGCGGCCACCGTCGGCCGCATCCCCGAGCGCCGCAAGCCCGAGCCCGTCGCCGAGGTGCCCCGGCCCGCGCCTGCGCTGTCGCTCCTCGACCTCGCCATGCCCCGTGACATCGACGCGGCCGTGCACCGGCTGGCCGGGGTGCGCCTGGTGGACATCGAGTCGCTGGCGGAAGCCTCCGCCGACGCTCCGATGGCGGCCGACGTCGACCAGGTCCGCCGTATCGTCGCCGACGAGGTCGCGGCCTTCGGGGCGGCGCAGCGGGCCGCGCACATCACGCCCACCGTCGTCGCGCTGCGCACGATGGCCGCCGATGTCGTGGCGAACGAGATCGCCCGTCTCGAGGGCCGTCTGCCGGGCCTCGACGACAAGCACCGCAGTGAGATCACGCAGACCGTCAAGCGCGTGGTCGACAAGCTGCTGCACGCCCCCACCGTGCGGGTCAAGCAGCTCGCGGCCGAGCCCGGCGGCGCCGGGTACGCGGACGCCCTGCGGACCCTGTTCGACCTCGATCAGGAGACGGTGGCCTCCGTCTCCCGCGCCGAGGACAGCACCGAGAAGAACCGAGGCCCACGATGACTCAGCAGGCACTACGGCTCGGCACCAGGCGCAGCAGGCTCGCCATGGCCCAGTCCGGGCAGGTCGCCGAAGCGGTCAGCCAGGTGACGGGACGCCCCGTCGAACTCGTCGAGATCACCACGTACGGCGATGTCTCGCGCGAGGCCCTCGCGCAGATCGGCGGCACCGGCGTGTTCGTCACCGCCCTGCGCGACGCGCTCCTCAAGGGCGAGGTCGACTTCGCGGTGCACTCGCTCAAGGACCTGCCGACCGCGCAGCCCGCGGAACTGGCCCTGGCGGCCGTCCCCGAGCGCGAGGACCCGCGCGACGTGATCGTCGCCCGGGACGCCCTGAAGCTCACCGACCTGCCGCGCGGCGCGCGCATCGGTACGGGTTCGCCGCGCCGGATGGCGCAGCTCAACTCGTACGCGCGCAGCCACGGGCTGGACTTCGAGACGGTCGCGATCCGCGGGAACGTCGACACGCGGATCCGGTACGTGCGCGACGGCGAGCTGGATGCGGTGGTGCTGGCCGCGGCCGGCCTGAGCCGTATCGGCCGCATCGACGAGGTGACCGACTTCCTGTCGGTCGACACTGTTTTGCCCGCCCCCGGCCAGGGGGCACTGGCGATCGAGTGCACCGCGGACAACGCGGACCTGATCGCCGCGCTCGGCGAGCTCGACGACCCCTTCACCCGGGTCGCCGTGACCGCGGAGCGCTCACTGCTCGCCGCCCTGGAGGCCGGCTGCTCCGCCCCTGTGGGCGCGCTGGCCGACCTGCTGGCCGACGGGCAGATTGTCAAGGAAATGCGCCTGCGCGGCGTCGTCGGCACGACCGACGGCACGCGGATGGTGCAGCTGTCCACCACCGGTCCCGTGCCCGAGACGCACGACCAAGCGCTGGCGCTCGGTCGCGAACTCGCTACCGAGATGCTTGCCCAGGGCGCGGCCGGTCTGATGGGGGAGCGAGCACAGTGAGCCCCACCACCCTTCCCGCCGGCCTTGAACACGGGCACGTCACCTTCCTCGGTGCCGGACCCGGGGATCCGGGGCTGCTGACTCTGCGCGCCGTCGAGGCGCTGGCGAACGCCGACGTGCTCGTCGCCGAGCACGAGGTGCTCGACGTCGTGCGCCAGCACGCCAGAGCCGGCGTCGCCGAAGTGCACACGGATCCGGGTCCCGATTCGGACGCCGCCGTGGGCACAGGCACGCCTCAACTAGCGGTTGTTGACGGCGCGTCAACGACCGCTGGGCTACCCGCGGTGCGGGATGCCGCACATCTTGTCATGGAGGCCGCGCGCGGCGGCAGGCGGGTCGTGCGTGCGGTGTCCGGGGATCCCGGGCTCGACACGTACGCCACCAACGAGATGCTCGCGTGCGCCGCGGCCGGTGTGCCGTTCGAGGTCGTACCGGGTGTCGCCGCGGCCGTGGGCGTGCCCGCGTACGCCGGTGTGCCGTTGCGCGACGCGCAGGGCGCGGACGTGCGGTTCGTCGACGCGCGCACCGCGTCCGACCGGTGCTGGACCGAGGTCGGCGCATCGGACGGGACCGTGGTCGTCTCGACGACGCTGGACTCCGTGGGCGCGGCCGCCGGAGAGCTGGTGTCCGCCGGACGCAAGCCCGATACGCCTCTGACGGTCACCGTCGCCGGTACGACGACCCGGCAGCGGACGTGGACCGCGACGCTGGGCACCATCGCCCAGACGCTGAAGCAGGCCAAGGTACTGCCCTCGCCGGAGGGCGGCCGGCCGGTGATAGCCGTGGTCGGTGAGCGTTCCGCCGCAGCACAGCGCGACCAGTTGTCGTGGTTCGAGTCCAAGCCGCTCTTCGGGTGGCGGGTGCTCGTGCCGCGTACGAAGGAGCAGGCGGCCTCGCTCTCCGACCAACTGCGGTCGTACGGGGCCGTGCCGCACGAGGTGCCGACGATCGCCGTCGAACCGCCGCGCACGCCCCAGCAGATGGAGCGGGCCGTCAAGGGGCTCGTGACCGGACGGTACGAATGGATCGCCTTCACCTCGGTGAACGCGGTCAAGGCCGTGCGGGAGAAGTTCGAGGAGTACGGGCTCGACGCCCGTGCGTTCGCCGGGATCAAGGTCGCGGCGGTGGGGGAGCAGACCGCGAAGGCGCTCATCGCCTTCGGCGTGAAGCCGGACCTGGTGCCGAGCGGGGAGCAGTCGGCCGCGGGGCTGCTGGAGGACTGGCCGCCTTACGACCCGGTCTTCGACCCGATCGACCGTGTGTTCCTGCCGCGGGCCGACATCGCCACGGAGACCCTGGTGGCCGGGCTCATCGAGCTGGGCTGGGAGGTCGACGACGTCACGGCCTACCGGACCGTACGCGCCTCGCCGCCGCCGGCGGAGACCCGGGAGGCGATCAAGGGGGGTGGCTTCGACGCCGTTCTCTTCACGTCGTCGTCCACCGTGCGCAACCTCGTCGGGATCGCCGGCAAGCCGCACAACGTGACCGTGATCGCCTGTATCGGTCCCGCCACCGCGAAGACCGCCGAGGAGCACGGGCTCCGGGTGGATGTGATGGCTCCCGAGCCGTCCGTGCACAAGCTGGCGGAGGCGCTGGCGGACTTCGGGCTGCGGCGGCGTGCCGCGGCGGTCGAGGCCGGGGATCCGGTGACTCGGCCGAGCGAGCGCAGGCCCGGGGCTCGGCGCAGGCGGTCGACCACCTAGGCAGGGGAGTCGCGGGGGGGGGGGGGGGGGGGGGGGGGGGGTGCGCGCCCCCCCCCCCCCCCCCCCGACCCGTACCCCGGTGAAAGTCAGGCGTGGGACGACACCGTGTGGCCGAAGCTGAGCAGGTTGGACGGGTCGTAGGTCGACTTGTCCTTGCACAGGCGGTCGTAGACCTCGGGGCTCCAGGCCCGGGCACGGTCGGCTTCGTCACCGGGGGTGCCGTGGATGTTGACCATGGTGTGACCCGTGCCGTAGGGGGCCATGGCCGTGTGCAGGGCTGCCGTGGCGGCTTCTACCGCCTCGGCGGCGGGTGGAGCGGCCAGGACGGCCACCGTTTCCAGGAAGTAGTCCGCGTCCCGGGCGCAGATCGCGTCCTCCAGACGGGCGGGGCGGGCCAGAGCACCTCCCATGTGCCGGATCTCCACCAGCAGCAGGGGGCAGTCGGGGACCTCGGGGCCGACCTGGGCGAGGAACGCGCCGATGGCGTCCGGGGTCAGGTCGCGCAGCAGGGCGCAGGACTCCCGGGCGGGGAGCGGGTCCTGGGGTTCCATGTAGACGCGGTCCATCGCCGCGTACGGCATTTCCTCCACCGTGTCGACGGTCACCGGTGCGGCCGAGCGGATCGGGGACAGGAGCTCTTCGCCCGTCTTCGGGTCGCCGGTCCAGGTGACCGCCACCCTGGCCCAGAAGCCGCCGCGCAGGGGCTCGGGGATCTGGGGGATGGGCGGCAGACGCAGCAGGCTGAACGCCGTGCACATCTCTTCCGGGACCTCGTGCGTCCAGTCGGCCCAGGCCGTCAGGAGGGCCTGAGCGTGTTCGCCCGGGCAGTAGATGCCGCCGCCGAGGAGGGTGGCGAGGGGGAGCAGTTCGAAGGTCAGGGAGGTGACCACTCCCACGTTGCCCTTGCCGCCGCGCAGCGCCCAGAACAGCTCGGGTTCGTGGTCCGGGTCGCACTCGCGCAGCGTGCCGTCCGGCGTGGCCACCTGGAACGAGCGGACGAGGTCGGCCGCGTAGCCGTAGGTGCGGCCGAGGACCGGGAGGCCGCCGCCCAGGGTGTAGCCGACCACACCGGCGTCCGTCGAGGTGCCGCAGAGTGCGGCGAGGCCGTGGGGTGCGGCGGCGTCCAGGACGTGGCGCCACTTCGCTCCGGCCGCGGCGGTGGCCAGACGCCGGTCCGGGTCGATGCGTACGTCGGTCATGCGGGCCGTGCTGATCAGCAGGCCGTGGTCGATGGGGAAGTTCGCCCCGTGGCCCGTCGCCTGGATCGCGACGGGGGTGTTCGTGGCGGACGCCCAGCGCAGGGCTGTCACGACGTCGTCGGTGCCGGTCGCGCCCACCACGACGTCGGGGGCGTGCAGCGCCGCCAGGTTGAAGCCGGTGACCTCGTCGGCGTAGCCGTCGTCGCCGGGGCGCAGGACCGGGCCGTGGATCTCGGAGAGGGCGAACAGGTCGGGGGTGTTGTGATGGGTGCTGGTCATGGCGTCCTCCGAGGTGCGCGTACGGAGGGTCCGTGCTTTCGGGGCCTCTTTCAGGATGGCCCCGCAGCCCCGAAGCGCGCATGCGGGGCCGTCACCGTCCCGACGGCCAGTCGGCAAAGGTGCTGCCGGGGCGGGCGTAGCGTAGGTGGCATGACGACGTACGGATCCTTTCCCGGTACTCGGCCGCGGCGTCTGCGGACCACTCCCGCCATGCGGCGCATGGTCGCCGAGACCAGGTTGCACCCCGCCGACTTCATCCTCCCGGCCTTCGTGCGCGAGGGCGTGAGCGAGCCCGTGCCGATCACCGCCATGCCGGGCGTCGTCCAGCACACGCGGGACAGCCTGAAGAAGGCGGCGCTGGAGGCCGTGCAGGCCGGGGTCTCCGGGATCATGCTCTTCGGGGTGCCCGAGGACGAGAAGAAGGACGCGCTCGGGACGCCGGGGACCGATCCCGACGGGATCCTCCAGGTCGCCATCCGCGACGTGCGCGCCGAGGTGGGCGACGACCTCCTCGTGATGTCCGACCTGTGCCTGGACGAGACCACCGACCACGGGCACTGCGGTGTGCTGGACGCCGAAGGTCGCGTCGACAACGACGCGACCCTGGAGCGCTACGCCGAGATGGCGCAGGTGCAGGCCGACGCCGGGGCCCATGTCGTGGGCCCCAGCGGCATGATGGACGGGCAGATCGGCGTCGTCCGTGACGCGCTCGACCAGATCGGGCGGGAGGACGTCGCGATCCTCGCCTACACGGCCAAGTACGCCTCCGCCTTCTACGGGCCCTTCCGTGAGGCCGTCGCCTCCTCGCTCCAGGGCGACCGCAAGACGTATCAGCAGGATCCCGCGAACGCCCGGGAGTCGATGCGTGAGCTGGCCCTCGACCTGGAGGAGGGCGCCGACATGGTGATGGTCAAGCCGGCCGGCCCCTACCTCGACATCCTGGCGCGGGTCGCCGACGCGGTGGACGTGCCGGTCGCCGCCTATCAGATCTCCGGCGAGTACTCGATGGTCGAGGCCGCCGCCGAGAAGGGCTGGATCGACCGGGACCGGGCGATCTTCGAGACGCTGACCGGCATCAAGCGGGCCGGCGCGCGCAACATCCTCACCTACTGGGCGACAGAGGCCGCGCAGAAGCTGGGCCGCCAGTAACCGCGGCGCACCTGGGGACCGTCACCGTCCGTCCGACGGCGGTGGTGGCGCGGGCGCGGTGGCCTTGGGGCTCGTCGGGGTCGACGGGCCCTCGTCGCGCAGGCCCTGGCCGTCCTCGCACGCGGTGAGCGTGAGCGCGGCGACCGCCACCAGCGTGGCGGCGAGCAGCCGGGCCCGGGAACGAGGGGGGTGTGCGGACGCGGACATCGTGCGGCCCTCTCCATGGGTGGGGGTTGGGGTCGGCCTCCAGCCTGCGTGATCATCCGTCCCGATTGCCAGCATGGGCCGCCGATTCGGGACGCCCGAGCGGTGGGACGGCCGCTGACCTGCGGGGATGGCAGGCCTCGACGGCTCGGCGTGGGACGCCGGAAGCCGCCGGAACACGCGGGCGACCCCGATGGGGTCCGTATCCCGGAAAGTCACTTGTAGCGGGCACACAGTTCTCTAGGCTGCCCGGCACGAGCCGTCGCCCGTGTCGCCGCAGCCCGAGGAGCCGTGTCATGACCGTCATCGAACCCGCGCCCCCAACCGCCCCGGCCGCCGTGCCGCCGCTCGCGGCGCGGACCGGCGCCGTCGGCGGTTCGCCCGTGCGGGACATCCTCGCCGTCACGGCCCGGCCCGAGGTCATCAACTTCGCGGGCGGGCTGCCCGCGCCGGAGCTGTTCGACCGGGAGGCCATCGCGGCCGCCTTCCGGGACGTGCTCGCCGAGACGCCGGCGCAGGCCCTTCAGTACTCCACGACCGAGGGCGAGCCGACTCTGCGCACCGGGCTCGCCAGCCGCATGTCGGCGCGGGGACTGGCGACCGACGCCGATGACCTGCTCGTCACCACCGGCTCCCAGCAGGGGCTCTCGCTCCTGGCCACCGCGCTGCTGGAGCCCGGCGACACGGTCCTGGTCGAAGACCCCTGCTATCTGGCGGCACTTCAGGCCTTCGGCCTCGCCGGAGCCCGGGTCGTGGCCGTGCCCTGCGACGCGGACGGTGTGGATCCGCACGCACTGGAGGAACTGGTCGCGCGGGAGCGGCCCAAGCTCTTCTACACCGTGCCCACCTTCCAGAACCCGACCGGCCGGACCCTGCCCGCCGAACGCCGGGCCGCCGTCGCGCGGGTCGCCGCCCGCCGCGGGGTGTGGATCGTCGAGGACGACCCGTACGGCGAGCTGCGATACGACGGCGAGCGCGTGCCCTGGATCGCCTCGTACCCGGGCGCCGAGGACCGGACGGTGCTGCTCGGCTCGTTCTCCAAGGTGATGGCCCCCGGCCTGCGGCTGGGCTGGCTGCGTGCCCCGGCCGCCCTGCGGCGGGCCTGCGCGGTCGCCAAGCAGGCCGCCGACCTGCACACCCCGACCGTCAACCAGCTCGCCGCGGCCCGCTGCCTCGACGGCCTGGACGCCCACGTGGCCCGCGTCAGGGACGTCTACCGCGAACGCCGTGACGCCATGCTCGCGGGCCTGCCCGGCGCCCTGCCGGAGGGCTCGACCTGGAACCGACCCGAGGGCGGCATGTTCCTGTGGGCCCGCCTGCCCCGGTCCTACGACACGACGGCCCTGTTGCCGAAGGTCGTGCGGCACGACGTCGCCTACGTCCCCGGGGCGCCCTTCTACGCCGGTGAGCCCGACCGGTCGACGCTGCGGCTGTGCTTCGTGACGCAGACGCCGCAGGAGATCGAGGAGGGGCTGCGACGGCTGGGCAAGGGCCTGCGGTCCTAGGGCCAAGGACGCAGCGTAGGTCGGGCCGTGGTCGGCGGACGGGAGCGGCCGGTGTTCCTAAGGTGAAGGCATGTCCAAAACCCAGGGGTTCGATCTCGATGCGTATCTCCGGCGGATCGGTTGGGAGGGGGAGCGGCGGGCCGACCTGGCGACGCTGCGGGGAGTGCACCTGGCGCACATGCGGGCCATCCCCTTCGAGAACCTGGACGCCCTCAGGCGTATCGCCCCCTCCCTCGACGCTGCCGACCTGATGGCCAAGCTGGTGCACAGCCGGCGCGGCGGCTACTGCTACGAGCACAACACCCTCTTCGCGGGCGTCCTTCAGGCGCTGGGGTTCCGGGTGACCCGGCTGGCCGCACGGGTCGTCGTCGGAGCGGACCGCGTCGAGAGCCGGCCGCGCACCCACATGGCGCTGCTCGTCGAGGCGCCCGGCGACCCGCAGCCGTACCTCGCGGACGTCGGCTTCGGCGCGATCGGCGCGCTGCTGGAGCCGGTACCGCTGACGGCCGGCGTCGAGTTCAAGGACGCCGAGCGCCGGCACCGGCTCGCGCACGCCCCGCACGACGGCCCGCTTCCGCTGTGGCTGCTCCAGGCCCACGACCCGGCGAAGGGCGACTGGGCCGACCAGTACGCCTTCACCCTGGAGCCGTTCGAGAAGCCCGACTTCGAGGTCATCAACTGGCACATCGGCACCAACCCGCGCTCGCCCTTCACTCAGCAGGTCTACGTCCAGGACCTCACCGCCGAACGCCACCTCCTCCTGCACGGCCGGCTCCTGACCGAGACACGGGCGGACGGGACGGTCGTCGAGCGGGAGGTGACGGAGGAGGCGTGGGCGCGGCGGCTGCTGGACGAGGAGTTCGGGATCGACGCCCCGGAGGGCATGACGCTGCTGCCCGGGTGAGGACGGGCCGTCAGTCCCACCAGAAGTGCCAGGCGGGCCGGCCCAGCAGGCGGTTCTCGGCGTAGGCGCGGATGCTGGTGTCGCTGCTCTGGAGGAAGTTGTCCGGGCAGAACGCAAAGTGCTCGGCGGCGACGGCCTCCGCCTCGGCCGGGGTGGTCGGCGGGGACGCGACGGAGACGAGCAGGTGGTCGAAGCCGAGCGCCACCACGCGTATGCCGAAGCGGTCCTCCCAGGAGCGCAGCACCGCGCACAGGCGAGCGGTGTCGCCCTCGTGGTTCATCGGGCCGGACCAGCCGATCGCCGCCGGAATGTCCGCGCTGCGGCGGGCCGGGACGAGCGCGAGGCGGGGATCCTCCAGCAGGCCGCCGCTCTCCACCAGGTCGTCCGCGATGTCCATCGCCACCGCGTCCGGGTCCTCTTCGGAGCCGGAGCCGGAGCCGGAGCCGGAACCGGAGTCGGCGGGGGCGTCGGCCAGGCCCGGCCACTCCTGCTGCGTCTCCCCGGCCGCGTACTCCTCCCAGAGATCCGCCAGCACCTCGTCGGCGTCGTGATCCCCCGGGTACGACACCGCGTCGGGTGCCAGCTCCCAGTCCTGCGGGCCGCCGTGCGGGCCGCCCGCGTCCAGGACGACCGGCAGCAGGCCGGCGGTCCGCCGGGCCGGGGCCAGCGCGGCCCAGGCGCCGGGCACCGCCTTTTCGTCCGCGAGCCACAGCAGGGGCTCGTGCCAATCGCCCTCGACGGTCGCATCCACGAGCCGTCCGGGCGGGAGTCGGAGTCCGAGAGCGGCGCCCGTGGGGTCGCTCGTGAGCTTCGGCAGCGGGTTGGGAAGAGTCGCCATGCCGGTGACTGTAGGGGGCGGCACTGACAACTCACCCCACCACCCGGCTGCCGAAGCACTCCTCGCCGCCGCCGGCCGCCGGGTCGAAGCAGGCCCGCACGACGGTTCCCGGGCGGGCCGCGGTCATGGGGGTGTAGACGTAGGAGTCCGCGTCGACGCCGTTGCGGATCTCCACACCGCGGACGCGATCGTCCGCGGCGTCCTCGCCGGCGCTTGCGGTCGCCGACACCTCCAGCCGGTCGCCGACCCGCGTCCCCCACATCCGGGCCCAACTCGTCCCGCACTCCTGGCTGTAGCGCAGCTCCAGCCAGGCGCCGGTGGAGGTCCGGTGCGAGGCCAGCGTCTGCGGCGCACCCGCGCACTTCATGTGCATCGGGCTCTTTCCCTCACAGACCTCGCCCTGGCAGCGCGGCCCGGTCGCGGACGGAGGCGGCGACAGCGACGCCCCGGGCCCGCCGTCCCGGTTCGGCAGCAACAGGGCCGCGGCGGCGACGCCCCCGACCACCACGGCGGACGCCGACGCGAGCACCGCGACGAGCGTCGCGCCGCGGTGGACGGAGCTCTGCCGGCCGGGCTCCTCGGCGGGCGCGGCTTCTTCGGGAGGCGGAGGCGGCGGCGGGATCCGCGGCCCCTCCTCCTTCGCCGCCCGCCCGCTCCCCTCCGACTCGGCGATCTCCCACAGCGCCACACAGCGCCCCTCCGGCTCCCCGGCGAGGCGGCACAGCTCCTGCACCGCGTCGCGCGGCGGGAGCGTCCTGCCGTTGAGGTAGCGGTCCCAGGACGACTTGCTGAACGCGGTCTTGGCCGCGAGACCGACCAGGCTCAGACCGGTGCGGCCCTTCAACTCCCGCAGCGTGGCGGCCAGTCGGGCCCGTTCCGGCGACGGCGTCGTCATCCCCGCAGGGCCTTCCAGGTGTGCGGCCCGATGATGCCGTCCACCACCAGACCCGCCCGCCGCTGCACCTGCTTGACCGCGCGTTCCGTCACCGGCCCGAAGATCCCGTCGATGCCGCCCGGCGAGATGCCCGCCCGGCGCAGCAGACACTGCGCCTCGGCGACGTCCGGACCCGCGTGGCCGCTGGCCAGGATGGCGTCCCGGGTGCGGCTGATGCCCGCGTACCAGCGGCCGTCGATCCGCGCGAGACGGCAGGTGTACGCCGGTGCCGAGCGCGGGGCCGACGCGGACGGTGACCCGGACACGGCCGGGGGCAGGGACGGCGACACGTCGGTCGCGGCGAGGGGTGCCGTCGGCTGTGCCCGGTCGCCGCCGCTCAGCCGTACGACGAGGAGGACGGCCGTGGAGAGCGCCAGCACCAGCGCCACGGCCCCCGCCACCAGGGCGACCCGCAGCGAACGACCGGGCGACCGTGTGCCGGTGACCTCGGCGGAGAGGACCTCTCGCGCCGCGACCGGCTCCGCTATGACCGGCTCCGGCACGTGCTGCGGCGCGGGCGCTCTCGCTGCCGCCGCCTCGGCGCGTCCGTTCCGCCACGCCTCCGCGGCGACCTCGTGCAACGCCAGCAACCGCGTCGGATCCTCGTCCACGGCCCGGGCCAGCGCCTCGACGGCCTCCCGCGGCGGCAGCGACCGGCCGCCCAGATACCGCTCCCACGACTTCTGGCTGTACCCCGTCCGCGCCGCCAGCCGGCGCAGGCTCAGCCCGCTGTGGTCCTTGAGCCGACGTAACCGCACCACCAACTGCCGTACACGCGGATCCAGATCCGCTGGCAGGGCTGCCCAACGCGACATGTTCCCCCCATTCGCGTTCACGGTCCGGGCCCGCGGTCCGTGGTCAGCGGCCCCCGCGCCCCCGCCGCATTCTGCATCAGCATCCACGGCCCGCACCGGAAGTTGGTTCCGGCACCGGTACGGAATCGGCCACCGCCCCGTCACAGACGTCCCGCCGCGACGCCCAAGCGGACGGCATCCGCGCAGGTCAGCGCCTGGGACATCCCACGATGACGTCACTTGCGCGGCGAGGCTGGCAACCCTCGCCGCCCGCCCCGCACTCTCGTTTCGCCAGGTGGCGGCAGGCTCCGCCACCCGAACCAGAGCGAGAGGGAAACGCATGCGAGCGAACATCTGGACGAGGACCCTCGTGAGCGTCGGCGCCGTCGTCGGCCTTGCCGCCGGAAGCCTCGCGACCGCCGGCACCGGCTTCGCCGCCTCGGACGCGAAGCCGGCCGTGCGCTCCGACGTCGGCGTCCTCGCGGTGAACAACCTCGGCCTGAGCAACACCGAGGCCCGGTACGTCCAGTGCTGGATCCAGGACTACTGGGGCTACACCGGCGCCCTCGACGGGCAGCTCGGCACCAATAGCTGGAAGGCGCTCCAGCGCTGGCTCAAGGCGCACTGGGGCTACAACGACAGCATCGACGGGATCGTCGGCCCGAACACCATCAAGGCCCTGCAACGTGACCTGAAGGCACACCACGGCTACACCGGCGCGATCGACGGCATCGCCGGCTCGGGCACCAAGGCCGCGTTCAAGGACTTCGCGGCCGACTCCAAGCAGTACTGCTGAATCGTCGCCCCCGCATGACCGCGGCCCGTCCTCCCCGAGGGGGAGAGGACGGGCCGCAGCGGCACATCAGATGCTCAGAGCCGCTCGGGCGTGCGGATGCCCAGCAGGGCCATGCCCTGGTGCAGCGTCCGGGCCGTCACGTCGCACAGGAGCAGACGGTTCTCCGCCACGTCCTTCGGCGGCTCCGGCTTGATCACCGGGCACTTGTCGTAGAACGACGTGAACAGCGACGCCAGTTGGTACAGGTACGCGGCCAGCTTGTGCGGGGCGTACTCCGCCGCGGCCTCGAAGACCGTGTCGCCGAACGCGTCCAGGTGCAGACCGAGCGCCCGCTCCGCCGCGTGCAGTTCGAGCTCCGGGTGCGCGGCCGGCTTCGTCTCGCCCGCCTTGC
Organism: Streptomyces sp. NPDC036764; assembly: GCF_055609385.1. Taxonomy (NCBI): domain Bacteria; kingdom Bacillati; phylum Actinomycetota; class Actinomycetes; order Kitasatosporales; family Streptomycetaceae; genus Streptomyces; species Streptomyces sp. NPDC036764. The sequence continues at coordinate 27,180 of NZ_JBVJPT010000020.1, forward strand.
GCAGGATCGACTGGATACGGGCGTACGCGTACTGGAGGTAGACGGACGTGTCGCCGTTCAGCGAGACCATCTGGTCCAGGTCGAACTTGTAGTCCCGGTTCGGCGACGTCGACAGGTCCGCGTACTTCACGGCGCCGATGCCGACCTGCTGCGCCCGCTCCTGGATCTCGTCCTCGGTGAGGTCCTGCGCCTTCTCCCGTACGACCTCGGCGGCCCGCTGCACGGCCTCGTCCAGCAGGTCCTCGAGCCGTACGGTCTCGCCCTCACGCGTCTTGAACGGCTTGCCGTCCGCGCCCAGCACCGTGCCGTAGCCCATGTTGTGCGCGGTGACCTCGTCGGTCAGCCAGCCCGCCCGGCGGGCCGCCTCGAAGACCATCTTGAAGTGGAGGGACTGCCGGACGTCCACGACGTAGATCAGGGACGTGGCGTGCAGGTCCTGGACCCGGTTGCGGATCGCCGTCAGGTCGGAGGCCGCGTAGCCGAAGCCGCCGTCGGCCTTCTGCACGATCAGCGGGACCGGCTGGTCGTCCTTGCCGCGGATCTCGTCGAAGAACACGACCAGCGCGCCCTCGGAGCGCACCGCGACCCCCATCTCCTCCAGGAGGCGGGCGGTCTCGGGCATGCCCTCGTTGTACGCGGACTCACCGACGATCTCGTCGTCGCGGATCTCCATGTCGAGCTTCTCGAAGACCGAGTAGAAGTAGACCTTCGACTCGTCCACGAACTGCTGCCACAGCTCGAGGGTCTCCTTGTCGCCGGACTGCAGGGCGACGACCCGCTTGCGGGCCCGCTCCTTGAACTGCTCGTCCGAGTCGAAGACCGCACGCGACGCCTTGTACACCCGGTTCAGGTTCGACATGGCCTGCTCGCCGTCGACGTCCTCGGCCGGGGCCAGCTCGCCGGGGTTCTCGAACAGGTACTGGATGAGCATGCCGAACTGGGTGCCCCAGTCGCCGATGTGGTGCCGGCCGATCGTCCGCTCGCCGGTGAAGTCGAGCATGCCGCGCAGGGCGTCGCCGATGACCGCCGACCGCAGGTGGCCGACGTGCATCTCCTTCGCCACGTTCGGCTGGGCGTAGTCGACGACGGTGATGCCGGGGGCGTCCTTGCGGGGGACGCCGAGGCGCTCGCCGTCCGCGTGCCGCGCGGCGAGGTTCTCGGTGATCGCCCGGTCGGCGACGGTGATGTTGAGGAAGCCGGGTCCGGAGACCTCGACGTCCTTGAGCACATCACCGGTGACGATGTTGCCGACGACCTCCGTCGCGAGCTCCCGCGGGTTCGCCTTCGCCTTCTTGGCGAGCGCCAGAATCCCGTTGGCCTGGAAGTCGGCCCGGTCGCTACGTCGCAGGAGCGGGTCCGCGTCGGCCTCCGGCCGGGTGGCCGAGAGGGCGTTCGCGAGGCGCTGCTGGACTTGAGCGGTGAGCGACGTGACCGAGGTCATGGGATGGGAGCCGTTCTCCTCGTGGATTGGTAGACGCGGCCAGTATCCCATGGGGGGTAAAGGGGTTTTTGCGGCTGCGGGCCGGTGGGGGTTGGCCGCGCAGTTCCCCGCGCCCCTGGGAGGCGGCTGCGCCGCCTAAACTGGGGGCGCGGCCGATTGACCGTGCTGGCTGCCCTGGAGAAAGAAGGACGTGCCGATCGTGGCTCAGAGCACCGAGACCACCGACTGGGTCTCCCGTTTCGCGGATGAGGTCATCGAGGAGTCGGAGCGCCGGGCCCCGGGCAAACCGGTCGTCGTCGCGTCCGGCCTCTCCCCCTCCGGACCCATCCACCTCGGCAACCTGCGCGAGGTCATGACCCCGCACCTGGTCGCCGACGAGATCCGGCGCCGCGGCCACGAGGTCCGGCACCTGATCTCCTGGGACGACTACGACCGCTACCGCAAGGTGCCGGCCGGGATCGCCGGGGTCGACGACTCGTGGGCCGAGCACATCGGCAAGCCGCTGACCTCCGTCCCGGCGCCGCAGGGCTCGCCGCACCCGAACTGGTCCGAGCACTTCAAGGCCGCCATGGTCGAGTCGCTCGCCGAGCTGGGCGTGGAGTTCGACGGCATCAGCCAGACCGCGCAGTACACCTCCGGCGTGTACCGGGAGCAGATCCTGCACGCCATGAAGCACCGCGGCGACATCGACGCCGTGCTCGCCCAGTACCGCACCAAGGCCAAGGGCGGCGCCAAGAAGTCGCAGAAGCCCCTCGACGAGGCCGAGCTGGAGGCCGCCGAGGGTTCCGGCGCGGCCGGCGAGGACGACGGCAGCTCCGGCTCCGCCGGGTACTTCCCGTACAAGCCCTACTGCGGCAACTGCGAGAAGGACCTCACCACCGTCACCTCCTACATCGACGACACCACCGAGCTGTCGTACACCTGCAACGAGTGCGGCTTCGCCGAGACCGTCCGGCTCAACGAGTTCAACCGCGGCAAGCTGGTCTGGAAGGTCGACTGGCCCATGCGCTGGGCCTACGAGGGCGTCATCTTCGAGCCCAGCGGCGTCGACCACTCGTCGCCGGGCTCCAGCTTCCAGGTCGGCGGGCAGATCGTCGGGATCTTCGACGGCAAGCAGCCCATCGGACCCATGTACGCCTTCGTCGGCATCAGCGGCATGGCGAAGATGTCCTCCTCGCGCGGCGGCGTGCCCACCCCTGCCGACGCGCTGAAGATCATGGAGCCGCAGATCCTGCGCTGGCTGTACGCCCGCCGCCGGCCCAACCAGTCCTTCAAGATCGCCTTCGACCAGGAGATCCAGCGGCTCTACGACGAGTGGGACAAGCTGGACGCGAAGGTCCAGGACGGCTCCGCGCTGCCCGCCGACATCGCCGCGCACTCCCGTGCCGTACGCACCGCCGCGGCTGAGCTGCCGCGCACGGCACGCCCGCTGCCGTACCGGACGCTCGCCTCCGTCGCCGACATCACCGCCGGACACCAGGACCAGGCACTGCGGATCCTCTCCGAGCTCGACCCGGAGAACCCGCTCGCCACCCTGGACGAGGCCCGCCCCCGGTACGACAAGGCCGAGGCGTGGATCAACACGCAGGTGCCCGCCGACCAGCGGACCATCGTGCGCGACGAGCCCGACGCCGAACTGCTGAAGTCCCTCGACGAGGCGTCCCAGCAGTCGCTGCGGCTGCTGCTCGACGGCCTCGCCGAGAACTGGTCCCTCGACGGCCTGACCCACCTCGTCTACGGCGTGCCCAAGGTGCAGGCCGGGTTCTCCGCCGACGCCACACCCAAGGAACTCCCGGCCGAGATCAAGACCGCCCAGCGGACGTTCTTCGCCCTGCTCTACCACCTGCTGGTGGGACGCGACACCGGACCCCGACTGCCCACGCTGCTGCTGGCAGTGGGGCAGGAACGGGTACGGCGCCTGCTCGGCGAGTAGCCGGTGACACGGAAGGGGGCCCTCGGCGGATCGAGGGCCCCCTTCCGTCATACCGCGGCGACCGTCAGGCGATGTGCTCGTCCGTCAGTTCCGCGTTGAGGCGGTTGGAGAAGCGGTTCACCATGCGCTTGGACTCGGCCTCATCGAGCGTGACGCCGTACGTCGCCTCGACATCGGCGATGAACCCGCGCGGGGTCGGCGCGCCGTTCCCGCCCTTTATGGACTCACGGAAGACCAGGTAGTAGTCCTCCTCACCCGGCTCCGGAGCCGGGGTGCCGCCGCCCTCACCGAGCTGGCGGGTGCGGTTGCCGGTCACCGGGATCGGAAAGGTGCCCGTGTCCTCCGGAGACGGCTCCTGGACCGGGGGTTCCTGCTGGTACTGGTCCTGGTACTGCTCCGCCTGCACCTGCTCCTGGTACCACTCCTCATAGTGCCCCTGCGGGTCGTACGAGGCGTTGTAGCCGCCCTGGTAGTCGACCTGACGGGGCGTGTTGAACCAGTCCTGCACATAGTCCTGTTGCCCCGGCCCGGGCGGGCCCGCCGGCTCCGGGCCGGCCAGCTCAGGGCGCTGCTCGCCGGAAGGCGCCGGGCGCTGCTGCGGGACGGGCGACACGCCGGTCGCGGCCGGCGCAGGCGCCGACGGGGTCACAGCGGCCGGGCGGACGGCATCCAGGGCCGGCTGCGGCGCCGGCGGCAACAGCGCGGGCTCGATACCCGCCGCGGCCAGCCCCGCCGGAGCCGTGTCCGCCAGCGGAACGCCGTACCGCGCCAGACGCAGCGGCATCAGCGACTCCACCGGCGCCTTCCGGCGCCACGCACGACCGAAACGGGAACGCAGCCGCGCCTGGTACACCAGACGCTCCTGCTCCAGCTTGATCACCTGGTCGTAGGAGCGCAGCTCCCACAGCTTCATCCGGCGCCACAACAAGAACGTCGGCAGCGGGGAGAGCAGCCAACGCGTGAGGCGGACACCCTCCATATGCTTGTCGGCCGTGATGTCCGCAATGCGGCCGATCGCATGCCGGGCGGCCTCCACGGCCACCACGAACAGGATCGGAATCACCGCGTGCATGCCGACACCCAGCGGATCCGGCCACGCCGCCGCACCGTTGAACGCGATCGTCGCGGCCGTCAAAAGCCACGCGGTCTGCCTCAGCAGCGGAAACGGTATTCGGATCCACGTCAGCAGGAGGTCCAGGGCGAGCAGCACACAGATGCCCGCGTCGATGCCGATCGGGAACACATAACTGAAGTTCCCGAAGCCCTTCTGGATGGCCAGCTCACGGACGGCCGCGTACGAACCGGCGAAGCCGATGCCGGCGATGATCACGGCGCCGAACACGACCACGCCGATGAGAACGCGGTGCATCCGAGTCAGCTCAGGTGGCCCGGCCACTCGTACTCCCCTCCCCTTGCGTGTTGTTGCGCGCAACAGAGTGGCACATCCCCACGCCCCGCGTTCTGCCGGTACGGCACGAGCCCGGACCGTTACCGGGCCGGGCTCGCACAAAGGGCTTGGCTGAGCTGCGCGTTGTGACGCAGCGCCGGGCCGGGTGTGACGGTCAGCTCTTCTTCGCCGCTGACTTGGACGGGGAGCTGGACGCCGCCTTCGACGAGCTGCCGGACGGAGACTTCGACGCCGACTTCGAGGGGGCGCTGCTCGGCGTGCCCGCACCACCGCCGTCATTGGCCTCTGCCACCGCGGCCACGGCCTCCTTGGCCGCCTTCTGGGCGAGCTTGTTCAGCGCGTCCGCGCTCGGGGCCTTCTCCCCGGCCAGACCGGCACCGTTGTAGTCGAGCGTCACCACGACGTTCTCGACCCGCGCCACGACCGTCTCCTGCTTGAAGGAACCCTCCTTCTTCTTCAGGTCGTAGCGCACCGCCGTCGCCTCGTCGCCCACTCCGGCGACCGGCTCCGACTTAAGGCTCTTCGCGCCGGACACCGACTTCGCGTCCTGCACCTGCGTCTCGTAATACCCCTGCGCCAGCTTCTCGCCCGAGCCGCGCGTCACATCCGACTCGAAGCGCAGCAGTGAGACGTTGAGCCAGCGGAACTGCGAGCCCTTCACACCGTTGTTGTCCAGGCTGCTCCACGAGCACGAGCCACGCGTCGACGCGTCATCCGAAGAGCCCTTCTTGCCGGACTTGGCCTCGGGCGCCAGATCCTCGAGCGTCTTCTTGCCCAGCACCTTGCACGCGTCCGGGATCGACTTGTACGCGGCCGCCTGCACCGTCGGCGACGGGCTCGCGGACGACGACGCCGAGGTCTTCGCGCTGCTGTCGCCGGCGGCCTTGTCGCCCGAACCGGAGTCCGAGGAGCAGCCCGCGGCGATCAGCATCACGGGGACTGCGGCCGCGCAGACAAGGGCCCGGCGCAGGCTCCTCGCCCGCTGCTCGCGCTGGTCACGCCCGTCATGCTGGTCTCGCTTAGCTGCTAGCTGCATGGTTCCTTCACTCATGACTGCCACTGTGGTTCCTGCGGTCGGATCGGGTCCGAGGGGCCACGGTACGCGGTGAAGAAGCTGTGCGGTCTCGTTTCGGTTACGTCGCACAAGGGCGCGCAGGTGTGAAGAACAAGCGCTAGTCCGCGAGCGCGTCCGCCAGTTGCGCGGCCAGTTTCTGGGCCCTGTCCTGCATTTCCTCGGCGTCCGGCACCGCGCCGACGGCCGCAGGCTGCTCCTCGTACTCGATGGTCACGATCACGTTGGACGTGCGGAACGCCACAATCACCGTGCGCTGCTGAGCCGTCGAACCGGTGCCGGCGAGCACGTCGTCGAGGAACGCCTCGTCGCCGAGGTCCTCCAGCACACGAGGCTGGAGTTCGGCGGCGGCCGCGCCGTCCGAGGACCCGGACGAGGAAGGAGAGGCAGAGGACGAAACGGACGAGGACGCGGAGTTCGAGGCCTGAGGGTTCGGGGCCTGCGAGTTCGAGGCCCCGGAGTTCGAGGCCGACGACGAGGGCGAGCCGCTCGGGCTGCCGCCGGAGCCGGCGGACGGATCGGCGCTCGCCGTACCCCCGCCACCCTCGCCGTCGCTCTCCGAACTCGTCGGCTCCGGCAGATCCGCCGCCTCCCGCTTCGACGCGAAAAGCTGCTCCGCCTCACTGTCGTCGCTGACCGACGTGTTGTACGACACCACGCGCTCGAAGCCGACGAAGAGGTGATCGGTGGCGTCGGCCGAATCCACCTTCCAACGACAGCCGATCTTGCGGTCGGTGTCGTAGGTGAGCGTCGGCGTGCCCTCGTACGCCTTCTCCTGCTGCTCCGCGTCCGTGAACTGCTGGATGCCCGGCAGGAGCGAATCGAGCGTGTCCTCGCCGACCACGCCGCACGGTTCGGGCAGCACGCGGTAGCGGCCGGGTTCGGCCGGCGCCGCCGCCGTGCCGGAGTCGCCGGGGTTGGAGTCGTCGGTCGCGCCGCCGCTGTCGGAGCTGCCTGTGCAGCCGGCCAGCAGCGCCGCGAGGAGTGCGGCGATGCCGGATACGTAGGCCTTCCGCTGCACGGTCAGGCTCCTCTCGACGGTGGCTGTGTGGTCGGTCCGCTACCGGTCTTTCAGTGTCCCCGCTGGTTAATCGCTTGCCGCGCGGGGGCGCCCACTGGAGACAATGTCTATCGCACGCACTGCCGTGGACGCCGGTCCGCTGTCCCTTTTCATCGACCCTGGCGCCGGTTTTGCGATTTCAGGCTTGTGTTTTGTTTCCGGGGGATTGAGGGCGATATGTCGTACGTGGAGATGCCGGGCGCGAAGGTTCCCATCCGTTTGTGGACCGACCCGGCGACGATCGAGGGCTCCGCACTCCAGCAGCTCCAGAACGTCGCGACCCTGCCGTGGATCAAGGGCCTGGCCGTGATGCCGGACGTGCATTACGGGAAGGGCGCGACGGTGGGGTCCGTCATCGCGATGCAGGGGGCCGTGTGTCCTGCGGCGGTGGGGGTGGACATCGGGTGCGGGATGTCGGCGGTGAGGACGTCCCTGACGGCGAACGACCTGCCGGGGGATCTGTCCCGACTGCGGTCGAAGATCGAGCAGGCCGTTCCGGTGGGGCGGGGGATGCATGACAGTCCCGTTGAGCCGGGGCGGTTCCATGGGTTGGCCACTGGGGGGTGGGACGACTTCTGGGGGCGGTTCGACGGGGTCGCTGAGGCCGTCAAGTTCCGCCGGGAACGGGCGAGTCTGCAGATCGGAACCCTCGGATCCGGCAATCACTTTGCAGAAGTAAACGTTTGCGATTCTGGGTCGGTGTGGCTGATGCTGCACTCCGGTTCGCGCAACATCGGCAAGGAACTGGCCGAGCATCACATCGGCGTGGCCCAGAAGCTCCCGCACAACCAGGGCCTGGTCGACCGTGACCTCGCCGTCTTCGTGGCGGACACTCCGCAGATGGCGGCGTACCGCAACGACCTGTTCTGGGCGCAGGAGTACGCCAAGTACAACCGCACGATCATGATGGCGCTCCTCAAGGACGTCATCCGCAAGGAGTTCAAGAAAGCGAAGCCGACCTTCGAGCCGGAGATCTCCTGCCACCACAACTACGTGGCGGAGGAGCGGTACGAGGGCATGGACCTGCTCGTGACCCGTAAGGGCGCGATCCGGGCCGGCTCCGGCGAATACGGGATCATCCCGGGTTCGATGGGGACGGGCTCGTACATCGTGAAGGGCCTCGGAAACGAGAAGGCCTTCAACTCGGCGTCGCACGGCGCGGGTCGGCGCATGAGCCGTAACGCGGCCAAGCGTCGCTTCACCACGAAGGACCTGGAAGAGCAGACGCGGGGCGTGGAGTGCCGGAAGGACTCCGGCGTCGTGGACGAGATTCCGGGTGCCTACAAGCCGATCGAGCAGGTCATCGATCAGCAGCGGGACCTTGTCCAGGTCGTGGCGAAGCTGAAGCAGGTCGTGTGTGTGAAGGGCTAGAGAGCGAAGGGCGCGGCGATGGTGGGCCGCGCCCATCGCTTACTGGTCAGTCCGGCAGCGTCACTACTCCGTGCAGCAGTTTCCACCGACGGTTTTGGCACGGGCTCTTGGAGTAGCCGAGCTCCGCCGCTGCGTGGGCGATGTACAGGATGTTGTAAATGCCGTCTCGTGCGTTGCGTTTGAGGGTGCGTTCGGCTCCTGTGATTTCCCTCGCGTAGGAGCACGTGAAGACGGCGATCGCAGTGCTCTTTGTCGTCAGGCAGATGAAGGGGAACCCCTGGCGCGTGTAACCCACCGAACCGTCGGCGTCGACGATCCCTCGTAGGTAGTCGGGGCGCGAGAATTCGACGCCTGGCGGAGTGATTTCGTGGACCGGGCCCGTTATTCGGTGATGCCGAACATGTACGCGTACTCGGGGACTCTCAGGTCCATGAACTGGTGGGCGTTAGGCTCGCAGTCAGCCATGAGGAAGTTGTGCCTTCCTTGCTGGTCAGGCTCTCGGTTCGGGACTGGCATCCCGGCCGGGGGCCGTCGGTTTGATGTTGTGGCGCGAGCCTAGGTCGTCAGTTCGGTGGTCGTTCGGGAGATCGATCGCGTTCACCCCTGTGAGTTAGTGAGCCGCTCCCGTGGTGGTGTCAGGGTGTTGGGAAAAGCGGTGTGCAGGCTGCTTGTAGTGCGGTGATGGCTGTGGTGAGTTGGGTGAAGGTGCCGAGGGCCGACGTGATGGAGTCGAGGCTGCGGCGGAGGATGTGGCGGCTGGGTTCCGGCTGAGTGGCCTCGGATTCGAGGTCGTCGAGGGCTTGGTCGGCGTATTCCACGTCGTCGTCGGAGACGAGGTTCTGCTCGCGCAGGGCGTCGAGTTGGTCCCGTAGGGCCTCGATCGCCTGGGTGATCGCGGTCTGCGGAGCGGAGCGGCCGTAGGTGTTCGTCATCGAGGCGTGGGCGCCTTGTCCGACGGCCTGCGCTCCGCCGTAGTTGACGTTGCTGCCGTGGATGCCGCCCGGTGGCGGGGGCGGCCAGGTCGGTGGGGTCGCGGGCATGGCGAGGCTCCTGTCCGGTCAATGGGGTTGTGGTGAAGGGCGGTTGGGGGCGCTTGGGGGCGGTGGGGCGGAGCCCCGGCCGGGGTTGCCGGTCATCGAGGCCCGCGCGCCGCGGCCCACGGCCTGTACGCCGCCGTAGTTGATGTTGTTGGTGATGGACCGGGCCTGTTCCTCCAGGGCGGTGACGTCGTAGCCGTGCTTCTTGAGTTCGGCCGCCAGGGTGGTGCGCACCCGGATGCCGATGCTGGCGAGGAAGCGGTCGACGTCGTTGTACTGGAAGGTGTTCTGGTAGCCGTCGGCCGCTCCGCGCTCTCGGACGTTGAGTGCCGGGGCGTGGTCGATCGCGTAGCCGCGGCGCGTGAGCCGCCAGTAGTGGATCCGGTTGCGCAGGACGCGTCGCAGGGATCGGGCGGTGCACATCATCTCGGCCAGGGCGGCGAACAGGTCGCGGCCGGCGCCGGCTGCCGATCGCAGGATCACGTCGATGGCGTCGGCAGGCGGTGAGGGCGCGTCGTAGAAGTCGATGGCGTGGTAGCGGGGGTCGACGGGCAGCAGGGCGTAGGGCTGCCACTCCACGTACATGAGGTCGCCCTGGGTGGTGACGCGCACCAGGACGGTGACGGCGACCTCCTCCTGCCATGCGCCGACGCGGATGGCGAGGAAGTGGCGAAGCCGTTCGTGGCCGCACAGGTCGAGGGCGTCGGCCCAGCGGGGGTCGAGGACGGCCGCGCCGGGTGTGTGCGGAGTGGACAGTGACATGCCGCCGAGCCAGGCGCTGGTGGGCCCCAGGCGGATGCCGGGCCGGAAGACGCGGTCGGTGACGCGCAGGTTGTGCAGGGAGTCCTTGGGGTACTCGCGACCGCTCGCCAGACCTCGTACGCCGGCGGCGATGGCCTGGTGCAGGTGGGTGGCGTTGATGGGGGTGGGGGCCTCGACCGTTCCGGTCGCGCCGGTGGCGGGCCGCAGTTCGAAGGCCATGGCCCAGACCGCGTTCTCGAGGAGGGTGCCGAGGCCGATGAGCGGGGCGTGGTTGCGGTAGAGGAGTTCGGGGCCGCTGCGTTGGTGGTGGAGGGTTTCGTAGACCTTCTCCAGCCAGGGGTTGGCGGTCTCGGGGTCCGGTGCGGTGCCGGAGAGCGGGCCCTTGCGGTCGCCGAGCAGCATGACGATACGGAAGCGCCAGACCGCCGAGGTCAGCAGGACGGCGACCAGGACGGCGACGTAGGTGCGTAAGGACGGTTCGATCTGTTGCAGGTACTCGGGCATGTACTGGGCGAGACTCCGGCCGTCTCCGGCGAGGGGCCGCTCGTAGATCTCACGCAGCGGTGAGCCGGTCCACCACACGGAGGAGACGACGGCGATGAGGACGGCCGTCGCGAGGGTGCGGAACATGACTTCCGCGATCTGCCACAGCATGAAGCGGGAGCGTTTGTCCAGGTCGGGTGGTTGCACGTCGTTCGCCGCGCTGCCGAAGCCGGTCAGGCGCAGGAGCAGCAGGGTGGCCAGCACCAGGAGGGCGGACTTGCGGTTCGCCAGGCAGCCGATGGCGAGTGCGGCGACGTAGACGCAGCCGCAGAGGGCGGGCAGGCGCCGGGAGCGCAGGCACTCGTGGAGGATGCGGACCAGGCTGATGCCCGGGGTGGGGGCTGGCAGCCGGTGGCGGTTCTCGACGAGTTCGCGGATGACGTCGTCGCGAAAGCCCCGGTCGAGGTAGGCGGCGGCGGAGAGGTAGCGGGTGGCGTTGCCGCCGGGTGGGCCGGCGTGGAACTCGATGAGCGGGAGCGAGGGGGCGGGTGTCTGCGGTGGTGCGGGTGGTCGCGGTGGGGGTGGTGGTGCGGGCCTGGGCCCGGGTGAGGGAATCGCCATGCGCCTGCCCCCGTTTCGATTTCCGGCCGTCGAGGGGGCGGGCATGCGGCGCCGTCCCCCGATGGGCGCTGAAAACCGCTTGCGCGGAGCTCAATTGAAGCAGTCGGGGGTCGTGAGCGGCAGGGAAAGTGCAGGTCCCGTGCGCTGCTGTGGGTGCCCGCGGCACCGGTGACCGCCGCCTGTCACAGGGGTGACGTGGCGGCGGTGCGGGCTACTTCGGCGCGTGGGTCACCGCGTAGATCATCACGAACGCCACGATGTGGATGCCGAAGAGGAAGTAGCCGAGCCACCACCACATCTGGCGTTCGTTGTGCGGGTCCTTGGGCCTGTTGTCCTCGGGCCTGTTGTCCTCGGGTCGGGTGTCCTCGGGTGGGTTCACAGGTCCCGGTGCACCTTCGTGTTGGATGCCTGGGCGCGGGGGCGGACGACGAGGAGGTCGATGTTGACGTGGCTGGGGCGGGTGACCGCCCAGGTGATGGTGTCGGCGACATCGTCGGCCGTCAGGGGCTGCGCCACGCCCTCGTAGACCTTGGCCGCCCTGGTCTCGTCGCCGCCGAAGCGGGTCAGGGCGAACTCGTCGGTCCTGACCATGCCGGGCGCGACCTCGATGACGCGGACCGGGCGGCCGACGATCTCCAGGCGGAGGGTCTCGGCGAGGACGTGGGCGCCGTGCTTGGCGGCGACGTAGCCCGCGCCGCCCTCGTAGGTGCCGTGGCCGGCCGTGGAGGAGACGACCACCACCGTGCCGTCGCCGCTCGCCTCCAGCTTGGGGAGCAGGGCCTGGGTGAGGTTCAGGGTGCCGATGACGTTGGTCTCGTACATGGTGCGCCAGTCGGCCGGGTCGCCGGTCGCGACCGGGTCGGCGCCGAGCGCGCCGCCGGCGTTGTTGACGAGGACGCCGATGCTCTTGAAGGCCGTCGCGAACTCGTCCACCGCCGCGCGGTCGGTCACGTCCAACTGGTACGCCGTCGCGGTGTGGCCGGCCGCGTTGATCTCCTCGGCCAGTGCCTCGATGCGGTCCTTGCGGCGGGCGGTGAGGACCACCCGGTAGCCGGCCGCGGCGAGCTGCCGTGCCGTGGCGGCTCCGATTCCGCTGCTCGCACCGGTGACGACGGCGATGCGGGAGGCGGCGGACGGTGCGGCGGTGGGCATGGCTGCTCCTCGTGCGGGTCGATGTGCGGGTCGATGCGGTCGGGCCGGGTCACGTCGAGTCGAGTCGATTCACGTCGAGTCGGGTCGACGGATCCGTCCGGCCAGGATAGGCGCGCGGTGCGGTGGGACAATGAGATGGGTGATCCCCTTGGACAGGAGGTGGATCGATGGGACAGGCACGTGAGGTCATGGACCGGCTCACCACGGCGATCACCACCGGGAATTCCGACACCATCGCCGGTCTCTACGCGCAGGACGCGGTCGCGGTCACCCCGGACGGCGGGGAACTCCACGGTCGCGACGACATCGCCGCGTACTGGCGGCAGATGACCCAGGCGGTTCCGAACGGTTCGTACGAGTCTGTGCACGCGTACGAGGTCGGCAACACCGCCATCGACGAGGGCGTTTTCACCGGCCGCAACACCGGGCCGATCCAGTTGCCGTCGGGGGAGACGCTGCCTCCGACGCAGAAGGAGATCAAGATCCGCGGGGTGGACTTCGCCACGGTCGACGACGCCGGGCGGATCGTCGACTACCGGCTCTACTTCGACGAGATGGAGTTCCTGGGGCAGCTCGGGTTGCTGCCCGACGAGCCGTCCTGAGCGGGGACGGGTGGGGCCGCCGTCAGAGTGGCGGTCGGTTTCGCATGCCGCCGTCGGGGGCCCTCGGCCGCGTGTCACCTGTTGGACGGCGCCTGCCGGGCGCCGCGCGGGGGATACATCGCTACGACCACGTGGAGTGAGGAGTGGCGGTATGCGGCGGATGCGGGTTGCTGCGGTGTGCGGCGCGGCCGTGGTGACGGCGGTCGGCGGGGTGACTCCGGCGGCCGGGTCGGTGCGTGGTGCCGAGGCGGATCTCGCGTATCACGGGTCCGCCGGCATGGTCGCGGGCCGGGTCGACGTACGGTTCACGCCGCACAATCCCGGGCCGGGCGCCGTGCCCGACTCCGTGGTGCAGATTCGCTGGTCGCAGCCGCTGGCGGAGGGGCAGGCGCTGCCCGCGGGGTGTGCGCCGGAGGGGGATCGGGCGGTGCGGTGCCGGGTCGGGCCGCTGGGCGCGTACGACACGGGTGAGCGGATCGGCCTGCGGGTACGGCTGCGCGACGCGGCGTCCGAGGTGCTGGTGGAGTTCGACCCGGTGGGCAGCGGCGGGGTGGTCGACGAGAGCCGGGCGGAGGAGCGGCAGCGGGTGCTGGTGCTGGACACGGGGGACACGTACTACTTCTGACGCCCGTACGCCCGTACGCGCGTGTGCCCGTGCCTGCGCCCGTGTGCCCGTAGGCCCGCGCGGCGACGGTGGTGACCCCGGGCGTCAGGCGTCGGCGTTCTCGGCGTCGTAGGCCGCGCGGGAGCGGTGGACCTCGTCGAAGTGGGTCTCCGCCCAGTTCTTCACGGCGGTCAGCAGCAGGGCGAGGTTCTGGCCGAGTGCGGTCAGTTCGTAGTCGACGCGGACCGGGACGGACGGGGTGACGGTGCGGGTGACCAGGCCGTCCCGTTCGAGTGAGCGCAGGGTCTGGGTCAGCATCTTGGGGCTGACGCCCGCGATCTTGCGGCCGAGGTCGCTGTAGCGCATGGGGCCGGCGGCGAGGGCGGAGACGGCGAGGCTGACCCACTTGTCGCTGATCCGGTCCAGGAGCTGGTTGGTCGGGCAGCTCTTGAGGAACGCGTCGTACTCGATCCGGGCCTGTTCGCGTCGCTGGGCCGCCGTCGTGGTCGCCATGGCTCACCTCTGGGGTACATACGCACTCTCAGGTAACTACTTACCTGGAGATAGTAACTCTTCCTAGGGTTGTTCGCAGTGGACGGGAGAGCGTCCCGCCCACCCGATGACGAACCGAGGGAGTAGCTGTGCGTGCTGTTGTGGTGGATTCGGTCGGTGGGCCCGAGGTCGTGGAGGTCGCTGAGACCGGCGTACCGGAGCCCGGCGAGCGACAGATACGGATCAAGGTCTCGGCGGCCGCGCTGAACCCCGTGAACGCGGGTGTGCGGGCCGGGGCCTTCGGAGGTGTGGACGCGCGGACCGGGCTCGGCTGGGACGTCGCCGGGACGGTGGACGCGGTGGGCGTCGACGGTTCCTGGAGCGTGGGTGACGCGGTGGTGGCCCTCCACTACGGCATGGTCAAGCCGCTCGGCACCCACGCGGAGTACGTGGTGGTGGACGCGGACGCCGTCGCCGCGGCGCCGGAGACGGTGGACGCCGTGCACGCGGCGTCGCTGCCGTTGAACTCGCTGACCGCCGTGCAGGCTCTGGACCGCCTGGAGCTGACGTCCGGGCAGTCGCTGCTGGTGACGGGTGCGGCGGGCGCGGTCGGTGCCTACGCGGTGCAGCTCGCCGCGCGGCGGGGGATCAAGGTCACCGCGCTGGCCCGGGAGGCGGACGAGGAGTTCGTACGGTCGCTGGGGGCCGTCGGTTTCACGGCGGGCGGTGTCGAGGCGGGGAGCTTCGACGCGGTGCTGGACGCGGCGGTCCTGGGCGCGCCGGCGCTTGAGTGGGTGCTGGACGGGGGCGCGTACATCGGCGTCATCCCGCACGCCGAGCCCGGGCCGGTGCGCGGGGTGCGGACGGGCGCGGTCGAGGTGAGCGCCGACGGTGCGCAGCTCGCCGAACTGGTCCGGCTGGTGGACGAGGGCGCGCTGACCCTGCGGGTGGCGGAGACCTACGCCCTGGACGACGCGGCGAAGGCGCACGCGCGCCTGGCGGAGGGCGGGGTGCGCGGGCGGCTGGTGCTGGTGCCGTGACCGGGTGCCGCGATGCGTCGTCGTTCGGGTGCGGCGCCGTCGTGGCTGGTCGTGCCCACGCGGCGGTAGCCGCAGATCCAGCACGGCCCCGCGCCCCTCGAGGGCGTTGCTGCTCGGCGGCGTCATCGGGGGCTGCGGCTTTTCTCCGGCAGCATCCGGCCGCAGGGCCCGGGCCGACCGGACCCGGCACCCGCGCGAAAGCGACCGCGACCGCTGCGAAGCATGTGCGCGGCCCGGAGGGTCCGGGGACTATCGGGGCTCTCCCCCCTGTGCGTACGCCGTCGGCGGTACCCCCACCGTCGTTGTGAAGTCCCGTACCAGGTGGGCCTGGTCGGCGTAGCCGAGGTCGGCGGCGAGGGCGGCCCAGTCGACGTTCGTGCGGGTGCCGGCGAGTTCCAGGGCCTCGTGGATGCGGTAGCGCAGGATGCACCACTTGGGGCTGACGCCGACGTAGGTCGAGAAGAGCCGTTGCAGCGCCCGGACCGACAGGCCCCGCTCCTGCGCGAAGTCGCCGACGCGCAGGACCGTGCGATCGGCGCGGATGTGCCTCACGAGGCCGATCGCGAGGTCGGCCTGCGGGTCGGGGGTGCACGGGAGCGCCAGGAGGAAGTCGTCCAGGGCGGCCACCCGGGCGTGGTCGTCGGTGGGGGTGACGATCGCGCGGGCGGTCTCGGCGGTGGCCCCCGGGAACACCTCCCGGGCGGGCAGCGCGCGGCCGGTCCAGCGGGACACCGGCGTCTCGGGGGCGTAGGGGCGGAATCCGCCGGGCCGGAACTTCACCCCGCAGACCCGGCCCCGCCCGGTGAGCTTCCGGGTGTACAGGCCGAGCGCGACACCGGTGACCTCGGCATACGGCGGGCCCTCGTCCTCGTCCCACTGGAAGGTGAGGTTGACGGCCGGGTGCGGGACGACGTGGGAGGCGTAGGGCTCGGGCAGGTCCCAGTCGATGAGCCAGTACCACTCGACGTACCGGCGCAGCGGCTCGGCGGGCTCGTGGCGGCGGAACCGTACGCGGTTCAGCAGCCCGGACGGGTCGACGATCCCGCGGGTGTCGTGGCGGGGTGCCTCCATGGCCGGATCGTACGTCGCGTTTCTTCAAGATGGGCGGCCGCCGGTGTCTCTACGGTCGGGGCATGGATACGAACGGTGTGAAGACGTACGGCATCGGTGAGCTGCTGGCGATGGCGCGCGAGCGGGCGGTCGTGGTGGTGCGGGGCATCCCCGACGAGGCGCTCGGCGCGCCCACGCCCTGCGCGGAGTACGACGTGAAGGCGCTGGTCAATCACCTCTACCAGGTGATCGTGCAGTTCCAGCGGCTGGCCGCGAAGGAGGCGTCGGACTTCGGCGACACCCCGGACCGGGTCGCCGGGAGTGCCGAGTGGCGCGAAGGGCTCGCCGAGGAGGCGGACCGGCTGGTGGCGGCCTGGTCCGCGCCCGGCGCCGAGGAGGGCAGGACCGGCGCGATGGACATGCCCGCGCGGCTGGTCGGCTCGATGGCGCTGCTCGATCTGACGGTGCATGTGTGGGACCTGGCGCGGGCGACCGGCCAGGACTACCCGGGCGCCGACGAGGCGGTCGTGGCGGAGCTCGCCGGCGCGGTGGACACGCTGGCGCCGACGGCCAGGAAGATGGGGGTGTTCGGGGAGCCGGCCGCCGAGCCGGAGGGCGCGTCGGCGTTCGAGCGGCTGCTCGCGCGGACCGGCCGGGATCCGCACTGGCGGTAGTCGCGGCGGGCCGGCGGCCGTACGGGCAGGTCGGCAGCCTCGCAGGCGGGTCGCCATCCGTCGGCTGCTCGCGCGGACCGGCCGGGATCCGCACTGGCGGTAGTCGCGGCGGGCCGGCGGCCGTACGGGCAGGTCGGCGGCCTTGCAGGCGGGTCGCCATCCGTCCCGGTGGGCCGGGAATAGTCCCCGCCCGGTCTCCGTTCTCCGGGTATAGTTGAACCGTCAACAACCTGGAGGGTGAGCGACCATGCAGTTCGGGATCTTCAGCGTCGGCGATGTCACGCCGGACCCCACCACGGGCCGTACGCCGACCGAGCGCGACCGCATCAAGGCCATGGTCGCCATCGCGCTGAAGGCCGAGGAGGTCGGACTCGACGTCTTCGCGACCGGTGAGCACCACAACCCGCCGTTCGTGCCGTCGTCGCCGACGACGATGCTCGGCTACATCGCGGCGCAGACGGAGCGGCTGGTGCTGTCCACCTCCACCACGCTCATCACCACGAACGACCCGGTGAAGATCGCCGAGGACTTCGCGATGCTCCAGCACCTGGCCGACGGCCGGATGGACCTGATGATGGGCCGCGGCAACACCGGCCCGGTCTACCCCTGGTTCGGGCAGGACATCCGCCAGGGCATCAACCTCGCCATTGAGAACTACGCCCTGCTGCACCGGCTGTGGCGCGAGGACGTGGTGAACTGGGAGGGGAAGTTCCGCACGCCGCTGCAGGGCTTCACCTCCACGCCCCGCCCGCTGGACGGCGTCGCGCCGTTCGTCTGGCACGGCTCCATCCGCTCCCCGGAGATCGCCGAGCAGGCCGCGTACTACGGCGACGGCTTCTTCCACAACAACATCTTCTGGCCGGCCGACCACACCAAGCAGATGGTCGAGCTGTACCGGTCCCGGTACGCCCACTACGGCCACGGCACGCCCGAGCAGGCGATCGTCGGGCTGGGCGGCCAGGTGTTCATGCGGAAGAACTCCCAGGACGCGATCCGCGAGTTCCGGCCCTACTTCGACGTCGCCCCGGTCTACGGCCACGGCCCGTCGCTGGAGGACTTCATGGACCAGACCCCGCTGACGGTCGGCTCCCCGCAGCAGGTGATCGAGAAGACGCTGTCCTTCCGCGAGTACGCCGGTGACTACCAGCGCCAGCTCTTCCTGATGGACCACGCCGGGCTGCCGCTCAAGACCGTCCTGGAGCAGCTCGACATGCTCGGCGAGGAGGTCGTACCGGTGCTGCGCAAGGAGTTCGCCGCCGGGCGCCCGGCCGGCGTGCCGGACGCGCCGACCCACGCTTCCCTGCTGGCCAGGAAGGAGTCCCAGGAGGTGACCGTCGCATGAAGCTCGTCGTCGTGTCGGCGGGGCTGAGCGCCCCGTCCTCCACCCGGCTGCTGGGCGACCGGCTGGCCGCGGCGGCCGTGCGCACGGCCGCGGACTCCGTTCAGGTCGAGGTCGTCGAGCTGCGCGACCTCGCCGTGGAGATCGCGCACAACTTCACCAACGGCTTCCCCGGGCGGAAGCTTGCCGCCGCGATCGACGCGGTGACCTCGGCCGACGGACTGATCGTCGTCACGCCGGTGTTCTCGGCGTCGTACAGCGGGCTGTTCAAGTCGTTCTTCGACGTGATCGAGAAGGACGCGCTGGCGGGCCTGCCGGTACTGATCGCCGCGACCGGTGGCACGGCCCGGCACTCGCTGGTCCTGGAGCACGCGCTGCGTCCCCTCTTCGCCCATCTGCGGGCCGTGGTCGTCCCGACCGGCGTGTACGCCGCCTCGGAGGACTGGGGCGCCGAGGGCCTGGACGGGCGCGTCGAGCGGGCCGCGGGCGAGCTGGTCCGGCTGATGCAGGGGCTGTCCGGGACCCGGCGCCCGGTCGGGGACGACCTCGCGGTGGTGCCGTTCGCCGAGCAGCTCGCGGCACTGTCCGGCCAGGCCGGCGCCTGAGGGAGCGGTGCCGGGCGGCACGTCTCAGCCCGGCCGCCGCCTGAGGGGCGAGGCCGTTCAGGTTGAAGCGGGGCCTGGGGGCTAGGCCCCCGGGTCCTGCGGCGCTGTGACGGTGAGATCCCAGTAAGAAGGGTGATCGTAAGCTCGCTCACCCGGCCGAACCGCCGTCGGCCTTGGCAGACTGAACGGGTGTCCCAGACTGTTCTCCTCGCCGAAGACGACCGCGCCATCCGCCACGCCCTGGAGCGCGCGCTGACCCTGGAGGGCTATCAGGTCACCGCGGTCGCCGACGGCGTCGAGGCGCTGGCGCAGGCCCACCGCACGCCGCCCGACGTGCTCGTGCTGGACGTGATGATGCCCGGCATAGACGGGCTCCAGGTCTGCCGGGTGCTGCGCGCCGAGGGCGACCGCACCCCGATCCTGATGCTGACGGCGCTCGTGGAGACCCAGGACCGCATCGCGGGCCTGGACGCGGGCGCCGACGACTATGTGGTCAAGCCCTTCGACGTCGAGGAGGTCTTCGCCCGGCTGCGCGCCCTGCTGCGCCGCACCAGCGAGGCGAACGGCGCCCCGGTCGACGCACCCCCGAAGCCGGCCCCCGGGCCCACCGGCCGGCTGATCGAGGCGGCCGGCCTGCGGATGGACCCGCAGGCGCGCCGGGCCTGGCGGGGCCCGCGGGAGCTGGAGCTGACGCGGACCGAGTTCGAGCTGCTGGAGCTGCTCGTGCGCAACGCCGGCATCGTCCTCGACCACGCCACCATCTACGACCGCATCTGGGGCTACGACTTCGGCCCCGGCTCCAAGAACCTCGCCGTCTACGTCGGCTACCTGCGCCGCAAGCTCGACGAGCCGGGCGTCCCGCAGCTCATCCACACGGTCCGCGGGGTGGGTTACGTACTGCGGGAGGACTGAGTGGGCGGCCCCGCCCGCCGTCGGCTTGCCAGGATCGTCGCCGCACGGCTGCTGAACGGACGGCGGCGGACCGGGCTCGTCTCGCTGCGTTCCACCTTCGCGGTGTCCTTCGCGGCCGTGACCGCCGTCGTCACCGTCCTGGTCGGGCTGCTGTCGTACACGGCCGCCGCCCGGCTGGTGCGGGTGGACCAGGAATCCGTGTTCGACGAGGTCGTGCAGGACCTGCGCGCCGAGGTGACCCAGCGGCCGATGCGGCCGGACGACTTCTCCTCCTCCGCGCCCGGCCACGATCTCGTCCGGCCCGCCCGTACCGACGTGCAGGTGCTGGGCCCGGACGGCGCCGTCGTCGACCCCGGGCGCCCGGGGCTGCCGGTCACGGCCACCGACCGGCGGATCGCGGCCGACGCGGCGGCCGGGCGGATGGTCCAGCACAAGGACGTCGACGTCGGCAGCGACGTCTACCGCGTCGCCACCGTCGCGCTCGGCGGCGGCCGGGGCGCCGTGCAGATCGCCCAGGAGTTCAGCGACACCGAGGACCTGCTGCGGGCGCTGCAGCAGCGGACGCTGCTGCTGATGGCGGCCGTGGTGACGCTCGCGGGGCTCTTCGGCTGGTGGCTGGCCCGGCGCATCACCCGCCGCCTGGTCGTCCTCACCGACGCGGCCGAGGACGTCGCGCGCACCCGGCAGCTCGGCATCCAGGTGCCCGTCACCGGCTACGACGAGGTCGGCCGCCTCGGCCGGGCCTTCGACCGCATGCTGGGGCGGCTGGCGCAGTCGGAGGAGGACCAGCGGCGGCTGGTGCAGGACGCGGGCCACGAGCTGCGCACACCGCTGACCTCGCTGCGCACGAACATCTCCCTGCTGCGCCGCATCGACGAGCTCCCGCCCGACACCCGCGACGAGCTGGTGGCCGACCTGGGCCAGGAGGCACGTGAACTGACCGACCTGGTCAACGAGTTGGTCGACCTGGCGGCCGGGCAGTCCGACGCCGAGCCGGCCCAGCGGGTGGACCTCGCCGACATCGCCGAGGACGTCGCGGGCCTCGCACGGCGGCGTACGGGACGGCGGATCCTGGTCCGGGCGAGCGGCGAGACCACCACGGAGGGCCGGCCGGGGATGCTCCAGCGGGCGGTGACCAACCTCGTCGAGAACGCGGCGAAGTTCGACCGTGACGGAACCGCGCCGATCGAGATCAGCGTCGCCGGGCCGGCCCGTCCCGGAGCGGTCCGTGTCGAGGTCCTGGACCGGGGGCCCGGGATCGCCGAGGACGACCTGATCCGGGTCTTCGACCGCTTCTACCGTGCCGCCGACGCGCGTTCCCTGCCGGGGTCCGGGCTGGGTCTTTCGATCGTGCGGGAGGTGGCGCTGGCGCACGGCGGGGCGCCGTTCGCGTTCCGGCGGGAGGGCGGCGGGACGACGATCGGGTTCACGGTGGGCGGCTCCGGCTGACGGGCCGGTTCCGCCGCAGGCCCGCGCTGTCTCGTACCTTCCCGCGATGGGCCACCATCTGGTCGGGCGGGCCGTGCGTCGGGCCCGGCGGCAAAGGGGAGGAACGTCATCGTGCTGAGTGATGTGGAGAGCGCCGTACTGGCGCAGATCGACGAGGCCGGGATCGCGCGGACGCTGCTGGAGCTGATCTCCGTGCCGAGCGTGACCGGCAGCGCGGCCGAGTCGGAGCTCCAGCATCTGCTGGCCGGGAAGCTGCAGCGGCTCGGCCTCGACGTCGACCTGTGGTCCATGGACCTGGACGCGCTGCGCGCGGACCCGGAGTTCCCGGGGACGGAGGCCGACCGCGAGGAGGCTTGGGGGCTGGTCGCGGTCACCGAGGACGGCGGGGACGGGCCCACCTTCGTCATGCAGGGCCATGTGGACGTCGTACCGCCTGGGGACCCGGACGCGTGGGAAGGCGATCCGTTCGTGCCGAGGGTCGTCGGGGACGTCGTGCACGGGCGCGGCGCCTGCGACATGAAGGGCGGGCTGACCGCCCACCTCGCCGCGCTCGCCGCGATACGGGCCGCCGGGGTGCGGCTGCGCGGGCGGGTCGGCGTGCACTTCGTGGTCGGGGAGGAGGACGGCGGCCTAGGCGCCTTCGGCACCCTGCGGCGCGGCCACCGCGGCGACGTCTGCGTCATCACCGAGCCGACGGGCGGCGCCCTCGTCACCGCCAACGCGGGCGCGCTGACCTTCCGGATCGCCGTACCCGGCAAGGCGGCCCACGGCAGCGCACGCGACCAGGGCGTCAGCGCGATCGACGCGTATGTGCCGCTGCACGGGGCGCTGGCCCGACTGGAGACCGAGCGCAACCGGGACGCCCACCCGCTGATGGCCGGGCACCCCATCCCCTACGCCCTGTCGGTGGGCACCGTCCGCGCCGGGGACTGGGCGAGCAGCGTGCCCGATCTGCTTCTCGCCGAGGGACGGCTGGGCGTACGGCTCGGCGAGGACCCGGCAACGGCGCGGGCCGCTTTCGAGCAGTGCGTAGCCGAGGCGTGCGCCGCCGACCCGTGGCTGCGCGACCACCCGGCGACGGTGACCTGGCCGGGCGGGCAGTTCGCCAGCGGCCGGCTGCCCGAGGGGCATCCGCTGCCGGAGCTGATACGCGGCGCCCACGCCGACGCCGGGGGAGCCGCGGACCCGCGCGAGTGCGGGGCGCCGTACGGCAGCGATCTGCGGCTGTACGCCGCGGCGGGGATCCCGACGTTGCAGTACGGGCCGGGGGACATCCGGGTGGCGCACAGTGCGCGGGAACAGGTCGCGGTCGCCGAAGTGGTCCAGGTGGCACGGACGTTGGCGGTGACGGTGCTGCGGACGGCCGGCGTCAAGTGAGGGGTACCGCATGCCGTCCTGAGGGGTACGGCATGCCGTCCGGGGAGGGCCCTGCGCTCGTGCGTATGAAGTCCGGCGAAAGCGGTCACTGCCGGATCCCGGCTCCGCACACTCCATGACCGTGTTGACGCTGAAGGCCGGCCCGCCTGGACGCCTGTGCCCTGCTCGACGACGCCGCGCCGCGCCGGGTGCCGGATCTGCGGATCGGGCCGTCGGACCACGGGTTCGCCGACTGGGCCTGCGGTGGTGGACGTGCCGCACCGTACGTACACCAACTCCGTGGGAGACCGGACGGTGGGGATGTTCCGGATGACCGTACGGGGGCAGCAGCCGGCCGAGAATGAGTGCGCCACGGCCGAGGCGCTGACCGCGACCGCGCTCGGGAACATCGCCGAGCGCGTGCCGCGGGACAGGTGACCGACGGGGCGCCCTGAGATCGTGCTGGTCAGGTGCGGGTGGCCGAAAGGCTGCCGAGGACGTCGGTCAGCAGCTCTTGCTGATGTTCTGTCAGGAAGAAGTGGCCGCCCGGGAAGGTGCGCAGGGCGAAGTCGCCGGTGGTCGTCTCGCGCCAGGCCGCCGCCTGCGCCACGGTGACGCCGGGGTCCCCCTCGCCCGCGTAGGCGGTCACCGGGGTGTTGATCCGGGCGCCGGGCGTGGGGCGGTAGGTCTCCATCAGGCGCAGGTCGGCGCGCAGGGAGGGCAGGACGACCTCCAGCAGGTCGGGGTCGTCGGCCAGCGTCTCGTACGCTCCGCCCAGCCCGCGCACGCCCGCGAGCATCGTGGCGTCGTCCTCGTGGTGCAGTCGGCGGCCGGTCCGCTCCGTGAAGGGGGTGGCCTGACCCGAGGCGAACAGCCGCAGCGGGGGCGTTCCCCGGTCCTCCAGACGGCGCGTGACCTCGTAGCCGACGGTGGCTCCCATGCTGTGGCCGAACAGGGCGAACGGTGTGTCCAGCAGCGCGGTGAGGGCGTCGGCGACGGCGTCCGCGAGCAAGTCCATGTCCGTGACACAGGGCTCGGCGAGGCGGTCCTGCCGGCCCGGGTACTGCACCGCCACCGGCTCCACCTCCTCGGGCAGCACTTCGGCCCAGCCCCGGAAGAAGGCGGCGGTGCCGCCGCCGTGCGGGAGGCAGAACAGCCGGAGGCGGGGTGTTGCCGCGGGGCGGTAACGCTTTAGCCAGCGGGTGGAGTGGAGCACTTTTCAGACATCCTTTCCTCGCCCTTGAACAAGCCACGGTAACCGCCGATCGGCCCCTCCGGCGCACATACCAGAATATGGATCGATCTTGACTGCCCAGGCGGGCACGTGTCAGTGTCCACAAGGAATATGAGTCGCACGGGGGAGCGAATGCCCGGTTTGGCCTTGATCGGGTAGGGGTGACCTCGTATTCACGAACGGGGAACCAGCATGGCGGAGCTGAAGTTCCACTGGTGTTCACCGCTGGACAGTGGGCAGCAGAAGGCGACCGAAAAATATCGGTCGGGGGAGCTTGACTTCGACGGGATCGTCGACTTCGCGCAGGAGGCCGAGCAACTCGGCGTCGACTCCCTGCTCATGGGCATCAGCTACCACATGCCCGACCCGCTTCCGATGATCGGCGCCCTGGTGCGCGAGACGGAACGCGTCAAATTCATTCTCGCCTATCGTCCGGGCCTTTTGTCCCCGACGCTCTTCACTCAGGTCGTGAACACCATTTCCTGGATGTCCGACGGCCGGATATCGCTGAATCTGGTGGCCGGAATATCCCCCGCCGAGCAGGCGTACTACGGCGACTTCCTGGCTCACGACGACCGCTATGCCCGATCCAATGAGTTCCTGAGCGTGCTGCACCGCTTCTGGGAAGGCGAGAATCCGCTTTCCCACCGGGGCGCGCACTATCGGATCGAGGAAGCCCAGCTCGGACTGGGATACAAAGGCGGCGGCCGCCCCACGATCTATATCAGCGGCGCCTCCGCCCCCGCGCAGAAGACCGCCGTCGACTTCGGTGACGTCTGGCTGCGCTACGGCGACACCCCGGAGGGCATCGCGCGTGCCACCGCGCCCGTGCTCGCCAACGGATGCCGGGCCGGCATCCGCATGCACGTCCTGGCCCGCCCGACCCGCGAGGAGGCGCTGAGCGACCTCGCGGAGATGATGCGCGACCCCGACGAGGACCACCGCGCCTGGGTCAGCAGCTTCGTCGCCGCCTCCGACTCCGAGGCGGTGAAGAACTCCTTCCGCCTGGCCGAGAAGGCCCAGGACGACTGGCTGTCCCCCTACCTCTACTCCGGCGCCGTCGCCTACCGCGGCGGCCCCGCGCTCTGCGTCGTCGGCAGCTACGAGGAGGTCGCGGCCTACCTGTACGAGTACCAGGCCGCCGGCGTCAGCGAGTTCATCTTCTCCGGCTGGCCCACCCGGGACGAGATGCGGATCTTCTACACCCACGTACTGCCCCTCATCCGGGAGCACGAGCGCACCGCCGGACCGGCATGACGGCGCGCGTGGAGAGCCTGCACCGGGGGCTGTTCGCCGCCGGGGTCCTGCTCGGGCTGATCGCGGAGCAAGTGGTGCTGTTCGCCGTGCCGTTGCTCATCTTCCAGGACACCGGCGACGTCTCGACGCTCGGCTTCGCGTTCGCCCTGGAATGGCTTCCCGGGCTGCTGGCCTACCCCTTCGCGGGGCTGATCGCCGACCGGGACGGAGGAGCCCGGCTGTTCTCCCGGGTCTCCGTGGGCCGCGCCGCCGTCCTCGGCCTCGTCGTCGTGGTGGTCCTTGCCGAGCCGGGCTGGACCACGGCCGCCCTGATGACCAACGGCGCACTGCTGTCGATCCTGGCGGCGCCCGTGCGGATGTCCGTCGAGAAGATGGTTCCGCAGGTGGCCCGGGGCGAGAAACTGGCGACCACGCAGTCGCTGGTGCAGAACATGGAGCTGCTGGCGATGGCCCTCGGGCCCGCCCTCGCCGCCGTCGCCGTACTGGTCCTCGGCAAGGTGTGGCTGCTCGGCCTCGCGGCGGCCGCCTTCCTGCTCGCCGCCTCCTGCTGGCTGCCGCTGCCCCGGCAGAAGTGGCAGCCCGGGAACGGCGGCGGCGCCCGGGAGATCCTCGGTGAACTCGGGCTCGGCTGGAGACTGCTGATCCGCAACCGCCCGGTCCGGCTGCTGGCCGTGCTCAACTTCGCCATCAACCTGGTCTTCGCCACCGTGCTCAGCGCCAACGCCGCCCTGGTCACCGGGGTGTTCGGCGCCTCCGAGTCGTCCTACGGCTTGCTCAACACCTTCGTCGGCATCGTGGGCCTGGGCAATCTGCTGGTCATCCCGCTGCTGCTGCGCAAGCTCGACGTGCACGTCCTCGGCGTCATCGGGTTCACCGCCCTGTGCGCCGCGCTGCTCGTCGCCGGCACCGCGTCCTCGTTCGCCGTCTACGGCACCGCCTTCGTCGCGGGAATGACCGGAGTGGCGTACTAC
Organism: Streptomyces sp. NPDC036764; assembly: GCF_055609385.1. NCBI lineage: Bacteria > Bacillati > Actinomycetota > Actinomycetes > Kitasatosporales > Streptomycetaceae > Streptomyces > Streptomyces sp. NPDC036764. The sequence goes on from NZ_JBVJPT010000020.1 coordinate 53,105, forward strand.
AACGTCTTCAACCGCACCCAGCGGATCAAGGTCATCCCGCAGGAGCACCTGGGCAAGGTCATGGGCCCCTTCTACCTGCTCAACCTGCTCTCCTACCCGATGGCCGGACTCCTGGTGGGCACCGCCGGCGAGGCGATCGAGCCCCAGGACCTGGTGACCGTGCTCGCCGTGGTGCTCAGCGTGTTCGGGGCCGTCCTGCTGCCGCTGGTCATGCGCAGCTTCCGCCAGGTGCTCGCCCCGCGGGACGCGGCCTCCCCGGACGTACCCCAGACAACAGAGGTGCACTGATGCATATCGTCCTGGTCAATCGCTGGCCCCGCTTCTCGGACGGGATCCGCTGGGACAACGAGCTCACGCGGTACGAGGAGTTCATCGACCACGACAAGCACCGGGTGAGCTACGTCGTCGACGCCCTCGGCGCCGAGGGCGTCCTCGTCGACCCCTCCCGCATCGCGCACTTCGTGCAGGTCGAGGACGTCAACGACTTCGACGCGCTGCGCTCGGCGGTCCAGGAGGTGACCGACAAGGCCGGGCCCGTCGACCAGCTCATCGCCCTGTCCGAGTTCACCCTGGAGATCGCCGCCCGGGTGCGGGTCGACCTCGGCATCCCCGGGCCCACACCCGAGCAGGTGGCCGTGTACCGCGACAAGGTCCGCATGAAGGAGGTGCTGGCCGAGGCGGGGGTACGGGTACCGCGCTTCGCGTCCTGCACCGACCTGGAGGGTTGCGTCGCCTTCGCCGGCTCCACCGGCTACCCGGTGATCCTCAAGCCGGTCGACGGCGCCGCGAGCATCGGCGTCCACCGCGTCGACGACGAGGCCGCGCTGCGGGAGATCGTGCCCACGCTCGACCTGACCCGGTACGAGATCGAGGAGTTCGTCACCGGCACCATCCACCACGTCGACGGCTTCGCCGACGCGCGCTGCGAGGTCCCCTTCCAGGTCGCGTCCGTGTACGTCAACGACTGCCTCGCCTTCGGGTCCGGCTCGCCGCTTGGCTCGGTGGTGCTGCGCGAGAGCGATCTGCGCACGCGCATCGAGGACTTCACCCGTGAGTGCATCGCCGTCCTCGGGATGTACGACACGCCCTTCCACCTGGAGCTGTTCGTCACCGAAAACGGTGAGCTGGTCTTCCTGGAAGTGGGCGGCCGGGTCGGCGGCAGCGAGGTGCCGCACCTGGTGAACAGGCTCTTCGGGGTCAACCTGTACGAGGCATGGCTGCGCGCCCTGTCCGGCGAGAGCGTCGAGCTGCCGCCCAAGTCGGGCGACCCGAGCGGCGGCTGGCTCGTGCTGCCCAAGCCGGCCGGGCTGCCGCTGCGGGTGCGCAGGGCGTCCCCGATGAAGGAGCGGTTCGAGACGATCTGGCGCGAACTCGTGCCCCGGCCGGGGGAGGTCCTGGAGCCGGGCGGCAGCTACGACGCCCTGCACAGCGGCCGGTTCATCCTGCTCCACGAGGACCAGCAGAGGGTCACGGACGACATCCACCGCATCATCGAGACCTTCGAGTTCGAGGTGGAAAAGCCATGAGCGGGGCCGGCCGGTGAGCGCCCCTCACGCGAGCGGCGCCCACCGGCGGCTCACGTGGCGATCATGACCGTCGCCGCGGTGACCCCGACGACGACGATCACGACGCGCAACGCCATCGCCGGCAGCCTGCGGCCCACCTTGGCCCCGAGCAGACCGCCGACCGTCGAACCGGCCGCGATCACCGCGGCGGCCGCCCAGTCGACGTCGGCGACCGCCACGAACACCACCGCGGCGGCACCGTTGACGATGGCGGCCAGCACGTTCTTCGCCGCGTTCAGCCGCTGGAGGTCGTCCCGCAGGAAGCTGCCGAACAGGCCCATGAGCAGCACCCCTTGGGCCGCGCCGAAGTAGCCGCCGTACACGCCGGTGCCCAGCACCCCGCACCACAGCGGCACCCCGCCGTCCGCGCCGGCGCGCTCGGGCCGCTTGCGCAGCCAGGCGTTCAGCCGGGGCTGGAGCAGCACCAGGGCGCACGCGGCGAGGATCAGCACCGGGACCACGGTGTCGAAGGCGGCGGAGTCGAGCTGGAGCAGGAGCAGGGCTCCGGTGAGACCGCCGATCAGGGACGCGGCGCCGAACCGCAGCAGCCGGCGCCGCTGCCCGCGCAGCTCACGGCGATAGCCGTAGGCGGCGCTGAGCACCCCCGGGACGAGCCCGATGTTGTTGGTCACGTTGGCCAGAACCGGTGGAAAGCCGCAGGCCACCAGAGTCGGAAAGGTGATGAGCGTGCCGGACCCCACCACGGCGTTGATGGCGCCCGCGGCCACGCTCGCGGCCCCGATGGCGACGGCTTCCACGAAGTTCAACGACTTACCTTCCGGATATCAGCTCGTCGACGACGGGACCCTCGGGCGTGTGCCGGGTCGCGATGCGCTGCTTGTGGGGATCGCCGTCGAGAATCAGGTCCACGACCCCCGACTGTCCCATGCCGGTCATGGAGCGCGTGGTCCGGGCCGCCAGAACGCGGAGCTGGGCCAGGGGCAGTCCGCTGAACCGTTCCAGCTCGGCCACGAGGGCCGCCTCGTCATCCGTCGGGTCCGCGTCGGAGGTGAGCAGCGTGACCATGGCGTCCACCCGCTCCAGCAGCTCGGGCTGTTCGGCCTTGACGTAGCCGGCCAGACCGGCGCCGCCGTCGGTGAAGGGCGAGTGGACCATGCAGACGAGCTGCTCCTCGGTGATCCCGAAGCAGTCCTGCGCGTAGGTGTCCATGCCGGCGCGCATCCGCTCGACGGCGCCCTCACCGTCGTACCGGGAACCGATCAGCTCGATCAGGTGGTCGGGGAACTCCTTCTTCCGCATGAGCTGCTTGCCGAAGTTCACGTACTCCTCCAGCCCCTCCGCGTAGGAGCGGCCGTAGACGCGCTCGCACTTCAGGCCGCGGATGTGGGCCATCAGTGCCGGGTTGCCGCAGTCGGACTCGGAGAAGCTGAAGGCGAGTTCGTCGAAGCGGAAGCCGAGGAAGTCCGTCAGCAGGTCCCAGTGGTCGCCGGAGGCGTAGGCGGTGTCGTCGTAGATCGAGAAGAAGCGGAGCTGGTCGGGTGTGTCGTGGTGGACCCGGCGCTCGTGGATGAGACCGCTCGCCCCGGCGCCGTAGATGTCGCTGAAGTAGGCGCGTCCGATGTTGTCCGTGGCCTTGAGGACCCCGCGGAAACCGGCCCGGTCCTCGCCCTCGGGGGCGACGCCCATGCGCTCGGCGAGGCGGTGGATCCACACCAGGTAGGTGCGCTGCTCGTAGGGGGAGTCGCCGGTGATGATGACGTCCACGCCGCCGTCGTGGGAGGCGCCGAGGCCGAAGGCGTGGGCCGCGCTGAGGTTGCAGGCGTTGCAGAAGGTCGGGCGGCCGTCGCCGAGGGTGCGGTGGCCGGTGACCAGGATGTCGAGGCGGTTGCGGGCGATGACGTGGTCGCGCTGCGGCAGGTCGACATGGAATGGCGAGATTTCGTCCCCGTCGACGAGCAGTTGCTCGCAGTCCGGGTCCGGTTCCAGTCGGAGCGCGGCGTAGGTGCGGTCGATGTTGTGCATGACGGCGACGGGCATTCCGGCGTGGCGCATGGTGACCACGCGCAGCCGGAACGTCTCACCCGCCTCCTCCAGCAGCCGCAGTTGCATGGCCCGGACGAAGGCGGTGGTGTACGCGCTGTCCTTGCCGCCGCCGTAGGCGACCATGACGACCCGCTCCGGGAGCGGGCCCAGTTCCTCGAGCTGGGCGCGGAGTTTGGGGACGCAGCGTTCCACCTCGTCCCAGTGGCCCGAGGACATCCAGTGCCGCAGCTCCTCAAGGGTCGTCCGGCGCAGCTCGACGACGTCCTGCGGGGCCGGCCGGCCGGGCCCGGTGGTTTCGGTGGTCTGGGTGGACAATGTCGGATCCCCTCACAAACGGAAGGGGGAATTTCCAAATTCAGTACGCGATCCACGCGTCCCGGGCATCCCCCAATGCAACTCGCCGGAGGATAGCGCAGGGGTGACTCGGAATGTCCACCACAAGAAAAGGATTGAGACGCGGTAAAAACGGACTCCCACCTTCGGTTGTCTCATGATCCGAGATCGAACCTTTTCCGATGCGTTAAGTGCGTGCTACCGTCCGTGGCGTGATCGAGAATGGCCTCTCAGGCGCAGAGATCGAGCTGGAGATTCGAGACATCTGGAGGGGGTTGTTCGGTGTCGACGTAGGTCCTGATGACAACTTCTTCGACCTTGGTGGCGACTCGTTGAAGGTGGTGGATGTCGTCGCGGCCGCTCGAAAGCGGGGGATCACTTTCCGCAGCTCGGCGGTGTTCAGAAACCCGACGCCGTCCTTGTTGGCGACCAGCCTGACCAGGGATGATGCCAGGTGACCCGGCAGGAACTCCCCAACGGTCTGACCGTGCACGGGCTGAACCGCAATGAGACCGAGTATCTGTACAAGGAAATCTTCGAAGACGAGGTTTATACGCCGATCGACGGTTTCGGTTTCCCGGAACGGCCCGTCGTCTTTGATGTCGGCGCCAACATAGGAATGTTCGCGCTGTTCATGGCGGCGAAGTTCCCGGAAGCCCGGATCTTCTCCTTCGAGCCGGTGCCGCGCACCTTCGACGCATTGCAGAAGAACGCCGGTGGCGTGCCGAACGTCTCCGTCTTCAACATGGCCCTCGGAGACACCGCCCAAACCCGTGAGCTGACCTTTTACCCGCAGTACTCGATGATGTCGGGCTTCGACGCCGATCCGGAAGTCGACCGGGCGTTGGTCAAGTCGTACATCGGGAACATCGCGGAAACACTCGACGAAGAGCGCCGGGATTTGCTGCTGGAAGAGGCGGACGAGCTGATCGGCGAGCGCTTCGACACGGTGGAGCGGGTGTCCTGCCGGATCGACCGGCTGGAGACGGTGGCCGCCGGCCTCGGCATCGACCGCATCGACTTCCTGAAGATCGACGTCGAGGGCTTCGAGGTGAAGGTCCTTCAGGGCATCGGCGACGCGCTGTGGGCCCGCATCGGCCAGGCCGCCGTCGAGGTCGAGGACGACAACGGCGAACTGGCCGAGGTCACCAAGCTGTTCGCCGAGCACGGCATGGACACCGTGGTCGAGCAGCCCGCGGAGTACCGCGGCACGAGCGTCTACACCGTCTTCGCCTCCCGTCCGGCCGGAGTCACGCCATGACCCGGGCAGGCGCGAGCGGCGCCACGGTGTTCGCCCTGCCCACCGCGTGGCGCCCGGCGCCCGGATCCGACCCGGCTCCCGGGTCGGCCGTCGTCGAACACGCCGACCTCGCCGACGGGCTGGTCGCGCTCGCCGGGATCTGCGGCACCGACCTGCCGACCGTGCTGCTGGCCGCCCACATCAAGGTGCTCGGCATGCTGGGCGAGGCGGACGAGCGGTGCGCCGAAGTGGCGGACGGCTCCGGGGTGCGGCACATCACCGTGGTCCGGGCGGCGGCCACCTGGCAGGAGCTGGTGTTACGCGTCGCCAAGGCGGAGCGGACGGTGGCCGCGGCCACCGACGAGGTGACGTACGGCGAACGCGCGCTGTTCACCGCCGGGGCGGAGGCCGGCGGTGAGAGTGGGGCGAGCGTCGAACGGCCCGGGTACGGCCTGCTGGTCCATGCGGACGAACGTCGGCTGACGTTCACCGCCGTCCTCGCCTCGCCGTACCTCGCCCGCCTCTCCGCGATGTACCGCGAGGTCCTGCTGGCCATGGCGGCCGACCCCGACGGTGACGCGCTCGCCGCCCGGCTCGACCCGGACGAGCGCCGAGCGGTGCTCGGCGACTGGAGCACCGGGGCGAAACCGGACCGGGGCGCCACCACCGTGGTCGAGCTGATCGAGGCACAGGCCCGCACGACGCCCGACGCGACGGCCGTCAATGTCGCCGGCACCGAGACGACGTACCGGGAACTGGACGAGCGGGCCAACCGCATAGCCCGCCGGCTGACCGCGCTCGGCGCCCGCCCCGACGCCCTGGTCGGCGTCTGCCTGCGCCGCACCGCCGACCTGCTGCCCGCGCTGCTCGGCGTGTGGAAGTCCGGCGCCGGCTACCTCCCGCTCGATCCGGCCCTGCCCGCCGAGCGGCTGCGGCACATGATCGACGCCGCCGGATGCGAGCTGGTGCTCACCGAGTCCGCCCATCTGCCGGCCCTGGAACCGCTCACCGGCGGCGACGCCGTCCTCCTCGACCGGGAACGCGAGTCGATCGAGGCGCTGTCCGCGACACCGCTCGACCGCACGACGGATCCGCGCTCCCTCGCCTACGTCATCTACACCTCGGGCTCCACCGGCAACCCCAAGGGCGTGATGGTGGAGCACGCCGGGCTCGCCAACTACCTGCTGTGGACGGCCGAGACCTACGCGGCCCGCGGCACCGGCGGATCCCCGGTGTTCTCGTCGATCTCCTTCGACCTGGGCATGCCCAGCCTGTTCGCCCCCCTGCTGACCGGACAGCCCGTCCATCTGCTGCCCGACCCGCTGGACACCGCCGACCTCGGCGACGAACTCGTGGCGGGGGCGCCGTACAGCTTCATCAAGATGACCCCCGGCCATCTCGATCTGCTGAGCTACGACCTGACCCCCGAGGAGATCCACTCGCTCGCCGGTCTCGTCATCGCCGCCGGCGACGCGTTCACCAGCGAACTGGCCGGGCGCTGGCTGGAGTTCGCCGGACCCGGCGGTACCCCGGTCGCCACCGAGTACGGGCCGACCGAGATCACCGTCGGCAACTCCGGGGAGACCCTCACCGAGCCGCCCGCGACGGAGCTCGTCCCGCTGGGCGCGCCCATTCCCAACACCACCATGTACGTCCTGACCGACCGGCTCGAACCCGTGCCCGTGGGCGTCCCCGGCGAGGTCTACATCGGCGGCACGGGCGTGGCCCGCGGCTACCTGGACCGTCCCGGCCTGACCGCCGAAAGGTTCCTGCCCGACCCGTACGGCGCCCCCGGCGCCTGTCTGTACCGCACCGGCGACCGGGCGCGATGGCGGGCCGACGGTTCGCTGGAGTTCCTCGGCCGGGTGGACCACCAGGTCAAGATCCGTGGGTTCCGGGTCGAACTCGGCGAGATCCAGGCCCGGTTGCGCGAGCACGCGGACGTCGCGGAGGCCGTCGTCATCGCGGTCGGCCCGGTCCGCTCCCGCTCCCTCGCGGCCTATGTGATCCCCGCCGAGGCGCGGCCGATGGACGCCACCGCACTGAGGGCCCACCTGGCGGCCGTGCTGCCCGCCTACATGCTTCCCGCGCACTTCGTCGCCATCGACCAGGTGCCGCTGACGACCAACGGAAAGGTCGACACCCGCGTGCTGCAGAGCCTGCTCTGACCCCGGCGTGTCCCGTCCGTACCTCACGAGAGGCGAACAACGTGTCCATCGCTGACATATCGGCCGAGTCGGGGTCGCCCCGCGACACGGCCGGACTCCAGGAGGGGGCCGAGTCCCGGTACGGGGTGGAGGTCCATGAGGGGGCCGAGTCCCGGTACGGGGTGGAGGTCCACGAGAGGGCTGCGTCCCCGTACGGGGTGGAGGTCCATGACGCGGCCGGACTCCAGGAGGGGGCCGAGTCCCTCCCCGGTGCCGAGAGCGCGGTTCCGTTCCGGCTGGAGCTCACCGGCGACGAGCGCGCCGCGGTGCGCGAGCTGGCCGAGCAGCTCACCCGGGTCGCCGCGGGCCTGGTCGACGAGCACGCGTGGGTGGCCGAGGCACGCCGGCTGAGCTGCCGGCTGCCCGTGCGGCTGCTGGAGCGCATCCGGCAGTACCGCAGCGACGCCGGTCCCGACGGCATGCTGTGCCTGGCCGGCCTGCCCGTCGAGGCCGATCTGCTGCCCGACACACCCGCCGTGCCGGACTCGGTCGAGCGGGCCGCCACCGTGCCGTCCGCCGTCGCGATGCTGATCGGGCAGCAGCTCGGCGAGGTCATCGCCTACCGGGACGAGAAGTACGGGGCGCTGGTGCAGAACGTCGTGCCGGTGCCCTCGCTCGCCGCCTCCCAGAGCAACGGCGGCTCCGTACCGCTGGAGTTCCACATCGAGAACGCCTTCCATTCGCACCGGCCGCACTACGTCGGCCTGTTGTGCCTGCGCTCCGACCACGAGGGGACGGCCGGCACCCAGATCTGCTCGGTCCGCCGGGTCCTCGGCCTGATCGACGAGGCCGACCGCAAGATCCTCGAAGCTCCCCGCTTCGTGACCGAGGCACCGCCGTCCTTCCGCTCCGCCGAGCGCACCGAGCCCCACCCGGTCCTCGTCGGCAGCCCCGAGGACCCCGACATCCGCGTGGACTTCAACGCCACCGTCGCCCTCGACGAGGAGGCCGCCGGCGCCCTGCTCCGGCTGCGCGAGACCATGACGGACGCCTCCGAGTCGGTGGTGCTGCGCCCCGGCGAGCTGGTCTTCGTCGACAACCGCCTGGTCCTGCACGGCCGTACCAACTTCGTCCCCCGCTACGACGGCCGGGACCGCTGGCTGCACCGCATCTTCGTCCACCTGGACAACCGCCTCACCCGGGCGCACCGGGCGGGCAACGGTCCGGTGCTGGTCTGAGCGGGCCGGTCTGAGCGGGCCACCGACAACCGACGGACGGCACATGGAGAACAGCAGCGTGACGACAGCAGACGTGGACGTCGACGGGAACGACGTGAACAGGGCCGGGGCCGGCGCGGGGGACGCGGTGGAGGCGTTCGTCGTGGTCGTCAACGACGAGGGCCGGCACTCCCTGTGGTGGCCCGGCCGCCCGGTGCCCGCGGGCTGGCGCACCGCTTCGGACCCCGGCAGCCGGCAGGAGTGCCTGGACCTGATCGAGGAGCGCTGGACCGGACTGCGGACCCGGCCCCGGCTCGCCCCGCAGGACCCGCGGTGAGCGCCCGCCCCACGCTGGTCCTGGTGGACGCCCTCACCACGGGCGCCATGCTGGCCCGCGCCGCCGCCACCGACCACCGCCTGGTGCATGTGCGTTCGCGCGCGGAACTGCCGGAGACCTTCGCCGCGAGTCTGCCCACCGAGCTCTTCGCGCAGGACCTCACGTATCCGGGCCGGGCCGAGGAGGTGCTCGCCCGACTGCGGGCGCAGGAACCGGTGGCCGTGATCGCCGCCAGCGAGTTCGGCGTGGAGGTCGCCGACGAACTCGCGGCTCGCCTCGGACTGCGCGGGAACGACCCCGCGCTGTCGACGGCCCGGCGCGACAAGTCCCGCATGATGGAGGTGCTCGCGGCCGCCGGGGTGCCCACCCCGCGCCAGTGGCGCGGCAGCGAGCTCGGCGAACTGCTGAACTGGCGCCGCGCACAAGGTCTGGAGCGCGTGGTCGTCAAACCGCTGGACAGCGCCGGCTCCGAGGACGTGTACACCTGCGACACCGAGGAAGAGGTGGCCGCGGCCGTGCGGGCGGCCCTCGGCAAGACCAACCTGATGCTGTGCGCCAACGAGGCGGTGCTGATCCAGGAGCACCTCGCCGGTGACGAGTACGTCGTCAACAGCGTGAGCAGGGACGGCGAGCACTGGTTCACCGACGCGTGGATCAGCCGCAAACAGGTCACCTCCGGTAAAAGGCTCGTATACGACCACGAGGACCTGCTGCCGCCGGACGCGCCCGTGCTCGACGGCATCCTCGGCTACGTCGGCCGGGTGCTCGACGGCCTCGGCATCGCCCACGGCCCGGCCCACACCGAGCTCATCCTCACCCCGCACGGGCCCCGCCTGCTGGAGACCGGCGCCCGCCTCTCCGGCCTCGCCAACCCGCCCGCCCTCCAACGCTGCACCGGCGCGGACCAGGTCACCCTGACACTCGACAGCCACACCTCGCGGGCGACGGCGCTGCACTCCCGCCCCCGGCGCTACGTCCGCCACGAGTCGGCGCGCTGCGTCAACCTCCTCGCCCACCGCGAGGTGCCCCTGCCGACGCACGCACTGCGGGCGGCCCTGGAACAGCTCCCCGCCTTCGAGAGCGTCCGCTTCCGCAAGGCCGACGGATCCATGACCCGCCCGACCGTCGACCTCAACTCCTCGCCGGGCGTGGTGTTCCTGGTGCACCGGGACCCGGAGGAGATCGAGAGCAGCTACAAGATGCTGCGCGATGTCGAGCGGGAGCTGCTTTGAGGGCGGGATCGGTGGGACCGGTAGGAACGGCGGGATCGGCGGGGTTGGTGAGGTCGGTGGGACCGTCGGGACCGGCGGGATCCGTTGTGAGGAGGCAGGCCTTATGCCCGTGAGCCCGGAGAGCTTCCGTGAGTTGTTCGGCTCCTTCCCGGCGCAGGTGGCGATCATCACCGCGACCGGCGCGGACGGCCGCCCGCGCGGATTCACCTGCACGACCACGTGCGCGGTGTCGGCCGCCCCGCCCCTGCTGCTGATCTGCGTGGACGAGAACTCCCAGACCCTGCCCGCGATCCTGGCCGGCCGGGGTTTCGTGGCGAACGTCCTCGCGGCGCCCGGGGAGGAGGCGTCCAGGATCTTCGCGGGCAAGGCGCAGGACAAGTTCGACCGGGTGGCGTGGGAGCCCTCGCGCAAGGCGGGCGGGGCCCCGATCCTCACGGACGTCGTACTGGCCTACGCGGAGTGCCGGGTGGTGCAGACCCTGACCGCGGGCGACCACCGGATCATCGTCGGCCAGGTCGAGGGCAGCGCGGTCTTCCCGCGCGAGCCGCTGCTGTACGGCAAGGGCGACTATCACGCCTGGCCGGTCGCCCCGGTGGGCGTGGGCACCGGCGCGGGAGGCTGAGCCGGGTGCTCGCCGCCGACTGGGCACTGCACGAGGAGATCCTGCTCGCGGCGTACGACGGATGGGGCGGGACGGGCGTACGCGACTGGTCCCGTGAACTGGGCTACGTCCTCGCGGCGGCGGTCCTGACGGAACTGGCGCGGGCGGGGCGGGTGGTGGTGGATCCCTCCGGGGCCGTGTACGCCCGGGACGCGACGAGGGCCCCGGACCCGGTCTCGGACGCCGTACTGGAACGGCTCCTGCTGACCCGCCGCGCACACCGCGCCCACTGGTGGCTGCACCGCCAGGGCGACACGGTCCTGGACCTCACCCTGAGCCGGCTCCTGCACAACGGCGCCCTGTCGGAGCGGCACGTGAGGAGATGGGGCATCCTCCCGACGACCGAACGCGTCCCGTCGGACCCGGCCCGGGCGGCACGGGCACGCGAGGCGATCCGCCGGGCGGCGGCCGGCGCACCCACGGGACGGGTGGGCGCCGCGGCGGCGCTCCTGTCCGCCGCGAACCTCTGCGCACCCCTCGCCCTGCCCCGCACCGACTGGTCGGCCTGCCCCGCCCCGATCCCGGCCGTCGCCAGCGAACTGTCCCTGACCCTGGCCATCTCCCGCATCCCACCGGCTCTGGCGTGACGCCCCGGCTGTTTGGGTGCGGGGTGGAGCGGCCGGGTTGCAGCCCTGCGAGGGGGCAGCTCGCAAGGGGACGTACACCTGTGGACGCTCACATGTGGACGACCGGCGCCGCGTCGGGATCCGTGGCCGGTGCGCCCCGTCGGTAGAGGACGACGCTCACGACCAGGCCGACGGCGAAGAACACCGCCGACCACCAGTAGGCGGTGGAGTAGGCGTCCAGTCCGGCCTGCGCCTGCACGGCGGGGTCCCTGGGGTCCCGTCCGGCCAGGTAGTCGGTGGCGGCACCGGTGGCCAGCGTGTTCAGCAGGGCCGTGCCGATCGAGCCGCCGACCTGCTGCATGGCGTTGACGGTGGCCGAGGCGACCCCGGAGTCCTTGGCGTCCACCCCGGCGGTCGCCAGCCCCATGGCGGGCGCGATGACCAGTCCGAGTCCGAATCCGGCGGCGAGCAGCGGGGGCAGCACGTCGGCGGCGTAGCCGCTGTTCAGGTCGAGGGCGGTCATCCAGACCATGCCGGCCGCGGCCAGGCCCATGCCCAGCGGGACGATCGGCCTGGGGCCGAGCCGGGGGACCAGCACGCTGGACGCGAGAGTGGCGCTGATCATGAGCGCGACGGTCATGGGCAGGAAGGCCAGCCCGGTGTTCACCGGCGTGTAGCCGAGGCTCTGCTGGAGGTAGTACGTCAGGAAGAGGAAGACCCCGAACATGCCGGCGCCGCTGATCAGCACCGAGACGAAGGACGCGCCGCGGTTGCGGTCGAGCAGCACGCGCAGGGGCAGCAGCGGGTGGCTCGAACGCGTCTGCCACCAGGTGAACGCCGCAAGCAGTACGACTCCGGCGGCCAGGAAGCCCCAGGTGGCCGGCGAGTCCCAGTCGTGCGTCTCGGCGTTGGAGAAGCCGTAGACCAGGCCGAACAGGCCGCCGCCGACCAGGATCGCGCCGGGCACGTCGAGCGTGGCGGACCTGTCCCGGGTGGTACGACGCAGCAGCACCGCGCCTCCGACGAAGGCGACGGCGGCGAAGAGCAGGTTGACGTAGAGGGTCCAGCGCCAGTCGAGGTGCTCGGTGAGCAGTCCGCCGAGCAGCAGGCCTATCGCTCCGCCGGCGCCGGCGATGGCGCCGTACACGCCGAAGGCCTTGGCGCGTTCCTTGGTGTCGGTGAAGGTCGTCGTCAGCAGTGACAGGGCGGCGGGTGCCAGCAGGGCACCGAACAGGCCCTGTACGGCACGTGCGGCGACCAGCATCTCGAAGCTGTTCGCGGCGCCGCCGAGCGCGGAGGCCCCGGCGAAGCCGACCAGGCCGACGAGGAAGGTCATCTTGCGGCCGAAGAGGTCGGCGATCCGGCCGCCGAGCAGCAGCAGGCTGCCGAAGGCCAGGGCGTAGGCGGTGACGACCCACTGCCGGTCACCGTCCGAGAAGCCCAGGTCCCGCTGCGCGGACGGCAGGGCGATGTTCACGATCGTGCCGTCCAGCACGACCATGAGCTGGGCGACACCGATGACGGCGAGGATCCACCAGCGATGGCGGGGCGGGGCCGTGGCGGGCGGGAGGGGTGCGGTGTCGACGGGGGTGTCGGTGGGGGTCCGGGGCATGACGAGGCTCCGCTTCGAGGGTTCTGACAAGGTCTGACGGTTGTCAGATTTGCCTGACGAGTGTCAGATTAGCTCTCGTCTGACAGGTGTCAAGTAAGGTGTGGACGGCCCCTGGGGTTCGGGGCCGCGCAGAGAGGGAGGCAGCAGTGGGTGCACGAGCCGAGTCCGCCCGCAGGCCGGGACGCCCCGGAGCGGACACGCCCGCGGTGCCGGAGGAGGAGAGCATCCTGCGACGCGGTCTGGAGGCCTTCGCGGAGCTGGGGTACGACCACGCCTCCGCGCGGGAGCTGGCCCGCCGTCTCGGCGTCAGCCACAACTTCATCAACGACCGCTACGGGTCCAAGGCGGCCTTCTGGCGCGCGGTCGTCGACCACGCCCTGGGCGGGCAGTTGGCGCGTATGCCCCAGGTGGACGACTCGGTCGACGACGCCGAACGGCTGCGGCTGATCATCACCGGCTTCTACCGCAGCGCGGTGGACACGCCGCTGGTCGGACGGCTTTTCGTCGAGGAACTCAACCGGGAGACCGAGCGGTTGGACTATCTCTACGAGCGCTACATCGCCCCCACGCTCCAGACCCTGGCGCCCAGCATCGAACGGCTCGTGGCCGACGGGCGCATGGCACCCGTGCCGATGGACGTCCTGTTCTTCGCCGTCATCCCGCCCGTCTCCGGCATGGTGGAGGTGCCGCTGGCCCGCCGTCTGGGCCGGCCCGAGCCCGCCTCGCCCGAGCAGCTCACGGCCACCGCCGAGACGCTGGCGGCACTGGTGGTCAACGGGCTGCTGGCGAAGGGGCCGGTGCCGAGAGCCTGAAGCCGGGCCGAGGACACGCCTCCGGCGCGCGGCCGGGGACCACCTGACCCCGAGTCAGCACGCCGCCGCCGAGTGCGGCCCGACGTCCTGGTCATGGATCTCCCGACCCCGGGTCACGACGCCGTCGCCGAGTGCGGTCCGACGCCGAGGACGTCGAGCATCGCCCGGGTCGCCGGGCTGGGGTTGAAGCGGCTCCACACCAGGTACTCCAGGCGATGCGGCCCGTCGAGCACGCGGACCAGCGCCAGTTCGGGATCGTCGGCGGCCAGCGGACGGACGTACGCCGACGGCAGCAGCGCGATGCCGAGCCCGCGTGCGACCAGCCGGGAGATCAGCTCGACGACACCGGCCTCGTAGGCGACGTCGCGGACCAGCCCCGCGGCGGCGAAGGCGCGGTCGGACTGGGCGCGGGCGGGTGTGCCGGCCGCGAAGTCCACGAAGGTCTCCTCGGCGATCTCCTCCAGCGTGACCTGGGCCGCGCCCGCCAGCCGATGCCCGGCCGGCACGATCAGGGCGTGCTCGTCGTGATCGAGGACGAGGGTCTCCACGCCGGACGGCCGTTCGCCCTCCGGAAGCCCGAGGAAGGCGATGTCCAGCTCCCCGTCCCGCACCGCCGCGGCCAGCTCGTCGCTGCGTCCGGAACGCAGCACGACACGCACGTCCGGGTACCGCGCGCGATACCGCTGAAGGAGGTCCGGTACGTCCACCGCGGCCGTGGTCACGATCACGCCGACGGCGAGCCTGCCCCGTACGACCCCGGTCGCGGCGGCGGCATCGGCGACCGCGCGGTCGGCGGCGGCCAGGCACTCGCGCGCCGCGGCCACGAACGCCACCCCGGCGCTGGTCGGTTCGACGCGGCGGCTGGAGCGGGCGAACAGCTTGACCCCGAGCTCCCGTTCCAGGCCGGCGATCCGATGGCTGAGGGACGACTGCACCACGAAGCAGCGCTCCGCCGCGCGCGTGAAGTTACGGGTTTCGGCCACGGCGACGACGTAGCGCATCTGCTGGAGATCCACGGATCCCAGTATTCAGCACCCATGGTCAGCATTCATGGCTGCGATGAAAACCATGAGTTGGAGTCATGAGCCCGGGCTGCGGAGACTGCTTCTCATGCTTCCCTCGACCGAGCGGTCATCGGGCCGGCCGCGGATCTCCCGCGCGCACCCGATGGCAACCGTCGCACTGACCGCCCTCGCTCCCGCGGCCTGGGGCACCACCTACGCCGTGACCACCGAACTCCTCCCGTCCGGGCATCCGATGTTCGCCGGGCTCGTACGCGCCCTGCCCGCCGGACTGCTCGCCCTGGCGATCACCCGCGTGCTGCCGCGCGGCGACTGGTGGTGGAAGGCCGGCGTCCTCGGCGCGCTCAACATCGGCGCCCTGTTCCCGCTGCTGTTCCTGGCCGCCGAACGGCTCCCCGGCGGTGTCGCCGCCACCCTCGGCGCCGCCCAGCCCCTGCTGGTCGCCGGGCTCGCCATCGCGCTGCTCCACGTACGGGCGACGGTCTGGAGATGGACCTGGGGCGTGCTCGGCGTGGCCGGGGTCGGACTCGTCGTGCTCGGCCCTCAGGCCCGGCTGGACGCCGTCGGGGTGCTCGCCGGTCTCGGCGGTACGACCGCCATGGCCTGCGGCACCGTCCTCACCAAGCGCTGGGGGCGGCCCGCGGGCATCGGCCCCCTGGCCCTGGCCGGCTGGCAACTGACCGTCGGCGGCCTGCTGTTGCTCCCGCTCACTCTCGTGATCGAGGGGCTGCCGCCGCGGATCGACGCCGGGGCGGCGGCCGGTTACCTGTGGCTCGGCAGCGTGGGCGGACTGATCGCGTACACGCTGTGGTTCCGCGGCATCGGAAAGCTGTCGGTGGGCGCGTCGGCACCACTCGTACTCCTCTCCCCGCTGGTCGCAACCGTCATCGGCATCACCCTGGGCGAGTCCCTCAGCCTGCCCCAGTCCCTCGGCTTCACCCTCGCCCTGGCCGCGTTGCTGGCAGCGCAGTTCGAGTCTGCGAAGGGCGCGTGGCGAGTGCTGATGCGTGGGGGGCGGGGGATTCCGGGAGGTGGGGGGCCGGAAGCACCTCAAGCCGGCGTTCGTACGGACCGAGCCCTGACCGCT
Source organism: Streptomyces sp. NPDC036764 (assembly GCF_055609385.1). Classification (NCBI taxonomy): domain Bacteria; kingdom Bacillati; phylum Actinomycetota; class Actinomycetes; order Kitasatosporales; family Streptomycetaceae; genus Streptomyces; species Streptomyces sp. NPDC036764. The sequence continues at coordinate 68,940 of NZ_JBVJPT010000020.1, forward strand.
CAGGGAATCAGGAAGCCGACCAACAGGGCGAGGGGCAGAAAGATCAAGGGCACTGACATCAGCCAGCCCATGCCCGAGGACGTTCGCGAACCGATGAGGACGCAGAACGGTCCCATGAGGAGCAGGTAGAAGAAGAACACCGCAAGGATGATGAAACCCGCACCCGACCCCAAAGCGCCCTCCCCGGCTCCGGTACGGCTCCCCTCTCCGAACACCGCAATTTGAACACGTTCAAATGCGCCGTGTCCAGGACACCGGCACAACACAAAGGGCGGGGTCCGAAAACCCCGCCCGCCTCCGCTTACCGGCTTACGCCTGCCTCAGGGCCACACCAGGCAGTACGGCTGGTGCCCCGCCTCATGCAGCCGATGGCTGAAGTCCTGCCACTCATGCAGCAGTTGATACACGTTGAACGCGTCCCGGGGCCCGCCCCGGTCCGGCACCGTCGACCAGATGAACGCGGCCGCGCCGACCGCTTCCTCTCCTATGCCCCGCAGCGGGTCGACGACGGTCATCGGCAGCTTGACGACCGCGTAGTCGGGGTGCAGGACGACAAGCTCCAGCGGCGGCACCTTGTGCAGGGGCACGCCCTCGATGCCCGTCAGCACCATCGCCGCCATGGTCTCCGGCTTGATCTTGGTGAACATGCCGTTCATGCCGAGCTCGTCGCCGCCCAGCTCTTCGGGGCGCATGGAGATCGGGACGCGAGCCGCGGTGGCGCCGTCCGGCGCGCCGAAGTACTTGTACGTCACCCCCACCCGACCACCATTCCTGCTCACCTTCAGCCGATCGCGATCACTGCGTCGCTCGGCCCGCTCTGACTCATTCGGTACACCCGGCATATCCGGTACTACGTGTTCCTGGCGTGCTTCGTTCGAATCCTCCGCGTCGCGCCGGTGCCTTCCCCGCCGGGCACGTCGAGGACCCAGGTCATCAGTCCCCTCGCCCAGTCCGCCACCGCGATGCATATCTCCACCCGACTGCTTTTCTAGGACGCGCAGGCCCCGCCGCGCAACCCGATCATCGTGTCAGTGACCTCCCCCGCGGCCGCCCGCCGAAACGTGCGCTGAAACACCTGTCCGCGGGATCTTTTCAGTCCCCGATCGCCACGCCCCGCATGAGCTGTGTGTATCACGTCCAGTCTCGCAGATTCCCGGCGAGGTGACGGCGGGCGAGAGAGGGGCGCCGGGGGTGCGAGGGGACGGGGCGACCGGTCCCCGCGCCGGTAGCGCCCCGCTGTCGCCGCCGCCCGCTGGCCTACCCTGAGGAGGTCACTGGCAACCGGAGTCCGAGATCATCGGAGTAGGTCAGAGAAGGTCGGAGTAGTCGCAGGCCATGAGCGAAGCGCCCTCTTCAGGAACGCCCTATCCATACGATGCGCCTGCCTCGCAGGCTCTGTTCGACCGTGCGGCCGCCGTCACACCGGGCGGCGTGAACTCCCCGGTGCGCGCCTTCCGCGCCGTGGGCGGTACGCCCCGGTTCATGGTGTCCGGCACCGGTCCGTACCTGACCGACGCCGACGGACGTGAGTACGTCGACCTCGTCTGCTCCTGGGGACCCATGATCCTCGGGCACTCCCACCCGGACGTGATCGCCGCCGTCCAGGACGCCGTGTCCCGCGGCACGTCCTTCGGTACGCCCGGTCAGGGCGAGGTCGCGCTCGCCGAGGAGATGGTCGACCGGATCGAGCCGCTGGAGCAGGTGCGGCTGGTCTCCAGCGGCACCGAGGCCACCATGTCCGCCATCCGGCTCGCCCGCGGATTCACCCGGCGCACCAAGGTGATCAAGTTCGCCGGCTGCTACCACGGGCACGTCGACTCTCTGCTCGCCGCCGCCGGATCGGGTGTGGCCACCTTCGCCCTGCCCGACACGCCCGGCGTCACCGGCGCCCAGGCCGGCGACACCATCGTGCTGCCGTACAACGACCTGGAGTCCGTGCACGAGGCCTTCCACCGGCACCCCGGTGAGATCGCCTGCGTCATCACCGAGGCCTCGCCCGGCAACATGGGCGTCGTCCCGCCGCAGCCCGGCTTCAACGAGGGGCTGCGGGACGCCTGCCACAAGAACGGCGCCCTGTACATCTCCGACGAGGTCATGACCGGGTTCCGTACCAGCCGCGCCGGCTGGTACGGCGTGGACGGGGTCAGGCCCGACCTCATGACGTTCGGCAAGGTGATGGGCGGCGGCTTCCCGGCCGCGGCCTTCGGTGGCCGCGCCGATGTGATGGCCCACCTCGCCCCGGCCGGCCCCGTGTACCAGGCGGGCACCCTGTCCGGGAACCCGATCGCCACCGCCGCGGGCCTCGCCCAGTTGCGGCTGCTCGACCAGGCCGCGTACGACAAGGTCGACGCGGTGTCGCAGACCGTCCAGACCCTCGTCACCGAGGCCCTCACCAAGGAAGGCGTCGCCCACCGGCTCCAGAACGCCTCCAACATGTTCTCGGTGTTCTTCACCGACCGTGAGGTCCGCAACTACGAGGACGCCAAGCGGCAGGAGTCCTTCCGCTTCACCGCCTTCTTCCACTCGATGCTGGCGCAGGGTGTCTACCTGCCGCCCTCCTCCTTCGAGTCCTGGTTCGTGTCCACGGCACACGACGAGCAGGCGGTCCAGCGCATCGCCGACGCCCTCCCGGCGGCGGCCCGAGCGGCGGCGGAGGCCACGGCGGAATGAGCGACAACCCCATGAACGACAACTCCGTGAGCGACGACTCCATGAGCGACAGCCTCATCAACGACGGCGCCATGACCGGCGACGACGTCACCGTCGTCCACGTCATGCGGCACGGCGAGGTGGCCAACCCGGACGGGATCCTCTACGGCCGTCTCGCCGGCTACCACCTGTCCGAGCTCGGGCGGCAGATGGCCGACCGGGTCGCCGAGCACCTCGCCCCCCGTGACGTCACCTACGTGTGCGCCTCCCCGCTGGAGCGGGCGCAGGAGACCGCGACGCCGATCGCCAAGGCGCACGGACTCGACCTCGCGACCGACGAGCGGCTCATCGAGGCCGGCAACGTCTTCCAGGGCAAGACCTTCGGCGTCGGCGACGGGGCGCTGAAGAAGCCGGCGAACTGGAAGCACCTGGTCAACCCGTTCCGGCCGTCCTGGGGCGAGCCGTACGTCGACCAGGTCGTGCGCATGATGGGCGCGCTGGACGCCGCCAAGGACGCCGCCCGCGGACACGAGGCCGTGCTGGTCAGCCATCAGTTGCCGATCTGGATCGTGCGCAGCTACGTCGAGCGGCGCCGGCTGTGGCACGACCCGCGCAAGCGGCAGTGCACCCTGGCGTCCCTGACGACCTTCACGTACCAGGGCGACAAGATCGTGTCCGTCGGCTACACCGAGCCCGCCATCGATCTCGTGCCCGCCCATCTCCGCGCCGGCGCCCAGCCGGTGAAGGGGAAGGACAAGGCCTTCGGCGCCTGAGGGCACCCCATGGCCGCCCAAGGACATCCAAGGCCGCCCAAGGCGACCTAAGACACGTTTGTGACATTTGTTGCGAATCCTCCGTGATTCGGAGGAACCTCCTCGTTCGTCGTGCCCTCTGACTGGGTGACCACCAGAGCAAGCACGACGGACGGGGCAGCAATGCGCAACTTCAGCCGAAGGGGAGCCATCGGACTCGGTGCCGGAGCGGCCGCCGGCCTCGGGCTCGCGGGGTGCGGCACCCTCACCTCGTCAGACGGTTCGAACGGGTCATCGGGTTCCGGGGACGGCGCGGGGAACAAGCCGGGCCCCCAGACCGACCGCGCCCGCCCCATAGGCGACGGCTCCACCTCCTTCACCGGCAAGCAGCCGAACCAGCCCGCCAAGCCGGAGCCGCTGGAGCCGGGCCAGGAGCCGCCGCAGTTCGTCATATTCTCCTGGGACGGTGCCGGCGAGGTCGGCAACGGTCTGTTCCCGCGCTTCCTGGACCTCGCCAAGGAGCACGAGGCGCACATGACCTTCTTCCTCTCGGGGCTGTATCTGCTGCCCGAGAGCAAGAAGCGGCTCTACGACCCGCCGAACAACCCGCGCGGCGCCTCCGACATCGGCTACCTCACCGACGACCACATCAAGCAGACGCTGAAGGGCGTCCGCCGCGCCTGGCTCGAAGGTCATGAGATAGGCACCCACTTCAACGGCCACTTCTGCGGCGGCACCGGCACCGTCGGCAACTGGACCTCGAAGCAGTGGCGCAGCGAGATCGACCAGGCCAAGTCCTTCGTCAAGGAGTGGCGGACGAACTCCGGGTGGACCGATCTGCCCTCGCTGCCCTTCGACTACGACAAGGAGCTCGTCGGCGGCCGCACGCCCTGCCTCCTCGGCCAGGACAACCTGCTGCCCACCGCCAAGGAGCTGGGCTGGCGCTACGACGCCTCCTCGCCCGGCGGCCGTCAGGTGTGGCCGGACAAGAAGCAGGGGCTGTGGGATCTGCCGTTGCAGCAGATACCTTTCCCCGGCCACAGCTTCGAGGTCCTTTCGATGGACTACAACATGCTCGCGAACCAGTCGGTCAACTCGACGAACGCCCCCAGCCACAACTACCCGGGCTGGCGCGAGCAGGCGGCGCAGGCGTACATCCAGGGATTCAAGCGGGCGTACGAGACAAACCGCGCACCCTTCTTCATAGGCAACCACTTCGAGCAGTGGAACGGCGGCATCTACATGGACGCCGTCGAGGAGGCCCTCAAGCACATCGCGCAGGAGAGGGAGAAGGGCGGCGACATCCGACTCGTCTCCTTCCGGCAGTTCGTGGACTGGATGGACGTACAGAAGCCGGACATCCTCGACAAGTTGCGCACTCTGGAAGTCGGGCAGGAGCCTGCGGGGGGCTGGAGTTCCTTCCTGAAGCCCACCCCCACCGGCTCCTCCTCAAGCTCCTCCAACAGCACCCAAAACGCTGCCTGAAATGCGGGTTTACGCCCGGGAGGGGGGTGCGCAAGATCCCCGGAACGGACATGCGAAACTTTTCACATGAGTGCCGCCCGCCGCGCCCGTAGCCGTATCGCCCTGCTCGCCACCACTGGCGCCGCCACAGCCGCGCTGGTCCTGTCCGCGTGCACTTCGGGCGGTACGTCCGGTGGCGGCGGCGACACCAACTTCGTCACCGGCAACAACGGCATCGACACCGTCGCCCAGGGCAAGCGCGCCGCCGCGCCGGCCCTCTCCGGCGAGACCATCGACGGCAAGCAGCTCGACACCGCCGCCTACAAGGGCAAGATCCTCGTCGTCAACGTATGGGGATCGTGGTGCCCGCCCTGCCGGGCCGAGGCGAAGAACTTCCAGACCGTCTACGAGGACGTCAAGGGCCAGGGCGTCGAGTTCGTCGGCATCAACACCCGGGACACCAGCACCACCCCGGCGAAGGCCTTCGAGAAGGAGTTCGGGGTCACCTACCCGAGCCTGTACGACCCCACGGGCAAGCAGATGCTCCGCTTCAAGAAGGGCACGCTCAACCCGCAGGCCATCCCCTCCACGCTCGTCATCGACCGGGAGGGAAAGATCGCCGCGCGGGCGCTGATGCCCCTGGGCGAGGACACCCTGCGCAGCATGATCAAGCCCGTCCTCGCGGAGAAGTGACGTGAGCGCACTGTCCACGCTCGCCGAGGGCGCGACCTACAACGGCACCGTCATGCACGGCGCCCTGCTGCTCGCGCTGCCGATCGCCGTGCTCGGCGGCCTCGTCTCCTTCTTCTCCCCGTGCGTCCTGCCGCTCGTCCCCGGCTACCTCTCCTACGTCACCGGAGTCAGCGGCACCGACCTGGCCGAGACCCGGCGCTGGCGGATGGTCGCCGGTGCCTCCCTGTTCGTGCTCGGCTTCACCGTCGTCTTCGTCTCCGGCGGCGCCCTGTTCGGCTACTGGGGCTCGACCCTCCAGGAGAACAAGGACCTGCTGACGAAGATCCTCGGCGTCCTGATGATCCTGATGGGCGTCTTCTTCATGGGCCTGATGCCCTGGCTGACCCAGCGGGAGTTCCGCTTCCACACCAGGCCCGCCACCGGACTCGCCGGCGCGCCCCTGCTCGGCGCGTTCTTCGGCATCGGCTGGACGCCCTGCATCGGCCCGACCCTGTCCTCCGTGCAGACCCTCGCCATCAACGAGGCCAGCGCCGGACGGGGCGCCCTGCTGACCGTCGCCTACTGCCTCGGGCTCGGCATCCCGTTCGTCGTCACTGCCGTAGCCTTCCGCAAGGCGCTCGGCGCCTTCGCCTGGATCAAGCGTCACTACGCCTGGGTCATGCGCATCGGCGGCACCATGATGATCGTGACCGGTGTGCTGCTGCTGACCGGCGCCTGGGACCGCATCGTGCAGGAGATGCAGGTCTGGTCCAACGGCTTCACTGTGGGGATCTGATCGATGAGCGAGACGAAGACCAGCGCGCCCGACAGCACGCCGGCCGCGGGTGACGAGGACCTGGGCGCCGCCGGCTCCCAGCTCTCCACCGCCCCCACCGAGGACGCCCCCAACCTGCCCTCCCTCGGCGTCATCGGCTGGGCCCGCTGGTTCTGGCGGCAGCTCACCTCGATGCGGGTCGCCCTGCTGCTGCTCCTGCTGCTGTCGCTCGGCGCGATCCCCGGCTCGCTCATCCCGCAGACCGGCATCGACGAGACGAAGGTCGCCGAGTTCCGCAAGACGCACGAGACGCTCGCGCCGATCTACGACAAGCTCGGCCTCTTCAACGTCTACAGCTCGGTGTGGTTCTCCGCGATCTACATCCTGCTGTTCGTCTCCCTCATCGGCTGCATCGTCCCGCGCACCTGGCAGTTCGTCGGCCAGTTGCGCGGCCGTCCGCCGGGCGCCCCCAAGCGGCTGACCCGGCTGCCCGCCTACACCACCTGGCGCACCGAGGCCGAGCCCGAGCAGGTCCGCGAGGCCGCGCTCGCCCTGCTGAAGAAGCGCCGCTTCCGCGCCCATCTCGCCGGTGACGCCGTCGCCGCCGAGAAGGGCTATCTGCGCGAGGTCGGCAACCTCGCCTTCCACATCGCGCTGATCGTGATGCTGATCGCCTTCGCCTGGGGCCAGCTCTTCAAGTCCGAGGGCAACAAGCTGGTCGTCGAGGGCGACGGGTTCTCCAACACCCTCACCCAGTACGACGACTTCAAGTCCGGCAGCCTCTTCACCCAGGACGACCTGGACCCGTTCAGCTTCAACCTGAAGAACTTCACCGGCACCTACGAGGCGTCCGGCCCCAACAAGGGCACCCCGCGGATCTACAAGGCGGACATCAGCTACAGCGTGGGCGCCGACGGCAAGGAGAAGAAGACCACCGTCGAGGTCAACGAGCCGCTGGAGATCGGCGACTCGAAGGTCTATCTCGTCAGCCACGGCTACGCCCCCGTCATCACGATCCGCGACGGCAAGGGCAACATCGTCTACCGCGACGCCGTGCCCCTGCTCCCGCTCGACGGCAATGTCACCTCAACCGGTGCGATCAAGGTCATGGACGGCTACCGCAACGCCAAGGGCGAGCGGGAGCAGCTCGGCTTCCAGGCCTTCTTCCTGCCCACCTACGTCAAGGGCAACGAGCTGGCCTCGCAGTTCCCCGCGCTGCTGAACCCGGTCATCAACCTGGAGGCGTACCACGGCGACCTCGGGGTCGACGCGGGCATCCCGCAGAGCGTGTACCAGCTCGACAAGAAGAACCTGAAGGGCTTCAAGGACGCCAAGGGCGCCCAGGTCCGGGAGAACCTCAAGCCCGGCGAGACCATGAAGCTCCCGAACGGCGCCGGCACGGTCACCTTCGAGAAGGAGATCAAGGAGTGGGCCGGCTTCCAGGTCGCCCGCCAGCCCGGCGCCGGCTGGGCGCTGGCCGGTTCCCTCGCCGCGATCTTCGGCCTCGCCGCCTCCCTGTTCATCCAGCGCCGCCGTGTCTGGGTGCGGGCCGCCACCGGCAGCGACGGCGTCACGGTCGTCGAGATGGCCGGCCTCGGCCGCAGCGAGTCCGCCAAGGTGCCCGAGGAACTCGGCGACCTCGCCGGGATCCTGTACGAGCAGGCACCGGGCGCTCCCGATGCCGACGACGACCCCGCAGATTCCGAAGCTTCCCCCGACCCCCAAGTCGTACCTGCCGAAGGGGCTGAGAAGTGACTCTCGCCGCCGCAACCGATCTGGCCGCCGCCACCAACGAGAACCTCGCCAGCATCAGCAACACGCTGATCTACTCGTCGATGGCCGTCTACACCCTGGCCTTCTTCGCGTACATCGCCGAATGGCTCCTCGGCAGCCGCAGCAAGGTCGGCCGCACGGCCGCCGCGCTCACCCCGGCGAAGGCCGCCAAGGCCGCCGCGCCCGCCGTCACCGTGAACAAGGGCGGCTCCACCGCCGTACTGGAGCGGCCGAAGGTCGTCGTGCGGGCCACGGCCGGGCAGCGGGACGTGCCGGACGGGCCCGGCGCGCACGGCGGGGACGAGCAGGGCGACCTCTACGGGCGTATCGCCATCTCCCTCACCGTCCTCGCCTTCCTGGTCGAGTTCGGCGGTGTGCTCACGCGCGCTCTGTCGGTGCAGCGGGCGCCGTGGGGCAACATGTACGAGTTCAACATCACCTTCTCCACGGTCGCCGTCGGTGTGTACCTGGCGCTGCTCGCGCTGAAGAAGAACGTGCGCTGGCTCGGGCTTTTCCTGATCACCACGGTCCTCCTCGATCTCGGCCTCGCCGTCACTGTCTTGTACACCGCCAGTGACCAGTTGGTTCCCGCCCTTCACTCGTACTGGCTGTACATCCACGTCTCCACGGCGATCTTCTGCGGCGCGGTGTTCTACGTCGGCGCCGTCTCCACGCTGCTGTACCTCTTCAAGGACAGCTACGAGAACAAGCTGGCGAACGGCGGTACCCCCGGCCGGTTCGCGAACTCCGTCCTGGACCGGCTGCCCGCCTCGGCGTCCCTGGACAAGTTCTCCTACCGCGTCAACGCCGCCGTCTTCCCGCTGTGGACGTTCACGATCATCGCGGGCGCCATCTGGGCGGGCGACGCCTGGGGCCGCTACTGGGGCTGGGACCCCAAGGAGACCTGGTCCTTCATCACCTGGGTCGCCTACGCCTGCTACCTGCACGCCCGCGCCACGGCCGGCTGGAAGGGCCGCAAGGCCGCCTACCTGGCCCTCATCGCCTTCGGCTGCTGGCTGTTCAACTACTACGGCGTCAACATCTTCGTCTCCGGCAAGCACTCGTACGCCGGGGTGTAAGTCCCTTGCCGCGAAGGCCGGTTCCTGTGACCTGGGTCATGGGAACCGGCCTTTGTCGTGCGGACAGGTAGAGGGGTGTGGATACGAATCTGCGGAAACGCATCCGCGCGGGGGACCACGGCGCATTCGGTGAGCTCTTCGACGCGCACGCACGCTCCGTCTACAACCACGCCTTCCGGCTCACGGGGGAGTGGCCCGTGGCCGAGGACGTCGTCTCGCTGACCTTCCTGGAGGCCTGGCGGCTGCGCGAGCGGCTCGACGAGGACGGCGGCTCACCGCGCCCCTGGCTGCTCGGCATCGCCACCAACGTCACACGCAACCTGCGCCGCGCCACCCGAAGACACGCGGCCGCCGTCGCCCGCCTGCCACGCGAGGAGACCGTACGGGACTTCGCCGACGAGGTCGCCGACCGCCTCGACGACACCGCTCAGTTGGCCCTCGTGCGCACCGCGCTGGCCAGGCTGCGGCGGGCCGAGCGCGAGGTGCTGGCGCTGTGCGTGTGGTCGGGTCTGGACTACCGGGCCGCCGCGGACGCGCTCGGGGTGCCCGTCGGGACCGTACGATCACGGCTTTCCCGTGCTCGGACGAAACTCGCGAAACATATGGAACCGCCGCACGAGGGCGGACAGATGAGAGGTGACCGCACCAACACGGTCAGGCCCATCAGGGAGGGAAACCGATGAACCAGCTTCCCGAACACGGCCTTCCGCCGGGCCGTCACCGACTCCTCAAGGAGCATCTGATGACAGAGATCCGGCGCGAAGAGGAACCCGCACGCCCGCGCGCCAGGTGGCTGCGCCCCGCGCTCGCCGCGGCCGCCGTCGCCACCGCGGCCGCCGTCACCTTCGTCGTCCTGCCGTCGTCCGGCGGCGGTGCGAGCGCCAGGCCGCCCGGCAACGCGACCGCGGCGCTGCTGGAGGACATCGCGCTGGCGGCCGAGGACGCGGGCGGCGGGTACGGCGAGATCCGCGACGACCAGTTCGTGTACATCGACAGCAAGGTCTCCTACGCCGGCTACGAGAAGGGGAAGAAGACCAAGATCCCGCCACTGCACCGCTCCGAGCAGTGGACGTCGGTCGACGGCACCCGCGAGGGCCTGGTCCGGGAGGACGGACGCGGTCAGTGGCCGACGGAAGCGGAGCCCGCCCCGGGCAAGCCGGGCTACGAGGTGTCGACCAACTACCGCCACCTGTCGACGCTGCCCACCGACCCGGACGAGATGTACGAATGGCTGCGCAAGGTGGGCCCCCACAACAGCGGCCAGGTGACCGACCAGGCCATGTTCGTGCTGGTCGGCGATCTGATCCGGGACGCGTTGGTGCCGCCGCAGCAGGCCGCCGCGCTCTTTCGCTCGGTCGCCCGGATCCCCGGTGTGAAGGTCGTGGAGAACGTGGTGGACGCCGCCGGCCGGCGGGGTGTCGCGATCACCCGGGACGACCCCGACAACCCGACCCGGGACGAGTGGATCTTCGACGCGAAGACCCATGAGTTCCTCGGCGAGCGGTCCGTGGCCACCGAGGACTTCTCGGACATCAAGCGGGGCCAGGTCGTCGGCAACGCGGTGATCCTCGACCGGGCCGTGGTCGATCGCGCAGGTCAGCGCCCGTAAGGGGTGCACTTCGTGCCCGGCGGGGTCAGGCTGGTGTCATGACCGGTTCCATTGAGCAGGGCATCAGCCAGACCCACGGGAACACCCACATCCTGCACTTCCTGGTGCGGCTTCCCCGGGCCATGGACGCGGTCTGGCCGTGCCTCGCCACCCCGGAAGGGCTCACGTCCTGGTGCACCCCGGTCGACACCCTCGAACCGCGCCTCGGCGGCGAGGTCGACCTGCGCGACTTCGGCAGCGGGCAGATCACCGCCTGGGACGTGGACCGGGTCGCCGAGTACACGGTGCAGGGCGGCCGGATCCGCTTCCACCTGGAACGGGACGGCGAGGCGGGCGCCGCGCTCCGCTTCACCCACGAGTTCCAGGGCGAGGCGGAGACCGAGCAGCGCTGGCGGGCCCGCTTCGAGCGGCTGATCGTCGTGCTGGAGGACGGCTCCTGAAGAGCCGCTCGGCCTACCGGACGGTCGAGGCGATGACGTCCCGCAGCCGCTCCACATACAGCCGCATGTTCTTCTGCGCGACATCGGTGTCCGGGTAGCGGCTGGCGAACCACAGGCCCTCGTGCAGCCGCGTGACCCAGGCGCACACCTGGTCGCCGTACGACACCCTGATCAGCCCGTACGCCTTCTGCTCGGTCCACTGCCCGGATCCGGCGATGCCGCGGGTGTCGACGTAGGAGACGATCGAGTACAGGTCGGGTGAGGTGGGGCGGAAGTCCGCGCCGAGCAACTGGAGCACCCGGGCGAGCGGCATGCGGGCCAGATGCCGGGCCGCGTGCAGCGCGTCGCGCACCGTCCGCAGGGCGCTGGGCAGGTCGTACGCCTGCTCCGCGGAGATCTCGATGGGCGCGCCGCCGACGTACCAGCCCACGGAGTCGCTCCAGCGGGACTTCACCCGGGTGTGGAACGGCACGACCGTGCGGTAGACGGGCTGTCCGCCGATCTCGTGGACGATGAGGGCGGTGGCGGCCAGGATGCCGACCGAACTGCCGCCGTGGGGACGGCAGTACGCCTCGAACGCGGCGGCGGTGTCCGGGTCGGTGAGCTCCTCGCGCAGCAGCTTCTGGGTGGGCAGGCCCGGCTCGGGGTCGAGGCCGAGGTCGACGGGGAAATTCGGCAGTCGGCCGTCGCAGCGGCGGATGAACTCCCGCCAGCGGGCCACGATCTCGTGGCGGTCGTCGATCCGGTCGGCGTCCGTGCGCTCGATCTCGCAGAAGTCGACGTAGCTGCCGGCCGGCGCCGACTGCGGGGACCTGCCCGCGAGCCGTGCCGCGTACAGCTCGTGGATCTCGGCGGGGATGCGGTGGATGGAGTGGGCGTCGACGTTGCTGTGGTCGAAGGCCATGTACACGCTGGTGGAGTCGTCCCGGACCACGGCCGTGTAGATGAGGTTGGGCCAGCGCAGCGCGTCCGCCGTGGCGTCGAAGCGGTCCTGGAGGTGGCGGACCAGGGCGGCCGGGTCGGTGAAGTCGCCGACCACCGTGCGGTGCAGGGACACCGAGTCGGCGTCGAGCGTGAACCGGCGCATCTCGTCGCCCGATTCGCCGGACCAGCGGAACCCGCTGCGCAGCGTCTCGTGCCTGAGCGTCCAGTCGCGCAGGGCCTCCTGAAGCGCGTCGAGGTCGACGCGGCCCGGCATGTCGAAGGCGGTGCCGAGCCAGGTCGGTACGAACAGGCCGTCGTCCCGCACGGACCGGGCGGTCCTGATGTGCGACTCCTGGATGTACGCCGGGGGCCGTGAGTCCTCCGGCAGGTCTGCCGCCGCCGCGACGCTCGCCGGACTGAACGTCCATTCGACGAGTCGTCCGGGCCGGACCTCGCAGCGCTGGATGTCAGTCATTCGCACAGGCGGCTCCATTCGCGGCGGGGGACACACCCGAAAGGGTGGTATCCCGCCCAACGAGGCAACCCTTCCTCGGAAACGGTCCGGCGATCACACGGGCCGACCGCCCGGATCGGCGAGCTGATCAGCCGGTTCGGTCGACGGTGATCGAGTCCAACTGCTGCCGCAGATACACATGCGAGTCGACCGGCGGGTGGGCCACGCGGCCCACCGGAGCGGGCACGGACTCCACGATCGTGCCGGGCGTGCACTCTCCGAAGTACACGAGCGACATCAACTCCTCGGCGGGCGCGTCGGCCGGCGGCGGCAGTACCCGGTGCCGCCCCGACCGCCACCGGTCGCCGGTCCAACGGGCCATCAGATCGCCGATGTTGATGGTGAACGCCTCCGGGTCGTAGGGCGCGTCCTCCCAGCCGCCGTCGTCCGTGTAGACCTGCAGGCCGCCCTTGCCCGCCTGCCGGTCGAGGATCGTCACCGTCCCGAAGTCGGTGTGCGGTCCGATGCGGAACTGGCCCGGCTCCGGCTCACCGAGGACCTCCCTGCCCGGATACCAGTTGATGTTGAAGCCGTACGTCGGGTGGTCCATGTGCCGGGTGAAGAAGTCGGGTTCGAGGCCGAGGGCCTCCCCGAGCAGGGCGAGGAGGCGGTTCTCCAGCTCACCCATCCGCGCGAGGTACTCCTCGACCAGCGGCCGCAGTTCGGGAACCTCGCCGGGCCACACGTTCGGCGCGTACCACTCGGCGTTGACCACCGGGTCCTCGAAGGGCTCGTGCGTCGCGAAGCTGAGCGACTCCTTCAGGTCCGGCGGTGTCTCGGTGCCCTCCGAGTAGCCGTTGGCCTCCGCGCCGGGTCCGAGCCAGCCGCGACCGCCGACCTTCACCTCGTACGCCTGCTTTGCCTCGGTGGGGAGCGTGAAGAAGGCGCGCGCGGCGGTGCGGATCCGGGCGCGCAGGGCCGGGGCCACGCCGTGCCCGGTGACCAGGAGGAAGCCGGCGGTCTGGAGGGCCTGGTCGACGGTGCCGGCGATGGCCCTGCGGGTCTCGGCGTCGCCGTTCACCCAGGGGCGCAGGTCGATCGTGGGGATGCGGGGCGTGCCGGGGTTTCGGGGCTGGTCACTCACCGATGTCCTCGTTCCACAGGTCGGGATGGTGCGCGATGAAGGCGCGCATCATGTCGATGCACTCGGGATCGTCGAGCAGCACGATGTCCACACCGTGCCCGGCCAGCCAGTCGTGCCCGCCGCGGAACGTGACCGCCTCGCCGATCACCACCCGGGAGATGCCGAACTGCCGGACCAGGCCCGAGCAGTACCAGCAGGGGGAGAGGGTGGTCACCATGGTCGTGCCGCGGTACGACCGCTGCCGTCCCGCCGCCCGGAAGGCGGCCGTCTCCGCGTGCATGGAGGGGTCGCCGTCCTGCACCCGGCGGTTGTGACCCCGCCCGAGCAGCGCCCCGTCGGCCCCGTACAGCGCGGCGCCGATCGGGATGCCGCCCTCGCCGAGCCCGGCGCGGGCCTCCGCGAGCGCGGTGCCGAGCCACTCGCGTGCCTCTGAATGATCCATGCCCTCACTCTCCAGTGACGGGCCGGCGCCGGCAACGGCGGAAAGGGGGCGAGCCGGCTCAGCGGCGGAGCGTGATGCGGCTCTCGCCGTTGAAGGGGGCGAAGCAGGTCACCGTGTCCGGGGTGCGCAGGGTGTCGTCCTCGGCGAACAGCCGCCGCACCTCCGCGAAGGACACCTCGCCGCTGACGACGAGGGAGGCGCGGTCGTACAGCGCGCGCGTCGCCTCCGACAGGGGCTCGCCCGGCTCGCCGTCCTCCTCTCCCCACACGTCCCACAGCAGGGTCTCCACCTTGTTGAGCGCCGCGAGGTCGAGCCGCACGTTGCCCGCGACGAACCGCTCGCCCCAGAACGGCCCCTCCTGCGGCGGATGAAGCCCGAACTTCCTCTCGTCCGCCCCGCCCTCCCGGATCGCCCGCCATGCCTCGCCCGCGACCAGGAACCGGTCGCGCGGTACGTCCATGGGGTCGAAGTCCACGTCCCAGTTCACGGTGACGGCCGGGTCGGCGAGCTGGGCGTCGGCGAGGAGCCAGGCGCCGCGCCGCCCGTCCCAGTACTCGGTGACGACGTGGTCGCCATGGAAGTCGTCCGAGCCGTCCTTGCGGAAGTAGTCGGCGAAGCCGGAGCGGATGCGCGCCGGGACGCCCATGTGGCGCAGGAGTGAGCAGTGCAGCAGCGAGAAGTCCCGGCAGACGCCGACGAACCGGTCGCCGACGTCGCGCCGCCGGCCGAGCGGGGCGTCGTCGCGCCCGACCACGATCCGCAGGATGTCGTCGACGTACCGGGTCTCGGCGTCGTCGTGGAGCCGGTCGGTCGCGATGACGTGCCCGAAGAGCTCGCCCTCGACGCGATGGATCACCAAGTCGCGTACGACCCGGGCGAGTTCGGCCGGATCGCGGGGCAGTGAGGCGTACCGGGAGGCCAGTTCGCCGGGCGCGGAGAAGGGGCTCTGGGTGACGTAGAAGGCGGCGGCGTCCGGTGCGAGGGCGGAGGCAGGGGTGGCGGACACGGCTGCGAGGGCGGAGGCAGGGGTGGCGGACACGGCTGTACTCCCAGCAGGCATCGACCGCGTGTTCGATTACGGGCCGGTGCACCTCACCGTGCCAAATTTCGCGCCGAATTGTCCAGGGGCGGTTCGCGCTCCTGGCCTGCTCGGGGTGTCCGGGCTGGCCCGCCTCGCCGTCCGGGTAATTCGGTGGCGGCGCGGTGGCCGGCGGGTGTTGTGTGGCCGGGCCCGGTGATCACCAGGAACTCCGGGGGCGGGGAGGGTCGATGGTGTGGTGGGAGCGGGCTTGGCGGATCGCCGAGTTGCGGCAGCGGGGTGCCGTGCTGGCGGCGTTCGTGGCCGCCTGCGGCGGGCGTGACGAGGAACGGGCCCGGGAGGCAAGGGAGTTGGCGGCGGGGGTGTGCGCGCTCCCGTACGCCGGGGGCGACCTCGATGCGGCCGAGGACGCCGTGCGGACGCTTCAGGCGTGGGCGGACGACCTCGTGGACCACCCGTACCATCCCGGCGTGCCCCGCCCCGCCGCGGCGGACCGGCTGACGCGCGACCACTTCAAGGACGTGCTGCGCGAGACGCTGTCGACCCCGGCCCGTGACTGGATGTCGGGCACCCGGCTCTCCCTGGACCTCGACTACCACGCCCTGTGCCGGGCGCGCGGCCTGGACCCCCGGACACGCGAGGACGCCTGCTACGTCTACGGACGCGGCACGATGGCCCTCGACCTCGGCCATCGCGCGGCCGCGCAACGCGAGGCCCTGCGGCTGCGGGAGCTGAGGGACAGCCACGCCAGGTAGTGACGTCCGGCGGCGGGCTGCCTCTCCCGCACCGCGTAGTCCATGAAGCCACGGCGGTATCGGGTGTGCCGGGTCTCCTGGGTGTGCACGGCCGATCGGTAGTCGTCAGGGCTCGTCGCGCCTGGGCCCGTCGTCCTTGTTCTTGTCGTCGTCCTCGTCCAGGGACTTCAGGAACTCGGGGTTGTCGTCGGGGGCCACCCACTGCTGACGCGGGCGGTTGCGTACGCCGGACCAGCCCTCGGCGGCCGGGCTGCGCTTCTTGCCCGCGATCAGCCAGGAGATGGAGCCGACCAGCGGGAAGACCAACACGAGGATCGCCCACAGCGGTTTCGGCATGTGGCGGATGTCGTCCTCCTTCGTGCTGATGCAGTCGATGAACGCGTACACGCTCAGCGCCAGTGGCACGAGGAACATCAGCACCCGGAGCATGGGCCCTCTCAGCGAAACGGTCGGCGGACCGGGGGCACGGCCCCCGGGGTAAGGGCCAGGGTAGCCGCTCGGGGATACTTGACCTCATGGCTTACGACGATCTTCGTTCCCTGCTCAGGGCGCTGGAGCGCGAGGGCGACCTCAAGCGTGTGAAGGCTGAGGTCGATCCGTATCTGGAGGTCGGGGAGATCGTCGACCGGGTCCAGAAGTCCGGCGGTCCCGCGCTGCTCTTCGAGAACGTGAAGGGCTCCTCGATGCCCCTCGCGATGAACGTGTTCGGCACCGACCGCCGGCTGCTGAAGGCCCTGGGCCTGAAGTCGTACGGCGACATCTCCGACAAGATCGGCGGGCTGCTGAAGCCCGAGCTGCCGCACGGCTTCGTCGGGGTCCGCGAGGCCTTCGGCAAGCTCGGCGCGATGACGCACGTGCCGCCGAAGAAGGTGAAGTCCGACAGCGCGCCGGTGCAGGAGGTCGTGCTGCACGGCGACGAGGTCGACCTGGAGCAACTGCCGGCCCTGTTCACCTGGCCCAAGGACGGCGGCTCCTTCTTCAACCTGGGGCTCACGCACACCAAGGACCCGGAGTCCGGCGTACGCAACCTCGGTCTGTACCGCCTGCAGCGCCACGACAAGCGCACGATCGGCATGCACTGGCAGATCCACAAGGACAGCCGCAACCACTACCAGGTGGCGGCGAGGAGGGGAGAGCGGCTGCCGGTCGCGATCGCCTTCGGCTGTCCGCCCGCGGTGACGTACGCGTCCACCGCCCCGCTCCCCGGTGACATCGACGAGTACCTCTTCGCCGGCTTCGTCGCGGGCAAGCGGATCGAGATGGTCGACTGCAAGACCGTCCCGCTCCAGGTCCCCGCGCAGGCCGAGGTCGTGCTGGAGGGGTGGCTGGAGCCGGGGGAGATGCTGCCGGAGGGGCCCTTCGGCGACCACACCGGGTTCTACACCCCGCAGGAGCCGTTCCCGGCCCTGAAGATCGACTGCGTGACGATGCGCCGCCGACCCCTGCTCCAGTCGATCGTCGTAGGCCGGCCTCCGACGGAGGACGGCCCCCTGGGTCGTGCGACGGAACGCTTCTTCCTCCCCCTGCTGAAGATCATCGTCCCGGACATCGTGGACTACCACCTGCCCGAGTCCGGCGGATTCCACAACTGCGCGATCGTCTCGATCGACAAGAAGTACCCCAAGCACGCCCAGAAGACGATGCACGCGATCTGGGGTGCGCACATGATGTCCCTGACCAAGCTGATCGTGGTCGTCGACTCCGACTGCGACGTGCACGATCTGCACGAGGTCTCCTGGCGGGCCCTCGGCAACACCGACTACGCCCGCGACCTCACGGTCGTCGAAGGCCCCGTCGACCATCTCGACCACGCCTCCTACCAGCAGTTCTGGGGCGGCAAGGCAGGCATCGACGCGACGAAGAAGTGGCCCGAGGAGGGCTACACCCGCGACGGTGGCTGGCCCGACATGGTCGAGTCCGACCCGCAGACGGCGGCGAAGGTCGACCGCCGCTGGAAGGAGTACGGCCTGTGAGCAGCGCCTCCGCGGCGATCCCGCAGCCAGGACGCACGAAGGCGTTCCTCCGCCTCGTCATGATCGAGCACTCGGTGTTCGCGCTGCCCTTCGCGTACATCGCCGCGCTCACCGCGATGTTCCAGATGGACAAGAACATCCACTGGGGCCGGCTGCTGCTGGTGACGATCTGCATGGTGGGCCTGCGCACCTTCGCGATGGCCGTGAACCGGATCATCGACCGCGAGATCGACGCCCGCAATCCGCGCACCGCGCACCGTGAGCTGGTGACGGGCGCCATGTCGGTACGGCACGCCTGGACGGGCGCCCTGATCGCCCTGGTGATCTTCCTGGGTTCGGCCGCACTGCTGAACCCCCTGTGCCTGGCCCTCGCCCCCATCGCGGTGATCCCGATGGTGGTCTACCCCTACGGCAAACGCTTCACCAACTTCCCCCAGGCCATCCTGGGCCTCGCCCAGGCGATGGGTCCGGTCGGCGGCTGGCTCGCCATCACCGGCACCTGGTCCTGGGACGCGGTGATCCTCGGCCTCGCCGTCGGCATCTGGATCGGCGGCTTCGACCTGATCTACGCCTGCCAGGACGTCGAGACCGACCGCGAGATCGGCGTCATGTCGGTCCCGGCCCGCTTCGGCATCCCGGCGGCGATCTGGGGAGCGCGGGTCTGCCACGCCGTCACCACGGCCCTGTTCGCCTGGTACGCCCTCGCCACGGACGCGGGCGCCTTCTTCTGGCTGGGCCTGCTGATCGTCGCCGGCGCGTTCGTCTACGAGCACTCGATCGTCCGCCCCCATGACCTGTCCCGCCTGAACAGGGCGTTCTTCAGCGTCAACGGGTTCATCGGGATCGCCCTGTTCGTGTGCGCGCTGCTGGACCTGCTCGTGCGCGGGCTGACCGTCTGAGTCAGAAGGCCCGGCACACCTAGGCGATGAGCTCCTGACGTGGATGGGTGTCGCGGCGGCGGAACGCGAACGCCGCCGCCACCCCCGCCACCAGCCCCACCAGATGGCCCTGCCAGCTCACGCCGGACTGGGTCGGGGCCAGGCCCGCCAGGATCGAGCCGCCCCAGATCGCGGCCACCAGCAGGCCGGCCAGGATGCCGAGCGGGCGCCGCTCGACGAAGCCGGTGACCAGGAGGAAGCCGAAGAGGCCGAAGATCAGGCCGGAGGCGCCCGCGGTGTTGGTGCCGGAGGGGGATATCAGCCACACGCCCAGCCCGTCCGCGACGATGATCAGCGCACAGACCGCGGCGAACCGGCGGATGCCCCCGAGCGCCGCGAGGAACCCGAGGACCAGCAGCGGCACGCTGTTCGCGGCGACATGGGCGAAGCCGAAGTGGATGAAGGCGGCCGGGACGACGTCCACCAGCTCCGACCCGGTGCGCGGGACGATGCCGAAGCCGTCCAGCGCGTGCCCGCTGATCACGTCGGCCACTTCCAGCAGCCACAGCAGCGCCACCCAGCCCGCCATCAGCTTGGCCGCGGTCAGCGCCCGGTCACTGCGCGACACCTCGCGCCGCGCGTCCCACATGTCCGGCATGGCAACCCCCACCGCCCAACTCGTCCCCAAACGGGAACGCCTGGCACCCCTTGGTCGGTTCCCACCCCGCCACGCCGGATAGGCTCGGTGTCGTGAACCCAGCCAAGCCAGGAGAGACGGCGCGTACGCCTTGGATCGTAGGGGTGTCCGGCGCTTCCGGCACCCCATACGCCGCCGCCGTGCTGCGCGCGCTCCTCGCCGCCGGGGAAAGCGTCGATCTGGTCGTCAGCCGGGCGTCGAGGCTCACCCTCCTCGACGAGACGGGGATCTCGTTCCGGGACGCCCACTGGCAGGACGACCTGCGCGAATGGCTCGCGCGGGGCGCCGACGGCAAGCCCGGGACCTTCGAGGCGGACATCGAGGACGTCCGGTACTGGAACGCCGGGGACCTCGCCGCCGGGCCGTCCTCGGGGTCGTACGCCACCAAGGGCATGCTGATCGTGCCCGCCTCCACCGCCTGCGTCGCCGGAGTCGCGCTCGGGCTGTCCAAGGACCTGTTGCAGCGCGCGGCGAGCGTGACCCTGAAGGAGGGGCGCGAGCTCGTCGTCGCCGTACGGGAGACGCCCCTGAACGGGCAGACGCTGCGTCACCTGGTGACACTGGACGACGCGGGCGCGACCGTCGTGCCCGCCTCGCCCGCCTTCTACGCGGGGGCCACGCACATCCAGGACCTGGTGGACTTCGTCGCCGGCCGCGTCCTCGACGCGGCGGGTGTCGAGCACCGCCTCTACCGCCGCTGGAAGGGCGAACTGGGCGGCGGCGCCCTCTCCACCTGACCGGCACGCCACCGCATCACGCGGTACCAGCAGCACTCATCACTTCAAGGCTCAGTTCAGCAAGTACGTCAGACCTCTTCAGCGGAAGGCTTTCAATCGCATGGACGCGGTGGACAGGCAGCTCATCCAGGCCCTGAGGGAGAACGGCCGGGCCTCCTACGCGGAGCTGGGGCGCCTCGTCGGACTGTCGGGCCCCAGCGTCACCGACCGCATCAACCGGCTGGAGGCGGCCGGCGTCATCACCGGCTACCGCGCCACCGTCGACTCCGCCTCGCTCGGTCTCGGCGTCACCGCGCTGATCGGCATCTCGCTGTCCGACGCCACCGACCACGAGGACGTGGCGAACCGCCTGCGCGACCTGGGCGAGATCGAGGACTGCTGGTTCATCGCGGGCGACGACTCCTACATGCTCAAGGTGCGCGCGGCCGACGTGGACGGCCTGGAGAAGATCATCCGGCGGCTCAGCGGCACCACGGGTGTGTCCCGGACCCGTACGACGATCGTGCTCTCCACGAAGTGGGAGAACCGGGTCGGGGGACTGCCCGAAGAGGTGTAGGCGCCTTGAGCGCTGTCTGGGGGCACCTCCCGCCCGAAGGGTGGGGGCGTACGGTTGGACGGGTCGTCGGAGAAAGGTGTGGGTATGGACGTCGGGCTCAAGCGCGAGCTGGAGGAGAAGGTCAGGGCCGGTGAACGGCTGACCCGTGAGGACGGCATCGCGCTGTACGAGTCGGACGACCTGGCGTGGCTCGGCGGCCTCGCCCACGAGGTGCGCACGCGCAAGAACGGCGACGTCGTCCACTTCAACGTCAACCGCCACCTCAACATGACCAACGTGTGCACGGCCTCCTGCGCTTACTGCTCCTTCCAGCGCAAGCCGGGCGAGAAGGACGCGTACACGATGCGCATCGAGGAGGCCGTGAAGCTGGCCAGGTCGATGGAGGCGGAGAACCTCACGGAACTCCACATCGTCAACGGCCTGCACCCGAACCTGCCGTGGCGCTACTACCCGCGCTCGCTGCGGGAGCTGAAGGCGGCCCTGCCGAACGTCTCCCTGAAGGCGTTCACGGCCACGGAGATCCACCACTTCGAGACGATCAGCGGGCTGTCCGCCTCGGAGATCCTCGACGAGCTCATCGACGCCGGTCTGGAGTCCCTGACCGGCGGCGGCGCGGAGATCTTCGACTGGGAGGTCCGTCAGCACATCGTGGACCACCGCACCCACTGGGAGGACTGGTCCCGCATCCACCGCCTGGCGCACGAGAAGGGTCTCAAGACGCCCTCCACCATGCTCTACGGCCACATCGAGGAGCCGCGCCACCGCGTCGACCACGTCCTGCGCCTGCGTGAGCTCCAGGACGAGACGAACGGCTTCCAGGTCTTCATCCCGCTGCGCTACCAGCACGACTTCGTCGACATGAAGGACGGCAAGGTACGCAACCGGCTCCAGGCCCGCACCCAGATGGCCACCGGCGCCGAGGCCCTGAAGACCTTCGCGGTCTCCCGGCTGCTCTTCGACAACGTCCCGCACGTGAAGGTCTTCTGGGTCATGCACGGCGTGCAGACCGCCCAACTGGCCCTCCAGCACGGCGCCGACGACATGGACGGCTCGGTCGTCGAGTACAAGATCACCCACGACGCGGACAACTTCGGCACCCCGAACAAGCTGACCCGCGAGGACCTCCTGGACCTGATCCGGGACGCGGGCTTCCGCCCGGTGGAGCGCAACACGCGCTACGAGATCATCCGCGAGTACGACGGCCCGGACCCGGAGCGCCGCGAGTCCCCGCAGCCCATGCGGGTGTGATTCAACTGCCCTGAGGACGCGGGTTCGTAAGGGATACGATGACCTCGTGTCCCTTACTTTCACACTCGACCCCGCCGTCACCCCCGCCCTGCGCGACGGCATCCTCGACCTGTGGACCGACGTCTCCAACAAGGGCGGAGCCGTCGGGTTCGTGCCGCCGGTGGCGCGCGAGGACGTCCGGCCGGAGCTGGTGCGGCACTTCGTGGCGATGGCGGAGGGGCGTTGCCGACTGCTGGTCGGGCACGACGCCGCGGGCGAGGTGGCCGCGACGGCGTTCTTCACCTTCAACACGCACCGGCTGATGACCCACTGGGCGTGGCTGTACACGGTGATGGTGCATCCCCGGCACCAGGGCAAGGGCTACGGCCGCGACCTGCTGACCGCCGCCGAGCGGTCGGCCCGCACCTTCGAGGGCGTCGAGGCGATCCGGCTCACCTGCCGGGGCGGCCTCGGCCTGGAGCGCTTCTACGGCTCCTGCGGCTACAAGGAGGTCGGCCGGATCCCGGACGCCATCCGGGTCGCGCCGGGCCACGACCGGGACGACGTGATCATGCTGCTGCCGCTCGACCGGACCACCGGCTGACCCCCCTGCAAGATCGGCGGTCCGCCGTGCTTCACTGGGCAGTGGCCCTTTTTGGAATCGGAAGAGTGGATTGAGATGCTCCGCTACACACTGATGCGCCTCGGGATCTTCGTGGGCTGCCTCGTGGTCGTCTGGGGCCTTGTCTACTCCGGCCTCGCCCCGCGCGGCCTCGGCGACTCCAACGGCATGTGGATCGTGCTGCTCGCCCTGCTGCTCTCGGCCCCGATCAGCTTCGTGATCCTGCGCAAGGAGCGTGACCGCGCCTCTGTCGGGATCGTCCAGCGCGTCGACCGCATGAAGGCCAACCTGGAGGCGAACCGCAGCCAGGAGGACGTCGCGGACGACACGGCCCGCGCGCAGGGGCAGACCTCCTAGTACCCGGCGGTAGCCGCGCGAACGCGGCCTCTACCCTTGTCCCGATCAATGGTGCGCGACGGCCGGATCCACCCCTGTGGCACGGCTGTCGGCACCGGCATTCGTGAACATAAGGGGGAACCGTGGCACGAGCGCGCGCGCAACAAGGCGCACGACGCGTTGCCGAGGCCGTCATCTCCGGTACCGATCCCAAAGCGGCCGCGCAGGAGGAACTGCGGCGGCAGGCAGGCGGCCGGGGGACCCGGGCGGACGGCGATCAGTACGACGCCCAGGGCCAGGGCATCGACCCGGCAGACTTCCCGGCCGCACGGGAACAGGGCGGCTCCACCGCCACCGTGATGCGGCAGAAGACCGTGCCGCTGGACGAGGCCGGGGAGGCGCTCGGCCGCAGCGAGCAGGTCCGCGAGGGCACCGAGACGGTGCACGCCATCTGCCCGATGGTGATCCCCAAGGGCCGCTCGATCATCTCCATGCTGCCGGTGCTGATGCTGCTCCTGCTGGGCGCGGCGGGCGCGGGCATCGTCGGCGCGTCCGGCGCGGACGTGCTGACCAACCCCCTGTTCGGCGTGCACTACTGGGTCGTCTCGCTGCTCGCCGTCGCCTTCGTGTGGTGGCGCCAGGGCATGGTCATGGTTCCCGACGGCTGCCAGGCGATGATCACCCGCTTCGGCAAGCTGGAGAAGGTCGTCGGACCGGGCCGGATCGTACTGCTGAGCCCGTGGAAGCGGGTGTCGTACATCGTCAACACCACGATCGAGTACCCGTTCAACGCGCCGGTGCGCGAGGCACCGACCAAGGGCGGCGTGAAGGCGTCGATCGACCTGTTCATCCAGTTCCGGATCAGCGATCCGACCGAGTTCGTCTACACGCTGGGCGCGGTGCGCGGCTTCGAGGAGAAGCTGAGCAACGCGGTGAGCGAGACGATCCGCACCCTCGTCTACGAGCAGGAAGCCGCCGGCATCTACGACATGGTCGGCGAGGACACCGGCCGGCTGCTGGACCTGCTCAACCAGCAGTTCCGCCCGGCCGTCGAGCTGACCAACGCCAACATCACCCACGCCGAACCGTCCGACCAGCGCTACCGCATGGACCTGGCGGCGCCCGAGATGGTGCGCGTGGCGAAGGAGGCGTACACGCACGAGTACGCGCTCCAGCTCCGCAAGGAGCAGGACGAGGGCGACCTCACCCGCGAACTCGCCTCCAGCCACGAGACGCTCTCCGCGATCCAGGCCGACATCGCCCAGTACCAGGCGCAGATGGACACGGCCGTGGAGCGCGAGACCAACCGCGCCGAGGCCCTCGCCCGCCAGCGCTACGTCCAGGCCGAGTCGGAGGCGAAGGCCAACGCGGCCCTGCTGGAGGCGCAGGCCCTCGACATCCGCGCGGTGACCGCCGCCGAGGCGCCGGAGATCCTGGAGTACCGCTACCAGCAGCAGGTGCTGGACACCCTGGAGCAGGTCGCCGACCACCTGCCGCGGCTGGTGCGCATCGGCGGCGCGACGGACGGCGGCGGCTCCGGCATCGACTTCCTGGAGCTGGCCCGCGAGTTGGTCGGCGAGCGCGGCACGGAACTCTTCACCGACGAGGACATGGCCGCCGTACGGGAGCGGCTCGGCGAGGTGTCCGAGCGGATCGCCGCGCGCGAGGCGGAGATCGGCGCGCTGCTGGCGGCCGAGCGGCCGACGGTGCCGCAGGTTCCCGACCAGCCCGCACCGGCCGACGACTCCGACGGCTCCGACGCTGCCGAGGAGGCCGCCCGATGAGCACCGCCCGTTCCCACCGCAGGTCGGTCATCTCCGAGAAGGTCGCCCCCTGGGCCGACATCGCGCGGCTGCTGCGCGGCGGCGAGGCCGACACCCTGATCCCGGTCATCATCCCCCGCCACCGGCGCCGCATCTGGTGGATGCTGCCGCTGTGGCTCGGCGTCTACGCCCTGTTCATGGGCGTGATGCTGTCCCTGCAGGAGGCGGACGCCGAGTCGGCCGCCGGGGACCTCGCCTACGGCACCCTCGCCATGCTGTCCTACGCCGGCGGTGCCGTGCTGCTGCTGATCGGCGCGTTGTGGTGGTGGCGCTCCTCGATCGTGGAGATCGAGCAGGGCACCAACGGTGTGCTGACGCGCTACGGCGCCGTCGTGCGCACCCTGGACGCCGGCCGCCACTACCTGTGGCACCCGTGGTCGCGGGTCGACTACGTCGTCGACACGGCCACCGAGATCCCGTACTCCGCGCCCGTGATGGCCTGCCCGACGCAGGAGAACGTGCCGCTGCGCTCGATCGAGTTCTTCCTGAAGTTCCGCATCACCGACGCCGTGCTGTTCGTGCGCACCATCGGCGCGGGCAACTTCGACCTGGTGCTCTCCAGCGCCGTGCAGGACGCCATCCGCCAGCGCGCCCGCAAGATGCGCACCGAGCGGGCGTACGACCTGCGCGGCTCGGACGTCGCCGACATGCAGGAGCTGCTCAACCGCCAGCTCTCCGGCTACGGCGTGCGCATCACCGGCTCCAACATCCCGGACGTGCAACTGCCGGCGCAGTACCAGCAGCACCTGGCCACCCGGGAGCGGGTCGCCAAGGAGCGCACGGCGTACGACCAGGAGTGGGGCCTGATCCGCAAGCGCCGCATCGACCAGCTCGGCATGGACATCGAGCGCGCCAAGAAGGTTCGCGACGCCCGGATCGTCGAGGTCAAGGCCGCGCTGAACCGGGCCCGCGAGGAGGTCGCCCAGTTGCTCGAGCAGCAGGAGACCAACGCCCAGCGGGTGCGGTTCGAGATCGAGACGCGGGGCCGCAGCGGTCTGATCGCCGCCGAGAACGAGGCCCGCGCCCAGCGCGCCCTCGCCAAGGCCTACCGCGACAACCGCGCCGTCCTGCAGTACGAACTGGCCCGGCGCCGCCTGGAGGTGGGCGCGAAGCTCGCCGGCCGGGCACCGCAGCCGGTGGTCGTGCGCACCGACGGTACCGGCGCCGACACCTCGGCCCTGTCCACCCTGCTCACCGCGCAGTTGCTGCCCCGGCTGACGGCCCTGCCGCCCGTCGACGGGCAGTTGCTGACGGACCGGGTGGCACGGTTCGCCGACGAGCTGAGCGACGACAAGTAGGGCAGGCGTTTTCGGCGGGCCGGGTGGGATCTCCCTCCCGGCCCGTACGCTAACGGCCATGGGTGCCGTGAAGACCAAACGGATGCCGCGGGCCGTCCGTGAGCAGCAGATGCTGGACGCCGCCGTGCGGACCTTCGGCAGGCGCGGGTACATGGCCGCGTCGATGGACGAGATAGCCGAACTGGCCGGTGTCTCCAAGCCGTTGGTGTATCTGTACCTGAACTCCAAGGAAGACCTCTTCACCGCCTGCATCCGGCGCGAGGCCGCCGCGCTCGTCGCTGCCGTACGCTCCGGCGTGCGCACCGAGCTGCCCGCCGACCGCCAGCTCTGGGACGGGCTGCGCTCGTTCTTCGCCCACACCTCGCACTACCCGGACGCCTGGTCCGTCCTGCATCTCCAGGCCCGCACCCACGGCGAGCCGTTCGCGACCGAGGTCGCCGCGATGCGCGCGGAGATCGTCGCGTTCGTCACGGACCTGATTCTCGTGGCCGCCCGCGAGGCACACCGTGACCCCGACCTCCCGGCGAGCGAGGTCGCCGGTCTCGCCGAAGCGCTGGTGGGCGCCGCCGAGTCGCTCGCCGACTGGGCCAACACCACGCCGGGCGTGAACGCGCGGCAGGCGGCGGCCACCCTCATGAACTTCGCGTGGGCCGGTCTGGGCAACCTGATGGACGGCAGACCCTGGACGCCGCCGGAGGCCGCTCACGAGGTGAGCGGATAGACCTCCCCGGTCAGGTGGACGCGGTCGTCGCCGCGCAGCTCGAACCGGCCGCCCTGCGCGGCGTACGTCACCGTCCCCGGCAGCAGCACCGGCGCCCGGAAGTCCGCCCGTACCCGCACCGCGTCCGGTGTGCCGTGGGCGGCGAGGCAGCGGGCCACCGTCCACATGCCGTGCGCGATGGCGCGCGGGAAGCCGAACAGGCGGGCGGTGAGGACGTGCAGGTGGATGGGGTTGCGGTCACCGGAGGCGGCGCCGTAGCGGCGTCCGACGTCCCCGGCGATGCGCCACTGGTCGACCGGCGGTAGCGGCTTCGGCTCCTCGGCCGGCCGCACCGTCGCGCCGGCGCCCGGGGTGTTCGTACGGTGCCGGGCGAGATACCTGCTCGTCGACTCCCACACGACGCTCTCTCCCGACCGCACCTCGGTGACCACGACGGCCTCGGTGCCCCGGCGATGCGGCACCAGCCCGTCCACGTGCGCGCACACCTCGTACGCGCCGGTCGCGGGCATCGCCGTGTGCCGGGTGATCTCGATGGAGGTGTGGACGAGTCCGAGCAGCGGCAGCGGGAACTCCCGCTCGCTCATCAGCCGCATGGCCAGCGGGAAGCCCAGGACATGCGGATAGGTGAGGGGCAGCGCGTCGTCGCCGGTCGCGAAGCCGCACACCCGCTCGTACGCCGCCAGCCGCGCCAGGTCGACGCCCGTGCCGGGCAGCACGAGCCGGGTGCGGGGGAACTCCGCACCGGGACGCGGCCGTTTGAAGGCGGAGAGCGCCGCGCCCCGGGCGAGCAGGGCCGTAAGGGAGGGGGCGCCGGTCAGGACGGTCGTCGGCATCAGGCCCCCAGCAGGCTCTGGCCGCAGACCCGGACGACCTGGCCGTTCACAGCGCCCGACGCGGGGTGCGCCAGCCAGGCGGTCGTCTCGGCGACGTCGGCCGGCAGCCCGCCCTGCGCGAGGGAGTTCATGCGCCGGCCCGCCTCCCGGATGAACAGGGGGACGGCGGCGGTCATCTTCGTCTCGATGAAGCCGGGCGCGACCGCGTTCACGGTCACCCCGTGCTCGGCGAGCGCGCGCGGCGCCAGGGAGCGGACGAGGCCCACGACACCTGCCTTGCTCGCGCCGTAGTTGGTCTGCCCGGCGTTCCCCGCGAGCCCCGCGATCGACGCCGTCGCCACGATCCGGCCGCCCTCCCGCAGGGTGCCGCCGGCCAGCAGCGCGTCCGTCGTGCGCAGCACGCTCGCGAGGTTCACGTCGAGCACCGAACTCCAGCGTTCGGCTGGCATGTTGACCAGCCGCCGGTCGCGGGTGATGCCGGCGTTGTGCACGAGCACGTCCAGTCCGTCGGGCAGCGCGGCCGCGATCCGCGCTCCGGCGTCGTCGGCGGTGATGTCCAGCGCGAGCGCGGTGCCGCCGAGCCGGTCCGCCACGCGCCGCGCGTCCTGCTCGGCCTGCGGCACGTCCAGTACGACGACCCGGGCGCCGTCCCTGGCCAGCGTCTCGGCGACCGCCTCGCCGATGCCGCGGGCGGCGCCGGTGACCAGGGCGGTGCGGCCGGTGAGGGGACGCTCGGGGTCCTCGGGCGCGGTGACGTCCTGCGGGCCGACCTCGACGACCTGGCCGCTGACGTAGGCCGACTTGGGGGAGAGGAGGAAGCCGAGGGTCGACGCGGCGGCGAGCGCGTCCGTCAGCCGCACCAGGTTCACGGTCCTGCCGCGCCCGATCTCCTTGCCGAGCGAGCGCGTGAAGCCCTCCAGGGCCTGCTGGGCGGCCGCCTGGTGATGGTCGGCGGGGTCGAGGGGCGCGCCGAGGACGACGATCCGGCCGCTCTGCGCCACCGACCGCACGACCGGGTGCAGCGCCGCGTGCACCTCGGCCAGCGTCTCGACGTCCCGCACTCCCGTGGCGTCCACGACGACGGCCGCCGGGTGCTCGCAGGCGGCGGTCAGGCCGAGGCCCGTCGCGGCGAGGTCGAGGTCCGACTTGCCGGCCGTGAGGAGCAGCCGGTCGCCCTGGAGCGCGGGCCGCTCGGGCGAGAAGCGTTTCAGCGGCGCGGGCTGAGGCAGCCCCAGGCGGCGGGTGAGGAAGCGGCCGGGTGCGGTGCCGGTGAAGCTCAGATAGCGGTCGGCCATGTGCGACTCCCAGTGCGCTCCGGAACTGACTCCGGAGTAAGGTTACCGGAGGTAAGTCCATGGTGGACGTGAGGAGTGGGTGGAGATGAGCTCCGGCGTGAGCGGCGCCCGTATCGTGGCGACGCCTGCCAAGTCGCCTGCTGAGCGCGGCGGTTCGGGGCGCGGGACGATCTCGGTCCGCGCAGGCGGCGGGCAGGGCGCGACGGTGATCCTGGAGCGAGGGTAAGGATCGGGTGAGACGAAGCTGAGTGCCCCTCACATAACCCCCGAGGTTGCACATACCCGGCTCCGGACCACCGCCGAACCCGCACAACCCCCACACGCGCGAGACGTACGATCACCTGCCTAACCAGCGGTAACCCCTTTCCGCAGGCCTCCGCAGGTGAACGTCATGGTGCGCGAGGCACGTACGTCATGCAGCAAGCAGTTTTCCTCGCTGCCGTCGCAGGAGCCGCCCGTGTCCACCTCGCTTCCGTCCTTCGCCCCCTCGGCCGCCTACCACGATGCCCCGGGACCGACCCTGGTGCAGCCGGAGACGAGGCGGTTGGACGGCGTCGTACGGGAGGCGTACGTACCGCCGTTCGCGCCACCGGTCACCCATGGCTCCCTCGCGGACCTGCCCTTCGACAACGCGGACGCGGCTCCCGACGCCGTGGTCCTCAGCCGCAAGGGTGCGGACGGGCAGTGGGCGGACGTGACGGCGGCTCAGTTCGCCGAGCAGGTGCAGTCGGTGGCGAAGGGACTGATCGCCGAGGGCCTGGTGCCCGGCGACCGGATCGCCGTCATGGCCCGCACCTGCTACGAGTGGACCCTGCTCGACTTCGCCGCCTGGGCGGCCGGCCTGGTGACGGTCCCGGTCTATCCCACCTCCTCCGTCTTCCAGACCCGCTGGATCCTCCAGGACTCGGGCGCGGTGGCCCTGGTCGCCGAGACCGCGGGCCAGGCCGCCGCCCTCGGCCCCGAGCTGGACCGGGTGCCCGACCTGCGCCACATGTGGGTGATGGAGAAGGGCCATGTGGAGCGGCTGGCGGAGGCCGGCGCGCAGCAGCCCGATGGGGAAGTGGCCGTACGGCGGGGCATGCTGGTGCCGGACACGCTGGCGACCCTCGTCTACACCTCCGGCACCACCGGCCGCCCCAAGGGCTGCGCGCTGACGCACGGCAACTTCTTCGCCGAGGTCGACAACGCCATCGAGCTGCTCTACCCGATCTTCAAGGCGCGGACCAGCGAAGAGGCGTCGGTGCTGCTCTTCCTGCCGATGTCGCACGTCTTCGGCCGGATGGTGGCGGTGGCCTGCGTGCGGGCCAGGGTGCGCCTCGGTCACGCGCCGAGTCTGAAGGCGGAGGATCTGCTGCCGGACCTGGCGGCCTTCCGCCCGACCTGCCTGCTGACCATCCCCTACATGCTGGAGAAGGTCTTCAACTCCGCCCGCGCCAAGGCCGAGACGGGCGGCCGTGTCTCGTCCTTCGACCGCGCGGCATCGGTCGCCGAACGCTACGGCGAGGCGCTGGAGGCCCGCGCGTCCGGGACCGGCGGCGGCCCGAACACGGCCCTCAAGGCCGCCCGCACCTTCTACGACCCCCTGGTCTACCGCCGTATCCGCAACGCGATGGGTGGCCGGGTGAAGTACGCGATCTGCGGCGGCTCCCCGCTCGGCCGGCGCCTGGCCGCCTTCTACGCCGGGGCGGGCATCGAGATCTACGAGGGCTACGGCCTCACGGAGACGACCGCCGCCGCGACCGTGACACCGCCGCTCAAGCCCCGCCTGGGCACCGTCGGCTGGCCGCTGCCCGGCACCCGGGTCCGCATCGCCGCCGACGGCGAGATCCTCATCGCCGGCGACCAGGTGCTGCGCGGCTACTGGGACCCGGCCGCCGGCGGCGTCGTCCCGGCCGCGGCGGACGGCTGGCTGTCCACCGGCGACATCGGCGCCCTGGACGACGAGGGCTACCTGACGATCACCGGCCGTAAGAAGGAACTCCTCATCACCGCGGGCGGCAAGAGCGTGGCCCCGGCACCGCTGGAGAACTGGCTGCGCTCGCACCCGCTGATCTCCCAGTGCATGGTCGTGGGCGACCGCCGTCCCTACGTCTCGGCGCTGGTCACCCTGGACATGGACGGCGTCACCCACTGGCGCCGGATGAACGGCAAGCACGCGGTCCCGGCCGAACTCCTCGTGGACGACGACGAGTTGCGGGCGATCCTGCAACGCGCGATCGACGAGGCGAACAAGCTGGTGTCCCGGCCGGAGTCCATCCGCCGGTTCGCGATCCTGCCGACCGACTTCACGGAGATGGCGGGGCATCTGACGCCGTCGATGAAGCTGCGCCGGGACGTGGTCATGCGGGACTTCGCGGGTGAGGTGGAGGAACTGTATGCGAAGTAGCCGGGCAGGGTCGGCTTCCCGGCCCGTGCCCGGTTCTCGTGTGCAGAGGCCACGGAAAACGGTTGCCGTCTCGTTACGACAACCTCTTGACGTGACATGCCGTCTCCGCGTTGGCTACCGCCCACCCGGGTAGCAACGCCGCTCCTCCGCTCGGAAGGCCCCGCAGTGAACGCTCGAACCCCCCACGCCTGTGCCGTACGCCGTACCGGCATGGCCCTCGTCGCCTCCGCCTCGGCGATGTCGCTCGCCGCGTGCGGCGTCATCGGCGGCATCGGGGGCGGTGACAGCACGGCCTCGCCGCAGAAGGGCGACGACATCACGGTGGGGCTGCTGCTGCCCGACAAGGAGACCGCCCGCTTCGAGAAGTTCGACCACCCGCTCATCAAGAAGGAAGTCGGCACCCTCACCGACGGCAAGGGCAAGGTCGTCTACGCCAACGCCGAGGCGAGCCCGAAGAAGCAGAGCGAGCAGTTCCAGCAGATGATCGACGACAAGGTCGACGTCGTCCTGGTGGACGCGGTGGACGCCAAGGCCATCGCCCCTCAGGTGCAGAAGTCGAAGGACGCGGGGATCCCTGTCATCGCCTACGACCGCCTGGCCGAGGGGCCCATCGACGCGTACGTCTCCCACGACAACGAGCTCGTCGGCGAGGTGCAGGCCCGCTCCCTCGTCGAGGAACTCGGCGACAAGGCCGCGAGCAGCAAGGTCGTCATGATGAACGGCGACCCCGCCGACCCGAACACGGACCGGTTCAAGAAGGGCGCCCTCGCGGAGCTCGACGGCGCGGTGAACATCGTCAAGAAGTACGACACCGAGAAGTGGTCGCCCGCGGTCGCCAAGGCCAACATGCGCAAGGCGATCGCCGCCGTCGGGGTCGGCGGCATCGGAGCCGTCTACTCGGCGAACGACGGCATGGCCGGCGCCGTGATCGACGCGCTCAAGGAGGCCGGCGCGAGCAAGATCCCGCCGGTGACCGGGCAGGACGCGAACCTGGACGCGGTGCAGCGGATCGTCTCGGGCGAGCAGTTCATGACGGTGTACAAGCCCTTCCTGCTGGAGGCGACCAACGCCGCGAAGATGGCCGTGTACAAGGTGCAGGGCCGCGACCTCGAGTTCGACTCGCTGACCCAGGACTCGGTCGACAGCCCCACCGAGGACGACATCCCGGCCCAGCTCGTGACGGTGGTCGCCCTGACGAAGGCCAACATCGAGGAGACGGTGATCAAGGACGACGTCTACACCGTCGACCAGATCTGCACCCCCGAGTACAAGGCGGACTGCGACCAGCTCGGCCTGAAGTAACCGGCCCCGGCGGGCCGAGCGCGTCTCAACCCCCCTGCCCCGCGCTTGACTTCACAAGGTATCCGCGTCACATTCGCATTTCTGACACACCCTCAGAAATGTGGAGTCGTCCAGGCGGGAGCTGCCTCCGTGACCACCAACGCGCACCCTTCCCGAAGACACGTCCTCGCCGCCGGCGCCGCGGGCACGGCCGCCACGGCCCTCGGGCTCACCGCGGCCTCCCAGCAGGCCGCGCGTGCGGCCGACCTGCCCCTCCTCGGCACGTACGACGTCGTGGTCGTCGGCTCGGGCGCGGCCGGCATGACCGCCGCCCTCACCGCGGCGAGGCAGGGCCTGAGCTGTGTGGTGCTGGAGAAGGCGCCCACCTTCGGCGGGTCCGCCGCCCGGTCCGGTGCCGGGATCTGGATCCCGAACAACTCGGTGCTCCTCGCGGCGGGCGTGCCGGACACCCCCGCGAAGGCCGCCGCCTATCTCGCCGCCGTCGTCGGCCCGGACGTGCCCGAGGAACGGCAGCGGGCCTTCCTCGCCCACGGCCCGGCGATGCTCTCCTTCGTCATGGCCCACAGCCCCCTGCGCTTCCGCTGGATGGAGGGGTACAGCGACTACTACCCCGAGCTGCCCGGCGGCCTGCCGAACGGCCGCTCCATCGAACCCGACCAGCTCGACGGCAACCTCCTGGGCGCCGAACTGGCCCACCTGAACCCTCCGTACATGGACGTGCCCGCCGGCATGGTCGTCTTCAGCGCCGACTACAAGTGGCTGGCCCTGGCCGCGGTGAACGCCAAGGGCGCCGCCGTCGCCGCGCAGTGTCTGGCGCGCGGCACGGCGGCGGCCCTGCGCGGGGAGAAGCCGCTGACCATGGGGCAGTCCCTGGCGGCCGGGCTGCGGCTGGGGCTGCGCTCGGCGGGGGTGCCCGTGTGGCTGGGCACGCCGCTGACCGACCTGTACGTCGAGGACGGCGCGGTGAGCGGAGCGGTCGTCACCCGGGACGGCGGTCCCGGCCTGGTCCGCGCCCGGCGCGGCGTGATCGTCGGCTCGGGCGGCTTCGAGCACAACGCGGCGATGCGCGAGCAGTACCAGCGCCGGCCCATCGGCACGGACTGGACGGTCGGCGCGAAGGAGAACACCGGCGACGGCATCCGGGCCGGGCACCGGCTGGGCGCCGCCCTCGGCCTCATGGACGACGCCTGGTGGGGCCCGGCGATACCGATCCCCGGCCGGCCGTACTTCTGCCTGACCGAACGCACCCTCCCCGGCGGCCTGCTGGTCAACTCGGCCGGCGCCCGCTTCGTCAACGAGGCCGCCCCTTACAGCGACGTCGTCCACACCATGTACGACGTCAACGACACCAGCCCGGCCATCCCGTCCTGGCTGATCGTCGACCAGCACTACCGCAACCGCTACCTCTTCAAGGACGTCCTGCCGACTCTGCCCTTCCCCGCCGACTGGTACGGCTCGGGCGCCGCGCACAAGGCATGGACCCTGGACGCGCTCGCCGGCTCGATAGGCGTCCCGGCGGCGGCCCTGCGCACCACGGTGGACCGCTTCAACGCCCAGGCCCTGAAGGGGAAGGACCCCGACTTCCACCGGGGCGACAGCGCCTACGACCACTACTACACGGACCCCTACGTGCTGCCGAACTCCTGCCTCGCCCCGCTCTGGCTGCCCCCGTACCACGCCTTCCGCATCGTCCCCGGCGACCTCGGCACCAAGGGCGGCCTGCTCACCGACGCCCGCGCCCGGGTGCTGCGGGAGGACGGCTCGGTCATCCGCGGCCTGTACGCGGCGGGCAACGCGAGCGCGGCCGTCATGGGGCACAGCTACGCGGGCGCGGGCTCGACGATCGGCCCGGCGATGACGTTCGGGTACATCGCGGCGAAGGACATCGCCGGGAGTCCGTAGCGGCGGCTACCCGGGCTTCCTGACGATCAGGAACGCCTGCGCGGACGTCTCGCCCAGCGCCGGGTCCGGCTCGCGGACGGTGCGGGAGAGGAGGGCGAAGCCGGCCGCCGTCAGCAGCTCGGCGATGTGCTCCGGTTGCCGCCGCTGGAAGGTGAGCGCGACGGGGCGGCCGAAGGGCCGGTCGTGGTGCCGGTGTTCGTCGCCGGCCTGGAAGGCGACGAGCAGCGGCGCACCCGGGGCCAGCACACGGTGGAACTCGGCGAACAGGGCGGGCAGCCGGTCCACGGGCGTGTGGATGGAGGAGTAGAAGGACAGGGCGCCGGCCAGCGTGCCGTCGGGCAGGTCCAGCTCCAGCATCGACCCCTGCTCGAAACGCAGCCCCGGGTTCTCGCGGCGGGCGATCGCCAGCATCGACTCCGACAGATCGACCCCGAACACGGGCAGCCCCAGCGCGGCGAGGCGGGCCGTCGTCCGGCCCGGTCCGCAGCCCAGGTCGGCCACCGGCCCGTCCCCGTCGACGAGTTCGGCGAACAGCGTCAGGATCGCCCGCTCCACGGGCCTTCTCACGAGCTCGTCCTGGAAGAGCGCCGCGTAGTCCTCGGCGATCGCGTCGTAGAAGGTGCGGGTGGCGGTCAGGAAGTCTGCGTCGGTCATGGCCGGGGACCCTAACGAACGCCACTGACAAGGCCGCCGACCTCGGTCGACGCCGTCGGCTACACCCCGCCGCGCGTTCCGCCGGCCCCGATCGCGCTGCCGACGGCGACGCCGACGCACAGCCCCAGGGCGAGCCCGAGCGCGAGGTTGTCGAAGACGGTCAGCCCGAGCACCAGGCCGAGGGCCGTGCCGATGGACAGGCCGACGGACAGGCCCATCGCCAGTTTGTTGTCGGCGGGCGCGCCGCCCTCTTCCCCGTGGTTGTTCTCGTCACCGCTGGTCATCCGGCGATTCTGGCACGCGGGCCGCTCACGCCAGGCCCGCCGCCCGCAACAGCGCGGTGGCCCCGGCCGCCCCCAGCACCACGACCGGGAACGGCGCTCGCCGCCACGCGAGCACGCCCCCGACCAGCACCCCGGCCGGGCGCGCCCACCCCGCGAAGCCGCCCCCCTCCGTCAGCGCCCCCGTCGCGAGCAGTGCCACCAGCAGCACCACCGCGGCGGCCGACAGTAGTTCCTGCACACGGGCCGGGAGTTCGAGCCGCCCGTGCAGGGCCGGGCCGACCAGCCGGAAGGCGTACGTCCCCACCGCCAGCACCGAGATCACGGCGACCGTGGCGTTCACGCCGCCGCCCCCTTGCGGCCGTACCGGACCAGCCCCGCCAGCGCCAGCAGCACCGGTACCCCCGCGGGGACGGCCGGTGTCACGGCCAGCGCCAGTGCGGCGCCGAGCAGCGCGCACCGGCGGATGCGGGCGTCCGTGCGCAGGGTGGGCAGCACCAGCGCCACCAGTACGGCCGGGAAGGTGGCGTCGAGGCCGTATCTCGCCGTGTCGCCCAGCGCGGTTCCGGCGAGCGCGCCGGCCACGACGCCGGTGTTCCAGGCGGCGAACAGACCGAGTCCGTTCACCCAGAACGCCGCCCGGCGCCGCGCGGGGTCGGGCTGGGCGAGCGTGAAGGCCACCGTCTCGTCGGTGATGAGGTGGGCGCCGAGGAGGCGGGCGAGCCGGCTCCGGCCGCCGAGGACGTCCGCGACGGCGAGGCTGAAGGCGGCCGTGCGCGTGTTCAGCAGCAGTCCGGTGGCCGCCGCGGCGAGCGGCCCGCCCCCGGCCAGCAGCACGCCGACCGCGCTGAACTGCGCCGAGCCCGCGTACACGACCAGTGACATCGCCACCGGCACCCAGACCGGCAGCCCGCCGGCCACCGAGATCGCGCCGAAGGAGACGCCGACGACACCGCTCGCCAGCCAGACCAGTGCACTGTCGCGCACCAGGGGTGCCATCATCGGTGTTCGGAGAAGCGAACGCATGTTTCCCAGAATGAACAGCCCGTCGGCTGTTCGTCAAGCCGAACGAACGTACCTGTAGAGCGAACGACGGGAAGTGAACCGGATGAGCGAGCCCCTCACATGGATCGCCGTCGCCCTGCGCCGTGAGCGCACCCGGGCCGGGCTGTCGCTGTCGGAGCTGGCCAAGCGGGCGGGGATCGCGAAGTCCACGCTGTCCCAACTGGAGGCGGGCAGCGGAAATCCCAGCGTGGAGACGCTGTGGGCGCTGGGGGTCGCGCTCGGTGTGCCGTTCAGCGTGCTGGTGGAGCCGCCGGCGCCGGCCGTCCAGGTGATCCGGGCGGGTGAAGGGCCCACGGTCGCCTCGGAGCGGGCGGACTTCGTGGCCACCCTGTTCTCCGCCAGCCCGCCCGGCGCCCGCCGGGACATCTACCACCTGCGCGCGGAACCGGGCACGGCCCGGGAGTCGGATCCGCATATTCCGGGGACCGTGGAGCATCTGATCGTCAGCACGGGCCGGGTGAAGGCGGGTCCCCGGGGCGACGAGGCCGAGCTCGGGCCCGGTGACTACATGTCGTACCGCGGAGATGTGCCGCACTCCTACCGGGCGCTCGCGCCCGGGACGACGTTCGTGCTGGTCATGCAGCACATCTGAGAAAAGGCAGGAGCCCCTGGGAAAAGGCAGGAGCCCCGTCGCCTTGCGGCGTGGGGCTCCTTGGGTACTGCTCTCAGTTCCGGATCAAAGCACCAGGCTCCGAGACCGAATGATCAGACGGGGGTGACGTTCTCCGCCTGCGGGCCCTTCGGGCCCTGGGTCACGTCGAAGGAGACCTGCTGGTTCTCCTCCAGCGAACGGAAGCCGCTCGCGTTGATCGCGGAGTAGTGAACGAAGACGTCGGGGCCGCCGCCTTCTTGGGCGATGAAGCCAAAGCCCTTTTCGGCGTTGAACCACTTCACGGTTCCGGTAGCCATAAGCCCTCCTTGGGCCCAAAGGGTTGCCCTGCTCCAGAACCCTGCAAGTGTGAAAACAAAGTCCCGCACAACTGCATACGTCTGAAAACGACGAGAGCCCGCGGTTACATGCTCCGCAGGCTCTGTACTGCAAGGGAAACCAAACTGCAACTTGCGGCGAGCCTAGCACGCAGGCAGCCGAAAGCAATAGAGGTCAAGATCACGTCACTCGGACGTTTGAAGACCCGTGTCGGGGTTGACGGGATGTTGTGACGGGGGTGTCACCACCCTGAAGGGTGCACCGTACCTCATGGGGTCTAGTCTCGCGATGTGGACAATTCTCGCACCCGGCCGCGCGTAGGCCACATCCAGTTCCTGAACTGCCTGCCCCTCTACTGGGGGCTCGCGAGAACGGGCACCCTGCTCGACTTCGAGCTGACCAAGGACACGCCGGAGAAACTCAGCGAGCGTCTGGTGCGCGGCGACCTCGACATCGGGCCTATCACCCTCGTCGAGTTCCTGCGCAACGCCGAGGACCTGGTCGCCTTCCCCGACATCGCCGTCGGCTGCGACGGCCCGGTGATGTCGTGCGTGATCGTCTCGAAGGTCCCGCTGGACGAGCTGGACGGCGCCCGTGTCGCCCTCGGCTCGACCTCGCGCACCTCAGTCCGGCTGGCCCAGCTCCTGCTCGCCGAGCGCTACGGCGTCCGGCCCGACTACTACACCTGCCCGCCCGACCTCAGCCTGATGATGCAGGAGGCGGAGGCCGCCGTACTCATCGGGGACGCGGCACTGCGCGCGAACCTGCTGGACGGGCCGCGCTACGGCCTCGAGGTGCACGACCTCGGCGCGCTGTGGAAGGAGTGGACCGGCCTGCCCTTCGTCTTCGCCGTCTGGGCGGCGCGCCGGGACTACCTGGAGCGCGAACCGGTCATCACCCGCCGGGTCCAC
Organism: Streptomyces sp. NPDC036764; assembly: GCF_055609385.1. Taxonomy (NCBI): domain Bacteria; kingdom Bacillati; phylum Actinomycetota; class Actinomycetes; order Kitasatosporales; family Streptomycetaceae; genus Streptomyces; species Streptomyces sp. NPDC036764. The sequence goes on from NZ_JBVJPT010000020.1 coordinate 107,336, forward strand.
GAGGCGTTCCTCCACTCCCGCAACCTCTCCCTGGAAGAGGTGAGCAAGGTGGCCGAGCAGGCGGCCCGCTGGGAGGCCTTCGACGAGCGGGTCCTGGAGCAGTACTTCACCACCCTCGATTTCCGATTCGGCGTACCGCAGCTTGCGGCGGTCGCGGAGTTCGCGCGAAGGGTGGGGCCGACCACGGGATTTCCGGCGGATGTGAAGGTGGATCTGCTCCAGCCGTAAAGCGCGCGGTGATTGCGCACTAATCTGCTGACGGTTCCTACGGGGGAGGAGTGGACGCAGATGCAGCCGCTCGGAGTTGACGAGCCCACGGTCGTCGGGCCGTACCGGCTGCTCGGCCGGCTCGGTTCCGGCGGCATGGGGCGGGTGTACCTGGGGCGCAGCGCGGGCGGCCGCACGGTCGCCGTCAAGATCGTGCATCCGCACTTCGCCCTGGACGAGGAGTTCCGCGCCCGCTTCCGCCGGGAGGTCGACGCGGCCCGCCGGGTGGGCGGCGCGTGGACGGCGCCCGTCCTCGACGCCGATCCGGAGGCGCCGGTGCCGTGGGTGGCCACGGCGTACGCGGCCGGCCCTTCGCTGACCTCCGCGGTCGCGGACTCGGGCGCGCTGCCGGCCCATTCGGTACGCGCGCTGGGCGCGGGTCTGGCGGAGGCGCTGGCGGCGGTGCACGAACTGGGCCTGGTGCACCGGGACGTGAAGCCGTCGAACGTCCTGCTGACCCTGGACGGCCCCCTGCTCATCGACTTCGGCATCGCGCGGGCCATGGACGGCACCGCGTCCCTGACCTCGACCGGCGTCTCGATCGGCTCCCCGGGCTACATGTCGCCCGAGCAGATCCTCGGCAACGGGGCCACGGGAGCGGCGGACGTCTTCTCGCTGGGTGCCGTGCTGGCGTACGCGGCGACCGGTCAGCCGCCGTTCTCCGGCGACTCGTCGGCGGCGCTCCTCTACAAGGTCGTCCACGAGGAGCCCGAACTCGACTCGCTGGACGGTGAGTTGCGGGAGCTGGTGGCGGCCTGTCTGACGAAGGACCCGAGCGCCCGGCCGGCACCGGGTGAGGTAGCCCGGCGACTGGCTCCCGAGGGCGCGGCCCGCCTGGTCGCGGGCGGCTGGCTGCCGGGGCCGCTGGTGGAGCAGGTCAGCCGCGGTGCCGTGCGGCTGCTGAACCTGGAGGCGGGGGAGGACGTCTCGTCGGGGCCGGTGCGATTCAGCCTGCCTTCGGTGGGGGCGGTGGACACGACGGCCGGCGGTGCCGCGGCCGGGCGGGCCACGGCGGGGGAGTTCGGCCCGCCGCCGGTGATGGGCGGTCCCACGCCGATGTCCACGCCCCCCGCCGCCATGCCCACGCCTGTGCCGCCCGCTCCTGCGTCCGCGCCGCCCGGGGCACCCGCGGGCACGCCCGCCGTCGTACCCGAACCGCGTGACGCACCGCCCCCGCAAGATGCCGTGCCCCCGTCCGGCAAGCTCGCCGTGTCCGTCGCGGCGTCCTCGACGCCGGGGGAGGGGGGCCGTGGGCGCAGGATGAGCTGCACGGTGGCGCTGGCCGTCGCGGGCGCGCTGGCGGCCGTGACCGTGGGGTCGGTGTTCGTGTTCGAGCTGCTGCCCGGTGCGGAGAAGGACTCCGCGAGCGGGGATTCCGGAGCCGCCTCGTCGCAGATGCCCCAGCAGTCCGCCGGGCCGACCGGGGGCGCCGTGCCCGACCGCTATCTCGGCACCTGGGAGGGCAAGGGCACCGTCCTGGACGGCGCCCTGTCGGCCGGCACCTTCCGGCTCACCGTGCACAAGGCCGAGGTCGGCGACGAGGTGGGCACCCTCCGGCAGACCGACCTGCTCGGCGGTGTCTGCAACGACGTACTGACCCTCAAGAAGGCCACGGCGAAAGAGCTCGTCGTGACGTCCGTGGGCCGCAAGTCGAACCACGCCGGCTGCAACCCCACCCCGCACAGCGTCCGGATCACACCGGCCGGCGACGATCTGGTGTACCGGTCGCAGAGCGGTGACGAGGGGAATCCCGAGGCGCGGCTGTCGAAGGTCGAGCAGTGACGGACGTGTCGGCGTGAGCACAATCGCCGTGGTCGTCGTCGCCGCGCTCTGGGGCACGGCGGCGGGGCTGCTCCTGCCCCGGGCCGCCTACCGGTTCTCCGTGCCCCATGAGGAGGAGTGGCGGGAGAGCTGCCCCGGCGGACACCCGATCGCCGGGTGGATCGGCCGGGCCCGGTGCGGGCAGTGCGAGCCGGGTGCGCCGTACGGCTCCGGCGCCGCCGTGCTCGCCCCCGCCACCGCCCTCGTCTGCGCCGCCCTCGCCGCCGCCACCGGCACCCGGCCCGAGTTGGGCGTCTGGCTGCTGCTGGCGCCGGTCGGCGTGCTGCTCACGGTGGTCGACCTCCGGGTACGACGGCTGCCCGACCCGCTGACGTTCTCCCTCGCCGGGGCCGCGCTCGGGCTGCTCGGCCTGGTCGCCCTGGTCCCCGAACACGCCGGGGACTGGCCGACCGCCGTGTGGGGCGCGCTCGCGCTCGGCGCCGGGTACTTCGTGCTGCACCTGATCAACCCCGGCGGCATGGGGTTCGGCGATGTGAAGCTCGCGCTCGGGGTGGGGGCGGCGCTGGGCTGGTACGGGTGGCCGACGGTGATGCTCGGTACGTTCGCCGGGTTCCTGTTCGGGGCGCTGTACGGCTGGGGGCTCGTCGCGCTGCGGCGGGCCGGGCGCAAGTCGGCCGTCGCGTTCGGGCCGTTCCTGCTCGGCGGGGCGTTCGCGGGATTGCTGATCGGGGCGTACGCGGCCTGACGTCCGTCCGGTGAACGGCCTGGCGTACGCTGGTTCGGTCCGCTGCCAACAAGGTGGAACAGCCCACCCGTCGCCCACCACCACCCTTATTCAGAGCGCTTCGCACACGCCCCCTGATTCCTTGACGAAAGGGACGCCCCGGTGACCGAGAAGGCCGACCTTCAGTCCGTCCTCGACCGTGCCGCCGCGGGTGAGCGCATCACGCCCGACGAGGCGCTGGAGCTGTACCGCGACGCCCCGCTGCACGCGCTGGGCGCCGCCGCCGACGCCGTACGCCGCCGCCGGTACGCAGGCACCGAGCACATCGCGACGTACATCATCGAGCGCAACATCAACTACACGAACGTGTGCGTCACGGCGTGCAAGTTCTGCGCCTTCTACGCCGCCCCCAAGGACACCGCCAAGGGCTGGACCCGCGACCTGGACGACATCCTGCGGCGCTGCGCCGAGACCGTCGAACTCGGCGGCACCCAGATCATGTTCCAGGGCGGACACCACCCGGACTTCGGCGTGGAGTACTACGAGAAGCACTTCGCGGCCATCAAGAAGGACTTCCCGCAGCTCGTCATCCACAGCCTGGGGGCGAGCGAGGTCGAGCACATGGCCCGGATCTCCGGGGTGTCGGTCGAGGAGGCCATCACCCGGATCCACGAGGCCGGTCTCGACTCCTTCGCGGGCGCCGGCGCCGAGCTGCTGCCCGCGCGGCCCCGCAAGGCCATCGCGCCGCTGAAGGAGAGCGGTGAGCGCTGGCTGGAGATCATGGAGGCCGCGCACAACCTCGGTGTCGAGTCGACGTCGACCATGCTGATGGGCACCGGCGAGACCAACGCCGAGCGCATCGAGCACCTGCGCATGATCCGTGACGTCCAGGACCGCACGGGCGGCTTCCGGGCCTTCATCCCGTACACCTACCAGCCCGAGAACAACCACCTGAAGGGCCGTACGCAGGCCACGATCTTCGAGTACCTGCGGATGATCGCCATCGCGCGCCTCTTCATGGACAACATCGCCCACATCCAGGGCTCCTGGCTGACCACCGGCAAGGAGATCGGCCAGTTGTCGCTGCACTACGGCGCGGACGACCTCGGCTCGATCATGCTGGAGGAGAACGTCGTCTCCTCGGCCGGCGCCAAGCACCGCTCCAACCGGATGGAGATCATCGACCTCATCCGCAAGGCGGGCCGCGTGCCGGCGCAGCGCGCCACGACGTACGAGCACCTTGTCGTGCACGACGACCCGGCGAACGACCCGGTCGACGAGCGGGTCATGTCCCACATCTCGTCCACGGCCATCGCGGGCGGCACGGCCCACCCCGAGCTGAAGATCCTCGCCTCCAACTGACGTACTCGTGCTGACGATCCACGCGGACTCCAGGGGGCGGGCGCTCGCCGTCAAGGGCGCGTGGATCGCCGACGCGGGGCAGTTGGGCGACCTGGTCGCCGCTCATCCGGGCGCCAGGGTGCGGGAGTGGCCGGGCATCCTCACGCCCGGCCTGATCAACCTCCACGGCAACGAACTGCTGGAGGAGGCGTACCACCCCGATCCGCGCGAGGCCGACGAGCTGGGCACCGAGCCGCTGACCGGTGACGCGCTGGCGGCCCTCGCCATGGACGACGCCCGCTGGGGTGCGAGCGCCCGGCGCGGCGTGCAGCGGATGCTGGCGCACGGCACGGTCGCGGCGGCGTGCGAGGAACTGCGCAACCGCGCGGTGCGCGACGCCGTGCACCGCTCCGGCCTGGGTGTCGTGGGCCGGATCGGGCGCCCCGACGGAGTGGCGTCGCTCGACCCGTACGCCTGCGGGATGCCGGTGAACTTCGCGCAGCCGAGGGAGCAGGGCTCAGCCGCCCGGTTCGCGATGTTCGACGTCCGGGACGAGGCGGAACTGGCAGAGCGCGGTGCGGGCACGTGCGTGGCGACGGTCGTGGACGGCCGGTTGGTCTACCGCCGACGATGAGGAAACGCCCCCGCTTTTTTGGGGGCGCGGGGAACTGCGCGATCAACCACGAACCACCCGCACCCCGCGTACGACAGAAGCCCCCGAGTTCAACCCGAAAACGCTTCCGCAAACGCCCCGTCCTCCTGATCCACCCCACTGCAATTGGTCAACTCGTCATCCTCCGAGCCCTCACCGCACCGCTGATCCCGAAACGTCGCCCACATGGAAACCCACCCGATCCCCTTTCCGTCGGCGAACTCCCGCACCTGCGCCGCGTCGTCGAGCGTGAACGTCTCGTTGTCGACGTCGTTCGTGCCGAGCATCGACGTCAACGCCATCGCCTTCCAAGCGGTCGCGTCCGACGTACCGAAGATCTCCTTGAGCTGGGTGTGCGTGGCCTTCGCCGACGTGACCGCGTAGTCCCCCATGTCACCGCCGTACGACTCGCCGTAATTCATCGTCATGATGTTCACGGTGGAGACCTGAACGTCGTGCTCGTTGGCGGACTCCAGCAGCGCCACCCCGTCGTCGTCCAGTCCTGACGGCATCACCGGCAGCGTGAAGGAGACCTCCAGATCGCCGCGCTCCTTCTGGAGCAGGGCGATCGCCTCCGACCGCAGGTCCACCGAGTCGGAGTCGGTCAACTCGTCGCCCTCGACGTCGAAGTCGGCCTGCGAGGAACCCGCCGCGTCCAGCGCCTTCCCGTACGCCTCGGCCAGCTCCGAGGCGCTGTCGCAGCTCGCCGCCAACTCCTTGCCGGAGGCCCCGCCGAAGGAGACGCGGACCGAGGCGCCGCCCTGAGTGAGCCTGGAGATACGGGACTTCACGGCCGGGTCGGGCAGGGCGGTGGTGCCGTTCCACTTCGGCGTGCAGCCGCTGCCGTCCGAGATGACGAAGGCCAGGTTGTACGTCTGCGGGGAACCGCCGGAGTCGTTGGCGGAGGCCTCGGTGGCGCTGACGTAGGGCGCGTACGACGTGCCCGACGAGGCGCTTTCGGAGGGCGACGCCCCGGCCTGTGACGGCGTCGGCGGCGCCGCGTCCGCCGTACCGCCGGAACCCGCGGAGCACCCGGTGACGGCCAGCGCGAACACGCAGATGAGGCAGGCCGCCGATTTCCCTGGGTACGTATGCATGCCGGCAAATCTCTCATCATTTTGCGGCCGTAGTCCAAATTCTCAGGAAAAGGACAGGCTCAGACATTCCTCATGGGTGTCTCACATAAAAAAGGAGCCGTGGGCACATAAAGGCTCCCTAACATCCGGGGAATGCATTCCGAGCCTGCCGTCGAAAACCGCGCCGCCGAACCGTGTGCGCGCGGTCGCCGCCGCAAACGCGGCAACGGGTCCGCAGAGGGGCCCGTGTTCGTTGACAACTCAGGACGCCGCTCCAAGCTGCTGCGGCGCCTCGGCCTCCTGCTCGGCGTCGCCTGTCTCGGCTACGCGGTGGTGCTGGGCATGGCCTTCATGGGCTTCGGCACTTCGCTGACCCCGTCCCAGCTACTGCCCTTCGCGAACGGCCGGGGCGGCCCCGGCGGCACCGGCCCGGGCAACGAGCCCCAGGGCGGCATCGGCAACCCGGTCGCCCCGCCCAGCGGCACCGCGTCGACGCCACCCTCGGGCGCCCCCGCCCCGTCCGCGTCGGCCGACGCGTCCGCCAACTGACCGGAGCGCAGCACCCCTCATGACCACGACGACACCCTCACGTCGCCGCCGCCGCGCCCCCTCCCGCATCGAGCGGGTGGCCGGCAAGGCCGCGGCCCTGCAAAAACCCCGGGTCATCCTCGCCGGACTGCTGCTGCTCGCGCTGACCAGCGTCATGCTGCTCGACGGCTATCTGCGTGCCGAGGTCGGCGGCGACCAGCGGGTGCGCACCGGGGCCAGCTCCTCCGAGGTCCCCGACAAGGTCCTCGACGGCGGTCCGATCCTCACGTTCCGGGGCGGTCAGGCCACCACCGTCTCCGTGCCGGACAAGACGATCGCGCTCACCTTCGACGACGGCCCGAACCCCACCTGGACCCCGCAGGTCCTGGCGATCCTGAAGAAGTACGACATCCCCGCGACGTTCTTCGTGGTCGGCTCGATGGTCTCGCGCTACCCGTCGATCGTCGCCGACATGGTCGACGAGGGCAACGAGGTGGGCATCCACACCTTCACCCACGTCGACCTCTCCTACCAGAGCGACGCCCGCGTCAACCGCGAGATGCAGCAGACGCAGCTCGCGCTGGCGGGCGCGGCCGGCATCACGACGACGCTGTTCCGGGCGCCGTACTCATCTGAGACGGACGCCATCGACAACTACAGTTGGCCCGTCTACAAAAGGCTCGGCGAGGACGGCTACACCAGCGTCTTCGTCGACACCGACAGCGACGACTGGAAGCGGCCGGGCGTCTCGAAGATCATCGAGTGGGCCACTCCGGACGACGGCGAGGGCGCGTCCGTCCTCTTCCACGACGCGGGCGGCGAGCGGTCGCAGACGATCAAGGCGCTGCCGCGGTACATCGAGAAGATGCTGGCGAAGGGGTACACCTTCACCACGATCAGCGGCGCCATCCAGAAGGAGGAGGCGGCGGGCGGTGCCCAGGCGGGCGGCGTCCAGGCCGGCGGCCGGGCGCAGCAGGGGCAGGGCGGTCCGAACGGGCAGGTCGGCGCGGCCGGCGCGGGGTCCGGGACCTCGGACATCCAGGCCGCTCACCGTGCGGCCACCGGCGCGACCCTCTACGAGGGCAAGGCCCTGATCGGTGCGGTGGCCGTCGCCGAATGGACCGTGCCGGTGCTGTCGGCCGGCCTCCTCGTCGTCGGCGTGGCCGTCATGGGCCGCTTCGGCATGATGCTGATCCTCGCCCGGCGCCACCACCGGCAGCGCAACAGACGCCGGTTCAACTGGGGACCGCCGGTGCACCGACCGGTGAGCGTGATCGTCCCGGCGTACAACGAGAAGGAGTGCATCGCCAACACCCTCGAATCGCTGGCCAAGAGCACGCACCCCATCGAGATCATCGTCGTCGACGACGGCTCGACGGACGGCACGTCGCAGATCGCCCGCGACGCGGCCATGGAACTCGGCATGACCAACGTCCGCGTCATCCGCCAGGAGAACGCGGGCAAGCCGGCCGCGCTGAACAACGGGGTGCGCAGCGCCAGTCACGACATCGTCGTGATGATGGACGGCGACACGGTCTTCGAGCCGGACACCGTACGCCGGCTCGTGCAGCCCTTCGCCGACCCCGTGGTGGGCGCGGTCGCGGGCAACGCCAAGGTCGGCAACCGCAACACCGTGATCGGCGCCTGGCAGCACATCGAGTACGTGATGGGCTTCAACCTCGACCGGCGCATGTACGACCTGCTGCGCTGCATGCCGACCATCCCCGGCGCGATCGGCGCGTTCCGCCGCGAGGCGGTCCTTCAGGTCGGCGGCATGAGCGAGGACACCCTCGCCGAGGACACCGACATCACCATCGCGATGCACCGCGCGGGCTGGCGGGTCGTTTACCAGGAGCACGCCCGCGCGTGGACCGAGGCGCCCGGTTCGCTGGGGCAGTTGTGGTCACAGCGCTACCGGTGGTCGTACGGCACCATGCAGGCGCTGTGGAAGCACCGCAGATCGCTGACGGACAAGGGCCCTTCGGGCCGCTTCGGCCGGGTCGGCATGCCCCTCGTGGTGATCTTCCAGATCGTCACGCCGGTCTTCGCGCCGCTGATCGACGTCTTCACCGTCTACTCGATGATCTTCGTCGACTTCCGCGCGGCCCTGCTGGCCTGGCTCGCGGTGCTGGCGGTGCAGTTGCTGTGCGCGGCGTACGCCTTCCGCCTGGACCGCGAGAAGTGCCGCTACCTGCTGATGATGCCGCTCCAGCAGCTCGCCTACCGCCAGATGATGTACCTCGTCCTGATCCACTCCTGCATCACGGCGATGACGGGCGGCCGGCTGCGCTGGCAGAAGCTCAAGCGCACCGGTGAGGTCGGAACGCCGGCGGGGGTGAGGTGAGCCGATGAGCTGGGAGCCGCAGCCGGAACGTCAGCAGCCGGAGTACCCGCAGCAGCCGTATCAGCAGCCGGGGTATCCGCCGCCGTACCAGCAGCAGGGGCACCAGCAGGGGTACGGTCAGGGGTACGGGTACCCGGGTTACCCACAGCAGCCGTATCCCCAGGGGTACGCCGACCACGGACAGGGAGCGGCGCAGGTGGCCGCGCCCTTGCCGGTGGTGGAGCAGGAACCGGCGCCGGAGCCCGCGGCTTCGGCACCTTCCGCAGCCGCCGAGGCGGAGGAGGAGAAGCCTCCGCCTCGGCCCCCGGGCCGCGACCGCTACTTCGACGCCCTGCGTGCCGTCGCCCTGATCCGCGTGGTCGCCTACCACACCTTCGGCTGGGCCTGGGCAGGCATGGTCTTCCCCTCGATGGGGATCATGTTCGCCCTGGCCGGCACCCTCATGGCGAAGTCCCTGGAGCACCCCGCGCCGCAGGTGGTGCGCGGCCGGCTGCGCCGGCTGCTGCCGCCCTTCTGGTTCTGGGGCTTCTTCGTGGTCGTGGCGATGCTCGTCCACGACTGGATGCCGGGATGGCAGATCGTCTACTGGATCGTGCCGCTGGGCGACCCGCCGGGCAACGCGTGGGCCGAGCAGGCCTGGGAGATCCTCTGGTATCTGCGGACGTATCTGTGGTTCGTCCTGCTGTCGCCGCTGCTGCTGCGCGTGTTCCGCCTGGCTCCGGTGGCGGTGCTGCTGCTCTCGCTCGCGCCGATCGTCGTCCTCCGCATCGCCTGGGAGCCCCCCGACGACCGCTTCGGCAGCGCGCTGACCGACCTGGCCACCTTCCTGTTCTGCTGGATCCTCGGCTTCGCGCACCGCGACGGTGTGCTCGCCCGGCTGAGGCCGTTCGCGGTTGCCGCCCTGTCGCTCGCGGCCATCGGCTTCGGCGGCTGGTACGCCTTCACGCACCAGGCCGAGACCGGCTCGTACGACCTGGACGACATCCCGCTCGCGCAGGCCCTCTGGTCGGCCGGGTGCGTGACACTCCTGATGTGGGCGAAGTCGTACTTCGGGATCGACTTCGCCCGGCTGACCCGCTTCCGCCGCCTCGACCGCCTCGTCACGATCTTCAACGCCCGTGCCGTGACGATCTACCTCTGGCACGAGATCGCCCTGATCCTCGCCGTCCCGCTGATCGACCGGTTCTGGAACGTGCCCGCGTTCGAGGCGTACCTGCCGCTGGAGAGCCAGTGGTTCATGTTCGGCGTCGGCTGGATCCTGATCGCCGTCTTCGTGCTGCTGTGCGGGTGGGTGGAGGACGTGGCCGGGAAGAAGAAGCCGAAGCTCCTCCCGGGAGGCCGTACTGCGAGCCCGTGCGGCCGTACTGCCACAATGGGCCCGTGACCCGCGCATCCCTGGACAAGCAGCCGCACGAAGTCGCCTCGATGTTCGACAACGTGGCGGAACGGTACGACCTGACCAACGACGTGCTGTCGCTCGGCCAGGACCGCAGATGGCGCAAGGAGGTCGCGAAGGCCGTCGACGCCCGCCCGGCGCAGAAGATCCTCGACCTGGCCGCCGGCACGGCCACCTCCTCGCTGCCGTTCGCGCAGACCGGTGCCTACGTCGTCCCGTGCGACTTCTCGCTCGGGATGCTCCAGGTCGGCAAGCGCAAGCACACCTGGCTGCCGTTCACGGCGGGCGACGCGACGAGGCTGCCGTTCAAGGACGACACCTTCGACGCCGTGACGATCTCCTTCGGGCTGCGCAACGTCCAGGACTTCGACGCCGCGCTGCGTGAGATGTACCGGGTGACGCGGCCCGGCGGCAGGGTCGTCATCTGCGAGTTCTCGCACCCGACCTGGGCGCCGTTCCGCACCGTCTACACCGAGTACCTGATGCGCGCCCTGCCGCCGGTCGCGCGCTCGGTGTCCTCGAACCCCGACGCGTACGTCTATCTCGCCGAGTCCATCCGTGCCTGGCCCGACCAGCCGGCCCTGGCGGAGCGCCTGCGCAAGGCGGGCTGGTCGAAGGTGGCGTGGCGGAACCTGACGGGCGGGGTCGTGGCCCTGCACCGGGGTTTCAAGCAGAGCTGAGCGCCGGGCTCAGGCTGAGCTGACCACCGGGTACGAGTCCTCTCCGGGCTCGTCCAGCTCGCGTTGCAGTCCGCCCGAGGGCGGTCGCGGTATGCGTGGCTCGCGTATGCCTCCGCCGCCCTCGCCCTCGCCGAAGTCGAACCAGATGTAGACCATCGAGTCCCGCGGCACCTCGGCTCCGGGCTGGGGATACTGGCGTACGACGTAGTCGACGACGGTGAGGTGGAAGTCCGGCCGGTCCGGTGCGTTGAGGACAAGGCCGTGCGACTTCGCTGCCTCGCGCGCGTCCATGGCCATCAGTCCGACGAGTTTCGGAACTCGCACCTCGGGCGTTTTGGGTGTTATGCGCACAGATGTCACCCCCAGCGGTACTGGAAGGGTAACCGCCCGGGGTGTCGTCCGGAAGCTTCAAGTATCTTTCTGTAGCAGTCGATTACTCACCGTGATGAATCCGGAATCGGGGCTCTCGGTTCGGAGGTCACAGATCGAGCCGGTAGCAGTGCGCCGTCCGCCCGGCGTCCGGGGCGGTGAACTCCTCGGCGAGCCGCATGCCCAGCCGCCGGGTCACCGCGATCGACCGCGTGTTGCCCGCGTCGACCATGGCCACCACGTCCGGCACCCCGGCCGCCCGGACCCGCTCCAGCGTCAACTGCGCGGCGGCGGTGACGTACCCCTGTCCCCAGTGCTCCCGCCCGAGCCGCCAGCCGATCTCTATCTCGCCCGTCGGACCCCACGGCCGCTCCCACGGCTGGGCGCCCGTGAAACCGAGGACCCGCTCGTGCTCGTCGAGCACGGTCCACAGACAGAACCCCCGCTCGGCGTCGTGCCGGCGCTGGCGGGCGGTGAGCTCCTCGTAGGCGGACAGTTCGGCGGCCCTGCCACCGTGGAACTCCATGACGTCCGGGTGGGCGAAGACCCGATGCCAGGCGACCGCGTCCTCGTCGGTGGGCACACGCAGCCGTACTACGGGGAGAGCTCGGTTCACAGGGCAGCCCTTCAGCCGGGTGATCAATTCTGCTGAATAGACTGCCCATGTCCAGTGCCGGTCGGCACGCAGATTTCGAACCCCTGGGGAGATCCAGCCGTGACCGTCGTGACCGAGCCCCACTCCTCCCCTCTCTCCGAGAACACCGCCGATGTGATCGTCGTGGGCGCGGGGCCGGCCGGCTCCGCGACGGCGTACCACCTGGCCAAGTCCGGCCTCGACGTACTCCTGCTGGAGAAGACCGAGTTCCCGAGGGAGAAGGTCTGCGGCGACGGCCTCACGCCGCGCGCCACGAAACAGCTCGTGGCCATGGGCATCGACATCTCCGAGGAGGCCGGCTGGCTGCGCAACAAGGGGCTGCGCATCATCGGCGGCGGGGTCCGCCTCCAGCTCGACTGGCCGGATCTCGCCTCCTTCCCCGACTACGGCCTCGTGCGCAAGCGCGACGACTTCGACGAACAGCTCGCCCGCCAGGCCCAGAAGGCCGGCGCCCGGCTCTACGAGCGCTGCAACGTCGGCGCCCCGATCATCGACGACCGCACCGGCCGGATCACCGGCGTCAACGCCAAGCTCGGCGAGGACAAGCGCGAGGTCACCTTCCACGCGCCTCTCGTGGTCGCCGCCGACGGCAACTCCACCCGCCTCTCCCTCGCGATGGGCCTGCACCGCCGCGAGGACCGCCCGATGGGCGTGGCCGTACGGACGTACTTCGAAAGCCCCCGCCACGAGGACGACTACCTGGAGTCCTGGCTGGAGCTGTGGGACCGCCGCGGCCCGGGCGAGGACCGCCTCCTGCCCGGCTACGGCTGGATCTTCGGCATGGGCGACGGCACCTCGAACGTCGGCCTGGGTGTGCTCAACACCTCCGACTCCTTCAAGGAGCTGGACTGGCGCGAGGTCCTGAAGGCCTGGTGCGCCTCCATGCCGGAGGACTGGGGCTACACGCCGGAGAACATGACCGGCCCGATCCGCGGCGCCGCGCTCCCGATGGCCTTCAACCGCCAGCCGCACTACACCAAGGGCCTGCTGCTGGTCGGCGACGCCGGCGGCCTGGTGAACCCCTTCAACGGCGAGGGCATCGCCTACGCCATGGAGTCCGGCCAGATCGCCGCCGACGTCATCGTCCAGGCCCACGCCCGCCCGACGGCCGCGAGCCGTGAACTCGCCCTCCAGCGCTACCCGCGTGTCCTGAAGGACACCTACGGCGGCTACTACACGCTGGGCCGCGCCTTCGTGAAGCTCATCGGCAACCCGAAGGTCATGAAGATCGCGGCCCAGCGCGGCCTGACCCACCCGATGCTGATGAAGTTCACGCTGAAGCTGCTCGCGAACCTCACGGACCCGACCGGCGGCGACGCGATGGACCGCATCATCAACGGCCTCAGCAAGGTGGCGCCGAAGGCCTAGTCACACGGCTGCGGCTGTGTGTGGGGCAGGGCTCAGCCGGCCGACCGGGCCCGGCCGAGGGCCTCGACGTTGGCGGCCCGGCGCGCGAACACCTCGTCGCGCCGGTCCGCCACCTGCCGCAGCGCGTCCTTGCGCTCCCGGTCGGACAGCCGGTCCAGATAGACCTGCCCATTGCAGTGATCGGCCTCGTGCGCGAGACAGCGGGCGAAGTACCCGGTGCCCTCGATCACGAGCGGCTCGCCGTCCTTGTCGAACCCGCGCACCACGGCCCGGTCCGGACGCGGTACGTCCATCACGGCGCCCGGCACCGACAGACAGCCCTCCGAGTCGTCGAGGAGCCGCCGCTCCGAGGCGCCCAGCGGCTCCAGCACCGGATTGACGATGTGCCCGACATGCCGGGCCCCGTCGTCGTCCGGGCAGTCGTACACGAACAGCCGTGCATCGACGCCGACTTGGTTCGCCGCCAGCCCCGCCCCGTCGGCGATGTACATCGTCAGGAACATGTCGTCGATGAGCGCGGCGAGATCGGGCCCGAACTCGGTCACGTCCCGGCACGGCTTGTGCAGCACCTCCTCGCCCACCTCGGTGATCCGCCGCACCGATCCACGCCGGGCCTCGGGCGCGAGCGGCGGATACGACTCCACGGGCCTGCCTTGCACGAAAACGCTGGGCATCGTCGTTCTCCCTTTCCGTCCTACTGCTGTCGCGGGTTGTGAGGATGCTGTGGCCGGGCGCGAAACCGCCTTCCGGCCTGCGCGGACCCTCCCTACCCTCCGGGTCTCATGACAACAGAACACGCGCACGAGCCCCAGGAGCAGACAGGCCACACACCGTCCGGCCACACCCGCAGACGCTTCCTGGCCGGCGCAGGCTCGGTGGCCGGCGCCGTCGCCTTATGGCCCGCCGGCACCGCCCGGGCCGCCACGGGCAAACGCGTCGCCGTCCTCGGCGGCGGAGTCTCCGGCCTGAGCGCCGCCCACGAACTCGCCGAACGCGGCTACGCCGTCACCGTCTACGAGTACTACGACGCCCTCGGCGGCAAGGCCCGCTCGATGCCCGTCCCGGGAACGGCGGCCGGCGGCCGCGCCGACCTCCCCGCGGAACACGGCTTCCGCTTCTTCCCCGGCTTCTACCGGAACCTGCCGGAGACCATGCGCCGCATCCCCGTCCCCGGCAACGCGCACGGCGTCCACGACAACCTCGTCAGCGGCACCGAGGCCCTGTTCGCCCGCTCCGGCGGCCGGGCCGACCTGCACTTCCCGCTGCGCCGCGCCACCACCCCGCCGCGCCCCGGCGACCTCACCCTCACCTGGATCCGCGACCAGCTCCTGTCGGTGCTGGACCTCGGCACCCGCCTGCCCGCCCACGAGGCCGCCTACTTCGCCGACCGCCTCCTGGTCCACCTCACGAGCTGCGACGCCCGCCGCGAGGAACAGTGGGAGAAGGTCTCGTGGTGGGACTTCATCCGCGCCGAGGAGATGAGCGAGGAGTACCGCACCGTCCTCGGCATCGGCCAGACCCGCAACCTCGTCGCCACGCGCGCGGAGGTCGCCTCCACCCGGACCGTCGGCCGCGTCATCATCGAGGCCCTGCTCCTGTGGGGCCTGCTCGGCCGTGGCATGGACGGCGACGCGGACATCGACCGCGTCCTGAACGCCCCCACGAGCGAGGCCTGGATCGATCCGTGGGAGGCCCACCTGCGCTCCCTCGGCGTCGAGTTCGACCTCGGCACCCAGGTCCGCGAGGTCCAGTACGCCGCCGGCCGGGTGAGCGGGGTCCGCGTCTCGGCCCGCGACGGCGGCGACGAACGTACCGTCACCGCCGACCACTACATCTCCGCTCTCCCCGTCGAGCACGCGCGCGGTACCTGGGGTCCCGCCCTGCGCGCCGCCGACCCGCAGCTCGCGCGCTGCGACGCCCTCCAGGCCGACTGGATGACCGGCGTGATGTTCTACCTCCGCACACCCACCCCGGTCGTGCACGGCCACATCAACTGCCTCGACTCACCCTGGTCGGTGACCGGCGTCGGCCAGGCCCAGTTCTGGGCGGGACGGGACTTCTCCCGCGACTACGGCGACGGACGCGCCCTGGACTGCCTCTCCGCCATCATCTCGGAGTGGGACAAGCCGGGCATCCTGTACGGCAAGACGGCCAAGGAGTGCACCAAGGAGGAGGTCGTCGCCGAACTCTGGGCGCAGTTGAAGGCCGGCCTCAACGACGCCGGCAAGACGGTGCTGCGGGACGAGGACCGCCTCGGCTGGTTCATGGACCCGGCGGTGACGGGTCTGGGCGGCCCTGACCCGCAGAACCGCGAACAGCTCCTCATCCACCCCACGGGCACGCTCTACAACCGCCCCACGGCCCGCACGAGGGTCCCGAACTTCTTCCTCGCCGGCGACTACGTCCGCACGGACGTCGACCTCGCGACGATGGAGGGCGCCAACGAGTCGGCCCGCCTCGCGGTCAACGCGCTCCTGGACGCGGACAATTCGGACGCCGAGCGCTGTGAGATCTGGGAGCTGTACCGGCCCCCGGAGATGGAGCCCCTCAAGCGGATCGACGAGGTGCGCTACAGGCTGGGCCTGCCCAACACGTTCGACCTCGGATAGACGCCGGGGGCTTGAGGGATGACGGAGGGGCCGCTGCCCCCGAGCGGCTGCGGCCCCTTCCGTACGCCTGTTGTACGGCTCGCGTCAGAGCACGCGCACCGCACCCGACGCCGGGTAGCCGGACAGGTCCTGGATGACGACGCCCTTGGAGGGGTTGGCCGCGTCCAGGTACTGGCCGTTACCGATGTACACGCCCACATGGTAAGCGGAACCCTTGCCGCCCCAGTAGAGGATGTCGCCGACCTGCACCTGCGAGAGCGGGATGTCGGTGCCGGACATCGACTGGTCCTGCGAGACCCGCGGCAGGTCCACGCCCACCTGCTTGTACGCGGCCTGGACCAGGCTGGAGCAGTCCCACGCGTTGGGGCCGGTGGCACCCAGGACGTACGCGTCGCCAAGCTGCGCCTTGAGGAAGGCGATGACCGTGCCCACGCTGCCGCTCGCGGGAGCGGACACGTCCGTGCTGGTGCTCGCGGAGGCGGACAGGGTGGTCCGCTCGGCGCTGCGCGAGGCGGCTTCCTCGGCGGCGGCCCTGCGGGCCTCCTCGGCCTTCTTCTTCGCCTCGGCCTTCTTCTTGGCCTCCGCGAGGTCCTTCTTGGCCTCCTTGGCGGCCGCGGCGGCTGCCGCGTCACGCTCGGCGTCGAGCTCGTAGTTCGCCGCCGCCAGTTGCGTGGCGTCGGCGGACTGGGCGAGCTGGTCCGCCAGGTCACCCGTGAGGGTGGGCAGTTCGATGGTCTGCGTCACCGGCTCGGCGGCGTTCGCCGTGGCCGCTGCGCCTGCCGCTGCCATGCTGAGGACGCCACCGGCAACTCCGGCGCGCATCGCGATGGTCGACGACGCGGTGCGGCGGGGTTTCCGGTGGCTACGTATGTGAGCGGTGTGGGACATGAGAACAACGGGTACCAGGGGCTCCTCCATACCTTCAAGAAACGTGGGCTGCGCCACAGTTGTTCAATCGGCGGCCCGAAATTCTCCCGGGTCACCCTTTATTGACGCCGTAACGGACATTGCGGGCGCTCGTCTTCTGCCCGTGATCACGGTCTTTCATCATTAAGTCCGAATTGCTCTTCGCCTACCACCTGTTGGGACCGGTGGCCAAGCCCGGTTCTCAGAGGTCTCTCATCGATGTGGCGGAGGTCACGCAACGGTTACGACCCCGTGGGCGTCTGGTGCGCGAATCGCGACCGCCGTCGCTCGTGAACGCGTGCACGCGTCCACATCTGCTCCCGGCTCTCCCTCTGATGTGTGAACGGGTCCTCTACCAAGTCATCCGGTCCAGCACCAATTTGCATGCAAGAGAACTCTCTTGATATTGAGACGCCCCCTCCGAGCTGCACCGACGAGCGAAAATGTCACCTCTGGTGATCACTCGGACGCTTCTCGTGTGAAGATCACCGCTCATCCCTGTTCATGATCCTTCGTCAGGTGGTGGAGATCACAAAGCTTGTGTAATACCCCGTGTCGCAGATCACAGAGCGGCGGGCATAAGATGCGAGGCAGTTGGGCTTGTGACCTGCTTCACATGTTCTCGATCTTCGCCGGGACGAGCGGGGCTCGTGGGACCGGTGGGGCGGCTGTGAGCCCAGTGCAACCGCCAGCAGTCAGTGCCGACTGAGAGGAGCGAGGAGCGGTGAACGCGTATGCGCCCATCCTCGTACTGGGAGCCCTCGGGGCAGGCTTTGCGATCTTCTCCGTGGTCATGGCCACGCTGATCGGTCCGAAGCGGTACAACCGGGCCAAGCTCGAGGCCTATGAGTGCGGTATCGAGCCGACCCCCACGCCGGCCGGCGGCGGGCGCTTCCCGATCAAGTACTACCTGACGGCGATGCTCTTCATCATCTTCGATATCGAGATCGTCTTCCTCTACCCCTGGGCCGTCACCTTCGACTCCCTGGGGATTTTCGGGCTCGTGGAGATGCTGCTCTTCGTGCTCACCGTCTTCGTCGCGTACGCGTACGTATGGCGGCGCGGCGGCCTGGAATGGGACTGAGGGGCCTTTAGACATGGGACTCGAAGAAAAGCTGCCGAGCGGATTCCTGCTGACCACCGTCGAGCAGGCCGCGGGCTGGGTGCGCAAGTCGTCCGTCTTCCCGGCCACCTTCGGCCTCGCCTGCTGTGCCATCGAGATGATGACCACCGGCGCCGGCCGCTACGACCTGGCGCGCTTCGGCATGGAGGTCTTCCGCGGATCCCCGCGCCAGGCCGACCTGATGATCGTCGCCGGCCGGGTGAGCCAGAAGATGGCGCCGGTGCTCAGGCAGGTCTATGACCAGATGCCGAACCCCAAGTGGGTGATCTCCATGGGGGTCTGCGCCTCCTCGGGCGGCATGTTCAACAACTACGCGATCGTGCAGGGCGTCGACCACATCGTCCCGGTCGACATCTATCTGCCGGGCTGCCCGCCACGGCCCGAGATGCTGATGGACGCCATCCTCAAGCTCCACCAGAAGATCCAGTCCTCCAAGCTCGGCGTGAACGCCGAGGAGGCGGCACGCGAGGCGGAGGAAGCGGCGCTCAAGGCCCTGCCCACGATCGAGATGAAGGGGCTGCTGCGGTGAGCGACGCGAACGGCACCAACGGGGCGAACGGGTCGAACGGGGTCAACCCCGAGAAGGACCTCTCCGCCTCCAACCTCCCGGGCCAGCGCGGCCAGGGCGGCGAGGAGATCCGCGTCCAGCGCGGCATGTTCGGCGCCACCAACGGCGGCGACACCTCCGGCTACGGCGGCCTCGTCCGCTCCGTCCGGCTGCCGGGCCCGGCGAGCCGCCCCTACGGAGGCTGGTTCGACGAGGTCGCCGACGAACTCGAAGGCGCGCTCGAGGAACAGGGCCTCCTGCCCGACAACGCCATCGAGAAGACGGTCGTCGACCGGGACGAGATCACCTTCCACATCGAACGCGAGCACCTGCTCCGCGTCGCCCGCACCCTGCGCGACGACCCGGCCCTGCGCTTCGAACTGTGCACCGGAGTCAGCGGCGTCCACTACCCGAGCGACAAGGGCCGGGAGCTGCACGCCGTCTACCACCTGCGCTCGATCACCCACAACCGGCTGATCCGACTCGAAGTCAGCGCCCCCGACAGCGACCCGCACGTCCCGTCGCTGGTCTCCGTCTATCCGACCAACGACTGGCACGAGCGCGAGACCTACGACTTCTTCGGCATCGTCTTCGACGGTCACCCCGCCCTGACGCGGATCATGATGCCGGACGACTGGCAGGGCCACCCGCAGCGCAAGGACTACCCCCTCGGCGGCATCCCCGTCGAGTACAAGGGCGCCCAGATCCCGGCTCCGGACCAGCGGAGGTCGTACTCGTGAGCAACACACAGTCAGCAGCCGCTTCCGCATCCGCGCGCGAGACCACCGAGGGCACCGTATATACGGTCACCGGCGGCGACTGGGACGAGGTCGTCGAGGCCGCGGCCCGTGCCGACGACGAGCGCATCGTCCTCAACATGGGCCCCCAGCACCCCTCCACCCACGGAGTGCTCCGCCTGATCCTGGAGATCGACGGCGAGACGGTCACAGAGGCCCGCTGCGGCATCGGTTACCTCCACACCGGCATCGAGAAGAACCTCGAGTACCGGACCTGGACGCAGGGCACCACGTTCGTGACGCGCATGGACTACCTGACGTCCTTCTTCAACGAGACCGCCTACTGTCTCGCCGTCGAGAAGCTCCTCGGCATCGAGGACGAGATCACCGAGCGCGCCAAGATCATCCGGGTGCTCCTGATGGAGCTGAACCGGCTCTCCTCCCACCTGGTGTGCATCGCCACCGGCGGCATGGAGCTCGGCGCCACCACGATCATGATCTACGGATTCCGTGATCGTGAAATGATTCTCGACATCTACGAGCTCATCACGGGCCTTCGGATGAACCACGCGTACATCCGGCCCGGCGGACTCGCCCAGGACCTGCCGCCCGGCGCGGTGGACCAGATCCGCGAGTTCGTGAAGAAGATGAAGAAGAACCTCCCGGAGTACGACAAGCTCGCCACCGGGAACCCCATCTTCAAGGCCCGCATGCAGGACGTCGGCTACCTCGACCTGGCCGGCTGCATGGCCCTCGGCGCGACAGGCCCGATCCTGCGTTCCACCGGTCTCCCGCACGACCTGCGCAAGTCGCAGCCGTACTGCGACTACGAGACCTACGACTTCGAGATCCCGACCGCCGACACCTGCGACTCCTACGGGCGCTTCCTGATCCGCCTGGAGGAGATGCGCCAGTCGCTCGGGATCGTCGAACAGTGCCTGGACCGGCTCCAGCCCGGCCCGGTCATGGTCGCCGACAAGAAGATCGCCTGGCCCGCCCAGCTCGCCCTGGGCCCCGACGGGCTCGGCAACTCCCTCGACCACATCAAGAAGATCATGGGCACCTCCATGGAGGCCCTGATCCACCACTTCAAGTTGGTCACCGAGGGCTTCCGCGTCCCGGCCGGACAGGCGTACGCGGCCGTCGAATCGCCCAAGGGCGAGCTCGGCGTGCACGCCGTGTCCGACGGTGGCACCCGCCCCTTCCGGGTCCACTTCCGCGACCCGTCCTTCACCAACCTTCAGGCCATGGCGGCGATGTGCGAGGGCGGCCAGGTCGCCGACGTCATCGTCGCCGTCGCGTCCATCGACCCCGTGATGGGAGGCGTCGACCGGTGACCACCTCTTCTTCCGAGCGGGGCGTCAGCCTGGGCATGCCCGAACTGCCCGCGCCCGGCTACCCGGACGACGTTCGGGCCCGACTGGAGACCGACGCGCGCGAGATCATCGCCCGCTACCCGGACTCCCGGTCCGCCCTCCTGCCGTTGCTGCATCTCGTGCAGGCGGAGGAGGGCCACGTCACGCGCACAGGGATGCAGTTCTGCGCGGACGTACTGGAGCTGACCACGGCCGAGGTCACCGCGGTCGCCACCTTCTACACCATGTACCGGCGCAAGCCGAGCGGTGACTACCAGGTCGGCGTCTGCACCAACACGCTGTGCGCGGTCATGGGCGGCGACGCGATCTTCGAGGAGCTCCAGGAGCACCTGGGCGTCGGCAACGGCGAGACCACGGGCGACGGCAAGGTCACCCTGGAGCACATCGAGTGCAACGCCGCCTGCGACTTCGCGCCGGTCGTGATGGTCAACTGGGAGTTCTTCGACAACCAGACCCCCGCCAGTGCCAAGCGCCTCGTCGACGACCTGCGCGCGGGCAGGGACGTCGAGCCCACACGCGGGGCCCGGCTGTGCACCTTCAAGGACACCGCGCGGATCCTGGCCGGCTTCCCCGACGAGCGGCCCAGGGCCGTCGAGGAGGGCGGCAGTGCGGGACCGGCCTCGCTGGTGGGCCTCCGCCTGGCCAAGGGGGAGACCGCACCCGCGCGCGTGGTCCATCCGCGCGACGGCGGCCCGCACGAGGAGCCGCAGGACAGGACAGCGCACCAACCGTCGTCGGCTGAACACCTCAGCTCGCACGACGCGCCGCAGGAATCGTCCGCGTCCGACCCAGCCCACCCGGCAGGGCCTGTCGCCGAGGAGGGGGAGTGATGACGTTGGCACCAGAGCTGAAGGAAAACAGCCCCGAGAAGCTGCTCGCACCCGTGCTGTCGGCCTTCTGGGACGAGGACAGGTCCTGGACGCTGGACGTCTACCGAAGGCACGAGGGGTACGAGGGGCTCCGCAAGGCGCTCGCGATGTCGCCGGACGACCTGATCGCGTACGTCAAGGATTCCGGTCTGCGCGGGCGCGGCGGCGCGGGATTCCCGACGGGAATGAAATGGCAGTTCATTCCCCAAGGTGATGGAAAGCCGCACTATCTAGTTGTCAACGCCGACGAATCGGAGCCCGGGACCTGTAAGGACATCCCGCTCCTCTTCGCGAACCCGCACAGCCTCATCGAGGGCATCGTCATCGCGTGTTATGCCATCAGGTCTTCGCATGCCTTCATCTATCTGCGTGGTGAAGTCGTCCCTGTTCTGCGGCGGTTGCACGAGGCCGTGCGCGAGGCCTACGCGGCCGGCTTCCTCGGCGAGAACATCCTCGGCAGTGGCCTGAATCTCGAACTCACCGTGCACGCCGGCGCCGGCGCGTACATCTGCGGTGAGGAGACCGCACTGCTCGACTCGCTCGAAGGCCGCCGTGGACAACCGCGGCTGCGTCCCCCCTTCCCCGCGGTGGCAGGTCTCTACGCCTGCCCGACTGTTGTGAACAACGTCGAGTCGATCGCGTCGGTTCCCGCGATCCTGCACCGGGGCAAAGAATGGTTCCGCTCGATGGGCAGCGAGAAGTCCCCGGGCTTCACGCTCTACTCGCTCAGCGGCCATGTCGCCAGCCCCGGCCAGTACGAGGCCCCGCTCGGCATCACCCTGCGCCAGCTCCTTGAGATGAGCGGCGGGATGCGCCCGGGCCATCGCCTGAAGTTCTGGACGCCGGGCGGCTCCTCGACGCCGATGTTCACCGACGAGCACCTCGACGTCCCCCTCGACTACGAGGGCGTCGGCGCCGCCGGTTCCATGCTCGGCACCAAGGCCCTGCAGTGCTTCGACGAGACGACCTGCGTCGTACGCGCCGTCACCCGCTGGACCGAGTTCTACGCCCACGAGTCCTGCGGCAAGTGCACACCCTGCCGCGAAGGCACGTACTGGCTCGTGCAGTTGCTGCGCGACATCGAGGCCGGCAAGGGCGTGATGAGCGACCTCGACAAGCTGAACGACATCGCCGACAACATCAACGGCAAGTCCTTCTGCGCACTCGGCGACGGCGCCGCCTCGCCGATCTTCTCCTCGCTGAAGTACTTCCGCGAGGAGTACGAGCAGCACATCACGGGCCGTGGCTGCCCCTTCGACCCGGCCAAGTCGACGGCCTGGGCCGACCACCGCACGGAGGTGAACGCATGACTGTGACCACCAGCGCTCCCTCCGGAGGGGGAGAGACGGCGGTCCCGCCGGAGGATCTCGTCTCGCTGACCATCGACGGCGTCGAGATCAGCGTGCCCAAGGGCACCCTGGTCATCCGCGCCGCCGAGCAGCTCGGCATCGAGATCCCCCGCTTCTGCGACCACCCCCTCCTCGACCCGGCCGGCGCCTGCCGCCAGTGCATCGTCGAGGTAGAGGGCCAGCGCAAGCCGATGGCGTCCTGCACCATCACGTGCACGGACGGCATGGTCGTCAAGACGCACCTCACCTCCCCGGTCGCGGAGAAGGCCCAGAAGGGTGTGATGGAGCTCCTGCTCATCAACCACCCGCTGGACTGCCCGGTCTGCGACAAGGGCGGCGAGTGCCCGCTGCAGAACCAGGCCATGTCGCACGGCCAGTCCGACTCCCGCTTCGAGGGAAAGAAGCGGACGTACGAGAAGCCCGTGCCGATCTCCACACAGGTCCTGCTCGACCGCGAACGGTGCGTGCTGTGCGCCCGCTGCACCCGGTTCTCCAACCAGATCGCGGGCGACCCGATGATCGAGCTCCTTGAGCGGGGCGCGC
Source organism: Streptomyces sp. NPDC036764 (assembly GCF_055609385.1). Lineage (NCBI taxonomy): Bacteria > Bacillati > Actinomycetota > Actinomycetes > Kitasatosporales > Streptomycetaceae > Streptomyces > Streptomyces sp. NPDC036764. The sequence continues at coordinate 130,577 of NZ_JBVJPT010000020.1, forward strand.
TCCAGCAGGTCGGCACCGGCGAGGGCGACCCGTTCGAGTCGTACTTCTCCGGCAACACCATCCAGATCTGCCCGGTCGGGGCACTCACCTCGGCGGCGTACCGGTTCCGCTCCCGCCCCTTCGATCTGGTGTCGTCCCCGAGTGTGTGCGAGCACTGCTCCGGCGGCTGCGCCACCCGCACCGACCACCGGCGCGGCAAGGTCATGCGACGCCTCGCGGCCAACGACCCCGAGGTCAACGAGGAGTGGATCTGCGACAAGGGCCGGTTCGGCTTCCGCTACGCCCAGCAGCGCGACCGGCTCCAGACGCCGCTCGTGCGCAACGCCGAGGGTGAACTGGAACCCGCCTCCTGGCCGGAGGCACTCCAGATCGCAGCTCAAGGCCTGCTCGCCTCCCGCGGCCGCACCGGCGTGCTGGCCGGCGGCCGGCTCACCGTCGAGGACGCCTACGCGTACAGCAAGTTCGCGCGCGTGGCGCTCGACACCAACGACATCGACTTCCGCGCGCGCGTGCACAGCGGCGAGGAAGCCGACTTCCTTGCCGCGCGGGTCGCCGGTCACGGCCGTGACCTGGACGGTACGGGTGCCACGTACACCTCCCTGGAGAAGGCACCGGCCGTCCTGCTGGCCGGGTTCGAGGCCGAGGAGGAGGCGCCCGGGATCTTCCTGCGGCTGCGCAAGGCATGGCGGGGGCACGGCCAGAAGGTCTTCTCGCTCGCCACGCACGCGACGCGCGGCCTGGAGAAGGCCGGCGGCACGCTGCTGCCGGCCGCTCCCGGCACCGAGACGGAGTGGCTGGACGCGCTCGCGAGCGGCGTCGGCCTGGACGGGGCCGGCGCGCAGGCGTCCGAGGCGCTGCGCACCGAGGGCTCGGTGATCGTCGTCGGCGAACGGATGGCCGCCGTCACGGGCGGGCTCACCGCCGCCGTACGGGCCGCGACCGCGACCGGCGCCGAGCTGGTGTGGATCCCGCGCCGGGCGGGGGAGCGCGGTGCCGTCGAGGCGGGCGCGCTGCCGACGCTGCTGCCGGGCGGACGTCCCGCGACCGACCCACGCGCACGTGAGGAGGTCGCCGCCGTCTGGGGGCTGGCCGAACTCCCGCTCCGCTACGGCCGCGACACCGGCCAGATCGTGGAGGCCGCCGCGACCGGCGAACTCCAGGCCCTGCTCGTCGCAGGCGTCGAGGTCGGCGACCTGCCCGACCCGGCACGCGCGCGTGAGGCGCTCGGCGAGGTCGGCTTCGTGGTGTCGCTGGAGCTTCGGCCCGGTGAGGTGACCGAGCTCGCCGACGTCGTGCTGCCGGTCGCCGCGGTCGCCGAGAAGGCCGGCACCTTCCTCAACTGGGAGGGCCGGGTGCGCTTCTTCGAGGCCGCGCTCAAGCCCGACCAGATGACCCGCCGGCTGGCCCCGACCGACGCGCGGGTCCTGCAGATGCTGGCCGACGCCATGGACGTACACCTGGGTCTGCCGGATCTGCGCACCACGCGCGCGGAGATCGACCGGCTCGGCCCCTGGGACGGACCGCGGGCCACCGAACCCCTGGAGAGCGCGCCCCAGTTGCCGCGGCCGGCCGCCGGTGAGGCAGTCCTCGCCGGGCACCGGCTGCTGCTCGACCAGGGCCGCCTCCAGGAGGGCGACGAGGCGCTCGCCGGCACCCGGCACGCCGCCCACGCGCGTGTGTCGGCCGCGACCGCCGCCGAGGCCGGCGTGAAGAACGGCGACGTCCTCGCCGTCACCGGCCCCGCCGGAACCGTGGAACTGCCGTTGCAGATCACCGAGATGCCCGACCGGGTGGTGTGGCTCCCGCTGAACTCCGTGGGTGGCGGCGTCGCCTCCGACTCCGGGGCACTGCCCGGCTCACTCGTCCGCATCGGCCCGGCGACCCTCGCGTCCGAGGCCCCCGAGGAGGTGGAGGCATGAGCCCTTTCCTCGCCGCTGAAGACCTCTCGATGTTCGGCCGCGACCCCTGGTGGCTGGTCGTCATCAAGGCGGTGTTCTGCTTCGCCTTCCTGATGGTGACCGTGCTGTTCTCCATCGTCTGGGAGCGCAAGGTCGTCGCCTGGATGCAGTTGCGCATCGGGCCCAACCGGCACGGCCCCTGGGGCATGCTCCAGTCGCTCGCCGACGGCATCAAGCTGATGCTGAAGGAAGACGTCATCGTCAAACGCGCGGACAAGGTCGTCTACGTCCTCGCACCGATCGTCGCGGCCATCCCGGCCTTCATGGCGATCGCGGTGATCCCCTTCGGCCCGGCCGGCAACGAGATCTCGATCTTCGGCCAGCGCACCACGATGCAGCTCACCGACCTGCCGATCGCGATGCTCTACATCCTCGCGGTCGCCTCGGTCGGCATCTACGGCATCGTGCTGGCGGGTTGGAGTTCCGGATCCACCTACCCGCTGCTCGGTGGCCTGCGCTCCTGCGCGCAGATGATCTCCTACGAGATCGCGATGGGCGCCGCGTTCGCCTCGGTGTTCCTCTACTCCGGTTCGATGTCGACCTCGGCGATCGTCGAGGCCCAGCAGGACCGCTGGTACGTCGTGCTGCTGCCGGTCTCCTTCATCATCTACATCATCACGATGGTCGGTGAGACCAACCGCGCCCCGTTCGACATGCCGGAGTCCGAGGGCGACCTGGTCGGCGGCTTCAACACCGAGTACTCGTCGATCAAGTTCGCGATGTTCATGCTCGCCGAGTATGTGAACATGGTGACGGTCTCGGCCGTGTCGGTGACGCTCTTCCTGGGCGGCTGGCGGGCCCCGTATCCGGTCAGCACCTTCTGGGAGGGCGCGAACCACGGCTGGTGGCCGCTCCTCTGGTTCGTGATCAAGGTCCAACTGCTGCTGTTCTTCTTCATCTGGCTGCGCGGCACGCTCCCGCGCGTGCGCTACGACCAGCTCATGAAGCTCGGCTGGAAGGTCCTCATCCCGGTCTCCGTCGTCTGGCTGATGCTCGTCGCGACCGTGCGGACCCTGCGCAACGAGAACTACGACTTCGCCGACATCGCCCTCTACGTCGGCGGCGGCGTCCTCGCGCTGCTCCTGCTCTCCTTCGTCGTCGACATGTTCCGCGAGAAGGCGAAGGGCGCCGAGACAGCCGCCGGGGAACCGGCCGCGTTCGACGCGATGGCGGGCGGATTCCCCGTACCGCCGCTGCCGGGGCAGGAGTTGCCCCCGGTGCCGCGTCGCCGCTCGCACCGCGAGCGGGAGCTGATTGTCAGTGGTGGGCCCGATACTCAGAGTGACGGATCTCTGGATGGAAAGGAGGCGTCCGATGGCTGAGGAGCCCAAGGAGACCAAGCCCGGTTTCATGAACCCCGTCGCAGGCTTCGGCGTGACCTTCAAGGCCATGTTCAAGAAGCGGCTGACCGAGCAGTACCCGGAGCAGCAGAAGACCACAGCTCCGCGCTTCCACGGACGGCACCAGCTCAACCGCCATCCGGACGGCCTGGAGAAGTGCGTCGGCTGCGAGCTGTGCGCCTGGGCCTGCCCCGCCGACGCCATCTATGTGGAAGGCGCCGACAACACCGACGAGGAGCGCTACTCGCCGGGCGAGCGGTACGGCGCCGTGTACCAGATCAACTACGCCCGCTGCATCCTGTGCGGCCTGTGCATCGAGGCGTGCCCCACGCGCGCGCTCACGATGACCAACGAGTTCGAGCTCGCCGACTCCAGCCGCGCCAACCTCATCTACACCAAGGAGCAGTTGCTCGCCGGTCTCGAGGACGGCATGGTCGACTCCCCCCACGCCCTCTACCCGGGGACCGACGAGCAGGACTACTACCGCGGTCTGGTGACCGAAGCCGCTCCCGGCACGGAGCGCCAGGTCGCCGTCTCCAAGGGTGAGAAGCCGGAAGAACGGGAGGTGGAGGCATGAGCGCGCAGCTCGCCGCCTACTCCACCTCCACCGGAGAGGCCTTCCAGTTCTGGATCCTCGGCACCGTCGCCGTCATCGGCGCCCTGTGCACCGTCTTCATGAAGAAGGCAGTGCACAGCGCGCTCTGCCTGGCCGGGACCATGATCGTCCTGGCTGTCTTCTACCTCGCCAACGGTGCCTACTTCCTGGGCATCGTGCAGATCGTCGTCTACACCGGCGCGATCATGATGCTGTTCCTGTTCGTGGTGATGCTGGTCGGCGTGACGGCGGCGGACTCCCTGAAGGAGACCATCAAGGGCCAGCGCTGGCTGGCCCTTCTGTGCGGGCTCGGCTTCGGCATCCTGCTGATCGCGGGCATCGGGAACGCCTCCATCACGGAGTTCAACGGCCTCGCCCAGGCGAACGCGAACGGCAACGTGGAGGGCCTGGCCGCCCTCATCTTCACCAAGTACGTCTTCGCCTTCGAGATCACCGGCGCCCTGCTGATCACGGCCGCCATCGGTGCCATGGTGCTCACGCACCGCGAGCGCACCGAGCGGGCCAAGACGCAGCGCGAGCTGTCCGAGGAGCGCATCCGCGAAGGCAAGCACATCCCGCCGCTGCCGGCCCCCGGCGTCTACGCCCGGCACAACGCCGTGGACATCGCGGGCCTGCTGCCCGACGGCACCCCCTCCGACCTCACGGTCAGCAAGACGCTGCGCGAGCGCGGTCAGATCCGTGACGTGTCCACCGAGGCGCTCAACGACCTGCGGGCGCTGGAGCAGCGGGCGGAGGAGCGGCTGGAGCGGACCGCCATCGAGCCGTCGGCCTTCAAGCGGCCCGAGGAGGCATCGAAGTGAACCCGGTCAACTACATCTACCTCGCGGCCCTGTTGTTCACGATCGGCGCCACCGGCGTGCTGATCAGGCGCAACGCGATCGTCGTGTTCATGTGCATCGAGCTCATGCTCAACGCCTGCAACCTGACGCTCGTCGCCTTCTCCCGGATGCACGGCAACCTCGACGGCCAGATCATCGCCTTCTTCACGATGGTCGTCGCCGCCGCGGAGGTCGTCGTCGGGCTCGCGATCATCGTGTCGCTGTTCCGTTCCCGCCACTCGGCCTCGGTCGACGACGCCAGCCTGATGAAGCTCTGAGGGGTCGGAAGAAATCGTGGAGAACCTGATTGCGCTGCTGATCGCGGCGCCCCTGCTCGGAGCGGCCGTACTGCTGTGCGGCGGCCGGCGCCTCGACGCCGTCGGCCAGTGGATCGGCACGCTCCTTTCGTTCGCCTCCTTCGCCTTCGGCGTGGTCCTCTTCGCCGACCTGCTGGGCAAGGATCCCGAACAGCGCACCCTCACCCAGCACCTGTTCAGTTGGATCCAGGTCGAGAGCTTCCAGGCGGACGTCGCCTTCCGCCTCGACCAACTGTCGATGACGTTCGTGCTGCTGATCACCGGCGTCGGCTCGCTGATCCACCTGTACTCGGTCGGGTACATGGAGCACGACGAGCGGCGCCGCCGCTTCTTCGGCTATCTGAACCTGTTCCTCGCGGCGATGCTGCTGCTCGTCCTCGCCGACAACTACCTGCTGCTGTACGTCGGCTGGGAGGGCGTCGGTCTCGCGTCGTACCTGCTGATCGGCTTCTGGCAGCACAAGCCCAGCGCTGCCACCGCCGCGAAGAAGGCCTTCCTGGTCAACCGCGTCGGCGACATGGGCCTGTCGATCGCGATCATGCTGATGTTCCTGTGGTTCGGCACCTTCGCCTTCGGACCGCTGCTCGGCGGCGAGGGGGAGCCGGGCCTGGTCGGTGACGCGAGCGAGGGCAAGCTCACCGCGATCGGCCTGATGCTGCTGCTCGCCGCGTGCGGCAAGTCCGCCCAGGTGCCGCTGCAGTCCTGGCTCGGGGACGCGATGGAGGGCCCGACCCCGGTCTCGGCCCTCATCCACGCCGCGACGATGGTGACCGCGGGCGTCTACCTGATCGTCCGCTCCGGGGCCATCTTCAACGCCGCGCCCGACGCGCAGTTGGTCGTCACGATCGTCGGTGCCGTCACGCTCCTCTTCGGTGCGATCGTCGGTTGCGCGAAGGACGACATCAAGAAGGCGCTGGCCGGCTCGACCATGTCGCAGATCGGCTACATGGTCCTCGCCGCCGGTCTCGGCCCCATCGGCTACGTCTTCGCGATCATGCACCTGGTGACGCACGGCTTCTTCAAGGCCGGGCTGTTCCTCGGCGCCGGATCCGTCATGCACGGCATGAACGACGAGGTCGACATGCGCAAGTACGGCGGTCTGCGCAAGTACATGCCGGTCACCTTCGTCACCTTCGGTCTCGGCTACCTCGCGATCATCGGCTTCCCGGGCCTGTCCGGCTTCTTCTCCAAGGACAAGATCATCGAGGCCGCCTTCGCCAAGGGCGGCACCGAGGGCTGGATCCTCGGCGGCTGCGCGCTGCTGGGCGCCGCGATCACGGCGTTCTACATGACGCGCGTGATGCTGATGACGTTCTTCGGCGAGAAGCGCTGGCAGCCGGACGAGAAGGGCAACGAACCGCATCCGCACGAGTCGCCCAAGGTCATGACGATCCCCATGATCGTGCTGGCCGTCGGGTCGGTCGCCGCAGGTGCGTTCTTCAGCATCGGCGACCGCTTCATCCACTGGCTGGAGCCCATCACCGGGCACGACCACGGTGACGCGCCGCTCAGCGCGGGGGTCATCACCGGCGCGACCGTCGCGTGCATGGTCATCGGCGTCGCCATCGCCTACGGCCAGTACGGCCGCCTCCCGGTTCCGGCCGTCGCCCCGCGCGGGTCGGTGCTCACCCGGGCCGCCCGGCGCGACCTGTACCAGGACGACTTCAACCACGTCGTCCTCGTCCGCGGCGGCGAGCACCTCACGCGGTCCCTGGTGTACGTCGACCACACCCTGGTCGACGGCGTCGTCAACGGCACGGCGGCCTCCGTCGGCGGCCTGTCCGGACGGATGCGCAGGCTCCAGAACGGCTTCGTGCGGTCGTACGCGGTCTCGATGTTCGGAGGTGTGGCGATCCTCATCGCCGCGACCCTGCTGATGAGGGCGGTCTGATACCGATGTCCTTTCCTCTGCTGACAGCCACGGCGGTGCTCCCGGCGATCGGGGCGATCGCCACGGCCGCCGTACCGGCCGCGCAGCGCACCGCAGCCAAATGGCTGGCGCTGCTCGTCTCGCTCGGCACACTCGCCCTCGCGATCACCGTCCTGGTCCGCTTCGACCCCGGCGGCGACCGCTACCAGCTCACCGAATCCCATTCCTGGATCGCCGACTTCGGGGTCCGCTACGAACTCGGTGTGGACGGCATCGCGGTCGCGCTGATCGCGCTGACGGCGCTGCTGATCCCGTTCATCATCCTCGCGGGCTGGCACGACGCCGACCCGCTGGAGACCGGCAGCAAGCGGTGGCGGCCCACCCAGGGCTTCTTCGCCCTGATCCTGGCCGTCGAGGCGATGGTGATCATCTCCTTCGAGGCCACCGACGTCTTCCTCTTCTACATCTTCTTCGAAGCCATGCTCATCCCGATGTACTTCCTCATCGGCGGCTTCGGGGACCGTGCCCACGAGCACGGCGAGAAGGTGGCGTCGACACAGCGGTCGTACGCGGCCGTGAAGTTCCTGCTCTACAACCTGGTCGGCGGTCTGATCATGCTGGCCGCGGTGATCGGCCTCTATGTGGTCGCCGGGAACTTCAGCCTCCAGCAGATCGCCGAGGCCCGCGCCAACGGCACGCTCGACATGGCGACCAACACCGAACGCTGGCTGTTCCTCGGCTTCTTCTTCGCCTTCGCGGTGAAGGCGCCGCTGTGGCCGCTGCACACCTGGCTGCCCAACGCGATGGGGGAGGCCACCACACCGGTCGCCGTCCTCATCACGGCGGTCGTCGACAAGGTGGGCACCTTCGCGATGCTCCGCTTCTGCCTCCAGTTGTTCCCCGAGGCCAGCAAGTGGGCGACGCCCGCGATCCTCGTCCTGGCGCTGATCAGCATCGTCTACGGCGCGCTGCTCGCGGTCGGCCAGCGGGACATGAAGCGCCTGATCGCGTACGCGTCGATCTCGCACTTCGGGTTCATCATCATGGGCATCTTCGCGATGACCAGCCAGGGCCAGTCCGGCGCGACGCTCTACATGGTCAACCACGGCATCTCGACGGCCGCGCTGATGCTGGTGGCCGGCTTCCTGATCTCCCGGCGCGGCTCGCGGCTCATCGCCGACTACGGCGGTGTGCAGAAGGTCGCCCCGGTGCTCGCCGGCACCTTCCTGATCGGCGGCCTCGCGACGCTGTCGCTGCCGGGACTGGCGCCGTTCGTGAGCGAGTTCCTGGTCCTGGTCGGCACGTTCACGCGCTACCCGGTGATCGGCATCATCGCCACCTTCGGCATCGTGCTCGCCGCGCTCTACGTCCTCGTCCTCTACCAGCGGACGATGACGGGCCCGGTGAAGGCGGAGGTGTCCGCGATGCCCGACCTCAGGGTGCGGGAACTCGTGGTCGTCGCCCCGCTGGTCGCACTGCTGATCTTCCTGGGCGTCTACCCGAAGCCCCTCACGGACATCGTCAACCCGGCGGTCCAGCAGACCATGTCCGACGTACACAAGAAGGATCCTCAGCCCGAGGTGGAGGCGGCCAAGTGAGCACATCAGCCGTCCACAGCCTGTGGACAACCGCGGCCGACCCGATCTTGAAGATCGACACGCCGAAGATCGAGTACGGGCAATTGTCGCCCACCTTGATCATTCTCGGCGCGGCGATCGTCGGCGTGCTGATCGAGGCGGTCGTACCGCGCAAGGCGCGCTACTACGCCCAGGTATTCGTCTCCGTCGTGGCGCTCATCGCGGCCTTCGCCGCGGTCGTGGCGCTGGCGGCCGGCGGATACGCCACGACCAAGTCGGGCATCGCCGCGATGGGCGCCATCGCCGTCGACGGGCCCGCGCTGTTCCTCCAGGGCACGATCCTGCTGGCGGGCCTCGTCGGCCTGTTCACGTTCGCCGAACGGCGGCTCGACCCGGCGGCGCATGGCAACCGGGTCGACTCCTTCGCCGCGCAGGCCGCGTCCGTGCCGGGCAGCGACAGCGAGAAAGCCGCGGTGAAGGCCGGGTTCACCACCACCGAGGTGTTCCCGCTGCTGATGTTCGCCGTCGCGGGCATGCTGATCTTCCCGGCGGCCAACGACCTGCTGACGCTGTTCATCGCCCTGGAAGTCCTCTCGCTCCCGCTGTACCTGATGTGCGCGCTGGCCCGGCGCAAGCGGCTGATGTCGCAGGAGGCAGCGGTCAAGTACTTCCTGCTGGGCGCCTTCGCCTCCGCGTTCACGCTGTTCGGCATCGCCATGCTGTACGGGTACGCGGGCTCCGTGTCGTACGCGACGATCGCGCAGGTCGTCGACGGCACGGTGCCGGACGTCACCCCGGCGCTCGCGGACACCATGGGCAACGACGCGCTGCTGCTGGTCGGCGCCGCGATGATCGTGATGGGCCTGCTGTTCAAGGTGGGCGCGGTCCCGTTCCACATGTGGACGCCCGACGTCTACCAGGGTGCGCCCACGCCGGTGACCGGGTTCATGGCGGCGGCCACGAAGGTGGCGGCGTTCGGCGCGCTGCTGAGGCTCCTGTACGTGGTGCTGCCCGGCCTGCGCTGGGACTGGCGGCCGGTCATGTGGGGCGTGGCGATCGTCACGATGCTGGGCGGCGCGATCATCGCGATCACGCAGACCGACATCAAGCGACTGCTGGCGTACTCGTCGATCGCGCACGCGGGATTCATCCTCGCGGGTGTCATCGCGACCACGCCGGACGGGGTGTCGTCCGTCCTGTTCTATCTGGCCGCGTACTCGTTCGTGACGATCGGGGCGTTCGCGGTGGTGACGCTGGTGCGCGACGCCGGAGGTGAGGCGACGCACCTGTCCAACTGGGCCGGTCTGGGACGCCGTTCACCGCTGGTCGCGGCCGTGTTCGCGGTGTTCCTGCTGGCCTTCGCCGGTATTCCGCTGACCTCCGGCTTCGCCGGGAAGTTCGCCGTGTTCAAGGCGGCGGCGGAAGGCGGGGCGGGACCGCTGGTCGTGGTCGGTGTGATCTCGTCCGCGATCGCGGCGTTCTTCTACATCCGCGTGATCGTCCTGATGTTCTTCAGCGAGCCGCGGCCCGAGGGCCCGACGGTCGCCGTTCCGTCACCGCTGACGATGACGGCGATCGGGGTCGGTGTCGCGGTCACACTGGTGCTGGGTGTGGCGCCGCAGTACTTCCTGGACCTGGCGAACCAGGCGAGCGTGTTCGTGCGCTGACGCGACGCCCGCATGCATGACGGCAGCGGCCCGGCAACCCTTCCGAGGGGAGCCGGGCCGCAGTCTTGTTCGCGGAGGGTGCGAGCCTGTGGATAACTCCGGCGCTGTCGGTCCTGGCCCCTATCGTGGAGGCAGTGGTCGAGGGACGACGTACGGGGGACATGGCGATGGGTGCGACGGGTGGGATCAGGGAGATGCCAGGGGTGACCGAGACTGCGCAGACCGGTGGCAGTGAGGCGCTGGCCGCGCTGCACCGGGTGTTCGGATACGACGCCTTCCGCGGGGAGCAGGAAGCCGTCATCGAGCATGTGGTGGCGGGCGGCGACGCGGTCGTGCTCATGCCGACCGGCGGCGGAAAGTCCCTCTGCTACCAGATCCCGTCCCTGGTCAGACCCGGTACAGGCGTGGTCGTCTCCCCGCTCATCGCACTCATGCAGGACCAGGTGGACGCCCTGCGGGCGCTGGGCGTGCGCGCCGGGTTCATCAACTCCACGCTGGACTTCGACGAGCGACGGGTGGTCGAAGCGGAGTTCCTGGCGGGCGAGCTGGACCTGCTCTACCTCGCACCGGAGCGGCTGCGGCTCGACTCGACGCTGGAGCTGCTCTCCCGCGGCAAGATCGCGGTGTTCGCGATCGACGAGGCGCACTGCGTCTCCCAGTGGGGCCACGACTTCCGGCCCGACTATCTGGCCCTGTCGCTGCTCGGCGAGCGCTGGCCGGACGTCCCGAGGGTCGCGCTCACGGCGACGGCCACCCGGGCCACCCACCAGGAGATCACCCAGCGCCTGAACATGCCGAGCGCCCGGCATTTCGTCGCGAGCTTCGACCGGCCGAACATCCAGTACCGGATCGTGCCGAAGGCCGACCCGAAGAAGCAGCTCCTGAACTTCCTCAGGGACGAGCACGCGGGCGACGCGGGCATCGTGTACTGCCTGTCGCGCAAGTCCGTGGAAGCCACGGCCGAATTCCTGTCCCGCAACGGCATCGAGGCGGTGCCGTACCACGCGGGGCTGGACGCGGGCACGCGCGCGGCGCACCAGTCCCGGTTCCTGCGGGAGGACGGCCTGGTCGTGGTGGCGACCATCGCCTTCGGGATGGGCATCGACAAGCCGGACGTACGCTTCGTCGCCCATCTCGACCTGCCCAAGTCGGTCGAGGGCTACTACCAGGAGACGGGCCGCGCCGGCCGCGACGGCCTTCCCTCCACCGCCTGGATGGCGTACGGCCTCAACGACGTCATCCAGCAGCGCAAGCTGATCAACTCGGGCGAGGGCGACGAGGCGTTCCGGCGCCGGGCCGCCTCGCACCTCGACGCGATGCTGGCGCTGTGCGAGACCGCCCAGTGCCGGCGTAACCAGTTGCTCGCCTACTTCGGCCAGGACCCCGAGCAGGTGGGCTGCGGCAACTGCGACACCTGCGTCACCCCGCCGGAGACCTGGGACGGCACCGTCGCGGCGCAGAAGGTGCTGTCGACGGTGGTGCGGTTGCAGCGCGAGCGCGGCCAGAAGTTCGGGGCGGTGCAGATCGTCGACATCCTGCTGGGGCGGCGCACAGCCAAGGTGATCCAGTTCGATCACGACCAACTGTCCGTGTTCGGCATCGGCGAGGACCTCGGCGAGGGCGAATGGCGGGGTGTCGTACGGCAGTTGCTGGCGCAGGGGCTGCTCGCGGTCGAGGGGGAGTACGGCACGCTCGTGCTGACGGAGGCCAGCGGGTCGGTGCTGCGGCGCGAGCGGGAGGTGCCGCTGCGGAAGGAACCGAAGAAGCCGGCGACCTCGCGGTCGGGCTCGGGGTCCGGTGGGTCCGGACGCGGGGAGCGCAAGGCGAAGGCTGCGGTGGCCGAGCTGCCCGAGGAACTGGTGCCGGCCTTCGAGGCGCTGCGGGCCTGGCGTGCGGAGCAGGCTCGCGAGCAGGGGGTTCCGGCGTATGTGATCTTCCACGACGCGACGCTGCGGGAGATCGTGACCGTGTGGCCCTCGTCCGTGCGGGAGCTCGGGAGCGTCGGCGGGGTCGGTGAGAAGAAGCTGGCCACGTACGGGGAGGGAGTCCTCGGGGTGCTGGTCGCGGCGCGGGGCGAGACCGGGTCCGGCGCCGGGGCGACGCCCGAGGCGGTCCCCGGGGCCGATCACGGGGCCGATCACGGGATGGATGACTGGCCCGAGATGGAGCCCGAGCCGGAGCCGGAGGACTGGGCCTAGGGGGCGGCTTAGCAGGCCGGTTGGCGGGCGGGCCCGCCGATGAAGGGACGGCCACCCAGCCGGTCGGCGACCTCAGCGGCATGGTGCCCGACCGCCCGTCCGCCCGTCCGCCCGACGGGCCGATGGCCCGGCATGCCCGATCAGGCCAGTGCCGTCAGCCCGGGGGCGAACGTGATCAGGAGGGGGAGGAGCGGTACCAGCGCCGCCAGCGTCGTAGTGAGCGCGCGGTCGCGGCGGCCCAGCCGGGGCGGGGGCTGGAGGAGGCGGTTGACGCGTTCGCCCAGGAGACGGTGGGTGGAGGCGCAGGACAGGACGCCTCGGTGCTGGTTGAGCTCGATCAGGGCCAGTGCTGTCGTCAGGTGACCGCAGCGGCGGGACGCCATGTCGTCGGCGGCCAGTTCGACCAGGCGGTGTGTCTGGTCGCAGAAATGGGCGAACAACGGGATGCGGGGGAATCCTGTGGCGAGCGCGGTGGACAGGTGCAGCAGCCAGTCGTGGTGGGCGCGGGCATGGCCCCGTTCGTGGGTGAGGACGGCGTCGAGCTGGTGGTCGGTCAGGCGGTGCAGGGCACCGGTGGTGACGATGAGCTGGGCCGGGCTGCCGGGCATCCACCAGGCGTCCGGGTACTCGTCCTCAAGCACCAGCAGCGGGCCGCGCGCCGAGCCCAGGCCCGCGGGCAGATCGGGAGCGCGTTCCCGCAGGTGGGCCCTGGCCACGCCACGTCCCCTGCGTGCCTCGACGGCCTCGCGGGCCAGCATCGCGGTCGTCCAGGCCGCACCGCAGGCCAGCAGCAGGGTGAGCGCGGCCGACCAGGCGGGCGCGGCCGAGAGGTCGTACGCCTGGGTCACCGACGGCGGAGCTGGAGCGAAGAGCTGGGCGCGCACCGTGCCGAAGACGGCGGCCGTGCCCAGGGACAGGGCCGTCAGGCAGCACAGCAGGACGGTGGCGACCAGGCACTGCCACACCCAGAGCGCGACCACCGGTTCCCGTTCGGTCCAGGTGGCCCGGGTCAGCGCTCGGGGGACGGGTACGGCGGCCGTCAGGGCGACGATGCTCAACAGGAGCATGCAGACGGTCATGCCTGGGTCTCCGGATCCTGGACAGGAAGGTGCGGGGGCGGCCGTGCGGGGCGGTGGGCCGCGAACGCCGGACACGGCTCGCATCCCACCGCCAGCCAGTATGACGGTGACCGCCGAAGGAGTCAGGAGGAAAGACGCGCCGAATGCGCGGTCCGGGCGGCCCGCCGGGCAACCTTCCTGCCTCGGCGCCGGTGCCGACGCCGCGGGCCCGAAACGTCCGGTGGAGTCGGAGAGTTGGCCCCGACTTCGGCCCCGACCTCGACACCGGCCCGGCTCCCGGTCCCGGCGTCACCCCGCCGCGATGCGCCCCGTGACCTCCCCCAGCCCCACCCGGACCCCACCGGGCCCCGGCGCCCAGGCGGACAGCGTCACCTCGTCGCCGTCCTCCAGGAACGTCCGCTTGCCGTCGGGGAGTTCGAGCGGGTCGCGGCCGTTCCACGTCAGTTCCAGCAGTGAGCCGCGCTCGCGTTCCGTCGGGCCGCTGATCGTGCCGGAGCCGTACAGATCGCCGGTGCGCAGCGAGGCGCCGTTCACGGTCATATGGGCGAGCTGCTGGGCGGCGGTCCAGTACATGGAGGAGAAGGGCGGCTCGGAGATCACATGGCCGTTGACGGCCACCGAGACACGCAGGTCGTAGCCGCCGGGTTCGGTCTCGGAGCCGGAGTCGTCCAGGTACGGCAGCAGGGGGTGCGTGCGCTGCGGCGGCGCGACCCGAGCGTCCTCCAGGGCGTCCAGCGGGGTGATCCACGCCGACACCGACGTGGTGAAGGACTTGCCGAGGAAGGGGCCGAGCGGGACGTACTCCCAGGCCTGGATGTCGCGTGCCGACCAGTCGTTGAGCAGGCACAGGCCGAAGACGTGCTCCCGGTAGTCGCCCAGCGCCACCGGCTCGCCCATCCGCGAGGGTGTGCCGACGACGAAGCCGACCTCGGCCTCGATGTCGAGGCGGATCGACGGGCCGAAGACGGGCGCCGGATCGGTGGGGGCCTTGCGCTGGCCCGACGGGCGTACGACATCCGTGCCGGACACGACCACCGTGCCGGAGCGGCCGTGGTAACCGATCGGCAGGTGCTTCCAGTTGGGGGTCAGCGAGTCTGCGGCGTCAGGCCGGAAGATCTGGCCGACGTTCCGGGCGTGGTTCTCGGAGGCGTAGAAGTCGACGTAGTCGGCGACCTGGAAGGGGAGGTGCAGGGTCACCGAGGACAGGGGGTGGAAGAGGTCGCGGACGGCCTCCTGGTGCGCGGGCACCGTCACCCATGCCGTCAGCGCGCGCCGGACGTCCGACCAGGTGGTGCGGCCGGCGGCGAGCAGCGGGTTCAGGGAGTCCTGGGCGAGCAGCGGGGCGTAGGGCGAGCCGAGGGCCTGGGCCGCCCTGCCCGCGTCGAGGACGTGGTCGCCGAGCCGGACGCCGACCCGTCGTGCGGAGTCCGAGCCGGGAAGGGAGAAGACACCGTACGGAAGGTTGTGCGTGCCGAAGGGGTCGCCCTCGGGGAGATCGAAGGGGGGCATGGGGTGCTGCCTCACTCTCATACGCTCCGTATGCCATGTGGTCGTCGGGCCACACGTTACGGGTGAGCCGCCTGCCTTGGGCAGTGCGAGAACCCGCGTCGCCGGGAGCCGGTGAAACAGCAGGTCGTCACCCGCGGCGGGGTCCCGGGTGCACTCCGCGGCCTCGTGGGAGTGAAATCACAACGGGCGGAAGGCAGTTGTGGGCTCAATAGCAGAAATGGAACCGGAACAGGTGTCAACGCATGTGAACACAGCAGCCGTCCGGTTCAGGTCGAGTCGATGGGGCTTCCTGTCCGTATTCTCTGATCATGGCCCCACCCATCGCATATTCACTCATCGCCACTGACCTGGACGGGACGCTGCTGCGAGGTGACGACACGCTCTCCGACCGGACCCTCGACGCGCTCGCGCGGGTGGCGGCGGCCGGTGCCCAGCACCTCGTAGTCACGGGGCGGCCGGCGCCCAGAGTGCGGCCGCTGCTCGACGTCCTGGGCAGCACAGGGCTCGCGGTGTGCGGGCAGGGGGCGCAGTTGTACGACGCCGGCGCGGATCGGCTGCTGTGGTCCGTGACGCTGGACAGGGAGCTGGCGGAGACCGCGCTCGGCAAGATCGAGGCCGAGGTGGGGCAGGTGTACGCGGCCGTCGATCAGGACGGCGTCGACGGGCTCACGCTCATCGAGCCCGGCTATCTGATGCCGCACCCCACGCTGCCCGCCGTACGCGTCGAACGCCGCGACGACCTGTGGTGCGAGCCGATCAGCAAGGTGCTGCTGCGTCATCCGACGCTGTCGGACGACGAGTTGGCGGCGACGGCGCGTTCGGTGGTCGGTTCGCTGGCGACGGTCACCATGTCGGGGCCCGGCACCGTCGAACTCCAGCCATGTGGCATCACCAAGGCGACCGGTCTCGCGCTCGCCGCCGAGCATCTCGGCCTCGGGCCGCGCGAGACCATCGCCTTCGGGGACATGCCCAACGACATCCCCATGTTCGACTGGGCCGCCCGTGGGGTCGCGATGGCCAACGCGCATCCCGAACTCAAGGCGGTCGCCGACGAGATCACGGCCTCGAACGAGGACGACGGCATCGCAGTCGTCCTCGAGAGACTGTTTGCGGGCGCCTTGGCGCATATCGTCCAGTAGGGGTGATATGCGCCGATGTGCGGTGAGTCGCGCATCGGCGGCGGGCGCCGATGCGCGGTCCTGCTTCGCCTAGTAGGGCCCGTTCACGTTGTCGATCGAGCCGTAGCGCGCGGCCGCGTAGTTGCACGCGGCCACGATGTTCGCGACCGGGTCGTAGGGGTCGTACACGGTCCCCGGCACGTGGTAGGCCGCGAAGGTGGGGTCGATGACCTGGAGGAGGCCCTTGGACGGGGTGCCGGCCAAGGCGTTGGAGTCCCAGTTGTTGATGGCCAGCGGGTTGCCGGACGACTCACGCATGATGTTGCGGTGAATGCCCTCGTATGACCCGGGGATTCCGTTCTGCTGCATGATGTCCAGGGCGCTGCGGATCCAGCCGTCGAGGTTGTCCGGGAACGTCTTCACGGAGGCCTGGGTGGCCTGCGCGACGGAGGACTTCTTGGCGGGCGCGGCGGCCTTGTCGGCGGTCCTGCTCGGCGTGCTGACCTTCTTGGTCGCCCGGACCTGCAGGTCGGTGCCCGGGTGGATCAGCCGGGGGTTGTCGCCGATGGCCTTGCGGTTGTCCTTGTAGAGCTGCTTCCAGCCGCCCTGGGCGTCGTACCGTTCGGCGATGCCGTAGAGGGTGTCGCCCTTCTTGGTGGTGTACGCGACGGACCCGACCTTGGCCGCGGCGGGCTCCGCGGCGCTTGCGGTGGTCGCGCTCAGGAGGGGGAGGGCGAGAGCGGCGGTGCCGGTTCCGGCGAGGACGGCTCGGCGGGTGAGCGGGTTGGTGCGGGGGCGGCGGTGCTTGCCTCGGGGCATGGCGCTGTTCCTCTCCGACGCCTGCGAGGTGAGCTGTCGGGTTCGGGCGGGAGATGCCCGGCCGGGCCACCGTGCGGCGGCGCGACTTCACCCCTAGCCGGTCCGGTGCGCCATCAAGGCGTCCGGTCCGGCGGCTTACCTGGGTCCCCCGCTCCTGCCGTGCGTGTGAGTTACGTGGGTGGGTGGATGACTCGGGCAGCGGCAGGATTAGGCGTCCGCCCGACGAGCGGGAACGTATGCGAGAGCACATGCCCGGAACAAGTGCCGTAGTCACCTGGCGTGCAGTTTGACCATGGTCTGGTGCGTATGGGGCGCTT
Source organism: Streptomyces sp. NPDC036764 (assembly GCF_055609385.1). Taxonomy (NCBI): domain Bacteria; kingdom Bacillati; phylum Actinomycetota; class Actinomycetes; order Kitasatosporales; family Streptomycetaceae; genus Streptomyces; species Streptomyces sp. NPDC036764. The sequence continues at coordinate 147,780 of NZ_JBVJPT010000020.1, forward strand.
GATCCTTTGCGGTTGCCAATCCTCAACTTGCTTTCGGGGCAAGGAGGGAAGGGTGTCACCTCGGGTGGGTGCGTGACCGGGGCCGAGTGACCCAACTCACTGGCGGGCGCAAGGGTGGCAAATCGGGCAATGCCTCCAACTCGCCGTTAATCGGCTGTCCGTGGAGTCCGTTTTTCCCATGTCCGGTGGAAAAACACCTCTTCGCCCTCCGTGCGGATCGCCTGGTCGGCGCGGGCCGGCAGCGGGTTCGTCTCGTCGATCGGGTACGTCTTCGGCGCGTCCTCGGCGCAGTCCGGGCCGTCGGGGTACACGCGCGTGCCGCCGTGCGGCGGGGCCTGCTCCGGCTCCTCGCAGGTGAACCGGCGGGACCTGCGCGGTGTTCTCCGTACCGTCCAACGCACGTGCGCGTAACGGGAGTTCTGGCGAGCGCTCACCCCCTCGGTGCCCGCGGCTCGAGCGGCGGGAGGGGGACGGTGTCGCGGTGCGGATCGTGCCGGCCGTCCACCCTGAGGACGGAACCTCCCGTGTAGTGCCCGTCGTTGTCATAGCGGTCGTCCGTCGAGCGGATCGTGACGATTGCCTTGAGTCGCTCGGGTGCGAGGGCCGCGATCTGGAGGGAGTCGAAGCCGCCCCAGGAGACGCCGTACATGCCGACCTTGCCGTCGCACCAGGGTTGGGCCGCCGGCCAGGTGACGACCTCGACGCCGTCGGCCGGTTCCGTCGCCGAGCGCTCGTCCGTCACCGGGCGCCAGGCGCGTGCGTATGAGGCGTGTTCCGTCCGGCAGGGGGGACACGGAGGTCGTGGTGGGTCGTCTCGTAGGGAAGGGCGTACGGATGCGCGTGAGCGGGAACCCCGTCCGGCCGGTGCACCGGGTGCACCGGGTGCAGCGCGCGGCGCAGCGAGGGCGACGCGGCGATCACGGCCGGTCCCACGGCTACCGCTGTCGCGGCGCCGACGCCGGCGAAGGTGGCCGGGGCGAGCTTGGTGGTGGCGGACACGCCGGAGGTGCCGACGATGCCGGTGACGATCGGGCGGAGCGCCCGGCGCAGGGCGTCAGAGGCGAGCGTGAACTCGGCGGCGCGCTTCCGTTCGGCGGGACGGCGTCGGCCGGAGACGTACTGGACAAAGCGGCCGAACGCCATGCCGATAGCGGCCGCCGAGAAGCCCCGGCGCCGGCCCCTGAGGTCGTCGAGCCGGCCGCCGGCGACGGGGGCCGGATGGGCGAGGGTGCTGCATGCGGCGGGGACCGGATGGGCGAGGGTGCTGCATGCGACGGGGGCCGGATGGGCGAGGGTGCTGCAAGCGGCGGGGACCGGATGGCCGAGGGTGTCGCAGGCGGCGGAGGCCGTGGTTTCGGTCGACATGCCCATACCGCCGGAGGCGGCCGTGTCGGCGGAGTGCAGGACGAGGATGGCCTGCATGCCGAGCAACGAGAAGCGCTCCCGGACCTGCGGGCCGGAGACGGGGGAGCAGGCTCTTGGGCTGGCCGGCTGGCGAAGGCGTGGTCGTCGGGGGCGGGGTCCGCTCTCGGGCTCGATGCCGACATCGGTTCGAGACACGTGCCGCTACTTCCCTATAAGACGATGGATATCCGGCCTTATCAGGTGATCGAAAACATACCGGCTGTGATCCGATACCGCCCGTGGTGGACGGGTGGGCGGCATCGGTGATCGAAACGTGACCGGATACGCTGACTTGAGTGATGGCAGCGACCTATCGACAAACCGTGTAACCGCCAGTAGACACCAGCAGACAGGAGACTCCTCGTGACCGTCGTCGGGCCGTTCGGGCTGAGCGTGCGGGGCCAGGCTCTGGAAGCCGATGTCCAGGCCGGATTGGTGGCTGTCGAGGAGGGATTGCTCGAAGCCACCAAGAGTGAGGTCCCCTTCATCACCGAGGCCGCCCAGCATCTGGTGCGGGCCGGTGGAAAGCGGTTCCGGCCGCTGCTCGTGATGCTCACTGCCCAGTTCGGGGATCCGTATGCGCAGGGGGTCGTCCCGTCGGCCGTCGTGGTCGAGCTCACCCATCTGGCGACGCTCTACCACGACGACGTGATGGACATGGCGGCCGTACGGCGAGGGGTCGACAGCGCGAACACCCGCTGGGGGAACTCGGTCGCCGTGCTGACCGGCGACTTCCTCTTCGCGCGGGCCTCGCACATCCTCGCCGACCTCGGGCCCGAGGCGGTACGGGTGCAGGCCGAGGCGTTCGAGCGCCTGGTCACCGGGCAGATCCTGGAGACGGCGGGGCCGCAGGACGGGCGGGATCCCGTCGAGCACTACCTGGACGTGCTCAGCGGCAAGACCGGGTCGCTCGTAGCGGTGTCGTGCCGGTTCGGGGCGATGATGTCGGGCGCCGACGAGACGGTCGTCGATGTGCTGACGCAGTACGGGGAGCGGCTGGGCGTCGCCTTCCAGTTGGCGGACGACGTGCTGGACATCGCGAGCGACTCGCACGAGTCCGGCAAGTCGCCCGGCACGGATCTGCGCGAGGGTATTCCGACCCTGCCGGTGCTGCTCCTGCGGGAGCGCGCCGCGCGGTTGGGGCTGGCCGAGGACATCGCGCTGTGCGAGCTGCTGGACTCCGATCTGAGCGACGACGCGCGGCTGGCGGAGGCGCTGGCCGGACTTCGGGAGCACCCGGCGCTGGAGCAGGCGCGGCGGGACACGGTGCGGTACGCGGAGGACGCGCGGGCCGCGTTGGCGCCGTTGCCGGACATGGACGCGAAGGCCTCGTTGATGGAGCTGTGCGACGCCGTGGTGCACCGGGCCGGCTGAGGCCGCCTGAGGGCCCGCCGAGGTTCAGGTCGGGCACGCCGAGGGATCGCATCGGGCCCGCCGGGGATCAGGTCGGTCGGGCCCGCAGGGGATCGCGTCGGGCTGCACCCGTACCGCCTCGGGCCCGAGCTCGGCGAGGATCGCATCGGGCCTGCCGAAGACCGGACGCCGTCGGCCGCGACGCGTGTGACACACGTCACAAGTCTGGACTGAGTCCAAACTAAGATCGCCTCCGTATGAATGCCCAGAAGCTGACGCAGGGGGCGTCAGCCGCATTACGGGGAGAAAACAGAATCATGGGCATGAAGACGACGTTCTCGAAGCGCCGTAAGAGCCTGATCGTCACCGCCGTCGCGGTGGCCGCCGCCGGTGGTGTCGCCGCCGCGGTGATTCCCGCCTTCGCCGCCGGAGGTGACCGCGCCGACCACGCGGGCCACGCCGGGAGCGACGCGCAGGGGATCGTGAGCCAGAGCGGGACCGGCGGCGCGGGCATCGGCGGCAGCGGGGGCACGATCCTCGCGGCCTCCCTCCGCGGGGCCAACGAGGTGCCCGTCGAGGGCGGGCCCGCCGTAGGGGACAAGGACGGTGCCGCCCTGGAGTTCGTGAAGGTCAAGGGCGACAAGGTGTCCGTCGCCGTCACCTGGCGCGGCACCGGCAGGCCGACCGCCCTCCACATCCACCAGGGCGCCAAGGGCACCAACGGCGGCATCAAGGTCGACTTCGGCGGCCTTCTCGGCAAGGACAAGGGCAAGAGCAAGGGCCACAGCCTCACCGGCACCGTCAAGGTGAAGGACCCCGCCCTCCTCAACGCCCTCAAGACCGACCCGAGTTCGTTCTACGCCAACCTCCACACGGCCGAGTTCCCGGGCGGTGCGGTGCGGGGGCAGCTCCACAAGGTCACCGTCGCCGGTTTCGACTTCCGCGACGCGCTCGACAACTTCCAGGCGTCCGTCATCAAGGGCAAGCAGATCTACGAGTGCAAGCCGGCCGAGGGCGGCGGGTACGCGTTCGCCCAGCGGGACGTCAGCGCCGTGCTCGGCGGCCGTATCGCGCACTCCTTCGTGGCACCCAACTCCGGTACGCCGCAGTGGATCGCGCGGGACGGCAGCGCGGTCACCGGGTCCCTCATCTCCAAGACTCCGAACGGCGACAAGAACATCCCCGAGCTCGACCTGAAGGCCACTCAGTCCGGCAAGCACCACGGCCTGCTCGCCGGCACCGCGGAGATCCTGCGGCTGAACACCGTCGGCGGCGTGGCCCCGGCCGGCTCCTGCACGCCCGGCGCGATCGCCGGTGTGCCCTACCAGGCGGACTACGTGTTCATCAACGGCTGATCCGCCTCGGCCACCTGCTTCGGTACCGGCTCGGCAGCGGCGTCTTCCCGCATCGACCCCTACGGGTCGGGGGAGGCGCCGCCTCCGTGTGTCATACCCCAGGTGTACGCGGAGTTGGCTCCGCAGGCTGACGAATCTCCCTGGCCGATTTGGTCAGATGGAGACCACGGAAAACACCACTCCTCACCGATTCGGGTGAGAATGGCGGCTACGGGGTGGGCGAGTGCGGGGTCACAGGACTCGCGAGCGAGAGACCGAGACGGACAGCCGCCGCCGACGACGGAGGTAAGGCACACATGGCACCGTACGAATCCGAGGACAGCACGACCGCAGGGGAGGCCGACGACCTGCGCGTGGGGCGTCGCAAGGCCGCGCGGTACGTCGTTCCGGTCGCGGTCGTGGGAATCGCGGCGGCGACCATCGGGCTCGTCCCGGCGATCGCCGACTCCGGCGACCCCGACCTGCCGGACATCACCGCGCAGCAACTCATCGAGAAGATCGCGAAGTCGGACGTACAGCAGCTTTCCGGCACCTTCAAGATCACCACCGACCTGGGTCTGCCCGACCTCGGCGGGCTGGGGGCCGGCTTCGCCTCCGGCGCCATGGCGTCGGGCTCGGGTGACGGATCGTCCGCCGACCCCTCGGCCAAGCTCACCGAGCTGGCGTCCGGCACGCACACGCTGCGCCTCGCCGTGGACGGCGACGACAAGCAGAAGCTCTCCCTGCTGGAGAACGCCTCCGAGTACAGCCTCATCCACAACGGCAAGGACATCTGGGGCTACGACAGCAAGTCCAACGAGGTCTTCCACGGCACCGCCGACGAGGCGCCGGCGGACAAGGGCAAGCCCGAAGAGGTACCCGCCACGCCCAAGGAGTTCACCGAGGAGGCCCTGAAGGCGGTCGACGACACCACGTCCGTCACCGTCGACGGCACCGCGCAGGTCGCGGGCCGGGACGCCTACCGGCTGCTCATCAAGCCGAAGCAGTCCGGCAGCACGGTCGGCGCGATCACGGTCGCGGTGGACGCCAAGACCGGCATGCCGCTGAAGTTCACGCTGACCCCGTCGAGCGGTGGCTCGGCTGTCATCGACGCGGGCTTCACCCAGGTCAGCTTCGCCAAGCCGGCCGCCTCCACCTTCGACTTCACCCCGCCCAAGGGCGCGACGGTCACCGAGGAGGGCGGCCTGGACAAGGCGGCCCGGGAGCACGGCGGCGCGAAGTCCGAGGACGAGCTGGGCAAGGAGTTCGAGAAGGAGTTCGGCGGCCCGCTGTCCGGAGGCGCGCTGGGCAAGGGCGCCGAGGGCGGTCCCGAGGTCATCGGCGAGGGCTGGAACTCCGTGGCCGTCTTCGACACCGGCGGCGAGGGCGTCCCGTCCGGCAGCGAGCTCGGTGGCGACATGGGTGGCTTCCTGGACTCCCTGGGCGACAAGGTCACCGGTAAGTTCGGCTCGGGCACGGTCTTCAAGACGCGCCTGATCAACGCCCTCGTCACGGACGACGGCAAGGTCTACGTCGGCGCGGTCACCAAGGACGCGCTCGTGAAGGCGGCCGACTCGGGCAAGTAGCCCGCCACCGACCGCCCCACCCGCACCCCGAACCGAGGAGCCCGAGGCGCCGATGGAGGAACCGCCCGCCGGGAAGACCGACGCCGCAGCCGACCAGGCTGCGGAGTCCGGCGATGTCGGCACCGTGATCGCCACCCACGGGCTCACCAAGCGCTACCGCGGTGGACAACTCGCCGTGGACGGTCTAGATCTGGCCGTCCCGGCGGGCAGCGTCTTCGGCTTCCTCGGTCCGAACGGCTCGGGCAAGACCACCACCATCCGCATGCTGATGGGCCTGATCGAGCCCACCTCCGGTACCGCGCGCGTGCTCGGGCAGCCCATGCCCCGGGCCGCGCGCGCCGTACTGCCGCACGTCGGCGCGCTCATCGAGGGACCCGCCCTGTACGGCTTCCTCTCCGGCCGCGACAACCTCCTGCGGTACGACGCCGCCGACCCCACCGCCGATCCGCGCACCCGGCGCACCCGCGTCGCGGCCGCGCTGGACCGGGTGGGTCTGACGGCCGCAGCGGGCAAGAAGGCCAAGGCGTACTCGCTCGGCATGAAGCAGCGGCTCGGTCTCGCGGCCGCGCTGCTCCAGCCGCGCAGGCTCCTCGTCCTCGACGAGCCGACCAACGGCCTCGACCCGCAGGGCATGCGCGAAATACGGTCGCTGATCCGGGAGCTGGCCTCCGACGGCACGACCGTCTTCCTCTCCTCCCACCTCCTCGACGAGATCGAGCAGGTCTGCACCCACGCCGCCGTGATGGCCCAGGGCCGGCTGATCACCCAGGGCGCGGTGGCGGAGCTGGCGGCCGGGACGCGAGGCCGGCTCGTCGTGACCACACCCGACACCGGGGACGCGGCCCGGGTGCTCAAGGAACAGGGCGCCGCCGATGTCGTCATCACCGACGACCGGGTGACCGCCGAGCCCCCGGACCGTGATCTCGCGGAAGTCAACGCGGCGCTGGTGAAGGCCGGGGTCCGCGTCCGCGGCTTCGGCGTCGAACGGGCCTCCCTGGAGGACGCGTTCGTGGCACTCACGGGGGAGGGGTTCGATGTCGCGGGCTGAAGCCGTCCAGCAGGGCGGCGCGACCGAAGCCGACGCGATCGGAGCCGACGCGGTCGGAGCCGACGTAATCCAGTCCGGCGCGATCGAGTCCGGCGCGGTCGGAGGGGGCCGGAAGCCAGGCCCGCTATGGACCTTCGGTCTCTTCCGCAGCGAACTTGTCACGACCTTCCGGCGCTGGCGCACCCTCGCGCTGCTCGCCGTCCTGGCCGCCGTGCCGATCCTGGTCGGCATCGCCGTGAAGATCGAGACCGGCGACGGTTCGTCGGCGGGCGGCGGACCCGAGGGCGGCGGCGGTCCGGCGTTCATCTCGCAGATCACCAACAACGGCCTGTTCCTGGTCTTCACCGCACTCGCCGCGACGCTCCCCTTCTTCCTGCCGATGGCGATCGGCGTCATCGCGGGCGACGCGATCGCGGGCGAGGCGAACGCCGGTACCCTGCGCTACCTCCTCGTCGCCCCCGCCGGTCGCACCCGCCTGCTGCTCACCAAGTACGCGACCACGATGACGTTCTGCCTGGTGGCCACCCTGGTGGTCGCGGTCTCGGCGCTCACGGTCGGGGCGTTGCTCTTCCCGCTCGGTGACCTGACGACCATCTCAGGCACCCGGATCGGCTTCGGAGAGGGGCTGGCCAGAGCCCTGCTGATCTCCCTGGTCGTCGCGGCGTCACTCATCGGCGTGGCGGCGCTCGGCCTGTTCGTCTCGACGCTGACCAACAGCGGCATCGCGGCGATGGCGACGACGGTCGGGCTGTTGATCACCGTGCAGATCCTCGACCAGATCCCCCAGCTCCACGCGCTCCAGCCGTACTTCTTCTCGCACTACTGGCTGTCCTTCGCCGACCTCATGCGCGAACCCGTCTACTGGGACGACCTCGTCAAGAACCTGGGTCTCCAGGGCCTGTACGCGGCGGTGTTCGGCTCGGCGGCGTGGGCGAGATTCACGGCGAAGGACATCACGGCGTAGCGCTCAGTCGGTCTCGTACGGGAAGCGGGCGAGCGGTGCCTCCTGCGCGAAGAAGGTCTTCGCCCGGGCCAGGGCCTCGGCGTCGCCGAGCACGTCACCGGGCTTGCTGCCGTTGCCGAGCAGCACTCCGCCGAAGCGCATCTTCATGTACGCGGCGGAGTTGCTGAGCGTCCCGACCAGTGGGTCGGCGACCTCCTGCTCCTCGTGCGCGAGAGCGGTGACGCCCCACAGGGTGCGTCCGCCCATGGTCGCCGTGAAGTCGATACCGGGCGTGCGCAGCCAGCCCGACCAGTAGTCGAGGTAGCGCTTGACGTGGGCGGACACCGAGTACCAGTACAGCGGCGAGACGATCACGACGTCCGTCGCCGCGAGCGTGGCGTCGAGCAGCAGCGCCACGTTCCCCCGGGTCGGGCGCACATGGTCGCTGTCGTGCCGCAGGTCCTCGAAGTCGGGCAGCGGATGCGCGGCCAGATCGATCCACTGCTGCTCGACATCCTCGGGTAGCTGCTCGGCGGCCCTGCGGGCCAGCAACTCGGTGTTGCCGTCGGATCGGCTGCTGCCGAGGACGAACAGGAAGCGGCGGGTCATGGTTCCCCCAAACAGTCGGCCTGCACAGCGGGCCGGATGGTCGGCGTACGACAATTAATCGCCTCTGCATTATATGCGTACGCATTTAGCTGTCCAGAGGTGCAGGTCCGGCGGCCGGCGGAGTCATGAGTGCCGGCGAGGTCACCAGGGCCCGAGGTGGGCCTCGGCCAGGCCCGCGACCTCGAGCAGCAGGGACTCCTCGCCGTGCGCCGCCACCAACTGGAGCCCGACCGGGCAGCCGTCCGGCCCGAACCCGGCCGGGATGCTGATCGCCGGATGTCCGCTCAGGTTGAACGCCCAGGTGAGCGCGGTGGAGTAACGCTCGCCGGGACCGTCGTGGCCGTGCGGCGGGGTGGGGGCCGTCGGCGTCAGCAGCAGCCGGGCATCGGCGAACAGGGCGGCCAGTCGGCGGTCGTTCGCGCCCCGGATCCGTTGGACCTCGGGCGTGGGCCCCAGGCCCGGAGTCCGCAGGGCCAGCCACGCCGGGGCCGGGTCGTGCAGCCGCAGCACGGCGGGCGGGCGGGTCAGCCGTACGGCACCGGCCTCGGCGAGGCGGACGGCGGCGGCATGGGCGACAGCGACGACGTCCGCATCGGGGGAGTCGAAGCCGAGGTCGGGGGACCATACGGCGGTCGGCGGGTCGTCCGAGGTAAGGCTGGAGCCGGGGCTGGAACCGGGACTTGGACTGGCGCCGGGGCTGGAACCGGGACTTGGACTGGCGCCGGGGCGGGAGCCGGAGCTTGGGTCAGGGCTGGAGTCGGGGCGTGCGTCAGGGCTGTGGCCAGGGTCGGAGCTTGGGCCGGGGCCCGATGCCGTCGTGCCCCGGGTCATCACTCGCCAGTACGCCGCCGCGTCCCCCACCCGCCGTGCGAGCACCCCCGGCACCATGAGCCCGGTGCGGTCGGTCGACGGCAGTCGGCCCTTGCCGACCTTCAGGCCGACGACTCCGCACCACGCCGCCGGGATCCGCACCGACCCGGCCCCGTCGTTCCCCGTCGCGAGCGGCACCAGTCCCGCCGCCACCGCCACCGCGGAACCGGCCGAGGAGCCGCCCGGCGTGCGGTCGTGGCGCCAGGGGTTGACCGTACGGCCGTATCGGCCGAGCCCCCAGGTCTGCCAGACGGTTCCGGGTCCCGGAACGGACGTCGCCCCCACCGCCACACACCCCGCTTCGAGCAGCGGGCCCACCGTCCCCAGCCCCCGCCGCCCCTTGACCCCGATCGGCACGCCGGCCAGCGGCAGCCGCTCACCCGCGGCGACCCGCGCATCCACCTCGCCGGCCCGCCGAAGTGCCTCCTCGGCCCACACCTCGATGAAGGCGGACAGGAACAGGTCGGCCCGCTCGACGCGGTCGAGGGCCTCCGCGACGACATCGACCGCGCGCCGGGCCCGTGAGCGCACGGCGGAGGCGATCTCCTCGGCGGAGGGGGCGGCGGGCGTGGCGGAAGGGCCGGAGGCGGGCGTGGGCTGGGCATCGGGGTGGTCGGGTGTGCGCGTCATGCAGTGATTGTCCGGCTACGTGCCAGGCAGCCGCCGCCCTGACGGATTCACTTCACCGGCACTCACTGACCTGACGGATTCGCTTCACCGGCACTCACTGCCGCGGCGGATTCAGTTCACCGGCACTCACTGCCGCGGCGGATTCGCTTCACCGGCACTCGCTGCCGCGGCGGATTCGCTTCACCGGCACTCACTGCCGCGGCGGATTCAGTTCACCGGCACTCGCTGACAAGCACGGACTCACCTCACCGGCACCCACTGACCATCACGGACGCCCGCCGGCCTCACCGAGGCCGACCGGTCAAGCGCGCCAGCGCCTCCGCCTCCCTCGGCGGCTGCCCGCTCAGATCGCCGAGCCGCCAAGCCGGTATCCACGGCACCCGGTACACATCGATCACCGACTCGATGACCTTGACGCGTTCGGCGAGCGGTCGCGGAAGACGTCCCGGCGCGTCCGCGACCAGGACGACGGCGTCGAGATCGAGCCCGCGCGGAGCCTCCCCGCGCCGGAAGACCTCCAGGGCGTTCAGCGCCGCGGTCAGCCCGGCCGCGTGAGTGCGGGCCACGAGCAGTACCGACGGCGGATCGGCGGGCCCGGGCCAGTCGCGTCCGCAGTCGTGGCCGCCGTAGACCGAGGCGAGCGTGGAGACACCCGCCCCGCCGCACACACCGACCCAGGAGAAACGCCGGGGTTGGAAGGTGCCGGGGGAGGGCGGCGGTTCGTCCGGGAGGGCAACCGGCCCGCGGATCCAGATCTCCGGCCCCAACTGCGGCCGGTCCTGCTGCACGCGCATGTCAGTCCGCATGCCCGCACTCCTCCCTCGTCACGCCACCGATCTTCGCGCCAGGCATGAGAACGCTGTTACGTGGCACAAGCTCCTGGAACGAGTCTGTGACCTCACGGTGACGTCCGCACCGTGCGCGGCCGGAGAGACTCGAGAGTACGTGTACGACGTGTCCGGCCTGTACAACCGGACCTGGACGCCGGGGAAGCGGAACCCGACGGCGAGAGGGAGCACCATGGAACCCGAACGCGCCGTCCGCGCACTCCCCGACGCATGCGAGTGAGGGAAGCGATGCCTCGACTGAGCCGCGCGAAGAAGCGGGAACAGAAACGCGCCGCCGCCGCGGCCCATGTGGTCGCGCCGATCGACGTGCACGTGCCCGCCGCCGGTCCGGACGCGGGCGGCGCGTCGATCGGCGGCGTCCCCGTCACGGCGGCCCCGGGCGAGGAGATCCAGCACGTCGTCCTGGCCCACCTCCAGCGCATCGCCCTCGCCGGCGGCCACCCCGTGCACGCCACCGTCCACGACGAGCGCATCGGCTACGTCGTCCCCCTGCTGGTCGAGGAGGACGGCTCCAGTTGCTTCACCGCCGAGCCGGTACGCACCGGTCCGCCCCCGGCACCGACGGCACCGACGGGATCGACGGCGCCGGGGAACGCCGTGGCCGAGGCGTCTTCGGCGGAGCGACCCGCGTCGCCCGCCCCTGAGGCGAGCGCCGACCCCGCCCCGGCGCCGGGCACCGAACCGTACCGGGACAAGCCCACCCATCTCCTACGACCGCTGCCTGGCTCGTCGCATGACGCCTCACCCACCTTCCGGCTGCGCGCCCTGCCCGACCCGGTGCAGGACGCCACCCCAGGCACGGTCGCGCCCCCGCTGGGGGAGTTCGGCCCGCCGCCGGTCATGGGCGCACCCACAGGTGGACCCAACGGTGCACCCACGGCTGCACCCACGGACGCACCCATGGATGCACCGGCGAACGCGTCCGTGAACGGACCTGTGAACCCACCCGCGGACGCGCCCCCGCCCTCCACCCGCGCGCCCCTGGACGCAACGCCGGACCCGGCGGGCACGCCACCGCCCTCCACCCGCGCGCCCCTGGACGCAAGGCCGGACCCGGCGGACGCGCCCCCGCCCTCCACCCGCGCGCCCCTGGACGCAAGGCCGGACCCGGCGGACGCGCCCCCGCCCTCCACCCGCATCCCCGTCTCGGACCCGACCCCCTTGCCGGCCCCGACCCCCTTGCCGGCCCCAACCCCCTTGCCGGCCCCGACCCCTTTGCCGGTCCCGACCTCGGTCGCCAAGCCGGCCCCCAGCCCTGACCCGCACCCCCACTTCCACGCTCATCCCGACCCCGCCTCCGACCCCGACCCCAAGCCCACCCCGCCCCGCGGGTTCGACGCGGTCGCCGAAGCCGTTCTCGGGGACGCGCCGGCCGACGCCACCGCCGACACCTCCCCGTTCGCCGAACCCATGGCGCGGATCAACGACGCCGTGAAGGCGGGGCGCACGGCGGAGGCGGCGCAGCTCGCGGAGCGAACCGTGGCGGAGGCGTCGGCGGTGCTCGGGCCGCAGCACCCCGAGGTGCTCCGGATCCGTGAACTCGGCGCGTACATCGCCTACTTGGCGGGCGACCCGGAGCGCGCCTTCGCCCTCGCCCTCGACGTGGCGCGCCGCCACCACAGCGTCCGCGACGCGGAGGCGGCGTACGGCAGTCTGCACGGGGCGGCCACGGCCTGGCGCGCCGTGCGGGACCCGGCACAGGGGCTGCACCTGGGCCGGGACCTGCTCGGGCTGTGGGACGAGCTCACGGCCGAGGGCGGTCCGGCCGCCGACGACGTCGAGGAGCTGGAGTCGGCCCGTGCCCGCATGGACCGGCTCGCCGCCCGAGCCGCCAAGTCGGCCGAACCGCCCAGCAGTTGACCGTCCGCCGGCCGGCGCCGGAGGTCCGGAGTGCTACTCGATGACCGTCCGCCGGCCAGTGGCGGCGATCCGGAGTGCTGCTCGTTGACCGTCCGCCGGCCAGTGGCGGCGGTCCGGAGTGCTGCTCGTTGACCGTCCGCCGGCCGGTGCCGGCGGTCCGGTGTGCTGCTCGTTGACCGTCCGCCGATCGGTGCCGGCGGTCCGGTGTACTAGTCCGACAGCTCCCACACCGCGTATGCGATGGCGTCGCTGTTGCGGTCGAGGGCGGTGTCGTTGATGTTGGACGTCGTGTCGCAGGACGAGTGGTAGCAGCGGTCGAAGGACTGCCCGGCCGTACCGCCCCACTTGGTGACCTGTGCCGCGGTCTTCGTGCGGCTCGCGCCCGTGAACAGGCCGCCCACCGGCACGCCGGCGCTCTTGAACGGCGCGTGGTCGGAGCGGCCGTCGCCCTCGGTCTCGATCTCGGTCGCGACGCCGAGGCCGGCGTAGTAGTCCTTGAAGGTCTTCTCGATCGCGGGGTCGTCGTCGTAGACGAAGTAGCCCGGGTTGGGCGAGCCGATCATGTCGAAGTTCAGATAGCCGCTGATCTTCGCGCGGTTGGCTGAGGAGAGGTTGTTGACGTAGTAGCGGGAGCCGACGAGCCCGAGCTCTTCCGCGCCCCACCAGGCGAACCGCAGATGCTTGGTGGGGTGGTAGCCGGCCCGGGACACGGCGAGCGCGGTCTCCAGGACCGCCGCCGAGCCGGAGCCGTTGTCGTTGATGCCGGGGCCGGAGGAGACGCTGTCGAGGTGGGAACCGGCCATGACGACCTGGTTGGTGTCGCCGCCGGGCCAGTCGGCGATCAGGTTGTAGCCGGTGCGGCCGGAGGACGTGAACTGCTGGATGGCCGTCGTGTACCCGGCGGCGTCCAGCTTGGCCTTCACATAGTCGAGGGATGCCTTGTAGCCGGGGCGGCCGTGGGCGCGGTTGCCGCCGTTGGCGGTGGCTATGGACTGAAGCTGGGTGAGATGGGCCTTGACGCCGGCCACGGGGATGTCGGGCGCGGCGGCCAGGGCCTCGGCTCTGGGCGCCGCGTCGGCTATGGATCCGCTGGTCAGGAGGGTGGCGGTCGCGACGGCGGCTGCCGCCGACGCACGCCATGAGACGGAGAGCTTCATGGTGGGGGGCTCCGAATTCCTTGGGGAATCACGGGGATTCCTCAGTGAATGGGGTGCCTGGATGGTCAGGGTGAGCTTGACTCTCCGTCAAGAGCGCTATTCGGACTGGGTGTTCGTATAGGGAAAACCCTCAGTCCCCCGCGTGCTCAGTGAACGCAGAACTCGTTCCCCTCCGGATCCGCCATCACCACCCACTGCCCGGACGGCTCGCGCACCTGCCGCAGCACGCTCGCCCCCAGCCCTTGAAGCCGCTCGACCTCGCCCTCGCGCTCCCCGGCCGCCGTGTGCACATCGAGATGCAGCCGGTTCTTGACGGTCTTCTCCTCCGGAACGCGCTGGAACAGCAGCCGCCGTCCCAGTCCGGTGCCGCTGTCCTTGTCGTACGGGTCGTCGGGATGCCGTACGGCCACCAGGTCCCGGAAGGCAAGCCGGGCGTGGAACTCGACGGCGGCCTCGCGCGGCAGCGCGCCGAGCTCCAGAAGCCGTTCGATGAGGGCGTTGTTGTCCTCGACCTCGTAGTGCAGCACGGCGGCCCAGAAGTCGGCCTGGGACTGGGGGTTGGCGCAGTCGATGACGAGCTTCCAGTGCAGGGGCGCCGGTGCGGTCGCGGGTTCCTGTGTCATGCGACCACTCATAGGGGGTGGGGGAGCGGGGCCGCAACGGGAATCGCCGATCTGCGGACCGGGGCCGCGGGCCGGGGCTCGTGCGTCAGACCGGGGCCGCGGGCCGGGGCTCGTGTGTCAGGCGCCCACGGCGGCGGACGCCGGCCTCTCCCGGTCGCCGCCGGGCTGCGAAAGGCCCTGCGGGATGCCGATCGCGGCCACCCTGGCCCGCCGCACCGAACGCCAGGCATCCGCCGTGAGCAGCGTCAACGCCAGCCACACCAGCGCGAACCCGGCCCATCGCTCGGCCGGCATGGCCTCGTGGAAATACAGGACACCGATCAGGAACTGGAAGACCGGCGCCAGGTACTGAAGCAGCCCCAGCGTCGAGAGCGGCACCCGGATCGCCGCCGCGCCGAAGCAGACCAGCGGCAGCGCGGTGATGGCGCCGGCGGCCGCGAGCAGCGCCGCGTGCCCGAGCCCCTCCGTGGTGAACGTCGACTTCCCCTGTGCCGTCAGCCAGGTCAGATACCCGACCGCGGGCAGGAACTGGATCGCGGTCTCCGCGGCCAGCGACTGAACGCCACCGAGATTGACCTTCTTCTTCACGAGCCCGTAGGTGGCGAAGGAGAAGGCGAGGACGAGGGAGATCCACGGCGGCCTGCCGTACCCGACGGTCAGCACGATCACCGCGGTGAAGCCGACGCCGACCGCCGCCCACTGCACGGGCCGCAGCCGTTCCTTCAGGAGCAGCACGCCCATGGCGATGGTGACGAGCGGATTGATGAAGTACCCGAGCGAGGCCTCGACGACATGGCCCGAGTTCACGGACCAGATGTAGACGCCCCAGTTGACGGTGATCACGGCCGAGGCCACGGCGACCAGCGCCAGCTTGCGCGGCTGCCGTATCAGCTCACCCGCCCAGGCCCAGCGCCGCAGGACGAGGAGTGCGGCCGCCACGAAGACGAGGGACCAGGCCATCCGGTGGGCGAGGATCTCGACCGACCCGGCGGGTTGCAGCAGCGGCCAGAACAGCGGGAACAGTCCCCAGATCCCGTACGCCGCGAAGCCGTTCAGCAGACCTATGTGCCGCTCGCCCCTGGACTTCCCGGTCACGGCCCCTCCTTCGTGCCCTCACGTGGCCGCGTCCCTACGTCGGCCCGCACGAAGGTAACGCCGAATGCCTCCGCCTGTCATGCCCGTATCGCCATACGGTCATGACAGGCGGAGGCTGGAGCGCCCGGGTTGCACCGGGGGATGCGGGTCAGCCCTTCAGCGCGGCCGCGATCGCCTCGGAGACCGGCGTCGTCGGGCGGCCGGCCAGACGGGACAGGTCCCCGCTGTCGACGACCAGCTCACCCTTCTCCACGGAGGCGTCCACGCCGGCGATGATCGCGGCCACGGGCTCCGGCAGTCCGGCGCCGGCCAGGATGCCGGTGAGGACCTCGCCGGAGACGGGGTTCTCGGCGATCTCCCTGCCGGTCTGCCGGCTCAGCTCGGCGGCGTACTCGGCGAAGCTCCAGGCGACGTCGCCGCCCAGCTCGTACGTCTTGTTCTCGTGCCCATCGCCGGTCAGTACGGCGACGGCGGCGGCCGCGTAGTCGGCGCGGGAGGCGGAGGAGACGCGGCCGGTGCCGGCGGCGTGGGTTACGGCGCCGTGCTCCAGGACCGGGGCGAGGTTCTCGGTGTAGTTCTCGTGGTACCAGCCGTTGCGCAGCAGCGTGTACGGCAGGCCGGACTCCAGCAGCGCCTTCTCGGTGCCGCGGTGGTCGTCGGCGAGCGCGGCCGTGAGGCTGCCGGGGGCGCTGGTGTAGGCGAGCAGGGCGACGCCGGCGGCCTTGGCGGCGTCGATGACGGCCTTGTGCTGGCCGACGCGGTCGTTGCCGACCTCGCTGCCGGATATGAGCAGCACCTTGTCGCCGGCCGCGAACAGCCCGTCGAAGGTCTCGGGGGCGTTGTAGTCGGCGACGGCGAGCTTCACGCCGCGTTCGGCGAGGTCGGCGGCCTTCTCGGGGGTGCGGACGACGGCGGTCACCTGGTCGGCCGGGACCTTCTCCAGCAACTGCTCCACGACGTGGCGGCCCAGGTGTCCGGTGGCTCCGGTGACGACGATGCTCATGATCAGAACTCCTTGTGGGGTGCGGTGGCACTAACCCTAGGAGGTGCGCTAACTCTGCGAAAGTACCCACTTTGAAGTAAGGTACTGGTATGGCAGTAAGTGACGTGGTGGGCATCGCGACGAGCAAGTACGACACCGGCGAGCAGATGTGCCCGCACCGGCTGGTGCTGGAGCACGTCACCAGCCGCTGGGGCGTCCTGGTCCTGATCGAGCTTCTCGAACGCCCCTATCGCTTCAGTGAACTGCGCCGCGCGATCGGCCGGGTCAGCGAGAAAATGCTGACCCAGACCCTCCAGACCCTGGAACGCGACGGCCTCGTCCACCGTGACGCCAAGCCCGTGATCCCCCCGAGGGTCGACTACTCCCTCACCGACCTGGGCCGTGAGGCGGCGGAACAGGTGCGGGGGCTTGCGCTGTGGACCGAGGAGCGGATGGGGGAGGTGCAGAAGGCGCGGCAGGTGTACGACGCGCGAAAAGGCGGCTCTGATCAGGGGTGATGTGACTCCCCGGGCTTCGCCGGCAGGAATGCGTACGGCGCCTGGGGGCACACATATGTCAGGGCGTTGGTCGACATGCGAGACACGTCCTTCCATGCGCCCCCTCTCCGCCTTGCGCGCCGCCTTTGCCGGGCGGGCAATGTGGATGCGGAGTGTCACGCCCACCCGTGTGCCGACTCGCCCTGCCACCGTACGGCGCACGTTCACCGGACCCAGGGGGTTGCCTTGACATGGCCACACAGACTCCGGCCGCCCGGCCCAGCAGGATCGGTTCTGCGGTAATGGCGGGACTCGGTTTCGTGCGTGCGCCTTTCGGTCGTGGCCGTCGTCGGCGTCAGGAGGAACTCTTGCTGGAACTGTTGCGGCAACTGACGCTGATGACCGAGGAGATGCGCCGGGCGAATCTGATCCAGCAGTACCGCCTCTCCGTGGAGCAGATGGATCGGGCGATCGACGATCCGGCGCTGGCCGCGGCCATGAGCACGTTGACGGGGCTGTCCGAGCGCAGGCGCCGGCAGATGCTCTTCGCCAACCGGCAGTACGGAGTGCTTCTGATGGCTCATCGTGTGGGTGTCTACGACTGGGACGAACTCGTCGGGCACCTCCGTGTCCTCTGCCGTAACGAGGTGTTCGCGGAGTACTGGTCCTCCACGGTCGAGCATCGGCGCAGCGTTCCCGGCGAGTCCCTCGAAAGCCGGGTCGGACTGGTCGTGGACGCGATGCTGGAGGACTTACGAGATGACCCGGACGACTGGTGGGTCGTCGGTCCGAGCTCGGAGCAGGCGGAATAAATGTGAGAGGTGTCACACCCGTGTAAGATCCAGAGCTCTGTGAACCCAAGGGGCGTCACTCATCGAGTGGCGCCCCTTGAGACGCGGGGCTGCGCAGCCCCGAGAGGGGACCGCTCCGGTGCTCGACGACGCCTCGCCGTTCCGTATCGCCCGTCGGCTTGGGGACCCTCCTGGCCTGCGGGGCAGTGGAACCGGCGAGACATGCCCCGACCTTTTCGAACTCAGCAACGGTGATTTCGCGGTCATCGGCACCGAAGCCACCGCCGATCTCGACCCCCACCTCCCGCCCGACGCGGCCCGAGCGGACTACGAGCGGATTGTCGTGATCACGCGGGACACCCTCATCCGCGCCAAGAAGGACATCCCCGACGCGTGACATGACGTGGAGGGGGGGGGGGGGGGGGGGGGGGGGGGGGGGGGCGGGGGGGGGGGGGGGGGGGGTGGGGGGGGGGGGGGGGGGGGGGGGGGGGGGGGGG
>NZ_JBVJPT010000021.1:0-130005 GCF_055609385.1 Streptomyces sp. NPDC036764
CGACTCTATCAGATCTTTTCTCGACCCGATTTCCTCGGTGCTTTCCAGGTTTCCGCTTCCGCGTTTCCCTTTCCGGCGGTTCCGACTTTATCAGATCCTTTCGGGCCTGACTCCCAGTCAGCGGGGCTTGTCTTCCCGGCCGTTGGGCCGTTCCGACGTTTCAAACCTTAGCGGATCCGCTCGGCGATTCCTAATCGGGCCGCCGAGCCCCAATTCGAATTGAATTCGGGCACGCCGAAATCAACCCGGTTGGGAGATCGTGCTGGTGGTTTGGTTGCCGCTCTCGCGGCGGGAGGTGCTGTCGCAGAACCGTTACGGCTCAGCGGCAACCCGGAGAACTTTACGGATCGGGCAAGGGGCTGTCAAGCATCCCCTGTCAAGATCTTTTACGCCGGTGCCGGGCTCGCGTCAGTCCAGGTCGCTGAGGCGTCCGCCGGCGTCGGGCTGGGCGTGCTCCACCCTACGCAGGAGACGGGTCAGGACGTCGCCGAGCGAGGTGCGCTCCTGCGGCGAGAGGTCCTGGAGGAGGTCCTCCTCGAAGACCGACGCGAGTCGCATCGCCTCCAGCCACTTCTCGCGTCCCTCCGCGGCGAGCTCCACGATGACGCGGACGCGGTTGGACTCGTCGCGCTCACGGGTGACCAGACCTTCGGAGACCATGCGGTCGATCCGGTGGGTCATCGCGGCCGGCGTGAGGCCGAGCCGCTTGGCGAGCTCGCTCGGGCCCAGGCGGTACGGGGCGCCGGAGAGGACGAGGGCCTTGAGGACCTCCCACTCGGCGTTGCTGATGCCGAGGGCGGAGGTCTGGCGGCCGTAGGCGACGTTCATACGTCGGTTCAGGCGGGACAGCGCCGAGACGATCTGCTCGACCTGGGGGTCGAGGTCCTGGAACTCGCGCTGGTAGGCGGCGATCTGTTCTTCGAGTGTCGGTTCGCCGATGCCGGGTGTGTCGCCCATGGGCCGAGTATGGCACGGGCTTGCTTGGCGTTGAAGTCCTTCGAGGTGTACTGTTTAGCTTCGAACTTTAGCTTTGAAGTCTTCAGACCTGCATCGACAGGTCTTCACTGAGAGAGGTGAACGTGACCAGGGCGATGGGCGCAGCGATGCGCCGGATCCACGTGGGCAACGCACTCAGCGCGTTCGGGCTCGGCTTCACCGTCCCCTACCTGTACGTCTATGTGGCGCAGGTGCGGGGGCTGGGTGCCATGACGGCGGGGACGGTCCTCGCCGTCTTCGCCGTGGCCGCGCTTGTCGTGCTGCCGTTCGCCGGGCGGGCGATCGTCCGGCGTGGCCCGCTGCCGGTTCTGCTCGCCGCTCTGGTCACCGCCGCGCTCGGTGCGCTGAGCCTGGGACTCGCCGGGACCGCGGTGGCCGTACTGCTGTCGGCGGCGGCGCTCGGGGCGGGGCAGGCCGTGATGCAGCCGGCGCTCGCGACGATGATCGTGGACTGCTCCTCGGCCGAGACCCGCTCGCGGGCGTTCGCGACGCAGTTCTTTCTGCAGAACCTGGGGCTCGGCGTCGGCGGGCTCATCGGTGGTCATCTGGTCGACACCACGAGCGTCTCGTCCTTCACTCTGCTGTTCGCGATCGAGGCGGCGATGTTCCTGCTGCTCGTCGTGGTGATGGCGACCGTGCGGATGCCGCACGCGCCGCGGGTCGACGGGGCGCCTGCCGGGCAGTCGGCGAAGGGAAGTTGGAAGCAGATGCTCCAGAACCGCGCGATGGTGCAGCTCTGCGTGCTGGGCTTCGTGCTGTTCTTCGCCTGCTACGGCCAGTTCGAGTCGGGGCTGAGCGCGTACGGCGTCGAGGCGGCTGGGGTTTCCACGTCGGGGCTAGGGACCGCGTTGGCGGCCAACACCGCGATGATCGTGGTGGCGCAGTTCGCCGTGCTGAAGTTCGTCGAGCGGCGCAGGCGGTCGCGAGTGATCGCGGGTGTGGGGCTGATCTGGGCCGTGGCCTGGGTCGCGGCGGGGTACGCAGGGCTCGGGCACGGCAGCCAGGAGATGGCCACGGCGGCCTTCATCTCCACGTACGCGCTGTTCGGGCTGGGTGAGGCGATGCTGTCGCCGACCGTCGCTCCGCTGGTCGCCGACCTTGCGCCGAGCGGGATGGCCGGGCAGTACAACTCCGCTTTCGCCCTGGTGAAGCAGTTGGCGCTGGCGGTGGGGCCGGCTGTGGGCGGGCCCATGGGGGCGGCTCTGCACGGGCCGTATGTCGTGACGTTCCTGCTGTTCTCGCTGGGGATCACGTATCTGGCGCTGCGCCTTGGGCGTCAGCTCACCGCGGTGCAGGATCAGCCGTGGCTGGGGAAGAGCCGGGTCGTGGCGCAGGGGGCCGCCGTCTCAGCGACGGGGCCGTCCCGGGCGCACGCCTGACCCTCCCCTGACTCGCTAGCGACTCCCCTTGGGGAGGACGAACTCGCACCAGACCGCTTTCCCGCCCCCGGGTGTGCGTCTGGAGCCCCAGGCCGAGGCGATGGTGGCGACGATCGCGATGCCTCGGCCCGATTCGTCGACCGGTTCGGCTCGGCGGCGGCGCGGGAGGTGGTCGTCGCCGTCGGTGACCTCGATGATCAGGCGGCGGTCCGTGCGGCGCAGGCGCAGGCGCATGGGCGGGGTGCCGTGCTGGAGGGAGTTCGCGACGAGTTCGCTGGCCGCCAGGACGCCCAGGTCGTGCAGGTCCGTCGGGAAGCGCCAGCTCGTCAGGACGCCGGAGGCGAAGGCACGCGCGCGTGGGGCCGCCTCCACACCGCCGAGGAGTTCCAGGGCGGCGTTGCGGAAGAGGTCGCTGTCGGGGCCGTTGCGGGCCGGGTGCTGGAGGACGAGGACGGCGACGTCGTCGTCGTGGTCCGCGGTGACACCCGCCGAGCGGACCAGGCGGTCGCAGATGACCTGGGGTGTGCCGGTCGCGCCTGCCAGGGCCCGTTCGAGGGAGGCGATTCCCTCGTCCAGGTCCTCGTTCCGGCGCTCCACCAGGCCGTCGGTGTAGAGGACGGCGGTGGAGCCGGGGCTCAGGGCGATCGAGCCGGACGCGTGCATCCAGCCGCCGGTGCCGAGGGGCGGGCCCGTCGGTTCGTCGGCGCGCTGGACGTCGCCGTTCTCGTCGCGGACCAGGATCGGGAGGTGCCCGGCCGAGGCGTACACCAGGCGGCCCTCGTTCGGGTCGTGGACGGCGTAGACGCAGGTGGCGATCTGGTTGGCGTCGATCTCCATCGCGAGGCCGTCCAGCAGTTGCAGTACCTCGTGCGGCGGGAGGTCCAGACGGGCGTAGGCGCGGACCGCCGTGCGGAGCTGGCCCATGACCGCGGCCGCCCGTACGCCTCTGCCCATGACGTCGCCGATCACCAGGGCGGTGCGGCCGCCGCCCAGGGTGATCACGTCGTACCAGTCGCCGCCGACCGCGGCCTCGGTGCCGCCGGGGTGGTAGGTGGCGGCGACGCGCAGGTCGTCCGGTTCCTCGAGCTCCTGGGGCAGGAGGGAGCGCTGAAGGGTGACGGCCGTTTCGCGCTGGCGGCGTTCGCTGGCGCGCAGGCGCTCGGCGGCCTCCGCGTGGTCGGTGACGTCGGTGGCGAACACCAGAACTCCGCTGCCACCGCTGCTGCCGTCGCCCTCGGCGACCGGGGTGCAGGTAAAGGTGTAGGAGCGGCCGTCGGGGGCCTTGCGGGACTTCAGGGTGCGGGGCTTGCCGCTGCGCAGGACCTGGTCCAGGAGCGGGAGCAGGCCCAGTTCGGCCAGTTCCGGCACGGCCTCGCGGGCGGGTTCGCCCGGGGGCCGTACGCCGAAGGCCATCACGTAGGCGTCGTTGACGTACGCGAGGCGGTGGTCGGTGCCGTGGACGAGGGCGACCAGGGCCGGGACGCGGTCGAGGACCTCACGGACCCGCAGCTCGTCCACTCCGGGGATCGGCTCGCCTTCGTCGGTGAGTTGTTCGACGCGGGCCGCGGGGACGGGGCTCGGGCTCTCCCCCCGGCGGTCCGGGGTGGCCGCCGCCGCGTTCTCGGTCCGCGCTGCGGCGCGGCGCTGCGTTCCGGGGAGCCGGGCGCTCCAGCGCGTGAAGTTCACGAATCCTTGCCTCGTGTCGTCGTCTTCGGCCGGCTCCGGACCCGGCCTGGGCCTGAGGGCGGCGGCACCCCGGTTGCGGCACTGTGGGGAGGGCCTCGTGGTGCAAAGGGCGGGCGGGTGCCCGTCCAGGGTCGTCCAAGGGTTGTCCAGGGTCGGGATCGGTTCGGGATCAGTCTGGCAGTGCGGCCGACCTGGCCGACACCCGTCAGACGCCTGCCCTGTCGGTGGAGTTCCTGGGTCCGGTCAGGACGACCCCTTCGTGTCGTCTCCCGGCTTGGAGTGATGCTTTCCACCGGCCGCGAGTTCGAACTCCGCTCGGGGATGTTCGAGCGAACCGAGAGAGACGATCTCCCTCTTGAACAGACCCGAAAGGGTCCATTCGGCCAGGACGCGGGCCTTGCGGTTGAAGGTCGGCACCCTGTTCAGGTGGTAGACGCGGTGCATGAACCAGGCAGGGTAGCCCTTCAGCTTGCGGCCGTAGACCTGGGCGACCCCTTTGTGGAAGCCGAGGGAGGCGACGGAGCCCGCGTACTTGTGCGCGTACGTCTCCAGGGGTTCGCCGCGCAGGGTGTGGACGATGTTGTCGCCGAGGACCTTCGCCTGGCGCACGGCGTGCTGGGCGTTGGGGGCGCAGTCCGTGCCGGGCTCGGTGGCCGTGACGTCGGGGACGGCGGCGGCGTCTCCCGCGGCCCACGCGTGCGTGGTGCCGTCGATCGTCAGCTCGGGGGTGCATTTCAGCCTGCCGCGCTCATTAAGTGGCAGGTCGCTCGCGGCGAGGACCGGGTGGGGTTTCACGCCGGCCGTCCACACGACCGTGCGGGTGGGGAAGCGGGCGCCGTCGCTGAGTACGGCGACACGGTCGGCGCAGGACTCCAGGCGGGTGTGCAGGCGTACGTCGATGTTGCGGCGGCGCAGTTCGGTGACGGTGTAGCGGCCCATGTCCTCGCCGACCTCGGGCAGGATCCGGTCGGAGGCCTCGACCAGGATCCACTTCATGTCCTCGGGCCGGAGGTTGTGGTAGTAGCGCGCGGCGTAGCGGGCCATGTCCTCCAGTTCGCCGAGCGCCTCGACCCCGGCGTAGCCGCCGCCGACGAAGACGAAGGTGAGAGCCGCGTCGCGGATCTCGGGGTCGCGGGTGGAGGAGGCGATGTCCATCTGCTCGATGACGTGGTTGCGCAGGCCGATGGCCTCTTCGACGGTCTTGAAGCCGATGGCGTGCTCGGCGAGCCCGGGGATGGGCAGGGCGCGCGAGACGGAGCCGGGGGCGAGGACGAGCTCGTCGTACGAGAGCTGTTCGGTGCCCGTCCCTTCCTCCTCCGTGGCGAGGGTGGTGAGGGTGGCGGTGCGCTCGGCGTGGTCGATGGCGGTGGCCTCGCCGATGATGATCCGGCACCCGGACAGGACGCGGCGCAGCGGTACGACCACATGGCGGGGCGAGATCGAGCCGGCCGCCGCTTCGGGCAGGAACGGCTGATACGTCATGTACGGGTCGGGAGTGACGACGGTGATCTCGACTTCACCCCGCCCGAGTTCCGGTTTCAGCCTCCGCTGGAGACGCAGGGCCGTGTACATCCCGACGTAGCCGCCGCCGACAACGAGAATGCGCGCACGTTCCTTCACCATCCCATGACGCACCCGACGCTTGCGTTTGTCCACAGGCTCGACAATTTGTGTGACCGGAGGCCGACGCCGCCACGATTTGGCCGAATTGCCGGAGTGCGCGGAAACTTCGCAGGTCAATGGGTGTGCGCCGGGGGGTCGTAGGTGGCGCAATCGGGATGTAAACGACCCGTACTCCGATCGAGGGGCGCTCCGTGCGGAACGTGCCCCTTCTGAATTGACCCTCGCTCAACTATGTTCGTGTGTCGACGGGGTGTAGGGGGATGCGCTCTTCGGGTCCGCGAGTGACACAGAACGGACTCGTGGTCCGGGCTTGTTCCGCGACGCTCCGGCTTTGCAGTGACGGGGAGAGTCTCCGGGGGGAGACGTCATTACCGGGGGATCGCTTATGCATGTTCAGGATTCTCGTTGGACTTCCGTGTCCGCCATCTCATCCGGCGGCGGCGCGGTGGGCGGCACGATGAGCGCGGCTGCGAGCAACGGACGCGGGGACTCGCGTTCGGCGCCGCTGCGCGTGGACGCACAGCGCAATCTGGAGCACGTGCTGCGTGCGGCGCGCGAGGTCTTCGGCGAGCTGGGATACGGCGCGCCGATGGAGGATGTGGCGCGGCGCGCGCGGGTCGGCGTCGGGACGGTGTACCGGCGCTTCCCGAGCAAGGACGTCCTGGTGCGACGGATAGCCGAGGAGGAGACGTCCCGGCTGACCGACCAGGCACGTGCCGCGCTCGGCCAGGAGGACGAGCCGTGGTCGGCGCTGTCGCGCTTCCTGCGCACGTCGGTGGCCTCGGGCGCGGGCCGGCTGCTGCCGCCGCAGGTGCTGCGGGTCGGGGTCGCCGAGGACGGCGCCGGGCTCGACGAGGCGCGGGTGCCGCAGCAGCGGATCCAGCCGGGCACCGGTGAGCTGCGGTTGGTGCCCGAGCAGCCGGCGGTCGATCCGGCGGACGACGCGGGCGCGGCGGCTCTGCTCGACGTGGTGGGCCAGCTCGTGGAGCGGGCGCGTGCGGCGGGTGAGCTGCGGGCCGACGTCTCGGTGTCGGACGTCCTGCTGGTGATAGCGACGGCGGCGCCCTCGCTGCCGGACGCGGCGCAGCAGGCGGCGGCCTCGGCGCGGTTGCTGGACATCCTGCTGGAGGGGTTGCGGTCGCGGCCTCAGGCGTGAGCCGGGCCGATGCGACGACCGTGTCGTCCACGGGGCGACGGATCGGCATGAGGTGACCGGGAGGCGGGGGGCCGCACCGCCCTCGCCTCGCACCCTCGCCTCACGCCTTACGGAACATGCCGGGCATTTCGGGTTCCGACCTCAACTCCCGCCCGGTGACGGCTGCTTGAGCATTCCCCGCAGGAGCGAGGGCTAGTACTGGGTTGCGGGAAGTCCCCACGGACGGGTGGATGTCCGTACGAGTGGGTCCTGACCAAAAGCCAATGTGGCACCCTGACCCGGTGTCCGGGACTGGTGGAGCTGGCGGCGGGGGCTTTCCGCGATGAGCGTTGACGGGTGGGACGAGTCACGTGGCGACGGGGAGTCGGAGACTCCCCAGGTACCGAGCCAGGGCGGCCGCGCGGACGTGCCACCGGCCGGCGTCCCGGCCCAGCGCGACCGGCGCCAGGACAGCGTGCTGCCACCGCCGCGCGAGCTGCCGCCCTCGGACGCCGATCTGATCGGCCGGATGCGCTCCGGCGACGACAGCGCCTACGAGGAGCTGTACCGGCGTCACGCCCAGGCGGTGCGCCGCTACGCCCGCACCTGCTGCCGTGACGCCCACACCGCGGACGACCTCACGGCCGAGGTCTTCGCCCGCATGCTCCAGGCGGTACGCGGCGGTTCCGGTCCCGAGCACGCCGTACGTGCCTACCTGCTCACCTCGATCCGGCGGGCCGCCGCGGACTGGACGAAGTCGGCACGGCGCGAGCAGCTCGTCGACGACTTCGCGGTGTTCGCCGCGCAGTCCTCGCGGGTGGCCGAGGTGTCCGACGACGACACTCTGGACCTCGGCGCGGACGTACGGGCGATGCACGAGGCCGAGCAGTCCATGGCCATGCAGGCCTTCCGGTCGCTGCCGGAGCGCTGGCAGGCCGTGCTGTGGCACACCGAGGTCGAGGACGAGTCGCCGAGCGAGGTCGCCACGCTCTTCGGGCTCGACGCCAACGGCACGCGCGTGCTCGCCAGCCGCGCCCGCGAGGGCCTCAAGCAGGCCTACCTGCAAGCCCATGTCAGCGCCAGCCTCGCCGGCGACGAGGAGTGCTCCCGCTACGCCGACCGGCTCGGCGCCTACGCCCGCGGCAGCCTGCGCACCCGCGCCGAGCGGGGTCTGCGCAAGCACCTGGAGGAGTGCGCCAAGTGCCGGCTGGCCGCCGGTCAGATCAAGGAAGTCGCCAGCAGTATCCCGGCCGTCGTGCCGGTCGCGGTCATCGGCTGGTTCGGCGTCGCCGGGTACGCCAAGGCGGCCGGTCTCATCGCCGGCGGTGCCGGGGTGGGTGCGGCCGGTGCCGCGGGGGCGGCCGCTGCCGCGAGCGGCGGTTCGTCGGGCGGCGCCGGTGCCGCCGGCGGGGCCGGGGCGGCGAGCGGAGGTTCGTCCGGCGGCGCCGGAGGCGGTGCAGCGGTCTCCGAGGGGCTGGGCGCGCCGCTGAAGGCCGGTATCGCCGCCGGTGTGGTCGCCGTGGGCGTCGCGGCGGCGATCGTGCTCGCCTTGGCCGGCAACGACAAGCCGGCCGAGCACACCGACGCCAAGCAGCCCCCCGTCCCCTCCCCCGTGGTCGAGGAGACGCCGACCCCGAAGCCGCCGAAGGAGGAGCCCACCGCGCGGCCTCCGGCGGTCGTCCCGGCCGTGGAGCCCGAATCGACGCCGACTCCGACGCCATCGCCCACGCCGACGCGCTCGCCCAGTCCGACGCCCACGCCCACGCCGACTCCCACCCCCACTCCGACACCGACCCCGACACCGACCCCGACGCCGACACCCACGCCCACCCCGACGCCACCGCCGGCCCCGGCCGACTACCAGTGGAGCGAGCTGTCGTACGACCTCACCGGTGACGGCAGCGAGCCCGAGATGCGGCTGCACGAGAGCAACTGGGTGTGGCAGCGCGGCGGCGTGTCGATCGGCGGCGAGCACTACGCGCACGGCGTCACCGTGCACGGCCGGTCCTCCGTCACCATCGACCTCAACCGGCAGTGCTCCGCCTACGAGGCACTGGTCGGCGTCGACGACATGAACCTCGGCCTCGGCCGGTTCTCCTTCTCGGTCTACGCCGATGGCGTGCGCCTGTGGCGGTCCTCGGTCGTCAAGGCCGGGGACGCGGCGGTGCCCGTGCAGGTGAACCTCACCGGACGCGAGACCGTCCGCCTGGTCGTCGAGCCGCGCGGCACCGTCGACAACCTGCTGCTCGCGGACTGGGCCGAGTCGAAGTTCAGGTGCCGGTAGGGCCGTTCGGCCGGGCTTCGGGCCTACGGCTTCGGATCGGCGGGCGGCTGGAGGTCGCGCACGGCCTCGGCGAGCTCGGACAGCACCTCGTCGTGGGTGAGGGCGGCGCCCCGGCCGTACTCGGCCGTGAACCGCTCGGCGCCCAGGGCCATACGGGCGTCGGCCTCGGCCCGCTCGGCATGCTCGCGCTCCGGCATCCGGCGCGGTAGGCCGCCGCGCCAGTGGTCCGCGGCGGCGAGCAGACGGACCGCGCGCGCCGGGTCGCCGAGCCGGGTCAGCAGATCCGCGGCGGCGTCGGTGAGGGTCGCCGTGATCTCGTCCGCACAGCGGTTCTCCACGGCCAGGCGCAGGGTGTCGGCCAGGCGGGGCAGACCCTGCTCCGGGCCCGACTCGGCCGTCACCGTGTGAGCGTCGACGATGTTCAGCATCACGAGGAACTGGGGCGGCAGCGTGGCCCGCTCGGTCTGCGCGCGGGCCGCTTCCCACAGCTCACGCGCGCGTGCGGTGTCCTTGTCGTCCAGCGCCAGATAGGCCCGCATCAGCAGGACGAACGCCCGTGAGTCCGCCACGCGGTACCGGTCGGCCGCGGCGCCCGCCTCGTCCAGCGCGGCCAGGGCGGCCGCACGGTCACCCGAGCGGTAGGCGATCTCGGCGAGCCGGGCGATGAGGAACGGCGTCTCGGCGTAGGCGCCCACCTCGTGGGCGAGGCGCAGTGCCTCCTCGAACTCGACCTCGGCCTCCTCGTAGCGGCCGCGCGACATGGCCGTCTCGCCGGCCGCGCTGGACACCTGGGCCCGCATCCAGCGGTCGCCCGCCCGGCGGCTGAGGATCCGCAGCTCCGCGAGGTCGTCGTCGACACTCCCCAGGCCGCCCGGTGAGTCGACGAGCATGTGCGTGCGGAACATCAGGATGCAGCCGATCTCCCAGTCGCCCCCGTAGACACGGCAGTTGGCCAGCACCGCGTCCATGACCGGCCCGGTGTCCGCCGTGTCGCCCAGGATGTACTGGGTCAGCGGCCAGACCATGCCCGGGATGCGGGCCGATTCGGGGCCGCCGCGCGCGAAGTGGGCCCGTACCCGCTCGATGTACGGGTGCCAGCGCTCGTCCTGCCAGTGCTCCAGCGGTTCGAACTCGATGGAGAGAAACAGGTGTTGCAGGCGAAGGCTCATTCGGTGCGTGTACCGGGGGTGGCGCTCCTGTCCCTCCGGGTCGGCGAGGAAGGCGTCCAGGTCGGACGCGGGAAGGGCACCGGGATCCGCGGAAGCCGCTTGTGCGTCCAGGGTGGCGCACAGGCGGAGGATCCGGTCGACCCAGGCCGCGCCCTCGACGCGGTAGTTGCGCAGCCACCAGAACCAGCACATGGCCAGGGAGATGGCCGTGGCGTCCGGTTCGTCGCCCGCCGTCAGGGCACGGTCGAGGGCCGCGCGGATGTTGTCCAGCTCGGTCTCCAGGCGGGAGATCCACGGGAGCTGGCCGGCGGAGCGCAGCAGCGGGTCGGCCTCCTCCACGAGCGCGCGCACCCACGCGCGGTGCCGGCGCTCGGCCGCACGCCGCAGCTCGGGGACCTCCGCGGCGCGCTCCACGGCGTACTCGTGGATGGTCTCCAGCATGCGGTAGCGCATGCCGTCGGAGCCGTCCCGCTCGCACGGGGTGGCCACGATCAGGGACTTGTCGACGAGGGCGCCGAGGACGTCGGCGACCGGTCCGGTGCACACGGCCTCGGCCGCCGTGAGGTCCCAGCCGCCCGCGAAGACGGACATCTCACGCAGTGCCGTGCGCTCGTGCTCCTCCAGCAGCTCCCAGGACCAGTCGACCACGGCGCGCAGGGTCTGCTGGCGGGGCAGGACCGTGCGGCTTCCGGAGGTGAGGAGGCGGAAGCGGTCGTCGAGGCGGTCGGCGATCTGCCGGGGCGTGAGCAGCCGTAGCCGGGCCGCCGCCAGCTCGATGGCGAGCGGCAGACCGTCGAGGCGGCGGCAGATCTCCCTGACGGCCTCTTGCTCGCGGCCGTCGCGCAGGGCGGCGTCGGGGCGGACGGCCGCCGCGCGGTCCGCGAAGAGGCGGTGCGCGTGGTCGGGGAGCAGGGGCTCGACCGGGCGCACCGACTCGCCGGGGACGCCCAGGGGTTCACGGCTGGTGGCGAGGATCGTGAGGCCCGGGCAGCGGGTGAGGAGGGTCTCGGCGAGGGTGGCGGCGGCGCCGATGACATGTTCGCAGTTGTCAAGGATCAGGAGTTGGCTGCGATCGGCGCAGTACTCGATCAGCAGGGCGAGCGGGTCGTCCGGCTGGGCCGTCAGCTCGTTGGTCAGGAGCACGGTCTCGCGCAGACCGAAGGCGTTGACCACCGCGCCCGGCACCGCCTCCGGCCGGTCGAGCGGGGCGAGCTCGACGAGCCATGCCTGCGGGAACCCGGCGGCGGCTTCCTCGGCGAGACGGGTCTTTCCAGAACCGCCCGGTCCGGTGAGCGTGACCAGTCGGGCCCTGTGCAATTCGGAACGGATGGCGTCGAGTTCGAGTTCCCGGCCCACGAAAGAGGTAAGGCGTGGACGGAGGTTGCCGGTTCGTTCGGGGTGGGCCCGGTAGGGGGTGGGGCTGGGGGCGTCCGGGGTTCCGGTGAGGAGTGCCGCGGGAAGCGTGTCGCCGGGCGGCGGTGTCAGCGACTCGGCGGGCGGTGGTGACAGGAGTTCGGCGTGCAGGGCTCGGAGCTGGGGGCCGGGGTCGGTGCCGAGGCCGTCGGCCAGGGCGCGGCGGGCCGCTTCGTACGCGGCGAGGGCGTCGGCCGGGCGGGACGTGTCGCGCAGGGCACGGATGAGGAGGGCGTGCAGGGGTTCGTCGTACGGGTGCGCCGCGGTCAGCTCGCGCAGTTCGGGTACGGCGTGGTGGGCGCGGCCCAGTCGCAGGTCCGCCTCGATGCGGGTGCGGGTCGCCTCCAGGCGCAGGGCCTGCGGGCGGGTGGCGGCGGCGGTGCGGTCGGGGAGGTCTGCGAGGGCCGGGCCGCGCCACAGGGCGAGGGCCGTGGTGAGGGTGTGGGCGGCGGCGGACGGGTCGTCCTGGGCGAGGGCCGCGGTGCCCTCGTGGACGAGGCGTTCGAAGACGAAGAGGTCTACTTCGTCCTTCGTGGCGGTGAGGCGGTAGCCGCCTGGGGCTGAGGTGACGGTGTTCTTGCCGAGGGTGCGGCGGAGGCGGGCGATGAGGGCCTGGAGGGCGGCGGGCGCATCCTGGGGTGGGGCGCCGGCCCAGACCTCGTCGATCAGGGTGTCGGGGGTGGTGAGGCGACCGGGGCGCAGGGCGAGGGCGGTGAGCAGGGCGCGCAGGCGCGGGCCGCCGACGGATACGACGGTGCCCTGGTCGTCCTCTGCCTGGGTGACGCCCAGGATTCTGTACCGCACCGGGTCATTGTCGCGGGAGTGGCTGTGCGGGGCACGAACTTTGTCTGCGGCGGGGGTGGATCGTGGGCGGGGGGGGGATGGTGGTCAGGCGGACGGTGATCGGGCGGACGGTGATCGGGCGGACGGTGATCGGGCGGACAGTGATCGGGCGGACAGTGATCGGGCGGGTGCGGGTCGGGAGGTTCTCGCCCCCGCCGCCCCTACCCGTCCCATCCCCAGGGGCTGCCGCCCCTTCGACCCCGCCCAGGGGGCTCCGCCCCCTGACCCCCGTCGGCCTGAACGGCCTCGTCCTCAAACGCCGGACGGGCTGGATGTGCGGACCGGCACCGCGAAGGGTCCGTGAATCGGGGCTGGGGACGGCCAGTCCTCGCCCTCTAACGCCGCACGTGCTGGATGGTGCCGACCGGCGTGCGCCTCCCGCCGAATCCGGATCCCCCGGCAACCAGGTCGGCCCCGTCAACCCCGCCGAACCCCCGCCCCCGCCCCCAGCGCCCCCCGCTGCGGCGTGATCCCCGCCGGTACCGCTCGCTGGCGGGCCGGGGTTCCTGTCCAGCAGGTGCCTCGGCGGGCCAGGAGGCGGTGGAGCCAGAGTTCGAGGGAGACCAGGTCTGCGAGGCCGTCCAGGGGGAGGGGCTCGCCCTCCGCCGCTGCGCGGAGGGCCTTGCGGACCACTCGGGCCTCCACCAGGCCCGCCTGGGCGAGCAGAGGGGTGCCGAAGAGGGACATCAGGGAGTCGCTGGCCACCCTCAGGCCCGTGCGCGCCGCCACCGCCGCGGAAGCGTGGGAGGGGACGCCCCAGCCGGGCGGGAGGTCGGCCACGCCGGCGCCCTCCAGGACCGTACGCAGGATCGCGGCGCGGGCGCCGGGCTGCACGCGCAGGGCCTCCGGCAGGGCCCGGCAGGCGCGGACGACCTGGTTGTCGAGGAAGGGCGTGTGCAGGCGCTGAGAGCGGATCTCGGCGGCCTGTTCCAGGATCCGGATGTCCGAGGCGTACCGGGCGAGTGCCGCACGCGCGCGGTAGTCGCCGGGACGTTGGCCCGGTCCCACTCCGTTGCGGCTCGTCGCCGCTTGCAGGCGAACCGATACTTCAGCCAGCGCCTCACCGGTCAGCCAGCGCGCCGCGGGGCCAGGTCTGGCCCAGGTGAGCGCGGCGAGCGAAGCCCCTACGGCACCTCCGGGCTCGTCGAAGCGGCGTTCCATCAGACGGTCGGCCAGGGACTCCAGGCCCGTCCGGTACGGAGTCCGGGCCAGCTTCCGCGCCGCGCCGTACACGCGCGCGGGGACCAGCACCGAGCCGTCCGCCTTGGCCAGGGCCGCGACCGGGCGGACCAGGTGGCGCCGTTTGCGGTCCATCAGGAGGTCCGCGAGGCGGGCCGGGTGGGCGTCCAGCACTTGGCGGGCGCCATAGCCGGTGAAGTGGTCGGCGCTGCCGGAGGCGAGGCGGGCACGGTGCCGGGCCGCCGTCACCAGGCTCGGGCCGGGCTCGTCGGTCAGCGGACCGTCCAGGTCGGCGTACGGCAGTGTCTCCTCGCCGCCGGCCACCACCACGTGGTGCAGGCGCGGGTTGGCCGCCAGGGCGCCCGCCCGCTCCAGTTCCGCCTCGCGGCCGCCGACCGCGAGGTCGTTGAAGGTGACCGCCAGGAGGCGTTCCCCCGCGCCCGTGCCGTGGCCCAGCACCGTGCCCGGCATGCCCGGGAGGCCGGCGGCCAGCAGTGCCAGGGTGCCCGAGGCGGGGCCCCCGGACAGGTCGGCGCCGATGCCCGGAACCGGCATCCCGCGCGCGGCCCGCCGCTCGGCCGGCCCCATCCCCGGCACCGGGCCGGGGTCGATGTCGGGGACGTGGCGGGGCGCGGACAGACGCGCGCGTACCGCCTCCACCAGTGCGTCGCGGACGGCGCCCACCGCGCTGTCCGGGTCGGCCGGCGGCGCCGCCACCGCGAGCGAGGCGACCGGCTCGTACCCGGCGATCTCACGTGCTCCGGCGCGCAGGATCAGCGCATGCCCCGGCGGAATGCGCCGTACGCCGTCGTACGGGGTGGAGTCGTGCAGGGCCGCCGGTACGTCGGGGGCGGCGAGCAGGGCGGCGAGGTGTCCGAAGTCGAGGTTGGCCTCGATGAGGTCGGCGAGGGGAAGCGCGGCGGTCGCGTACGCCGTACCGCTCGCCCAGGGGGTGTAGAACACCGGCCGTGCGCCCGCCAGATCGCCGCACACCATGAGTCTGCGGCCGACCTGGACGACGGCCGTGTAGCTGCCGGACCAGGCCGTCAGATGCCGAAGTGCCCCTCCGCGCGCGGCGAACAGACCCAGGCGCAGTTGTTCGTCGCTCGCCCCGCACGTGCCGAGCACCGCGATCCGGTTCTGCGCGTCGGCCTTCACCACGCGCACCTCGTCGGGGCGCCAGTCGCCGACCGCCCACAGCGGATCGGGGTCGCCCCAAAGGAGTTGGGACCCCACCGGGTGCACGGTCTCGCCGTCGCCTCCGGTTGCCCCGGCGGAGCCGATTCCGGCGGCCACCGCGGCGGTGCTGCTCCATCCCACCAACCACCGCATGGACGCCTCCACAGGCTGTGGACAACCAGTGCACCGTACGAACCGGTTCACCATGCTGCCATGAAGGACGCGCGCCGGAGCGGCGGCGGAGCGGGTCGGGCTCGGGTGATCGGGCCTGTGCGGGCGCCCGCGTGGCGGACGGCAAGCGATGTGAACGCCCGGCCGGGGCAAGGGGATCCCCACGCGCGTGACCTCGAGGTCCACGCGTGCGGAGCGACTGGATCGAGCAACACCTGCGGCGCGAATGCGCCCCCGATGCGCTCCCCAAAAACTCCCTTCGCGCCCTCAAGTGCCATGGTGAGAGGGGCAATCACCCATGAAGGGTGGGGTCGATTTTCGGCCAAATCAGCGTCGTAGGGACAGGCTCACGCACGCTCCGTACAAGCCCTCCGCACTACTCGCCGTGCTCGCCGCGTGCGCAGTCCGGGGAACGGAGTGCGCCCCCCGGACCGTTCCGCCGCCCGCGGGGATGTAGGCGGCGGAATCCCCCAGCCCACTGGATCCAGTACAGCGGGCCGACCCACGCATGAGCCATGGAACCGCTCCCGGGATGGCCGGAGAAGAGCGCACGGACGGGCGCACGGCCACACACTGGGAGCACGACACAACTGTGCGTAGGGGGTGCGCACTTGAGTACGGACCACAATCCCGCCATCCGGAAGAATGCCCCTTAACGCTTGGGATGCGGCGAACTACGCTGGGTTTACGAATGCCGCGTGGTTATGCCAGCGCGGCAGCCGTCTGTGTCGAGGGGTGGCGCATGTCCAGGGAGCAACGCGGGCCGAACGAAAAACTCGGCACCGTTCTCGCCCTCGCGGGAATCAGCAACGCAGGACTCGCTCGGCGCGTCAACGACCTTGGCGCTCAGCGGGGCCTGACTCTTCGCTACGACAAGACCTCGGTGGCGCGCTGGGTGTCGAAGGGCATGGTGCCGCAGGGCGCCGCGCCGCATCTCATCGCCGCCGCGATCGGCCAGAAGCTCGGCCGCCCCGTGCCGCTCCACGAGATCGGCCTGGCGGACGCGGACCCCGCACCCGAAGTGGGCCTCGCCTTCCCCCGGGACGTCGGACAGGCGGTGAAGTCGGCGACGGAGCTCTACCGTCTCGACCTCGCCGGCCGCCGCGCGGGATCCGGCGGCATCTGGCAGTCACTGGCCGGATCATTCGCGGTGAGCGCATACGCAACGCCCGCCTCACGGTGGCTGATAACCCCGGCCGACAGTTCGGTCGCACGGGAGGTTGGCCCCTCCGAGGGCTCCGGCGCACCGCTCAAAGTCGGCCACAGCGATGTGCAGAAGCTGCGGGAGGCCGCAGAGGACGCCAGGCGCTGGGACTCCAAGTACGGAGGCGGCGACTGGCGTTCGTCCATGGTGCCCGAGTGCTTACGAGTGGAGGCGGCACCGCTGCTGCTCGGCTCGTACTCCGACGAGGTGGGCCGGGCCCTGTTCGGGGCGAGCGCCGAACTCACGCGCCTCGCCGGGTGGATGGCCTTCGACACCGGGCAGCAGGAGGCCGCGCAGCGGTACTACATCCAGGCGCTGCGGCTCGCCCGCGCGGCGGCCGACGTGCCTCTGGGCGGGTACGTGCTCGCGTCGATGTCGCTCCAGGCGACCTACCGGGGCTTCGGCGACGAGGGCGTCGACCTCGCGCAGGCCGCACTGGAACGCAACCGCGGCCTCGCCACGGCCCGCACCATGAGCTTCTTCCGCCTCGTCGAGGCACGCGCACACGCGCGTGCCGGCGACGCGCAGGCCGCCGGTGCGGCCCTGAAGGCGTCGGAGGGCTGGCTGGAGCGGTCCCGGGAGGGCGACAACGACCCGTCCTGGCTCGGCTTCTACTCCTACGACCGCTTCGCCGCGGACGCCGCGGAGTGCTACCGGGACCTCAAGGCACCGCGCCAGGTACGCCGGTTCACCGAGCAGGCGCTGTCGAAGCCGACGGAGGAGTTCGTGCGCTCGCACGGACTGCGGCTCGTCGTCTCGGCGGTCGCCGAACTGGAGTCGGGCAACCTCGACGCGGCATGCGAGCAGGGCGTGCGGGCGGTGGAGGTCGCGGGGCGGATATCGTCCGCGCGCACCACCGAGTACGTGAAGGACCTGCTGCACCGCCTGGAGCCCTACGGCGACGAGCCGCGGGTCGTCGAACTGCGGGAGCGGGCACGGCCGCTGCTCATGGCACCGGCCTGAGCGAGCGTGCCCGCACGCACGCGTGCAGTGCGCGGCGGCTCGGCAGAACCGAGCCGCCGCCTCCGTCCTGACCCTGCCGTGCCGCGGTCAGGACGCGCTGTCGGCACGCCCGAAGCAGCGCTCCAGCTCGTCGAGGTCGTAGAAGGCTCTGTTCCCGGCGATCGGCCGGCAGCCCGCCCTGAAGGCGGTCTCCTTCTCGTTGTTAGAGCATCCGCACCAGGTAGGTGTCGCCCTTGCGGAAGACGTCCCACCGGATGTTCGAGCCGAGCGGCGCGACGGACGCGCCGCGCCACGGGTTGTCGGCGCAGGTGTACGGCTGCCGGTCCGTGGCGCCCTTCGTGCTGCCGGGCAGGCCCATCAGCGCGGCCAGCGGGATGATCTCCTCGGCGTGCGTGAAGCGCAGTTCGGCGCCCAGGTCACCGGTGCCGTCCCGCTTGGCCTCGGCCTTGTCGAAGAAGCCGTCGAGGAGGACGTCGGCCATCCGGTAGGTGATGTCGCTGCCGGCGAAGCCCGGACCCTTCTCGTAGAAGTCCTCGGCGTCGCTCAGGTACCCGAACCAGGCCGCGTCCCGCCGCGTCATGAACCGCTCCATGCCCCAGCCCCGGCCGCCGGGGCTCTCGTCGCTCATGGCGGGCGCGATGGCGTACAGGTTGTGGACGGCCGTGGCGGCGGCCACACGGTCGGCGTCGGAGAGCCGGTCGACGAAGGCGCCCTTGAAGAGCTTCTTCAGTACGTCGCGGGCGGCGCGGTGGGTGGTGGGCTGGTCGGTGAGGGACTTCAGGGTGCTCGCGAGCCGCTGGTCGTGGGCGATGTAGTCCCGGTAGGCCGCGCCGCCGGCCGGATCGATGTGCCGTTTCGTTCAGCGCCGCTGCGTCGCAGCGATGCGGCGGGCCGGGGTGACCTGCCGCATCGTCGAAGCGGCGCGTGAACTTCCCGTGGCTGGTTCGGGGCAGGTGAGTGGCCGGATCTCCCGGCCTTGCCCAAGGTTCCCCCCTTGGAATCGCCTCGCCAGCGGCGCGCGGGCCGGCGCCTTGGGCGGAGCGCGGCGTTCCGTGGGTTTGACCGCGCTGTCAGTGGCGCAGTGCATTATCGAAACCGGGAGGTGGGGCAGGTGCGTGCGATCGCTTACGACTGTGACGTGCTCGTGGTCGGCGGTGGGATCGTCGGGCTGGCCACGGCGTACGCGATCACGCGCGCGGCGCCGGGCACCCGGGTGACCGTACTGGAGAAGGAGCCGGGCCCCGCCCGGCATCAGACGGGACGCAACAGCGGGGTCATCCACAGCGGGATCTACTACCGGCCGGGGTCCCTCAAGGCGCGGTACGCGGTGCGGGGCGCAGCCGAGATGGTCAAGTTCTGCGCGGAGTACGGCATCGCGCACGCCGTCACCGGCAAGCTGATCGTCGCGACCGAGCGGGAGGAGCTGCCCCGCCTGCACGCCCTGGTGCAGCGCGGCCGGGAGAACGGCATTCCGGTACGGGAGCTGCGCGCGGCGCAGATCGCGGAGTACGAACCGGAGGTCCGCGGCCTCGCCGCCATACACGTCGGGACGACGGGCGTGTGCGACTTCGTCGGGGTCGCCCGGCAGCTCGCCGAGGGATCGGGTGCCGACATCCGCTACGGCGCGCAGGTCGAGCGCGTCGACCGGCGGGCGGACCTGGGAGTCGCCGTACGGACGACGGCCGGGGACATCGTGCGGGGGCGGGTCCTGGTGAACTGCGCCGGGCTGTACTGCGACGAGGTGGCGCGGATGACGGGGGACGAGCCGGAGGTCCGGATCGTGCCCTTCCGGGGGGAGTACTACTCCCTGGCTCGGCCCGAGCTGGTGCGGGGGCTGGTGTATCCGGTGCCGGATCCGGCGTTCCCGTTCCTCGGGGTGCATCTCACGCGCGGGATCGACGGGGGCGTGCACATCGGGCCGAACGCGGTGCCGGCACTGGCCCGGGAGGGCTACGGCTGGGGTGTCGTACGGCCGAGGGAGGTCGGGACGACACTGGCCTGGCCCGGGACCTGGCGGATGGCGCGGCGGCACTGGCGGTACGGGGCCGGGGAACTGCGGCGGTCGGTGTCCAGGGCGGCGTTCACGGTGGCCGTGCGCAGGTTGCTGCCGGCCGTGACGTCGGACGATCTGGTGCCCGCGGCGGCCGGAGTGCGGGCGCAGGCGGTGCTCCGGGACGGATCGCTGGTGGACGACTTCCTTATCCGCGAGGGACCACGGGCCGTGCATGTACTGAACGCTCCGAGCCCCGCGGCGACGGCTTCGCTGCCGATCGGGCGGGAGGTGGCACGCAGGGCGTTGGCGGTGCTGGGCTCCGTGTGAGCGGGGCCGCAGGGAGGGGCCGCCCTTGCCGCGGGCGAGCTGGTCCGCGGGGGCCGGGACGGCCGTGGATCCGCCTTGTCCTGCTCCCCGTAAAATCGACCCCAC
Source organism: Streptomyces sp. NPDC036764 (assembly GCF_055609385.1). NCBI lineage: Bacteria > Bacillati > Actinomycetota > Actinomycetes > Kitasatosporales > Streptomycetaceae > Streptomyces > Streptomyces sp. NPDC036764. The sequence continues at coordinate 19,650 of NZ_JBVJPT010000021.1, forward strand.
TGTGTCTGACTCCCTCAACGCCTCCGAAGTCCCCCACCCCGCCACCCCCGCTCAGTCCGAGATCGGTGGCGAGGGTCTGCATCATGTTCCCGGGCTCTCCGTCCGGCACACCCGGGCCAAGGGTGAGCCGCGGTTCCCGGACGGGCCCAGGGCCGATCCGGCCGGGTCGCACTTCGAGCGGCGGATCCGGAGTTTCCAGCCACGGCGCAGCAGGGTGACCGCGGGGCAGGCCGACGCGTTGCAGCGGCTGTGGCCCAAGTGGGGCCTGGACATCGACGGGCAGTGCGTCGTCGACCTGGCCGAGCTGTTCGGGAACGACAACCCCGTCGTCCTGGAGATCGGCTTCGGCATGGGCGAGGCCACCGCGCAGATGGCCGCCGACGACCCCGGCACCAACATCCTCGCGGTCGACGTCCACACCCCGGGGCAGGGAAACCTCCTCAACCTCGCCGACCACCACGGACTCGGCAACGTCCGCGTGGCCAACGGCGACGCCATCATCCTGTTGCGGGAGATGCTGGAGCCGGACGCGCTCGACGGGCTGCGCGTCTACTTCCCGGACCCCTGGCCCAAGAAGCGGCACCACAAGCGGCGGCTCATCCAGCCCGAGTTCCTCAGCCTCGCCGCGACCCGGCTGCGGCCCGGCGCGCTGCTGCACTGCGCCACCGACTGGGAGCCGTACGCCGAACAGATGCTCGAAGTGCTCACCGCGCATCCCGCCTTCGAGAACACCGTTGCCGACGGCGGTTTCGCGCCCCGTCCCGAGTTCCGGCCGCTGACCCGTTTCGAGGGCCAGGGACTGGACAAGGGTCATGTGGTGAACGACCTGCTCTTCCGCCGCGTACAGCGGTAGGAGCAGCGGGGAGAACAGCACCCACGAGAACATCGACAGCAGCACCGACAACAACCCCACCGGCGCCCGAGCCCCCTCGCGCTGCTGCGGGCGGCGCCTCTGCCTCGTTAGGGTCAATGCCGTGGCCACCAGTCCCCCGTACCCGACGCACCCCACCGGTCCCACCGGCGGCGCACTGCGGCACGCGCACTGGTGGCACAGGCGATGGGTGCGCTACGGCGCGCTCAGCACCCTGCTCACGCTCTCCGGGCTGGTCATCCTCGCGCTGGTGCGCGAGCAGACCGGCACCGAAGGGTTCCTGGTCGGCCTCGGGCTCGCCGTCCTGCCCGTGCCGCTGCTGGTGGCCTCCTTCCGCTGGCTGGACCGGGTCGAGCCGGGGCCCTGGCGCAATCTGCTGTTCTCCTTCGCCTGGGGTGCCTGCGCGGCCGCGCTGATAGCGATCGTCGCCAACAGCTTCGCGACCAAATGGATAGCGACCGCGACGGCCGATCCGTCGCACGCGGACACCCTGGGCGCGACCGTCATAGCGCCCGTCGTGGAGGAGATGGCGAAGTCCGCGGCCGTGCTGCTGCTCTTCCTCTTCCGCCGCCGGGACTTCACCGGCATCGTCGACGGCGTGGTGATAGCCGGGGTCACCGCCACCGGCTTCGCCTTCACCGAGAACATCCTCTACCTCGGTACCGCCTTCGGTACCGACCAGCTCACCGGCGACCGCGGCATCGCCTCCGTCACGGCGGCGACCTTCTTCGTCCGCGTGATCATGTCGCCCTTCGCGCACCCGCTCTTCACCGTCCTGACCGGCATCGGCTTCGGCATCGCCGCGCTGTCGGGTGAGCGCCAGCATGTGCGCCGCGTCCTGCTCCCGCTCCTCGGCCTGCTGCTCGCGATGGGCATGCACGCCCTGTGGAACGGCTCCTCGACCTTCGGCGAGTACGGCTTCTTCGCCGTGTACGCGACCCTCATGGTGCCCGCGTTCGGGCTGCTGACCTGGCTGGTGATCTGGACCCGCCAGCGCGAGCTGCGGACCGTGCGCGAGGAACTGCCCGCCTATGTCGTCGCCGGGTGGCTGGCGCCGGGCGAGCCGTTCGCGCTGGGCTCGATGCGGGACCGACGGGTCGCCCGGCAGTACGCGCGCCACCACGGCGGGCGGTCGGCGGCGCGGGCCGTGGCGCAGTACGAGGCCTACGCGACCTCGCTCGCGTTCCTACGGCACCGGGGGCGCCGCGGGCGGGCCGGCGCGGACTTCGTCGTACGGGAACAGGAGTTGCTGCACGAGCTGTGGCACCGCCGGGAGTTCGCCCGCCCGGCCCTGGAGCACGCGGCCGCCGCACAGGCCTGGTGGGGATACGAGCACAGGTACGGGCAGACGTACGCGGCGCCGGCGCCGGTCTACTGGCAGTCCTACGGCCAGGTCGACGCTCCCGTGTACGGCCCGGCGGCGCCGTACCCCGCGTACAACCCGTACCGGATGTGACCGGGCCGGGATTCAGGGGGCGCCAACAGGCTCTGCGGGCATGCCGAAACCGGCGGTCCTGACGTCGGGGGGTCGCCGTCAGGACCGCCGGGGATCAGAATTGAACGACCGGCGGGGGGTGCCTCAGGGGGTGAGGCCCTTGCCCTGGAGCCACGCCATCGGGTCGATGCCGTTGGCGGCGCCGTCGGGGTGCACCTCGAGGTGCAGGTGGGCGCCGGTGACGTTGCCCGTGGCACCGACGCGGCCGATGACGTCGCCCGTGTTGACCTTCTGGCCCACGCTGACGCTGATCGAGGACTGGTGCGCGAACCAGAGCTCGGTGCCGTCGTCGAGGGTGATCTCGGTCTTGTAGCCGTACGAGCCGTCCCAGCCGGCGAAGGTGACCGTGCCGGAGTGGATCGCCTTGATCAGCGTCCCGGTGGGGGCGGCGAAGTCGAGGCCCGTGTGGTAGCCGGAGGACCAGTAGGCGCCGGCCTGACCGAACGTCGAGGTGATGGTGTACGAGGAGGTCGGCAGCGTGTACTGCTTGGCCAGCTCGGCGAGGCGCTCGGCCTCGGCCTTCTTGCGGGCCTCTTCCTCGGCGGCGGCCTTCGCGGCGGCGGCCTTGGCCTTGGCTTCCTCCTCCGCCTTGGCGGCCGCTTCGGCGGCCTCCTTCTCGGCGGCGGCGACGGCAGCGGCGGCGGCCTTGCTGTCGATCTGGTCCTGCTGGAGCTCGGCCTGGGCGATGATCCGGCTGCGCAGCGCCTCGCCGGCGTCGGAGCCCTGCGCGGTCTGCTCGGTGGTCTCGCCCATCGTGCTGAACGCGGTGGCCGTGTCCTCGGCGGGCTCGGAGGAGTCGTCGGAGATCAGCGGCAGGTCGGGCATGGTGATGGCGACCGGCGGCTTGCCGCTGTTCGCGCTGGCCATGCCGCCCGCGCCGACGGCGGCTATGACGCCGACGCCGAGAACCGTGGAGCTGCGGGCGAGTCCCCCGCCGCGCTGCTTGGAGACGCGATGCCTGCCGCGAACGGGACGAATGGACTCCGCGGTGGGGTTCCACTCCTCGAACGGGCCCTCGTCGGTGCGGTAGCTGTCGTAGCCGAAGGTGTCGGTGGTGCGCTGGCTCGGCACGAACGGGGCTTGCGGAGCAGGCCGGTTTGACGCCACGTGGGCGTACTCCTTTCCTTCCTTCTCGCCTACCGGGTTAGCTGACGGGTTCGGAGCAGGAAGGTCTCCTACGCGCGTATACCAACCGTGCTTCCACGGCGGAATCCGTGCGATTCACCCCAGGGTGGTGGTTCCCCGGCTCCCTTGCGGGACTCGGCGCGTGCGCACGGAGCCGACTCTTGTGACGGCTGGGACGACCGCGCTGCGTTATCGAACGTTAATAGACGCGGGGTATGGATTCCAAGCTGTTCCTCTTGATCATTAACGATTTTCGCCTGGACTTACGGGTCATGAGTGGCCTAATTCGGGCGAGTTGGCCCAGGCTCAGAGGCCTCACAGGTATTGACGGTATGTCAGTTGTTATGCGGAGGGCGGTCGACCGATCACCGCCGGTGACGGCGGTCGAGGGATCGCGGCGGCGTGGCGCGGGCGCCCCGGCGTAGGGCCATGAGGGCCATGTCGTCCGCCATCCCTCCACCGGAGTGCCGTCGCACCTCCACCGAAAGCACACCGAGCAACGCACCCGGTTCGCGCAGTGCGTTGGCGCGCCCCGCGAGGCCCGTCTCGGGGTCGTAGAACCGTCCGCCGTCGTCCCGCGCCTCGGACAGCCCGTCGGTGTACAGCAGCAGCGTGGCCCCGCACGGGAAGGCGGCCTCCTCGGCCCGGTCGGGCCAGGTGCCGAGCTCGCTCATGCCCAGCGGCAGGGCGGGTTCGGTGGCGGGCAGCGGGCGTACGGTGCCGTCGGCGTACAGCAGCAGGGGCGAGAGATGCCCGCGGTTGACGAGGCGCACGGTCGCGTCGCCGTGCGGCAGTTCGGCGAGTACCACCGTGGTGAACCCTTCGCGGATCCCGCCCCCTTCGCGCCTGGCCCGCTCGCGCGCCAGCGCCCGCTCAAGTCGCTGCGCGACCGCCTCCAGCGTGGCCTCCTGTTCCGCGGCCTCCCGGAAGGCGCCGATCACGACCGCGCTCACCCCGACCGCGCCCATGCCCTTGCCGCGCACGACACGGAGCATGAACCGGACGAGGATGGCCGCGACGCCTGTGAGCACCGTGCCGCGCTGCGAGTGGAGCGGGGCGGCGACCAGGGGCGCGGCGGTGAGGAACGGGGCGCCGGTGTAGTCGAGGGGTGTGGCGTGGTCGTACACGGCTCCGGCCGCGATCAGCAGGGCGGGGAGCGACCGGACGAACCGGCGCATGAGATCCGCCCTTCCTCCACCTCACCAGGGTCACCGAAGCGGTGGTGGGGGCGAGCGCTGAGGGCCGACCGGGAAAACACTCAGGGCCGGAACTGAATCAGTTCCGGCCCTGAGTCTTCAGTAGCGGGGACAGGATTTGAACCTGCGACCTCTGGGTTATGAGCCCAGCGAGCTACCGAGCTGCTCCACCCCGCGTCGTTGAATCCATAGTACGCCATCCGCGGGACCCAAAGCACACGACTTTCCCGGGAGCCGTTTCTGACCAGGACTTTTCGGGCGGTTGTGCGGGCCAGGTCACATCGGACAGCGGGTCGCACAGGGCGGCGGGAGGGCGGTTCAAAGGGCTTGGCGGAGGCGATTCAGAGAGTGACGGAGGCGGTTCAAGGGCTTGGCGGAGGCGATTCAGAGAGTGACGGAGGCGGTTCAAAGGGCTTGGCGGAGGCGGTTCAGGGCGCCAGGTGGGCGTTGGGCGCCTTGGCCCGCTCCTCGTACTCCGGCAGGACCAGGACGGCCACGCCCTGCGCCGCCAGCATCCCGCTCCCGTCGGCCCCCGTCACGAACGTGTCCGGCTCCCGCCACGCCGTCACCACCCGGCGGACGCCCGCTTGAAGGATCAGCCGTGCGCAGGGCACGGGCCGGGACGAGCGGTGCGTGCAGGGCTCCAGGCTGCTGTACACGGTGGCGGACGCGAGCCTCGGGTCCCCGGCCGCGATCTTCGCCAGGGCCGCCTCCTCCGCGTGCACCACGGGATCGCCGCCTTCGCGGGAGTACCCGCGCGCCAGCTCGGTGCCGTCGGCCGCGACGACCACCGCGCCGACGCTGAAGGCCGTCGCCGACGGCGGACACTGCGCCGCAAGCTCGCAGGCCAGCGCCAGCCAGTGCCGGTCCGCGGCCGAGGGGACGGCGCCGGCGCCGGGTGCCGTCGGCGCGTAGCGCATCAGCACGACGTCCTCGATGCGCCGCGACTCCAGCAGCCGCAGCCGGCCGCCCTGATAGCCGCCCGGCCCGAACAGCCGCGGCGCCTCGGGATCACCCACGAACAGCGGCGCCAGCACGAGCTGCAACTCGTCCGCCAGCCCCTGGAGCATGAGCTGGGTGTGGATGGTGCCGCCGCCCTCGACCATCAGCCGCTGCACGCCGCGCACCTCGCGCAGATGCGCCAGCAGGGCCCGCCAGTCCAGCTCCGGCCCCAGCGCGACGACGTCCGCCGCGACCGGCGCCTGCCGCAGTTGCTCCGCGCCCTTGTCCGTCGTGTAGACGATCTTCTCGCCGCCGGTGTGCCAGAAGTTCGCCGCCGGGTCCAGCTCGCCGGACGCGCTGACCGTGACCTTGAGCGGATACTCCGGCCTGCCCGCCGCCGTCCGCGCGGCCCGCCGCTCGGCCGAGTTCACCAGCAGCCGCGGGTTGTCCGCCCGGATCGTGCCGGCGCCGATCAGAATGGCGTCCACGGACGCGCGGACCTCGTCGACCCGGTCGAAGTCGGCCGGGCTGGACAGGAGCAGCCGTTCGGGGGTGGTGTCGTCGAGGTAGCCGTCCAGGGAGACGGCGGCGGACAGCAGGACGTAGGGGTACGACGGCATCGGCGCGCTCTCCGGCTCGACAGACTCGATCTTGGTTCAAGTTTGAAACAAACCTACACTGGTCCCATGACGACTCGCTGGCTCACCCCCGAGGAGCAACGCGCCTGGCGCGCGTACATCGGCGCCGCCCATCTGGTGGAGGACGCACTGGACCGGCAGCTCCAGCAGGAGGCCGGCATGCCTCACATGTACTACTCCATCCTGTCCAGCCTGTCCGAGTCCCCGGAACGGCGGCTTCGGATGACCGATCTCGCGGAACGGCTGAAGATCACCCGCAGTCGGCTGACCTACGCCGTCACGCGACTGGAGAAGGACGGCCTGGTGCGGCGCGAGGACTGCCGCTGGGACAAACGCAGCAGCATCGCGGCGCTCACCGACGAGGGCATGACGGTCCTTGAGGGCGCGGCGCCGGGCCATGTCGAGACCGTGCGCTCGGTGCTCTTCGACCGGCTGAGCCCGGAGCAGGTCCGGCAGCTAGAGGAGATCTTCACGCAGGTCACCGAGGGCTTCCAGGGCGACGCGGCGAAGGTCACCGGGGACGACGTGCCCTGGCGGCGACGCTCGGCCAAGTCCTGTTCGTGACCTGGACGACAATTCTGTTGATTCAAATTTAAAGCACGGGTAGGGTCCTGGGTCGAGGACCTGCTTCAAATCTGAAGCAGACACCCACGTACGGAACCCGGAGAACCCGCATGCCCGACTTCACCGCCGCCGCCACCCAGCGCGCCCGCGTCCGGGTCCCGCTGCGCTTCCAGGACGGCTACCGCGTCGACGCCGAGCTGGTCACCTTCCACGGCCTGGCCGACGGCCTGGAGCACGTGGCCGTCGTCCTCGGCGACCCGGCCCCCGGCACCACCCCGCTGGTCCGCCTGCACTCCGAGTGCCTGACCGGCGACGTCTTCGGCTCGGCGCGCTGTGACTGCGGCCCCCAACTGCGCGAGGCCGTCGAGCGCATCGCCGAGCGCGGCGGCGTGCTGCTGTACCTGCGCCAGGAGGGCCGCGGCATCGGGCTCTACAACAAGCTCGACGCGTACGCCCTCCAGGACGAGGGCCTGGACACCTACGCCGCGAACGCCGCCCTCGGCCTCCCGGAGGACGCCCGCGACTACACGGCCGCCGCCCAGATGCTCACCGCCCTCGGCGTCGGCGAGCTGGACCTGCTCTCCAACAACCCCGACAAAGCGGAGCAGTTGCGCGCCCTCGGCATCGAGGTGAAGGACCGCGTCCCCACCGGCGTCTTCGCCACCGCGGACAACGTCCGCTACCTGCGCGCGAAGGTCCTCCAGACCCAGCACACCCTGCCGCTGGGCGACCTGGCGAAGCTCAGCGCGGGCTGAGCGCGCACGGCATGACGAAGGGCGGGCACCCGGCACCGGGCGCCCGCCCCACTGTCGTACGTACGACCGCTACGGCGTGACCTTCTGGATCGTCACCCCGCCCACGCCCGCGGTCGTCCCGCGCGTGTTCACCAGCCGCACCTCACCGAAGAGCTGCCGGCCCTCGGGCACCGCCCGCGCGACGGTGACGTCGGCCGCCACCTTCGCCGAGTCGCCCGTCGCGAGCTTCACCGGCGTCGACTCGTCGACCTCGACCGTGCCGAGGGCGGTGGAGAAGAACGCGTCCCGGTAGTCGTACGCGGTCGAGCCGGACGGCACTTCAAAGCCCGCCACCTCGACGGTGTAGGTGCCGGGGGCCGGGTCGGCGACGGAGACGGACTCATCGGCGTCGCCGTCCGCGGACTGGCCGACGAGCTTGCCCTGGGCGTCGTACACCGACAGGTCGAGGTCGGCGCCGAGGTCGGAGACCTTGCCGATGGCGACGTCCAGCGAGGTGGTGCCCTCGGGCACCTCGATGGTGCTGGTATGCGTCTGACCGGCGGCGATGGTCGGCCGCGCGGTCTTCGACGAGCCGAGCGCGCCGCCCTTGAGGCGGCCCTCGACGGACTCCAGCTTGTTGGTCACCGTCCAGGACGCGGCGACCGCGGACCCGACCTCGGCCTCGGGTACGGTCACGGCCTCCGGCTCGAAGGACGCGCCGTAAACGGTGGCGTTCAGCTTGAACGGGTTGTCCAGCAGCGCCGACGTACGGCGCGAGTCGACCTCGATCTCCCAGACGCCGGGCTGCGGGTCCTCGTAGGCGGCGATGTCCGTCGTGGCCGGGTCGTCGTCGGCGGCCGTGACGCCGTACGGGCTGATGGCGCTGAACTGCGTCTTGCTGCCGTCCTTCAGCCCGCCGAGCGTCACCTGGAGCGACTTCGCGCCCTCGGGGACGGTGACGAAGTACGACTTCACGTTGTTGCGCTGCACCGAGCCCGAGGCGGTGAAGGTGTGCCGGACCGGCGTGGAGACCACGACGGTGGCGAGGATCTGCTCGTCGACGCCGGCCGTCCGCGGGTCGTCGGCCTCAAGGATCGCGCTCTTGATGCCGGCGCGCTTCGGCGCGGCCTGCACCTTGACCGTCACCGCCTTGTTCAGCGGCAGGTCGACCACCTTCGGGCCGGCGACCGAGAAGGTGCGGGCCTTGTTGTTCGCCAGCCGCAGGGTGTGCGGGAGCGAGCCGGCCGGGCCGGACGTACGGGTGATGGTGACGTCGTACGTCATCTTCTGACCGGCCTTCAGACCGCCCTCGCGGTCGTACAGACCCGTGCCGAAGCCCGGCGTCTTCAGCGCCTGGTCGAGCGCGGTGTCGACCGGGGCCTTGACGGCGTAGTCGTGGGCGGTGGCGCCCGCCTTGACCGCCTTCCAGGCGTCGACGACGTCGATGCGGCCGGCCCCCTCCTCGTACGCCTGGAGTCCCTCGATGTGATGGGCGGTCGAGGTGAGCGCGGTGCGCAGCTTCTGGGGCGTCAGATCGATGCCCTTCTGCTTGGCGGCCGACAGCAGCAGCGCGGACGCGCCCGCGGTCTGCGGGGAGGCCATCGAGGTGCCGTTGTACATGGCGTAGCCGGCCGGCAGCTTCCAGCCCGCCTCGGCGATGGGTGCGCCGGGCATCCAGGCGGGGATCGTGCTGACCGCGGAGCCGGGGGCGACGACGGTCGGGGTGAAGCCGCCGTCCTCACGCGGGCCGCGCGAGGAGAAGTTGAAGAGCTGGTACTTGTTCGCCACGGCGGTGCCGTAGTTGGCGGCGAAGGTCTCCTTGGAGACGCCCGCGCCGACCGAGATGACCTTGTCGGCGAGGCCGGGGTCGCCGATGGTGTTGGCGCCGGGGCCGGAGTTGCCTGCGGATATGACGAGCTGGACGCCGTAGGTGTCGATGAGCCGCGTGTACAGCTCGGCGCGGGCGTTGTTGCCGTCGTTGAGCGGGGGCAGGCCGCCGATGGACATGTTGACGATGTCGACGCCGTGGTTGACGACGAGGTCGATCATGCCCTCGGTGAGCGCGACGTTGCTGCACCCGGGGCCGAAGACGCAGGCCCGCGCGGAGACGATGTTCGCGCCGGGGGCGGCGCCGTCCATCGCGCCGCCGAACATGCCGTTGGCGGCGGTGATGCCGGCGACGTGGGTGCCGTGCGCGCCCGCGGTGAGGCCGATGTTGACGAAGTCGGCCTTCTTGCCGGCCCAGTCGCCGCCCAGCGGGTCCATCGGGACGTCCCCCCGGACCTCCACGACGAAGTCCTGGGTCTCGGGGATGTCCGTGGCCGGGTCGTCGGTGCCGAAGTGGCCGACCTGGTGGCCGTCCTTGTACGGCTTCATCGGGGTGTCGTCGGTGAAGTCGCCGTTGTCGTTCACGTCGACGGTGACCGTGCCGGCGGCCGGGTCGTACAGGACGCCCCAGTCGTCGGTGGTGTCGCCGTCGCGGTTGACGTCACCGTCGGCGTCGCCGTCCGTGACCTTGCCCTGCGCGGTGACCGACTCGCGGAAGGTGCTGATCAGATACGACCCTTGGGCCGCCTTCCAGCTCTTGCCGCCGTACGTGAACGACGGCCCCGAGACGGAGGTGGTCATCGCCCGCCAGGTGCCGTCGCCGTCGGCGATCGGGTCGGTGGCGGTCACCCAGTCGGTGATCTTGCGCTCGCCGGTGGTGGTCTTCTGAAGCGCGGGGCTCGCGAGGTCGACGCCCGTGTCGAGGACGCCGATGGTCACTCCCCGCCCGTCCGCCTTCGGGTTCTTCTTCACGAAGTCGACGGCGCCCGTCTCGAAGGACGGGTTGTACGGGTTCTTCGCGGGGGTGGTCCTGCCCGGGCCGGGGTAGGTGGCCGCGGACGCGCTGGACCTGCCGGTGTCGGCGGTGGGCTGTTCGAGGGGTATCTCCTCGCGCAGGTCGATGGCCTGCACGGAGGTGAGCCGCGCGGCGGCGGCGATGACGGAGTCCGCCTTGCCGGTCGGCACGGTGGCCCGTACGTAACCGAGCCTGTCGTAGGTACGGCCGACGGAGCCGCCCTTGACCGCGTCCAACTGCTCGGCGACCTTCTCGGTCCGGCCCGGTGCGGTGGCGATCATCATCGTGACGTTCTTGCTGCGCTGTGCCTTGGCCTCGGCGAGGAGGTCGGCGTCGTCCGAACCGAGCTTGTCGTGCGCGGACTTGACGCCGGGGTCGGCCGTGGAGGCGGTGCCGGTGGCGCCGTCCGCGGCGAGGGCGAGGGGCAGGGGCCCGGCCGCGGAGAGCGCGGCGACGAGCCCTGCGGCCACGGCGATCCGGGCGACGCTTCTCGCGCCCGGTATCGCGGCCGGGTGGGGGGTGGGGGGCATGGTGATCCCTGGTGCTGAAGGAACATAGGCGTCGGCGGCCGGGTCGAGCACCTTCGACCGCCGCGGTCCGGAATGTGATCCCGGATGATCGCCCAGCCTTCCTCAAGGGACCGTTTTCTATTGATAGTTCGCGGAGGGGAAATCGCGGACTGGCGGGAACTCGCCATGTGCCAGGGGGGACTTATCGGGCCGGCCTGTGACATTCCCTGCGTGCCGGCGGTGCGCCCGGTCCGGGACACGGTCGAGGAGCGGCGAGGTCCACCGGTTCGAACCGCTCGGCGACCTGCTTGAGCGGCGCGAGCCGGGCATCCCCGCCGACACGGACTGGAACCTGTCGCCCCTGATGGGAATGGCGCTCCGTGCGGGTCAGGAGGTGGGCACGCCCATGACCCGGGTGATGAGGCCGTCGAAGGCCCGGTCGGGCAGGACGCGCCGCATGGTGATCAACGGGCGGGCCGCGAAGCCGGTGGCGTAACGGGTCCTGGGCCGGCGGGCGGTGACGGCCTTGCCGATCGCGTCGGCGATGACCTGGGGCGGAGAGCTGCGCTTGGTGTTGGCCTCGGACCTCAAAGCGGCCGCCACGGCGTCGGCCTGCCTGGCGTAGGCACCGCCGCCGGAGGTCTTGTCCAGGTTCCCGGCGGCGATGCCGCCCCACTCGGTCTTGATGCCGCCGGGCTCGATGACGACGACGTCGACGCCGAAGGGCTTGACCTCCAGGCGCAGGCAGTCACTGAGGGCTTCGAGCGCGAACTTGGTGCCGTGGTACCAGCCGCCCAGCGGGGTGTGGATCTTCCCGCCCATGGAGGTGATGTTGAGGATCGAGCCGGAGCGCTGGGCGCGCATGTGCGGCAGGACGAGCTGGGCCAGGCGCATCGCGCCGAAGACGTTGACCTCGAACTGGCGGCGGGCCTCGTCCATCGGTACGTCCTCGATGGCGCCGTAGGAGCCGTAGCCGGCGTTGTTGACCAGGACGTCGATGCGGCCGGTCTCGGCGACGATCCTCTCGATGCCCGCGCGCATGGAGTCGTCGTCGGTGACGTCCATGGCGAGCGGGCGGATGTCGTGGCCGGCGAGCTCCTGGAGGCGGTCGGTGCGGCGGGCGGCGCCGTAGACGGTGTAGCCGAGGGCGTGCAGCTTCAGGGCGGTGGCCTCGCCGATGCCGGACGAGGCGCCGGTGACGAGTGCGGTCTTCGTGGTCATGACGGATCCTCGGGAGAGTAAGATGAACGTTGGTTCACAATCCATCATGAACCGTGGTTCACGTTATTGCAACCCGACCGCAGGAGAGCCATGCCACCCGCCCGAGCGCCGCGCGCCGACGCGGTCCGCAACCGCAAGAAGATCCTCGACGCCGCCCGCGAGCAGATCACCCTGCACGGACCCGATGCCGGTATGGACGAGATCGCCGCCGCCGCGGGCGTGGCCGTGGGCACCCTCTACCGCCACTTCCCCAACAAGACCGACCTGGTGACGGCCGTCATCGCCGAATACCTGGGGCACGTCGCCGAAGTCGCCGAGGCCGCCCGCGAACGCCTCGCGTCCGGCTCGCGCGCCATGGACGAGATCACCGGCTTCCTGGACTACGTCATCGAGGCGACCGCCACCAACCGCGCCGTCAAGGCCGCCGCCCACACCCTCGGCGCCGACCTGGCCGGCGGGGACGCCGAAGCCCGCGCCGGCGCCGCGCTGGCCACCTTGATCCAGGCGGGACAGGCCGACGGAGACATCCACCAGGACGTCACCGTCGACGACCTCTACCTGCTCTTCAACACCGCCCCCACCGACCAGCCACCCGCCACCCGGGCCCGCTGGCTCGCCCTGGTCCTCACCGGCCTGACCACGCACACCCGCACAGAACAGAGCTGAAACGGGGTTCTGGGCGCGGCCCGAACATCGGCCGTCCATCGAGACCGGTACGTCAACGGCGGATCAGCAGCAGTCGCCGACAGCGACCGGTTCTTCCGGGCCGGTGCCGGCCTCGGCCGTACCGGCGCAGCACGCGCTGCCCTGCTGCTTGGTCAGAGAGTCCGCGTCCGCCTTGACGACGTAGACCTCCCACGGCTCCTGGCCGGGGCCGTGGACCCAGACTTTGTCCTGGAGGGCGTAGCAACAGGTGGTGTCCTTCTCCACGTCGGTGGCCAGGCCGGCCTCGCCGAGCCGTGTGGTGGCCGCGTGGACGGCCTCGGTGCTGTCGACTTCCACGCCGAGGTGGTCCATGCGGGTCGCCTCACCCGCGGTTCCTTCGATCAGGACGAGCTTGAGCGGGGGCTCCGCGATGGCGAAGTTGGCATAGCCGTCGCGGAGTTTGGCGGGCTCGGTGCCGAAGAGCTTCGCGTAGAAGGCGACGGATTCCGCGAGGTCGGGGACGCGGAGGGCGAGCTGTACACGGGATGTCACGGCGAACCTCCTTGGGTGGGTGGGGTGTTCAGCAGCCGCCGGAGGAGGCGGTTGGGGTGCCGGTGCCGATCTGGAGGGTGGCGGGGGCGGCGCAGCATCCGCCGCCGGACTCACCGGAGTTCTCCGGCTCGTCGAAGAGGCCCGCGCCGCCGCACACCCCCGACTCCGGGAGGGTGAGCTCGACGCGCTCGGCGGCCTCGCGGTCGCCCGCGATGGCGGCGGTGATGGACCGGACCTGCTCGTAGCCGGTCATGGCGAGGAAGGTGGGGGCACGGCCGTAGGACTTCATGCCGACCAGATAGATGCCCTGTTCGGGGTGCGAGAGCTCGCCTACGCCGTGCGGGTAGACGGTGCCGCAAGAGTGGACGTTCGGGTCGATGAGCGGAGCGAGGGCGGTCGGCGCCTGGAGGCGCTCGTCGAGGCCGAGGCGGACTTCCGAGAGGAAGGACAGGTCGGGGCGGAGGCCGGTCAGGACGATGACCTCGTCGACCGGGTCGAGGCGGCGGCCGTCCTCCGCGACCAGGACGAGCCGGTCGCCCTCCCGGTCCACAGCCTGTGTACGGAACCCCGTGACCGCGCTCGCGTGACCGGCCTCGACGGCGGCTCTGGCGCGCAGGCCGAGTGCGCCCCGGGCGGGGAGCTGGTCGGCCTCGCCGCCGCCGTAGGTGTTGTCGCTGATGCCGCGCCGCAGGATCCACACCGCGTGCGTGCCGTCGTCCTCCTTCGCCAGGTCGGCCAGCAGGGCGAGCGCGGTGAAGGCGGAGGCGCCGGAGCCGACGACCGCGGTGCGCTTGCCGGCGTAACGGGCGCGAACGGCGGGGGCGCTCAGGTCGGGGACGCGGTATGCGATGTGGTCGGCGGCGGCCCTCTCGCCGAGGGCGGGCAGGCCGTCGGCGCCCATTGGACCGGGGGTGGACCACGTGCCGGAGGCGTCGACGACGGCGCGAGCGGTGATCCGCTCCTCGTGTCCGTCGGCGAGCCGGATGTGGACGGTGAAGGGCTGTTCGTCGCGGCCGGAGTCGACGACGCGGTCGCGGCCGGCGCGGGCGACGCCGGTGACCGTGGTGCCGTAGCGGATCTTGTCGCCCAGGCTGTCGGCGAGGGGCTGGAGGTAGCGCTCGGCCCAGTCGCCGCCGGTCGGGTAGGTGGCGCCGTCCGGGCGGGTCCAGCCGGTGGGGGCGAGGAGCTTCTCGGCGGCGGGGTCGGTGACCTCTGCCCAGGGGGAGAACAGCCGTACGTGCGACCAGTCGCGTACAGCGGTCCCGGCGGACGGTCCGGCTTCCAGGACCAGGGGTTCGAAACCGCGCTCCAGGAGGTGGGCGGCTGCGGCCAGGCCGATGGGGCCCGCTCCGATGACCACGACGGGCGGCCGGCCGGTGGTGGGCACGCTGGTGATGGACACGGCCACGAGGTTCCCCTTTGTTTCGATGTTCGTCGATGTCTTACCTGGCCAGGATGACGCCTGATTAGACGGTCGTCAACATAGACATCTGTCGAATTCTGCAAGGTGGCGACGTCTGGCCTGCCTGGTTCGACGTATGTCAACATAGATGCATGTCGAATACGAAGGTGCTGCCGCTGCTGGAGCCCGAGGCCGCCGAGGCCGTGGCCCCGTGCTGCCCTCCGCTGACCGAGCGCCCCTTCACGGCCGAGGAGGCCGAGACGGCCGCGCGGATGTTCAAGGCGCTGGGTGACCCGGTGCGTCTGCGGCTGTTCTCGGCGGTGGCCTCGCATGCGGGCGGCGAGGCGTGCGTGTGCGACATCTCCGACGTCGGCGTCTCCCAGCCGACCGTCTCCCACCACCTGAAGAAGCTCAAGGAGGCCGGCCTGCTCACCTCCGAGCGGCGCGGCACCTGGGTCTACTACCGGGTCGAGCCGTCGGTACTGGCCGCGATGGGCAAGTTGCTGACCATCGCGCCGGCCGTGGTCTGACGGTCCCGCCGGCGAGCGACCGGCAAGTCCCTGTTCGCGGGCGGGTCAGTTGCCGCGGGGCGCGTACATCAGCACGGCCATGCCGGCCAGGCAGATGAGGGCTCCGATGATGTCGTAGCGGTCGGGGCGGTAGCCGTCGGCGATCATGCCCCAGGCGATCGATCCGGCGACGAAGATGCCGCCGTAGGCGGCCAGGACCCGGCCGAAGTTCTCGTCGTGCTGCAAGGTGGCGACGAACCCGTACAGGCCGAGCGCGATGACCCCGGCACCGGCCCAGATCCACCCCTTGTTCTCACGAACGCCCTGCCAGACCAGCCACGCGCCACCGATCTCGAAGAGAGCGGCGACAACGAACAGGGCAACGGAGCGGGCTACGGTCATGGGCGGGACTCTACGCAGCTCACCGGCGCCCACTCGGGGCCCGTGCGGCCTTGCCTTCGCAGCCGCATGTGGAGACTGCGACCGGAGGGGAGCGAACGACGACGCGGACGCGTACGGCTGCCGGCCCTACTGCACCTGCTGCTCATGAACATCTCGTTGCAGGCCACCCCCGCTCCGGTCCGAAGCACCGATACTGACCGGGCGATCGGCAAGCGGGGGCGACGGTGGACTGGACATGGGTGGGAGGGCTGGTCGCCGGCCTGCTGATCGCGACCGTGACCGCCCCGGTCGGCGTGTCCGGCGCGGTGTTCCTCCTCCCGGTCCAGCTAAGTGTCTTCGGCGTGCCCAATCCAGCGGTCACCCCGACCAACCTGCTGTTCAACGTCGTCGCCGGGCCAGGCGCCCTGTGGCGCTACCGCAACGACGGCGCCCTGCGCGGCGACCTGGCCCGACGCCTGGTGCTGGGCACACTGCCGGGCGTCGTCCTCGGCGCCGCCATCCGGGTCTTCGCCCTCCCCGGCCCGGACGTCTTCCGCATCCTGATCGCCGCCCTGCTGCTGCCGCTCGGCCTGTGGCTGTGCCTGCGCGCCCTCGCCCCGGCGCACCACCGGACGCCGCCCGCAGGCGAATTGGCCCCGCGCACGCTCACCGGTCTCGCGCTGGTGGTCGGCGTGGTCGGCGGCATCTACGGCATCGGCGGCGGCTCGCTGCTCGGGCCGATCCTCGTCGGACGCGGCCTGCCCGTCGCACGCGTCGCACCGGCAGCGCTCGCCGCCACGTTCGCCACCTCGCTGGTCGGCGCCGCCGCCTACGCGCTGCTGTCGCTCGTGAGCCCCGGAGACGTCGGCCCCGACTGGTGGCTCGGGCTCGCCTGCGGCACCGGCGGCCTGATCGGCGGCTACCTCGGCGCACGCCTCCAACCTCGCCTGCCCGAACGGGCCCTACGGCTCCTGCTCGGCGGCCTCGCCGCAGCCCTCGGCGCCCTGTACGCCGCCCAGACCCTGAAGTGAGTCCACGGCCGGGGCCGGTGCGCGTAGGCCGGCGATCTCGCGACCTGCCTCACGGGCGGGGACGACCAACGGCGAGCGCCACGGCCTGCGTGCTGTGGCTCATTCCGCTGATCGTCCGGGCATGAAGACGAGGCCCACCAGGGCCAGCCCGACCACACCGCCGACGAGTTGCATGCCGACGAACCCGGCGAGCGAGCCGGGGGCGATGCCCGCGAAGGTGTCGGTGAAGGCGCGGCCGACCGTCACGGCCGGGTTGGCGAACGACGTGGAGGAGGTGAACCAGTACGCGGCGCCGATATAGGAGGCGACGGCAACGGGCGCAAACTGCAGTCGGCCGGCGCGGGCCAGGCCGAAGATCAGCAGGATCAGGCCGGCGGTGGCGACGACTTCACCGAGCAGCAGGTGTCCGGCGGAGCGGTCGTGGGTGGACCACTTCACCAGCGGTTCGCCGAACATCGCATCCGCCAGGATGGCGCCCGCGATGGCGCCGACGACCTGTGCGGGGACGTAGACGGCGACCTCGCGTGGCGTGACTCCGGGCCCGCCGCGTCGTGCGGTCCACCACTCGGCGAGCGTGACGACCGGGTTGAAGTGGGCGCCGGAGACCGGGCCGAGCAGCAGGATCAGGATGCCGAGACCGAAGACGGTGGCCGTGGAATTGGCCAGCAGTTGTACGCCGACGTCCTCGGTCAGTTCGGTGGCCTGGATGCCGGAGCCGACCACGACCGCCACCAGCAGGGCGGTGCCTATGAGTTCGGCGGAGGCCCGCGCGACCAGCGGGCTGCGCGCAGGGGTGGCTCCCGGGGCGGGCGCGACGGACTCAGGCACGGGCGCGGCCGGCGCGGACTCGTCGGTCGAGGCGGCTTCGGCGGGGGTCATGGGCAGGCCCTCTTGTTCTCGGCGGCGGTGCGAGCGGACTCGGCCAGGTCCGCGAAGCGGCCGGCGAGGTGGGCGATGACGTCGGGCTTGAGCCGGTAGTAGGTGAACCGGCCGCACGGCTCCGTCTCGACGACCCCGGCCTCGCGCAGCACTCTGAGGTGGTTGGAGAGGTTGGTCTGCCGGGCACCGGTCTCCTCCACGAGGTGGGTGGTGCACAGGGTCTCTTTGGCGAGCAGGGTCACGATCTGGAGCCTGAGCGGGTCGGCCAGAACCCGGATCAGATCAGTGTCGACTGACGTCAGCATGGACTGATACTGTCACATCAGCGGCGACTGACATCAACGGGTACCGATGTCCAGGTGCCCGATATGCCTGACGTGCCTGATGCCGTCGTGAGACAAGAGAGAACCTCCGATGTCCGACAAGCCCTCCGTGCTGTTCGTCTGTGTCCACAACGCCGGCCGTTCCCAGATGGCCGCCGCGTGGCTGACCCACCTGGCCGGGGACCGCGTCGAGGTCCGCTCCGCCGGCTCCGCCCCGGGTACCGACGTCAACCCGGCCGCCGTCGAGGCCATGGCCGAGGTCGGCATCGACATCTCCGCCGAGGTGCCGAAGATGCTCACCGTGGACGCGGTGAAGGAGTCGGACGTCTGCGTCACGATGGGCTGCGGCGACACCTGCCCGGTCTTCCCCGGCAAGCGCTACCTCGACTGGACTCTGGACGACCCGGCGGGCAAGTCCGTCGACGCCGTCCGCCCCGTCCGCGACGAAATCGAACGCCGCGTCCGCGGCCTCCTCGACGACCTCGGCGTCCCGGCACAGCCGTTCAACGCGGTGTAGTCGGTGTACGGGTGGGCGGGCCGACGAACACACGCCCTACCCAAAACAGACAGGACCCCAGCTCGATCACTCTCTGAGCTGGGGTCCAAGCTGTAGGCCCTGTGGGACTCGAACCCACAACCAATGGATTAAAAGTCCACTGCTCTGCCAATTGAGCTAAGGGCCCAGGCGATGTTGCCTCCCCGAGCATAGCCGGACGTGGCCGTGTCTCCGATCGGGTATCCGGGTCACGGCCACGTCGGCGGTCGCGCAGGGCGTCGGAATGAGCCGTCGCGCGCCGAAAGTGCTACGGATCCACCGGTTCGGGGGCCCCCACCCGCCCCGCCTCCCGGGCGATGTTCCGCTTGTGCTCGGGGTTGAGGAACCAGTGCCGGGCCGAGACCAGCCACCAGGCCGCGGCGAAGCCGAGGACGGCCAGGACGGCGACCGGGGCGTAGTTGAAGGTCTCCCAGGTCACCGGCGAGACCTGCGGCAGCATGAACAGCACCGTGATCAGGCCGACCCAGACCACCGCCACCGCCCCCACGATCTGCGACCAGCGGCCCAGATGCCACGGCCCCCGCTCGAACGCCTCCCCCTTGCGCAGCCGCAGCAGCGTCGGGATGACGTACGCGATGTACAGGCCGATGACGGCGATCGAGGTCACCGCCGCGTACGCCGTGACGTTGATCAGATACGGCAGGCCCAGCACCAGCGCCCCGCCCGCCGCCAGCCACACCGCCGCGACCGGCGTCCGGGTGCGCGGGCTGACCGTGTGCCAGACGTGCGAGAAGGGCAGGGCGCCGTCGCGCGAGAAGGCGTAGATCATGCGGCTGTTGGCCGTCACGGACGCCATCCCGCAGAAGAGCTGCGCCCCGATGACGACCAGCAGGAGCAGCTTGCCCGCCGTCGCCCCGAGTGCGTCCAGCAGGATCTGCGCGGGCGGCGCGCCCGTCGGGGACGTGAGGGCACCCTCGTACGACTGGATCGCGAAGGTGAAGCCGAGCAGGAGCACGAAGCCGGCTATCCACGACGTCCAGATCGACCGCACGATGCCCTTCGGGCCGGCCGTCGACGCGTCGTGCGTCTCCTCCGTCATGTGCGCCGAGGCGTCGTAGCCGGTGAAGGTGTACTGGGCCATCAACAGCCCCAGCAGGACCACGTAGACCCCGCTGCCCCAGCCCGTGTTGTTCACGAACTCGCCGAACACGAAGGACGCGGACTGGTGCCGGTCCGGCACGAAGGCCAGCGCGCCGACGATCACCGCGACGCCCAGCACGTGCCACCACACGCTGATGCTGTTGAGCAGGGCGACGATGCGGACGCCGAAGGTGTTGAGCAGGCCGTGCAGCAGAAGGATCCCGGCGAAGAGCAGGATCGTCCGGCCCGGCGTCACCTCGAAGCCGAACTGGAGGTTCAGATAGGCGCCGAGGAAGGACGCCGCGCCGAAGTCGATGCCGGCCGTCACGGCCACCTGGCCGAGCACGTTGAACCAGCCCGTGAACCACGCCCAGGCGGCGGCCGTACGCGGTGGCGCGAGCCGGTGCGCCCAGAAGTACAGGCCCGCGGAGGTCGGGTACGCCGAGCAGATCTCGGCCATCGACAGGCCCACGAACAGGGTCATCAGGCCGACGGCGACCCAGCCCCAGGTGATCACCGCCGGGCCGCCCGTGTTCATGCCGAACAGATACAGCGTCAGGCAGCCCGACAGGACCGAGATGATCGTGAAGGAGACCGCGTAGTTGGAGAACGCCGACATGCGGCGGGCGAGAACCTGCGTGTAGCCGAGCTGGGCCAGCCGCTCTTCGTCCGAGATCCCCCCGGAAGACCGCCCACTCGCTATGTCGTCATCTGTCATGTCCCCAGCGATTCCCTCACCGGGGACGTGACATGCATCACAGGATGGCTAAAAAATGCCCTTGTAGCCCTGCCAGCCACCGGCGATCTTCACTCGGGCCCCGAACGACCCCTTGCCGTCACCGTCGTTGCGCCAGACGTTGCCGCTGCCGTCCCGCGAGACGAGGTCGGCCTTTCCGTCTCCGGTGATGTCCCCGGGACCGACGATGACGTCGTAGCCCGTGCCCCACTTCGCGAAGACCTTCACCCGGTCCTTCAGCAGCCCGTTGCCGAGGCCGTCGTAGCGCCACAGCGTCCCGGCCCTGTCCCGGACGAGGACGTCCCCGTGACCGTCGCCGTTCAGGTCACCGGCACCCACGATCTTCGTGTAACCGGTCCACGCCGAACGGATCTTCTTCCCGGCCGCGAGCGTCCCGTCGCTCTTCGCCGCGAAGACGAGGACGTCCCCGGTCGAGGTCTTCCGCGCCAGCAGATCGGGCCGCTTGTCGCCGGTCAGATCGCCGGGCGAGGTCAGCACGTCGTAGGCGTTCCAGCCCGTGCCGAGCTTCGTGTACGGCATCGAAGTCGCCGGCGCCAGACCGCACTTGACCTTGTAGCCGCGCAGCGAACCGTCGCTCATCCGCACCAGCACGTCATTGCACCGGTCGCCGTTCAAATCCCCGAACGGCACCGCGACCGCCTTGGTCGACCAGCCGCTGCCCGAGACCTTCCCGGAGAAGGTGCCCTTGCCCGTGCCCTGCTGGAAGGTCAGCGTGCCCGCGGAGTTGAGGGTGAGCAGGTCGCCCACGCCGTCCGGCAGCCCCTCGGAGCCGGCGTGGTCGTGCCGGACCGGGTCGCCGTGCAGCAACCGGACCGTGCCACGCACCTCCAGCGGCGCGCCCGTGCCGTCGGCGGGCGTGACCGCGAGCGTCCAGTCGTACGAGCCGCTCGGCAGGAACGCGTCACCGGTCCGCGCCGGGTCGTCCCCGTCCCACCCGACGCTCAGCTCACCGCGCGCCGCACCGCCGGTGCTCGTGTCGACGACCTGGCCCGCCTTGTTCCGCACCGTCAGCTTCCAGCCCGCCGAGGGCTTGGACAGCAGCACGGTGGTCAAGGTGTCCGACGGGGTGTCGATCCCGTGCGCCTCGACGAACGTGGCACTCCGCGCGGGCCCGAGCAGCCGCAGCGGCTGCTGGGCCACTCCGGACGGTACGAGGTGGACGCGCTGCTGGTCGTCGACATAGGCGGCGTTGGCACCGGCCCTGTCCACCGTCCACCGCACCTCGCGCTGCGAGTCACCGGTGTCGGGCAGGTCGCCGATGACCCGGCTCACCGGCGTGCCGCCCGCGACCGTGGTGAGCGTGAGCTTCCCGGCCTGCCTGTCGTGCGTGACCACGTATCCGTCGCCGAGTTTCGCCTCGTCCGCCGGGACGGGCACGGACTTCTTCGCCGTACGGTCGTAGACACCGGCCCGACCGTCGCAGGTCCAGTACAGGTAGCGGCCGAGCGCCTGAAGCCGGTCGGGCTTGCAGCCCGCGTCGGTAGTGACCGTGGAGGACTTCTTGGTCGACAGGTTCAGCGCCGTGACGGTGCCCGGGGTGGCCCCGGCCGTCCACAGCACGTCGCCGTCGAGTGCGCTGGCGCCCGACGCCTGGGCGACCGGTGCACCGTGGTCGTCCATCCGGTAGACGAACCGCGTGCCCGGGTCCGTGTACAGGACGTACCGCCCCGACACATCGAGGATGCGCCCGTCGAAGGGCACGCCCCGCTCCCAGAGGCCCCCGTCCTTCGGGCCGTTGACATGGAGCGCATACGACTCGACGCCACCGAAGTCCATCCAGGCGACCCGGCCGTCGGCGGTGCCGAAGATCTGCGAGCAGGCCACCTCCTTCTCCGAACAGGCGGCGATCTGCGGGGCGGACCCGGGGGTGAAGTCGGAACGCTCACCGAACTCGGGCGTTCCGGTGGCGGCGACGGTCCGCACATAGTCGTCGCGCCGCTCACCTCTGCTCGCGTCCACGACGACCAGGCGCCCCTGTTCGAGGGAGATGCCCTGGATCGCGGCCGGCGGCTTCGGCAGGGCCTTGATCCGCGTGACGACCGGGCGTCCGTCCGGGCCCGGCTGGATGCGCTGGACGCCCCAGTCGTCGGCGGCGGAGTCCGTGCGGCCGACGGCCACCGCGGTGCCGTCGGGGACGCCGGCCACGCGCGGGCTCGAACTGGGCAGCAGGGTCACCGTCGGCCCGCCCGCGATGGGCTTCGCGCGCACCGCATACCCCCCACTGGGCCGGTGGATCAGCCAGTCACCGACGACCGCGAGGTCCTGCGCGGGGTTGACGCCCCCGCCCTCCAGCGTGACCTCGGCCGGCGCGGCGGACAGGTCGGAGCGGGAGAAGACCTTGACGACGGGGTCGTTGATGTTGAACAGGACCACATGGTCGGCGGTGACCTGCGCCTTGAGGTAGGGCTCGGAGATCGGCGGCGTCACGCTCCGGACCTGTCCCGTGCGCCTGTCGACCATGACCCAGACATAGGGCCCGGAGGTGCCCGGCCGCCCCGCCAGGAACAACAGCCCGTCGGCGTCCGCGCTCCTGGGCTGCCCGATGACGTAGCCCTCCGGCACCCCGGTGACCGGCACGTCGCGCGTGCCGCCGTCGGCCTCCGGGATCAGCAGGTGCGTCTCCCGCAGGCGCGTCCCGGCCTCGTCGGTCCGGTCCCGGTAGGCGACCGCCAGGTCCTCATAAGCGGTGAGATACGTCAGACCCTCCGGCGTCCGCACCGTACGGGTCGTGCCGTCGGCCGCGTTCCACAGGTCGACCCGGCCGTCGGCGTAGCGGTACGCGAGCACATCGCCGCCGGCCGTGCCGTAGCCGGAGTACCCGGCCGGATGGACCACCTTCGCGGACCTGCCGTCCGCGTACCGCGTCCACACCAGGCCGTAGCCCTCCAGCGTGTGGAACACCCCCTGTGCTCCGGCACCGTTGTTCCCTGCGTAGACCGACCCGCCGTAGAGCGCACCGGAGGTGTACGTGCTGCGCAGCGTCGCCGGCACCACCGTCTCCTGCGGCACATCCGGGGCGGCGGCCGCCGGAAGCGACGGGCTCAGGCCGGCGGCCAGTACAGCGGTGGCCGCGACGAGGCGCAGGCGTACGAAGCCATGGCGTGGCAAGTGGGTCCTCCCCGGGAAGCAGGAGACGGTCCCAGCGCACTCACGGCGCCCAAGGCCCCCCGGCCTTCACATCCGTCTCACAAGTCGGCCGATCCTACAGCCACCGAACAGGCTTCCGGGTAAGGGGTTTCCGGCCCCCACTCCGACGAAAAACGCCGGGGTCCCACCGATAGACGGTGGGACCCCGGCGCGAAGTCACCTCACGCGGCGTCAGCCGTTGCGCTTCCAGCGCGGCTTGTCGTCGCGGCGGCCGAAGGACGAGCCGCCGGTGCCGGTGCCGGTGCCGCGGTGGTCGTCACGGCGGCCGTGCGGACGCTCGTGACCGCCGGAGCGGAAGCCGGGACGGTCGTCGCGGCGGTCGCGGTTGAACGGACGGTCGCTGCCACGGTGACCGCCACGCTCGTCACGACGCTCGAAGGGACGGCCGGCCGGACGGTCGTCGCGACGGAAGCCGCCACGGTCGCCGTCCCGACGCTCGAAGGAACGCCCGCCACGGTCACGGTCGAAGGAACGCCCACCACGGTCACCGTCGAACGAACGCCCAGCACGGTCACCGCGGTCGTCCCGGCGGAAGCCGCCACGGTCGCCGTCCCGACGCTCGAAGCCACGGTCACGGTCACGGTCGCGGTTGAACCCGCCCCGGTCGTCCCGACGCTCGAAGGAACGCCCACCACGGTCACCGCGGTCGTCGCGACGGAAGCCGCCACGGTCGCCGTCCCGACGCTCGAAGCCACGGTCACGGTCACGGTCGCGGTTGAACCCGCCCCGGTCGTCCCGACGCTCGAAGGAACGCCCACCACGGTCACGGTCGAAGGAACGCCCACCGCGGTCACGGTTGAACCCGCCCCGATCGCTCCGCTCGTCACGCCGCTCGCGACGCTCGTACGACGCCGGAGCCTGCTCCCGCTCGACATCCTGCGCCGCAGGCTGCTCGGGCACGACCACCTCGACACTCTCGGCGGCCTCGACCGCCGCGGCCTGGGCCTCGGCCACCGCGGCCTCCGGGTCCTCGCCGCGCTCGCGCGCCACGCGGGCGACGAGCCGGTCGGACTCCTCGCGCAGCTCCAGCGCACGCCGCTGCGCCCGCTCGAGCTGCTTGCTGAGGTGGGCGACCTCACGCTCGGCCTGCTGAGCGGCGTTGCCCGCCGACTCGGCCTGCACCTCGGTCATCGAACGGGCGCCGGTGATCTCGGCGACCTCCGGGTCGAACGCGGCACCGCCCTGGATGATGTGGCGCGAGGCGTCGACGCCCGCGTCCTCCATCAGCCGGAAGATCTGGCGGCGCTGGTGCGGCAGGGAGAGGGAGACGACCGTACCGGTGCGCCCCGCGCGGGCCGTACGGCCGGCACGGTGCAGGTAGTCCTTGTGGTCACCGGCCGGGTCGACGTTCAGGACGAGGTCGATGCCGTCGACGTGGATACCGCGCGCGGCGACATCCGTCGCGACGAGGACGTTGACGTAGCCGTCCTTGAAGTCGGCCAGCGTCCGGGTGCGCGCCCCCTGCGTCATGCCGCCGTGCAGCGCGTCGGCCTTCGCACCGGCGTCACGCAACTGCTCGGCGACGCGGTCGGCGCCGAGCTGGGTGCGCACGAAGATGATGGTGCGGCCCTTGCGGGAGGCGATCGCGGCGGTGACCGGCGCCTTGTCCTTGGGCTTCACGATCAGGATGTGGTGCGACATGGTCGTCACCGCGCCCTGGGCGGCGTCGACCTCGTGCAGGACCGGGTCCGTCAGGTACCGGTCGACGAGAGTCTTGATCTCGTTCTCCATGGTCGCGGAGAACAGCATCCGCTGACCGCCCGCCGGAACCTGGTCGAGCAGCTCGGTGACCTCGGGCAGGAAGCCCAGGTCGGACATCTGGTCGGCCTCGTCGAGCACGGCGACCTCGACGTCCTCGAGGGAGCAGGCACCGCGGTTGATGATGTCGCGCAGCCGGCCCGGGGTGGCGACCAGCACGTCGACGCCCCGCTCCAGGGCGTAGATCTGGTTGCCCATGGACGTGCCGCCGCAGACGACCTTCATCTTCAGGCCGAGCTGGTCGCCGTAGGGCTGCAGCGCGTCCGCGACCTGCATCGCGAGCTCACGGGTCGGGGTGAGGATGATGGCGCGCGGCTTGTGCTTCTCGGTACGGCCGCCGGACAGACGCGCCAGGGTCGGCAGACCGAACGACAGCGTCTTGCCGGAGCCGGTGCGACCGCGGCCCAGGATGTCCTTGCCGGCCAGGGCGTCCGGGATGGTCGCGGCCTGGATCGGGAAGGGGGTGGTCACGCCGTTCTGCGCGAGCTTGCGCACGACGCCCTCGGGCAGACCGAGATCCGCGAAGGTGATCTCGGGGGTGGTCGTCTCGTCGTTGTTCTCGCCGTTCTCGGGCACGACAACGTGATCAGTACTGGAAATGGACATGCGTAAGCGAAACCTTCCGGAGTCTCGTCGGCACGCGCCCGTCAACTCCGTGATTTCGCAATACGACCGCCTCAATGCGGTCAGCCACGGCAAGGGAGAGTACGCGCCACACGGCGCGCTCTGCGTTGGCGCCGGGCAAATGGGATCAAACGATCTACCACCATACGCACCCCCTGCCCCCCAAGGCAAACCGACCGAGGCCGGTGTAGGCAACGTCACTCACAACCACGCCGCCCGCGCCCCGAACCTCACGCCGGCGCCCCCGCGGCCGGCGCCGGCTCCCGCTGCCCGAGCTGCGGCCCGGTCTCCTCGTGCGCCGACGACGAGGGCTCGGCCTCCGTCGGGGTCGGCGTGACCGTCGTCGGCTCCTCCGTGGGCGTCGGCTCCGGTTCCACCGTACGGGTCGGCGTCGGTTCGGCCGTCCGGGTGGGCCCGGGCTTCTCGCTCTGCGCCGGCTTCTGCGGCCTGCCGCCCCCATCGGGCGCGGACGCGCTCACCTGCGCCGACGGCGAGGCCGAGGGGGACGCCGAATCCACGGCCCCCTTCTTGCCCTTGCCCTTGCCCTTCGCCTTGTCCGGTTTGCCGTCGTCGCCATGCGCGCCGTACCCGGATCCGCCCCCCGACACCGCCGTCCCCCCGTCGGGCGCCTCGCCACCGCGCTGCCCCGCGGAGTGCGACGGCTTCGCGCTCCCGCCGCCACCGTCGTCACCGACACTCATACAGCCGGCGGCAGCGGCGACGGCCACCACCGTGGCGGCCAGACGGACAGGTACGTACAAAGGGCGCACGGGGGCCACCTCCAGTGGCGGGCGAAGAAGTCAACCTGCCCAACTCCCGCCGCCCACAAGAGGACACGCGCCCCGCGGCACGGTCCGGCCACCCGCCCGATATGGCCCTCGCTCACCCGTAACCGAGTGCGTGCAACCGCTCGTCGTCGATCCCGAAGTGGTGCGCGATCTCGTGCACCACGGTCACCTCGGTCTCCTCGACGACCTCCTCCCGCGACTCGCACATCCGCAGCGTCGGCCCCCGGTAGATCGTGATCCGGTCCGGCAGCACCCCGGCGTACCACTCCCCGCGATCGGTGAGCGGAGTCCCCTCGTACAGCCCGAGCAGCTCGGGGTCGTCCGCGGGCGGTTCGTCCTCGACGAACACCGCGACGTTGTCCATCAGCCGTGTCAGCTCCGGCGGAATCCGGTCCAGCGACTCGGCGACCAGTTCCTCGAACTCCTCGCGCGTCATCTCCAGCACAGGACCATTGTCGGGTACGACCCGCCCGGGAAGGAGCCGCCAACGGCCCCGCATATCCACCCGTGCACTTGGGCATACGGGACCAATGGCCCGCGTCCCCGCCGCAGTCATGAAGGTTCTCGCCCACGTCCCCAGGGCCCCGCGCGCCCTCGCCCGCCGATACTCCACCCGCCGTCCACTGCCCACGCTGGAACTCGTCACCCAGCCCCACCCCTGGACACGCGCCCTGGGCCTGGTCACCGTGGTCCTCCTGGGCGCCTGGCTGGGCCTGCTGATCGTCGGCAACGTACGCGTCCCCGTCGGCCCCATGAACACCACGATGACGCTGCGCCCCTCCATCACCGGCGGCACGAAGATCAACGTCTCCCCGCTCGGCGCGCTCACCCTGGACAGCCACACCGCCCCCGTCCGGCTGGACGTCAACGTCGACCAGCTCGACCCCGATCGCGCCCAGGCCCTGGTCGACCACCCCGAACGGCTCTCCGGCCTCCAGGACGAGGTCGCCCAGGACGTCGCCCACGGCACCCGCGATCTCGCCGTGCGAAGCTGCGTGGCCGTCGTCACCGGCGCCGCGGCCCTCGGCCTCGCCGTCTACCGCCGCCCCCGCCGCGCCCTCGCCGCCGGCGGCATGGCCCTGACCCTTCTGGCCGCCTCGGGCGGCACGGCCTACGCGACCTGGAACCCCGAGTCCGTCCTGGAACCGAAGTTCTCCGGGCTGCTCTCCTCCGCCCCGTCCCTGGTCGGCAACGCACGCAGCATCGTCACCGAATTCGACGTCTACCAAAAGGAGTTGGCCCGCCTCGTCACCAACGTGACCAAGCTCTACGACGCCACCTCCACGCTCCCCGCCTACGCACCGGACCCGAGCACCATCCGCGTCCTGCACGTGTCCGACATCCACCTCAACCCGGCGAGCTGGAAGATCATCGCCTCGCTGGTGAGCCAGTACAAGATCAACGTGATCGTCGACTCGGGCGACACCATGGACCACGGCACGGCCGCCGAGAACGGCTTCCTCGACCCCATCGAGAACCTCGGCGCCCCCTACGTCTGGGTCCGCGGCAACCACGACTCCCGCCTGACCCAGCGCTACCTGGAAGACCTCAAGAACGTCCACGTCCTCGACGACGGCCAGGCCCGCACCATCGCCGGCCTGCGCTTCGCCGGCATCGGCGACCCCCAGTTCACCCCCGACCGCTCCCAGATCGCCGGCGGCGACGCGGCCAACGAACTCGCCGGCGCCCGCCTGGCCACATCCCTGCGCGACCAGCAGGCCGCCGGCACCCCCGTCGACGTGGCCATCGCCCACGAACCGGTGGCGGCCCGCCAGACGGACGGCGAGGTCCCGCTGGCCCTGGCCGGCCACCTCCACCACCAGGAGATGGAGGTCATGCGGTACGGCACCCGGCTGCGCCTTGAGGGCTCCACCGGCGGCAGCGGCCTGCGCGCGGTCGAGGGCAAGCATCCCGACCCCATCCAGACCTCGGTGCTCTACTTCGACCGCGAGACCCGCCGCCTCCAGGCCTGGGACGAGATCGAACTGGGCGGCCTGGGCCTGACCACCGCGGAGGTGCGGCGCAACCTGGTGGAGGAGAACCAGCCGGGCGCGACCGACTCCCCGACTCCCACCCCCAGCCCCGCCCCGTAAACCGTTTTGGCGATACCTCCCGCCATCCCATATGCTTCTCACGTCCCCGACGCGCTGAGAGGCGCCCAGGCGGGCCGATAGCCCTCATCGTCTAGCGGCCTAGGACGCCGCCCTTTCAAGGCGGTAGCACGGGTTCGAATCCCGTTGGGGGCACGCAGTACGGTGTGCGACACTGTCGTACGCAACGCAAGGTCCTGTGGAGCAGTTTGGAGTGCTCGCCACCCTGTCAAGGTGGAGGCCGCGGGTTCAAATCCCGTCAGGACCGCCAAGGCTTCGAAAGAAGCCTTGATGGCTGGGTAGCTCAGTTGGTACGAGCGATCGCCTGAAAAGCGATAGGTCGCCGGTTCGACCCCGGCCCCAGCCACGGACAGAACCCCCGTCGAGTGATCGACGGGGGTTCTTTCGTGCCCGGCCACACCCGCCACGGCCGCCCGCGGCAAAAGCGTTCGCCACGGATTTCGCCGGGATGAGATCCTGGACCCCGTATGTCTACGCACCCCGCCCCCGCCCTCGGCCACCTGGCCCCCCGCCTGAACGAGCTGTCGTTGCGTGACGCGCACCGGCTCGGTCGGCGGCTCGAAGGTGCTCGCAAGATCCGTAAGCCGCAGGCGCAGGCCGCCGTGCTCGCCGAGATCGAGGCGGAGATCGCCAAGGGCGAGGAGCGTATCGCCACCCGGCGCACCCGTCTGCCGGCCGTCACGTACCCCGAGCAGCTCCCGGTCAGCCAGAAGAAGGACGAGATCGCGGCCGCGATCCGCGATCACCAGGTCGTGATCGTCGCCGGTGAGACCGGGTCCGGTAAGACGACCCAGATCCCGAAGATCTGTCTTGAGCTCGGACGCGGGGTCAAGGGCATGATCGGGCACACGCAGCCGAGAAGGATCGCGGCCCGTACGGTCGCCGAGCGGGTGGCGGAGGAGCTGGACACCCCGCTCGGCGAGTCCGTGGGCTGGAAGGTGCGCTTCACCGACCAGGTGAATCCCGAAGGCACCTTCGTCAAGCTGATGACGGACGGCATCCTGCTCGCCGAGATCCAGACCGACCGCGAGCTGCGCGCCTACGACACGATCATCATCGACGAGGCCCACGAGCGGTCCCTCAACATCGACTTCCTGCTCGGGTATCTGGCGCAGTTGCTGCCGAAGCGGCCCGACCTCAAGGTCGTCATCACCTCGGCGACCATCGACCCCGAGCGGTTCTCGCGGCACTTCGGCGACGCCCCGATCGTCGAGGTCAGCGGGCGCACGTATCCGGTGGAGGTGCGCTACCGGCCGCTGCTGGAGGAGGACTCGGAGGATTCCGACCGCGACCAGATCACCGCGATCTGCGACGCCGTCGAGGAGCTTCAGGCCGAGGGCAAGGGCGACATCCTGGTCTTCCTCTCGGGGGAGCGGGAGATCAGGGACACCGCCGACGCCCTCGTGAAGAAGAACTACCGCTTCACCGAGGTCCTCCCCCTCTACGCCCGTCTCTCGCACGCCGAGCAGCATCGCGTCTTCCAGCCGCACACCGGCCGCAGGATCGTTCTGGCGACGAACGTCGCCGAGACCTCCCTGACGGTCCCCGGCATCAAGTACGTCATCGACCCCGGCTTCGCCCGGATCAGCAGGTACAGCCATCGCACCAAGGTGCAGCGGCTCCCCATCGAGCCGGTCTCCCAGGCCAGCGCCAACCAGCGCAAGGGCCGCTGCGGACGTACCAGCGACGGCATCTGCATCCGGCTGTACTCCGAGGACGACTTCGTCACCCGCCCGGAGTTCACGGACGCGGAAATCCTGCGTACGAACCTCGCCTCCGTCATCCTCCAGATGACCGCGGCCGGGCTCGGCGACATCGAGAAGTTCCCGTTCATCGACCCGCCGGACCACCGCAACATCCGTGACGGCGTCCAGCTCCTGCAGGAACTCGGCGCGATCGACCCGGCCGAGAAGGACGCGCGCAAGCGGCTGACGCAGACCGGCCGCAAGCTCGCCCAGTTGCCCGTCGACCCGCGCCTTGCCCGCATGGTCCTGGAGGCCGACAAGAACGGCTGTGTCCGTGAGGTCATGGTCATAGCGGCGGCGCTGTCCATCCAGGACCCCCGCGAGCGGCCGGCCGACAAGCAGGCGCAGGCCGACCAGCAGCACGCCCGCTTCAAGGACGAGACGAGCGACTTCCTCGCCTTCCTCAACCTGTGGCGCTACGTCCGTGAGCAGCAGCGCGAGCGGGGCTCGTCGTCGTTCCGCCGGATGTGCAAGCAGGAGTACCTGAACTTCCTGCGCATTCGCGAATGGCAGGACATCTACACGCAGTTGCGCACGGTCGCCAAGCAGATGGGCATCCACCTCAACGAGGACGACGCCCCCGACGACCGGGTCCACATCTCCCTCCTCGCCGGTCTGCTGTCCCACATCGGGATGAAGGACGTGAAGGAGTCCAAGGACTCGGGCCCCGGCGCGCGCAAGGAGGGCGGGCGCAACGAGTACATCGGTGCCCGCAACGCCAAGTTCGCGATCTTCCCGGGTTCGGCCCTGTTCAAGAAGCCCCCGCGTTTCGTGATGTCGGCCGAGCTCGTCGAGACCTCCCGTCTCTGGGCCCGCGTCAACGCGAAGATCGAGCCGGAGTGGGTCGAGCCGCTCGCCGAGCACCTGCTGAAGCGCACGTACTCCGAGCCGCACTGGGAGAAGGACCAGGCGGCGGTGATGGCGTACGAGAAGGTGACGCTGTACGGCGTCCCGATCGTCGCCCAGCGCAAGGTGAATTACGGCCGGATCGACCCGGAGGCCAGCCGCGAGCTGTTCATCCGCAACGCCCTGGTCGAGGGCGACTGGCGCACGCATCACAAGTTCTTCGCCGACAACCGCAGACTCCTCAGCGAGGTCGAGGAGCTGGAGCACCGGGCGCGGCGCCGGGACATCGTCGTGGACGACGAGACGCTGTTCGACTTCTACGACCAGCGGGTGCCCGAACACGTCGTCTCCGGTGCCCACTTCGACTCGTGGTGGAAGCGCAAGCGGCACGAGGAGCCGGAGTTCCTGGACTTCGAGCGCGAGATGCTCATCCGGGAGTCGGCGGAGGCGGTCACCAAGGCCGACTATCCCGACTCCTGGCGGCAGGGGCAGCTCAAGTTCCGGGTGACCTACCAGTTCGAGCCGGGTGCGGACGCGGACGGTGTGACGGTGCACGTCCCGCTGCAGGTGCTGAACCAGGTCACGGACGAGGGCTTCGACTGGCAGATCCCGGGTCTACGGGAGGAGCTGGTGACGGAGCTGATCCGTTCCCTGCCGAAGCCGATCCGCCGCAACTACGTGCCGGCGCCGAACTTCGCCAAGCGGTTCCTGGACACCGCGTCGTCCCCGGAGGGGCGCAATCAAGCACAGTCGCTGCAGGAACCGCTGACGGTGACCATGGCCCGTGAGCTGAAGCGCATGGTGGGCGTGCCCTTCGAGGCGGACGACTTCGACTGGTCGAGGGTCCCGGACCATCTGCGCATCACCTTCCGCATCGTCGACGAGCGGCGCCGCAAGCTGGCCGAGGACAAGGACCTGGAGGCCTTGAAGCTCCGGCTGAAGCCGAAGGCCCGCCAGGCCCTGTCCCAGGCCGCGGCGGCCACCGCCTCCCGCGAGGGCGGGGAGTCCCTGGAGCGCAAGGGCCTGACCGACTGGACCATCGGCACGCTCACCCGCGTCTTCGAGACCCGCCGTGCCGGCCAGCCGGTCAAGGCGTACCCGGCGCTGGTGGACGACGGCGACACGGTGTCGGTGCGCCTCTTCGACACCGAGGCCGAGCAGCAGCAGGCGATGTGGAAGGGCACCCGTCGGCTGATCCTGCGCAACATCCCGGTCAACCCGTCGAAGTTCGCGTCCGAGAAGCTGACGAACGCCCAGAAGCTCGCGCTGTCCGCCAACCCGCACGGCTCGATCCAGGCCCTGTTCGACGACTGCGCGATGGCGGCGGCGGACAAGCTGATCGGGGACTTCGGCGGGCCGGCGTGGGACGAGGAGTCGCACCGCAAGCTCTACGACAAGGTGCGCGCGGAGATCGTCGACACGACGGTCCGTGCGGTGGGCCAGGTGCAGCAGGTCCTCGCCGCGTGGCAGGCCGCCGAGCGCCGTCTGAAGGCCGTACGCAGCCCCGTGCTGCTGGCGAACCTCACGGACGTGCGGGGGCAGCTCGACGGCCTTGTGAAGCCCGGTTTCGTGACGGAGGCGGGCCTGCGCCGCCTGCCCGATCTGATGCGCTACCTGATCGCGGTGGACCGCCGGCTCCAGCAGATGCCGACGAACGTCCAGCGGGACACGACACGCATGGAGAAGATCCACGAGATGCGGGACGAGTACGCCTGGCTGCTGGAGCAGATGCCGCAGGGCCGTCCGGTCCCGCAGCAGGTCCTGGACGTGCGCTGGATGCTGGAGGAGCTCCGCGTCAGCTATTTCGCCCACGCGCTCGGCACGGCGTACCCGATCTCCGACAAGCGGATCGTGAAGGCGATCGACGCCCTGGCGCCGTAACGGACCGCGCACGCTGGGTGAGTTCGACCAGGGGGCTCGCGCTCCTGTACAGTCTCTTCTCGCAGCGCAACGCACGAATCGCGCAGCGAAATCTGGTCCTGTGGAGCAGTTTGGAGTGCTCGCCACCCTGTCAAGGTGGAGGCCGCGGGTTCAAATCCCGTCAGGACCGCAACAAAGAAGGGCCCGCATCCCGTGGTGGATGCGGGCCCTTCTCAATCCCCCCGCCTCGCCCACCCGCCACACTGTCAAGGTGGAGGCCGCGCCCGCGGCGCAGCCGCAATCGGGTACAGCAAATCCCGTCAGGACCGCAACAAAGAAGGGCCCGCATCCCGTGGTGGATGCGGGCCCTTCTCCATGCCCGGCGTCCCGCGACGGATGCGGGCCCTTCTTCATGCCCGTGAGCTGCGGGGTCTTCTCGTCTCCCGGTCGGGCCGGGCGCAGGCCTCCTTGACGGGGTCACATTCGGTCGGTACCCAGAAATCAGGACCCTTCCCCGCGTGGCCCCTGGAGGTGGCGTATGACGGCGACGGCTAGGCACGAGACGCGGGCGCTGCTCCGCGCGCACCTGTCGGCCGCCACCTCCTATCGACATCTCACGCGCCACTGCCCGATATGCCACCGGCTCCTGCGGCTCGCGATGGACTCCGGTACGCGGGCCTACCGGCCGGCTCCGGACGAGGTCATCGAGGACGAGGCCCCGTCCACGGCATGACCCTCGGCCTCGTCAACTGCCCTCCGGCCATGGGCCGCTGGAGTACGCGCTTCCCACTAGCGCACATAGGCCAGAGGCAACAAGCGCCGTGGCATGTGACGGGTGTCACCGTATAAGTTTCCTGGGGGGTAGCTCTTACACCTCCCCTACAACTGGTCAATTTAATATGTGCAATTGCACCAGCGTCCGCGCTGGTTTCGGGCCCCCGCCGACGTCCGCCCACCCCGCTCCGGGCGCACACGCAGCCCACACACGGTGAACACGCAGAGTGAGTCCACAGGAGATCCGACAGCCCTCCCCAGACTCCGACAAGCCCGCTCACAGGACGCGCAGCCGGCGCACACACCGCGCACAAAAAAGATCGCGCTGGACTCGGCGGAGTCCAGCGCGATCTACGACGCACCCTTGTTGCGTGCCTGAAGTGCTCTGTCGGCTGGGGCGTGGGCCCTGTTGGGGCAGAACCCGCGTCGCTTGGAGCTAGGGTTCGGGCGCTGCGGCGAGTTGGGGGAACCGCCGTTTTGCCCGGTTATGAAGCTGTTCAGGCCTCGCTGCGCTGCTGCGGGATACCCGCGAGCAGAGCGCGGACCTCAGCCTCGCGGTAACGGCGGTGACCGCCGAGCGTACGGATGGAAGTAAGCTTCCCGGCCTTCGCCCACCGCGTGACCGTCTTGGGGTCGACACGGAACATGGTGGCGACCTCAGCCGGGGTCAGCAGCGGCTCGGCATCAGGGGTGCGAGCGGTCATGAGCGGCCTCCTCGGGAGAACCGAACCTTCTCGGTTCTTTCCTCTAAATTCTGCACCTTGACCCGCGTTGCCCGAAATGGCGGACGCGAGTCGAGTCGGTTATAGGACGAACGGCTTGTCCTCGGCACTACAACTACACCATCTGTCCAGCCGCGTCGGCCAAACCGATGGAATTGCCCTCCCAGGTAGTCATCAGCGACGGATGCCGATGGACCATGCCATAGCGGACAGTCACGCCACTGTGACGATCAGTCACAGTGGCGTGCAGGAGTCCCAAGACCCCCCAAAGCGTGCAATGTCGAGATGGAGTCCTCCCCGGACTCCTTGTCCTATTTTGGCACGAGGGGGGGTTAGGGGCGCAAGAGCCGCGTACGTGCATTCCGTCACGCTTGCGGGTGTTGACACGACCTTGATGCATACGCCCGGATCGGGACCTACGTCCCTTGTTGACGAGGCATCAAGAACCTCAGAACGAGCACGAAACCCCAAAACGGGCGTCCCGTCAAACGCCAGTTCGTTACGTCACACAGTGCGTCAGATCACACCGGCCGTAGTGCTCCAGGTCACTCCGACGGCGCCGGCTCAGTTGGCCGAGCGCCGGTCCCGCACCGACCGCCAGCGCTCCACGAGCCGCGCGTAGGCCTCCCCGGCCCCCGCCCCGTCGCCCTGCCGCAGCGCCTCGATGCCGTCGGCCACGTCGGCCGCCGAGTGATCGTCCTCCAGCTCGCCGGCCGGGAGGGTGTGCACCAGACCGCCGTAGTCCAACTCGACCAGCGAGCGGGGATGGAACTCCTCCAGCCAGCGCCCGACGTCCACCAGGCCGTCGATGAGGGGCCCTTCGTCGATGGCGTCCTTCAGTGTCCGCAGAGCCCGCGCCACCCGCCGGCGCGCCTGCACCATCGGCGTCCGGTAGCGCAGCGTCGGGGGGATCTCGCCCGAGCCCTTGTCGAACCGCCGCTCCTCGTCCGAGACCAGCACGAACCAGTGCAGCGGCACCTGCCAGGTCGAGGTGCGGATCCACGGCCGGGCGTCCGGGTTGCGGGCCAGCCAGCGCTCGTAGTCCTGGGCCGCCTGCCGCCGTACGAACTCGGGCAGCACCGCGTCCAGGACCGGCCTGGGCAGCTCGTCGCCCAGCTCCCCCAGCGCCTGCCAGCCGCGCAGCCGGGTGCGCCACGGGCACACGCACAGCACCCCGTCGATCTCCAGCACGAAGGCGTCGCTGCTCTCCTGCACCGGCACCGGGACGGGCGGGGTGGGCAGCAAGTCCGCCAGGGAACGGCGCAGTTCGTCCTGGTACGAGGGGCGGTCGGGGCGGCGGGCGTAACGGGCCCAGTGGCCGCGCTCCGGCTCCGGGAAGGCCGCCAGCGGTTCATAGACCCGCAAATACGTCGCGTACGGGACGATCACCGAAGACACCTTGGGCACGCCTGCTCCCTCCCCCGCCGTCTGCCAGGGAAACCTGCGAAACCCGCCGACAAATGCGCGGGAAAACTATGCAAATCGTCGCACGGAGGTACTCCGCGAGTAGGTGATCCTGAGCACTGCGGGTTGGACGGGCGCTCGCGGGTCTAATCTCATGCTCAACAGCCCCCGCCACCTGTACGGGAGCTCGCTCCAACCGCCGCACCGTACTCAGGAGTCACCACAGTGACCGACGTAACACACGGCGTCCTGCACACCCTGTTCCATTCGGACCAGGGGGGTCATGAGCAAGTCGTGCTCTGCCAGGACCGCGCCAGCGGCCTCAAGGCCGTCATCGCCCTCCATTCCACCGCCCTGGGCCCCGCCCTCGGCGGTACGCGCTTCTACCCGTACGCGAGCGAGGAAGAGGCCGTCGCCGACGCGCTGAATCTCGCGCGCGGGATGTCGTACAAGAACGCCATGGCCGGCCTCGACCACGGCGGCGGCAAGGCCGTGATCATCGGGGACCCCGAGCAGATCAAGTCCGAGGAGCTGCTGCTCGCCTACGGCCGGTTCGTGGCCTCGCTCGGCGGCCGCTACGTCACCGCGTGCGACGTCGGTACGTACGTCGCCGACATGGACGTCGTGGCCCGTGAGTGCCGCTGGACGACCGGGCGCTCGCCGGAGAACGGCGGAGCGGGCGATTCCTCCGTGCTCACCGCCTTCGGCGTCTACCAGGGCATGCGCGCCTCCGCCCAGCACCTGTGGGGCGACCCGTCGCTGCGCGGCCGCAAGGTCGGCATCGCCGGTGTCGGCAAGGTCGGCCACCACCTGGTGGAGCACCTGCGCGCCGAGGGCGCCGAGGTCGTCATCACGGACGTGCGCGAGGAGGCCGTCGGCCGGATCCTCGCCGCACACCCCGACGGTGTGCGCGCGGTCGCCGACACCGCGACCCTGATCCGCGTCGAGGACCTCGACATCTACGCCCCGTGCGCGCTCGGCGGCGCCCTGAACGACGACACCGTGCCGGTGCTGACCGCCAAGGTGGTGTGCGGCGCGGCCAACAACCAGCTCGCCCATCCCGGCGTCGAGAAGGACATCGCCGACCGCGGGATCCTCTACGCGCCCGACTACGTGGTGAACGCCGGCGGCGTCATCCAGGTGGCCGACGAACTGCACGGCTTCGACTTCGAGCGGTGCAAGGCGAAGGCCGCGAAGATCTACGACACCACGCTGGCCATATTCGCACGTGCGAAGGCGGACGGAATTCCGCCGGCCGCCGCGGCCGACCGGATCGCCGAGCAGCGGATGCACGAGGCCGCTCAGGCGCGCCGGATGCCCTGATCGGGTTTGACCGGTACCCGTCGGCGCACACTTAGAGAGAACTCTCACGTTCGTCGGCGGGTCGGCTGCCAAGAAGTGGTTAAAATCGCGGTTGACCAGCGGGGACGGGGCGCCCCGAGGGTTCTGGAACCAGGCACGTGCTGCGGGCGACGTACCGTATGGGCGCGGGCTCAGGTACCGTGGAAGCCCTACGGACCGGTCTCTCCGCGGAGAGCCCGTTCCAGATCATGAACGCGTGTCAAGACTCTGGGGCCGTCGAGCCCCGTCACCGAGGGGGTCGAGCCATGGGGCGCGGCCGGGCCAAGGCCAAGCAGACGAAGGTCGCCCGCCAGCTGAAGTACAACAGCGGCGGGACTGACCTGTCGCGTCTGGCCAACGAGCTGGGCGCTTCGACTTCGAACCAGCCGCCGAACGGCGAGCCGTTCGAGGACGACGAAGAAGAAGACGACCCGTACGCCCAGTACGCGGATCTCTACAACGACGACGATGAGGACGACGAGGACGACGAGTCCGGTCCCACGTCGCAACAACGCCGCGGCGCTTGACTACCCAGCAGTGCCTGACCCGGTCCTGAGCGGTTACCCGCCGGACCGGGTTTTGCGCTGCTGTCGTCGGCCTCAGCTCGCGTAGTCGCCGACCAGGGCGGCACCTGTCGTGTGCTCGCCGCGGTCCGTGATCTCGCCCGCGACCCACGCGTCGACCCCGCGGTCGGCCAGCGTGGCGAGCGCCGCGTCGGTGGACTCCTCCGGGACGATCGCGATCATGCCGACGCCCATGTTGAGGGTCTTCTCCAGCTCCAGGCGTTCGACGGAGCCGGTCTTGCCGACGAGGTCGAAGATCGGGGCCGGGGCCCAGGTGGAGCGGTCGACGATCGCGTGCAGGCCGTCCGGGATCACCCGGGCCAGGTTGGCGGCCAGACCGCCACCCGTGATGTGGCTGAAGGCGTGCACGTCCGTGGTGCGGGTGAGGGCCAGGCAGTCCAGCGAGTAGATCTTCGTGGGCTCCAGCAGCTCCTCGCCGAGGGTGCGGCCGAACTCCTCGATCTGCGCATCCAGGGCGAGACCGGCCTGGTTCAGCAGCACGTGGCGGACCAGCGAGTACCCGTTCGAGTGAAGGCCGGACGCCGCCATGGCGATCACCGCGTCACCCGTACGGATGCGATCCGCGCCCAGCAGCCGGTCGGCCTCCACGACGCCCGTGCCGGCACCGGCGACGTCGAAGTCGTTCTCGCCCAGCAGACCCGGGTGCTCGGCCGTCTCGCCGCCCACCAGGGCGCAGCCGGCGAGCACGCAGCCCTCGGCGATGCCCTTCACGATGGCGGCGACCCGCTCGGGGTGGACCTTGCCGACACAGATGTAGTCGGTCATGAACAGCGGCTCGGCGCCGCACACCACGATGTCGTCCATGACCATCGCGACCAGGTCGTGGCCGATCGTGTCGTAGACGCCCATCTGGCGTGCGATGTCGACCTTGGTGCCGACGCCGTCCGTGGCGGAGGCGAGGAGGGGACGCTCGTAGCGCTTGAGGGCGGAGGCGTCGAAGAGGCCGGCGAAACCGCCGAGGCCGCCGAGGACCTCGGGGCGCTGGGTCTTCTTCACCCACTCCTTCATCAGCTCGACCGCGCGGTCGCCCGCCTCGATGTCGACGCCGGCCGCCGCGTAGGAAGCTCCACCGGGCACAACAGTCTCAGACATTGCCTGGGATCTTTCGGGTTGGTTACTGGGCTTACGGGCGACGGATCGCGTCGACGGCAGCCGGGGCGGCCGTGCCGGCCGCGAGCTCGGTCTCCAGGAGCTGCTTGCCGAGCAGCTCGGGGTCCGGGAGCTCCATCGGGTACTCGCCGTCGAAGCAGGCGCGGCACAGGTTCGGCTTGGCGATGGTGGTCGCCTCGATCATGCCGTCGATGGAGATGTAGGACAGCGAGTCGGCGCCGAGCGAGGTGCCGATCTCTTCGATCGACATGCCGTTGGCGATCAGCTCGGCGCGGGTGGCGAAGTCGATGCCGAAGAAGCAGGGCCACTTCACGGGCGGCGAGGAGATCCGGATGTGGACCTCGGCCGCGCCGGCCTCGCGGAGCATGCGGACCAGGGCGCGCTGGGTGTTGCCGCGCACGATCGAGTCGTCGACGACGACCAGGCGCTTGCCCTTGATGACTTCCTTCAGCGGGTTCAGCTTCAGGCGGATGCCGAGCTGGCGGATGGTCTGCGAGGGCTGGATGAACGTACGGCCGACGTAGGCGTTCTTCACCAGGCCCGCGCCGAACGGGATGCCGCTGGCCTCCGCGTAGCCGATCGCGGCCGGGGTGCCGGATTCCGGGGTCGCTATGACCAGGTCGGCCTCGACCGGGGCTTCCTTCGCGAGCCGGCGGCCCATCTCCACTCGGGAGAGGTAGACGTTGCGGCCGGCGATGTCGGTGTCCGGGCGGGCCAGGTACACGTACTCGAAGACACAGCCCTTGGGCTTCGCTTCCGCGAATCGGGAGGTGCGCAGGCCGTTCTCGTCGATGGCGACGAACTCGCCCGGCTCGACCTCGCGGACGTAGCTGGCGCCGCAGATGTCGAGGGCGGCGGACTCGGAGGCCACGACCCACCCGCGCTCCAGGCGGCCGAGGACCAGCGGGCGGATGCCCTGCGGGTCACGGGCCGCGTAGAGGGTGTGCTCGTCCATGAACACGAGCGAGAAGGCGCCCTTGACCTGCGGGAGGACCTTGTGGGCGGCCTCCTCGATGGTCAGCGGCTTGTCGTCCTCGTCGACCTGGGCCGCGAGCAGCGCGGTGAGCAGGTCGGTGTCGTTGGTGGCCGCGACGCGCGGGGTGCGGCCGCCCTCCTGCTTGGGCAGGTCGGCGACCATCTCGGCGAGCTGGGCCGTGTTGACCAGGTTGCCGTTGTGGCCGAGCGCGATGGAGCCGTGACCGGTGGCACGGAACGTCGGCTGGGCGTTCTCCCAGACGGAGGCGCCGGTGGTCGAGTAGCGGGCGTGACCCACGGCGATGTGACCCTGGAGCGAGCCCAGGGAAGTCTCGTCGAAGACCTGCGAGACCAGGCCCATGTCCTTGAAGACGAGGATCTGGGAGCCGTTGCTGACCGCGATTCCCGCGGATTCCTGGCCCCGATGCTGGAGGGCGTAGAGCCCGAAGTACGTGAGCTTTGCGACCTCTTCGCCCGGAGCCCAGACACCGAAGACGCCACACGCGTCCTGGGGGCCTTTCTCGCCGGGGAGCAGATCGTGATTGAGTCGACCGTCACCACGTGGCACGGCACCGAGTGTAGGCGAGATCGACCACTGGTCCGAATTGGGGATACGCGCCTGTAAACGATCACTCTGCGGCGGCCGCATTCACATGTTCGCCGTTTTCGCTGGTCAGAGTGAGGTTGCGGTGATCGATGCCGTACTTCACCGTGCCGTCGAAGAGGCCGAGGAGCGTCTTCTCCGTATCCATGAGTGAGGTGTCGCACATCATTCGCGTGGTGGACGCGGTGCCGAGGGTGATGCTGCCGTCGCGGACCGTCGCCGTGGCCTTCACCTTGTTGCAGCCGAGGCTGCCGCTGACCTCTCCGGTCTTCCGGTCGAACGTGAGGTGGGCCTTGCCTCCGGTGTCGGGGCTGGTGACGGTCCACTTCGTGCCGTAGAGCGGGGCCCCCTCCTGCTTGGTGAGGGCGACCCGGTCGCCGTCCGCGGTGGTGAGGGTGAGCTTGTCGCCGTCGACGTCGGTGCTGAGGCCGCCGTCGGCGAGCGTGCGGGCGAGGGTCTGCTCGAAGCCCGGCGGGACGCCCTCGCAGGCCATCTCGGTCGCCTGCACCTGCTTGAAGGTGACGTTGCTGTCGGCGAAGGCGGCGTCGGCGCCGAAGTTGTTGCAGCCGAGGTTGCCCTTGACCTTGCCGCCGTCGGCGATCTTCAGCCAGGCGC
Source organism: Streptomyces sp. NPDC036764 (assembly GCF_055609385.1). Classification (NCBI taxonomy): domain Bacteria; kingdom Bacillati; phylum Actinomycetota; class Actinomycetes; order Kitasatosporales; family Streptomycetaceae; genus Streptomyces; species Streptomyces sp. NPDC036764. The sequence goes on from NZ_JBVJPT010000021.1 coordinate 60,910, forward strand.
CGCTCGGGGCGTCGCTCTTCTTCCCGTCGACGGTGACGCCGTCGACGGCCCAGTGGACGCCGGTGACGGAGGCCGCGGCCCCGGCACCGACCGATTCGCTGCCCGCGTCCTTGCTGCCGCAGGCGGCGGCGAGCGGGAGGAGGGTCAGTGCCGCGAGGGCGGCCAGTCGCTTTGTGTCCATGCCGAGTGTGTCCATGCCGGTGGGACGGGAGGGACGCGGGACCGGTTCCGCTCGATTCCGCTTGCCGGTCCCGGTGCCCGGCCGTCGCCGATCACGCCAGGAGCGGCAGCAGGGCGTCGAGGTCCGCCCGCTCCCCGCTCGCGCTGACCTTGGCCTCCGCGACGGCGTCCGTCCAGGTCACCCGGCCGGTCGCGAGCCGGATCCAGGTCAGCGGGTCGGTCTCGACGACGTTGGGCGGCGTGCCCCGGGTGTGCCTCGGCCCCTCGACGCACTGCACCACGGCGTACGGCGGGATCCGCACCTCGGTCGAACCGCCGGGCGCCTTCACGGCGAGCGCGTCGGCGAGGAGGCGGGTGCAGGCGGCGAGGGCCTGTCGGTCGTGGGGGATGTCCAGGCCGTCGACGGCGGCGTTCAGGTCGTCGGTGTGCGCGACCAGTTCCACGGTCCGGGTGACCAGGTAGTCGGCGAGGGTCATCGCACCGGTGAGGGCGGCGAGCAGGCGGGCATCGGGTTCCTCCGCCAGGTCCCGCGTGAGGCGTTCCTCGGTACGGGCGTAGAGGGCGTCGAGGTCGGGGTTGTCGGCGGCGAGTGCCTGGGTGCGGTCGGAGATGTCGCCGGCGCGGGCGGCGGTGGCGAAGGGCCAGTCCAGGAGTGTCAGTTCCGCCTTGGCCGGCTCGTCGCGGTCGAGGTTGCGGCTGACGCTCCCCACGGCCATGGACACGTGCGCGGCCAGGTCCCGCACGGTCCAGCCCGGCAGCCGGGTGGGGAGGGCGAGCTGCTCGTCCGTCAGAGTGCGTACGGCCAGCCGTACGTGCCCGAACTGGGTGAGCACCGCGGTGCGGATCTTGCCGGAGTCGTACGTACGGGCACGCTTCTTGGCCGGGGGCATGGGGGGCAGCCTATGTGGGCTGTGGTGCCCTCGTCAGAGCCTGTCCGGCTCTACCGGTGGGGCCCGCGTGCATCGCGGCGCGCTCCGAGGAGTTCGGCGACGGCGTCCAGCCAGCGGGCGGCGCGGTCCTCGGCGTCCGGGGTGGCCGCCACGTCCGCGGCACTGCGCAGCCAGCCCCGCAGCACCTCCGACGGCTCGGCCGAGGGCAAGGGTTCGGGCAGCTCGACGACGTACCGCACGTCCCCCGGCTCGCACCGTGTCGGCGAGGAAGGCCACCGAGCGCGGCAGCACCCCGAGCCGGTCCAGGGTGACGGCGGCGGCGACGGCCCCTTCCCCGAACAGAGCGGTGCGGAAGGTGTCCCGGGTCAGCCCGAAGAGCAGCAGCCTGGCGACGTCGGTGGCTTCGATCAACTCGTCGTCGGTCCGGGTGGCGGGGGTGGGTGGCATGGCGGGGTCCTCGGCTGGGTGGCGATCAGCGGACAGTGATCGTGTAGAGGTAGTAGGTGGGGTTGTCCGTGTCGTCCGGGATGGCCGTCTCGGCTGCCGTCGTGACCGGTACCGGCGATGCGGTGCCCCCGGCGGACGGACTCGCGGCGACCTCGGCGGCGCTGTGGCACAGCCCGTGCGGGCAGTACAGCAGCCTCACCGTGGTCCTGCCCGGGGCCACCGCGGTGAAGTCGAAGTGCTGGGTGCCGTCGCCGCTGCCGGTGACGCCTTCGTCGCCGCCCTCGGTGTCCTCACCGCTGCCTTCGTAGCTCGGCACGGCCGAGTCCGGGCGGGGCTCCGCCAGATACCAGTTCTCGCCGAGCGCGGGGCTGGCGGGCACCTCCAGGGTGAACTCGTCGCCGACCTCGGCGGTCACCGTGCGCTCATCGGTGCCGTACGCGGTAGGTCCGGTCAGCCCGCAGCCGGCGAGAGCGAAGAGGGGGAGCGCCACGAGGGCGGTACGGAGGCGCACGGTCCTCAGCCCTGCCCGATGTAGACGTTGTTGACGATGGCCTCGATCAGATCGTTCTTGCTCTCGGCGCCCGCGACGACGGAACGCAGTTGCGCGAGGCGTTGACGGCGGTCGGTGGTGGATTCGGTCACAGCGGTCCCTGGGCGGTGCGGGAAGGGGCGTCGGAAGGCGGGGATCAGCCGAAGTCGGACAGCGTGGCGCCCGGGGCGGCCTGAGCGGGCTGTGTGCTGACGCCCCCGAGGGCCGGCGGCCGGTCGCCGTGGGCGACGGGGGCGACGGGGGCGACGGGGGCGACGACAGCGCTGCCGGAGGACGTGGCGGACGCGGCGCTCAGCCCGGCGATGGCGTCCCCTTCGGCCCCGCTGTAGGCACGGTTGGAGACACGCACCCGGTCGGCGAGTTCGTACAGTGCCTCGGCCAGGACCTTGGCCTCGGCCTCCCAGGCCTCGGCGTAGTCGGTGAAGGCGGGGCCCATGTCGGACCCGCCGAGGGCCTCGGGCGTGTAGCACTGAGTGGCGGTGATCGCCTTGCGTATCCCGTCGGTGTCGTCCCCGGCGGCGTCCAGCTTGTCGGCCTCCGTATCCAACTCGCCGGCCTGCACCTGGTAGCCGCTCCCGGCCCCCACAGCGCTCATCGCGCACTCCCCCGCGTGTTTGACGGGTTCATGGTAGGTCAGGGCAGTAGACCGTTCCGCCGACCCTGTCTATGCGGGCCGGGCATCCGCCTTGGGCGGCTCGAAGATCTCCCCGTTGCGCGGGACCCCCACTCCGCGCCAGGTGAAGGGGATGCCGCGGGCGGTGTCCGGGTCGGGGGTGTCCATGAGCTGGAAGTGGAGGTGGGGTTCGCTGGAGTTGCCGGAGTTGCCGCAGCGGGCCAGTGCCTGTCCGGTGGTCACCCGGTCTCCCTCGCGGACGGTGAGCGAGCCGCGCCGCAGGTGGGCGTAGAGGGCGTGGGTGCCGTCGCCGAGGTCGAGGACGACGTGGTTGCCGACGATGCGCTTGACGCCGGCCAGGTCGCGCACGGACGCCTCCACGATCATCAGGTACAGCAGCCCGAGCAGCGAGGTGCGGCTGAGGTGGTCGCGCTGGTCGTCGACGGCCCGTACGACGGTGGCGTCGGCCACGGCGAGAAGCGGGGCGTCGAAGGCGGGGAAGGCGCTGTTGCGGCGGGCGAGCGGCCACAGCCACCGGAAGCCGGGGCGGGCGCCTTCCTCGGGCTCGGCGACGACGTCGATGGCGAAGGTCTGGCCGTAGGCGTGCGTGCCATGGCTCGGCGTGCGGTCGGCCGGGCTGTTCAGCGCGGACCAGCGGCCGGTGACGGGCGGGGCGACCTCGACCGGTTCGCGGGCCGCGCGGGGGCTGTCCGGGGCGCCGCCCCGGCGGTGGGCCGCGATGAGGATCACGTAGGACAGCGCGAGCGGCAGGAGGTTCCACCACCACGGATGGCCCAGGTCCAGTAAGACGTCGGCGATCACCAGGCCGACGAAGGTCAGTTGCAGCAGGCGGTAGACAATCTTGACGAGCTTGCGCCCGGACATCGTTCCCCCAGTCAGTCTTCGCTGTTACGTACGGGCCGCCGAGAGCACCACCAGCAGCGGTACGACCCGCCCCGGCGGCACCTCGTAGCGGCCCCGGCCGGTCGTGTGGAGCCAGCCCGCGCCGGTCAGTTGGCGCAGGTGGTGGTAGATCTGGCCGGTCGTGCCGACCTCGTCGGGCTCGGCGAGTTCGGCCGCGGTGCGCCGGCCGCCGAGGATCTCGCGCAGCAGCCGCAGCCGCACGGGATGTCCCAGCGCCGCGAAGGGCTCGGCGGCCTCGGTCCACTCGGCGTCCAGCAGCTCCTGCGTCGACGCGCCCTGCTGCCAGGCGTACTGCTCCCCCGTCGGCAGCCGTACGGCACCGGTGAACAGCACGCCCCCGTCGGCCTCGCCCAGCTCGGCGAGCCGCTCCTTCAGGCCGTCCAGAGCCCAGAAGTCGCCCTCGCCCAGGCTTGGCGCGGTGCGCTGTGCGCCCTCCAGGACGGCGAGCCGGCGCTCGAGGTCGGCGACACGTTCTTCGAGTTCCACTCCGACGATATTACGGAACTACGTAATTACGTGCAACCGGCGAACGGGTGCACGCGAAAGCCCCCGCCCGGCGGACCGGACGGGGGCTTGAAGGCCGTACGACTGCTTACGCGAGCAGCGCCGGGATCGTCGCCTCGTGCGTCTCGCGCAGCCCCTGAAGCGGCAGCGCGAACTCGCCCTGGAGCTCCACCGAGTCGCCGTCCACGACACCGATGCGGGTGGCCGGCAGGCCCCGCGCGCCGCACATGTCGTTGAAGCGGACCTCCTCGGAGCGCGGGACGGCCACGACAGCGCGGCCGGCCGACTCGGAGAAGAGGAAGGTGAAGGCGTCCAGACCGTCCGGGACGATCAGGCGGGCGCCCTTGCCGCCGAGCAGCGCCGACTCGACGACCGCCTGGATCAGACCGCCGTCGGACAGGTCGTGCGCGGAGTCGATCATGCCGTCGCGGGAGGCGGAGATCAGGATCTCGGCGAGCAGCCGCTCGCGCTCCAGGTCCACCTTCGGGGGCAGACCGCCGAGGTGATCGTGCACCACCTGCGACCAGGCCGAGCCGCTGAACTCCTCACGCGTGTCACCGAGGAGGTAGAGCAACTGCCCGTCCTCCTGGAAGGCGACCGGCGTGCGGCGCGCGACGTCGTCGATCACACCGAGGACGGCCACGACCGGGGTCGGGTGGATGGCCACCTCGCCCGTCTGGTTGTAGAGCGAGACGTTGCCGCCGGTGACTGGCGTGCCGAGCTGCTGACAGGCGTCCGCCAGTCCGCGCACCGCCTCCGCGAACTGCCACATCACCGCCGGGTCCTCGGGCGAGCCGAAGTTCAGGCAGTCGGAGACGGCGAGCGGCTTCGCGCCGGTCGTCGCGACGTTGCGGTAGGCCTCCGCCAGCGCCAACTGGGCGCCGTGGTACGGGTCCAGCTTCGCGTACCGGCCGTTGCCGTCCGTCGCGATGGCGACGCCGAGGCCGGTCTCCTCGTCGATGCGGATCATGCCGGAGTCCTCGGGCTGGGCGAGGACGGTGTTGCCCTGCACGAAGTGGTCGTACTGCGAGGTGATCCACTTCTTGGAGGCCTGGTTCGGGGAGCCGACCAGCTTCAGGACCTGGTCCTTCAGCTCGTCGCCCGTGGTCGGCCGCGGGAGCTTGTTCGCGTCGTCGGCCTGGAGCTCGTCCTGCCAGGAGGGGCGGGCGTACGGGCGTTCGTAGACCGGGCCCTCGTGCGCCACGGTCCGCGGGTCGACGTCGACGATCTTGCCGCCGTGCCAGTAGATCTCCAGGCGGTCGCCGTCGGTCACCTCACCGATGACGGTGGCGATGACGTCCCACTTCTCGCAGATCTCCAGGAACCGGTCGACCTTTGCCGGCTCGACGACCGCGCACATGCGCTCCTGCGACTCGCTCATGAGGATTTCCTCGGGCGAGAGCGTGGAGTCACGCAGGGGTACGTCGTCCAGGGTCACGCGCATGCCGCCGGAGCCGTTGGACGCGAGCTCGGACGTGGCGCACGACAGACCCGCCGCGCCCAGGTCCTGGATGCCGACGACCAGCTTCTCGGCGAACGCCTCCAGGGTGCACTCGATGAGCAGCTTCTCCTGGAAGGGGTCGCCGACCTGGACGGCCGGACGCTTCGACGGCTTGGCGTCGTCGAAGGTCTCCGAGGCGAGGATCGACGCGCCGCCGATGCCGTCGCCGCCCGTGCGGGCCCCGTACAGGATGACCTTGTTGCCCGCGCCGGACGCCTTCGCGAGATGGATGTCCTCGTGCCGCATGACGCCGATGGCACCGGCGTTGACCAGCGGGTTTCCCTGGTAGCAGGAGTCGAAGACGACCTCGCCGCCGATGTTGGGCAGGCCCAGGCAGTTGCCGTAGCCGCCGATGCCGGCGACGACGCCCGGCAGGACCCGCTTGGTGTCGGGGTGGTCGGCGGCGCCGAAGCGCAGCGGGTCGACGATCGCGACCGGGCGGGCGCCCATGGCGATGATGTCGCGCACGATGCCGCCGACGCCCGTGGCCGCGCCCTGGTAGGGCTCCACGTACGACGGGTGGTTGTGCGACTCGACCTTGAAGGTCACGGCGTAGCCCTGGCCGACGTCCACGACACCGGCGTTCTCGCCGATGCCGACGAGAAGGGCGTCCGACTCGGGCGCCTTCTCGCCGAACTGGCGCAGGTGCACCTTGGACGACTTGTACGAGCAGTGCTCGGACCACATCACCGAGTACATGGCGAGCTCGGCACCGGTGGGCCGGCGGCCGAGGATCTCCACGACCCGCTCGTACTCGTCCTTCTTCAGACCGAGTTCGGCCCAGGGCAGCTCGACGTCGGGGGTCGCGGCCGCGTGCTCGACCGTGTCCAGAGGCGTCCGGCTCATGCGTTGACCAGCTTCTTGAGGATCGAGGTGAAGAAGGGGAGACCGTCGGAGCGGCCGGTGCCGATGAGCGGCTCCACGGCGTGCTCCGGGTGCGGCATCAGGCCCACGACGTTGCCGGCCTCGTTGGTGATGCCGGCGATGTCGTTGAGCGAGCCGTTCGGATTGAAGTCCAGGTACCGGAACGCGACCCGGCCCTCGGCCTCCAGCTTGTCCAGCGTGTACTGGTCGGCGACGTAACGGCCGTCCATGTTCTTCAGCGGGATGTGGATCTCCTGGCCGGCGCTGTAGTCGCTCGTCCAGGCCGTCTCCGCGTTCTCCACCCGCAGCTTCTGGTCGCGGCAGATGAAGTGCAGGTGGTCGTTGCCGAGCATCCCGCCCGGGAGGAGGTGGGCCTCGGTGAGGACCTGGAAGCCATTGCAGATACCGAGGACCGGAAGGCCCGCCTTAGCCTGCTCGATGACCGTCTCCATCACCGGCGAGAAGCGGGAGATGGCGCCGGCCCGCAGATAGTCGCCGTAGGAGAAACCGCCGGGCAGCACCACGGCGTCGACCTGCTTGAGGTCCTTGTCCTTGTGCCAGAGAGCGACCGGTTCGGCGCCCGCGAGGCGGATCGCGCGCTGGGTGTCCCTGTCATCGAGACTTCCCGGGAAAGTGACGACGCCAATACGAGCGGTCACTTCGCGGCCTCCGCGACTTCCTCGACCTTGACGGTGAAGTCCTCGATCACGGTGTTGGCGAGGAAGGATTCCGCAAGATCGTGGATGCGGGCGAGCGTGGCCTCGTCGACCGGCCCGTCAACTTCCAGTTCGAATCGCTTTCCCTGACGTACGTCGGAGATGCCTTCGAATCCCAGCCGCGGCAGTGCGCGCTGCACCGCCTGGCCCTGGGGGTCGAGGATCTCCGGCTTGAGCATGACGTCGACTACGACGCGTGCCACTGGCACTCCCGGTGTGTGGTGCTGAGCAGGTTCCTTCAGACTACCCGTACAAAATTTCTACGCGAGTAGAGTTGTAGGAAGCTACGTGACAGCCATCACGATCCGGCATCGAGGGGGTGCGTTCACGAAAAGTTACGGGAAAGATCCCCGAACAGCCGCGGATAGCTATTGCGCTCGGACACGCGGAGAGATTTAGTCGGGCTTCACATTGCATTGCCGCGCACTGTACAAATGAATTGGCAAAAGCCGAGACTCGGCACGTCGTAGCAGCAGAGCTGTATGAGGTGCCGCCTGAAGGGACCGATATTCGTGGCGCAGAAGGTCGTGGTCACTCTCTTTGACGACATCGACGGCTCGGAAGCGGCGGAAACGATCGCCTTCGGACTCGACGGCAAGTCGTACGAGATCGACCTGAATGAAGCCAATGCCAAGAAACTGCGTAAGGCGCTCGCGCCCTACGTGGAAGCCGGCCGCAAGCGGTCGAAGTCCGGCAAGGCGTACAAGCAGACCGAGGTCGCTCCCGACCCGGCGGCCGTCCGGGCCTGGGCCCAGGCCAACAAGATGGAGGTGCCGGCCCGCGGCCGCATCCCCAAGAAGGTCTACGAGGCGTTCGCCTCGGCGCAGTGACGCGATCCGGGAGGGTGCCCTCAGGCGCCGTCAGCGGGCCCTGAGGGCGGCCGACTTGGGCCGGTGCGACAACCGACTTGCGCTACCCCCCTGCTGATCAGCTAATGTCTGGAGCACGCCGCCGGGCGGGGCCGAAAAAGTCCAGCTCGCCGAGCATGCGGGTGTAGTTCAGTAGCAGAACATCCCCCTTCCAGGGGGAAGGCGCAGTGTGCAATTCCTGTCACCCGCTCTGCACCGCCGATCCGACCACTGATGTGGATCAGGTAGGCTGGTGCTCGCACCGATCGGTGAGAGCCGGTCGGGGGCAATGCGGACGTAGCTCAGTTGGTAGAGCGCAACCTTGCCAAGGTTGAGGTCGCGAGTTCGAGCCTCGTCGTCCGCTCTTGATAGAAGCCCCGGTCCATTGGACCGGGGCTTTCTCGTGTCCGCGCACCTCCCTGACATTTGTCATGCCGAGCGGTGACAGCGCGCACTGCTGCCGGGCTCCTGGCGCGGGGACGCTGATGTCATGAACTTCAACGAACACGAACACGTGATTGAGGTCACCGACCTACGACGTGTCTACGGGGGCGGGTTCGAGGCGGTGCGCGGCATCACCTTCTCCGTGGACCGCGCGGAGGTCTTCGCGCTGCTCGGCACCAACGGCGCCGGAAAGACATCCACCGTCGAACTGCTCGAAGGGCTCGCCGAGCCCGCCGCGGGGCGTGTGCGGGTGCTCGGGCACGACCCCTACGCCGAGCGGGCCGTCGTACGGCCGCGCACCGGGGTGATGTTGCAGGAGGGCGGCTTTCCGTCCGAGCTGACCGTCGCCGAGACCACGCGGATGTGGGCGGGGTGCGTGAGCGGGGCCATGCCCGAGGCCGAGGCCCTGGACCTGGTCGGGCTCGGGCGGCGGGCCGGGGTGCGGGTGAAGCAGTTGTCCGGCGGTGAACGACGGCGGCTGGACCTGGCACTCGCGCTGCTCGGCCGGCCCGAGGTGCTGTTCCTGGACGAGCCGACGACCGGGCTCGACGCCGAAGGGCGGCGGGACACCTGGGAGTTGGTACGGGAACTGCGCGAGTCCGGCACGACCGTGCTGCTGACCACGCACTACCTCGAAGAGGCCGAGAACCTCGCCGACCGGCTCGCGATCCTGCACGAGGGACGTATCGCGGCCGCCGGGACGCCGGCGGAGGTGACGGCGGCCCAGCCCTCGCGGATCACCTTCGAGCTGCCCGAGGGCTACTTCGTGGGTGACCTGCCGCCCCTCGACGGCATGGGTGTGCGCGAGCACGAGGTCGACGGGCGCGTCGTACGGCTGCGGACCCATGAGTTGCAGCGGACCGCGACCCGGCTCCTGGTGTGGGCCGAGGCGGCGGGGGTGGAGCTGCGGCGGCTGGACGTGCGGCCGGCGTCGCTGGAGGAGGCGTTCCTGGGGATCGCGCGGGAGGCGGCCGGCGCCGCCGAGAAGAAGGAGTACGCGGCATGAGTACGGCGATGACGACCCCGGTGGGACGCATGACGGCGTTGGCCCGCGCGGAGGTGACGCTGCTCGGACGCAGCAGGGGCACGCTGTTCGCGGCGCTGTTCGTGCCGCTGCTGCTGCCCTTCAGCGTGCGGGAGGCGGCGAAGGGGATGGACCTGGCGGAGGCCGGCCTCTCCCTCGGCACGGTCGTCCTGCCCGCCTCGATCGGCTTCTCACTGCTCTACGCGGTGTACGCGACGCTCGTCTCCGTCTACACCGCCCGGCGCGAGGAACTCGTCCTCAAGCGGCTGCGCACCGGCGAGCTGAAGGACGCCGAGATCCTGGCCGGGGCCGCGCTGCCTGCCGTGGCCACGGGGATCGCTCAGAGCCTGGTGCTGGCGGTCGGCTGCGCCGTCCTGCTCGACGTGGGCGCGCCCGAGGCTCCCCATCTCGCCGTGCTGGGCCTGCTGTTGGGGATCGTCCTGTGCGCGTCGCTGGGCGCCGTGACCGCGTCGTTCACTCGCACGGTCGAGAGTGCGCAGGTCACGACGCTGCCCGTGGTGTTCCTCTCCATGATCTTCTCCGGGATGTTCGTCCCGCTGGAGGTGCTGCCGGACCGGATGGCCTCGGTGTGCGAGTTCCTGCCGCTGACCCCGGTGATCACCCTGCTGCGGGGCGGCTGGACCGGCGAACTGTCGGCGTACGAGGCGATCGGTCCCGTGCTGACCGGGCTGGCCTGGACGGTCCTGGGCGTGTTGGCTGTGCGACGGTGGTTCCGCTGGGAGCCACGGCACTGAGGCAGGGGGACGGCAGATGCGCGGGCCGGGCACATGGTGGCGGGGCAAGAGCACGCCGGCGAAGGTGGAGACGTACACGAGGTGGTCGTTCCACTTCTTCGCGGTGATGGAGGTCGTGTCGGTCGCGCTGCCGGTCCTCGGCGAGATGTCGTCCGCGCTGGGCGGCTGGCTGCTGCTCGTGGTGTGCGCGCACGCGACGGTCAGCGCCATGGTCGTGTCGCGGGCGCTGGACTGGGTGTGCGGTCGGCGTGAGCAGCCCGTACGACTGCTGTGGACGCTCGGCGCCGTCACCGCGGCGATCGCCGCCACAGGTCTGGCCGTGGTGCAGTACGGCCCGAAGGGCGACGGCGTCGACTCGGCGGCGGGCAGCGTCTTCGGCGCCGTAGTGTTCTTCGGCGTAGGCATGATCACGCTCGGGGTGCACAGCCGCAGGCGTGTGTACGCCCTCGTCGCGGGCTTCGCGGCGGGATCCGGACTCTTCGTGCTCCTGATCAGCCGGTCCGTCTTCGCCGCGCTGGTCATCGCCCTGATCACGCTGCTCGGCAGCGTCTTCTTCGCCTTCGTCGCCCTCTTCTCCGTCTGGCTCCTCAAAGCGGTCTACGAACTCGACGAGGCCCGCGAGACCCGCGCCCGGCTCGCGGTCGCCGAGGAACGGCTGCGGTTCGGGCGGGATCTGCACGACGTCATGGGGCGGAATCTGTCGGTCATCGCGCTCAAGAGCGAACTCGCGGTGCAGCTCGCGCGGCGCGGGCGGCCCGAGGCCGTGGAGCAGATGATCGAGGTGCAGCGGATCGCGGGCGAGTCGCAGCGCGAGGTGCGCGACGTCGTACGCGGCTACCGGGAGGCCGACCTGGAGGTCGAACTCGCCGGTGCGCAGGGGGTGCTGACGGCGGCCGGGATCGAGTGCCGGGTGACCGGCCGGGCCGGCGGGCTGCCCGTCGAGGTGCAGTCGGCGCTGGCCTGGGTGGTGCGGGAGGCGACCACCAATGTGCTGCGGCACGGGAATGCCGAGCGGTGCTCGGTGGGGGTACGGGTGAGCGAGGGACGTGTGGTGCTGACGGTGGAGAACGACGGGGCCGCCGGAGCCGCCGACGGGGGTGGCGGCTCCGGGCTCATCGGGCTGCGGGAGCGGCTGGCCGCGGTCGACGGGACGCTGGAGGCCGGTCACGTCGGCGAGGCGGTGTTCCGGCTGGTGGCGGACGTGCCGCTGGCTGTGGCGGGTGTGCGGGAGGTCACCGTATGAGCGGGCCGGTGCGGCTGCTGCTGGCCGACGACGAGCATCTGATCCGGGGCGCGCTCGCCACGCTGCTCTCCTTGGAGGACGACCTCGTGATCGTCGCCGAGGCGGCCAGCGGGCCCGAGGCGCTGGCGATGGCCCGGGCGCACGAGCCCGACGTCGCCGTGCTGGATCTTCAGATGCCGGGGGCGGACGGTGTGAGGGTGGCCACATCCCTGCGGACCGAACTTCCCGGCTGCCGGGTGCTGATCGTGACCAGTCACGGGCGGCCCGGGCATCTGAAGCGGGCCCTTGCGGCGGGTGTGCGCGGGTTCGTCCCGAAGACCGTCAGCGCGCAGCGGCTCGCCGAGATCATCCGTACCGTGCACGCCGGTAACCGTTACGTCGACCCGGAGTTGGCCGCCGACGCCATCGCCGCCGGGGACTCGCCGCTGACCGCGCGGGAGGCGGAGGTGCTGGAACTCGCCGCCGACGGGGCGCCCGTCGCGGAGATCGCGGAGCGGGCCGCGCTGTCCCAGGGGACCGTGCGGAACTATCTGTCGTCCGCCGCGTCGAAACTCGGCGCGGAGAACCGTCACGCGGCGGTTCGTCTCGCGCGGGAGCGAGGTTGGGTATAGTGGGTCTCGCGCCACGGCGCATGCGAACGTAGCTCAGTTGGTAGAGCGCAACCTTGCCAAGGTTGAGGTCGCGAGTTCGAACCTCGTCGTTCGCTCCAGATCAAAGGCCCCGGTCATCGACCGGGGCCTTTGTCATGGGGTCAGCTCCAGCTCATGCCCGTCAGGCGCTCGTACGCCTCGACGTACTTCGCACGGGTCGCGTCCACGACCTCCTGCGGCAGTGGCGGCGGAGGCTGCTCGCTCTTGCGGTCCCAGCCGGAGGCCGGCGAGGTCAGCCAGTCACGGACGAACTGCTTGTCGTACGACGGCTGCGCCCGGCCCGGCTCCCACTGGTCGGCCGGCCAGAAGCGGGAGGAGTCCGGGGTGAGCACCTCGTCGGCGAGAACCAGCGTCTCCCCCTCGAAGCCGAACTCGAACTTGGTGTCGGCGAGGATGATGCCGCGCTCGCGGGCGATGTCCCGGCCCCGGGAGTAGACGGCGAGGGTCGCCTGCCGCAGCCGGGCCGCGGTGTCGGCGCCGACCTGACGGGCCACCTCCTCGTAGGAGACGTTCTCGTCGTGCTCGCCGACCGCGGCCTTGGTGGCCGGGGTGAAGATCGGGGCGGGCAGCTCGCTGCCGTCGACCAGGCCCTCGGGGAGGGCGAGGCCGCAGACGGTGCGGGAGGCGTTGTACTCGACGAGGCCCGAGCCGGTGAGGTAGCCGCGGGCCACGGCCTCCACCGGGATCATCTTCAGCGACTTGCACACCAGGGTGCGGCCCGCCCAGTCGGCGGGGGCGCCGGCTGGCACCTCCGTGCTCAGCACGTGGTTGGGGACCAGGTCGGCGAGCTGGTCGAACCACCACAGGGAGAGCTGGGTGAGGACGCGGCCCTTGTCGGGGATCTCGGTCGGCAGCACCCAGTCGTAGGCGGACATACGGTCACTGGCGACCATCACGAGGTCGCCCGCCTCGTTCTGGTACAGCTCGCGCACCTTGCCGGTGTGCAGATGCACCAGGCCCGGAACCTGAATCGGCTCGGGCTTTTCTACGAATCCGGACACGGTTCCTCCCCGTGGTTCTGTCCAACGGGTCGATTGTCCCGTATGGGCCGCTGACCTTGGACTTGGGGTGTGCTGGGTGAGCTCAGTCACGTTTGCAGATGCGGTCCAGGAGGTTCGCGGTGGCGCGCTGGACCCGGGCGTCGACATGGCCCGGGCGGTCCAGCGCCGGGGACCAGGCGAAGCTTCCGGAGGCGAAGACCAGGGCGCCGGAGGGGGCGCGGTACAGGGAGGTCTCCTGGTGGCGGAGGGCGCCTTCGCGGTCCGTGTAGGGGGAGTGGGAGAGCAGGATGCGCTCCTCGTGGTCGGGCAGCGGGGCGCGCGGGAAGTAGCGGTCGGCCTCGCCGGCGACCAGGCCCTCGATCCCGTCGCCCTCGTGGGCGCCGGTCGCCTCCCACAGCCAGTGGTCGGCGTTGCGGACGATCAGGGGGTGCGGCTCGGGGACCTGGCCCGCGTACTGGATGCCGATCACCTCCTGCTCGGGGCGGTCGATCTCGCGCCAGAGGACCGGGCGGCCGGGGCCCCTGCGCTTGCGGCAGGTGAGCAGGCGGTCCGGGACGCCGGACGGGGAGGGGGCCAACTCGACCTGCCAGTACATGGTGTTGGCGGAGAGGAAGACGAGGGAGGTGCCGTTCTCGCGGGCGAGCTCCACCGTGCGGCGCATGTTCGTCGACCAGTACTCGTCGTGGCCGGGGAAGACCAGGCCGCGGTAGCGGGTGGGGTCGATGTGGCCGGCGTGCAGGTCGCGGGCGTCGGCGTAGGCGATGTCGTAGCCGTAGCGCTCGGCCCAGCGGATGAAGTCGTAGGCGTGGCCCACGTGCAGGGGCAGGCCCGCGCCCGCGTACGGGCGGTCGAAGGAGACGGTGGTGGCGGCGTCCGCCTCGCCGAGCAGCCGGCCGTCCGTGTCCCAGGCGTGGTAGAGGCTGGCGCCGGTGCGGCCGTCCTCGGGGTAGAGGTTGTAGGCCTGCCAGGTGACGTCGGGCAGGAGCAGGAGCAGGTCCGCGGGGTGGTTGTCGCGGACGGTGAAGGGGATGTGGGAGCGGTAGCCGTCGACGGTGGTCAGGACGGCGACATACGCGCCGATGCTCCAGTACGAGGGAATCTGCAGGCGCCAGGACAGCCACCAGTGGTGGCAGGAGACCGTGCGGTCGGCGGTGAGCGGGGCGGGCTGGACGATGCCGGACAGCCGGGGGCTGGTGGTGATCTTGGCCGCGCCGTCGCCGCCGTAGTGGCCGATGCGGTAGATGTCGACGGCGAACTCCTGGGGCGGGTCCACGGTGATGTGGAAGTCGACCGCCTCGCCGGGGGCGACCGCGCCGGTGGAGATGAAGCCCTTGATCTGCCGGTGGACGTCGTCCGCGGAGCGCGGGCCGGCGCTCCGCGGGGCCGGGACCCTGGGGGCGTCCGACGTCGGGGGGTGCGCCTGGCCGTCGACGTACCAGGGGACGACCTGGCCGGTGTCGTCGAAGTATGTGACGTTTCCGCGCAGCCAGGGGACGGGGCCCTGACCGAAGGGGTCCGTCACGGCGTGCGCGAGTGCTCCCGACTCCCAGCGGCGGATCTGCTCCGACCCCATGGCCGTACCCCTCCCTCGTTCCCCCGTGGTGGTGCATCGAGCGTTGTGTGATGTGTGGTGTGCGAGCGGGTCTGCTGTGCCTGCCGTGCCCGGTGTGGTGCGCGCGCTCGGGGTTTCGGTCGTACGGCGTGCGCTTTTGTACGGCTGTCGTATGTCGTAAGCCCTTGCCATATGCGCTATCGGTCCCAGCACATCACATTGCGCACGCATCCTGTCACTATTCGTTGCGAATTGGCCGAAAGTGGAACCGGGGGCTCCGGCCGCATATGGGCTCCACAACCGTCTGGCCTGGGCTTGTACTGCCCGTCGGGCCCGGGCGGGTGCGGCCGTCAGACCAGTCGCACGGGCTTCTCGGGGCGTATCCCCGACTCCACCAACCAGGCGCGCAGAGGCCCCGGGTCGCCTTCCTCGATGAGGCTGAGGACGCGGGGGGTCAGATCGGCCGCCCGGGCGCCGTCGATCAGGAGGGTGGGGCCGTCCAGCCAGTCCAGGCCGGGGGTCGCGCCCGCGGTGTCCATCGCGGCGCAGCAGACCATCGCCGTCACATGATCGGTGAGCAACTCGCGTGAGGTACGCGGCGGTTGGAGCGGGAACAGGGGGAGCGCGCCGATGTCCAGGAGGGTGGTGCCGGGGGCGGGGGACGTCGAGTGCTCCGCGGGGGTCGCGGCCTCTTCGCGGGCCATCTCCGCGGTCAGGCCGGCGGCGAGGGCAGAGCTTCGCTCGGTCTCCGGATCGCCGTCGCCGGGATGGTCCTCGGCCATGGCGGCGTAGGGGGGTTTGGGGGGGTTGGGAGGCTTTGGTTCTTGAGGGACCGCGTGGGCTTGCGGGGCCGCGTGGGCTTGCGGGACCTCGGGCGCCTCGTGAGCGTCGAGCGCCTCGGGGCTCTCGTGGGTGTCGGGGGCGGCCTCGGTGGCCTCGGCGCCGTCGGTCAGCTCGGTGGCCTCGGCGCCGTCGGTCAGCTCGGTGGCCTCGGCACTGTCGGTCAGCTTGGTGACCTCGGGCGCACGGGGGAGCGGCGAGGGCTGGATGCCGCCCGTGCCGGGCTCGGCAACCGCTTGCCCGTCGGCGGGCCGCGTGACCGTGCCGTCCGGCGGTGTCGCCAGGTGGTCCAGGACGCGGGCCAGGGTCGGGCCGTCGGTCCCCGGGGAGGTGTCGTGGGTGGTGCGGCGGACGCCCAGGGCGTCGAGGACACGGTGGAGACGGGCCGCGTCGGTGCGCCACTTGCGGTCGACGACCTCCTCCGGATACGCCTGCCAGTCCACCGGGGACCAGTCCGGGCCGGGCTCGGCGGGGCCGCCGTGGAAGAGGCGGGCGGCGAGCAGCGAGGCGGCCTCGTCGATCAGGCCGGGCTCTTCGAGCAGGTCACAGGCGGGGCGCTCACCGAGCCGGGAGGCGAAGCCCTCGGCCAGCCGGTCCCGGCGGGACAGCTCGGTCAGCGCGGCGACGACGCCGGCATCCAGCCGCGAGGGCCAGCGGCCCATCCGCCAGGCGGGCAGCGCGACCCGGGTGAGCAGCCGGTCCCAGCCCGCGTACGCCAGCCCGACCTGTTCCTGGGCGACGATCCGCAGTCCATAATCCACAGCCTGTGCACGCTCGGCGGCCGCGGCGGCCACGCCCCGCTCCATCTCGACGGCGTGCTCCCGGCAACTGCGCAGCAGCAGCCGTGCGACCCAGCCGATCCCCGCGCACACCGCCCGCGAACCCGGGCAGCGCCCGCGCGTGGAGGCGACGGCCACGGCGGCGTCCAGGCCCCGTACGAAGCGCCGGGCCTGGGCTATGTCCGGGTGCGCCGAGGGTCCCGTACCGGCGACGACCGGGGCGAGGACCGCGCGCAGTTCACCGACGCGCATCCACCACAGGAACGGGGAGCCGATGACGAGGACGGGGGCGGCGGGCGTACGGCGATGGGGGCCGTGCGCGCTTCCGCCGTGCAGGCCGTTGAGCCCGTCGTCCTCACGGCCTACGGCCGGGGGCGGGGCGTGCGCCGGGTGGGTGCGGTCCTCCAGCCAACTGTCGCAGTCCGGGGTGAGCGCTATGGCGGACGGCGCGGGCACGTCGAGGCGGTCGGCGAGGTCGCGCACCAGCCGGTAGAGGTCCGGGGCCTGCTCCTCGGCGATCGGGACCGTGGGCGTGACGGCGGGGTGGGCGCGGGCGACGACCAGCGCGACGACCGCGGCGGCCAGCAGGACGAGGACGGCGAGCGGCGTGAGCACCCAGCGGGCGGCATGCCAGCCGGGGCCGACGAGGTGGCCCGTCGCGGGGCCGGCGAGCAGCACCACGGCGAACGCCGCGGGCAGCAGGGCGACGGCCAGTGCGCGGCTGCGGATACGCAGCACCGCGAGGGCCCGGGCGCGCGCGGCCTGCGCACCCGCCTCCACACCCATACCGGTCACGGCCGGACCTCACCCCCTCCGCGGTGCCCTGGCTGTCCGTACTGTCCTGGCTTTGCTCACTCCCCCACTGTGGCACCCACGACTGACATCGCAATGCCGGTGGGCCAAGTGCCGGAACGCTTGCGCCGCACCCTAGTTGGGGCGTCGACCCACGTCAGCCGGATGGGGCATCGGTCACTCGATGGAATGGCTTTGGGGAGAGGTGGATGACGGAAAGCGAGGATCAGGCCCCCGATCCTGACCAAAATCCAGTCGCCGATCCGGGAACTGACCGGGGGTCGGGCCCCGGACTTCCGAACGGGTCAGGCCCCGATTCCTGAGACGGAATCGGGGCCTGTCCGGTTTATCGGGAGTGAGGGTTACTCGCCTTTATCGGGAGTGGGGGTTACTCGCCCGCCGCCTTCGCCGCGATGTCCGTGCGGTGCTGGGAGCCGTCGAGTTTGATGCGGGCCACCGCCCGGTACGCGCGGTCGCGGGCCTGGGTGAGGTCCTTGCCCGTCGCCGTCACCGACAGGACGCGGCCGCCGGCGCTGACGACCGCGTCGCCGTCGCGCTTGGTGCCGGCGTGCAGGACGTAGGCGTGCGGGGCGTCCTCGGCGGCCACCTCGTCGAGGCCGGTGATCGGGTCGCCGGTGCGCGGGGTGCCGGGGTAGTTGTGCGAGGCGACGACGACGGTGACCGCGGCGTCCTCGCTCCAGCGCAGGGGCTCCAGATCGGCCAGGCCGGCGTTGGCGGCGGCCAGCAGGACACCGGCCAGCGGGGTCTTCAGGCGGGCCAGGACCACCTGCGTCTCGGGGTCGCCGAAGCGGGCGTTGAACTCGATGACCCGTACGCCCCGGGAGGTGATCGCGAGACCGGCGTAGAGCAGACCCGAGAACGGGGTGCCGCGGCGGCGCATCTCGTCGACGGTCGGCTGGAGGACCGTCTCCAGGACCTCCTCGACGAGCTTCGGGTCGGCCCACGGGAGCGGGGAGTACGCGCCCATGCCGCCGGTGTTGGGGCCCTCGTCGCCGTCGAGCGCCCGCTTGAAGTCCTGGGCGGGCTGGAGCGGGAGCACCGTCTCGCCGTCGGTGATGGCGAAGAGGGAGACCTCGGGGCCGTCGAGGTACTCCTCGATGACGACGCGCTCGCAGGAGTTGGCGTGGGCCCGGGCCGCCTCGATGTCGTCGGTCACGACGACGCCCTTGCCCGCGGCGAGGCCGTCGTCCTTGACCACGTACGGGGCGCCGAAGGCGTCGAGCGCCTCGTCGACCTCGTCGGGCGTGGTGCAGACGTACGAGCGGGCCGTCGGGACGCCGGCTCCCGCCATCACGTCCTTGGCGAACGCCTTGGAGCCCTCGAGCTGCGCGGCCTCCCCGGAGGGGCCGAAGACCGGGATGCCCGCCTCGCGCACGGCGTCGGCGACCCCGGCGACGAGGGGCGCCTCCGGCCCTACGACCACCAGGTCGGCGCCGAGCCGTTCGGAGAGCGCGGTCACGGCCGCGCCGTCCAGGGCGTCGACCGGGTGCAGCTCGGCGACCTCGGCGATGCCGGCGTTGCCGGGGGCGCAGTGCAGCGCGGTGACATCGGGGTCGAGGGACAGGGAACGGCACAGGGCGTGTTCGCGGGCACCGCTGCCGATGACGAGGACCTTCACGGGGGTCAGCCTAACGGGGTTCCTGTGCGGGCATCCGAAGGGGCCGCTCCGGTGGGGCTGGATGTTCCTCCAAGAGCTGCTCGGCGCTCACCCTGGCCGTGCCCTGGGGGCAGCCGCCCCCAGACCCCCGCTTCGGCCCTGAACGGGCCTCGTCCTCAAACGCCGGACGGGCTGAATGATGCGGACCGGCACTGACAGGAGAGCCGCCTGTCGAGCCGGTATCCGCGAGTGGACGGGTCCGGGACGGCCGCCGCCAGATGCCCTCCCGCCGCGATTGATGGGGCGGGCGTCGAGCGTCCTGCGCTCCCCTACTCGTTCATGAACTCCTCGACCACCGTCGCCCCGAGCTCGCGCACGATCAGGTCGTGGCCCGAGAGCGCCGACTCGTTGAGGTCGGGGTCGTCGTCCTCGGGGATGTCGTCCTCGGGGGCGACCGGGGCGGGCGGCTCCGGAGCGGCTGACGTGGGCGGCTGGGGGGACGAGGCAGGAGCGGGTGCCGACGGGGCTGCCGGAGGCGGGGTGGGCGTCGGCTGGGGCGCTGGCGGGCGCTGGGCGGCCGCACCGCCACCGCCGTAGCCGCTGTTGCCACCGCCGCCGTACCCGCCGGTGCCGCCACCGCCGCCGAAGCCGGAGGAGCCGCCGGTCGGTGGGGGAGCCGAGCCGCCGCCCGACGGGTCGATGATCGCCTCGATCTTCCACTGGACGTTGAACTGCTCGGCCAGCGCCTGCCGCAGCACGTCCTCGCTGCCGCTGCTCGCGAAGTTGTCGCGCGCTCCGGCGTTGACGAAGCCGAGCTGGAGGGTGGTGCCGTCGAAGCCGGCCACCTGGGCGTTCTGGCTGAGCAGGATCCAGGTGAAGCGGCGGCGGTTCTTGACCGCCTCCAGGATGTTCGGCCAGAGCGTGCGGGGGTCGGGGCCGCCGCTCGGCGGGGCGTAGGCGGATGCCCCGCCCGCGGCCGGGGCGGGTGCGGACGCCGTCGGCTGCGGGGTGGGGGCAGGGGTGCTGCCGGGCCCGGTCGGGGGCTGGGCGGGCTGGGCGCCACCGCCCGCCGGGGCTGCCGTGGGCCAGCCGCCGGGGCGTCGGCCGCCGCCCGCGGGCGCGGCGGTGGGCCAGGCGCCGGGGGCGGGGGCGGAGGGCGGCGGCTGGGAAGGCTCGGCGGCCGGGGCGGGCGCGGGGGGCGGTGGTGTGGGCGCGGGGGTGGCCGGGGGCTGAGCCGGGGGCTGAGCCGGGGGCTGGGCCGGGGCCTGCTCCGTGGGTGCGCCCTGCTGCCCTGCCGGAGCGGCGCCGGGGCCGGGGCCGGGGCCGGGCGTGGACGGACCCGATGCCCGTACGGCCGCCCGGGCCGCGGCGGGACCGCCACCCGGCGGAACCTGCGGGGCCTGCGGAACAGCGGCAGCGGCCGCCCCTCCGTGTGCCTCGGGAGCGGGGGCGTACCCCATCGCGGGCATCCCACCGCCCCCGGAGAAGTTCACGCCCCGCTCAAGCCGGTCGAGGCGGGCCATGACCGAACGCTGGTCCCCGTATGCCGCCGGCAGGAGCACGCGCGCGCAGATCAGCTCGAGCTGGAGGCGGGGCGAGGTGGCGCCCCGCATCTCGGTCAGCCCCTCGTTGACGAGGTCGGCCGCGCGGCTCAGCTCGGCGGCGCCGAAGGTGCCGGCCTGGGCCTGCATGCGCTCCAGGACATCGGCGGGGGCGTCGATGAGGCCCTTGTCGGTGGCATCCGGCACGGCGGCCAGGATCACCAGGTCGCGCAGCCTCTCCAGCAGGTCGGCGACGAAGCGGCGGGGGTCGTTGCCGCCCTCGATGATCCGGTCCACGACCTCGAAGGCCGCGGCGCCGTCACCGGTCGCGAACGCCTCCACGACGGAGTCGAGGAGCGAGCTGTCGGTGTAGCCGAGGAGAGAGGTGGCCATGGCATACGTCACCCCGTCCTCCTTCGCTCCGGCGAGGAGCTGGTCCATGACGGACATGGAGTCACGCACCGAGCCGGCGCCCGCGCGCACGACGAGCGGCAGTACGCCTTCCTCGACGGCCATGTTCTCGCGGCCGCACACGTCGCCGAGGTACTCGCGCAGGGTGCCGGGCGGGACGAGCCGGAAGGGGTAGTGGTGGGTCCGCGACCGGATGGTCCCGATGACCTTCTCGGGCTCGGTGGTGGCGAAGATGAACTTCAGATGCTCCGGCGGCTCCTCGACGACCTTCAGCAGCGCGTTGAAGCCGGCCGACGTGACCATGTGGGCCTCGTCGATGATGTAGATCTTGTAGCGGCTGCTCGCGGGTCCGAAGAAGGCCTTTTCGCGCAGCTCACGGGCGTCGTCCACACCACCGTGCGACGCGGCGTCGATCTCGATGACGTCGATCGACCCCGGGCCGTTGCGAGCGAGGTCGCGGCAGGACTGGCACTCCCCGCAGGGGGTCGGCGTGGGACCTTGCTCACAGTTCAGACACCGCGCGAGGATCCGCGCGCTGGTCGTCTTGCCGCATCCGCGCGGACCGCTGAACAGGTACGCGTGATTGACCCGGTTGTTCCGCAGCGCCTGCTGCAACGGGTCGGTGACATGCTCCTGCCCGATGACCTCGGCGAACGACTCCGGGCGATAGCGGCGGTACAGCGCGAGAGACGACACGCATACGAGGTTATAGGCGCCCACTGACAACGCGGACCGCCCGGTTGCGGGGGCTTGTCCCGCCCGCGACGGCGGGATCCTGGCCGGGCGCACATGCGCTGTGGGCTCCGGGTACGAGAAGACCCCCCACGCACCCGCCAGAGCCAACCTACCCTTGCTGCCTTCCGGCCCTGGGGGAGTTCAGTCAGATAGCGCCGCGTGAGGGGCTGAGGCCCAGCGTACCTGATCGCCGGGCGCCCGAACGAGTTCGCAAGCACCCTCCAACGTCATGTAATGTTTCCGGCGGAGGATTCGCCTAGAGGCCTAGGGCGCACGCTTGGAAAGCGTGTTGGGGGCAACCCCTCACGAGTTCGAATCTCGTATCCTCCGCCAGCTCAGAGGGCCGGACCAGAAAAGTGGTCCGGCCCTCTGGCGTCTGCCCGTCCCGCTTTCCGTCTCCGTTCGTCTGGCCCAGGCGGACCGGGCCGCGGCCGTTGAAACAGACCTGCGGTCGAGTTTCACCGGATCTGGGCTCGAAACCCCAGGTCAGTGGCGTGACGGGGTTGGGGCCGCACGGATCTGTGCCAATGGCCATAGCGGGCGGGGTACCGGTAAGGCTCATACTGAGCCATGACAAAGCCTGCGGCACCGAAGCGTCACCTGCCCACCAGCCCCTTCAAGGCCCCGGTCCAACCGGCTCCCAAGCACTTCGCCATGGGCGATCAGGTCACACATGACGTGCACGGCCTCGGCCGGGTGATCGGCGTCGAGGACGGAATCGCCGCGCTCGTGGATTTCGGCTCGGCGCAACTGCGGATCCTGAGCCCGTACGCCAAGATGACCAAGCTGTAGGACCGCCGTGCCCGGTCAGGGCATGCCAGGCCCCGTCAGGGGCCTGTAACGAAAGGCAGACCTCTCATCGACCCGACGTCGCTGTTCTCCGCCCTGGAAGGGCAAACCCGCCGTTCCACCGCTGTATCGCCGCCTCCGACCACAACGCCCTTCCAGGCCCCGGACTTCGGAGAGGACGAGACCCTCTGGTCCGAGGACGTTCAGGAGCCCGGCCCCGGGACGCGTGCCGCGCGGCCCAAGGCTGCCTAGCGGCAGTTCCGACGCGTTTCCCGCGCCGACTCAGAGGGCCGGACCATGAAAGTGGTCCGCCCCTCTGGCGTCACATATCCGGATCGGCGATGCCGAAGTGGCGGGAGACCTCGTCGATCGTGAAGCGGGCGCGGAGCTTGCAGGCGGAGTTCTGGTTCGCGAAGAAGCCCGGGCGCCACAACGCCTCCTCGCGGGGCACGGCACGTTCCCAGGTGACGGGGACGATCCACTCGCGGCGGTCCTCCGAATCCTCCGCGTCCTTGCGCGCGCTCTCCTCTCCGGGCCGGTAGCGGCCTTCCAGGCGGAGATCGGCCATCCGCCTGCTCTCACCGCCGACGGTGAGAACCGCGTCCTCGAACGGCTGCGGTTCGCCGGACACCGTGCCGACGCCCACGTATCCGACCTTGGGGATGTGGGTGAACACGCGTGCTGCGAGCGGCAGGGACCGGATCGTGCGCGAGAACCACTCGCCGCCGCCGGCCGAGACGAATCCATAGCGCAGAGCGTCGTCCCAGCTCCGGCCGCTGCCGAATTCGTCGCCGAACGACACGTACCAGTCGGTGCCGTTCCAGGGCTCCTGTTTCCCGCGTCCTTTCGCGCCGCCCGACGGGACCACGGCCTCGGCCTCGTCGATCAGCCAGGTGCGTGCCAGGTAGGAGCGTCCGGCGTCCTCGAAGTAGCGGAAGAACAGGACGTTGACCGGTACCTGGAACCCCGATGCCAGGTAGGTGACGATCCGCTCGGTCGCCGCGTCGATCTCGCCGGCGACGATGGTCAGGGAGTGCGTGGAGTTCAGGGCCTCCGGGGGGCTGCCGCCGAACCGCAGGGCGAAGGCCTCGTCCAGTTCCTCCGGCAGGCCTCTGCCGCGGGCGTAGGCGGTGTAGATGTCGCGGATCTGCTCGTTGGTGAGTTCCTGGGCCCAGGAGCCGTAGTCCAGGACCTGTGCCACGACCTCACGGGGTGTGCGGTCCCGCTTGAGTTCGAGGACGTGCAGGCCGCCTTCGGCATCCATGCCGAGCAGGTCGACGATCTTTCCGTACCGGGTGGTCACCTGGCGGCCGATCAGCAGCAGGGGCCGACCCAGGATTCCCGGATCGGCCTCTATGAGCTCCTCCAGCCGTGACTCCAGCGGCATCGGCCGTGTCGCGATCCGCACCGGCCCGTCGTCCACTCGCCACAGCCCGAATTCCAGCGGCATGCCGGCTCCCCTCCGATCGGAATCCGAAGTCAAGCAGAACCCGAGGGAGGGGAGAACCGTGGCGGAGGCGGGGGTGTTGTCAGACCAGTTCGGGCTGTGGTTGCGGCTGGGGGGTGAGAGCGGGCTTCGGGTCCCATTGGGTCGTGGTGCGGACGTAGGCGGCGATCACCGACGTCATCGCCAGGATGACGAGGGGGCCGGCGAGCCAGGGGTGTTCGGCCATCTGCGTCGGAAGGTAGCGGTAGGACGTGAGAAGGACGGCGAAGACCGCGGTGCCGTGGGCGACGAGCCGGGTTGCCCGGCGGTCCCAGCCGCGGGCCTGGGCGCGCAGGGCCGTCTCGATGGTGAGGGTGAAGACCACGCCGGCGACGAGGTCGACGCCGTAGTGGTAGCCGAAGCCCAGCGTGGCGCCGATGGTGGCGAGCAGCCAGAAGGTGCCGGCGAAGCGCAGGAACCTCGGGCCCGTGCGGGTGTGGAGGAAGATCGCGGTCGCCCAGGCCGTGTGCAGGCTGGGCATGCAGTTGCGGGGGGTGATCCCGTCGAACGGCATCGCCTGCGGGGTGATCAGCGGAGGTGCCGTCTCCGGCCACAGGTTGACCGCGGCCCACTGGCCGCCGTCGGCACCGTAGGCGAAGATCGGGCCGACGACCGGGAAGATCATGTAGATCGCCGGGCCGAGGAGGCCGATCGTCAGGAAGGTGCGGACCAGGTGGTGGCGGGGGAAACGGCGCTCGGTGGCCACGTTGCGGAGCTGGTACAGGGCGGCGAAGACCGCGGCCACCGCCAGTTGGACGTAGACCCAGTCCAGGACATGGGCGCCGACCGGGCCGGTGGCCCTGACGATCCGGCCGACCAGCCAGGACGGGTTGCCCAGCGCGTGGTCGGCGGTCGCCACGTACTGGTCGAGCACCGTGGGGCGGGTCTTCGAGGTGATGAGCAGCCAGGTGTCGCCCGTCTTGCGGCCGGCGACCAGCAGCAGGGCCAGCCCGGCGCCCTTCAGCAGCAGGACGCGTTCCCGGCCGGTGCGGTGGGTGAAGGCGAGGACGGCACAGCCGAGGACGACCAGCAGGGCGCCGTTGCCGAAGGGGTGGCCCTCGCTCACCTTGAGGCCGGCGCCGGAGGCCAGGCGCGCCAGCAGGATGACGATGTCGATGCCGATCGCGGTGCCGGCCGCGATGAGGCGTTGGCGCCAGGTGAGGACCACCATCATCAACGCCATGCCGGCATACAGCAGAAAGCCTGATTTAGGCGGGAATATCACCTCTCGCAGTTGATTGGTGATCGGTCCCGGTACGCCGTAGCGTCGCGCTGCGATCTCCAGCGCGATGAGGAATCCGAGGCCCACCACGGCCGCCGTGACCCACAGCACCGCCTGCGGCCGGAGCCGCGTGGCGAACGTAGTTCCGCGTCTTATTCGCGAGAGCACCCGCGACGCTATAGATATCAATTGTTTTGGCCGATTTGTCAGATAGATGAGGATATTGAATCGTCAATCAGTTCGATCATGCTATCTGAATGGCGTACGTGGGTTTCCCTGGTTACGGGAAAGAAAATTCAGCGCCGCTTGAACTCCACCGGGCCCGCGTTCATCTCGATGGTGCCGTCGGTGTGCAGGACCGGGCGGCGTTCGGTCATCCGGGCGCTGTAGGCCTCGATGTGGTGGATCGCCGCGCCGTCGGGCGAGGTGAAGTCGACGAGGGCGATGGCCACCCAGTACCGCGTCTTGGTGTTCTCGAAGAGCGGGACCGTGACGGTCGAGCCGCGGTCGTCGGTGACCACGACCTTCGCGCCGAAGCTGCGGAAGGAGCCGAAGCCGTTGCTGAGCGCGGAGTAGGCGCACAGCAGGACGTAGCCCTGCTCGTCGGGGCGCACGATCCGGAGCGTCTCGCGGCCGGGGGCCCGGGAGTCGCCGTCGAGGTGGACGAACGGGCGGTTCTTCAGGGAGCCGAGGCGCTTGTAGTAGACGACGTCGGCGCCCTTGCCCTTCTTCGCCGTGCCCGTGTCGGGCGCGGGGGCCGAGCCCTTCTTCCGGGTGCGCAGGCTGCCGGGCGGCTGCTCGCCGTGTACCGCCTTCGACGCCGGCACGAACAGGGCGTAGAGGTCGAGGTCGGCGCCCCGTCTGCGGCGCTGGTCGCTGCCGCCGTCCCACTCCAGGGTCGCCGTGACCACCAGCTCGCGGTCCGCCTTGTCCAGGCTCATCGAGACCTGGCTGCCCTTGTCGAGGCTGATGGTGCCCAGCGGGGGCTTGCGCAGGCTCATCGGGGGCGCGGCGGCCGGCGCCGGTGTCCGCGCTTCGGGGGCCTCTCGGCGCTGCTCGGGTTCCTCGGCGGGCTCCTGCGCCACGTCGACGCCGAAGTCCGTCGCGAGCCCGGCCAGGCCGTTCGCGTACCCCTGGCCGATGGCCCGCAGCTTCCAGCCCTCGCCCCGGCGGTAGAGCTCCACGAGCAGAACGGCGCGTTCGCCGTCGGTGAGGGCAGGCGGGCGGAAGTGGACCGGGTCCGCGCCCGGTTGGCAGGCGCGGATCAGGACGTCCTTCACCTCGCGGAAGGTGCGGCTCGCGTCGTCGGGGTCGCAGCTACCGACGAGGACCACCCGGTCCACGTCGGCCGGCAGCGCGGCCGGGTTCACCTCGATGCGCTCGGCGCCCTCCGCGTCGGCGGCGAGGTGCCGTACCGCGTCGGACTCGGCGGACGGCTGGTTGTAGAAGACCAGGTCGTCGTCGGACCTGACCTTGCCGTCCG
Organism: Streptomyces sp. NPDC036764; assembly: GCF_055609385.1. Taxonomy (NCBI): domain Bacteria; kingdom Bacillati; phylum Actinomycetota; class Actinomycetes; order Kitasatosporales; family Streptomycetaceae; genus Streptomyces; species Streptomyces sp. NPDC036764. The sequence continues at coordinate 87,312 of NZ_JBVJPT010000021.1, forward strand.
CCGCGACCAGCAGGGCGCTGAGGTCGACCGTGCCGCCCACGGCGTGCAGTTCGGCGACGACGGGCCCGGAGCCCATCGCGATGTTCCCGCCCTTGCTCAGCTCCGGCATACCGCCCACCCCTCGAAAAATCCCCCAGTGCTTTCCCGTCACCCTGTCACACCGGGTCGGGTACGAAAGGGTGTTCGCGTGCGAGGGGCGGGCGTGCCCTCAGCGTGGCTCCCGCACCACCGCCGTCTCCCCCGCGGGTACGGCGACCGAGCCCGGCGCCGGCTTGCCGGTCAGCAGTTCCGTCGCGTCCGGCGCCACCGTGACCTCGGCGGGGCGGCCGGTGTGGTTGATCAGGAAGAGGTAGTCGGCGTCGGGGCCGCGCCGCAGGACCGCCTCCACACCGGGACCGGTCTCGCGCACCGGCCGCACCCCGGCCTCGGTACGGATGCGGTCCAGGAGCGCGGCCAGGGTCGACTCGTCGGGCAGGGTGGCCAGGTACCAGGCGGCGCCCTCGCCGAGGCTGTTGCGGGTCACCGCCGGGACCCCGGTCAGCGGGCCGGTCGTGTACGACTCGACCGACGACGCGCCGGACAGGCGTACCCGCTCCGACCACAGGGACCCCGTGCCGCCGCCGCTCAGGCCCACCGACTCCCCCGGCAGCAGCGGGAACAGCTCGTCGGTCCGCACCCCGAGCGCGTCCCGGAACGCGCCGGGGTAACCGCCCAGCCGGACATGGCAGTTCTCGTCGACCGCGCCGCTGTGGAAGCCGACGGCCAGGGTGCCGCCGCGCTCGGCGAAGCCGGTGAGGTTGGCCGCGCCCTCGTCGTCCACCAGGTACAGGCTCGGGGCCAGGACCAGGCGGTAGCGCGACAGGTCCGCGTCCGGGCGGACGAAGTCCACCGCCACGCCCGACCGCCACAGCGGCTCGTACCAGGCACGGACCAGGTCCTGGAAACGCAGTTCGGCACTCGGCTGGGAGGGGAGTTCCATGGCCCAGCGGGCGTTCCAGTCCCAGACGATCGCCACCTCGGCCGTGCCGGTGCTGCCGCGCACCTCCGCGAGGGCCTTCAGGTCCGCGCCGAGCCGGACGACGTCATGCCAGATCTGGCTGTCCGTGCCGGCGTGCGGCAGCATCGCCGAGTGCCACTGCTCGGCGCCCGCCTTGGCCGCGCGCCACTGGAAGTAGGCGATGCCGTCCGCGCCGCGTGCGACATGTGCCAGCGCGTTGCGCCGAAGCTCGCCGGGGCCCTTCGCCCGGTTCACCGGCTGCCAGTTGACCGCGCCCGTCGAGTGCTCCATCAGCAGCCACGGGCCGCCCGCGAGGGAGCGGACCAGGTCGCCGCTGAGCGCGATGTCGATCTCGGAGGCGGGGTCGGCGGACTGGAGGTAGTGGTCGTTGGAGACGACGTCCAGCTTCGGGGCCCAGCGCCAGTAGTCGAGGGCGTCGAAGTTGTACATCACCATGAAGTTGGTGGTGGCGGGGATCTCCGGGGCCGCCTCCAGCAGCACCTGGCGCTCCGCCTCGTACAGCGAGAGCAGCTCGTCGCTGCAGAAGCGGCGCCAGTCCAACTGGTGGGTGGGGTTCGGGACGGCGCCGGTGGGGCGGGGTGGGAGGATCTCGTCCCAGTCGTAGTACCACTGGCTCCAGAAGCGGGTGCCCCAGGCGTCGTTGAGGGCGGCCAGGTCGTCCGCGTACCGCCCGCGCAGCCAGCGCCTGAACGCGGCCGCGCTCTCGTCGCAGTAGCACTCGGCGTTGTGGCAGCCGTACTCGTTGTGGACGTGCCACATCGCCAGCGCCGGGTGGTCCGCGTACCGCCGGGCGAGCTCGCCCGCCATGCGCACGGCCGCCTCCCGGTAGGCCGGGCTCGACGGGCAGAACGTCTGACGGCTGCCGTACGACAGTCCGCGGCCGTCCTTGTCGACGGGCAGTGCCTCGGGGTGGGCGCGGAAGAACCACGCCGGGGGCGCCGCCGTCGGGGTCGCGAGGTCGGCCGCGATGCCGTGGGTGTGCAGCAGGCCGAGGACGCGGTCCAGGAGGGAGAAGTCGTAGGTGCCCTCGCTCGGCTCCAGCAGTGCCCAGGAGAAGATGCCGACGCTGACCATGGTCACCCCGGCCTCGCGCATCAGGCGCATGTCCTCGGCCCAGACTTCCTCGGGCCACTGCTCGGGGTTGTAGTCGCCGCCGTAGGCGATGCCGGGGACGGACAGTTCGCGCTTCATCGGGCGCCTCCCCCGAGGAGTCGGCGGGTGGTGGCCACGCCCCACTCGTCCAGTGACAGCAGGCGGTCGCTGGAGGCCATCAGGCCGCCCGTCGCCTCGACATGGGCCGCCCACCGCTCGCGGGACTCCACCGCCGGGCGCGCCATCAGGCAGTCCGGGTCGTTGATCCACAGGCGGCCGTGCTGCCACTGGCGGCCGACGCCGGTGAACTCGGCCGGGTCCTGGCCGGGCTGGCTGTAGTCGTCGGCCTCGGGGCGGCGGTGCGGGGCCGTGTCGGGGCTGACCCGCATCGCGTCGAACAGGCCGAGGGACGGCAGCATCGGCGCTCCGCAGCCCAGCAGGTAGGCGTCCGCGCCGATCGCCTCCCGGATCAGCCGCACACCGTCGCGGTACGCCGTCAGGGCGTCCACCGCCTTGTGCCGTACGCCGTCCAGCGCGCCCGCGTAGAGGAAGTCGACCTTGAAGTAGTCGTAGCCCTCGGCGCGCAGCGTCCGGAAGACCTCGGTCAGGTACGCCGCCGCCTCGGGGTGCGTGGTGTCCAGGACCCGCAGGTCGTGACCCCAGTTTCGGCCGGCGTGGGCGAAGCCGCCCGCGGTGTCGCGGACCAGCCACTCGGGGTGCTCGGCGGCCAGGTCGCTCGCCGGGTCGACCAGGAAGGGGGCCGTCCAGATGCCTGCGCGGCGGCCGCGCGCCCGGATGGCGTCGGCGATGCCCGCGCGGGAGCGGAAACGGCCGGAGAGGGTGAGCCAGTCGCCGAGGGCCTTCTGGTAGCCGTCGTCGATCTGGACGACGTCGACGGGCAGGTCGAGGGTGTCCATCGCGCGCAGGTTCTCGTGGATGTCGTCCTCGGTGACGGCGGTGAAGTACTCGTACCAGGAGCACCAGACCGTCGGGGCCGGGCGGGGCGCCGGCAGTCGGAGGCTGTCGGCCCAGTCGCCGAGCACCGACTGGACGGTGGCGCCCGCCCACTCCTTCACCGGGCCGTCGGCGGTGACCTCCGCGACGCCGTCGTCCGTCACGGCCAGCCGGATGGACGGGATCTCGCTGAGGGGATCCGTCGCCGCCCACAGGCGGACCGGTGAACCGTCGCCGGGGTCGAGCGCCAGCAGGCCCTCGCCCTGGAAGGTGCCGTCGGGGACGGTGACGCCCGGCCGGTAACAGACAGTCGCCCAGTTGTCGTTGGTCGGGCGGTACGGCTTCTCGCCCAGGGCATAGGCGCCGCTCGGGCTCCAGGACTGCCAGCCCTCCTCGTGGACAAGAGCGGTGCGCATGTCCACCGGCACGGAGGCGACGGGGGTGAAGGGGTGGTGCACGGGTGTCTCTTTCAAGAAAGGGGCCGTCAGCCCTTGTTGGCGCCCAGCGTCAGACCGCTGACGAACTGCCGCTGGAGCACGAAGTAGACGATCAGCGTCGGGATCGCGGTCAGCAACGCGCCCGCGGCGACCAGGTTCGGGTCCGTGAAGTACGCGCCGGAGAGGTTGTTCAGCGCCGAGGTGATCGGCATGTTCTCCCCGGTCGAGATCAGCACCAGGGCCCAGAAGAAGTCGTTGTAGATCCAGATGGACAGCAGTGTCGCCAGGGCCGCCATCGCCGGGCGGCACAGCGGCAGCACGATCTGCCAGTACTGCCGCCACACCGAGGCGCCGTCCACCAGCGCGGCCTCGGTCAGCTCGTGCGGCAGCGTGCGCATGTAGTTGCTGAGCACGAAGGCGCAGAAGCCCGACTGGAAGGCGACATGGATCAACACCAGGCCGAGGGCGGAGTCGTAGAGCTTGCCGCTCATGGTGATGCCGGGCAGGTCGATCAGCAGGTACAGCCTGTACAGCGGGGTGATGATGACCTGCTGCGGGAGCAGGTTGCCGGCGGTGAAGACCAGCAGCAGCGCCAGGTTGACGCGGAAGTCGAAGCGGCTCACGTAGAAGGCGACCATGGAGGACAGGAACAGCGTCAACAGCACCGCCGGGACGGCGATGATCATGGTGTTGACGAAGTAGTGGCTCATGTCCGACTGCGTGAACGCGTTCGTGAAGTTGTCGAAGTTCAGCGTGTCCGGCCAGGACACGTATCCCTTCTCGCTCGTCTCCGAGTACGGCCGCAGGGCCGCGTAGACCGCCCAGAGCAGCGGGGCGAGCCACGCCAGCGCCGCGCCGGCGAGGAAGACGTGCAGCAGGATCCGGGCGGGGCGGATCGGCGTACGGGCCTTGGTCATCGCGGTGATACTCATGCGCGCCGCTCCTTCCGGAAGGTGGCCACCAGGTAGGGAATGATCACGACGAGGGAGATCAGCAGCAGTACGACCGCGATGGCGGAGCCGTATCCGATGCGGCTGGACTCGCCGATGATGTTGTTGGTGACCAGGATCGAGAGCAGCTCGGTGCCCTCGGCGCCCTTGTTGAAGACGAAGACCAGGTCGAAGGCGCGCAGGGCCTCGATGATGGTGACGACCAGGACGACGGTGTTGGTGGGGCGCAGCGTCGGGAAGATGACGTTCTTGAACGTCTGCCACTCGTTGGCCCCGTCGAGCGAGGAAGCCTCCCGCAGCGAGGGGTCGACGCCCTTCAGGCCGGCCAGGTACAGGATCATCATGTAGCCGGCGTGCCGCCAGGACGCGGCGACGAGGATGGCCCAGAGATTGAGGTCCGGGTCGCCGATCCAGTCGATGTACTTGCCGGGCTCGTTGGCCCCGATGAGGCTGTTGATCAGGCCGGTGTCAGGGTTGTAGATGAGCTGCCAGACGAAGCCGATGACGGCCATCGACATCACGACGGGCAGGAAGAACGCGGTCTGGTAGACCCTGCTGAACCGGATCTTCTTGTCCAACTGCACGGCCAGGAACAGGCCGAGCGGGGTCGGGATCACGATCAGGACGACGAACCAGATGACGTTGTGCTCGACGGCGGGCCAGAACTGAGGGTTGTTGGAGAACAGTTCCTTGAAGTTCTCCAGGCCCACCCACTTGATCGAGTCGAAGCCGATGCCGTCCCAGGTGGTGAAGGCCAGCGCGACGGAGGCGAGGGCCGTCACCCACACGAGGGCGATGTGCAGGATCGTGGGCAGACCCGCCATCAGACCGAGGGTGAGCCGGTCGCGGCGGGTCAGCAGGCGGCGGTGTCCCTGGGACACCTTCTTCGCGGGGGCAGCGCCCGGAGGCGGCACGGCGGCCGCCTCCGGGATCTCCTTGGTGGTTTCCGTTGTCATGTCGATCAGCCCGACGCGAAGATCGTCTTCTTCTGACGCTCGATCGACGACAGCAGTCCGTCGACGCCCTTGGGGTCACGGACGAACTTCTGCAGCGCGGGCTGCATCACCGTGGAGGTGAAGTCCGGGCGGGAGTCGCGGTCCATGAACTGGGTCAGGGACTTGGCTCCGGCGATCATGTCGTACGCCTTCTTCTGCAGGGCGCTGTACGACGACGTGTCGGCGCCGGTCGCGGCGTGGACCACGCTCGGGTCGGACTTGAGGTAGATGTCCTCGGCCTCGGTGGTGCCCAGGAACTCCAGCAGCTTGACGGCCTCGGCCTTGTTCTTCGGGCTCTTGCTCATCATGAAGCCGTCGGTCGGCGCCTCGACGGTGTCCTGCCCGAACTGCGGGTCGATCTCCGGGAAGGCGAAGAAGTCCAGGTCGTCCAGGGCGGCCTTGTCGGTGAACTGCTGGGCCACGAAGGTGCCGAGGAGGTACATGCCGGCCTTCTTGGAGGCCAGCGTCTGGGCCGCGTCCTGCCAGGTGCGGCCGACGGCGCCCTCCTGGTGGTACGGGAGGATCTCGGACCACAGGTCGAAGACCTTGCGCACCTTGGCGTCGGTCCAGGAGGCCTTGCCCGCCATCAGCTCGACGTGGAAGTCGTAGCCGTTCTGGCGGAAGTTGATCTGGTCGAAGGTGCCGAGCGCGGGCCAGGCGTCCTTGTCGCCGAAGGCGATCGGGACGAGCTTGTCCTTCTGCATCTGCTTGCACAGCGCGACGAAGTCGTCCCAGGTGGTGGGGACTTCGTAGCCGTTCTCCTTGAAGACGCTCTTCCGGTAGAAGATCGCCCACGGGTACGTGTACAGCGGCACGAAGTAGTACTTGCCGTCCTCGCCCTTGCTGAGCTTGTGCATCGCCTCGGGGAAGTTGCCCCCGATGGTCTTCCACACGTCGTCGATCGGGGTGGCCAGGCCCTTGGCCGCGAAGAACTGCATCCGGTAGCCGGCGAACCAGGTGAACACGTCGTCCGGCGTGCCCTGGAGGTAGGAGTTGATCTGCTCCTGGAAGGTGTTGGAGTCCTTGGTGTTCACGTCGACCGTGATGCCGGACTTCTTCTTGTACGCCGCGTAGATGTCCGCGAACGCCTTCTTCGGCACGGCGTCGGACGCCTTGGAGCCGAGGGTGACGGTCTTCGGGTCGCTCGCCGTACCGCTGCCGCCGCAGGCGCTCAGCAGCGGGATGCCCGCGCCGAGAACGGCGGCGCCGCCTATCCCGCGCAGCAGGGTGCGGCGGCTCGGCGAGGGCAGCGAGAGACCGGAGGGGGAGAAGTGCTGCATCTACGGCTCCTGATGGCAGGGTTCGATCATGAGGGTCGAGGGTGTCGAAGTCCGTCGTAATCGATCAGAAATCAACTTGACCGAACACGGTGGCGCAATAACAGCCGTATGTCTGGTCATGCGTCAAGAGGTGACGATCGTCGTTTCGGAAACGTGACTGATATCTCGAACCCGGTGCTCACCGTCGAGATGATCGAATCCGGGAACGTTCACGGCACTGCCGGGCCGGAGAGACGACGCGCACGGTCGGCCGGTCGCTAGCGGACGAGCACGGTCCTGGTCACGCTCACCTGGTCGACCTCGCTGGTCCGCACGGTCACCTTCATCTCCCACTTCCCGGCGATGGGCAGGTTGAGGAAGCTGTTGCCCCAGTAGCCGCCCTTGTCGGCGAGCTCGGCGTCGAGGGGGCCGATGTCCTTGGCCGGCAGCGTGAAGGAGACGCGCAGCTCGGGGACGACGGCGACGCCGCCGTCGGGCCCGAAGACGAGGGCCTCGATCGAGTTGTCGCCGACCCGGCCCGGGTCGAGGGTGATCTGCACGTTGCCGTGGCCGACGGGGGTGCCGACGTCGAACGGCACGTTGCTGACGGAGGCGCCGACGACCGCGGGCGTACCGGCCGCCGCCTCGGCCTCGGCCCGGCCGGGCAGGGTGCTGGTGAGCAACGTGGTGACGACCAGGACCACCGCGCCGACGGCGACCTCGGCGAGGACGGACCGGCGCAGGGCGCGGCGCCGCGCGGGCTCGCCTTCCGCCGGTGCGGAAGATTCCGCGGGCTCGGGGGACTCCGGTGCCGTGTCGGGCGCTTGCGGCAGCGGCGGGCCGCCCACCGGCTCCGGGACCTTCGCCCGCAGGGCCGTCTCCGCGTCCACGACCGTCTCCGCGTCGGCCGTCGCGAGCCGGGCCGTCCAGCGGCGGGACACGGCCGCCGCGCCGAGCAGCAGCACCACGGCGGCCAGTTTGAGGGTCAGGAGCCTGCCGTAGGTCGTGCCGGTGAGCGCGTCCCAGGAGCCGAGGCCGCGCCAGGACTGGTAGACGCCGGTGACGACCAGGACCGTCACGGATGCGAACGCCAGGCGCGAGAAGCGGGTGACGGCCGCGGGGGTGAGGTGGGCCCGGTACAGGGTGAGGAGCAGGGCCGCGAGGCCGCCCAGCCAGACCGCCGTGGCGAGCAGATGCAGCGCCGAGGAGGTCATCGCCACCGGTACCTGGATGCCCGCGGAGGCGTGCTCGCCGGCGGCCCAGGTCATGGCGAGTCCTACGGCGAGGGCGGCGCCGGTCCAGCCGTAGGGCTTACCGCGCCGGGACAGCCGTACGAGGTAGGGGGCGGCCACCAGCAGCACGGCCAGCCGGGCCAGCAGTACCTCGCCCGGTCGGCCGGTCAGGGTGCGGGTGACGGAGTCCGCGCTCAGGGAGCCCAGGGGGCCCTCGCCCGTCTCGTACGGGGCGCGCAGCACCAGCAGGGCGAGGGTGGCGGCGAGCAGGGTCCACCAGCCGGCCCTCAGCAACCGGTGCAGGACGGGGGCGTCCGGCGGGCGGCAGACGGCCATGAACGTCGCCGTGCCGATGAGCAGGGCGACGGCGAGGTAGGCCAGATAGCGGGCGATGTTGTAGAGGCTCTTGGTCGCCGGGTCCTCGGTGGGGCCGGTGTCCACGTGGGCCACGGTGAGCGAGGGTTTGCCGACGGAGAAGGTGAACGCGCCGGAGACGGGGTGGCTGTCGGCCGACACCACCCGCCAGGCGACGGTGTACGTGCCCTCGGCCAGCTTCGCGGGGAGCGTCACGCGGGCCGTTTCGGCGCCGCCGCCTCGCGCGTGCTCGGGTTCGCCCGTGCGCAGCCGGCGGCCGTCCGGGTCCAGGACGCGGAAGGAGTCCTCCAGCAGGCCGACGGACTCCGTGAACGTCAGGGTGATGTCGCCCGGGGCCGACTTGAGGACGCTTCCGTCCTCGGGGTCGGTGCCGCGGAGGGCCGCGTGGGCCGACGCGGGGCCCGTGCCGCCGAGGAGGAGCACGACCAGCAGGGTGCCCAGCAGCACCAGCCTCTGAAGTCGTCGCCGGTCGGTGAATCGGCTCCGCGGGCGTCGTCGGTCATCGCACCCCACCACGTCTGTTCACATCTCCGTCGTCGGACTTGAGGCCTCAGGGGTTATGTACGGGCGGGAAGCCGGCAGCACTCACCGGCCACCCGGCACACTTGCCGCCCGGCCCTTCCCCCACCGGGCTCACCACGTCGGCCGGGCCGACACCCCTCCGTCCACCACCAGGTCGTGCCCGGTGATCCAGGACGCCAGGTGCGAAGCGAGGAACACGCAGGCGCCCGCCACGTCCTCGGGCCGGCCCAGGCGTCCGGTGGGGACCGCCTGCTTCCAGCGGCGCACGCCCTCCGGCCAGGACTCCTCCAGCCCCTCGCGGTCGATCAGACCGGGGGAGACCGTGTTGACGCGGATTCCCGCGGGACCGTACTCCAGGGCCGCGGAGCGCGCGTGCATGCGTACCGCCGCCTTGGCGGCACTGTAGTGGGCGTGCAGGGGAGCCGGGTGGGTCGCCTCGATGGAGGCGATGTGGGTCACCGAACCGCCGCCGGCCTGCGTCCGCATGATCTCGGCGGCCGCCTGCGTGCAGGCGAACACACTCGTCAGATTGGCGTCCACGACCGCCCGCCACTCGGCCGCCGACATCCCCGGCAGCTCCCGCAGCGGCTGTACGCCCGCGTTGTTGACCAGCGCCGTCAGCCGCCCGCCGCCCCACTCGGCGGCCTCGCCCAGCAGTCGCCGGCACTCCTCCTCGTCCGTCAGGTCGGCCCGCAGCACGAGCGAGCGCCCGCCCGAATCCCGGACGCGGCGAGCGACCTCGTCCGCCGCCCGCACCGCCGTACGGCAGTGCAGGACGACCGCCGCGCCCTCCTCGGCGAACCGCGTCGCGATCCCCCGCCCGATGCCGCCGCCGGCGCCCGTGACCAGGGCGACCTGTCCTTCGAGGAGTCCGCTCATGGGCGGCACAGTCCCGCGATCCGGGCCGCTTCGGCGGGATAGCGCGCCGTCAGGTCCGCCAGGTCGCCGTGCTCGTAGCCCTCGTAGGTGAAGCCGGGCGCCATCGTGCAGCCGAAGAAGGTCCACGAACCACCGGCCGCCGGCCGCGCCCCCATCCAGGTCCCTGCCGGGACCGTGAGCTGGATGTGCTGGCCGCGCTGTATGTCGGGGCCGAGCACGGCGGTGCGGGACGTGCCGTCGGGAGCGAGGAGCAGCATCTCCAGGGGGTCGCCCAGGTAGAAGTGCCACACCTCGTCCGACGGCAGGCGGTGCAGGGCCGAGTAGTCGTCCGCGGTGAGCAGGACGACGATCGCGGTGCCCTGCGGCCGCCCGTCGGACAGCTCGGGCCCCGCCCAGGTGCGCCGGAACAGCCCGCCCTCACGCGGGATCGGCTCCAGGCCGTAGTGCGCGACGAGTTCTTCGGGGGTCACGCCCCAAAAGCTACCTCCCTTGTGAGGAAGGCGAGTTGGGCTTCCTTCGACGGGATGTACACGTCCGGGATGTCGACCTCCGGCAGCACGACCACGGGACCGGCTTCGAAGCCCTGCTTGAGGAAACGGGCGACGGCCTTGTCGTTGCGGACGTCCGGGTCGACGACCACGCGCCGGCGCTCCAGGGTGCCGAAGACGTACGACGCGACGACGGAGAGCAGCACCGAGGTCCAGCCGGGCCGCGCCCCCTCGGGACCGGCGGGGGCGAGCAGCAGATGGACGCCGATGTCCCCGGGCAGGACCTCGTAGACCTCGCCGACCCGGTCCGCCTGCGGATCGTAGGTCTGCAGGAGCGCGACCGGGACGTCGTCGCACAGGATCAGGAAGGCGTGGTGCGTGTCGAGGCCGGCCATGTGGGCGTAGATCTCGGACACCTGGTCCCTGGTCAGGCCGTTCATGCCCCAGAAGGAGGCGCGCTCCGCGCTGGCCCACTCATGGACGATCCCGGCGTCGGCGTGCGGGTCGAGGGGGCGGATGCGGACGCTGCCGAAGCCGTCGACGGTCTGCTCGTGGACGGGTCGGACGGTGGTCTCGTGGATCGTCGCGGACGGCTCAGGCATCGGATTCCTTCTCGAACTGGGTGAAATCGGTGACGACCGGAACCAGGTCTCCCCGGACCCACAGGGGGAGTTGGTCGCGGTGGTGGGGCGAACCGGGGATGCCCCAGGCGCCGAGCGGGACCAGCCAGCCGCCGGCCTCGCGGTCGGCCAGATCCCAGACGTAGCGGGCGGCGGGCCCGCGCGCGCTCAGGTCGGTGAGGCCGGGGACGGCGGAGGTGCACAGCACGCAGTCGTGGTCGCCGGACAGGCGGGGTTCCTCGTACGACGTGTCGGTCAGCGCCCGCCAGGGGGCGAGGCGGTGGGTGTCGCCCCAGCCACCGGAGGGCGGCTCGGCGGCCACCTCCTCGACCGCCGCCCGGACGGCCTCGGCGCGGTCGATGCCGTACAGCTCCTCGGCGCGCAGCAGGTGTTCGAGGGCGAAGCCGACGCGCGGGAGCAGGGCCAGCCAGGGCAGGAGGACCTCGGGGTAGGCGGGCGGGACGGCCAGTGCGGCGAAGGCCGGGTGCGCGGCGAGCCGCCGTACGACGGCACCGCGCACCGCCGCGTACACGGCCGCGGCCTCGCTGTCCGCGTCCATCCGGCGGTCCCAGTCCAGCAGGGTCCGGCGGATCCGATCCGCCTCGGGGCCGAGGGTGTCGAGGGTGCGCAGGAGGTCCAGCAGGGGCTCCGCCGAGGCCAGTCGGGTGTCCATGTGGATCGCCGGCATGTCGGCGGCCGACCAGCGCTCCTTCTCCCCCAGCAGGGCCGTGATGCGGTCGGCGCGATGAGGTGGGGCGAACTCGACGCCCAGCGGTGCGGCGACCCCGCGCTGGTTGGCCATGGCGGCGACGCCGTCGGTGAGATCGCCGCGCGGTGGCTCGTGCCAGCCGTCCCAGTCGTGGCCGCTCTCCCAGGCGGGCACCGGCCGGATGCCGTTGGCCGCGGACCGCACCGGCACCTTCCCGGCGACGCGGTGCAGCAGCCCGCCCTCGGTGTCGGCGGCCTGCACGACGTTGACGGGCTCGGCCCACAGGTCCACGGCCCGGTCGACGTCGGCGACGCGGCGGGCACGCAGGAGGGGGAGCAGTGCGCCGAAGCCGAGGTCGGCGGTGACGCGGGGCGGGTAGCGCAGGGCCATGGCGAGGGGCGGCGTGTCGTCGGAGAACTCGCTGGCGAAACCTTCCTGCAGGCCCTCTCGCAAGCCGTCCGGCAGACCCGCCTGCGAGCCCTCCCGCAGGCCCTCCGGCAGCCCCTGCTGCAAGCCCTCTCCCAAGCCGTCCGGCAAGTCCTCCGGCAGACCCCCTCGCAAGTCCTCCTGCGAGCCGTCGGGCAACCCCTCCGGGCCCCCGATCACCACCGGCCCCCGAGCCGTCTCGATCACCTCGATCTCGACCGGGTCCTCCCCCGCGACCTCCACGACCTCGGTGTGCCGCGCCGCGCGCCGCCACACCCCGTCCGGGTCCAGGGCCTCGATGCCCGCCCCGGTGCGCCGCAGCTTCTCGCGGTACAGGTCCTGGTAGTCGGCCATGGCGTTGGTGATGGCCCAGGCGACCGTGCCGGTGTGGCCGAAGTGGGCGATGCCGGGGATGCCGGGGACGGCGAGGCCGATGACGTCGAACTCGGGGCAGGAGAGATGGATCTGCTGGTAGACGCCGGGGTCCTCGATGAAGCGGTGCGGGTCGCCGGCGATGATCGCCTGCCCGGTGACGGTCCGCTCGCCGCTCACCAGCCAGCCGTTGCTGCCCGAGGTGCCCGGCCCGTCGGCGGCGAACAGCCCGACCGCGTCGGCACCGAGGTGCCGTACGGCCTGCTCGCGCCAGAGCTTGGCCGGGAAGCCCGCGAACAGGATGTGGATGCCCAGCCAGATGCCGAGCGGGGTCCAGGGCTCCCAACGCCCCGGAGTCAGACCCGTCTTCGCGAACTCCGGTGTGCGGCGAGCGCCTTCGTCCAGCCCCTCGTTGACCCCGTCGACGTACGCCCCCACCCACCGCGCCGTCTCCGGGTCCCGTCTCTCCAGCTCGGCGAAACAGCGTCTGGCCGTGTCGTCGAGGCGGGCCCGTCTGACGAACCGGTCCCAGGGCAGGGCCTCGGCACCGAGGAAGGAGGCGGAGGTGCCCCGCGCCCGGTGCCGTTCCACCTCCAGTTGCCAGGCCCGGTCGCGGGCGGTGACGCGGCCCTGTACCCGGGCGAGTTCACTCGCCCCGTCGGCCCGGAGATGCGGAATGCCCCAGGCATCGCGGAAGATCTCGCCGGTCACCTGTGCCCCTCCTTTGCTTTAGGTTAGGCTTCCCTAAGTTATTGGTGCGGGAATGGTACTTGAAGGGTGAAGAAGCCATGGGGCAGGGGCACGGCTGGGAGGGCGCGGTCCTGAAGCTGCTGCGCGCGAAGGACTTCGCGTTCACGGTGACGGGCGGCGAGGACGTCACCGAGCACTACCGCCGCGTGCATCTCACTGACGGCGGCATGCTGGCGGCGACCGGCGTCCACCCCACGATGTGGGTCCGGCTGTGGTTCGACAACGCGGGCAAGCCCCATCAGCGCGCCTACACCCTCGTCGACCCGGACCCCGAGGCCGGCACCTTCAGCCTGGAGTTCGCCCTGCACGAGGGCGTCGCCAGCGACTGGGCGCGCTCGGCGAAGCCCGGCGACACGATCGAGGCGACCATCCACGGCACGGGATTCACCGACCCCGACCCGGCCCCCTCGCACGTCTTCGCCATCGCCGACACCGCCTCCCTGCCCGCCCTCAACTCCCTGCTCGACGCCCTGGACGAGGCCCCGGCGACGGTGTGGTTCGAGGGCGAGCGCGACGGCCTGCCCTTCCGCGACGAGGCGTCCCGCCACGACGTACGGACCCTGCCGCGGCGCGACGCCGGGGCCCACCTGGTCGCGCAGGTGAAGGAGAACCTGCCCGGCCTGCTCGCCGACACGCCTGACCCGTACGTCTGGATCGCCTGCGACACGGCGACCACCCGCGCCCTCACCTCCTACGTCCGCAAGGAGCTGGGCCTGCCCAAGCAGCGGGTGAACGCGCTGGGGTACTGGCGCCCCTGATCCCGGCACGGGCGTACACCCCTTGATACGCCCGTGCCGGACCCGGCAGCCCCCGCGCGCGTCCGGGCGGGGTGCGCGGCATCATCGGGGGCATGGACGTCACCCTGCATCTCGCCCAGGACCCCGAGGCCGACGAACTCCTCGGCCGCAGCCCGCTCGCCGCGCTCGTCGGCATGCTGCTGGACCAGCAGGTTCCGATGGAGTGGGCGTTCAAGGGACCCCGCACGATCGCGGACCGGCTCGGGGCGGACGACCTGGACGCGCACGACATCGCCGCCCAGGACCCGGACGCCTTCGTGGCCCTGCTGTCCGAGAAGCCGGCCGTGCACCGCTACCCGGGCTCCATGGCCAAGCGGATCCAGCAGCTCTGCCAGTACCTCGTCGAGCGCTACGACGGCGACGCCGAGCTCGTCTGGAAGGGCGTCGACGACGGGCGCGAGCTGCTGCGCCGGCTGGAGGAGCTGCCGGGGTTCGGCAAGCAGAAGGCACAGATCTTCCTGGCGCTGCTGGGCAAGCAGCTCGGCGTCCACCCGAAGGGCTGGCAGGAGGCCGCGGGCGCCTACGGTGAGGCCGAGTCCTTCCGGTCGGTCGCCGACATCACCGGGCCCGAGTCGCTGACCAAGGTGCGCGCACACAAGCAGGAGATGAAGGCGGCGGCAAAGGCAGCGAAGGCGAGCCGCCAGTAGCGTCCCGGCACGGGCGGGCGCCGGCGTCAGTCGACTGGACCGTCCCGGATGGCGGGTCGGGCGGCCTCATCCCCGCACCGGGCGCGCCGGCCTCAGCCGACTGACCCGCCCCGGAAGGCGTGTGGTGCGGCCTCATCCCCGCACGGGCAGGCGCCGTGGGCAGCCGACAGGTCCGCCCCGGATGGCGGCCGGCGGGGCCCCCACACCCGGCAGCGCCCCCGCGCAGCCAGGCGCCGGCGTCAGTCGACTGGACCGCCCCGGATGGCGGGTCGGGCGGCCTCGTTCGCAGCATGGAGCATGACCGAGGCGCCGAGCGGCTCCCCTTGGGGCCGGGACTACGACGACCGCCGGATCCACTCCGGCCACCCGACCGGGCCCCCGGGCCCCGCCCATGAGCCCGAGCCGCCCTTCGAGGGCCCGCTGCACGCCCTCTCCCGCGCCGCCTGGCAGGTCGTCCTCGTCACCGGCGTCGCCTCCCTGGTCCTCGGCGTCTTCGTGCTGGTGTGGCCGGACGCCTCGCTGCGGGTCGCCGGCGTCCTCTTCGGTCTCTACCTCCTGATCAGCGGCGTCTTCCAACTGGTCGCCGCCTTCGGCACACACCGCACGACCTCGCTGCGCGTACTGGCCTTCGTCAGCGGCGCCGTGTCGGTCCTGCTCGGCCTGTTCTGCTTCCGCGGCGCGATGCAGTCGATCCTGCTGCTCGCGCTGTGGATCGGGATCGGCTGGCTGATCCGCGGTATCACCCAGTCCCTGGCCGCCGCCTCCGACAGCTCCGTACCGGCCCGCGGCTGGCAGATCCTGCTCGGCGTCGTCACCTTCCTCGCCGGGGTCGTGCTGATCGTCTCGCCGGTCGAGTCGATCACCGTGCTGATGGTGCTCGGCGGCTGCTGGCTGATTGCGGTCGGCCTGGTCGAGATGGTCACCGCGCTGCGGCTGAGGGGACTGGCCCGACAGGTCCCCCGCGAACTGTGACACGCACAGTGATACCCACCCCTGCCCCGTACGCCGTGCGGGCGGTTCTCCCGCCGGACGGGATGAACCTCGTACGGCATCCGGGGAGATGACCTTCCGTGAGTACCGCACGATGCCGCTCGCGCAGCCGCACCTGGCTGCGGGTCCTCGTGCTGCTGCTCGCGCTGCTGGTGCCGGGCGCGCACACGCAGGCGCACGCCCTGCCCTCGGTGGCCGCCGCCGAGATCGCCGAGCAGGACGTCCTCGACACGGCCCTGCGGCCGGTGGCCCGCGCCGAGCGGCGCACCGCCGTACAGCAGCGGCCGGGCATGGCGCCCGGGCCGGCGACCGGCACCCCGGCGGGCACCCGGCGCTGCGCGCCGCCCCGGCCGCCGTACGTCCCGCACATCCTGCGCACCGTGGTCCTGCGTTGCTGACAGACCCCGCGATGAGGTCTGCCAGTTCGACGCAAGGAGCACAGTCATGCCCACCGACCACTACGCGGTCCTGCGCGCCCTGCTGCGCGCCGAGGCCGTACGCAACACGCCGAAACCGCAGTCGAAGAAGGACAAGCCGCAGCAACCCCGGAAGGACCGGGAGCGCGGCTGACATGGCCGCGGCGGAGGCGGACTTCTCCGGGTCACCGCCTCCGCCGCACAGCACGTCACCGGGCCCACCGATTCCGCCACCCCGTACCGGGACCGACCGGATCCACCGATTGGCGCCGCCCCGCAACGGAGCCGACCGGACCTACCGCCTCCGACGCGCCGTGCCGAAGACCGACCGGGTGATCTCCCGTCCGATCTGCGTACCGACCGACCGAGCCAGGGACTTGAACATGGCGCTCCCGACAACCTGTTCGACGACGGAGGGCTGCTCCTTCTGCCGGGCCCTGTCCTCGCCTGCCCCCGCCTCCGCCTCGCGGATCTCGTCGGGCCCCTTGCCCCCGCGGATCTCGTCGGGCCCCTTCCCTCCCCGCATCTCGTCGGGTCCCTTCCCCCCGCGCGGCGTCCGGAGCCTCTCGTACGCCGATTGCCTGTCCACAGCCTGTGCATACAGCCCGTACAGCGCGGACGAGGTCACCGCCCGCTCCAGCGCGGTGGCGTCGAGCGGGCCCATCAGTGACTCCGGTGCGCGCAGCCGGGTCGCGGCGACCGGTGTCGGGGCGCCCTTCTCGCTCAGGACGGTCACCACGGCCTCGCCGGTGCCCAGGCCGGTCAGGAGTTCCTCCAGGTCGTACGCCGAGTTGGGGAACGTCTTCACCGTGGCCTTCAGCGCCTTCTGATCGTCCGGGGTGAAGGCGCGAAGCGC
Organism: Streptomyces sp. NPDC036764; assembly: GCF_055609385.1. Lineage (NCBI taxonomy): Bacteria > Bacillati > Actinomycetota > Actinomycetes > Kitasatosporales > Streptomycetaceae > Streptomyces > Streptomyces sp. NPDC036764. The sequence continues at coordinate 104,096 of NZ_JBVJPT010000021.1, forward strand.
GTGCTGGATGCGGTTGCCGAGCTGGCCGAGCACCTCGGCGGGCACGTCCTTCGGCGTCTGCGTCACGAAGAAGACACCGACCCCTTTCGAGCGAATCAGCCGGACGGTCTGCGTGATCGCGTCCAGGAACGCCTCGGACGCGTCGTCGAACAGCAGATGCGCCTCGTCGAAGAAGAACACGAGCTTCGGCCGGTCGGCGTCCCCGACCTCGGGCAGATCGTGGAAGAGGTCGGCCAGCAGCCACATCAGGAACGTCGAGAAGAGCCGCGGCCGGTCCTGCACCGCGGGCAGTTCGAGCACCGACACCACACCCCGCCCGTCCGGCGCCGTCCGCAGCAGCTCGCCCGTGTCGAACTCCGGTTCCCCGAAGAAGTCGGCCATGCCCTGCGCCTCGAAGGCGGTGAGGGAGCGCAGGATCACCCCGGCGGTGGCGGTCGACAGCCCGCCGATGCCCTTCAGCTCGCCCTTGCCCTCGTCCGACGTCAGGAAGGCGACGACGGCCCTGAGGTCCTTGAGATCGACCAGCTCCAGGCCCTTGGTGTCGGCGTAGTGGAAGATCAGTCCGAGGGACTGCTCCTGGGTCGCGTTCAGCCGCAGGACCTTGGACAGCAGCACCGGGCCGAAGCTGGTGATCGTGGCGCGCACGGGGATGCCCCGGCCGATGCCGCCAAGGGCGTAGAACTCGGCCGGACATCCCTTCGCCGCCCACCGCTGATGGACCTCGGCGGCACGCGCGCCGACCCTGTCGTCCGGCTGCCCCGGCGCCGCGATCCCGCTGAGGTCGCCCTTCACGTCCGCCAGGAACACCGGCACGCCCTGCGCCGAAAGCTGCTCGGCGATGAGCTGGAGCGTCTTGGTCTTGCCGGTGCCGGTGGCGCCCGCGACCAGGCCGTGCCGGTTGAGCATGGGCAACGGCACCCGGATCTGCGCGTCCGGCAGGCAGCCGCCCTCCCAGAGCAGGGCGCCGAGGTTCAGGGCGGGCCCGGTGAAGGCGTAGCCGGCGGCGATCTCCAGGGCCTCGCGCGGCAGGGCGGCGGCACGGCCCACCTCCGGCGCACCGGCCCGCGGCGCGGTCCCGGCCCCTGCCCCGGCCTTGGGCGTGCTCTTGCGGTCGCTCATGTCAGCCCTCCGCACGCTTCCCGCCCTCGAACGGGCGACCGACTCGGGTCCGACACGGCGTTCCACCCGATCCGACACGGTGTTCGACCCGGCCCCGGTCGCCACCTCGGCTTCCGTACGGGCCGTTTCCGGCTTCCGATCCGGCCGTCATTCTCTCGACCTTTGCCGTTTGATCCTGGTTTGGTGCATCTTTTCCAGCGTCGCACTCCGGCGCCATGGCTGCGCCCGGAAGGTCTTGACCGGTAGGCTTTCCGTGTGATCTTCAAGCGCATCGGAAACGGCCGGCCGTACCCCGACCACGGCCGGGAAAGCACCCGGCAGTGGGCGGACGTCGCGCCGCGCCCGGTCCGCCTCGATCAGCTCGTGACGACCAAGGGTCAGCTCGATCTGGAAACCCTGCTGGCCGAGGACTCGACGTTCTACGGCGACCTCTTCGCGCACGTCGTGAAGTGGCAGGGCGACCTGTATCTGGAGGACGGCCTGCACCGCGCGGTGCGCGCGGCGCTCCAGCAGCGCCAGGTGCTGCACGCGAGAGTCCTGGAACTGGACTGAACTGCGGGCTGACCCCCGGCCGACCACGGACCGACCCCGGGCTGACACGCCCGGGCGTCAGCCGTTGCCCATTTCGGGTTGGTCCGAACGGCCGCCTCGATTGATCATCTAGTAGGCATTGCCGCCCGGGCGCACTACGCTGCGCCCATGAGCATGCTGACTCCCTCCGGCATGGGCGGCCAGTACCGCATCCGGGGGGACAAGTACCCACGGATGCGGCCGCGTCGGCGGCGCGGCAGACTCGTCGTTCTCGCCGTAGCCTCCGTCGCCGCGCTCGGCATGGCCGGCTGGGGCACGCTCCAGCTCATCGACGTCTTCACGGGCGGCGGCGGAGAGGCTTCGGCGGCCGGCCCCAAGTCCGACTGCGGGACCCGGGCGACGCCCTCGCCCGCCGCGACCGCGCCGCTGCCCAAGCCGGCCGGCATCACCGTCAACGTGCTCAACGCCACGACCCGAAGCGGGCTCGCCAAGCAGACGGCGGACGAGCTGAAGAAACGCGGCTTCAAGATCGGTGACGTGGGCAACGCGACCAAGGACTACGACAAGAAGGTGAAGGGCACCGGGCTGCTCCTCGGCCCGGCCGCGTCCCTGAACACCTCGCTGCCGGTGCTCGCCACCCAGCTCACCACGGCCGAACGCCGCACCGACGCCACCCGCAAGGGCGCGACCGTGGACCTGATCATCGGCGACCGCTTCAAGCAGCTCGCGAAGAAGCCGGACGCCGACAAGGCCCTGGCCGCGCTGGCCAACCCGAAGCCGGCACCCTCCACTTCGAAGAAGGGCTGCTAGAAGCGCCCCGAAAGGGGCGCGGGACCGTGTCGACATGCGGCTCCGCCGCGTGGGCGCGACCAGCCACGACGGACCCGCAGTCGCCACGCAACCGCACCCCTACGGCGAAAGAGGGCGTTCCCGCCCCCTACTCGGCCGCCCCGTAAAGACGATCCCCCGCGTCGCCCAGCCCCGGCACGATGTACCCGTGCTCATTGAGGTGGTCGTCGACGGCGGCCGTCACCACGGTCACCGGCGTCCCCGCCAGCTCCCGCTCCATCAGCTCCACGCCCTCGGGCGCGGCGAGCAGCACCACGGCGGTCACGTCGTCCGCGCCGCGCTTGATGAGCTCCTGGATCGCCGCGACCAGCGTGCCGCCGGTGGCCAGCATCGGGTCCAGGACGTACACCTGGCGCCCCGAGAGGTCCTCCGGCATGCGCGAGGCGTACGTGGACGCCTGGAGCGTCTCCTCGTTGCGGATCATGCCCAGGAAGCCCACCTCGGCGGTCGGCAGCAGCCGGACCATGCCGTCCAGCATGCCGAGCCCGGCGCGCAGGATCGGCACCACCAGCGGGCGCGGGTGGGACAGCTTGACGCCGGTGGTGGCGGTGACCGGGGTCGTGATGTCGACCGCTTCGGTGCGCACGTCCCGCGTGGCCTCGTAGGCGAGCAGGGTGACCAGTTCGTCGGCCAGCCGACGGAAGGTCGCGGAGTCGGTGCGCTGGTCGCGCAGCGTGGTGAGCTTGTGGGCGACCAGGGGGTGGTCGACGACGTGGAGACGCATGTCCACAACATTAACCGTGCCGGGTATGCCCGGCGCCCCCTCACCCGGCAAGTCCGGGGCCCCGGCATCACCCGACCGCTGGCATCAAACCGCCCATCGGAGGGAAAGTGGGAGGGACGTAGCGGGGGTGGTGAGCCGATGCCTGATCGTGAGACCCCAGAGCGTCCCATGCAGGACGCGCCGGACGAGAGCGATGCCGCGCGCCGGCGGCGCCGGGCCCAGTTCCTGCGGGAACTCGCCGAGGCCCGCGAACTGCGGGACCGCGTCCAGCCGCGCCGCGCCAAGGCGGCCCGTCTGCGGCACGCCCTGCGCATGCGCACGTTCCGCTGGTAGGGCGAGTCGCGCGGGAAGATCGGCTGGTCTGCGGGCGGTTGCGTGGTGGGCGTGCGTGGACACCCGGAAAAGCCGCGTACGATCCGCACGTGGCGGCAACGAGTGCGCTGGTGAGTCCTTTGCGGACGCGCTCGCGGACCCCCTCGGGCCAACGCGATCAAAACTGCCGGACACAGGGAGCCGAAGACGTCCCCTGAACGCCTTGTTTCTGCCACGATTCCGAGTGGGTGGGGCTCGGACCCCAAGCCACCCCACCCCCAACCTCCGCCGGGGGGACCCCCAACCGGCACGCCTATGACCAGTGGGAGAGTCACGGTGTACTTCGCCGCACTGCTCGCGCGCACCGAAGACGGGTGGGAAGCGAGCGACACAGAGCTCGACGATGTGGAGACCTTGTCGGATCTGGCCGAACTGGCCCGTGAAGCCTCACCGGAGGACGACACGGTGCTGGTGCTGATCGAGCAGGAGGACGCCTGGTTCGGTGTCGTCCGCATCGACGGCGAGGACGACCCTCGTATCTACGTCTCGGACGCCGCAGCAGCCGCCCGCAGCAGTTACGGCGAGATCCTGCTCACCGACGAACTGCTCGGAAGGGAGCCCGGCGACGACGGCGCCGACCTCGACTCCCTGGACCTCGACGGCACTGAGGAGCCGGACGGGGACTCCGAGGACGACGACGAGGGCGGTGGCGGCGCCGACGCGGTCCCGCACAGCCCCGTCGGCGACAGCGAGATCCTCGACGACCTCGGCGTCGGCGAGAAGGAGCTGAAGTCGCTGGACGCCGAGGACGCCCTCAGCACCATCGCCGAGGCGCTGGGCGCCTCGGAGGTGCTGGAGACCGTCCGCTGACCTCGTTCGACCGGGGGTCGGCAGCCGGGGTGCCCTCGGAGCCCCCGAAGGCCTCGGTGCCCGACCCCGTACGAGACCGCTGGCGGCCCGCGATGCGGCTCGCCCTGGACGAGGCCGAACGGGCCGTCCGGGGCGGGGACGTCCCTGTCGGTGCCGTCGTGCTGGGCGCCGACGGCACGACCGTGCTGGGCGCCGGCCACAACGAGCGTGAGGCGACCGGCGATCCGACCGCCCACGCCGAGGTGCTGGCGATCCGCAGGGCAGCGGCCGAACTCGGCGAGTGGCGGCTGTCGGGCTGCACGCTCGTGGTCACGCTGGAGCCCTGCACGATGTGCGCCGGCGCGATCGTGCAGTCCCGGGTGGACCGGGTCGTCTACGGCGCACGGGACGAGAAGGCGGGCGCGGCCGGCTCCCTCTGGGACGTCGTGCGCGACCGCAGGCTCAACCACCGGCCCGAGGTGATCGAGGGCGTGCTCGCCGAGGAGTGCGCCCGGCAGCTCACCGACTTCTTCAGGGCTCGCTGACGGTCCGCGAATACCGATTTCAGAGCATGGCCCGGCTTGCTGTAAGGTCTCCCTCGGTAGCGTGTCCGAGCGGCCGAAGGAGCTCGCCTCGAAAGCGAGTGTGGCGCAAGTCACCGAGGGTTCAAATCCCTCCGCTACCGCTGAAGAAGGGCCCCGTCCGATGGACGGGGCCCTTCGTGCTGTTGATCTCCCGAGAGGGGCGAAGGTTACACTCACCGCCGGTAACTCGAGGCCCTTTCGGCTCTTTCGACTCATTCGGCACGGCAGGCATGGCAGGCGCACCAGCCACAGGGGAGGCCGCGATGGCGGTGAATTCGAAGAAGATCGCCGTCTACGTGCTCGCGGTCTTCGTGCTCTACGTGATCATCACGGACCCGGCCAAGGCGGCGGACTACGTCCAGGTAGGGTTCGAAGGCATTTCGGACGCCGCGAAGGCCATCGGCGACTTCATGACCTGGATCGCCAACGGAGGAGACTCATGATCCGCCACCTCGTCCTGTTCAAGCTGAACGAGGGTGTCGAGCGCGACGACCCGCGGGTCGTGGAGGGCGTCGAGGCCTTCCGCTCGCTGGAGGGCAAGATCCCCGAGCTACGGCACTGGGAGCTGGGCTGGAACTTCAGCGACCGCCCCATCGCCTACGACTTCGCCATCAACTCCGCCTTCGAGGACACGGCCGCCCTGCGCGTCTACGCGGAGCACCCCGAGCACCAGGCGGGCGTCGCCCTGTGGCGGGAGTTCGCCACCTGGGTGATCGCCGACTACGAATTCTGAGCCGGGCCGCCCCTCGATCCACCCGATGCCCTCCGCCGGAACGGCGGGGGGTTTTCGCGTGTCTTACGCATCCTTTCATTCTCAACACGGGATTATGCGGTACTTGAACACAATGAACTGTCTTGTGATGCTATGACCGCTTTTGACGGATGAGTTGATGGATCACGAGGTGGAGTTGACCGTGCCGGCCAGTACTGCGCCTCAGGCCCCGACCCAGGAGGACACCCCCGCGTCCCCGCCGCCCCGCAGCCGCGGCGCCGACACCCGGGCACTCACCCAGGTCCTCTTCGGCGAGCTCAAGGAGCTGACGCCGGGCACGCCGGAGCACAACCGCGTACGTGGGGCGCTCATCGAGGCGAACCTCCCGCTCGTGCGCTACGCGGCCGCCCGCTTCCGCTCCCGCAACGAGCCGATGGAGGACGTGATCCAGGTCGGCACCATCGGGCTCATCAACGCCATCGACCGCTTCGATCCGGACCGGGGCGTGCAGTTCCCGACGTTCGCGATGCCGACGGTGGTCGGCGAGATCAAGCGGTACTTCCGGGACAACGTCCGCACGGTGCATGTGCCGCGCCGGCTGCACGAGCTGTGGGTCCAGGTCAACAGCGCGACCGAGGACCTCACCACCGCCTTCGGACGCACCCCCACGACCGCCGAGATCGCCGAGCGGCTGCGCATCACCGAGGACGAGGTGCTGTCCTGCATCGAGGCCGGACGGTCGTACCACGCCACCTCGCTGGAGGCCGCCCAGGAGGGCGACGGACTGCCCGGACTGCTGGACCGGCTCGGCTACGAGGATCCGGCCCTGGACGGCGTGGAGCACCGGGACCTCGTACGGCATCTGCTGGTGCAACTCCCCGAACGGGAGCAGAGAATCCTTCTTCTGCGGTACTACAGCAACCTCACCCAGTCGCAAATCAGTGCGGAACTCGGGGTATCACAGATGCACGTTTCGAGGCTACTCGCGCGTAGCTTCCAGCGGCTTCGTTCGGCGAACCGGATCGACGCGTAACCGCATAGACGATCGACCGGTAACCGTCGCGAGCGAATCGCTCACCAGGACCGATCCCGACAGTTCTGACCCGAAATACCGTCAGACCCCCTTTATCCAGGGCGGATTCAAGTCTCACATGTCGACATGTCACTACAGCGTGTTGCCGACATGTGACATTCTTCGGGAAGCGCGTTTGCCGTGGCTTCGGCTCCGGTATTCAGGTGAAGGCTGGCGTTCCTCGATCGGAGCGTTCGTCACGACCGTCCCGCGACCCAAAGGGGGTGGCATGTCCGCAGACCAGGGCAGCTCGAAGGTGCTCACGCTCACGAAGAGCGAGTCCGCGCCCGACGCCGTTCTCGACGACGTCACGGCCCTCGAGGCCGTACCGGCCCTCCCGTCCCCGGGAGCCATCGACACCCGCACCCTGTCCCGCTCCCTGTTCCTGCGGCTCGCCGCACTGGACGAGAACAGCCCCGAGCGCGCCTACGTCCGGGACACGCTGATCGAGCTCAACCTCCCGCTCGTGCGCTATGCGGCGGCCCGGTTCCGCTCGCGCAACGAGCCGATGGAGGACATCGTCCAGGTCGGCACCATCGGCCTGATCAAGGCGATCGACCGCTTCGACTGCGAACGGGGCGTGGAGTTCCCGACGTTCGCGATGCCGACGGTGGTCGGCGAGATCAAGCGGTTCTTCCGCGACACGTCCTGGTCGGTGCGGGTGCCCAGGCGGCTCCAGGAGCTGCGCCTGGCGCTCACCAAGGCCAGCGACGAGCTCTCCCAGAAGCTGGACCGCTCCCCGACGGTCACCGAACTGGCCAACGTGCTGGGCGTGTCCGAGGAGGACGTCGTCGACGGCCTCGCGGTCGGCAACGCCTACACGGCCTCCTCGCTGGACTCCCCGGCCCCGGAGGACGACGGCGGCGAGGGCTCCCTGGCCGACCGGCTCGGCTACGAGGACACCGCGCTGGAGGGCGTGGAGTACCGCGAGTCCCTCAAGCCGCTGCTGGCCAAACTCCCGCCCCGCGAGCGGCGGATCATCATGCTGCGCTTCTTCGCCAACATGACCCAGTCGCAGATCGGCGAGGAGGTCGGCATCTCCCAGATGCACGTCTCCCGGCTGCTGACCCGGACCCTGGCGCAGCTCCGCGAGGGTCTCATCTCCGACTGACCCCTTCATATTTGACGGAGCGTCAGCCACCATGGCCGGATGCTTCGCCGGATATGGACGACCTCGACACATGGCCGTCGGTGCGCCCTGATCGGCGCGTCGGCGGCCGTCGTCTGCCTGGGCGGGACGCTGGCCGCGTGCGGGAGCGGCGGGGGCGAGGACGGGTACGTCGCCACGGGAGCGGCGGGAGGCCCGCCCCGGGTCGTCGGTACGGCCGCCGCGCCGACGGGCGAGGTGACGCTGGTGCCGCTCGACGAACCGGAGAGCGACGCCGGCACGGATGCCGGCACGGGCGAGGACGCCGGCAGCGGTGCGGGGGATCCCGGCAACTCCCCCGGATCGGGCGGGAGTCAGGGGCCGACGCCCTCTTCCGGAACGGAACCCGCCGGGACGGACAACCCCGCCCGACCCCCGGGCGGCACCCACGGCCCCGCGGCCCCGCCGTCCGACTCGCCCGCCACGCCCGGCGGCTCGGCGCCCTCGGCGACCCCCTCGCCCGCGAGGCTGACCGTGAGCGACCCCGTGCGGGAGCCCACGGACCAGCGCTGGTGCGAGGAGGTGACCCTCGATCTGCACAACTCGGGCGGCACGGCCGTGCGTTCGGGCACCGTGACCTTCGGCACCCACATCATCGGCGCGCTCGGCATCGACTGGGCGACGATCGAGTCGTCGGAGGAACTCCCGGCGCCGATCGGGGCCGGGGTGCGCAAGAAGAAGACCTGGACGGTGTGCGTCGACGCCTGGCGCGTGCCGCTCGGCATGCACATCGAGACGCGGGACGTCGCCGTCCAGTGGAAGTGAACCGGCGCCGACGGGAGCCGGCGGCGACTACTTGAGCGCCAGCCAGGCCACCGCCGCCACGATCACGACCGCGGCGAGCACGCCGATGATCATGCCGATGCGCGGACCGGAGGAAGCCTGCTGCTGCCGACCGCCCTGCGGGCCCTCGTCGACGAACGCGCGGAACATCTGGGTGCTGCCTGCGGGGTCGTGGTTGCCCTGGGGGCCCTGGGTGTTAGCCATGGCCTGAGACCCTAGCGAATCCGCCCGTGCGGCCCAAGTGGGGGCCCGACCCCTGCACAGGGGGCCACAGAACCCGCCCCACCTGCACATTTACGGTCGCAATACTTGCCTTTGCCAAGTTTTTGTATCGCACCCACCCCTACTTATTTGCCTGTAGCAACCAAGCGCTTCTATGGTTGCCCTAAGCAACAAACGACCGGGGGTGTGATGGCCGAGCAGGCGCAGTACGAGGAGCTGGTCCGTCAGTTCAGCGCCTTCGGCGCCGTGAAGAGGGAGATGGGACGGATCCTGCCGTCCGACTGCCCGTCCGGCTCCGCCGCCGTACTGACGTTGCTGAGCCGCCACGGGGACATGCGCATGAGCAAGCTCGCGGAGCTGCTGGCCGTGGACATGTCGGTCACCAGCCGCCATGTCGCCCACGTCGCCGAGCGCGGCTGGATCGAGCGCTCCCCCGACCCGGCGGACAAACGCAGCCGCATTCTGCGCCTCACCCCGGCGGGCGAGGACCGCGTCCGGGAGATGTCCCGGCTGACCACCGAACTGCTGGCCGAGCGGCTGAGCGACTGGACCGACGACGAGATCACCCTGCTGACCCGGCTCATGACCCGGCTGCGGGCGAGCTTCGACGACTGCCGGTCCGCGCACCGGCCGCCGGCCCCCGACCAACCCGAACACCCCACCCGTACACCCGCGATCACCCAGTAGGAAAAGGAATCCCATGGCAACGACCACACCAGCCGGTGTGCGGGCGCACGCCAAGCACTCGGGGGCGCCGTCCGGCGCTCCGATGTCGCACCGGCAGATCATGGAGGCACTGACCGGGCTGCTGCTCGGCATGTTCGTCGCGATCCTGTCGTCGACGATCGTCTCCAACGCTCTGCCGGACATCATCAAGGACCTCGGCGGCGGCCAGAGCGCCTACACCTGGGTGGTCACCGCGTCGCTGCTGGCGATGACCGCGTCCACACCCCTGTGGGGCAAGCTCGCCGACCTCTTCTCCAAGAAGCTCCTGATACAGCTCGCCCTGGTCGTCTTCGTGACCGGCTCCGCGCTGGCCGGTCTGTCGCAGAACGCCGGGATGCTGATCGCGTTCCGCGCGGTGCAGGGCATCGGCATGGGCGGTCTGTCGTCGCTGGCGCAGATCATCCTGGCGGCGATGATCTCCCCGCGTGAGCGCGGCCGCTACAACGGCTACCTCGGCGCCACCTTCGCCACCGCGATGGTCGGCGGTCCGCTGATCGGTGGTGTCATCACCGACACCGACTGGCTCGGCTGGCGCTGGTGCTTCTACGTCGGCGTGCCCTTCGCGGTCATCGCCCTGATCGTGCTCCAGCGCACCCTGCACCTCCCGGTCGTCAAGCGGAAGGTCAAGGTCGACTGGGCCGGCGCCTTCTTCATCACCGCCGCGGTCTGCCTGCTGCTGGTCTGGGTGACCTTCGCCGGTGACAAGTACGACTGGCTGTCCTGGCAGACCGGCGCGATGACCGGTGGCGCGCTCGCACTGCTGCTGATCTTCATCTTCGTCGAGTCCAGGGCGAGCGAGCCGATCATCCCGCTGCGCCTGTTCCGCAACCGCACCATCACGCTGGCCTCGCTGGCCTCGCTGTTCGTCGGCATCGCGATGTTCGCGGGCACGATCTTCTTCAGCCAGTACTTCCAGCTCGCCCGGGGCGAGTCGCCGACCATGTCCGGCGTGCTGACCATCCCGATGATCGTCGGCCTGTTCATCTCCTCGACCGTCTCCGGTCAGGTCATCACCCGCACCGGCCGCTGGAAGGCCTGGCTGCTGGCCGGCGGTGTGCTGGTGACGGCGGGCCTCGGGCTGCTGGGCACGATCCGCTACGACACCGAGTACTGGCGCGTCGCGATCTTCATGGCCCTGCTGGGTCTCGGCGTCGGCATGATGATGCAGAACCTGGTCCTCGCCACCCAGAACCAGGTCGCCCCGAGCGACCTGGGCGTCGCGAGCTCCGTCGTGAACTTCTTCCGCTCCCTCGGCGGCGCCATGGGCGTCTCGGCGCTGGGCGCGGTCCTCAGCCACCGGATCACCCACTACGCCGAGGAGGGCCTCACCAAGCTCGGCGTGCAGGGCTCCTCCGGCCACGGTGAGATCCCCGACCTCGACGCGCTGCCCGGCCCGGTGCGCACGGTCATCGAGAGCGCGTACGGCCACGGCGTCGCCGACGTCTTCCTGTACGCCGCGCCGATCGCCTTCCTCGCCCTGCTGTTCGCGCTGTTCATCAAGGAGGTCCCGTTGAAGACGAAGGGCGCCCTGGCGCAGGCCGCCGAGGCCGACAGCCCGGAGCCGGCCGAGACCCCGGCGACCGCGCCGGCCGCGGCGCAGGAGCGGACCCCGACCTGGGCCGTCACCTCCTCCGAGACCGAGACCGCTCCCGAGGGCACCCAGCGGCTCGCCGCCGTGGCCACGGTGGCCCGTGCCGAGGAGACCGGCGGTGCGGCGTCCGGCGGCGTCCCGGTCCGCGGCTTCGTGCGGGGCGCCGAGAGCGCACCGGTGCCGCAGGCCGCGGTCACGCTGATCTCGCTGGCCGGCCGGCAACTGGGCCGATCGGTCGCGCAGGGGGACGGTTCGTACGCGGTCGACGCGCCGGGCGCGGGATCGTACGTCCTGATCGCCTCCGCCGACGGCTTCCAGCCGCAGGCCTCCACGATCGTCGTCAGCGGCGACGAGCCGGTGGCCTACGACATCCTGCTCAGCGGCACCAGCGGCCTGAGCGGCGTCGTACGGACCGCGCAGAGCGCGCTGCCGGTGAAGGACGCGATGGTGATCGTGACCGATGTGCGCGGGGATCTGCTGGCCACCGCCGCCACCGGTGAGCAGGGCGAGTTCAGCTTCGCCGAGCTGGTGCCGGGTGCCGTGACCGTCGCGGTGAACGCCGCCGGCTACCGGCCGCGCGCCCTGCCCGTCGAGGTCGGCGGCGCAGGGGTCACCCGGGTCGAGGTCGATCTGGAGGCCGGAGCGCAGGTCCAGGGCGTCGTACGGGCACCGCACGGGCCGCTGGCCGACGCCCGCGTGACCCTGGTCGACGCGGCGGGCAACGTCGTCGGCACCGCCACCACCGGTCCGGACGGGGCGTACGCGTTCACCGACCTGGACGGCGGCGAGTACACGGTCATCGCGACCGGCTACCCGCCGGTGGCGACGGCACTGACGGTGACCGGCCCCGGCACCGACGACCACGACATCGAACTCGCCCACCCCGGCGAGTAGTCGGACCGGGCATGTGCCCCGGCCCGTGGCGGCGGCGCGCTCTGAGCGGAGGGGCGTCGTCGTCACGGGCCGGTTCTTTTTGAGACTTACTGAGGAGTACGTGAGATGGGACTGACCGCGAGGATCCGTACCCGGGACGGGTGGGCCGTGTCGCACGCGGTCGTCACGGTGACGGACATGACCGGAACGCAGGTGCTGCGGCTGGAGGCGGACGCGGAGGGGGCCGTACGGCACGCGAACCCGCTGGCCCCGGGGGCGTACACCGTCATCGTCACCGCGGTCGGCTACGCGCCCGCCGCCGCGAGCGCGATCGTCACCGCGAGCGGCCGCGCCGAGGTCGGCACGGTGACCCTGGCCCGCCAGGGCGGCACGGAACTGCCGCCGCCGGGACCGTGGACCGTCGACCCGGCGCACTCCAGCGTGGCCGCCGTCGCCCAGCACCTGGGCATCTCCAGCGTGCACGGCCGGTTCACGCAGTTCTCCGGCGCCATCGAGATCGCGCCGGACGACATCGCCAAGTCCCGCGTGGAGGCGGTGATCCGGGCCGACTCGATCGACACGGGCAACGGCATGCGGGACGGGCATCTGAAGTCGCCGGACTTCCTGGACGTCGAGAAGTACCCCGAGATCGCCTACCGGTCGACGGGTCTGACGGCCGCCGCGGGCACCGACCGCTGGACCGTGCGCGGCGAGCTGACCATGCACGGTGTCGTACGGCCGGTGGACCTGGACCTGGCCTACCTCGGCACGGGCGCCGACCCGTGGGGCGGGACGCGGGCCGCGTTCCGCGCGACGACGGAGCTGCACCGGGACGACTTCGCCATGAACTACAACCAGGTCGTGCAGGCGGGGATCGCCGCCATCGGTACGACACTGAAGGTGGAGCTGGACATCCAGGCGGTGCAGGGGGAGACGCTGCCGCAAGGGTAGCCACGCCAGGGTCAGGCTCAGCGGGCCGATCGGCCCCTAGGCTGGCCCCATGGCACCGAACATCGCGACCAACACCCGCGTCTCGCTCGAAGAGCTGCTCGATTTCGTACGGCCGCGTCATCGCGCCGTCCTGCTGACCCGGCGGGCGGACGGCAGCCCGCAGGCATCGCCGTTGACCTGCGGGGTCGACGACTCGGGGCGGATCGTGATGTCCACGTATCCCGAGCGGGCCAAGACGCGCAACGCGAAGCGGGATCAGCGGGTCAGCGTGCTCGTCATCAGCGACGACTGGAACGGGCCCTGGGTGCAGGTCGACGGGGTCGCCGAGGTCATCGACTCGCCGGAGTCCGTGGAGCCGCTGGTCGAGTACTACCGGAACATCGCCGGGGAGCATCCGGACTGGGACGAGTACCGGGCGGCGATGGTGAAGCAGGGGAAGTCGATCATTCGGGTGACGCCGGAGAAGTGGGGGCCGGTGGCCACGGGTGGGTTTCCTGCGCGGCTGGTTGAGGGCGCCTAGGAGCTCGGGGCATACCGTTGTCGGGCGACTGCGGGTCCGTTGTGGCTGGTCGCGCAGTTCCCCGCGCCCCTCATGGTGCGCTGCGCGCGACCATTGCCTCGATGCCCGCCACCAGTAGGTCCAGGGCGAACTCGAAGTCTCGCTCCCACATTTCCTCGACCGTGTCGCCGCCCCGGGCCTCCATGAGTTCCGCGGACTCCTGGACGATGTCGGCGGCTTCCGGGGACCGGGTCACCGTGCTCATGGCGTGGTGGAAGTAGTCGTCCGGGGTCATGCCGAACGCCGTGCTGCGGGCGATGAAGTGACCCTCGATCGTGCCGAAGCCGTAGACGAACTGGAAGACCGCGGAGATGGCGGCGACCAGGCCGTGCGCGGGCAGGCCGGTCCTGCGGACGATGCGCTGCACGACACGGGAGAAGGCGAGGCTGTTCGGGCCGATGTTGACGTACGTCCCGATCAGCGGCGACAGCCACGGATGGCGCACCAGCAGGCCGCGGTAGGAACGGGCCAGCGTGCGCAGTTGGTCCCACCAGTCCTCGTCGGTGTCGGGGTCGGGCAGGGTGAGTTCGCCGAAGGCGGCGTCCAGGGCGAGTTCGAGGAGGTCGTCCTTGGTGTCGACGTACCAGTAGACGGACATCGCGGTCACGTTCAGCTCGGCCGCCAGCCGCCGCATGGAGAACTTGGCCAGCCCCTCGGCGTCCAGCAGCCGCACGGTCACCTCGGTGATCCGATCCCGGTCGAGCCCGGAGGGCTGACTGCCGCGTCCGCCGCGACGCTCCTTGCCCTCCAGCCACACACTGGTCCGAGCGGACTCCCGGGCTGCCCTGGCCATGGCGCACCTTCCTAGACATTCAATCGGCGGCGCCCCGATGGGGCGCGGGGCTGTATCCATTTGCGGCTCCGCCGCGTGGGCGCGACCAGCCCAATCGGGCCCGCAGTCGCCCGACAACGGTATGCCCCGAGCTCTCAGGCGGTATCTCCCCTTTCAGCCCTCCGCAACAACGCACCCGCGACCAATCCTCCCAACAGCACAGCCAGCGCCCCCACCAGCAGACTGGTCTCAAGCCCGGAGGAGAACGCGTCCAGAATCCGCCCCTTCTCGGCCTCGCCGTCCGCCAAGGACATCGCCGCAGGCAAGGACGTCGCCGCCACCGGAATCAGCGCCGCGAACCGCGAGTTCAGCAGCGCCCCCAGCACGGCCACCCCCAGCCCGGTGCCGAACTCCGCCACCGTGCCGTTGATCCCCCCGCCGACCCCGGCCTTCTCCGGCGGAATCGCACTCATGATCGCGTGGGACATCGCCGGACTCGCCACGGCCGCTCCGGTGCCGATGAGCACCAGGCCCACCAGCGTGCCGGCATAACCGCCGGAGGCCATCGTGGCGATGGAGGCCAGGCCCGCCGCCATCACCGCCATGCCGAGCCCGATGGCGAGCGGGGTGCCCAGCCGGGCCGCCCACTTCGCCGCCACACCGGTGAAGTTCAGCGCCACGATCATCAGGGCGAGCGGGGCCGTGCGCAGCCCGGCCTCCAGCGGCTCGTAGCCGAGCACGAACTGCATGTGCTGGGTGAGCAGGAAGAGCGAGCCGCCCATACCGAAGGTGATCAGCACACCGCCCGAGACCGCGCCCGTGAACTGCCGGTTCCGGAAGAAGTGCATGTCGATCATGGGGTACGGGATCCGGCTCTCCCAGTACGCGAAGGCGACCAGCACGACGACGGCCACCGCCGCCGTCAGCAGGACCCGGCCCGACGTCCAGCCGTGCTCGGGCCCGGAGATGATCGCGTACACCAGGGAGGCCATGCCGATCGTGGAGAGCACGGCGCCCAGCACGTCGGGGCGGTCGCCCTGGGGGTTCTTCGACTCCGGGACGAGCGCCACGACGGCCACCAGGGCGAGCACCGCGACCGGAATGTTGATCAGGAAGATCGCGCCCCACCAGAAGTGGTTCAGCATGAAGCCGCCGAGCAGCGGCCCGGCGGCGAAGCCCAGCGAGTTCACCGCGGCCCAGATGCCGATCGCCTTCGGCTGCTCCTCCGGCGTGAAGATCTGGATCGCCACCGCCAGGACGGTGGTCATCAGCAGCGCGCCACCGACACCCATCCCGGCGCGCGCCGCGATCAACTGGCCCGTGGAGTCGGCGAGGCCGGCCACGAGGGAGCCCACGCCGAACAGCGCCAGGCCCGCGGCCAGCATCTTCTTGCGGCCGTAGCGGTCGGCCGCGCTGCCGGCCGTGAGCAGCAGACCCGACTGCACCAGCGAGTAGGCGTTGATCATCCACTGGATGTCGGAGGTGGCCGCGCCCAGTTCGCGGGTGAGCGAGGGGATGGCCACGTTCAGGACGGTGTTGTCGAGCACCACGGTGAGCACGGCGAGGCAGAGGACACCGAGGATCAGCCAGCGCTGCGGGTGGCCGCCCGGAGCCTGGAACTGCGGCTGCGGCTGCGGCTGCGGCTGGGCCGGGGCCTGTTCCTGGGGGGACGTCGTCATGTTCTACACCGTAAAGCAATCCCTATACGGTGTACAACGGAGATACGACAAGGGGCGGTGGCCCAGGCCACCGCCCCTTGTCGCAGGGACCGTCAGCTATCGCTCTTCGGCTGCGTCAGGTCGTAGAAGGTGCTGCCGTCGACGGTCACCGACTCGAAGTTCTCCTGGACCCAGGAGCTGATCTGCGAGGAGGTGCCGCTGCTGCTGCCGCCCATGCCGCCGCCGCTGCCGCCGCCGATGAAGTAGTGGATCTTGCCTTCCTCCACGTACTTCTTGAACTCCGCCAGGGTCGGGGACGGGTCGGTGCCGTTGAAGCCGCCGATCGCCATCACCGGGTCGCCGGTGGAGAGCTGGTAGCTCGCGGCGTTCTGGGCGCCGACGGCCGCGGCGGCCCAGGTGTAGTCGTCGGCGTTCTTCTCCAGCAGTTCCTTGGCCTCGTCGCTGACGCTGGCGCCGTTGAGCAGACCGCCCGCGCCGCCACCGCCCAAGCGGCCGCCCTCACCCATCTGGCCGCCGGGCATACCGCCCTGCTGGTTCTGGCCCTGGGTATTGCCGTTGCCGTTCTGCTGACCCGGCATACCGCCGCCGAAACCGCCGCCCGGGAAGCCGTTGCCGCCCTGCTGGTTCTGGCCCGGCTGGTTCTGGCCCGGCATGCCGCCACCGCCGGGGCCGCCGCCCATGCCCCCGCCACCGCCGGGGCCGCCACGGCCGCCCGCGACCGCGGGACCGGCGGTGACGATCGAGCCGGTGTGGCCCTCGTTCACCGTGGTGAGGGTGTACGCGGCCGGGCCGGCCAGCGCGGCCACGAGGCCCAGGCCTACGACGGCCATGGTGAGTTGACGTCCGAGCTTCGAGGCGAAGATCAGGCCCAGCGCCGCGGCCAGTCCGCCGACCAGTACGACCCACTTCAGCCAGGGCAGGTAGTCGGAGGAGCGGTTGAGCAGGACGTAACCCCAGACCGCGGTGGCCGTCATCGCGCCCGCCAGGGTCAGCGCCGCCCACGCTTTGTCGCGCTTGTCCCAGAGCAGCGCCGCGCCCATGCCGATCAGCGGGGCGATGTACGGGGCGAGGGCCACCGTGTAGTACTCGTGGAAGATGCCCTGCATGTAGCTGAAGACCAGCATGGTCGTGAGCAGCGCGCCGCCCCAGACCAGGAACGAACCGCGCGTCACCGACGCCCGCCTGAGCTTGCGCGTGGCCACCAGGCCCGCGATCAGCAGGATCAGCGCAGCCGGGATCAGCCAGGAGATCTGCCCGCCGATGCTTGAACCGAAGAGCCGGTCCCAGCCGGTCTCGCCCCAGTTGCCGCCGCCGTTCCCGCCTCCGCCGCCACCGCCACCGCCACCGCCGACGCTGCCGGTCTCGTCGCCGTTGAGCCTGCCCAGGCCGTTGTAGCCGAAGGTCAGTTCAAGGAAGGAGTTGTTCTGCGAGCCGCCGATGTAGGGGCGGGAGGAGGCGGGCCACAGTTCGACGATCGCGACCCACCAGCCGCCGGAGACGACGATCGCGACGAGGCCCGCGGCGAGCTGACCGATCCGCTTCTTCACCGACACCGGCGCGCAGGCCGCGTAGACGATCGCGAGCGGCGGCAGGATCAGGAAGGCCTGGAGGGTCTTGGCGAGGAACGCGAAGCCGATCGCGGCTCCGGCCCACACCAGCCACTTCGTACGGCCGTCCTCCAGGGCCCGGATGACGAAGTAGCAGGCCACGGCCATCAGCAGGGCCAGCATCGCGTCGGGGTTGTTGAACCGGAACATCAGCGCCGCGACGGGGGTGAGCGCGAGCACCGCACCGGAGATCAGGCCGGCCGCGGGGCTGAACCGGCGGCGCACGGCCGCGTAGACCACGGCCACCGTGCCGACGCCCATGAGGACCTCGGGGAGCAGGATCGCCCAGGAGTGGAGGCCGAAGAGCCGGACCGACAGCGCCATCGGCCACAGGGAGGCCGGAGGCTTGTCGACGGTGATGGCGTTGGCCGCGTCCAGCGAGCCGAAGAAGAACGCCTTCCAGGACTCGCTGCCCGCCTGGACGGCCGCCGAGTAGAAGGAGTTGGCGTAGCCGGAGGCGCTCAGGTTGTAGAGGTAGAGGACGAGGGTGGCGAGGAGGAGGCCGAGGAAGGCCGGGCGTGCCCAGCGCGGGTCCTCGGGACGGCCGCGCCACAGCCGCCGTACGAAGGGCTGTTTGGGCTGACCGGCGTCGGGGGCCGGCGGTGGAGCCCAGGTGGCGGGGCCCGCGTCTCTGCCGTAGGTCTCGTAGGTCTGCTGGTCGTGGTGGACGGTCATCGGTATTCCCTCGACTCGGTGTCGTGCGGGCGCACCGGCTGCAACTGCAGGGTGGCGTCCGTCCCCCACTCTCGGCTTCGCTCGAGCGGGGGCACCCCCACGTGGCCGTCCGCGGCTTCACCGGCGCGGAACCGATCGGTGTCGTACGTGGGGTGGGGCGTGCGAAGCGGCAACGGGCCGTAACTCTGGGGTGGTTGCGGGGCGACGACCGCCCGCTCGGTGTCGTCGCGGCGGTCCGGGAACACCCACGCCCGGAAGAGCAGGAAGCGCAGGACCGTCGCCGCGAGGTTGGCGGCGATCAGGACCGCGAGTTCGGTGGAGTGCGCCGGGTCGCCGCTGGCCGCGTTCAGGGCGGCCAGCGAACCGCTGGTCAGGGCTAGGCCGATGCCGAAGACGACCAGGCCCTGCGCCTGGTGCCGGACGGCGCCGCCGGGGCCGCGCACGCCGAAGGTGAGGCGCCGGTTGGCCGCCGTGTTGGCGATGGCGGAGACCAGCAGGGCGAGCGCGTTGGCGATCTGCGAGCCGGTGATGACACGGAAGCCGCTGTAGAGGAGGAGGTAGAAGAGGGTGGACAGGCCGCCGACGACGCAGAAGCCGACGAGCTGGCGGGCCAGGCCGTTGGGTACGTCCTTGATGTCGCGGTCACGCGGGTCGTCGCCGAACGGGCGGGTGAGCCGGTCCAGCGGCAGCGAGCCGGTCGCAAGGGCCCTGCCCACCCGCCACACGCCCCTGAGGTCGTCGGTCGCGGTCTTCACGATGTGGACCGTGGAGTCGGGGTCGTCGACCCAGTCCACCGGCACCTCGTGGATCCGCAGGCCGGCGCGCTCGGCGAGCACCAGCATCTCGGTGTCGAAGAACCAGCCGGTGTCCTCCACCAGCGGCAGCAGCACCTGCGCGACATCACGGCGGATCGCCTTGAAACCGCACTGGGCGTCCGAGAAGCGGGCCTGGAGGGAGCCGCGCAGGATGAGGTTGTAACCGCGGCTGATGAACTCCCGCTTGGCGCCGCGCACCACCCGCGAGCTGCGGCTGAGCCGGGAGCCGATCGCCAGGTCCGAGTGACCGGAGATCAGCGGCGCCACCAGCGGCAGCAGGGCGTTGAGGTCGGTGGACAGGTCCACGTCCATGTAGGCGAGGATCGGGGCCTCCGAGGCGGACCAGACGGTCCGCAGCGCCCGGCCGCGGCCCTTCTGCTCCAGCCGGAACGCCCTGACCTCCGGGAGCTCCGCCTCCAGTTGCCGCGACACCAGGGGGGTGGTGTCCGTCGACGCGTTGTCCGCGATCGTGATGCGGAACGCGTACGGGAACGTGCGCTTGAGGTGATCACGCAGTCTCAGCACACACGGCTGGAGGTCCTTCTCCTCGTTGTAGACGGGGATCACTACGTCCAGGACAGGCGTACCGGCGTCTCCGGCCGGGAGGTGCTCCCGCGCCGGCAGGGTGCCGGGAGAAGAGTCGGTTCGCATGGAACCGACTTTCGTCAGGCGCCCTGTTCCGCCCATGTGGTGACGCTGTGCTGTGCCTGTGAGTGCTGTTGCCAGCTCATTTCGGGGCTCGGCGGCACAGGCAGCGCGGGCAGATGCACCGTGAAGACGGTGCGTCCGGGGACGCTGTCGACGGTCACGGCACCGCCGTGCGCGGTGGCCACGGCCTGCACGATGGCCAGGCCGAGGCCGGTGGAGCCGGTGGCGCGGGAGCGCGCGGAGTCGCCGCGCGCGAACCGTTCGAAGACGTGCGGGAGCAGGTCTTGCGGGATGCCCTGTCCGTTGTCCTCGACGTCCACGCACAGCCACGGGCCCCGCCGTTGAACACGCGCGGTGACCGTCGTGCCGGGCGGGGTGTGGTTGCGGGCGTTGCCGAGGAGGTTGACGAGGACCTGTTGCAGCCGGGCCGCGTCCGCCGACACGAGGGCCGGTTCGTCGGGCAGGTCGAGGCGCCAGTTGTGGTCCATGCCGGCCGCGCGGGCGTCGCTGATGGTGTCCACGACCAGCGGGATCAGATCGGTCTGCTCGAACCGGAGCGGCCGCCCCGCGTCGAGACGCGCGAGCAGCAGGAGATCCTCGACGAGCAGGGTCATACGCCCGGCCTCGGACTCGATACGGCCGAGGGCGTGCTTGGTGTCCGGGCCGACGTCTTCCCTCCCGCGTCTGGTCAGCTCGGCGTACCCCCGGATGGAGGCAAGGGGCGTCCTGAGCTCATGACTGGCGTCGGCCACGAACTGCCGTACCCGCATCTCGCTCTGCTGGCGGGAGTGCAGGGCGCCGTGGACGTGGTCCAGCATCCGGTTGAGCGCGGCGCCGACCTGGCCGACCTCGGTGTGCGGGTCGGTCTCGGACTCGGGGACGCGTTCGCTGAGGTTGACCTCGCCGGTGTGCAGGGGGAGTTCGGAGACGCGGGTGGCGGTGGCGGCGACGCGGCGGAGGGGGCGGGTGGCCACGCCGACGATCACCGTGCCGGCGATGCCCGCGGCCACCAGGGCGGCGGCTGTGACGCTGGCCTCGATGAGCATCAGGGTGTTGAGGGTGCTGGTCGCCTCCTCGGTGGGGATGGCGACGTAGTAGCTGCGGGAGCCGTCGAAGCTGGTCCGGTACTTCACGAGGTACTCGCCGAGGCTGCCCAGGTCGACGGTGTGCTGACCATCGTCCTGGGCGACCTTGTTGAGCGCCGCTTCCTGGGCTTCGGTGAGGGGCTCGGCCACCATGCCGAAGGTGTCGGCGGTGGAGCTGTCGTCGGACTTCTGGCCGACCTTGGCCTCGGTGATGACGCCGTTGCGGACCTGGGCGATGATCGTGCCGCCGGACGACGACGGGGCGGCGCCGGCCCGCTTGACGAACTCGTCGAGATTGAGGGTCTGGGAACCCTTGACGGTCGTGTTGCTCTCGCGGGCGCTGTCGGCCGGACCGTTCTTGCCGGGGTCGACGCCGGGAGGCTTGCCGGCGGCCCGGTCGGCGGTCTCGGCGAGCTGGGTGCCTAGCTGTTCGTACAGGTGTGAACGCAGCGCGAGCGTCGTCACCGTACCGATCACCGCACACACCACGGCGATCAGCACCACGGACGCGACGACGAGCCGCGCACGCAGGGTCCGCGGCTGACCCGCCCCCACTCTCGACTTCGCTCGAGCGGGGGGACCCCCACGTCTCTTCTGCGCACGCGGCCGTCGTCGCCCGCTCATGACGCCGCGGGCTTGATCAGATAGCCGGCTCCCCGCCGGGTGTGGATCATCGGCTCACGGCCGGCGTCGATCTTCCGGCGCAGGTAGGAGATGTACAGCTCGACGACGTTGGCCTGCCCGCCGAAGTCGTAGGACCAGACCCGGTCGAGTATCTGCGCCTTGCTGAGCACGCGCCGCGGATTGCGCATGAGGAAGCGCAGCAGCTCGAACTCGGTGGCGGTGAGGTGGATGCCTTCGCCGGCCCGCGACACCTCGTGGCTGTCCTCGTCGAGGGTGAGGTCCCCGACCACGAGCACGGAGTCGGACCGCCGGTCGGCGGCGCCGGAACGCCGGATGAGTCCGCGCAGCCGGGCGACGACCTCCTCCAGGCTGAACGGCTTGGTGACGTAGTCGTCGCCGCCGGCGGTGAGCCCGGCGATACGGTCCTCGACGGCGTCCTTGGCCGTCAGGAACAGCACCGGCACGTCCGGCAGCTCGCGGCGCAGCCGCCCGAGGACGGCCAGGCCGTCCATGTCCGGGAGCATCATGTCCAGGACGACGGCGTCGGGCCGGAACTCGCGCGCGGTCTGGACGGCACCCGTGCCGTCACCCGCGCTGCGGATCTGCCAGCCCTCATAGCGCAGGGCCATCGACAGAAGTTCGGTGATCGACAGCTCGTCGTCCACCACAAGCACTCGGACGGGGCTCCCGTCCGGCCTCAGCAGTTCGGTGCGCCCCTGGGGCGAGGTCGTGGTCATGATGGACACCTTGGCGGCGCCCTCTTAGAACACGCTTTCCGCAACCTGTGATTTTCCTGAGAAACGCACAGGAGGCTCTCAGGCAACCCCTGGGAAGTCCTCAGGAGAGATCGATTTCCCGCTGGCCCTCAGAACAACCCGTCCTGCACGCTCGCCTCCTGATCCCCGAACTCCCGCACCGGCACGGTCAGTTCCCCGTCCCCGCCCGTCGGCAGCAGTTCCCACCCCGTCATCAGCCGCGTGTCGACGACGAACACCCCGGCGCCCGTCTCGACATGCAGATCCGGCCCGGCGGCCGCCACCAGCCGTCCGCTCACCGCCCCGCCCGCGACGAGCTCGGTCACCTCACCGGCGGCGGCCGGCAGGTCCGTCAGCCCGAACACCACGGTGTGATCGACGGGTAGGCAGGATTCGCGGGCGAGCGACTCCGGCCAGGCGTCCAGCGCCACCGCCCGGGCGTGCAGGTCCTCGATCTCGGCCGCGCGCTCCGCCGCCGACGCCGGCAGTGCGCAGCGCACCGCCCGCTTGTCGGCATACGGAATCCGGTCCGGCACCCGCAGTGCCGCCCGCAGCAGCTCCTCCGTGCGCCGTGCCGCCATCAGCGGGCCGGCGCCCAGCCAGGTGAAGCAGACCGCGCCCTGCTCCAGCAGCCGCGCCGAGCCGCGCTCGAGGGCGGTGATGCCGACCTTGGTCATCCCGGGGCCGAACCAGGCCAGATATACGTGGTACGGCCGCGGGTCGTCCGCGATCGTGTCGGCGGCCACCGAGTGCGCCCGGTCCAGCCGCGCACACTCCTCGCAGCGCGCTCCCGTGCTGCGCCCCGATACGGCCGCCCGCACCGGACACACGTGCCCCCGCGCTCCCACGCATGTCCGCACGCCCCCTTCGGCGACCCCGAAGGCCACCCTTTTCCCCCAGGTCAGCGCCGAGCGCCGACCGCCGTGCCACGCCAGCTCGGGGCCGTCGGCCGACCAGCGCAGCCCCTTGCATCTCCATGCCTGTGCCATCGCTCCCCGAGCGTAGGGGCTGCCACTGACAACGCCCGGTCAGCGACCGGCCCGACCGGCCTCGACGGCAGCGGGCTCCCCGCCCGAGAGGGCCATGTCGGACGACGCCTGTGGCGTCACCGCGGCCGTACGCCGACCGCGCCCCGCCAGTCGGCAGCTCCAGCAGTTCGGATGCCCGTCCCGTACTGTCAGGTCGCGCACCCCCATGCCCCACTGCTCGCGGGGCCGCACGCCCGAAGGCTTGCCCCACCCGGACAGGTGCAGGGCCCAGGTGACGAGGACACTCGCCGCCAGGATCCCGAGCCCGCCCACGATCAGCCCGGCCGAAACCAGGCATATCCCCGCACCCAGCACGGCGGAACCGACGGTCGCGATCCCGGTCCCGGTCCATCCCGCGACCGTGTGCCCCTCGTCATACTGGCTCACGTGCCTGCCTCCTTCTCGTCAGGGCAGCGGAAGTCACCCGCGTTCGCGAGGGACCCAGAATCCCTCACACTGTAAGAAGTTTAGGCACTAAATCTCTCGCGAGCTAAGGTAATAAGGAAGATGCAAGCCAAGCCGCGTCCCACCGCCACCCCGGCCCAGGCGCTGGAGGCGATGGACTCCCTCATCGCCGCCCACCTGCTCGGCCAGCAGGAGATGGCCCAGCGGCTGGGCCTGAACGTCACCGACCTGCTCTGTTTCGCCTGCGTCCTGAAGGCCGGGGACGACCTGCTCACGGCGGGCGACCTCGCGGAACACGCCCATGTCACGACCGGCGCGATGACCGGCATCCTCAACCGCCTGGAGCGGTCCGGCTTCGTCACCCGCCGCCCCGACCCGGCCGACCGGCGACGGGTCCGGGTGGCCGCCGTACCGTCCGCGGTCACCCGGGTCGAGGCCCTCTACGGCCCCTACTACGCCCGCCTCAACGAACTCTTCGCGAGCTACTCCGCCGACGAGATCGCCGTACTCACGGACTGGTTCACACGGACGACGGGGCTCGCGCAGACCTACATCGACGAGCTCCGCGAGCAGGACAAGGACTGAGTGTCATCAGGCCCGGCCCGGGTCAGCGAGCCCGGCCCGGGTCAGCGAGCCCGGCCCACCCCGGGACCGCCCCGGGGCACCCGCCGTTCCTCCCGCTCGTCGTACGCCACCCGCGCCCGCTCGACCGCGTCCAGATGCACGGACCACTGCGACAGCGCGGCGAACAACGGCGCGAGGCTGCGCCCCAGTTCACTGATCTCGTACTCGACCCGCGGCGGGACCTCGGCGTGATACGTGCGCACGACCAGCCCGTCCCGCTCCAGTTGCCGCAGTCGCTGCGTCAGCACCTTCGGCGTGATGGTGCCGATCCGGCGCTCCAGTTCGACGAAGCGCTGACGGCCGTACTCGTGGAGCGCCCACAGGATCGGGGTGGTCCAGCGGCTGAAGACGATGTCGACGACGGGCGCGATGGGACAGGCGTTCGCCGGATCCGCCTCCGGACCGGCACCCCGCCGCGTCCGATCGACTGTGTCCTCGGTCACAACTGCCCCCGTCCGCCAATACTTTCCTCTAGGTACCTACTACCCCCACAACAGTAGCGTCGCCGTACGAGATCCGAACTCGGAAACGGAGACCGATGATGATCGTGGTGACCGGAGCAACGGGCAATGTGGGACGGCCACTTGTGCGCGCGCTCGTCGACGCGGGTGAGCAGGTGACGGCGGTCTCCCGCCGGATCTCCGTGCACGACGTACCGGCGGGGATCCGCCATCACCAGGCGGACCTCACCGAACCCGAATGCCTGGAACCCGCGCTCGACGGGGCCGAGGCCCTGTTCCTGCTGACCTCCGGCGACTTCATGGCCGCCGGCGGCGACCTCGGCGCCGTCCTGGACGTCATACGGGGGTCGGGCGTCCGGCGCGTGGTCCTGCTGTCGTCCCAGGGCGTCGGCACGGGTGACCACCCGCCGATGCTGGAGGACGCCGTCAGGGCGTCCGGCCTGGAGTGGACGATGCTGCGGCCCGGCGCCTTTCACTCGAACGCCCTCCAGTGGGCCGACATGGTCCGCACGCGACGAGAAGTCGCCGCCCCCTTCGGCGACACGGCCCTGCCCACCGTCGACCCGGCCGACGTCGCGGAGGTCGCGGCGGCGGCCCTGCGCGCACCGGGCCACGCCGGCCAGGCGTACGACCTGACCGGCCCGGCGCCCGTCTCGCCCCGCGGGCAGACCGCCGCGATCGAGGCCGCCCTGGGAGAGCGGGTCCGGTTCGTCGAACTGACCCGCGCGCAGGCCCGCGAACACATGCTGCGCGCCATGCCGGAGCCGGTCGTCGAGAGCACCCTCGACATGCTGGGCACTCCACCGGCCGCGCTGCGACGGGTGAGCCCGACCGTCGCCCAGGTCCTCGGCCGACCGCCCCACTCGTTCGCGGACTGGGCGGAGCGGAATGCCGGGGCTTTCAAGTAGCTTGCCGCGCCTTCAAGTGGCCGGGGGCCCGGGGAAGCCGGGGGCCTGGGGTTGGGGGAGCCGAGGGCCTGGGGTTAGCGGAGCCGGGGGCCGGAGGGGCCTGGGGCCGCAGGCCGGGAGGGCCGGAGGGCCGGAGGGCCGGAGGGCCGGAGGGCCGGAGGGCCGGAGGGCCGGAGGGCCGGAGGGCCGGAGGGCCGGAGGGCCGGAGGGCCGGAGGGCC
>NZ_JBVJPT010000021.1:130103-150847 GCF_055609385.1 Streptomyces sp. NPDC036764
CCAAGGGTGGAGCCTGCCCCACCTTCGATCCGGTAGGACACTCCATCGTTTCCGCCCGTGGACGACGGCATCGTTGGCCCCAGTTCATCCCGGCCGGCGCGCCGACCCTGGCTGAAACCCGGGCGATACCCGCTGAAGCCCGCTGAAGCCCGCCTGAGGTCGCGCTGAAGCCGGGCCGGGATGAGCTGGATCCCGTTGAGGATGCCGCCCGCCCGGAAGGAAGCCGCCATGGAGTCGCAGCGCCCGTCGAGGCCGAGCCCGGCGCCGTCGAGCCGGTCGGGCCCGGCAAGGCCGGGTCCCCTCTCCTCGTTCGTGCGGTTCGTGGTGTGCGGCGGCGGCGTCGGGCTGCTCTCCAGTGCCGCCGTGCCGATGCTGGCCGCTGCGATGCCCTGGGCGGTCGCGAACGCCCTGGTCACCGTCGTCGGCACGCTCCTGTGCACCGAGTTGCACGCTCTGTTCACCTTCGGCACCGGGCAGCGTCCCGACTGGCGGCGGCACATGCAGTCCTCGGGGTCGGCCGTCGCCGCCTATCTGGCCACGACCGCCGCGATGTTCGCGCTGCACGCCGTGCAGCCGTCGCCCGGCATGGTCTGGGAGCAGACCGTCTACCTCACCGCCTCCGGCCTGGCCGGCATCGGCCGCTTCCTGCTCCTGCGGCTGTTCGTGTTCGCCGAACGGAACGGGCGAGACGGGCGGGACGAGCGGAACGGGCGGGACGAGCGGAACGGGCGGGACGAGCGGAACGGGCGGGACGAGCGGAACGGGCGGACCATGCGGACCGAACCGAACCCGCGCAGGAGCGCGGAAGCGGAGACCGTACGCGAGCAACTGGCCCCCGCCTACCCCGCGATGATCCCGTCGCCCGCATAGCCGCCCGCCGACGGACACGGCATGGCACGGCGCACGGCACCCGGCACCCGGCACCGAGCCCTCGCCTCCCACACCCCCAACTCCACTTTCCTCCACGCCTGTTGACTTCCTTTCAGTGCACTTCACGGTGCCCGTGAGGATCTTGCGAAGCGAGGGTTCGCCCGGGTCCTGAACGGTAAAGTCCGCGACATGAACGCTCGGCTGGCACTGCTCGGCACAGTGGCCCCCGGTGTCGCGGAAAGCGAGGTCTTCCGGCTGGCCCTCCAGCACGCGGTGGGCGAGCTGGGTGCGCTGGGCGGCATGATCCACCTGCGGGGCCCGATGTCCGCGCTGCGCCTGGTGTCGACCGCCGGGCTCCCGCCCGCCCTCACCCGTTCCTGGGAGATCGTCGGCCAGGAGGGCCCCCTGGCCCCGGCCCGCGCGCTGCGCGAGGGCAACGGCGTCTGGGTCCCGCTGAGCCCGGCCGGCGCGGCCGAGTGCCCGGACGCCGCCTGGCCCGGCACCGGCCTCGCCGCCCTGCCGCTGTACAGCGGCAACCGCGGCACCGGCGCCCTCAGCGTCCTGATGGACGACCCCGGCGAACCGGGCCCCGACCACTGGGCGTTCCTGCGGTCCGTCGTCTCGTGGACCGAGGACCGTATGGGCCAGGCGCCGCCGCCGACCGGCCCCCTGCGGTCGGCGCAGCAGCCGGAACACACCGGCGAGCGCCTGCGCCAGGCCCTGAAGGAGGTCAGCGTCGGCTCCTGGGACTGGAACATCGCCACCGGCGAACTGATCTGGGACGAGGCCGCCCTGGAGCTGTACGGCACCTTGCCGGAGGACTACACCGGCAGGGTCGAGAACTGGATGCGGTGCGTCCACCCCGACGACCTGCCGCCGACGCTGGCCGCGGTGGACCGCGCGATCCGCACCGGCAGCGTCTTCGAGGCCGAGTACCGGGTGCGCAAACTGGACGGCACCTGGGGCTGGACCCAGGCCCGCGCCAGACCGACGTACGACGAGCACGGCGAACCGCACCGGATGACAGGGGTGGGCTGGGACAGCAACGAACCCCGCTCCGCCCGTGACACCCTCAGCCGCGCCCTGCGCCACATGAGCGACGGCTTCCTGGCGATGGACGACGACTGGCGCATCACCTTCGCCAACCTGGAGGCCGAGCGCACCCTGGGCTTCTCCGACGAGGAGCTGTTCGGCTGTCTGCTGTGGGACCTGCCCGCCGCCGAGCAGGTGCCCGGCCTGGAGATCCGCTGCCGGCAGGCCGCCGCCGCGGAGAAGTCGGTGAGCTTCGACGTACGGCTGCCGAACGGGCGCCTGTGCCATCTGCGGCTGGTGCCGGGTCCCGACGGCCGCACCATCTACTTCACCGACGTCACCGAGAGGCGGCGGCTGGAGGAGGAGCGCCGGTCCGCCGACCGGGCGGCCACCGAACGCGCCGCCCGGATAGGGGAGCTCACGGCGGCCCTCGCGAAGGCGACGACGTCGGCGGACGTGGTGGACGCGGTCGCGCGCGGGGTGCTGCCGCCGTTCGAGGCGGCCGGTCTCGTCGTACAGACCGTGGAGGGCGACCGGCTGCACACGGTCGGCTCCGTCGGCTACCCCGACGACGTACTCGCCGTGCTCGACGGCCGCGCGCGTACGCAGACCAGCCCGCTGTGGGACGCGATCGTGGCCGGGACGCCACGGTTCCTGTCCACGGCTCAGGAGTTCGCCGCCCACTACCCCGAGCTGGCCGACCTGCCCGCACGCGCCGGCAAGCAGGCCTGGGCGCTGCTCCCGCTCACCGCCAGCGGGCACACCTTCGGCATCTGCGCGGTCACCTTCGACCACCCGCGCCGCCTCACCGACGAGGAGCGCACCCTGCTGACCGCGACCAGCGCCCTGGTCGCGCAGGCCCTGGAGCGGGCCCGCCTCTTCGACGCCGAACACACCCGCTCCCGCGAGCTCCAGCGCAGCCTGCTCCCCCGGGACCTGCCGGCCCTGCCCGCCTGCACGGCCGCCGCCCGCTATCTACCGGCCGGCCAGGGCATGGACGTGGGCGGCGACTGGTACGACATCATCCCGCTGTCCGGCGGCCAGGTCGCCCTGGTCGTGGGCGACGTCATGGGCCATGGCCTGCCGGAGGCGGCGACGATGGGCCGCCTGCGCACGGCCGTCCACACCCTGGCCGACCTCGAACTGCCGCCCGACGAGATCATGAGCCACCTCAACGACATCGTCGGCGCCATGGGCGAGGAGTCGTACGTGACGTGTCTGTACGCGTTGTACGACTCCACGACCCGCGTCTGCTCCATAGCGCGGGCGGGTCACCCCCCGCCGGCCCTCCTGCATCCCGACGGCACGGTCGTCTTCCCGCCCCTGTCGGTGGACCCGCCGCTCGGCGCGGCCGAGCCGCCCTTCGAGACGACCGAGATCCCGGTCCCCGAGGGCAGCGTGCTGGCGCTGTACACCGACGGCCTGGTGGAGTCGTCGAAGCGCGAGATGGACGAGGGCATGGCGGCCCTGGCCGAGGTGCTGCGCACCGCCCACGCGGACGGCACGGTGACGGACCTGGAGCGGCTCTGCGAGCGGGTCACCACGGCCCTGCTGCCGGCCGGCCAGCAGACCGCCGACGACGCGGCCTTCCTGCTGGCCCGACTGCACGCGCTGCCCGACTCCCGCATGGCCTCCTGGCCGCTTCCCAAGGACCCGCGGGCTGCGGGCCAGGCCCGCGCCCTGATCCGCAAGCAGCTCGCGGCCTGGGACCTGGAGGCCCTCACCTCCACCACCGAGCTGTTGGCGAGCGAGCTCGTCGGCAACGTCATCCGCCACGCCAGGGGCCCGCTGCGGCTACGGCTCCTGCACGACGCCTCCCTGATCTGCGAGGTCTTCGACGGCAGCCTGACGATGCCGCGCATACGCCGGGCGACGGATACGGACGAGGGGGGCCGCGGGCTGCAGCTCATCACCGCGCTGTCGCAGCGCTGGGGGACCCGGTACACGCCGACCGGCAAGTGCATCTGGACGGAACAGACCCTCCAGACGGCACCGGACGCCGTACGGGACGAGCCGGACGAGCCGGCGCCCGACCCGCTGGAGCGGATGTTCCTGGGCCTGCCGGGGCTGGGGGAGGACTTCGACGGGGACCTGGACGCGCTGGCCTTCGGCGACCAGGACTGATCCGGGTCCGGGACAGGACCCTCCCGTCACCGCGGGGTACCGTGAAAGCGCCACATATGCGACGCATCGCCGCATATGGCGCTCCGCAGGAGACCCGGAGTGTGATGCCATGGCCCACCGCCGCACCGATTCGGCCGGTGCCACCAGAGAGCTGCTGCAGGAGCTCGGGGATCTCACCGGCCGGATTCTGGACCAGATCAAGTTCCACCAGGCACGCGTCGAGCTCGCCGCCGCGCTCCAGCGCCAGGTCCTCGCCGCCGAGCTGCCGGACGTGCCGTGTCTGCGGGCGGCGGGCCGGTACACGCCCGCGCGGGTCGGTCTGGACATCGGTGGCGACTGGTTCGACGGCTTCCGCATGCCGGACGGCTCGGTGGGCTTCGCGATCGGGGACGTCCAGGGCCACGACGTCGAGGCAGCGGCGCTGATGGGCCAGGTGCGCACCTGCCTGCGCGCCGTCGCCACCGCCACCACGGACCCGGCCGAGGTGCTGGGGCGCACCAACGACCTGCTGGTCGCGATGGCCTCCGAGCTCTTCGTGACCTGCACGTTCCTGCGTTTCGACCCGGCCACCAAGGAGCTGCGCGACGCCCGCGCCGGGCACGTCCCGGCGGTGTGGGCCACGACCGGCGGCCGCTGCGAGATCGTCATGAACGACGGCGGCCTGCCGCTGGGCATCAACGCCGGCGAGCACTATCCGTCGTTCCGCCGACGCCTGACCGACACGGGCGCGTTCGTCCTGCTCACCGACGGCGTGGTGGAGGGCCCCGGCTATCCCATCGACGACGGGCTGAAGCGGGTGGCCGACCTGGTCGGCGACGGCTGCTGCGCCGACCCCGGGGAACTGGCCGCCCAGGTGATCAAGGTCGCGGACCTGACCGGCCACAGCGACGACGCCGCGGTCCTCGTCCTGCGCTACGGCGACTTCGGCGACCTCGGTGACCTCGGTGACCTCGGTGACCTCGGCGAAGAGTGAGCGGCATGTACGGTCTGGTCGCCCCCGTGGCGTCGAACAAGACGGACAGCCCACGGCTCCGGCTCCGCGACTACGCCGTCCACGCCCTGCGCCTGACCGCCGTCACGGCCGCCTACTACGGCAGCGCCAAGCTGGGCCTGGAACAGGAGCTGGTACGGGGCCAGGTCACGCCCTTCTGGCCGCCCACCGGCATCGCCCTGGTGGCCCTGCTGATGTGGGGCCTGCGGATGTGGCCCGGCATCGCGCTCGGGGCGTTCGTGGTGAACGTGCCGCTCGGACCGTCGATCCTGCCCGTGCTCGCCATCGTCGCCGGCAACACGATCGCCCCGGTCTGCGCCTGCCTCCTGCTGCGGCGAGTGAGGTTCCGCCTCGCTCTGGACCGGCTCCAGGACGCCCTGGCCCTGGTCTTCCTCGGAGCTCTGGGCGGAATGCTGATCAGCGCGACGATCGGCACGGGGGTCCTGGTGGCCTCCGAGGCGCTGGCGGCCGACGACTTCTGGCCGACCTGGTCGGTGTGGTGGACGGGCGACGCGATGGGCGTCCTCGTCATCGCGCCCCTGCTGCTCGCCGCGCGCACCGTGCGACGGCCACACGACGTCCCCGTGCTGCGCTGGGTCGAGGCAGCGGCCCTGCTGGCCGGCACCACCGCGGCCTCCCTCCTGGCCACCCGCAGCTCCTTCAACCTCCTCTTCCTCGTCGTCCCCTTCCTGATCTGGGCGGCCTTCCGCTTCCAACTCCCGGGTGCGGCGCCGTGCGCACTGATCACCTCGGTGCTCGCGATCTCCGCCGGCGCGGACGGCGCGGGCCCGTTCTCCGACCACAACCTCCTGGCCAAGATGGTCATCCTCCAGGCCTTCAACGGCACGGTGGCCCTGACGTCCCTCCTCCTCTCCGCCACCGTCGCCGAACGCAACCACACGGTCCGCGCCCTGAGAGAAGCCTGCGAACGCCTCACGGTGGCCCTGTCCCGACTGGTCCAGGACCAGCCCCTGGACCATCACCCGACGCTGCGGACGGGAAGGAACGAGGATCGCAAGTAGCGCGACCGTGGTCGGCCGGGTCCCGGTTGCGCCATGATGGGAGTCCTAGCGCGTGACCACGGGGGGATGCATGGAAGGCGCCGACCTGATCCTCGCGGCCCTTGCGGTCGGTGGCACTGCCGCGGTCGGTCAATCGGCCACCCTCGCCGTCAACAGCGCCCACAGCGCGCTACGCGAACGACTGCGGCAACTGTTCTCACGACATCCACAGGCCCCCGCCGCCCTGGACCTGCACGAGCAGGACCCCGACGCCTTCGCGGCGGCCGTACGCAGGTACCTCGCCGAGACGGGTGCCGACGGCGACGAAGAGGCACTGCGCACGTCGGCGCAGATCATGCGTATCACCGACCCCACGGGTTCGGTGAGCGGGAAGTACCGGGTCGACGTACGCAACGCCCAGGGCCTGCAGATCGGCGACTTCGGAAACCAGCAGAACACCTTCGGCACACGGCCGGACGGGACTCAGTGACGAACCCCGGCCGGTCGGTTCACTGAAGCGCCCGGCTGGACCAGCGTGTCAGCCACCGGCGCGCCCTGCCTTCGCGCCAGCCCTCCGGCCCCGGCGGTCGTCCGGCGGCCGAGGCCTTGCCACCGCCCTGCGCCGTGGCCTGCCGCCACTCCAGCACCACGGCGGCCGCCTGTTCCGTATGCCCCGCCTCGGTGAGCCAGAACGCCAGGCCGTGCAAGGTGATCGTGACGTCCGGGTGCCGGCCGCCGAGTACCCGCAGCCGGTCGTCCAGCAGCGCCCGGAACGCCTGCGCGGCGCCTTCGGCGTCTCCCGTCTCCCCCAGCCAGTCGGCGAGATCCTGACGTGTCGTGAGGGTGCGGGGGTGGTCCGCGCCCAGCACCCGCCGCCTGTCCTCCAGCAGTGCCGTCAGGGCTGACACCGCGGCGGGGACGTCTCCATGGGCGCCTTGCCAGCAGGCCAGGTCGTGACGGGTCGTCAGCGTGCTGGGATGGTCGGAACCGAGCAGCCTCAGTTTGTCGTTCAGGAGCGCCCTCAGCTCCACCACCGCGTTCGGGCAGTCACCCACGGCTCCACGGAAGCACGCCAGAGCGTGACGGGCCGCGAGCGTGTCCGGATGCTCCGGCCCGACCACCCGGCTGCGGTCGGCGACCAGCCGCTCGAACTCCTGGACCGCTCCGCCCGGGTCGCCGGCCACACCCTGCCAGCGAGCCAGGCTGTGCCGGGTCATCAGGGTGTGCGGATGATCCGGCCCCAGCAACCGCAGCCGGTCCCGCAGCAGCGCTCTGAGTGCCTCGGCCGCCGCTGCGGCATCCCCTACGGCCCCTTGCCAATCGCAGAGATTGTGCCGGGTGTTGAGGGTTTCCGGGTGCTCCTGCCCGAGAAGTCTGACCCGGTCCTCGAGCAGCGCACCCATGGCTTCCAGCGCTTCGGTGACGCGGCCCGCCGATCCCAGCCAGTACGCCATGCCGTAGCGGGCCGCCAGAGTGTCCGGGTGGTCCGCGCCCAGGTGCCGGGCCGCCGTAGCCGTGAGGCTCTCCCAGTTGGCGACCGCGCCGTCGATCAGACCGAGCTCGCCCAGGCTGCCCGCCGCCTGGAACAGTGCTCTGTGCAATCGCGGACGCCACATTGTCGCGCCCTCGTAGGCGGCGAGGGCGGCGACGTTGTGCCGCAGTACACGCGAGTGCTCCGGGTCGTCCTCGATCGCCGGCCAGTCCGCGGCGAGCGCGTCCGCCGCGGCACGTACCGCGGCTTCGTGGGTCTCGGCCGGCAGCGGGTCGAGAACCGCGCGCTGTACGAGGGCATGTGTACGGATCGCCACCGAGCCCCCCGCGGGGTCGTGGGTCACCAGGCTCAGCCGGTGCAGGTTGCGCAGTGCCGCCCTGGTCTCCGCCGGTGTGACGTCCGTCCGGGCGGGCAACGTCGTCGCGGCCAGGAACCGGCGTACGGGTTCGGCCAGCCAGATCGAGTCCGGCGCGCCGTTCGGATCGAGCACGGCGGCCACGTACAGAGCCGGACGTGCCAGCCCGAGGGGAGGGAGCTGGTCCGCGCGATCGACGGCCAGGGACCACGTAGTTGCGACCGTGTGCGCGTAGCCGTCCGCACTCGCATCCCGCGGGAAGAGGTGATCGAGCCGCTGCGACCGCTGGGCGAAGGATGTCCGGTACTGCGCGCAGGTGATGCCCTGGTTGCGGATGACGCCTGCCGCCTGCGCCAGGGCGACCGGCAGCCGTCCCAAGTCGTCTGCGAGTGCGGCGGCCTCGTCCAGCACCTGGGGATGGGTGTCCTGCGCCCCAGGGGTGCCGAGCCGGTGCACGAGGTAGGCGTGCGCCTCCTCGGGGGTGAACACGTCCACCGTGATCTGCTGAGCGCCCGCCGGCGCGCAGTCCCGGCGCCGCGTGGTGACCAGTACCCGGCCCGCCGGCCCTTCCGGCCACAGCCCCACCAGGTCCGCGGGATCGCTGACGTCGTCCAGGACGATCAGCCATGTCGTCCGGGTGGTGCTGAGCCAGTCGAGGAAACGGTCGCACAGGACGTCGGCCGACTGGGCGTGCAGGGCACCGGGGCTGGTCTCGATGCGCGCTTGCGCGAACGTACTGACGATCGATTCCCTGGACATGGCGTTCACCCACAGCAGGAGCTGCAGGCCGTCCTCGCGAGCCTGGAGGAAGGTGTTCGCGGCCAGTTGTGTCTTGCCGACACCGCCGCCGCCGGTCGCCACCACCTGCGTGAGCACGGTGGCGCCGCCGTCATCCAGTATCCGCGAGATCTTCGCCGACATGGCGTGCCGCTGCTGGAAGGCCGCCGGCCGCGTGGGGGGCCGCCCCACCTGCATGGGCCACTGGACGGACGCAGCCGTCGTGATCCAGGTGTTGTTCCAGGTGTTCGCCTGGTGGCCACCGTCGCCGATCTGGGCGCCTTGCAGGTCACGGGCGTTGACCTCGGCCGGACGCTCACTCATCGCGGTCTCCCGGACCCGGCGTGACGGGCCCGTTCCCCGATGCCGACAGCACCCGCCGTATGGCCCGGTCGTCCGGGAGGGCGGAGGAGGATCCGACCGTACGTACGGTGAGCGCCCCGGCGGCGTTGGCGTACGACGCGGCGGTGCGAAGGTCCGCTCCCGCGGCCATGCTCACGGCCAGCGCGGAGCAGAACGCGTCGCTCGCCCCTGTCGTGTCCCGCACCCGAGAGGGAAATCCGGGCGACCGGAACGTCCCTTCGCCCGACGCCACGGCGCACCCTCTGCCCGCGTCGGTGACGCAGACCACGGAGATGCCCGTCCCGTGCAGGGCCGCTGCGAGTTCTTCGGCGCCGCCCGGATCGCCGAGGCCCGCGCCGTGCGCCAGGAGCGTGGCCTCCTCCCGGTTGGGCACGAGGATGTCCACGTAGGGCAGGAGCTTGCCGACTTCCGGCAGGTCGGCCAGGTCGGGCGTGGGCCCCGGGTTGAGCATCACGGTGACTCCGGACTCCGCCGCGATCTGGAAGAGCTGTAACAGGATGGCCGGACGTATCTCCAGCGTGGCCATCAGGACGTCCGCGCCGCTGACGACAGGCCGGGCCGCTTCGATCTCGATGTCACGCAGTTGCAGGGGCGCGGGCTGCTTCCACCCGATGAAGGACGTCTCTCCGCCAGGTCCCACGAGGACTGCCACAGGTGAGGTGACAGCGCCCTCCCTCAACAGGAAGTGGGAGACGTCCACTCCCTTCGCGACCAGCGACTCCCTCAGCCTGATACCCCACGGGTCGTGCCCCGCGGCACTGATGAGGTGGACCCGCGCGTCCAACCGGGCTGCGGCAAGTGCCTGGTTGAACCCCTTGCCGCCCGGCAGCACGGTCACGTCGGAGGCCGGTACGGCCCCGGACCACTTCGGCAGGGACCGCACACGGTAGAGGAGATCCATGACCGAGTTCCCCGTCACCACAATGTTCGGTCTGCCCGCGTCGGCCTGCCACCCGCCCGTGCGCTGTCCCATCCGCTCCTCTTCTCGGTGACGAACCCACTGGTGAATGGCTCGCGTCAGCCGAAGACGTCGTCAGCCATGCGGAACCCGTACTTCCGATACAACCGCCCGAGAAGACAGTCGGTGTCGGTCAGATCGTCGAGCCCGCGCAGGACGTGCTCACGCAGGACACCGATTCGCGCCAAGTCCCTGTACGTGTCCGGCAGTCCGGACTTCTCGAAGAGCCGGCGTATCGACCCGTAGAAACCGTGCTCTCCACTGCTGCGGGAGAACATCGCGCACACCAGAAGCGTGCCGATGCTGACCAGACGTCCGTGGGTCGCGCGATCGGCGGGGTAGTGATGCCGCTCCTGGAGCCGGTAGCAGAGCAGGTGTTCGCTGGCGGCGTTCAGCCTGGTGTGGCCCAGGCGGAGCACTTCGAGAGACGACTCGTGCAGGTACCGGGCCAGGGACCGCAGGTCCAGACGGTCCACCGGCCCAGGGCTGGCGAGCACCCATCCCGCAGCCGCCCAGACGCCGGGGACGCGGGACGTCATTCGGGTGAGTGACAGGTTGATGCGGTCGTCCTCGCCGTCGGGCCACTGGTACTCGATCGAGGCACTGAGCGAACTGAACAGATCGCCCAGGCCCGAGGTCGTCCACTTCACGCCGGGGCCCCTGTGGGCCGCCTGGACGGAGGGCTCGCTGATCACTGTGCTGACCGGCGCGACGGTGCGCCGGCTGGTACGAATGCCGTCCCGGATCAGCACGCTGCGATCTGTGCTCAAGCAGGCGTTGGACAGGATCG
Source organism: Streptomyces sp. NPDC036764 (assembly GCF_055609385.1). NCBI lineage: Bacteria > Bacillati > Actinomycetota > Actinomycetes > Kitasatosporales > Streptomycetaceae > Streptomyces > Streptomyces sp. NPDC036764. The sequence continues at coordinate 140,857 of NZ_JBVJPT010000021.1, forward strand.
ACGGGAACACCAGTAAGGACCCGGGTTCCGCGCAGGCCCGGCCGACATCCAGCACCGAGCAGCCGCCGACGGCGATCACCTTGTCGTACCGGTATTTGGTCCGGATCTCCTGCACGGTTTCGACATGCGGCTCGGTGACAAGCACCGTCTCGCCCAGGCCCCGCACGATGGGGAAGTTATGGCCGTCGGCCACGAGAAGGGTGGAGTCGTCCATGGCGGCGGAAAGGGCTTGCGGAATCGACTGCGAAACGAAGTCCAAACGGGGATAGCACGCCGCATCATGCCGCGCGCTCCTCGCCCTCGCCCCGACCGGCGTTGTCATTGATCACCCACCCGGATAAAGACTCGAATGGTGCCCCCGGCCCGTTGACTCACGGGTTGTAAATCTGCCCCGACCGATAGCTGCGAAGCGCTAGTTGCACGGGCAGGAACAAAGGACTGGGCAGGGCGTCGAGCGGATACCACGCCCAACTCTCCAGCCGGTCCGGCTCCCTGACCGTGGGAGTACCTTCGATCTCTTCCGCGACGAACTCGATGTCGATGTAGTGGCGTCCGTACTCGCGGACATTGCTCACGCACAGCAGGCTGAGACCGTGCACCTTGAGGCCGCTCTCCTCCATGACCTCCCGGGCGGCGGCCTCCTCAAGCGACTCTCCGAACTCCACGTGCCCGCCACACCAGCCGTAGCTCCCGGCACCGTGCGCCCGCAGCCGTTTCCCCAGCAGAATGGCGGAATCCCTGAGCAGCATGACGCCGACCCCGATTTTCGGCCGTTCGGCCACACTCATGGAAGCCCCCGAGACGTCAGGACCCGGCCACCGCACCACAGCATCCTCCGGCCCCCGCCTCGGCGTGGTGGCTCCGACCCGTCTGGCATACCCCCCGCCGACGAACCCCAACCGTTGGCCAAGCCCATTCGGACAGGGGCCGGGAAGCCGGAACCGATACCGCAGAACGCCACCGCTCGGCGGACGCCGAGAACATCCTCGGCACTCACAGATCGCCATGCCGATGGAGGTCCCGGCCAGAGAGGTGGTGGGTCTGTCAGAGAGGTGGCGGGTCTGGATGAGAAGGCGAGCGATCGGCCCCCTTCAACAAACTGATCACACGTTCATGGGTGTCCCCTACTCGATCCAACACACGTACTCTGACAAACAAGTTGTCCACGTTGCACATGGCCACTTCCGTGAACCATCCCACGAGCAGCGACTGCCCAGAAATCGGAAGTCCGGGCCCAATGAGGTTCAGGTGGAAGTCTTCCCGATGCACGAGACCGCAGATCTCGATCGACGCCACCGCGGCCTGGTGCCGGACCCACCCTGAGGAATCCCTGGCACCTCGGGCATGCGCGGCCGGCGTGTAGGCGATCGAGTAGCGCACGTCCGTGATGACGGCGACATCCTGGCTGCCATTGAGCAAGTGGCACACCCATGCCAACCGACCGTGCGGGGCAAAGCCGGCGTAGACACGGCTGAAGTAGCCGAGCGTCGGCCTCACCGTGCGTGCGTATTGGGCACGGCCCAGTGATGCGCCTCCTGTGGCGAGTACCGCCGCGACTGCACTCTGGAGATCCAGAAGCTGAACTTTCCAAGGCCAACTGTGGGTCAACCGCGCGGGCAGGTTCTGCCGGATCAAGGCATACATAAGAAGGAACAGCGCAAAACACCACAACACGAACAGAAGCCGTGAAAACAACCCGCTCCGAAGGATCACACGCTGCATGGTCTCCATAGCCGCCCCCGAGTCGGTCCACGAACCGACGCAAGACTGTAAGGGCGCGCCTTCGAGTCCAACAGAACGCGTGCCACCAGCGCGCATCCCGGGACCGTTCCTGACCGGACGAAACAGAAGCGGCGGCACCACAGCCACTTCGCTGCCGTACTACTCCCAAACGCAAAAGGCCCCGGATCTCTCCGGGGCCTCTCACCTATGTGCACTCGGCAGGATTCGAACCTGCAACCTTCTGATCCGTAGGCGCGTTCACCTCAGATTCGCGAGACGCCGACCAGCCGAACAGCGACGTCCAGCCACAGCCAAGGGTCGACGTTGGTCCATCGCCGTGTGCTCGTGTACGTGGGTGTTGATGTCAGGCGTTGATGTCAGGCTGTCGTCCATCGTCACTGGTCACGACGCTGTCACCTCCGCATGTTGTTCTCCCGCCGACGGCGAGCACGTTGCCGCTGCCACTCTTGCAGCAGCTCTTTCCTATGCTCAGACTTCTGAGGCCACACGGCCCGCACAACGGTCCGGATCCCGAACACAAGCAGACCAAACACGGCGAGAACCAGCACGGCAACCCACGGGGTGCCGTCCGGAAGTTGGAACACGATGTTGAGCCTTCCGACCTGGAAGCGGTCGGCGGGTAGATCAGGCAGCTAGTACGGCGCTCCCTAGCGCGCTGCGGTGATGCCCGCCCCGGCAAGTAGGCACGGGAAAGGGAAAGTTGGGGCCGCGCGGCGCAATTTGTGGTACCGCATCGATCGGCGGAGGCCTCCAAACAGTCGCCAAGCCTGAATCAGCACGACTCATCAAGAGCGACAGTAGAAGCCGCACAGCGCTCACTAGGAAGCACAGCAGACACAAGATCAGGTCTGCCAAAGCTGCGAGATATTCGCGTACCGCAACGCGCTTTTCGCGTTGCGTGGCAGCATTCCTTAGCCCTTCGCCAGCGGCGAAGAGCCTACTGCGAACTTCGTCTTGGACGAAGTTCAGGGGAATGTAATTGAAGGACTTGCCGGACCCCACCCACGTGTTGATCAGGAAGTCGACGTCTTCAGTCCCAGCCTCTAGGGCCCGGCCCAACTTAGATGCATGCCTGTAAGAACCCGTCGCAATGATCAGAGCGTGTCGCCTTGCAGGCAACTCCTCTTGACTCACGGTCACCTCCCCTCAAACTCTGCACAAACGAGTCTAGCGCCCTGGCCAGGAAGATCTTGCGGGAATCTAGAGACGTCCACTCGGTGCATCGCACAGCGAGGTATCGCCCGTGACAGCCGGCCCCAGACATCGCTTCCGGCACACGCCCTCGGATGTCAGTGCCGTCTGCTACTGTCGCCCCATCAGATGTCCGACGACGCGACGGACGCTGTACGGACCGGAAGATGCGGGGCCTCCATGAGGGGCCAACGCCCCCACCGTCGCAAGATCACCGCTTTGAGACTGAGCGTCACAGATCTCAGGCCAAACACCCGTACGTGGGTGGTTGGGCTGAGATCTGTCTTTTTTCGGTCCAATCACCCTTCCCTAACCTGGAAGGGGACCGATCGTTGAACAGCCAGTCGACGCCACCGACCACCAACCTCAGGGTTCTGTACCTGATCATTGCGGCGTCCGTGTCGATGCTTATCGCGCTCGTAGCAGGCATCTTGGTCTGCGCCACCGGCAAGTCCATTGTTGACGCGGTTCTGTATGGCGGCGGAGTCTTCGTTGCCTTCATGACGTTGTCCATCGCCATGATCACTGTGCTCAGCATGCCGTGATCGATGGCGTAAGACAGCAGCGCCGAAGCCGCAGGTGCGTGCACAGCCAGATGTAGTGCCCAGGGCCCGGCGTCAACCTTTCCGGGAGTGCTGCAGCTCCCTCGCCGGCAGTACTACCTGGCGGGGTGTGGGTGGGAACTGCGTGCGAACCATGGCCCGGACGGTGAGGTCTACGACCGCCTTACGTCGCGCGCAAGGGCGCTACAGGGTTCGCCTTCAAGCGCCCGGAAGAGCAGGACTTCTTCGGGATAAGCCCGCCGGTACCACGTAAAAAGCGAGCAAAGACGCCGTAGGTATTCACACACCGAGGGACTTCCCAATCCCAGCGACCTTAACGGAAATCCCCCGGCGAGCTCATCCGACCCCACAGAGAAACCTTTGATTCGAATGTCGAGATGGAGCCAAGTCATCATGATCCTTCGTCAGGTGGTGGAGATCACAAAGCATTGTGTGGCACCCCGTGTCGCAGATCACAGAGTGTCGGGCATAAGATGCACGGCAGTTGGGCTTGTGAGCTGGTTCACATGATCCCGATCTTCGCTGGGGCCGAGGGCCCGGGGGTGGCGGCGGACTCTCCGACGGGAGGTGGCGCCCAACCGAGACATCTGGAAGGCAGAAGCTTCTAGCGGCGAGAGGAGGAAACACCTATGCGCAAGATCGGACGAGAACTGATGATCACTGCCGGCGGCCACGTGCTGGCATACGCCGTGATCATCCTGGTGAACCCGTTCGTGGCGCACCTCACCGCGTAGAGCCCTGAGCCCTGGTAAGCAACCGGGAGCTACGCGGTGAGTCGCCTGTCGGTCCTCGAAGGTCGTCACCGACCTTCGAGGCCATGCCCCGAATCTATACCTCTTCGGGGGCTGGGCGCCCAGCCGGGTCGAGAGATCCGGCTGGGCGCCTTCGCGTGTCGCGGCCTGGCCGGTCGGTCCATGCCCAGACCGTCGGCCAGGCCGCGAGGGTTCCGGCAGTCGCATGAGCAACGTGTCGCCCGCTGCCTGTCAGGGGGTGACGCCCGTGCCGGAAGTCTGGGCCGGGGGTTCCCTGGGAGCGCGGCCCGGTTGACCTGCGCGTCTGCCCCTGGAAGCGTCAGTGGTCGGATGCTTCCAGGGTCGCGATCACGGCAGCGGGGTCACCCTCGTACAACACGTGCGGTTCGTCTGCTGTGGGAGGTATGAACCGGTTGCGGTACCGCTGGAGGTCGCTCTCCGCGAAGTAGATCGAGTTCGGATCGTCCGCATGGAACTCGTTGCGCTTGCTGATCCTCGCCCACAGTTCATCATGGCTGGCGGCAAGGTAGACGAGTACGGGGACCGCGCCGGCGTCGGTGGCGATGGCCTGCCATTTGGCCCGATCCTCGGGAGTCCAAAAGCCGTGGTCAACGACGACATCGTGCCCGGCTATGAGCTGTTCCCGCAGGTCGACCGCCACGTCTTCCAGGACTGGCCGCTCAAGGGTGGGGAAGGTGCCCCGGGGGAAGTCGACCCCGTAGACGCCGTGCCGGCGGTACATCTCCTCATCCGGGCACAACCGCACGAATCCGCGATCCGTGAGGACGCGGGAAAGCGTGGTCTTGCCTGACCCGGGGAGTCCGGCCATCAGGACGCAGAACGGGGGGCGTGGGGACATCGGTCTCGCCATGGCTTGGGAGATGGTGGCCATCTCTGCTTCGGCTTCCGGCGTGATTGTGCCAGTCCGGCGGGCCGCAAGCAGTGCGTCCAGTCGGTCTTCGAGCACGCTCACAAGCGTGTCGTCCGCGACTGTCACGGGGTGACCTCCGATTCTGTGCGCCATGTACGGCCCGGCCCTCCGAGGTCGACGCCGTACTCCACGATGTTGCCCTCGCTGTCGACGAACTTCGCGGTCATCACGACCACCGGTTCTGTCGGCGAGTTGTCAGGGTCCAGCTCCAAGAGTCGTGCGTACTCCGGCGTCAGTGTGCGGGCTGACGCCGTGTCGATGCGGTGGCTGATCGGGTGGCCAGTCGCTTGGGCGATGAGCTGAAGCGAGGTTCCCCCCGTCAGCCGCTCGCTCGCTGCGAGCTGCGGGATCAGCTTTCCGTACTGGGCGGGAATCCAGGACGTGCTGTGAGCCACGATGCCGTGCCGGTCCCTGTACACCCGGCTACGCCGTACAACGGCCGAGCCTGGCTCGATGTCCAGTGCGTGCGCCACCTCGGCAGGCGCAGACACCACGGCCGCCTGATGTGAGTCGGACCGTTCGCCAGCCCCCCAGCTGGACCCCGTACGTCGTCCCCTGTCCTGCCGCTGGGCACCCGAGGACATCGGGGCCGGCCGGTCCAGAACTTCGGTACCGATGCCGTGGATGCCTCGCACAAGTCCCTCGTTGCGCAACTTGCGAAGCGCCTTTTCGGCTGTCGCGGTGCTGACCTTCCACTCTTCCGACAGGTTCTTGATGCTCGGCAGGAGCGTCCCCGGCTGTAGCTCACCGGACGAAATCAGCTCCGTGTAGTGGGCGGCAATCTTCGCGTACGGGGCCCGATTGTCGGCCTGGCCTGCCATGTCGCTCGCTCCTTGTCGTCACTTCCCTGAGGTTCCCTAGCTTACCGCTTGACACCGCAGGGAACCCTAGGGAACCTTAGGGATGTGCCCGTCGGTCGGTTCTTCCGGCAAGCGGGTGCCGGACCTCAATGCGCCCTGCTACAGGGCCCATTCGGAGGTCAAGGGGCCCGGGACAGAGCGGGCCGAGGGCGCACCCGACCCTGGTCATTCGGGAGGGCTTAGGCCGAGAGGCCATGTCTCCATACGCCTACAACGGGGTCATGCCGCACTACCTGATACGGGTGCGGCACCCCCGAAGGAGACAGCACGTCGCCCCGGCATCCAGCCGTGAGGGGTGCGAGATCGAATCTCGCCCGGGGCACTCCAGCCGCTCTATGTGGCTTTGTCGCGCGTTCTGCGTGGCTGATCACCCCATCAAACGGCGTGCACCCCCGGAGTTGCCGCTCCGAGGGTGCTGTTGGGCCGTTCACCTGTGGAAGGACCACGACCCTATGAGCCCCATCGTGACTGTTCAGGATGCTGTTACCGCGTTCGCCGACTTCTTGGAGCCGACGGATGCGGAGCTGGACGCGATCGAGCTGGAGATGCCCGTCATCGAGGCGGACATTGACTTGCTCGATGCCTACATCACCACCCTCGATCGCACGCCGACCGAGCTGGACGAGCGCCGTATCCGCCGGGCCCGCCGCAAGGCGCTGGCCGCACGGGTAGAGCTGACCAACCTGTCGGCCCCGGCGGCGGGGGTTGGGGCGTGAGCGAGCCGCTGACCCCGGCGCAGATCCAGTCCGCTGAGAAGACGCTCGCGACCGGTACATGGGCCATCACGGCCGGCGCGGTGTTGTTCTCCGTCCTGACTGTCACGCCCCTGGTGGAGCGGGTCACCCCGGACGACTGGGAGTGGACGGCCCCGATCCTGCCGCTCGTGGTCGACGCGGCCGTGGTCATCGTGGTCCGCCTCGATGCGACCGTGGCACGCCTCGGTGGGAGCTCCGGTGCCTGGCCGGCGGTGTTGCGGTGGATGACCGGGCTGATGACCCTGCTCCTCAACATTGGCGACAGCGCCCTCAAGGGCGACTTAGTCGGGGTGGCCGTCCACTCGGTCGCGCCGCTGCTGCTGATCGTCACCGCGGAAGCCGGACTGGCCTACCGGCGCGCGATCGGGCGGGCGCTGGACCGCATCGAGCGTTCACGGGCCGCCGAACAGTCCGCGCGTGAACAGCGCGAGCGTGAAGGTCGTGAACACGAGCGGCTGGAGCGTGAACGCGCTGAACAGTCCGCCCGCGAACACGCCGAACGACTGGAGCGCGAGCGGGCCGAACGCGAGGCTGTCGAACGGTTGGCTGAGCGCGAGCACACGGCTCGGATGGAGCGTGAACGCCTCGACCGCGAAGCGGACATGCGGCGTGAGCAGCGCGAATACGAAGACCGCGTGCGGCGTGAGGACCAGCAGTGCGCGGACGCCCTACGGCGTGAACAGCAGGAGCGTACGGAGCGATCACGGCCTGAGCGACACGCCCTCGAACCCGCCGCGACAGCGCTCGACACGAGCGATGAGCAGGCGGCCGTGAACGCGTTGACCGGGACGGTGAACGGTGCCGTGAACGGCGCGGCCACGTTCATGAAGATGCCGGAGAGCGACGCCCGCTCCTACGTCCGGTCCTTCCGGGACGGGCAGCGTTCGGTGCGGCAGCTCGCCGAAGACACCGGCTGGTCAGTCGGCTGGGTATCTGCCCGCCTTCAGGAGGCCCGCGAGCAGCAGGCTGCCGCGCCCGTTGGGCCGGAGGTGGCGGCATGACCTCCCGGAACAAGCGCCGACAATCGGCCGGGGACATGTTCCCGGGCATGGCGGACCGCATCATCGGTCGGCCGCCGAAGGCCGACGCTGAACCCGAGGCGATGACCTTGGATGAGGCGATTTCACGTTCGTTCGCCATCTACGATCGCGTGCTGGCTGCCTTCCCGGTCGTGGCCAAGATCGGGCTGTTCTCCGGCGGCAACGACTCCGTGGTTGTCAACCACCTCTTCCGGCAGCGTGTGGATGCGATCGCGCACGTCAACACCGGTACCGGGATCCCGGAGACCACGCAGCATGTGCGTGATGTGGTCGCCGCCTGGGGTCTGCCCCTGCACGAACTGCACCCGAAGCACAGCTACCGGGATCTCGTGCTCGGCAACGTGCTGGCCACCCGCGGCAAGAACATCGGCCGGCAGGTATGGAAGGGCTTCCCCGGACCGGCCGGCCACAGCGTGATGTACCGGCGGTTAAAGGATGAGCCGTTGCAGCGCCTCCGCGGGCAGATCATCGGTCGCCACGGACGCACCCGCAACGTCGTCTACCTCGGTGGCATGCGGTGGGCGGAGACGGATCGCCGCTTCCGCAATGCCGAAGAGGTCGACCGTGAGGGCGCCCTGATCTGGGTGTCCCCGATCGTGCACTGGACCGACGCCCACATGCGCGAATACCGCGACCGCCACCGCTGCAACCTCCCCCACCAGCACGCCGACCACATGCTGTGCACCCCGGGAGCGCTGCCGCTGAACGAAGTCACCGTTCACCTGCACATGTCGGGGGAGTGCCTGTGCGGAGCGTTCGCCAAGCCCGGAGAGCTCGATGAGATCGAGTTCTTCTACCCGCACGCGGCCAAGCCGCTGCGGGAGCTACAGGACGAGGCCAAGGCGGCAGGTCTGAGTGCCTGTCGGTGGGGCGAGCGCCCTCCGGGCAAGCGTTCCCGCCGTCGCCCGGCCGGGCGCCTGTGCGGCAAGTGCGAAGCCATCGAGGGACAAGCCGATCTGCTCGCCGATTGGCGCGACACCGGCCTAATCACCCCCAGCCAATTCGACACCTTCACTCGCACCGAGGAACAGCGCGCCGCCTAAAACCCCTCCAACTCCCAAGGAGTTTCGCTGTGTCCAGCCGTACCCGCACCCGCGGCGGCGCCGCCGTCCACACCGTCCGTATACCGCGTCAGCGGGGCCGTCGCGGTAGCGACCCGTTCGTGGTCGTGATGCCCGAACGCCCCTCCCTGGCCCACCAGGCTGTCACTGGCCTTGCGCTGATGCTGTGGGACCACCGCCGCGCGCTCGCCCCCATCGGCTTCGCCGTGCTTGCGCTCGTGGCCGGCTTCCTGCTCCACACGATCGCCTGGTGGTCCGGCCTGCTGCTCGCCCCGCTCGCGGCCGGGCCGCTGGTGTGGCTGTTGCTCATGCAGCGCCGCCGCCGCGGCACCGGATCCGTCCTGGCCTGGCGCATCGGCGTAACCGTCTTCGCCACTTCCGCGCTGGCCTGGCTGGCGCTCGCGGCAGGGTTCGGGCCGCTCGCCGGCCCGCTGGAGCTGATCTGGCTGCTCACCCTGATCACGGCTCAGACCGCCTGGCTCATCGTCCGCCGCACCCACTGACCTGAGGAGACAGCCAGATGGCACGCAACACAAACTCGAACCAGGTACGCGGCTTCGCGAACCGGCAGGCGGGACGGCCCTACACCCCCCAAAACCTGGGCGGCACCAACAAGAGCAACAAGTTCGCCAACGCGGGCGCCGCCGCGGGTGGGTTCGTCGGGGCGCTGGGTGGTTCGATCGTTCCGCCGATCAACGTCACTGTGAACAACAACCGGAACACCGCCCGCGGCGGTGGTGGTTCGCACGCCCAGTCCCTCCTGCCCTCCCCGGAGTTCGGCTCCCCCGCGCAGGTGAGGAACTACTGCAACAGCCTCCGCGCAGCGGCCGTGACGCTGTCCATCGAGGTGGCCATGGGCGCCGAGATCTTCGAAGGCGTCCTGGCAGCCGTGCCCGACCCCGAGGGGCGCGCGTTCGGCTCCCGCATCCGGGCCCGGAAGGTGGCCCGCAAGATGCGCAAGGCCGCCGATGACCTGCGCGGCGCCGCGAAGAACGCGGCTTCCTGCTACTCGACGTTCCAGCAGGAGTTCGAGGAAGAGATCAACCGCGTCCGTCACCGCGCCCGCAAGCCGGCACAGCCGGTCATGAACTGGGC
>NZ_JBVJPT010000022.1:0-111428 GCF_055609385.1 Streptomyces sp. NPDC036764
ACGTTGGCCGCAGTGGTGATGACCTTGAGCGGGGTACCGCGGCCGTCGCAGATCAAGTGGTGTTTGCTGCCCGTCTTCCGCCGGTCGACCGGCGACGGACCGGTGTCGGATCCCCTTTTTTGGCGCGGATGTGGGAGCCGTCCACACATGCTCTCGACCAGTCGAGTTCGCCGGCCGCGTTCAGCTCGGCGAGCAACACGCGGTGCAGCTGGTCGAAGACACCGGCCTGCTGCCACCGCTCCAGACGCCGCCAGCAGGTCTGCCCCGAGCCGAACCCCAGCTCCAGCGGCAGCAGTTGCCAGGCTATGCCGTTGTGGAGGACGTACAGGATGCCCTGCAGACACAGCCGGTCCGCCACCGGCCGCGGCCCGGGTGACCGCTCCGGCCACGGCGGCAGCAGCGGTTCGATCAGCGCCCACAAGTCGTCGTTCACGATCCACGGCCGAGCACTCACACCCTCCCGAACGGCCGAATCGTCACATCGGTCACGCCTGGCCAGCGCATCTCAACAAGATCGTGTTACGAGCTCTTATGGCTTGAGATAGTTGAGATCTGGGTCATACGTTCCAATCCGCCGCCCTTGTCGGTTGAACATCTTCCAGCCGTCCGTGACATTGTGCCCGTCGACGTCCCGCACCCGCTCAGCGCGTAAGACCCCGGCCATACAAGGGAGATGCCCAGCTCAGAGCCTTGTGCAACACGCTTTAGGGCGGGCATTGGCATATGCCGAACTGGGCGAATATCCCGCGGCCATCGAAGACTTGGACCACGCCGACGCGCTGGCCTCCGATACGGTGCAGACCCTGCGACGGCAGGAGGAGGCGCGGCGGTCCACAGTCAGGGCCCAGTTGCTCTCCGTGCGCCCAGGGTGGGGTGGGGTTGGCCGGTGCGGGTCACTGCGCTTACGCGTCATGCGAGGAGTGGTGAGGTCATGGCCACGGTCGGCTGGCTGGTACTGGCGCGGTCGCCAGCCAGGTAAGGCCGTTGCAACCAGGAGCTCCAGGGGTTACTCCTGTCAGTCATGATCCCACGCCTGCTACAGCGCCAGACTGAACGGCGCGGTCTGCGTCTTTGGCACATCAGTATCGTCCTGGTCCTGGCCTTTACCGCTGCGGTTCTCGTTGCCTCCGCGGTCTTCTATACCGGATGGGGCCTTCTCGGTGCTCGCGAGCTCAAGCCTGAGCGACGCCTCGATTCCAAGACCGTCTTCGACCTGGTCAAGCTCTCTTTTGGTGTCGTGGCTGGCGCGGGCGCCCTAGTCGCCCTGGTCGTGGCCTATCGCCGCCAGCGCATCGACGAGGACGGTGCCTTGCGTGAGGCCACCCGCCTGCACACCGAGCGCTTCACCGCCGCTGTCTCCCAGCTCGGAGCCGAGTCCGCTGCAGTTCGCCTCGGTGGCGTGCATGCTCTGGCCGGGCTCGCCGACGACGCCCCCAGCCGCGCGCTGCGCCAGACCTGCATCGACGTCCTGTGCTCGTATCTTCGGCTGCCCTACACCGCCGAGACTGACATTGCGGCGGGCGACGCAGACGGCCGGCACAGCTACCTGGCCCTGCGGGAGGTCCGGCACACTGTTATCCGGCTGATCCGAGATCACCTCCGTCTGCCTCTGGCACATCAGCACTCCTGGCAGGGCCACAACTTCGACCTGACGGGGGTCGCGTTCGACGGTGGAGACTTCTCCCAGGCTACGTTTTCAGGAGGCTCGGCCGACTTCAGGGGGGCTACTTTCTGCGCGGGCAGGGTCAGCTTCCGCCAGGCCTCGTTTTCGGGAGGCACGGTCTACTTCAGCGGGGCATCATTCGCCGGGGGCACGGTGAGCTTCCGCCAGGCGACGTTCTCCGGCGGCGACATCGACTTCAGTGGCGCTGACTTCTCCGCCGGCACGGTGAGCTTCCTCCAATCGACTGTCTCTGGCGGACTGATCAACTTCCGCCAGGCAGCGTTCTCCGGCAGCGAGGTCGACTTCCGTCAAATAGCCGCTTCCGGCGGGAGACTGGGCTTTGTCCTGGTGGAGTTCTCCGGCGGCGAAGTCATTTTCTACTCGGCTGCGCTCTCAGACGGCACCATCATTTTCCGCGAAGCGACGTTCTCGGGCGGCACGGTCGACTTCACCAACGCTAGCGGGCCTGCCCCAACTGACCTGGTCTCATTGACAAGTTCTGGCTCGCCGGCTGGGTTGACCCTGTCGGCAGCCTGGGTCGCCGGTGGAACGTAGCGTCACCTCGTGGGGCCCGCTGGCGGCGTGACCGGGGCCCAGCCGCACGGACCTCTGCATATTCGCCTCTTGCAGCCAGCAGGTGCCGGGGACCCACTGCCAGTCCCGTTCGGCAGCCCTGGTTGACAATGCCGCCCGATTGACTGTGCCGCCTGAACGGCACGTCGAAGGCTGGTGAGGCCGGCCAGAGCAGCGCGGTAACGCTGGCAGCTCCCCTGGCTGTGCGTCAGGGAGCTCAGCAAGGCGCCTGGAGCTTGCGGCCCCCTTACGCTTCCACCCAGCTTGCTGGAGGAGCCGCGATTCTTGGTTCCGTCTGCTGTTTTGTCCGCGCTGGTGTGCAGGCCACGGGTGCCGTGGACACTGGCGGGGTGACTGATCATTCCATCTCTTTGGTAGCCAACCTGATCATCGTGTTCCTCGCCTTGGCGATCGGCACCCGCATCGGATACATCGTCGCTTCTCGCGGCGCGGTGCACCATATGGAACTGATGGACCGGCACTTCGAGAACAGCCGACGTCTCTTCGAGCGCCAACAGGTGATGCAGCGTGAGACTGATGCGTACCGGCGGTCTCGTGAGGAGTTGAAGGACAGCTACGAAACGCTCGGTATCTGGCTTCACCGCCTGGGCCAGACCCTCGACGAGATCTACTTCGGGGCCATGTCTGACAGGCAGCCGATGCGTGACAAGGCCGAAGCGCTCCTCAGCGTCCGGCCCTGGGAAGTCGTCTCACCGCCGGTCAGTGCAGCCGCGGCCGAGTTCTACTGGAGTTCGGACGTGCAACGCAAGATCCGCGAGTTGCAGGGGCCGTACGCCCAGTTCGTTACACATACGCGGTTGACGATGCTGCAGACCGGGCCCGATAACACCCCGACGCCTTCCCGGCCCGATCAGGGGTGCTGGCAGCACTGGCAGGAGCTGCACTCTCTCATCGCGGGCATCAAAGGCCAGGCACGCGAGGACCTCATGGCCATGCCGCCAGCTGTGGACGAACGCTCATAGGGCTCACGGTGTGCCGGCGCGCCTGTGGATCCTGGGAAGGATGCGCGTGCGCGGCTGTGGTGCTGGCTCGTGCACGGCCTGCACGTACAAGGGGGTCGCCACCACCAGCCGGTGGACCCACTGCGGACGGTCAATGTCCATCACCACGATGGCGTGGCCTCGCAGGCGGCCCCGGGTGGATGGCGGGTACTTTCTCTGGATCCAGCCATGCACCCCGAGCGCGGCGTCCTCGATGAGCCCTTCGCTGCGGCGATGCGGCATCAGATCGTTGAGGAACTCGGGGATCACGTTCAGCCCGCTCTCCTCGCGACGCTCGACCTCGAGAATCAAGTCGTGCAGCCACGTGGTGTCCGAGCCCATCCGGCCCTGTGTGCATACCTGCGTACGCAGATGCTGGACGGATCCGCACAGCATGAGCCCCAGGTCGCGCGGCTGGCCGGCCGTCCCTGCTGGGACCTGTCCGACGAACAGGGCTACGTCCTCGGGAGGTTCGCCACTGTCTTCATGGACGGCGACCTGGGCCATGTCCAGGTCGAAACTGACCCATTGATTCGCCTGCAGGTTCCGGGTGGTGAACGGCACCGGGGTGAACCGTCGCTCGATAATCCGCTGTGCCTTCTTCACCAGCGCATGGGGGGCGATGGGCTCAGCCGCCTTCTCCCAGCTCCTGTTCCCCGACACCTCGATCAACGGCGGAATCTTCAGCGAGGCCTGCAGGCCCTGTTGCACATTCGAAGGCCGCATCCCAAGCCGCCCGTACAGTTTGCGCTCTGACACATACACCAGATCCACAGCACTCCCCTCCACTCAGTCGATTCTGGGAACCCTCTGACTTCGAGCACCGTCGCAACGGTCGACGGAGCATGAGCATCCCATGCAGGCAGAAGGTGATGGCGACCGAAGGCGCTTCGGAAGAGAGTCGTAGGCGTTACGGCAGCAGCAGCGTTTGGGCATGTGCGCTGCTCAACGTCCCAGAGACGCAACGGTCGGTCCCTGTCACAGCAGCCGAAGGCGGGCCTACCGCTGAGGGGGATCGCGGCGAGCCCGACTGCTTTTCGCAACCTCGGCTGCTCAGTCGGCGAGTCACCTGGACATGAGCAAGCCGGGCTCGGCTTTCTCTCGACCGGAATCGATGCCGCATCCAACTGGCCGATGGCGGCTGGCTGGTCCGGATCCTGTCGGGAAGGGACGTCGCGCGGGCGCCGGACGCGGTTCACCGCGCCCAGGGGTCACCGGAGACTGCGACGGTTGTGGAAGGGAGACTCAGAGCCGCGATGAGGTCTGTTTCCAAACAGGTACCCCGGCGTCTGCGGCCCAGCGTTCGCTGTCACGGTACATGCTGGTCTGCTCGAACAGATCCCGGCTGAAAGCGGCTCGGGCGGAACGCTCAACGACATCGTGGCCCGCTTTGGAGGCCCACTGCTGTTTGGCGACAAGTGAGAAGGCCTTGGCGAGGTCATGGCCTGAGCAGTACTGCTCCTGCTGGGCCGCTGCGTCCAGTTCCTGCTGCAGGAGGGGTACGAGGCCGCCGAAGTCGGCGGGATCCTTTTTCGCGCGTTTGCAGGCGAGTTCGACCAGTTCAGCGAGGTCGACCCCGTCCACGAGGCGCTTGATCGCCTGGCCGAGAGGGAAGTCCCGCAGGTTGAGCCCGAGGTTGTCGCGTTGGGATATGTAGCGCAGGACTCCGAGGGGAAGCGCGAGCGCTGTGCAGGCGGCGATGATGTCGTCGTTAGTGCATCCGAGGGTGCCGTGGCGGAAGCTCAGGTCGGTGCAGAAGCTGGCTGCGAGCGCTTCGTACACTCCCTGCGCGTAGAAGATGCAGGCGTCCAGGTCGTAGAAGTCGGTGTAGAGCACGGCGTGATGGTCCAGGCCGTCGTCGAGGAGGCCAACCCAGTCGCGGTCCAGGATGGCGTAGACGGCCTGGAGCTGGCTGCCGTCGTAGGTGCGTTCGATCGCGCCCAGAGCTCGGCTCTTGCCGTGTGCGGGGACTGTGGTGACGTGCTCGGAGTTGACGAACCGGTCGAGTACGGCGCAGTCGGTGGCTCCCTCAACGAGGATGACGGCCCGTCTGTCGTTGGCCCGGAGCATGATCAGTTCGGCGTAGAGGTCGTCGGCGTCCAGTTCGTCGAACACGTGGCGCTACTCCGCGGTCGGGCCGAGCATGACCATGCGGTCTGCCCATTTCCCGGCGATCTGGGGTGAGTGGGTGGCCACGATGGTCCGGAAGCTGACCAGCGATGCGATCGTGCGGAGGTCGGCGATGAAGCCCTTCTGCCACGACACGTGGAGCGAGATCTCCGGTTCGTCGATCAGGACGAGCGCACCAGCCGGCACGTTGAACAGGAGGTCATAGGCCAGGACCAGTTCGTGCTGTTCGCCGGAGGAGAGTGAGATGAGATCGAGATCGGCCCCGTCGTCGCTGACCAGCCTGAAGCCGCGCTCTCGGTCGATCTCGAGGTGTTTGAACAGGAAGCGTCTGTTGACGATCTCACGCAGTCGCGAGACCCGGTCCAGGATGTCCTGGAAGGTAGCCAGCTTGGCTTCGGTGTCGCTGAGATAGGTCCACAGCACGGCGCGCTGCCACGGCTCCATGCGTTCGGGGATCTCGATAACGCTCGTGCGTTCGTCGACCAGCGAGATGTCACCGAGTTGACGGCGCAGTTCGTTCTGGGCGTCGTAGCGCTCGCGGATCTCGCTCTCGCTGACGTCGGCTGCGGGATTCTCAAGGAGTCGCTGGGGGTAGGTGCGGTCCAATTCCTGTGAGGTCCGCGAGTTTTCCTCGAGTCCCTTGGCCAGTCTGCGCGCCAGGTCCTTGGCGAACTCCTCCACTTTCGTCGGCGAAGGGCACTGTCGGGTGTGTCCGGGACGTTCGTCTGGGGACAAGCCGAGCAGCCGGTGGGTGTCGATCGAGTGGACCACGATGCTGGCCAGGACGTCCCTGAACTCGGTGGGCATCCGCTCGGCCAGCAGGCCTTTCAAGTGTTCCGGGAGATCGTCATCCCACAGCGATAGGGCTTCCCGCCCCTTGTCGTCCAGGTCCCCGGGTGAGTGCAACAGATAGTTGCGCAGAGTCCACTCGAAATTGGACGTCCGCTGCAAACGGTTCGGCCCGAGCCACGCGGTGAGGCGTGTTGCCTCCGCATCGGAAGAGGGCCGGGGCGACCAGATGAGCCTGCCAGACCGAGAATCATGTTCAAGGGTGAACGAAAACGGAATCACCGGGGCTGCATCCGGGTCCGGCTCGGACGAATCATCGTCGTCTACCGGACCTCTCGGAGCAGGCTTCTCCACCGTGAGGACCATGCCGTCATCGAACTGCAGACGCAGGCTGCCGAAGGGGACTCGCACGATCGTGCTGAAATCGACAGGCCAGGCGACAGCGCTGATGAGGTCGAGGAGCATGGTCTTGCCCACCCCGTTGGGTCCGTGAACGATCACGAACTCGTCGGAGGCCGGGAAGTCGACCGTGTGCTCAAACCTGCCAAGCAGGCCAACGACCTTGACCTGTGTCAGCACCCGATCGCTGTCCATCAGCCACCTGTCCGTTTCCGGGCCCGCTGCCGATCAGGCCGAAGCGATATTATCCCGTACTGCAACGCCACCAGGCGCGACGCAGTGGACTGCCGCCTCAACCGCCAGTGTCGGCTCCCCTCAGGCATGCCTCACCACCGCCCACGACGGTGGCTCGACGGCGAGGACATCGTCCGTGCCGGCTGGCGCGGCCTGGTCACTCCCCGCCGGCAGCGCATGGAACCAGGCGGCAGCACGGCACTGAAGCAGTGACAGACGCCAGGGGTCGTTGCGGCAGGAGGCCAAATCCTTGGCGCCGTGCACCGGGTGCTTGACAGACTCTGCCGGGTGAAGGCAGTTCAGATATCCCGGCAGCACCTCGTGCCCCAAGTCCTGCTCAAGCAGTTCGCGAAGGACGGGCTGGATGGCCGAGGCCCCCAGGTGCGTCCCGTCGACGTACGCCACCCGGAACGCCGGAACAAGCTGAAGAGCCCACGGGTATGCGGTTCGGCCGACACCTTCGTCGCGTTCGACTCCCAATCTGCCGAGGAACTGTGGGGCTCCGTGGAGAGGCGCGTTCCTGCTGCCTTCGAGGCCGTGCACGACGGCACCCCGTTCGTCGACCCTCTGCACGCTGAGGCCCTGCGGGATCTGATCGTGCTGCACTATGTGAGGTCGCACCACTACCGCAACGTGTACACGACTGCGATCAAGACCGTGAGCGTGAACGTCCGCGGTCAGCTCGTCAAGCAATACCCGCAGCAACTGCGCCGTGAGGCACTGCGGCAGACCGGGCTTCACCTGTCTGGCTCAGCCCTCGATATGTTTGCCGAACGCCTCGTCGCGCAGTCCGAGGTGACCCAGGAGCATGAAACCGGCAAGCTGTTTCGCACCCGCATCGAACACATGTTCCACAAGGTGCGTGCCAGAGCAGCGAAATGGCACTTGGAAGTCCTGCCTCCGGAAAGCGGACAGTTCCTCGTCGGCGACAATCCGGCAGTGTCCGTGCGGACGGACACCACACCGTGGCCGCACAACATGGCTTTCGACGACGCGCACTCCATCATCCTGCCCATCACTCCCCGGCACCTGCTGGCCCTGAGACCAAAGAACCTCGTCGACACCATCCCCCGGAGCCTCGTGCACAACATCAACACCGTGCAGGTCCTCGCCGCCGACCGCTACGTGTACCTGCACCCTGCGAGCACGAGACTGGAGAGATTCGCGAGAGAAACGGCGAGACGGCGACGGACAGACCGCGCGAGCCGATGAGACACCGGACGGGGCGTGCAGGGGACTCAGCGTCTGCCGCCCCTTCGGTACGGCCACGTCGCAGAACTACGCCAAGGGCGATTGCCTGCACCGGAAGGTAGGCAGTTGCAGCACAAGCATGCGCTCGAGGATGCCGCCGACACGGAGCCGGGCCCGCGGCACGCCTCTCAGGGGCACCTGTCAGGCAGCCAGTTCCACCCAGCCATGACGCCGCGTGTAAAGTCAACAAGGCACCTGTCGGCCTTCAAACCGGCAGGTAGCGAAGAGCCTTCCCCACGCGGGTGGGGGTCTGTCCTGCATCGCGTCTCCGTTCTCTCCCAGGCTGCCGTCTTCCCCACGTATGGGGGTCTGTCGACGAGCGGAGCGTTGGGACTCAGGCCATCGCGGTCCTCCTCACATGCAGTCTGTCCTGCCCTGGACCATGCCCGAGCAGGGCCAGGTTGTCTTCCCCACGTGTGTGGGGGTCTGTCCTCCTTCCACTCGCCCGATTCCAGAGGGACGAAGTCTTCTCCACGCGCGCGGGGGTCTGCCCTGGTTCCACATCGGCGTCGGCATGACCCGCGGCGTCTTCCCCACGCATGTGGGGGTCGTTCGGTGGTGACCTGGTTGGAATCTTGAAACCGAGGTCTTCCCCACACGCACGTGGGGGTCACTCTGTGCGGATCGGCAGGAGGTTCCAGTTCGTCGTCTTCTGCGTCCTCGATTACGAAGCCTGATGTCGGGGCCGGCTTCGGCTCTGAGTACGGGTGCGGTTCGTACGCCCCATACGGGTTCTCGGTGAAGGGGTTGTTGGATTCGTACCCGTACCCGGCGCCGTATCCGGGGTACGGGCCGTACGCGCCGTAGTAGGCGTTGTCCCATGAGTACGGCTGCGGCCCACCGGTGCCGTAGTCACGGCTCGTTGCTCCTCCGCGGGCGGCCTCGGTTTGTCCGTTGTCCGCTTCAGTCGCAGTGGACAAGCCTTCTGTCGTTCCTGCCACCTGCTCACGGAGGCGTCCGAGGTCTGTCCGGATAATGGAAATCTGATCCTCGGTGCCTTCCAGCGCAATGTCGTACTCGAGAAGGCCGTGAGGGCTACTTGCCGTGCCTTGTGCGGGCGGGGGCTGGGGCATCTGCTGCTGACCGGCGGAAGCCACGTCCTGCTGGTTGTTTGCCGACACGGCAAGCAGATGCTGCTCGACGATCAGCAGGGCAGCAACCCGGATCTCTTCGGCTTGCTCCCTTTCCCTGCGTGCCTCCTCCATCTGCGCTCCAGCCTTCTCCTTGCGCGCCCTCGACTGCTCCAGGTCTTTGGCCAGCGCGGACAACGCGTCCTGCCGGCCCTGTTCCCGGGCCGTTTGCACCTGGCTCTCCAGCTTGTTGCAACGATCTGTCAGCGATGCCAACAGAGCCACCAGGAGGAAGACGAGGTTATGGACAGCGAAGACGGCTCGCTCGGCTTCCAACTGCCCGGGGCGGGCCTGGTCGAGAAGAATGGCCAGCTCGGCTTCGGAGCTGGTTGTCCGGTGCGAGCGGACATCGGTGACGACCTCCTTTCCCAGCGCAGCCCGCTCCGCGGCATGAAGAAGCCTGGTGCCTCACGGAGCTCCTGATCACGCGATTCGTCAGACGCATACTTGCTGACAAGATCTGTCACCAGCCAGAGAGGCGGAAGCTTGGTCCCGTTGAGCAGATCGCTCCAACTCGTCTTCTGGTAGCGGTTCTCGTCAGCCAGGTCGCGCATCGTCTTACCAACGGTCAGGTCACGGAGCCACTGGGCTAACGCGCGTGCTTGCTCCGTTTCACCCTTGAGGGGCCCTCTGGGACGCCCCACGTTCTTTTCCCCTTTGACCGGCACATTGTCCGACTCCGACCAGCGCATATCCAGTTTGCCCCGAATGGACAATCCGTCGAGCCCCGATGCTGCTCCTGTAGATCTGCGGCCGCGGCCGTGGTGAAGATGCGGCCCCCGCTTACTGCCTCCGCCAAGACGCGAGTAAGCGGGGAGCCCTGAGCCGAAGGAGCCCGCGCGAAGGGGCACATCGACCTGACCGCCATGTGCTACTTGCGCTTGGCGGTCTGGCGGCATACATCGCCTACCAGGACGAAAAACTGGGGGCGGCACTTCTGGTGGGCGGAGGTGTGATCACGCTGCTGTACCTCCTTCTCAAGAAATAGCCCGAGAGGTTGCTCCCTCACAGGCCCTGCAAGGTTCCCACCTTGCAGGGCCTTCTTGTGTCTCAAGAGCGCAGGACGGGATGCGAACGTGGGCCGGTGCGGGAGCTATTCACCAGACCATGCGCAGCACGCGCCCAGACGCCGGGGCGGCGTGAATGTGGGAACGCTTCAGTCGGTGTGACGTTGGGTGGGGTCGAGGCGGCTGAGGACGGCGCGCACGAGGTCCCGGCTGTAAGGAGGGAGCGGTGCGGCCGCGCCGTGTGGAGTGGGCGGGTTCGTCGGATCCGTGCTCCCGGCCCCCTTCGAGCCGGGGCCGCCGTGCTGTTCCCAGAGCAGGTAGGTGATTTTGGCCCACTGGCGGAAGTTGCCGTGGCAGGCAACGTCGTCGATCCACAGCAGTTCGTCGGTGGGTACGTCCGCCCACAGTGGGTGGTACTCGGGGATGACGGTGAGGACTTCGGCCGGGGTGAGGGGCTTGTAGCGCTGCCAGACGAGGATGCGGGAATCCAGCGCCGGACGGTTCTTGATCTTCTGATAGCAGGTTTCGGCTCCGACTAGGACGACGGCGAGGCGGGTGTCCTCGTCGTCCCAGAGCTCACGGATGAATTCGAAGGCCCGGGTGTCCAGCCACTGCGCTTCGTCGACGACCAGGACGCGCGGGGTCTCCGACAGTGCTTCCTTGAGCATGGCTTCGCAGCGGGTGCTGTTGAGGGGCGCCTCGCCGGGCAGGTCGAGCCTTTTGTACAGGGCGGCGCGCAGGGCCTGGATCTTGGCGGAGCCGACTTTGATGCGCAGGGTGGTGTGGGGGGCGAGGTCGTCGAGGTGGCTGTTGACGGCGAAGGTCTTGCCCAGGCCGACGCCGCCGTGGACGCACATGATGGCGCCTTTACCGGCGTCGGCCTTGAGGGTGGTGACAAGGTTGGCGTAGGTCTCTGCGTTGGCCTGGGTCAGCATGGCGCGGGCGCCGGGCAGACCCATGTAGTGGTAGTTGGAACTGGTGGCCGACTGGCCTTCGGGCGTGGTCGGGTGGGTCACTCGGTGTCCTGGGGCTTGGGATCGGGCCGGGGCTTGGTCCAGCGGGCGGAGTCGGGCTCGGGCCGGTTGAGGAGGTCGGGCCGGGCCTCGGCCTGCAGGTGACCTTCCGGTGTCTGCAAATGGCGTAGCTGGGCGGCTGCTTGGCTGGCGGTGAGCCGGTTGAGAGGCTCGGGCGCGGCGGCGACGCTGGTGGCGGCGTAGCGGGGGGTGGCGTTCTTGCGGGCTCGGCGGGCTTTGGCGGCGTAGCGGTCGGCTTCGCGCCGGCGGGCGTTGCGCAGTGCGCGGGCTTGGCGGGGGCTCATCTCGTCGCTGCGGAAGGCGGGTCCGCGGTAGGTGAGGGTGTCGGCGTCGTAGAGCTCGATGCGGTGGTAGTGGTGGGGTTCGTGGCGCAGGCGGACCATCTCGCCGGCGCTTGAGTGGCCGTGCATCCAGTCGCCGACGTAGTAGGCGCTCTTCCAGCGGACGCCCTTGCTGGTGATCTTCCGGGGTGGGCCGCCGTCGTTGAGGGTGTAGGTGTGCAGGTCGCCGGGGTCGAGGGTGTCGATGGGGGTGAGGTCGGCGTGCCAGGCCTGGGCGGGGGTGCGCCGGTGGAGGCGGGCGATGGTGTGGTTGTTGTTCCACCAGTCGACCCAGTCAAGGACG
This sequence comes from Streptomyces sp. NPDC036764, assembly GCF_055609385.1. Taxonomy (NCBI): domain Bacteria; kingdom Bacillati; phylum Actinomycetota; class Actinomycetes; order Kitasatosporales; family Streptomycetaceae; genus Streptomyces; species Streptomyces sp. NPDC036764. The sequence continues at coordinate 11,836 of NZ_JBVJPT010000022.1, forward strand.
ACGGTGATGAAGGTTTCGTAGTCGAGGAGTTCGTCCAGGGCCCACAGGGGCTGGCCGCGGCGGTCGCGGCGGCTTCGGGGGGTGTGGGCGTAGCCGGGCAGTCCTTTGAACAGCATGTGTTTGGCGGCGCCGTTGATGGCTTCGACGGTGCCTTTGAGGTGGGGGCTGTAGGGCGGCAGGACGATCAGTTCGGTGCCGAACTTTTTGAACGCCTCGTCCACGCACTTGCCCAGGAAGTCACGGCCGCGGTCGGTGCGGATCTTGCGGGGGATGCCGCCGAAGGGCCGGTGGTGATCCGTGCAGAGGATGGCGTCTCGGGCGGCGGCCAGGATGGCGTCCTGGCTGGGCTGGTGGGGGGTGATGGCCAGGCCGCATATGACGGCGGTGGTGTGGTCGATGAACCAGGTGATCCAGGGTTTGCGGCGGCGTCCGTCGATGTTGACGAAGACGCTGGCTTCGACGTGGTCGGTCTCCCAGACGTCGTTGCGGTTGCCGTGCGGGCGCAAGGCGTGCACGTCGTGCTGGCGGCGGGCGGCTTCACCCCCTTTGAGGGCGGCACGCTGGCCGGGCGTGAGTTCCCGGTCTACGGCGCGGTAGAAGGTTGCCTGGGATACGCGGGGTGGGTTGCCGAAGATGTTGTCGTCGACGAGTTCGCGATAGGTGGCTGCCGCGTTGCCGTTCCATCGGGCCAGGGCGTCGTGCATGGCCGGGGTGAGGGTGAAGTGGCGGCGTCCTTGAGGGGTGTAGGTGCCGTGGTGGGCGTCGGCGTTGTCCATCCAGCGGCGCACCGTGCGCCAGTGGACGTCGAACCCGGCGGCGACGGTACGCACGTCGTGGCGGGTCAGGCGTTCGGTATTGCGCAGTCGCAGCAGTCGGCGTACGGCGGCGGCGCGCAGGGAGGTGAGGTCGTAGGGGCCGTTGGGTGGTGGTGTGGCGGGCACGGGTGTTCGGGGGGCTTCCTTGGGGTGGTGGCCGTCGGGGCGGTGGGTCAGGCGGGGGCGAGGGTGAGCAGGCCGGCGCCGTAGGGCTTGCCGCGGCCGATGCCGGTGAGCAGGGCGTGGCTGAGTTGGTCGGGGTCGGTGATGGTGGCTAGGCCGTCGAAGCGGGTCAGTGCGTGCATGGGGCCGGGAGAGTGGGCTTGTTCGCCAGGCTTGTTGGCGCGGCGTGTGCGGGGGAAGCGGGCGGGGGTGATGTCGGTGGTGGCCAGGGTGAGGCCGGCTTGGTGGGCGCGGCGCTGCCACCAGGCGAGGGCGTCGTCGCCGTAGAGGGCGACGATTTTTCTGCCGTGCTTGTTGTCGACGGGGTGGTGGTCGTCCAGGACGCGGCGGGCGGCGCTGGCGTTGGCGGTGATGCGGTAGCGCACCGCTCGGCCGGGGGCGAGGGCCTGGAACATGGGGTGCAGGGGTCGGGTTTCGGCGGTGCCGTAGTGGTGGGGCAGGCGGGTGAGGTCGGGCGGCTGGTGGGACTGGACGAGCAGGGTGGGTGGGGTGTCGTCGGTGGCGTCTTCCAGGCGGAAGAGCAGGCCGGCCTGCTGCCGGGGGTTTTCGCCGAGGGCGTCGGGGGCCAGGAGCATCACGCTCTTGTGCAGGCTGACGGCGTCGGCCAGGTCACGGCGGGCGGCCGGGCTGCGGCGGTTGAGGCGGATGCGGGTCAGTGTCGCTGTGGTGCCGAGGGCGGCGGTTGGGGTGCTGGTCACGGGGTGGCGTCCTGGTGGATGTAGGCGGTCAGTTCGGTGAGTGCGGGAGGTGGGGCGTACAGGGCGGCGGGCAGGTCTTCGATGGTGTGCCAGGTGCGGCGGATCTTGTGGAAGCGCCGTGTGGGAGTGAAGTCATGGGGGACGTCGGCGACTTCGCGTTCGCTGTGCGCGGCGGGTACGTGGCGGGGCGGGTGTTCCCAGACGAAGGCGACGGGCACGGTGGCCTGGCCTGCGCGGGGTGGTGTGGTGAGGCTGAGCGGGACGTGGTGGAGGAGTTCACCGACGGGGTCGGGGTGCGGGCCGCCGAGGACGAGGGGCTCGTTGGGGAGGCAGGCGCGCCGGCCGAGGTAGGGGCCGAAGGCGGGTTGTTCGAGCCGCTTCAGGAGGTGTTCCAGGAACGGGTCGGGTCCTTGGATGGCGAGGGTGAAGACGGCGTCGGCGAGGTAGAACCGTTCGGTGATGAGGGTGGACTTCTCGCGGGGGCGGTAGGCGCCGCTGCTGGTGCGCAGGCCCTGGCGGTGCGGGCGGCCGCCGCCGACGGTGTGGTAGTCGGTGTGCCGGGTGCCGGGGCGGTCGATGCGGACGGTGAACGTCAGGTCGGTGTAGGGGCTTTTGCCGGTGGCCGGGTCGGGGGCGAGGGCCTCGTTGCGGGGGCGTGCGTCGGCGGCGGCGAACAGGCCGATGAGGGCCGAGCGGGAGGGGAAGGGGAGGGTGTCGCGGTAGTGGAAGGCGGCGTGTTCTCCGAACGACATCAGCGGTGCGGCCAGGCGCAGCAGGATGCCGTTCATACGGGGGTCCCGGTGGGCAGGGCCGCGTTCTTGGTGAGGGCGTCGATGAGGTCGTCGAGGCCGGCGTGCGCGGTGCCGAGGTGGTCGACGGGGCCGGGGTGCAGGGTGGCGTAGCCGCAGCCGACGAGGCGGCGGGTGCCCAGCAGCCGGTTCAGCCCGGCGGCGTGCTCGGACAGGACTGTGATGGCGGGAGCGCTGTAGCCGCCGCCGGGGGCGTGTTTGACGGGCTGTTCGAAAGCGCTGGCGTAGGAGACGGGGCGGCGGTCACCGATCGTGTAGTGGACCAGGTGGGGGTAGGTGTGCGGGGCGGTGGAGGTCTTCTTCGCGCCGGGCATGACGTCGATGAAGGCGTCGGCGAACAGGCCAAGCAGGTGCAGGGCCTGTTCGTGGTCGCCGTTCAGGTTGCGGGTCAGTTCGGTGAGGTTGACCGTGGCGTAGCGGTAGAGCAGGCCGGTGGTGAAGAACGCGGTCTGCAGGTGGGCGCTGCCGGCCTCGTTCGGGGCCGCCCAGTCCTCGACGGCGGTGAAGTAGTCGGGCTGGGGGGAGCTGGCATGGACGGTGAAGGCGGGTGCCATCTGCACGGCGCCGTCGACGTGGGCGTCGGGCACCTCTGCGAGCATGCGGCCGAAGAGGTTGATGGTCGCGGTGCGCCGGCGGATCACGGAAGCAACCCTGGGCGTGGGCAGGACGGCCTCCGCCTTGGGCTTCTTACGGGTGCCCTTGGCCGGGGCGGACTGTGCGGCGGATTCCTTGGCGAGGGCTTCTTCGAGGTGCGGGCGGTGTTCGGTGCACAGGTCGGTGAGGTCGTCGAGGACGTCGCGCGGCAGGTAGAGGGTGGCCGAGGTGATGCCGCGCTGGTTTTCCTCGGTCTTGAGGCCTTCCGTGGTGGCCGAGCGCACGATCTGGGTTCCGGCGAAGGCGGCCAGGTCGGTGGGCCAGCCGGCCGCGCGCAGGGCGTCGGCCACCCGCAGGGGCAGCATGCGGGTGCGGGCGGCGTGCTCGTCCAGGACGTCCTCCAGGCGCAGGCGCACGGCCCGCTTCCAGGACTGCGAGGACACCAGGGCGCGGACCACGCCGCCCAGGTTCAGGGTCTTGGGCAGGTCGTCCTCTCCTCGGTTGAGGAGGGAGGCAGGCAGCGGGTGCAGGATGTGGAAGTCGGCGTAGCGGGCGGGTGCGTAGGCGGCCACGTCAGTACTCCTTGGACGTCAGGGTGTGCAGGGTGAGGAAGTAGTTCTCGCGCCAGCGGGCCGCTATCTCGAGCTGGTCGTCGTCCCACCAGGCCAGGTCTTCCAGCAGGACGGCGAAGTCGAGGCGGGCCGCGCCGCGGCTGTTCAGGTGGCCGGTCAGCGTCCACAGCCTCGGGTGCAGCAGCGAGGTGTCGAGCCGGGTGAGGGTTTTGACGCGGTTGGTCATGGTGGCTTCTTTGAAGCCGTAGCGGGCCACGGCGATGGCGAGGTGGGTGCCGAGATCGGGACGGCGGCGCCAGGGCCGCTCAGCCGTGCTCGCCGCCGGTGCCGAACCCGACGGGTCGGATGCCGGAGCTGTGTTCGCGGCCAGTGTGGTGGTGGCGTCCTGGTCCTTGCCGGGGGCGGCCTGCTCCGGCTGGTAGGGGCCTTCTTCGTGGGGCAGGTCGCGGTGCAGGGCGATGAGTGAGGCCACGGTGTAGTGGGCGCGACGTGCTCCGAAGCCGGCGATGTGCCGGGTGAGGTGCTCTGGCATCCGGGAGCACTCTGCGACGGGCCGTCCGAAGCCCGAGTTGAGGTCGGCGCTGATGCCGTTGACCGCGCACAGGGTGATGACCTGGCGGACGAAGTCGTCGTAGTGGGCGCGGCGTTGCACGGTGGTAACGGGCATAGGGCGGCAGCCTCCGATAAGGCGGCGAGAACGAGTGGGTGGAGGGATGCGGTGAGGGAGGATCAGCGGCTGCACAGGCGCAGCTGGGCCAGGGCGGTGGCAACGGCTTCGGCCGCGCGGAAGTGCTGGGCGATCGCCGGGCGGGTGGCGGTGCGCAGGGCGTCGATGGCGTCCGCGGCGAACGCGGCACGGGCGCTGCGGGCGGGTTCGTTCAGCAGGTTGAAGAAGGTGGCCTCGGCCCGGGGCCAGTACAGGGTGCGGGCGCTGCGGGTCCAGGGCGGCAGGTGCCGGGGGCTACCGGAGTTGGTGGTCTGCTTCCAGGCGTCCTGGGAGAGGCGGTCGAGGTGGGCGCCGATCTCTTCGGCGGCCTTGCGGCATGCGGCGACCCGCTCGGCCGCGGCAGGGTCGCATTCCTGCATCCAGGGCCAGATCGGCGGGGTCAGGGCCGTGTACCAGGTGCGGTTGGTGGTCTTGCCGTCCTGGTCGAATCCGTAGACCCGCACCCGCAGGGCGGCGCGCAGGTCGGGGGGCAGGTCGTTGAGGGTCGTGAAGGCGTCGGGTCGCTGGACGGTGTACCGGCCTTTTCCGCTCTTTGCCTGTGAGCCTTTGCGGTCGTCCTCGTCACCCGCCAGCAGCAGCGCGTCCAGGTCGCGCCACAGGGCCCGGTCGGCGTCCGCGCGGCGTGGTCGGTGGCGCCGGGTGACCGGTTCGTCCGCATGGACGTGATGGATGAGGTACGGGTCGAGGGCCGGGAGTTTCTTCTGGGTAGACCAGGTCAGGTAGGCGTCGGTGACCTGGAGTCCGTCCGGTGCCGGGATGAGAAGGACGGCGTGACGCGAGCGGCCGGTCAGCAGACGGCCCGGTGAGGACACCGGCGGCGGCGCGGCATCGGGTTCCGGGCCCTCGACGGGGTCACCGTCGTCGTCAGGGTCGGGGTGGGGCAGCGGTTCCTCCCACGGGCAGCGGTCCACTGCGTCCGGCCACGACGGGTCGGGCTTGGGGATGCCGGCCAGGAGGGTCTCGTACAGGGTCCGGCCCAGGGGGTGGAAGGACAGACTCGAGCGCAGCGGGCCGGCTTTGGCACGGTTGAGGGAGCGGCCGCCTACGGTGCGCACGGACCACTGTCCGGCCGCGCCGTAGTAGTGGTGGATGAGCATGTGCCACAGCGCCTGTGCGCTGGGCACCGGCTGCGGGTCGGTGTCCGTATGCGGGCTGAGCCAGGAAAGGTTGTTGCCCTCGGGGCGGCCGAAGACCAGCTTGTTGACGCCGGCGCGTTGCGGGCACTGGCTGGCCAGTCTCGGGTCTTGCAGGAACGGCCGCGCCGGGTGGAACAGGTCCCAGATGTAGTTGTCGAAGTAGGCGTGGACGGCGTCGGGGTCGAACCCGGCGGGATGCGTCAGTAACTCGCGGCGGCGGGCCGCCCACTGACGTGCCGTCATGCGCCGCTCTCCTCGTGCGTCCAGGCCGCTGATCCGTGCGGCCATCACCACGAGCAGGCGCAGGACGGCGGATGCCGCTGGCGGCACCGGCAGTGCCAGGTCCTTGATGAGGTGGGCGCGCAGCAGTACGTCCCGCCATCCCAGCTCCTCCTGGTGCCCGTCCGGGAAGAGGACGGGAATGCACGGTTCTTTGTCGGTCTGAAAGTGCGGTAAGGACACACGAGCTCCATGCCGGGCGGGAAGAAAACAGAGGGGCTCTGGAAGGGTTTACGTGCGGCGCGCCAGAATTCTGCGCAGGCCGAGGTGCCAGGGGCGCGGGGCGGCAGAAAGGAATAGTGGCAGGGCGCCAGGGGCGCGTGCCGGGTCAGGCCACGCCAGTGTGCTGCCCCTGCGACGCGGGAGTACCAAGGGTGCGGTGCACACAGCGCAGCAGGCAGGGCGCGCGAGACCGGGATCGAACGTCAGCCCGGGCTCCGCATTTCCATATTAGTCACAGACAAGCAGCTTCCGAACCACATAGTTCAGTGAGAAATTACCGGTCGGTGCCCTTTTTTGAACGGAAGTCATTTCCGGCTGCGGCCCTCAATCCGCAACTGCGGCGCAGCGGATGCCTTCTCTCATTTCGATGTCACCGCCAGCTCTCGCTCAGATGTCACGTATTTCCGCCTGGTACAAGCGGTGAAGCAGTGGCATCAAGTGAGAAGCCCTGACGGCCCGACACGGGGACTCCCAGCCCCTGCCTTCTGGCATCGCACTGCAGCGTGCCTCGGCAGGGAAAGCCGCCCGCCTCTGAGGGGGCGGCAGGCGTAACCGTGCCGTCCGCGGCGTGCGCTGTCTGGCGCGGCGACCGCATAGGGCCGCGGCTTGCCCACTCGGTACGGCACACGGCGGGCGCTGGTCCCGTCCAGCAGCAATGGCACGCCCATGAGAGGAGTTCGGGCGGGCAGTGTGCGGCGGGGAGGGCGGTTCAGTCCTCGGTGTGGACCAGTCCCAGGGCGTCGTCGAGGTGCAGACGGTGCCGTCCGAAGCGCACCGGCCGGGTGGGATCGTCGGCGTCCTGCGGGAGCAGGACGAGGTCGGCGAGGAGGGCGTGGCTGCGCCATGGGGCGGGGACGTGGTGGTCTCGTGTGCGGCCGGCGACCCAGGCGGCGGGGACGGGCAGGGTGTGCTGGAGGATCGTGCGGATCTGTGCGGTGGTCGGTTTGCGGTGCTCGGGCAGCGGCTGAGTGCCGGCCGCGTCCAGAGTGAGGCGGCCGCCGGACATGCGGTAGACGGGCAGGAGGCGGCGGGGCATGGCGCCCAGGCGGGTGGCGGCCTCGCGGGGGTGCAGGTTCTGGCGGTGCAGGTCGGACAGCGAGAGGGTGTCGTGCCAGGCCGGCACGAGGTGCAGGGCGCTGTGGTGTTCCTCGGTGCGAGTGCGGGCCTGGTGCAGGGTGTGGCTGCGGTGCAGGGCGGTGTCGGTGCGGGCGAGGGCGTCGGCGTCGCCGTGCACGGCCTCCACCAGCTGCTGCACGTCGTCGGGCAGGGTGAGCGGGTGCTCGGGCCGTCGGGCGAGGTAGGCGGCGGTGGCGAGCGGCAGAAACGGGGAGTCCAGGGAACGCCAGGCGGGCGGCAGGAGGGTGTGGCCGCGGTGGTCGGTGGGGTTGAGGACGATCAGGCGAGGACGGTCACGGGACAGCCAGTCGGGGCGCACGATGTGGTCGAAGCGCCACAGGCGGCCCAGGCGTTGCAGGAGGGTGTGCAGGGGTGCCAGGTCGCTGACCATGACGTCTACGTCGATGTCGAGGCTCATGTCCAGGAGGCTGGTGGTGACGACCACCAGGCGCCCGGGGCGCTCGCCGGTCGAGGACAGGGCGGTGCGGATGCGGCGGGTGAGGGCCTCGCGGCGGTGGCCGGGCAGGCGGGCATGCAGCAGGAGCATCTGCTCGCCGGGGCCGCCGTCCGGCCAGTCCAGGCCGTCGCGCAGATGTGCGTAAGTGGTCTGGGCGTCGGCCATGGTGGCGCAGTACACGGCCGCGCAGCCACCTGATCGAGCGACGGGGGCGATCTCCTTGGCGATGCGCTCCAGGCGGGTTTCCCGGGCGGGGGTGTCCTCGGGGTCGGTGCAGGAGGGGTGGTGCACCGAGTGGAGACGGATGTCGGCGCGGCGGCGGTACCGGTCGGCGTGGGCTTCGGCCGCGGCCGGTTCGATGCGGATGAGGGAGGCATCTGAGGCGGCGGCGTAGAGCCAGCCGGGATAGGGAGGCCGCCAGTCCAGGTGGGCTGTTTCGGGGTGCGGGTGGCCGGCGCCGTCGAGATAGCTGCGGACGAGCTGGCTGCTGATGTGGCCGGGCAGGGTCGCGGACAGCAGCACCACGGGGCAGCCCAGGGCGCCGAGCCAGTGCAGCAGCCGGGACAGTGTCTGCCGCATGAACGGGGGCAGGGCGTGGACTTCGTCGACGATGACGGTCCGCCCGCACAGGGCCAGCATGCGCAGGGCGCTGAAGCGGACCGGCAGGACGGCCATGAGGGCTTGGTCGTGGGTGGCGACGGTGAACTGGGCCAGCAGGGCCCTGTCCCAGCCGCGCAGCCAGCCGTCGGGCACCGTGACGCGTTCTTCGGGCCGCTCCCCCGCAGCCGGCCTGCCCTCGTCACCGTCGCCGTCGTCGCTGTCGCTGTCGCTGTCGGGCCAGTAGGCGTCGCTGGTGGAGGGTTCGTGGGCGGCCAGGCGGTGGTCGGTGTAGGCGGAGTTGTCGTAGCTGTGGCTGTGGACCAGGGAGACCGGGGCGTGCTCGGGATGGTGGGCTGCGACGTAGGCCTCGAGGAGGTCGTAGGCGGCATCCGTGGTGGCGATGGTCGGCAGCAGCCACAGGATTCCGGCCGTGTCCCCGCAGACGTTGAAGATCCGTGCTGCTTCCAGCGCGGTGACGCTCTTTCCGCCGCCGGTGGCGTCGGTGACCACCAGGATGCCGGGCCCCTTCTCCCCCACCTCGGCAGTGAGTTGCCCGATCACCGAGGCCTGCAGGGCGTTCGGCCTCTCCAGGCCGCCGTGTGCCTGGGTGAACGGCATCTCTGGCAGGGTGATGCGGGTCAACCCGGACTCCTCGACCACGGCGGGGGCGTCCCGGACGGCCTGGGCGAAGTGCTCGCCGGCGCCGAAGGCGGGCGCCTGGGCTTTGGGCAGCCAGTAGTGGCGCTGGCTGGCCAGCCGGTCCGCGATGATGCCGATTCCGGTGATCAGCACGGCCGCCGGCACCGACACGTCCGAGGGCAGCGCGGTGGCGCCGGTCAGGTGGCGCAGCAGGGCGAAGTAGCGGCGGCGCAGATCCTGCCAGGCCGGCCCGCCCAGGGCGAGGTTGACCCGGGAGGCTTTGGCTGCGCCGTCGATGTCGACCTGCAGGAACCGGCCGTGGTGACCGCCCAGAATCTGGGCGACGAGCACTCCGGGGCTGTCGGAGGTGTCCGCCGGATAGCCGACCTCGGCCAGCAGGTGCAGCACACTGTGCATGGACGCCCGTTCGTGCGGCATACGCTGCCAGTTACAGGTGTCCGCGCGCAGGGTGTCGCTGACCCGGGCCCAGGGATACGCCTCCTGTTCCTGGAACGCCGACAACTTGCCCAGATCATGCAGGCCGGCGATGAACATCACCAGACAGCGCGCCTCGGCCAGGGTCAGCCCCAGCCCGGCTGCGATCAGCCGACGCTGACCGCGGGTCAGGTACCGATCCCAGACCACGCCCGCGAGCGCCGCGACATCCAGCAGATGAAACAGCAGCGAATACACCGCCCACGCGCCGCGGTCGAACTTTCCCCACGGCGTCAGATCGATCCCGCCGCGCCGGGCATCCTCCCGCACCCCCACCAGCCCGCTCCCGCTCTACGCCAACCCACCCTGGAATCAAGGATGTTGTGCCTATCCTGCCGCATGCAGAGCATCTCCCCCGGCACGCGTCCCTGGGAGGGCAGGGTGTAGCCTACGATTCGATCTCACCGGTTTCCTCATCCCGTGAGGGTGCGCCCCTGCTGGTCATCACGGGCCGCTCAGGAACCTGTGTTTCCCCACACGCGTGGGGATCAGCCGTACAGCAGGGCGGCCAGCTGGGCGATACGCGGCCTTCCCTATAAGGGTAGGGGTGTGCCCTTCTGGATCATGATGACGACGACGAGGCCGACGCCCTCCCCACACGCGTGGGGGTCTGCCCCGGATGCCCGCCACCATCGCCGAATCCGGCCAGCCTTCCCCACACCCGTGGGGGTCTGTCGACCTTTCCCCGGTCGACAACGATCGTCTTGGGATGCTCCCCACACACGGGGGCTTCTCTCAGGTCTGGGATGCCAACCACGTGCAGCCCCGGTCTTCCCTACACATGTGGGGGTCGTTCGTTCTCGTACATGCGTCGAGCCTTGATTCGGTCGCCCTCCCCACACACGTGGGGGTCTGTCCAGCACGCGGGGAAAGACGGATATCAGCGGGGTGCCTCCCCAGGTGCGTGGGGGTCAGCCTTCGGTGGTGAGAGTCTTTGCGGTGGCGGCAGGCTTCTCCTCCCGTACGGACGCCCAGCCGGGCTGTGGAGCGAGTCTCCCCGCATGCGTGCGACCAGGGACGTGAACGCGCGCCTTCCCCACACTCGTGGAGGTTCATCGTTCCGGGGCTGGGCGCGCCTGACCGCCCAAGGGAATCTTCCCCACGCACATGGGGGTCTGTCCTGGCATGGCGTCGGCGCCCGGGAGTTCGTTGAGTCTTCTTCCCCACGCGCGTGGGGGTCGTTCGGACTTCATCGACCTGGCCCTGCTCCAGCAGCAGTCTTCCCCACGCATGTGGGGGTCTCTCCTCGCTGACGAGCATCTTAGGGGTGGTGGCCGGTATTCCCCACGTGCGTGGGGGTGTATCCGAGGTCTGGGAGGGCGATCACGTTCAGGCCCCGCACTCCCCACACGCGTGGGAGTCCGTCGAGCGGGCAGTGGACATCCGCTGGGTAGCTGTCGCGCTCCCCAGACATGCGGGGTCGTTCCGTCTCAGCCAGCACCCCGAGGGAGGCGTGCGTTTCTTCCCCAAACAGCTGGGGGTCTGTCCACGGTGCTGGCGGTGACGTCGATGCCCGCGTGGCCCTCCCCACACCCGTGGGGGTCTGCCCTGGCGGGCGCCGTGACTGCGGATTCGGTCTCCCCCACGCATGTGGGGATCCGTCTCGCAGCAGCAGACGGGTGTCCTCATCGCCGTCCGTCTTCCCGACGTACGTGGAGGTCGTTCGGCGTACGGCAGAGGAGCCTCGATCCGGACCTTCCCTTCCCCACACGTGTGGGGGCGCAGTTCGACAGCGCCGGGAGCTGGGCCAGCCAGGTCCTTCCATCGCGCGGGCAGACGGGTGCGGTGGCGGTTGCCGCACCGTCGTGGGGGCCACCGTTCTGCTCCCGTTCCTCTTGTCCACGGTCTCGGTTGTCCCGACGTCCAATGCGTGGCCTGGTCTGTGCCTGGTGCCGTGACGTGTGGCTGGGCTGTGGCGTAAAGCAGTCGCGGGTGGTGTCGTAACTAGGCCAGTTGTCAGCCCCCGTGCCTAGCCTTACGGCCACAAGTCGGTTTCGGCGCAGGGGGTTGCGTGGCATTCGACGGTGGGCGGGTCGCTGCTCGCGGGTTCCAGTATCAGTATCTGCGCACGGTCGAAGCGCTGCTGGCCAGTGTGCGCACCGGCAGGGCGGCTGTCTGCCGCATCGAGGGGCCCGGGGATACGGTGTCGCTCCAGCATACGGATTCGGTCGATTTCGATCTGACCGACGCCGATGGCCGCTCGCTGATGGCGGTCCAGGTGAAGAGCGCCGGAGCGGGACGGACTGTGCGGGCACGCGAGGCGGTGGCGGTGCTGGTGCATCTGGTCACCGGGATCGACGCTGAGCGATACCAGCTGATCACCTCGGCCGTGCCGGATGAGGGATGTCTGCGGCTGGCTGAGCTGTTGCGCCGTAATCGCGGTGACGTGCCGCGGATCAAGGCCGAGCTGCAGGACCTTCTGGTGAAGGCGCCTGCTGCGTGGGGCATCTGCCAGGCGCTGCCGGAGGAGCATTGGGAGCGTCTGGCACGTGCGGGGGTCGAGTTCGATGGCCGCAGCGACGGGCAGCTGCGTGCGGACCTCAGTGACGTGCTGCGCGCCGAGCGGGTGCGTGCCGGGCAGGGATTGTCGCGCAGGGCCGGAGGGCTGGTGCTGGGTCATTTGGTGGCCGAGGTCATGCGCCGTGCGGCCGACCCTGGCCTGGCGGCCTGGGATGTGCGGGATTTTCACCGGTCGGTGCTGGTCGGCGACGAGGAGTTGATTGCGGCTGTCGGCCGGCAGGAGTTCGGGATCGTCTACGGACGGCTGCCGCGCATTCCGGAGGTGGTGCGTGCGGACCTCGTCGATGGGATCGGAGAGGTTCTCTCTCCCGGCGAGGAGGGCGCTGAGGGTGTGAGGACGTGTGTCGTCACCGGGCTGTCGGGACTGGGAAAGTCGAGCCTGGCGGCTGCCCACATTGCTGATCAGGCCTTCCGCTATGACGCGGTGTTCTGGGTGGACGCCGAGAGCGAGGAGGCCTTGGTCACGTCGTTTGCCCGGGTGCTGGCGCATCTGACCGGCAGTGAGGAACCGGCAGGGGTGCGGGATCCGCGGTTGGTACGCGAGCGGGTGCATGCCGCGTTGCAGTCCCTGCCGGGGCGCTGGCTGATGGTATTCGATGATGCGAGCGCGCCCCTGGCCAGTGCTTGGATACCGCGTCGCGGGCGAGGCCGGGTCATTGTCACGACGCTGGGCGGGCACTGGCACGGTGTGCAAGGGCGCATCGATCTGAGCCCGATGAGCGGTGAGGAAGCGCTCTGCTTGCTGCGGCTGCGCCTGGACTTGAGTGAGAGCGAGGTTGAGCAGTACGCGGCGTCGCTGTCCCGGCTGGCCCAGGTTCTGGAGTGCTGGCCGCTGGCGATCGAGGTTGCCTGTGGCTATCTGGTCAGCTGCGGTATCGGCGTGGACCGGCTTCCCGTCTACACGGATACGCTAATCCATCGGGCCGCGGACGATGAGCGGTCGGTGCCTGCCGGGTATCCGCGGACGCTGGCGGCGGCCGTGGCGCTGAGCACCGAGCGTCTGATCAGCGGCGCGCGCTCGCGTGGTCTGTTGCAGCCGACTCTGGCCACAGTGGCGGCGCTGTGCTGGCTTGCTCCCCGCCGGGCGCCGGTGCATCTGGCGTTGGCGAGTGCCTTCGTCAGCCCCAGAGACCTGCCACCGGCTCCCGGTTGGGTGGTGTTCGACGAGGCGCAGGTTCCGGTGCGCGAGGTCATCCGGGAACTGACCGATGTCTCCCTGGTGCGGTATGACGAGCCGCTGCCAGCCCGCAAGGAGGCTTTCCCGGGCAGTGACGACACGGTCTCGATGAACGCAGTGCTGCAGGACATTCTGGCCCGGCACCTGGGGCTATCGCAGTCGGAGGTGGCGGCGGGCCTGTCGCATGTGGCCTGTCACACCGACCGCTGGCTGCGCGGGGCCCTGCTCTCCGGGCAGGCGGAACGGACCTGGGAGCTGGCCCAGCACGCCACCGCGCTGGTCGAGCACATCCGCTCCACGCGCACAGCCGACGGGTACACGGCCCTGCTCATGGGCAATCTGGCGGCGTTTCACCATGCCCACGGCCAGTACGACGCGGCCCACAGCCTGCTGGAGCTAGAGCTGGAGTGGCTGGACCGAGCCGGTGATCCGGACGAGGGGCTGGCCGCCCAGGCGCACACCCTGCTTGCGCACCTTGCCCAGCTGAGCAAGCACGCCGACGCCGGCCCCCGTGTTGCCGCCCATCTGCGTCCCGTGCTGTTCTACCTCCGCCAGCTCAACGGGCCGCCGCCCGAGCCCGTCGCCAACCTCGCGACCGAGGCGTCGCGGATCCTACAGATGCGGCTGCGCGACCAGCCGGACCCTGCGCTCACGCAACTGCTGGAGGACTTCCGTGCCCTGGCCGACGTGCTCCCCACCAAGACGACACAGGCGGTAAGAGACCTCCTCGCCGTGCAAGACCTGTTGGAACAGAGGGAAGCCGAACGCGCCGAACATACCGCCACCGCGGCCTTGGCCAGGAGCACCGATCCATGGTCTGCCGCCACGGCCGACCTCAAACGCCTCCTAGTCGAGGCGCTCGTCCTGCAGGACAAGTGGGAGCAGGCCGATGCTGCGCTCAGCGACTTTCTGCCTTATGCCGGCCCTCGCACGCTGTACGGGTTCGCCCTGCACCACCTGGTGCACAACGTCGGCTGCCACTGCGCCTGGACGTGGGTGACCCAGGGAGAACAGCGTGCGGTGGAACTTTTGGGACGGCTGCTGGAGGAAACCAGCATCGCTGAGAATCCGGCGCTCGAGACGGCCACCGATGAGGCCCGGTTCATCCTGCTGCAAGTGGTACACGACAGTTGGCGGGCCATGAACGGGAGCTCCCAGGACGAAGGGTTCCTGGAGCAGATGAGCCGACTCAACGACAAGACGTTCACCGAGCCCTACGACCCTGACAACGTGTGGGAGCGGATCTACTCCGGCTTAATGCCGCGGCTGTCGGCCGTGATGGTCGAGACAGTGCACCGCAACTACCAGGAGGAAGCGGACGCCATCCTGGCCACCGGCCTGCCCTCGCTCGATCGGGATCCAGCAGTCAAAGACGCCTACGAGGCAGCCAGCTGCCACGCGGTGCTGTCGTTGTCCACAGATCCGGCCTACGGCAGCCTCACCGGACGCTCCACCATCGACCTCCTCCTACCGGAAGCCCGAAAGTTCCTGCCCGGCCCGAAGGCTCTCGTCATCCTGCAACCCCACAAGATGGTCGGTGCCACCTCCCCCGACACCGGCAAGTCCATCGAGCTCCAGGTCCACCGAGCCTGCGACAAGGGCCTGCGCCGACTGGCCGGACCGCAACCCACCCTCATCTCACCCCAGCACCTCACCCTCGTACTGACCGGCCACCAGCTGACCCTCGAACACGACGACGGCACCGTCATCGCCCGCGCGACTGTACGAGCCTCCAGCCAATGGCGACAGGCGGCCCGCACCCGCCACAGCGCGGTGGTCTACTTCGGCTACGGCTTCGAACTCCACCACTCCCCCACACACCGGCGCCTCATGGCCTCACCCACCGAACTCGGCCGCCACATCAACAGCGCCAGCGACAACGGCCTCCTCGCCGCAGGACTCGTATCCGTCCGCATCCAGCCCACACCCTCCATACAGCACCGGCCACCGGCTACAGCCCGCCAGCAACCCCGCCGATCAACCCGCGCCCGACGGAAGAAACCCCACAGATAAGCCCACCCACCGCGCTACTGGCGAGCCCAAATCCACCTACCAGGCGGGCAGTTCGGGCCAAACCACCAATGACGACCGCGGCCAGGCAGCAGCCCTCACACGCACGGCCAGGTCATGTAAAGTGAAGAGAAAACGCCTTGCCGATCTCCAAAACCGCAAGTGAGCAAGGGAATTCCCCACGCGTGTGGGGGTCTGTCCAGAGCGTCGACGGACGCGAACAGCTCTTCCTCGTCTTCGCCACGTCCGTGGTGGTCTGTCCCGCTTGAACGGCCTGATGGACGGTTGGACTCGGCACGGCGCGGCCGCCGTGGCACTCAGAAGGCATGCTATGGGGTGCCCGATCAGGCAACGGGCGATCCGCTGCACGCACCAGTGAAATACAGCCCGCCGATCTTTAGACATGCAGGTCGTGAAGGGTCTTTCCCACGTGCGTGGGGGCCCGTCTGACGACGAGCAGTGGGCCCGACTCGGGCACGCGTCTTCCTTACGCGCGTGAGTGCCCGTCCGCCATCGTTTACAACCAGCGTCTGTACCTCGGGTCTTCTCCACGCGTGTGGGGGTGCATCGTTCCGGGGCTGGGCGCGTCTGACGGCCCATGGGAATCTTCCCCGCGCATGTGGGGGTCTGTCGTCGACGATCGGCGCCAGCAGCACCTGCCCGCCATCCTCCCCACGCGCGTGGGGGTCTGTCCGCCTACTGCCGCTGCGGCTCCCAGCGATGCGGGTCTTCCCCACACACGTAGGGGTCTGTCCATCACCGACACCGTCACCGCCCGCGCCATGCTCTCTTCCCCACGTATGTGAGGAGTCCCCCGACGGTGACGATCTCGACTTCGGACGCCCAGCCTTCCCCATGCAGGTGGGGGTCTGGCGACCTTTCCCCGGTCGACAACGATCGTCTTGGGACTCCCCACACACGGGGGCTTCTCTCAGGCCTGGGATGCCGACCATGTGCAGCCGTCTTCCCTACACATGTGGGGGTCGTTCGTTCTCGTACATGCGTCGAGCCTTGATTCGGTCGCCCTCCCCACACGCGTGGGGGTCCATCCGCGCTGTACGGCATGGAGTGCGAGTACTGCCGAACTTCCCCACATGCGTGGGGGTCTGTGGCGTCTCCAGTCGCAGCGACGCCAGGAGCAAGACCCTCCCCGTCACGCGGGGTCTTTCGAGGGGTGTCGGCCATGTCGTCAGGTTGCTGCCTGTTGCGCCAGAGCGGCAGTCGGCTTCGGAAAGATTCCGCCGAGCCGGTTGAGCCGGTTGAACACGGTGCGGACCTCGGTGGTCAAAGGGTCATCGTGGCCGAGGTGTTGGGTGAGGAGGGGGTAGATGGCGGCAAAGGTGGCGAGTGCTTCCTCTGGTCTGTTGCTGGCTGCTTGCAGCAGACCGATCCGGCTGCGCACTTCGAGCAGCAAAGGATCGTCCGGCGGGGTGTCCTGGGTCAGCCCTGCGGCCAGGGCCGTGTATCCGGTGAGGGCTTGCTGGAGATTGCCCAGGCGCAGGTGGCAGAACGCGGCCTTGGCGCGGCACTCCGCTCGTTGTCGTGGGTTTTCGTCGGCTGCGGCCGGTTCTGCGCTGAGCGTGTTGTAGAACGGTAGGGCTTCCCCGAAGTGTCCGGCGTCGAAGAAGGCCTGTGCCTGGACGATCCGTATGGCCGCGGGCAGTTGTGCGGTCGTGGCAGGGATGGTGGCGGGGCCGTCGGCTTGTTCGTCTTCGCCGTCGGCGGAGGGCTGGGCGGGGGCGGGGAGTGTGGTGTGCGGTGCGAGCCGTTCTGCGATGAGGTGTGCGGAGGCGGGACGGTCGGCGGTGTCCTTGGCGAGCATTGTCATCAGGAGGTCGTCGACGTCAAGCGGGATCTCGGGCCGCAGTTCGCGGGCCGGGGTGGGGATGCGGGTGCGGTGGGCGTCCATCACGCTGGCCGGATCGCCGGTGAATGGGGGCTGTCCGGTGAGCATTTCGTAGAGCAGGCAGCCCAGTGCGTAGAGGTCGGTCTGCGGCACGATGAGGCCACGGTCGGTGAACTGCTCGGGGGCCATGTAGGCGACAGTGCCAAGGAGTTGGCCGTCTTGCGTGAGGCGGGGGTAGTCGCTGCCGTAGATGGCAGCGACGCCGAAGTCGAGGAGCTTCGTTTTCCACGCTTCGGTGATCATGATGTTGGACGGCTTGAGGTCGCGGTGAATGACGGGGTCGTCGTGGATACAGGCCAGGGTGTCGGCGATCTGAGCGGCGTAGGACAGGGCCCGGTTGATCGGCAGGCGGCCGCCTTGCGCTGCGAGGATCTGGGCGAGGTTTTGCCCCACGATCAGTTCCCACACCATGTACAAGTCGTACGGGCTACCGGTCAGTTCGGCGTCGTAGAGCATGGGCAGCCCGGGGTGGGTGAAGCGGGCGCCGAGTTCGGCTTCACGGCAAAAGCGGGCTGCGACGACCTCGGGGCTGATGCTGTTGGCTTGCTCGACGAGCCGCTCAGGGTTGATGATCTTGACGGCGGCCGGGCGTTTGAGCCGGGTGTCCCAGGACTGCCAGACCTGTCCCATGCTGCCCTGCCCGATCAGGGTGCGCAGTTCGAACCGTTCGATGCCGCGCATGTCATGCGCCGCCGTTTCCAGTGGCCGGGATGAGCGCCTCGGCCAGGTCAGCGAGCGTGCCTTCGCCGGGAACAACCCAGTTGCGGACTCCCTGGACGGCGGCAGGGGCCTCATGCCACGCGGCTTCGCCCCAGATGTGGCGAACGAGGGCACTGGGCGAGTAGGCCTGCTGGTCGATTTCCCAGATCAGGGGGCGGCGGGGGTCGTTGGTCCAGGTGGCGAGGTAGCGGCGGGGGTCTTCGCTGAGCCACTCGCCGATGGCGCGCTCTTCGGTGGGGCTGGGCCGGTACATCACGCGTGTGCCGTCGGGGATACGGCGGTGGTCGACGAGAGTGGTGACGCTGTTGGGCCTGCGACCGGCACCGGAGGACTCGTGGGCGAACAGGGTGGGGGGCGCGGTGAGAGAACGGGTGACGTCATCGGCGAGCACGTGGATTTGGCGTTCGTCGGTGAAAACACTGGCCAGGAAGAGGTGCTGGCCGAAGAGGCGCTCGATCGCGGAGGCTACGAGGTCGGCGATCTCCCAGGTGCGCTGGGTAGTCCAGTCCTCAAGTCTGTCAGCGGATTGGGAGAGTTCTTCGAGGAGGTCGGGATCGATGCTGCGGAAGACGAGGTGAGCGATCAGGAGATCTCCGTGCTCGGCGAGATCGCGGCCGCGAGGCGGCCCTCCCGCAACGGCGTAGGCCAGAGCAGTCTTCACCCGGCGCAGCAGCAACACGCATTGCCAGATCTGGCGGGCGCTGGGCCGTCCTCCGAACAGGCGCGTATAGGCGCCTTCCGGAGCGGGGCGCCACAGGTAGGCGGGGTCGGCGCTGGCCCGGGCGGTCAGCGATACGTCCGGATGCGCGCAGGCCAGGGCGACGGCCGCTTCCTGCATGGTGCAGCCGGCGTCCGGGGCGGGTGCCACCGAGCCCCTTTTGTAGACGTACTCCTTGTGCAGTTCGTCAGCGAACTCGTCGCGCAAAGCCTGTTGGAAGGCATCGAGTGCGACAAAGTCGAGGGGGTCAGCGGAGCCTTCGGCCTCGCCGGCCCGGGTCAGGGCGGAGGCAAAGTCTTCGGGGGCACCGTCGAGACCGATGATCCGCACCGGCACCAGCGCCAGGTTGCCGGTCGCGGGATTCTGGTCGACTGCGTGGGCGACCGTCGCGACCACCGTAGCCCCGTTGACCACGCGGGCATTGTGCAGCCGCAGGAGCAGCGGCTGACCCGGTACTCTGCGGGCGATGAAGCTCGCTTCGACGTGGTCACAGATCACGGTGATGCCGTTGCTGAAGTACCAGAATTCCTCCGGCGCGGTGACCAGCCGGCTCAAGGCCACAGGGTCGGGCTGTCCGGTGGAATGCGGACGCAGGGCAGAATCGAACAGCCGGTCTCCATGGGTGTTGTACCAGGACGCAAGTTCATCGGCGGAGACACTCGTGCTGTAGGCCTGGTAGGGGACGTCGATGCGGTGCCAGCCGTCGGTCAGGGTTGCCGACAGGGACACAGGGTTGCGGCCGGCGTCGGCGCGCGCCGCGGAATGGAAGTCGGCCAGTCCCAGCGTGTGCACGGTGACCGGGACGCGGCCGGCGAAGCCGAACGCTTCTCCCACCAAAGCCAGTTGCCGCTCCACCTGAGGGGCCAGGCGGGCGTCGCCGGCCAGCGCCGCCACCAGATGGACCCGGCAGCGGGGGGAACTCAAGGCCTCGTTGATCCGATCGATCGATGCGCGGATGTGGGAGTTGAAGCCCTCGTAGCGCTGATCAGCCAGGCGTTGCAGTCCGGTCACCAGGACGGCGGCGTCCTTCTCCCCCAGCCGGGCGCGGCCTTTGTCGCTCCATTTCGCCTGCACAAGCCAGATGTCGGAGCCGCCCTTGGAGAACGCGATGGCGTCGATACCGGAGTCTCCTGGGCCGTCCACGACGGATGCGGCAGCCTCCTGAGGGCTGCAGTCGGTGAGCATGTTGACGGCCTGGGCGGCCAGAGCCCGAGACAGGAGGACGATGTCCTGCTCCTGAGGAGAGCGGTGGGCGACGTCGGACAGATCGATCCACGGCCTGTAGGTGTGCGTGAGGTAATTCCGCACAAACCGCATCGTGTTAGGCAGGGCGGAGTCGTTCACCGCGCAGTCCCTTTCGTCTCAGTGCCCCGTGTACCGGCCGCTCACGCCGGGTCGCGCACGTACTCCACGCTCAGCGGGCTGGCCACCACGCAGCGCGCCGTCGTGTCAGTGGCCGGCAGTTCGGCCGTCACGCGGGCCAGTCCGGACATCCAGGCACCGGGCACCTGGCCATGGCGGGCGTCGATCGCCTCCAGCAGCTCCCGCACGCCCGCTCCGTTCAGTCCGCCGGGCGGGGGCGTCACTCCCTCGGCCGCCACATCGTGCTCCAGAGACAGGGCGCGTACCGCCTGCCCGGCAGTGGTCAGGAAGGTCGTAGCGAAGCTGGAGCCGCCGTCGATGCCCTCCAGGGCAGGGGCTTCGACCGCGGCTGGTGCGAAGCCCCGCAGGTGGCGGGAGGATCCATGCAGCAGCAGGCGGCAGCCCGTCTGCTGCTCATAGGAAGGGTCCTCCCCCGGAGCGGGGTCGGCGAAGAGCACCATGTGCTGGTAGTCGCCCTGCAGCGTGACACAGCGCAGCGGCGCCTCGAACCACACCCACTGCGCCGGGCGCAGTCCCGGCTGGGCGAACCACTCCGCCCGCTCCCCCAGGTGCTTGTCGAGCTTTTCCAGCTGCCGCATCCGGTCGCGCTCACTGTCGGATGCCGGCGCATCGACATCGACACCCCCCACAGGGGTGTTCAGCCGCAGGGCACTGGGCAAAGCCAGCCGCCGCGGCAGCGAGAACTGCTCAAGCTTCGCATCTGACAGGTAGACAAACTCGCGGTAGTCGCTCAATGCTCCCCCACTCCACGTGGTCTCCCATCCTGCCACGTCAGTCCCGACAGCAACGCCGCCTCGCCCCTATCGTCAGCCCCGCCAGAGCGAGCAGAAAGCTTGCCGATCCCGGCCCAGCCCACGACGGTTCTTCCCCGCGTGCGTGGGGCCTGTCCGTGAGATGGGCGTGGGTCACAGCCGGGTGACGTTCTGGCTGTCGGACACATCGCCCGTGCGGGGATCATTCCCGCTCCTCGATGGCGACAGTGATCCAAGGCCAGGAGAGCCTGGTCCTGGGGTGCCTGGCCATCGGACCAGCCAGGCGAAGTGACAGTTGCGGGATGGTGTGCCTCTCTGGCTGACTTATCGGCGCCATCGGTTCAGGCGCCGACGCAGCCTGGCCAGGGACGTGCGGTCGGCATCGGCACTAGCCTCGTCGAGCCGTCGGCGGTCGCGTTCGCGGTTGGCGGCAATTTCTTGGGCCGAGTAGCGTCGGCTCCAGTGGATATCGCCGCTGCGGATCCAGTAGTGGGACTGGCAGGCAAGCGCCCAGTTGCCGATCGAGGGTGCCAGGGACACGGTCTCGCCGTTGTAGGTGAAAGACCACTGTGCTGGTGACAGCGGTGTGATGACGTCTTCTCCGCAGCCGCAGCAGCACAGGTGTCCGCAGGTGCGGTAGGTGATGGAGATGTACAGCACTCCCTGGTCCAGGGTGGCCGGGAAGGTTTCGACGAAGGCCGGGCGAAGGCGGCTGACTGCGCTCACGGTAGGTCCTCGTTGGCGATCTCGTTGGCGATCAGCGAGTAGGTGGCGAAGCCTTCGTCGGTGGCGTCTGCGTAGATGCCCAGGAAGCGTTTCCAGCGGTTGACGGCGAGGATCGCGTTGAGGGCGTTGAGGTCTGCGGTCTGGATGTTGCGCGCGTAGGCGTCGCGTTCGGGTGCCGGGGTGGGGATGCGTCCGCGGGCTGGTGCACGCCGCCCGGGCAGGCTGGTCGTCACGCGCAGCAGCCCGCTGAGCCGACCGTCGATCTCCTCGATGCCCATGCCGACGTCGATGAACGGCACGTCGTGGGTTTCCAGCCAGTCCATGACGGCGGGTTTGCCCACTGCGCCGTCGGAGGCGAGGAAGACGAAGGTCGCCGCTTCGAGGAGGGTGAGGTTGTCCTCGTCCAGGTACTGCTCGCAGGCGGTGATGTGGCGGTGCATGTGCGAGTAGAGAGAGGCGAAGTAGGCGGCCTTGTTGGGGCGGCTGCGCAGGGTCTCGAGGGTGGGCGCGCCGGGTGCCCGGAAGGCGTTGTGGTTGTCGAAGGTGTCGCCGTCGATGAGCCGAATGGTGTCTACCTCGGTCTTGGCGACCTGGTCCAGGATGTAGCTTCCGGAGCCGCCCAGGCCGATGATCACGATGTGGTGGCCGCGGTAGCGGCGGTTGACGACGGCGAGGCCGGCACGGGAAGTTGCGGTGTCCCGGTAGGCGAACGGGGTGTCGCCGTCGATCTCCTGCCAGGCCGCGCCCGGGGTGGGCGTGACGGCCGGGTCGATCGCCTGGGCCTGGTCGGCGATGATGCGCGAGTAGGCGGTGACCTTCGTGTACTCGTCGGGGTATCCGGCCGGGCCCGGCTTGCTGGAGAGCATGAACTGCGCCTGCAGCCCGTCGGTGATGGCGCGGGCTTCGCGATTTGCCAGCAGGAGCGGCCTGCCGTGCTCGTCGCACGGGGTCGATCCCCCGAACCAGATACGGTGGTCGGTGCTGGAGACGAGACGGTCGCCGCTGACGGTCACCGGGTAGGCGAGGAAGCCGTAGTCGATGCTGCGGTCCTGGGTGACATAGGGGATGTGACGGGCGATCAGGTGCCCCGCCTGCAGGACGACATCGTAGCCGTCGTCGAGCAGGCGCGACAGGTCCGGGTCACGAGCGAGAAGTGCGGTAGACATCGAAGACCATTCCGTTCTTGACCTTCACGCTGTGGCCGGCCGTCAGGCTGCCCGAGCCGTGTCCGTCGTGCCCGCGGCTGTAGCGGACCGTGTAGGTGTCCTGCTCCGTCGGCGGCTGGCCGGGGTAGGCCAGTTCGACGGCCTGCTCGAAGGTGATCTCCTTCGCCTCCCAGTCGTACGAGCGGGCGTTGACAGTGATCGTGACGGTGTGGTGTCCGGGGTCGTCGTGTGCCATCGGGTTCCTCCTGTGAGGTGCGGCGTCCGGCCAGCGGGTCGCCAGGGGCAGTCACTGCCCTCGGGGACTACGACGGCCGGACAACGGGGATCGTCTGCGCCGTGCGGCCGGTGCCTTGTTTCTGGTTGTCCGTCGTCGCCGTGACGGCTTTGTCTTCTCCGGCCCGCCGCAGCAGGCCGGCATGCGAGAGGCGGGCGCGAAGCCCGCCTACTTGCTCTTCTTCGAGCCACGCGACGCGCGCTCGTTCACCGTCGTCGACGGGTGCCTGCGGACCGTCGATTGCTTGACGAACCGGCCCGTGATCGCGCTCCGGCCTCGGTTGCCGCCTGATCCGCTCGCCTTGCTGGACTTGCCGGACATGACGAACCTCCTGTCCCAGAGGCCTCGGAGGCCTCTGCTGTCTGCAAGTAGTGCAGCACGTGAAGCCTCACGTCGGCAACATTTTTTGAGGGACAGTTTGACTGTCATACATCTGCTCAATAGAAGCCGCCCGCTACGGGGCGGCTCTTTACTGACCATCTGGGCTCTACGCGGTGGGATCCGCGATGATGCCGAGGTTGATGAGCCGGTAGTTCATAGCCATGTCGCTCATTTCGAAGTGCACGGCCATCAGGCGCACCAACTGCTGGGCCGTGCGGAAATCGGCGTCGCGCGCCGCGCGGCGCACCAGGTGCTCGGGGGCCAGCAGGGCGGCCGCGTAGCGGTTGGCCTCCATCTCCTCGCGGTCGGTGGCCATGCTCGAGACCGTGTCACGGAAGTTGACCCGGGTGTCGGTGTCCAGGATCAGCGGACGACCGCGATGCAGGCGCAGGTGCCCGAGCTCATGCGCCACGGTGAAACGCTGCCGGTTGACGTGATGCTTCTGGTTCACGCCGATGACCTGCTCGCCTTCGCGACGCAGCAGCATGCCGGAGACGTCGTCCGGCATGTCCTGCGGCAGGACGATCACGCCTAGCTTCTCGGCAAGCCGCACCGGGTCGATGGGTGCCTCGTCGATACCGAACTCCGCCAGCAGCGCCCGCGCCTCCGCGTCAGACCTGGCCATCGCGTGTCCTCCGGTCGACCGCCGTCGCAAGGGTTGTCACCGTGCGGGCGAGATACTCCGGCAGCTCGGTCACGTGACCGGGCTCCTCCAGCCCCGGCAGGAGATCGGCCGGCTTCACTCCCAGAGCCGCGGCCAGACGCACCAGCCGGTAGGGCGGCGGAGCCTGTGCACCGGACTCGATGTTCGTGATCGACCCGCGCGTCAGTCCTGTCTTCCGGGCCAGCAATTCCTGCGTCAGCCGGGCCCGCGCCCTCGCCGCCCGGACCCGCCGTCCGATCTCAGCATTGAAATCCCGCTCTGCGTCGTCCACACGACTCCCCACGATGACAGCCACACTGACATTCCAACTTAGCCCACCCTCACCAAGACCACCACAGCGACGTCCCGCCCCCGGACGGAAACCCTTCACTCGCCGCGCCCCGGCAGCGCTCACCGGAAGACCGCTACGGCGTTCGCTCGCGGGCGCAGCGCTCTTCCACCACCCCGCACCGCGATCTACTGTCGTTTTCATGGCCAATGGGGTGTTTCACACCGGGCACGGCATCGAGATCAACCTGACCCACGAGGACCTCGACAACCCGGACTACACCGGGCTGCTGGAAGAGATCACCCAGCCCGTCGGGCAGCGGCCCCGGAACCTGCTGCAGTGCCTGAAGGACTACCGGGGCGAGGAGTGCCAGTGCGCCCTGGCCGGCAAATCGCCGTGGATGTTCGTACGGCGACAACGCAGCAACGGCCACGTGACGTGGGTGGCAGCGCACCTGCCGCTCACCCACGTGTCGACACCGCAGGAGAGCGACAAGCACAAGGCGATGAAGGAACGGATCGCGCGCACCGCAGCACGGCACGGGCTGGACGTGCAGACGGAGGCCCGGTCGCAGGACGGGCGGATCATCACCGATGTCCTGGTGACAGGAGCCGGCACCCGCGTTGGATGGGAGGCCCAGTACTCCCCCATCACCGCCAACACCGTACGCAGGCGCTCCGCCAAGGCCCGCGAGCGCAACATCGCACCCCTGTGGGTCACCGCGGACGACACGTCCGCTCTCATCGACCGCGCCCCCTGGACCCGCGTCGACGACGTGCCCTGGCAGCGGATCGTCTCCCCGCTGGCCCTCATTATCCGCGGCGGGGTCCGCCACCTGCAGATCTGGAAATGCACTCCCAGCAGCGAGCGTCCCTGTCCCGAGACCGGGATCACCTGCGGGAAGTGGCACAGCGGCTGGTTCCTGCCCGCCCTGTGCCTGCCCCAGGAACGTGCCACACCGCTGGACGAACTCATCGTCACCAGCGCTGACGGGGAACACCTGCCGGTACGCTCCCGCAACCGGCACGATGCTCGGCGCGCTTCGTATCTGTGGGCTCTGGCCAGTGACGTCCGGCGCTGGCGCGAGATCACCGGCGAAACCGGTGCCCCACCCGAGTCCAGCACAGCCGACGACGAGCCGGTCACCTACACCGAACGGGAACTCGACAGTTCCTGTCGCTACAAAGAAGAAGGCCCCCACAGCAGCAGCCCACGCCCGCACCGGGACCTGAGCTCCGCGACCGGCCTGCACACCTTGGACCACGACCCCGACCACACCCTCCTCCAGCCCAGCCGGCCCATTGCTTTGCGCCTGACTGCGCGCGAGCGCCTGACGGTCGCCGCGGACCTGAAGTGCCCGCCCTGGGAGATCGGGCCCTGCATGCTCTGCGCCACTCCCATCCACCGTTACGGCCCCCGCAGCCCCATGGTCTGTCCCGCCTGCCGCCTCACCTCCCAGAGCCGGTAGGCAACGTTCCCGTGCCGGCGTCCGGCTGCGCGAGGTGAAATCGCCGTGAGAAGACGTCCACCGCGACGACGCTCTGTCCGTCAGCCGCGCGCCTCCACCACTGGGTTGTCCCGATGACACGACACCAGACCACGGCACCGGCAACGGGATGGGCCGCCGGCCGGTGCCACAGCCGGCCTTCGGGGTGTTCTGTCTCCTGGCTGGGAGAACGAGACGTCCAGGAGGTGGAATCGTTTGTCGTGGGACTGCCAAGCTGGACCGGTATGGAGCGGTCTGCCGCACAGTGCGGGTGAGTCAGGAAGGGGCGGGCTGCAGCAATACCGTTGTGCGTCTGGCCCGGGTGAGGGCCACGTAGAGCTTGCGGTGGTCCTCGTTGTTCGATTCGAGCCCTTGGCGCAGGGTTCCTCGTTCGGCAGCGGTAAGGCGTACGCCGACATGGTCCCACTCGCGGCCCTTGGCCTGGTGAGCTGTAAGGCCGGGCACGAGAAGGTCGCTGGGTGTTTGGAGCCGGGTGCGCAGGTATCGCAGGCGCGCGATGTGGGTGGGGTGGCGTCGGGGCAGCTGGCGGCCTGTCTCTTCCTTGATGACGGCGGTGAACTCGGCCAGGAGCGCGTTGAGCTCTTTGGTGCCGGAGAGGTCGTCGAGCAGGGCGTTCAGGCGTGGCCGCAGGCGCTGCAGCACCTGGTGGTCGATGCCCAGGGTGGTCAGGGCGTCATTGTGAAATGTCGCGTGGTCACCGAAGGTGCGTTGGGTGAGTTCGCTGAGCAGGAGGGTGCACGCTGCTTCCTGGGTGTGGCCGGTGTTTGAGCTGAAGGCCAGGGGCAGTACCTGGGGGCCTGCGTCCCACAGGTGGCTCCATTGCAAGGCGAGCAGGACGTCGGTGTCCGCTGCCTGTCCCTGGGTGAGGGTGACGCCGTGCCCTTGTCTGAGCTGGTCCGCCAAAAGCTGTTGTTGGGTGCTCTTCCAGCGGAATGAGGTGAGCAGGTCACGCTGGATGAAGCCGGCTTGCGTGATGAGGGCGGGGACGTGGTCGGGTTGTGCGCCGCGGAAGCCGTAGAGGGCTTGCCAGGGGTCACCGACGACGGTGACGTCCAGTCCGGCGGAGGCGGCGAGGTGGACCAGGGCGAGGTCCAGGGCGTTGGCGTCGAAGATTTCATCGACGATGAGTGTGCGTGCGGTGTCCGCGAGGTGGGAGCGCAGGACGTCGCGGAGGGCGGGGTCGCCGAGAGCTGTTTCCAGCAGGCGGCGGGTGTCCTGGTGGGTGCACAGGCCTTCGGTGAGGGCCTGCTTCACGGCAGCGGTGGTGGGGTGGTTGTCCTTGCTGGCTCGCGTGACGGTGCGAGTGACGACCTGCCGGCCATCCAGGACGACGAGGGGTTCGCGCCGGGTCCACGAAGTGTCCAGGAGTACACGCCAGTGGTCGATGACGGTGAGTTGGCGGTGGGCTGCGGGCCATTGCACGTGACCGGTGTGGAGCAGGTGGGTCAGCAGGTCGCAGACGATGGTGTCGAGGGTGACGATGCGATGCGGCCATGCCAGGGCGGCGGGGCCCCATTGGCTGAGGACGCGGTCACGGAGTTCGGCGGTCGCGGAGCGGGTGAAGCTGACGGCGATGACCGCGCGCGGGTCGTTGGCGCTGCGGAAGCGTTGGATGCCGAAGCGCTGGGCGGCCACGGTGGTTTTGCCGGAGCCGGGCGCGGCTTCGATGTACAGACGCCGCCGCGGTGTGCCGGCGGCGATCAGCTGCTCGCGGGTGAGGCCTCCCGTGGTGTCGGTGGCGGTCACGGCCGGGGCCCTGGGGCCGGTTCACCGACCGGCGGATGGGCGGGCTGAGCGCTGCTGGTCAGGGGGGTGGCAGACGGGGCGGGGTCGTCGTGTGCGGGCGTCTCGGGCAGTGTGGTGTCTTCGTGCAGATCGCCCGGCTCGGCCTTGTCGTGAGTGGTTTCCGGCTCCTGGCCGGACGCGGCCGCTTCCTCCGGGGTGGCCTGCGGCTGCGGGTAGAGGAAGTCGAACAGACGCCTCAGGTGGTCGGGAACGTGGACGGACTGCCCTTCCTCGATGGCGTCTGAGATACGTACGGCGAGAGCGTCGGCGAAGGCCGCCTTGTCACCGGCGTGCGGTCCTGCCGGGGTGGCCGGTATGTCCCCCTTGGCTTTGCGGGCGCTCTTGAACAGTTCGTGCACGGCTTCAGGGGTAACAGGGTCGGGCAGCGGATCGGCGTCGATGTCGGCCAGGGCGGCCGCGATGAGGTCCTCGTTGCCTGCCGTGATGGACGGCTCCAGCGTGGGGTGGCTGATGAAGGCCTGCACGACAGCGGGGTCGTGCCGGTTCAGCCAGGCCGGCGGGGCATAGTCCTGGTCGAACGGCTTGTCGCTGTCGCGCAGCACCGCCAGCCGGGCGCAGATCTCGTGCCCCTGGGTGGCCAGGAACCGGGAGGTCCACGCGCCGACCTTCGTCCCGACGTACATGATGCTCAACGCCTCGATGAAGGACTGCTTGGCGGGATCGTCGGCGGCCCAGGCACGGCCGAAGTCGCGCAGGATCGCCGCTTCGGTGACGCCTTCGACGACGACCAGGTGCTCGGCGAACAGGGCGGCGGAGCGGCTGGCGTCCATGTGGAGGCGGGCCATGCGCAGGGTGCGCTGGCGGTCGACCATCGGGATGGTGGCGATCTGCCGGCACACGCGGCGGCCGTCTGCCGTGCGCCGCAGTACGACAAGGTCTTCGGGATTGCAGGAGGTGATGATGTCGGTGGCGTGGCTGGACAGCACGATTTGCAGCTCGGGGCGTTCTCGGACGGTCCTGCGCAGATAGCGCACGAGGGCGTGCTGCAGCTGGGGGTGGAGGTGGGCTTCGGGTTCCTCGATAACCACCGTGGCGTGGAAGGGAGTGCTGGGGAAAAAGGAGTCCGCCTCGGACTCGGCCTCAGCGACGGCCTGTGCCTGGTGTTCGCGTGCCAGCCGCTCCTCATCCGCTTCCGTCAGATCGCCAGCCTCGGCGCTGGTCTCGCCCGGCGAAGCCGGCGTGGACGGTGTGCCACGCCGGGTGGAGTCGGGTATCGCGGCCAACGTCACGGCCATGTGCAGCAAATTGACATAGCCCAGGCCGGAGACTTCCAGAGGACGGGCGGCACTGCGGCCTTCGATGACGGCCAGCATCAGCTCCAGGACACGGGCGAGGTAGGCGTCGTCGATGACCTGGCCGCGTACGTAGGGCCACTGTTGCTGCACGCCGGAGGTGAGCGCGGCGAGGTGGCTGCTGATGCGTTCCTCGACCGTCTCGATGAGGCTGTGCTTGGCCAGGTCTTCCAGCAGACGGGACGCCTTCACGCGCAAGGACACCAAGTTGCGGCTGCCGTCCAGCCGTTCCTGCTGAGCACGCAGCAGCTCGATCAGGATGCGGGTCTCGCGGCGGGCCAGCTCGTCCAGGGGGTGCCGCCAGGCCGGCAAGTAGATGAACTTGAACGGCTCGGTGCCCAGTCCCGGGTTTTGGATCTGGCTGTACTCCACCCGGGCACGGACCGTGCCGAGATTGCGCTGCAGGCCCGCAAACCACCGCTGGACGGAGCCGTCAGCGCCGCTGCGGCCCGGGTGGTACAGGGAATGACCGAGGGGGCCTTCACGATCGGCTGGCCCCTCGAGGCTGTACTGCACCTCGATGCCGGGCGTTCCGCCGCTGGGCAATGCGGCGGCACCCATGCGCGGCAGCAGCGGGAAGCGGCTGGTGTGGGCCAGGTAGAGAGCATCAGTGACCGTGGTCTTACCGGCCCCGTTTGCTCCGATGAGGACACTGAAGCGACCGGGTATCTCACAGTCGATCTCCCCCTCGGCGCTGGCTCTCAGACCGGACACCTTCACACGGCTCAGATACAACGAGACCCCCCTCTCCTACGGCACACTCGCCTCCCCCATCATCCCTGCCTCAACGGCCGCAACCTGCCCCACCCTGGCCGACCGAGGCCGTCGGCTCCTGGCACAGAGACGAGGCACCTTACTCCTCTCACTTCTGACCGCCGTACTCACCTGCCGCCACCCAGCGGTCAGGCAGTTCAGGCAGCCCCGCCAGAAGCAACCACCGTCAGAAAGCCGGCCTCACCAGCACTGCCAGCTCAGGTAAAGTGAGCGAAACACGACCTACCGATCTTCAAACACCCAGGTCGTCGAGGGTCTTCCCCACACGCGTGGGGGTCTGTCCCGTACGTCTACCATGCGCAACCTGATTGGGTGGTCTTCCCCACACGCGTGGGGGTCTGTCCTGGCGCCGCATCAAGCACATGGAGTACACCGAGTCTTCCCCACACGCGTGGGGGTCTGTCCCAAAGAGGGTCCCGCCCCGCTTCCGCCCGGCCGTCTTCCCCACACGCGTGGGGGTCTGTCCTGCAGCACGTCACCGTTCTCGCCCAAACTGCGTCTCTCTCCCCCCCCCAACGCGTGGGGGTCTGTCCGTGATGCCGCCCTCGACGTCGGCGAAGGTCTGCGCTTCCCCACACGCGTGAGGGTCTGTCAAACGATCGTCTTGGGATGCTCCCCATAAACGTGGGCGGTCTGTCGAGGGTCTCCCCGGTCGTCCAGCCGCGCCACCTCCCCCACATGGAGGTTCTCCTCGACGCTAACGACCTCGGCTTCGGACGCCCAGCCTTCCCCACATGCGTGGGGGCGTTCCGACTGAGGCAAGAAGATCGCCTCGAAGAACAGGGCTCCCCGCACACGCGGGGGTCGTTCTATCTCCCTCGACCACATCAACCGCCCCGGTCATCCTCCCCGCGTACGCGGGGGTTTCTCCCAGATCTGGGACGCCGACTACCTGCAGACCCCGACTTCCCTACACATGTAGGGGTCCGTCCACAGTGACGCCTCCCCGGTCGCCCAGCCGCGTCGCTTTCGCCACGCGCGTGGCAGTCAAGCAATCCATGCGGGTGTTCCAGCCCCTCACTCGTGTCGAGTCGAGCCTCAGGCATCGCCCACAGCTCTCTCCCGCAAGATCAAATAAAAACAGCAGGTCAGGTGGCCGACCCCTATGGCCTTCTCATTTCAGCGCGCTGGAGATTCTCACACCATGTCACCAAGGCTTCTCACTCGACGCCACCACCTCTCCGCCCTGAACAGCAAAGACACATGACACCCAAATGAGAACTGTCAGTGACACCGAAATGAGAAGTCGCACCTCGCACTGGTCAGAGGACGCCCCTTCGGCTCCCACCCCCTGCCCTGGGCCCAGCCGCTCCAACAGGAAATGATCACGCAGATCATCAACCTCGCTCACACCATCGCCCTCCACCGCACCCCCTGCGGCCCCCATCACGACCTCACCAAAGCACGCCGCGCCGTCGCCACCGGCCTCGACATAGACGACACCAACGAACAGCTCTACCGGGACTGGATCCGCATCGAGCACGCCGCCAGCAACCGCCCCGGCCTCCACACCGCCATCTCCCGCCTGCAACACAACAAACTCGCCCTCGACTGCCCCCTCGAACCCGAAACGGAACATCTGATCAACTCGCTCCTCCATCCCACCGCCAGCCCCAACCCCACACACCAACCATGACCACCCCACCGAACACCCCCACGCCGCCAACAACGCCCCACACACCACCCAGCCCCAGCACCACGCCCAGCACACCGCACACTCGCGCAGCCGCTCCCCCCAGCCAGAGGGCGTCCCAGCCACGCTCCACAAGGCCAAACCCAGCCGCCCTGAGAGTCTGCCCGCACAGCCGCACGCCCACCCGCGCCCAGTACGTGCTCACCGGGTTGACCATCGTTGGTGCAGTCCTCATCGCCGCGATCGGATTCACCGGCTCCTACACCGCCATCCGCGACCTCGCCCTCGCCAAGGGCTTCGGACCATTCAGTCACCTCTTCCCGATCGGCATCGACGCGGGCATCTGTGTCCTACTCGCCCTGGACCTCCTGCTGACGTGGATCCGAATACCGTTTCCGCTGCTGAGGCAGACCGCGTGGCTTTTGACGGCCGCGACGATCGCGTTCAACGGCGCGGCGGCGTGGCCGGACCCGCTGGGCGTCGGCATGCACGCGGTGATTCCAATCCTGTTCGTGGTGGCCGTGGAGGCCGCCCGGCATGCGATCGGCCGCATAGCGGACATCACGGCCGACAAGCATATGGAGGGTGTCCGCCTCACACGCTGGCTGCTCTCCCCGCTGCCGACGTTCCTGTTGTGGCGCCGGATGAAGCTGTGGGAGCTGCGCTCCTACGACCAGGTGATCAAGCTGGAGCAGGAGCGCCTGGTATATCAGGCGCGGCTGCGCTCCCGTTTCGGTCGTGCGTGGCGCCGCAAGGCGCCGGTGGAGTCGCTGATGCCGCTGCGTCTGGCGCGGTACGGCGTTCCGCTGGCGGACACGGCTCCGGCGGGGCTGGCCGCGGCCGGCATCGAGCCCGCGCTGCTGCAACCCACACTGCAACAGACGCCAGCTCCCACGCCAAAGACGGGTCCCCTAGCCCAACGACCCATCCACAACCGCCCGATCAATGGGCCCACCGACCCGACGGACCATGCAGGTCCAGCCCACCAACCCGCCGGGCCCGCCAACACCGCGCCACCAGACAACAGCACCCCATCCCATTCCGAGGACACCACACCCCCAGCACGACACGCACGGCACCACTCCAGCAACTACGCCCGCACCCCGACACACGACCCACCGCACCAGGAACGCGACAGCCAACCCCACCCCCAGCCACCCACACCACACCAGCTCGCTACGCACCAGCAGCATTCATCACACCGCGCCGCCACCCCAGACCCGCCGCCTCGAGCGACGCGCACCGACACACCCGCGCGCGACACCCCACGCAACCCTCAACCCACCGACCCCACCCCGCACACGCCGCAACCGACCGCTGTCAAGCAGGACCGGAACTCACCTCATGACAACCCGTCGGGCCCAAGCGCCGAGACCACCATCGCGCCCCGCCGTCAGACACAGCCCACACCCAGCCCCGACACACGGCACAACACCCCCACCACAACCGACCATTACTACCTAGCCTGGCACCAATTCCAGCAACAACACAGCAGAGAACCCAACGCCACCGAACTATCCGACCTACTCGCCCACCAAAACATCCTCACCAACACCGGCCAGCCCATCAAACCCAAAGCCCTCGCCCGCTACCTCCTCCAATTCCGCATCTACACCATCTGGGCCCGCCACCGCGCCATCAACAACCACCCCCCACTCCAACACGTCACCAAAGACCTCGCCAACCACAACATCACCGGCCAATACAACAAACCCCTCACCACCACCGACATCGCCAAACACCTCAACCGCTTCCAACACCGCTGGCACACCCTCAACCACCACACCCAACCCCCAACCGACGTGAACTAGAACACCGCCCAATACCCTTCCCTGGACAGGCCACATGGCACGGGCGCCTCACGAACTCTTCGGTGTCGGCTGTGGCGCAGCCGTCGCCTTTGGTGTCGACATAGCCTCCGCCACGTTCAAAAGCAGCACATCGCACCGCTGACGACGGCGCAAGCAGCCCACCCGCCTGTCGACGCGGGGGCGGGGCTCCGTCTGTTGGCTGCCCCTCCCCCCGGCCGCCAACTGGGAGCACGTGGGGCGACGGGGAGGCAGCCCGAGTTGTGGGTGCCTCGACAAATCCGGCAGGGCGCCGGGTTGAAGGGCCCATCCGAGGAGGGGTTCTGGGAGGGCCTTGGTCACGCGCGCACGTACGTGGCCCGGCATTGGCCATCGGGCTGTCCCGCACACCATCCCTCACGGACAAACGGATCGGCGGTCACGAACCGCTCCGCGGCGTCCCGCGTGCGGAGCACGGCGAGCGCCGAGTCACCGGCTAGCCCGCCGGTGAGCCAGAGGCCGCCCTCCTTCCCGAGCTGGTCGGCGTGCGCGCGGTACTCCGGATAGACCTGGCGAATCCGGTCGGTACGGCCGGGGTCCCAGCAGTACGTCACAACGCAATACGTGGCACGGTGGGGGGACGTCCGGCACCGTCATCATGTGGCGAACCGGGCGCGCGATCGCCTACGCCGACGCACACCTCGGTCGCCTTATCGACACCCTCACCAGCGAACGAAGGTGGCTGATCATCATGTGCGCCGACCGCGGCGACGCCTTCGGCAAGGACGAATACCACGGCCGCGGCATCGCCCACCCCACTGTGCTGAACGTGCCGTATGCGGCCTGGCTGGGAGAGTAGACAGCTCTACGATGCGGGCCATGACCGACGCATCCCCTCAGGAGGCGTCGCGCGACGCCTCCGTCATCGTGGCCCGTGACGCAACTGGCAAGGTCGCCATCCTGACCGCCGCATTCCCCCACCACGGTGGCGAATACATGTTCCTGCCCGGCGGACGCCGCGAACACAACGAGAGTCCGGAAGCCTGCGCGCGGCGCGAGCTACGCGAGGAAGCCGGCGTCACCGCCACATCGTGGCGCTCCTGCCAGGTGTAGTAGGTCCACCAGTGTGCGGGGGGCGGGGTCATCGGCGTTCATGATGCGTGGTTGTTGGTAGCCCGGGCACGGTCGTGGTCTTCCGGGCGGAAACCGGGCTCTGGGTCGGGAATGGAGGTCCGGAGGATTTCGAAGGCTTCGTCGGTGCATGCGCGTCGCATCTTTTCCTCTCCGTTGACCAGGACCGGGTTCCCGCAACCGCATGAGCATGGGGCGAGGTCGGCGTGGGTGAAGCGAGCCGCGCAGGAGAAGCACAGGATGCTGGTGCCGTCGGGCGCGGCGGCGATGACGGCGTGCATCGCCAGGGCCTGCCGGGAGCAGCGGGGGCACCTCTGAACGACGTTGTCGGGGTCAGGGGCCGACTGGGCGATCTCCCCGTGGACGATCCACGTGTACTCGGCGGCGGCCTCTTCCGCGTCCGGCCAGGTCACGAGGCAGAACCGGCAGGTGGGATCGGTGCCGTGGGCGACGACGAGGGCCGGCTGGGCGCATTGCGGGCAGACGACGGTGGTGTCCGCAACCTGGGCCAGGCTGGTGCGCAGGTCGTTCATGCGCGTGGTGATGTACCTCTCGATGCCGCGCAGGCTCGCACGCACGATCGCCATGGTCCGCTCGGCGTCTGCCTTCTGCGCCAGATCAAGCCCGGGCAGCACGTGGGTGTCGAGGAAGGGCAGCAGGAAGTTGAGGACATCGGCCGCGCGGGACTCGACGGCTCCCGCCGGCTGAGTCAGCCCGTAGTGCATCAGGGCGTTGCGATCACGGGCAAGCCTGCTCACCGCGGCGATGCCCTTGTCCGACAAGTCGAGTCCTGCGATGTTCCTCAAACGGGTGAAGGCATCCTCGGTGGTGCAGCTGGTGAAGTCGGCCTTGTCGAATTCCGCGCGGGTGGCGGCGGCAGGTTTTTCGAAGACCAGTGACCAGTGCTCCTGCTGGAGACGGGCCTTGAGCAGCACCTCGACAGCGGCCTGCAGGTGCAGCACGGCGTACTTCAGGTCCCGGGGACCGGGCTGCTGACCCGGCTTGGTGATCAGTCGGCTGACCACGTCGAGCAAGTAGTCCAGGCCGTTTTCGACCAGTGGATAGCACACGTCCGGGCGAGGGCTTGGGCGGGGCGTCATCGGTCCGTCCCGGTGGCAGGGTCGGCGGCAAGGTCCAGGGCATCATAGACGGCGCGGGCGTAGTCGCTCGGCGTTGCGTCGGTGCTGTGCACGACGGCCATCGCAGTGAGTAGGAGGGTGTCGTGCAGGTCTGCCATGGCCCCGGCGGAATTCTCAAGCGGAACCGGCAATCGAGGGTCGAGATCGAGCTCGACGACCGCGCGGCCTGCCTCGTCGAGCACGACCTGGGCGGCATCGCCGGCAACTTCGTCGGGCGCAGCACCCACATCCACATCCGCAACCTGACCAACCCCTGCCACCGCCAACCCCCAGCCACGCCCTCGCCGCCAAGGGCGCGGCAGCCACCCCACGCTCCGCCAGCTCTCCAACTGGCTCGCTGTCATCACCATGCCCCGCCCGGCGAATTCACAGGCCATCTGCAGATCAGCCAGTCTCAGCGCTCCTCGTGCCACGCCCATCATTACAACCCAGAGAAGTGCCAAACTCGGGCGGAAATCGCCTCTGGCTCACTGGTCACCAACATCCGGTCCCCAACTCTCGCCGCCGTTAACGTCGCCTCAAGAGAATGCAGGCTCGTCTGAAGAATTCCAGCCGTGCAGGTCAGTGGGCACAAAAGCCAACTCAACCTTGTCTAGGTCGCCTTCTCAGCGTGTGCAGCATCGCATATCAGAGACCTGTGGATCAGCCAGCTCCCGCAATCACATTGAGACGACACAGCCGTTGGCATACGTCCCGAGGCAGAGCGACGGATACTGCCCGGGTAGAAGCTCTGCCCAGCGGGCGCTGCCCTCTGCCGGAGCACCGAGTAGACGACACCGATCAACTGCTGGCTAGAGCAGCCAGTGACCACTCGACGAAATCAGCGAAGATACCGTTCGCGATCTCGGCCCGCGACTCCTCGTCGAAGGACACGAGGATCACGTAGCCGCCCGCCCTCCATGTCGAGGCAGTACCCGCAGGCGGGGTCGTCGATGGGGCCGCCCAGCACGAGAAGCGGGTCTGCGTTTCGCCGACGACGACCGGCATCACGGTAAAGGGGTCGGGCCCCTCCTCGGAGGTGTCGAGGGTGAACAGGACGTCGACGAAGTCGGGGACCCCGGCATTGCACAGCACCTCGGCGTCGGACTCGGACAGTCCGCGCTCCTCGGCGACGGAACGGGCCAGCGTGACCACGCGTTCCGCGCCGAACACCTCCGTCATCTCTTCATGAGTTGCCATGCGTCTTCTTCCCCTTCGCTGTGCGCTCCTCCAGCCGAGTCCGGACTCTGGCCGTGCAGGCGGTTCAGCCGGCGAGATGGGCCCGCCGCAGCAGGCTCAGCCAGTCGGGGTGCTCGGTCATGTCATCGCCGATGAGCGCGAGCCGTACGTACTCGGCAGTGACCAGCCGTTCCAGGAAGAACGTTGGTCCAACCCCGCTCGCACGGAGAGCAGTACTGGCCGCTGCTCGCCGTGGCTCGCCATGACGGTCCACCTCCGCTCGCGCGGAGAGCAGGCCACGATCACCCGACTCTCCGGTAAGAACGGCGGTCCACCTCCGCTCGCGAGGAGAGCAGTCCCCGCCGGGAAAGCTCGTTGCCTGACGCCACGGTCCACCTCCGCTCGCGCGGAGAGTAGCACCACACGAACACGAACAAGTGGGACGTGGACGGTCCACCTCCGCTCGCGCGGAGAGCAGTCAACAGCACGAGTACCCATACCGGAACTACTCGGTCCACCTCCGCTCGCGCGGAGAGCAGACCCACCACCAGACCTCCCGGGCCCCACATGACGGTCCACCTCCGCTCGCGCGGAGAGCAGGTGCAGGCCCCGCTCGGGAACATCGCCGACCACGGTCCACCTCCGCTCGCGCGGAGAGCAGTCCAAGCCCAACCCGGACCGGCCCAACCAGTCCGGTCCACCTCCGCTCGCGCGGAGAGCAGAGCCCCGGTCACCGCGCGGACGTTGCTGAGGGCGGTCCACCTCCGCTCGCGCGGAGAGCAGGCGGCCGGCCTCAAGGTCTGGTCCGCCGAGGACGGTCCACCTCCGCTCGCGCGGAGAGCAGTTCATGCCGTCCCGGCTCATACGCGCGATGGGCGGTCCACCTCCGCTCGCGCGGAGAGCAGTCCGCCTCCCCCAATGCGGAGCTGACGCATTACGGTCCACCTCCGCTCGCGCGGAGAGCAGCTTCGCATCCAACGCAACTGTCAGACCCGAGACGGTCCACCTCCGCTCGCGCGGAGAGCAGACTTCGAGGAGGCCATCCGTGCGGACGTCCAACGGTCCACCTCCGCTCGCGCGGAGAGCAGTTGGCGCCGCCTCCCTCGTCAACGCCGTCCACTGGTCCACCTCCGCTCGCGCGGAGAGCAGAGCAGCGCAACAACGACGGCGGCCTCGAACTTCGGTCCACCTCCGCTCGCGCGGAGAGCAGGCCTGTGAGGACCGGGGCCGTGGCGATGGCGACGGTCCACCTCCGCTCGCGCGGAGAGCAGGGTCGCGTTGGTGATGCGGTACCAGGAGCGGGCGGTCCACCTCCGCTCGCGCGGAGAGCAGGCTTTTCGACCTGCAGTGTTAGACCGGCTTTACTGTGTCTTTACTGGCGGCCTGAAACGCGACCAGAGTCAAACCGTCGAAGTTGACTGGGTGGCGCCGGCGTCTTCCGACCGTGCGAAGTTCGAAGCCTTGCTCGTTGTCGCTTGGGTAGACCAGGACAGACGTGCCGTCATCTGTGCATGCTGCTACAGATGCCCAGAGTTCATCGCGCACGCGTGCTGAGACTGTGCCCACGTACAGCTGGGGTGTTACTTCAAGGAGCCAGCGGGTGAGGGCGCCGCGGAGGTGGTCTGGGACTGCGGTTGTCGAGATGGTGATCATGGAGGACATGGCGGTGTTTTCATGCTCCTTGGGCCGATCCGTTGTTAGGTATCGGTTGCGTGGTTGACCCCTCCGGGGACGGGGCCGGTCACAGGGTCCCAGAGGTCCACGAGTCGTTCCTCGGGGTCGGCTATGTCCCGGTCGGGTCCGGGGGCGAGGAGGTCCTGGATGTCGGCGATGATCCTTGGGAGGAGTTTGAACAGACGAAGGCCGTTACGGAAGGATCGCCGGGCTTCGGCCTCAGGGTCGGTGGAGTTGTGGAGCGAGAAGGCCAGGGGGATGGTGAGTTCTGCTTTGTACAGGTCGGCGATGTCGTAGACGAAAGCCTGTTGGTTGCCGTTGTGGACGTATCCGAGCGCGGGTGAACAGCCGAGGGCGAGGATGGCTGCGTGGACGATGCCGTAGAGGCAGGTGTTCGCGGACGACAGGGCTAGGTTGACCGGGTCCTGAGTGTCCCAGGACGTGGGGTCGTACGCGCGACGGAATCGGCCGATCCGGTATTGCTGGGCAAGCAGGCGGTATTGGGCCTTGACCCGCTGCCTTCGAGTCCGCGTAGTTGGGCGAGGCTTGTTGCGGGTGGGACGGTGCCTGTTCCGAATCGTTTCTCGTACATGACGG
Source organism: Streptomyces sp. NPDC036764 (assembly GCF_055609385.1). Classification (NCBI taxonomy): domain Bacteria; kingdom Bacillati; phylum Actinomycetota; class Actinomycetes; order Kitasatosporales; family Streptomycetaceae; genus Streptomyces; species Streptomyces sp. NPDC036764. Next base: position 50,341 of record NZ_JBVJPT010000022.1, read on the forward strand.
TGGCTACAGATAGTCGTTGGTTGTCGTCGGCCCAGGCCCGGGTTTGGCGTTCGAGCCAGGTGGTGGTGAGCGAGTCGGGGAGGGCTGCGGCGTAGGTGCGGACTCCTCCTGACCCGGTGATGACGACGGTGGTGCCGTGGCGAGCGAGGGTGGCGAGCGCGCGGGCGGTGATGGATGTGCCGGGGCCCAGCAGGACGCAACTGAGGGCAGCGGTGGGTAGGTAGATCGTTTCTGTGCCGCGTTGCTCGCTGGTCACCACGGTGCAGACTCCAGTGTCGTCCTGGTGAATGCGCACGATGTCCATGTAAAGGAAGGACAGCGAATCGGCGATGCGGGGAAGCATGGCGACGGTGGGTGCCGCCAGTCTGCGTCGTGCTTCGCCGGGGGTGGTGCGCTTGGTGCCCGATGTGGGGGCGGGGCGGGTCATGAGGTGTTTCCTGCGGGGGCGATGCTGAGGAGACCGCAGCCGTATGCCTTGCCTCGGCCGATTCCTTCGGTGATCTTCTGGCGGAGGAGGTCGGGGTCCGTGATGGTGGCGGAGCCGTCGAAGCGGGTGCGGGCGTGGCGGATGCGTTGGCGGTCGTCGGACTGGGCTGGTGTGCGGGTGGCTCGGGCGGCGTCGAGGGGGTGGGAGTTGAGGGTGAGGGGTTGGAGGCCGGCGGTGTGGGCCTGGCGGGTCCACCATTCGTCGGCGTGGGTGCCGGTGAGGGGGACGACGGCGGGGAGCTGGTACAGGGCGCGGGTGGTGGCGCCGGGTTTGCGGACAGGGCTGGCGGCGCAGCGGTAGCGGATGGTCAGGCCGGGTTTGAGGGCGTCGAGGAGGGGGGTGAGGGGGCGGCTGTGGGAGGTGCCGTAGTTGTCGGGGAGGTTGGTGAGGTCGGGTTGGTGGGTGCTTTGCAGCAGGATGTGGGGGCCGGTGGGGGTGTCGTCGATGCGGAAGAGGACGCCGAAACGGGCGCGGGGGTCGGGGCCGGCGTCGGCGGGATACAGGGACATGAGGCGGCGGTGGAGGTTCATGGCGGTGTGGCGCCCGGTGAGGTCGCGCCGGGCCTCGCCGTGGCGGGGGTTGGGGATGATGCGGGTCAGCCAGATGGTCAACGGGGGCTCCCTTCGGGCTGGTTGGTGTGGTGGGTCAGGTAGGCGGTGAGGCTGGTGAGGTGGGTGGTGCCCAGGCCGGTGTGCTGGTCGGCGGGGAGGTGGAGGGTGCGCCGGTAGAGGGGGCGGGCGCGGTAGGCACGGTGGCGTGGGTGGAAGGTGAGTGGCTGGTCGTTGACCTGGCCGACCGGGTGGGCGCCGGTGTCGGTGCCAGATTTGGTGCTGTCCTCGGGTGCGGGCAGGTGGTGGAGGGGGTGGTCTGCGAGAAAGTCGATGTTCCGGGTGCTGGTTTTGGGGCGGGGGGCGGCGATGGGCAGGTGGACGAGGTGGTGCAGGACGCTCTCGAAGTGGCCGAGGAGGAGGGGGCCTTCGGGTGGGCAGGAGCGGCGGCCCAGGTAGGGCGGCCAGTGTGGATGGGCCAGGGCGGCTGCCACGTGGCCGAGGAGGTCGGCATCGCCTTGTGGGGCGGTGAGGGCGAGGGTGAAGGCGGCGTCGGCGAGGTAGGTGCGGTGGGTGAGGAGGGTGGCGGTGTCGCCGCTGCGTTTCTTGCCTTCGGCGGTGGTGACGGTGGCTTTGGGTGGCAGGCCGCCGCCGACGGTGTGCAGGTCGCGCAGGAGTACGCCGGGTCTGTCGGCCCGGATCGTGATCGACATCTGGTTGAGGTCGTCGAGGGGGGCGTCGCGGCGTCGGCCCAGGGCGGCTGCGAGCAGGCCGATGACGCCGGAGCGGGTGGGGAAGCTGGCGGTGTCGCGTTCGTTGAAGTGGCTTCGCTCGCCCCAGGATTGCAGCGGTCCGCTCAGGCGCAGCAGCAGCCCAGGCTGTTCGGGGGTGGTCATGCAGCGGCCCCGGCGGGGGCGAGGGCGGTGTCCAGGGCAGCGGTGATCAGGCTGTTGAAGGAGTCGTGGCGCTCGCCGAGCCCGGCCAGGTCGTGGGTGTCCAGGCTGGCCCAGCCGGAGGTGAGGATGCCGTGGGTGCCGAGCAGGGTGTTGGCGGCCTCGGCGTAGGCGGTGAGCTGGGTGCGGGAGGGGGCGGCGAAACCGCCGTGGGCGGCTGCCTGGACAGGCTTTTCGAAGGCAGCCGCAAAGGACAGGGGCCGGTCGCTGCGGATGCAGACGTGGACCAGGTCAGGGATGGTGTGCGGGGCGGTGGAGTTCTTCTTGGCCTGAGGCAGGGAGGTGATGAAGGAGGTCAGGAAGGCGTCGGCCAGTTCGCGGGCAGAGGTGGGGTCATCGCCGATGTTGGCGGTAAGGTCGCGCAGGTCGAGTGTGGCGTAGCGGTAGAAGGTGCCGGCGCTGAATTCGGCGTGGCCCATGTGGCCGCTGCCGGTGGCGTCGTCCCACAGGGCGGTGACGTCGTCGACGGCGGAGAAGTAGTCGAGTTCGACGTCTGTTTCGTGGGTGGTCAGGGCGTGGGCGACCTGGACGGCGCCGTCCACGCCTGCGTCGTCGATCTCGGCGAGCATGCGGCCGAAGAGGTTGATGACGCCGTTACGTGAGCGCAGGACGGCGGCCACGTCGGCGGCGGGCAGGATGCTCTTGTCGGTGGGCTTGGTGATGTCCTTGGCTTGCTCCAGCTCGCTGCGGTGTTGCTCGGCGAGGTCGGCGAGGTCGCTGATGGCGGCTTCGGGTACGTAGACCAGGGCGTTGGTGAGGACCTTGTTGGGGGCGGGCTGCTTGGCGTTGCCGGGGGTTTTGGCGAGTTCGAACTTGATGCCGCTGGCCGCCGCAGCGTGGCCGCCGGCGCGTTGGGCCAAGTCCTTCGGCCAGCTGCGGAGTTCGAGTTCGCGGGTGACGCGTTCGCCGAGGCGGCGGGTACGCAGCGCGGCCTGGCCGATGTGGTCTTCCAGTACGGTGCGGATGGCCCGCTTCCAGCACTGGCTGCTGACGCGGGTGCGCAGGGTGTTGCCGTATTGGACGGTCTTGACGGAGTTGGTGTCGTCCCGGTTCAGGTTGGCGAAGGGGACGGACTGCAGGACGTGGATGTCGATGAAGCGGGCCGGAGTGTGCACAGTGGGTTCCTCTTTCCTTCGGTGTGTGGGGTTGTGTGGTGACGTGACGGAACGTCGGCGGATCACGTGCTGGGTCGGGGGTTCTCGGCTTCGTCCTGGTCGGCGTGGTTGGCGTTCTCGCGCATGGTCTGGGTGCGCTGGCGGTAGTAGTCCTGCAGCCAGCGGCGGGAGATCCGGCCGCGGTGGGCGGGCCAAGCGATCAGGTCGGCCAGCAGTTGGGCCCAGTCGACGGGGACGTTGAGGTCGCGCAGGTAGCCGATGGCGGCGGGCAGGTGCCGGTGCAGGCCGTTGACGCTCTGCCGGGTGAGCAGGTTCAGCCGGGACTCAGCGGTGGACTCTCTCATCTCCCGCTCGCGTGCGGGGCTTTCGGTCACGGCGAGGGCGAAGGCCAGGCCCAGGCTCGTGCCGTAGCGCCCGGCGGGGGTTTGCTCTGCGGTCTGCGGGGGGTGGTCCGGTTCGGGGGTTGGTGTGTGCGCGGTGTCGGATTCGGGGGTGGTGTAGGTGCTGCGGGGTTGGGCGGCGATCATCGCGGCCACCGCGTAGTACGCGTGTTGCTCGGTCTCGGGTGTCGTTCGGTCCTGGGGTAGCCAGGGGGCGATGAAGCGGTGCATGCGGGGGACGTCGTCCAGGCTGCGGCGCAGTCCGCTGCGCAGCGCGGTGCGGGCGCCGGGCTCCTCACGGCAGAGATCCTCGATCCAGCGGGTGTAGGCGACCAGGCGGCGCCGCCGTGTGGTCGTTGGTTCATCGGTAACGGTCGGTGTTGTCATTCTTGGTCTTCCTCGGTCAGGGGTGGGCCACTGTCAGGTGGCCTGCGCAGGCGTGGGTTTCTTGGGCGCGCCGCCGTAGAGTTCGATTCGGGCGTTGGCTACGGCTTTCGCGCCGCGTTGGGTGCGGGTGATGGACGCGGTGACCGTCTCGTAGGCGTTGGTGGCCAGGCGCAGGAAAGCACTCCGTGCGGCGGCCGCATCGAGACCGGCGTACGGCTGGTGGCCGGTGGGGTCGAGGCGGCGGAAGCAGTCCCAGAATTCGGTCTCGGCGGCCGGCCAGTAGCGGGCGGCGGCTTCGGCCATCCAGGTGTCGCCGTTGGCCTTCGGATCGTTCATGTACTCGGCCCAGGCGCGCTTGACCGCCCGCTCCAGTCGGCGCCCGTACAGTTCGCCGAGCCGGCGAAGCCGCCCGACGGCAGGCGCGGTAGCGGGTGCCTTCTGCTCGGCGAAGCCGAGCACTGCGGGCGTGGCGGCATCGACGAACTGCGTGTCCTTGGCCTGGCCTTCCTGTTCGAAGCCGAGCGCTCGCACCCGAAGGTCTTCGGAGACTTCGCTGGCGTACTCGAAGACCTTCGGCCGCTGGGGTTGGGCGGTGCCGGGCGGCTCTTTGAGTAGCAGGGCGTCCAGGTCGCGCCACAGGGCGCGCCTGGAGTCGGCGGGGCGTGGGTAGCGGTTGTTCTGCTGACTGATCTGCCAGATCAGGTAGTTGTCGTCACGGGGGATGCGGCCTGTGCGGTAGGCCCAGGTGATGTACGCATCCCGCACCAGCTCCGGATCGTTCTCGTCGGGGACGAGCAGCAGGGCGTGCTGGGAGCAGGCGGTCAGCCGCGCGCATGGGCCGGCAGGGAGGGGCGGGGCGGCATCCGGGTCGGGCAGTTCCTCCCACTCCCACGGGCACTGGTCGTCTTCCCGCCTCACGGTCTGCTCGGGCGGGACCAGGCCCGCCAGCAGCGTCTCAAACAGGCTGGTGCCCTCGGGGTGGTAAGACAGGGCGGTGCGCAGCGGGCCGGCTGTGGTGCTGGCGGTCTTGACCCCGTTCACTTCTCGGGCCGAGCAGCGGCCGGAAGGCCCGTTGTAGTGCCACACCAGGAGGTTCAGTACCGCTTCGGCCGCGGTGGGCAGGTCGGGGCGGGCATCGCTGCCGTGTCGGAACCAGGCGTGGGTGTTACCCGCCGGGCGCGTCACGATCAGCTTGTTCACCCCGGCGGTCTTGTCCGCGTCGCACTGGTCGGTCAGCCGGGCATCCTGCATCCATGGCCGTCGCCCATCGGGGTCGTAGAGGAAGAACCGGTGCCGGTAGCGGCTGACGTAGGTGTCGATCCCCTCTGACGGGAGCCGGCCAACACCCAGGGTGTCCAGACGCCGTTCCCCCCAGTCGCCGGGTGCGGCCTCGTCCAGTGCGGTCACGCGCGCGGTGAGCGCGTACAGGGTGCGCAGCAGCGCGGAGTGCGCGGGTGGATCAGTGATCGTGAGGGTGGCGATGTCGCCGCTGCGCAGCAGCAGCTCCCGCAGCCCCACACGCTCCGGATGGGGAGGCTGCGCATCGTTGGTCCAGCGGACGGGGATCCATGGTTCGTCGAATAAGTTATGCGTGCTGGTCGGCATCGGGCTCCTTTCGCCGGGAGGCCGGTCACAATGAGGTCGGGGTCTCCGCAGGCGCGGAGGTGAGCCGTGTGTTGCTCGCAGAGCGACGTGGGACTCTCCCCCTTTTGCCCGCGCGAGCGGGCTGACGGCTTGGCCTCCACCAGTACGTCGTCGCCCAATTCGCGCTGGGTAAATACTGGTTGAGGACCGTAGCCAAGTGTGTTGCTCGCAGAGGCAGGTTCTTCGGGAAGTAGCCGGGAATGATCAGATGGTTTCGAGTCCGACGGCGGAGGCCCGGATCGTCCGGGTGCCGTGGCGGCCACTCCACACCGCGCCAGTCTCCTCGCGGTCGGCGGGCTGCATCGGGAGCAGGACCACCTCGCGTAGTACGGGGTGCTTGTCCCAGCCCTGCGGCGCCAGGTGGCCCTCGGCCCCGAGCAGCCAGCGGCCGGGCACCGGCGCCACGTGCGCCATCACCTGCGTCAACTCCGTGTGCGTGAGCCCGTTTCCACCACCGGTGGGCAGCCGGAGCGTGCCAGCCTCATCGAGCGTCAGGGCGCCGTCGGGCTGTTCGTACAGGCACAGCAGGCGCCCGCTGTCCGCCCCCAGCCGGGTGGTCAGCAGCTCCTCGCCGACCCCAGCCTCCCGGCGGCTGAGCCGGTGCAGGTCCCCGGCTACGTCGGCGGGCGCGCAGATGGCGACCAAGTCGGCCAGATGTGCCTCGGCTGCCTCCTCGGCCTGCCGGACAGCGTCCATCTGCCGCAGCTCCCGCTGCGCTGCCCCGTCCAGCCGATCGACAAAGTCCTCCGCGTACACGGCGTCGACCAGCTCCTGTACCGCCTCGGGCACCGCGACACCGGCCGCCGCCCGCTCACCCAGCAGATGGGCGGTGCGCTGCAGCAGCCCGGCGTCGTACACGCTGCCCCAGCTCCTCGGCACAAGGACGGTGCCGTCGTCGCCGACCGGTTCCAGGACGACCAGGCGCGGCTCCTCCTCCGCCAGCGCCCAGGCCGGGCGCCCGGTGGCGCCGCGAGTGTGGCGGCGTCCGCGGCCAGCGCGCTGCAGCAGCTGAGCCAGCGGGGCAAGATCGGTGACGACCAGGTCGAAGTCCAGGTCCAGTGACTGCTCCACCACCTGGGTGGCCACCAGGATCGACGCCGGACGCGGCCCTGTCACTGCCTCCGCTGTGCACGGCTTGCCGTACGCCGCTTCGCACCCGGCGGTGATGCGCTGCCGGACATGGGCCGGGTAGCGCGAGTGCAGCAGCCGCACCCCGCCCGTCCGCGCGGCGAGGTCGGGAAAAGCGGCGCGCAGGTCACGGAAGGTCTGCTGGGCCTCGGCCACCGTGGTGCAGCACACCAACGCGGTCCCCCCGTACAAGGCGACCGGCTCCAGCGCCTCCCGCAACGCTGCACGCCGCCCCTTCGGCTGCACCGGACTGCCCGCCGCTGCCATGGCATCCCACGTGACCGGCCGCACCCGCACGTCCAGTTTGCGAGCGCGCGCGCTGCCGACCTCCCGCGGGACTGCAACCTCTCCGGTGGCGGCATCGGCGAACACCCAGCCCGGATAGCAGGGCTTGACCGCCGACGCCCGAAGGAACCCCGCCCCGCGGCGGTAGGCATCCACCAGCGACGAAGCCGTCCGCCCGGACAATGTCGCCGACAACAACACCACCGGGGCACGAAACGCCCCCAGCCACTCCAGCAACCGGGCCAGCATCTGGTGCATCCACGGCCCGTACGCATGCGCCTCATCGACCACGAACACCTTGTCCGACAACCCGAACAAGCGCAGGGCGTTATGGGTCACCGGCAGCACCGCACTGAGTGCCTGGTCGATAGTCCCGGTCCCCAGCGGGGCCAACAGGCCACGCTTGGAACCCCGCAGCCACATCCCGGCCTCCGTCGCGGTGCCCGCGTCCGCACTCACCGTTCCCGAATCCGTCGTGGCAGACATCGCGGTGGCGTAGGCGGGGCTGAGCCAGGCCATGGAATGCAGCAGCGTCAACGCCCGCTCCCCCTCCAGCGCCTGCCCGGCGAACTCACTCACCCGCGGATACATTGCATCCGCTGTCGCCATCGTCGGCAATGCGAAGAACAACCCCCGCGCGCCGGACACGCGCCCCAACACCGACGCCGCATACAGGGCCGCCTCGGTCTTGCCGTCCCCGGTCGGCGCCGTCACCAGCACCAGCCCCGGCCCCTTCTCATCGACGAGCGCGGGCAGATGCGCCGCCAGGTCGCCCTGCAGAGCATTGGGCGCGAACGGGAACATCTCCTCGAAACCAACACTGACGAACCGAGCACGTCCCAGACGCGCTGTCGCCACCAGATGTGGAGCCACCTTCCTCGTGCGCTCCCAGTGCGCGTCGACTGCTTCCGCCGTCGCCTGCCAGTCCCGCGCAGGCAACAATGGAAGGATCGCCTCGGTCTGACTGGCGAGCCAGTCCGCGACGACCACCAGCCCCGTCACGATCACTGCCAATTCGGCCGGCAGCCCGTGGCGCGGCACCGCAACGGCACCGGTGACCCGCCGCAACTCATCGAAATGACAACGCCGTTGAGACGCCCAGCCCTCGCCGCCGAGCCCTGGCTGGTAGGCGCCTGCGTGCGCCGCCTCCTTGACCTGCAGAGCAACTCCGAAACACCCGTGGTGCCCCCCGAGGAGCTGCGCAACTTGATGACTCACCGAGCGCCGCATCACACGCCCCTTGCTCGGATATCCGATCTCATCGAGGAGCTGCACCAACGCCCAGTGTGTAGCCATCTCATGCCGAAACGCCCGCTCCCGCTCCGCTCCCACAGCGAACCCGAAGCCTGGGTCGCTGCGCACTGCGGCGAAAGCCGCCGGGACCTGCGCCTGGAACGGCGGAGTGATCTTTCCAAGATCATGCAGCCCCGCCCAGAACGACAGAACGCGCCGCGTCTCGTGCACCGCCAGCCCCAGCGCTTGAGCGATTCCCGCCCGCGTCTGATCGCTCAACAGGACGTCCCAGAGGGCGCCGAACACCGCTGAGGTATCAAGGAGATGACAGATCACGGGGTAGGGGTGCGGCAGGCCGTGTTCCTTCCCCCATAACCGGGCCTCGACCCGGGACTTCCCCGGAGGAATGGGATCGCGCTTCATCATGAGACCTATGGATAGCAAGGCCCACTGACAATGGCCTTCCACCTGCACGAAGACCACGACAAGGGCGAATCGGACCGTAGAATCCGAGTGATGGAACGCCAACAGGCCCATCAGGCCACGATCACGCGGCTAGCCCCCTCGCATCATGTAAAGAAGTCGCAAAGCGGCTGAAGAAGCCCAGGTCGGAAAGTGTGGTCTCCGCGCGAGCGGAGGTGAGTCGAACGCCGAGATGGGCTCCAAGTGGGTCGAGCAGTGGTCTCCGCGCGAGCGGAGGTGAGTCGCCGGGGCGCCCCTTCCCGCCTGCCAGCACTCAGTGGTCTCCGCGCGAGCGGAGGTGAGTCGTCGGCACTCAAGTCGCTGGCCGGCCGTGGCGGGTGGTCTCCGCGCGAGCGGAGGTGAGTCGTTCAAGGAGTGGGTCGGAGGCTGGGGGCTGCCGTGGTCTCCGCGCGAGCGGAGGTGAGTCGCCCTGGGTGTCGGTCATGAACGCCTGGTCGCGGTGGTCTCCGCGCGAGCGGAGGTGAGTCGTCGATGGCCGCGATCGGCATGGCCGGCCGGTGGTGGTCTCCGCGCGAGCGGAGGTGAGTCGCCGCCCGCCCCGGAATGCTCGCCCGCACAGATGTGGTCTCCGCGCGAGCGGAGGTGAGTCGGCGGCCACGGCCGCCGTGAAGTGGGTGGTCGAGTGGTCTCCGCGCGAGCGGAGGTGAGTCGGTGGGCCTGGGGGCGTCTGCGCTGGGGGCGGGGTGGTCTCCGCGCGAGCGGAGGTGAGTCGGAACACGGCGCGGAGGCCCTCGCGTACACCCAGTGGTCTCCGCGCGAGCGGAGGTGAGTCGAACCTGCTCGGCATCCCGTGGCGCGTGGCGTTGTGGTCTCCGCGCGAGCGGAGGTGAGTCGTACGGGGAGAGCTCGGGCCTCACCCTGAGCCTGTGGTCTCCGCGCGAGCGGAGGTGAGTCGTAAGGCGGCGAGGTGACGATGCAGTCAACCGAGTGGTCTCCGCGCGAGCGGAGGTGAGTCGACGACCGGCGTGGTCATCAGCCGCTCGGGCGGGTGGTCTCCGCGCGAGCGGAGGTGAGTCGAACATGTTCTCCGGCAGCGCGCGGACGTCCGAGTGGTCTCCGCGCGAGCGGAGGTGAGTCGTCCATCTGCTTGAAGTCGGAGCCGACCACGGTGTGGTCTCCGCGCGAGCGGAGGTGAGTCGTCGGTGAAGCCGGCTGCGTGGAGTTGGCGGATGTGGTCTCCGCGCGAGCGGAGGTGAGTCGGGATGACGCGCCGTACGGTCTTCTGCGTAGGCGTGGTCTCCGCGCGAGCGGAGGTGAGTCGGCGTTCACCAAGAAGATCACGCATCCGGCGTCGTGGTCTCCGCGCGAGCGGAGGTGAGTCGACCCGCATGACGGCCCCAGTGTGCGCGAAGCAGTGGTCTCCGCGCGAGCGGAGGTGAGTCGCCGGTGTTCAGTGCCGGGAACGGATCGCCATCGTGGTCTCCGCGCGAGCGGAGGTGAGTCGCCGGGCCCGTCCTTCTGCTCCACCCACGAGCCGTGGTCTCCGCGCGAGCGGAGGTGAGTCGCAACCCGTGAATCGCACCCAGCGGCGTCGGCAGTGGTCTCCGCGCGAGCGGAGGTGAGTCGTTGGAAGGCTGCGGCGCGGGACGGGGGGAATGGTGGTCTCCGCGCGAGCGGAGGTGAGTCGCGGGTGAGGGGTTCGAGCCTGTCCGTGAACGCGTGGTCTCCGCGCGAGCGGAGGTGAGTCGGCGGCCAACCAGTACGTGAACACCTTCAACACGTGGTCTCCGCGCGAGCGGAGGTGAGTCGCGCATGGCCGCCAGCCCCATCCGGTTCTTCATGTGGTCTCCGCGCGAGCGGAGGTGAGTCGCCGTACCGCGTTCCAGAGATCAAGGATCAGGTGTGGTCTCCGCGCGAGCGGAGGTGAGTCGCCGTAGTCGCTGAACGCCTCAATCATGCCGGTGCGGTCTCCACGCGAGTGGAGGTGAACCGGCCGCGAACCGCCTCTGTTTGTGGCAGTTGTCTACTCTCCGTGGAGGCAAAAGTGAACCACAGTCTCGGATCGGGTAGAGGGCGTTGCGCTTGCCTTCTCCGCCTGAGCAGAGGTGAATGGGTGATCCGTCCGCTGTCGCGGTGGTGGAAGGCGTCTCTTCGGCTCAGGCGGGTGCCGTCTTCTCCCCGCGAGCGGAGGTGGCCCGATCGTCTGGTTGATGAGGTTCTGGAGAGGCATCTGCTCTCCGCGCGAGCGGAGGTGAGCCGTCCGGCTTCTACGAGCAGATCCAGAAGAACCGGTGGTCTCCGCGCGAGCGGAGGTGAGTCGTCTTACTCACGTGATCACCTCTCAGGGCAGACGTGGTCTCCGCGCGAGCGGAGGTGAGTCAGTGAGACACCGCCCGGTCCGAGTTCTGCACCCGTGGTCTCCGCGCGAGCGGAGGTGAGCCGTGGTTCCCCGAGGCCACGAACCCTGGCTGCGGCGGCCTCCGTGTGAGCGGAGGTGAGTCGCGGGATTTCTCCGTGTGAGCGGAGCTGAGTCAGCCCCGCTGGCGGCTTACTGCCAGCACGGAGAGTGCTCTCCGCGCGAGCGGACGTGAAACGGTCACCGTAGTGACGAGTACAGCCACGGCCGAGTGGTCTCCGCGCAAGCGGAGGTGAGTCGACCTTCAAGCCCGCCACGCAACGGATCATCGAGCGGTCTCCGCGCGAGTGGAGGTGAGTCCTCCTTGTTGATACCGCGACCGTCCGTGTGCCCGCCGAGGCGGGGTGGTTCGCCGCGGTCAGGTCGCTGGCTCTTGCTCACGCGCCGACGGCAGTGGTGGTCCGCAGAGCATGTTCCCCCTGCTCGGCTTGAGTGGTGCTCCTCGCCAACGCCGGGGTCGGTAGACACGAGCCACTGTCCTTCCCGCCGCTCGTGGGCCCGCGATCGACCCACCCGACGCCACCGCAAGCTATGACGGCCCACACAGGGGTCGGCCCTGGCCGTCCGCCCTTATAGGAATCAGCGCGTGTTGGTTACCTGGGCCACCAATGCCAGAAGCGGACACGACTGGACCAACAAGCATCCAGACTGACAGTCACATCATCGACCGCTTCTGTTAGGACCTCTTAGAGAGCATCTGATCAATGTTCAGGTCGCTCTGCCCGATTCGCCGGTTTCGATTCGCCAGGTTGGTGTGGATTCTCCGGTGAGCTCGCGGCTAGTTTTGTTAGCCATGGCCCAGTGGACCATTGCGCGGGATCGCTGGGGCAGTGCTTCGTAGTCCCGGACGAGGCGCCGGTGCTGCATCAGCCAGCCGAACGTTCGCTCGATCACCCAACGTTTCGCCTGGGGTTGGAATCCTTTGGCGGTAGGCCGTTTCACGACCTCGACGTCGATTCCCCTTGCGGCTCCGTGCTGGAAGACGCTGTTCTGGTATCCGCCGTCGGCCCAGACCTTGGTCACGCTGGGATACGAGGCGGCGAGCTCGTCGATCAGGCGTTTTCCGCCGGTGGAGTCGTGCACCGAGGCGGCCGTGACAATGACGGCCAGGACCAGGCCGAGCGTGTCCGTGGCCACGTGACGCTTACGCCCTTTGATTTTCTTGCCGGCGTCGATGCCCTGACTGACCTCAGCGACGTTCGCGGAGGTCTTCACGCTCTGGGCATCGATCACCGCAGCCGACGGTGCCGCAGCCCGGCCCTGCGCACGGCGCACCTTGGCGCGCAGCAGATCGTGCACCCGCTGCGTAGTGCCGTCCACTTCCCACTTCGCGTAGTAGTCGTAGACGGTCTTGTACGGAGGGAAGTCGTGCGGCAGGTACTCCCACGGGATACCCGTGCGGTTGACGTAGAGGATGGCGTTCACGATCTCTCGCAGATCATGCACCCGCGCCGCCGTTCCCGGACCGGTGCGCGCGGCCCGCCATGCCACGAACACCGGCTCGATCAACGTCCAGCGGGCATCAGAGACGTCACTGCGATAAGGGCGGCGAGAACTCACGAGACACGCAACGACCCACCGTCGCCACGGTCACTGCGAACACCCCAAATCACCTGCAAACCAGATCAGTTGCCCTCTTAGGCGAGGCTGTCCAGGTCGTCGGGGCGAGTGAGGTGGGAATGACAGGCGTGCGAGAGGCCCAGGTGGCGACGGGTAGTGCAGCCGTGTTGCTCGAGGTAGTTGGCAAGGCAGAGCACCGGCGTGGATGGATGCTGTACGGGGGTGCCGGCAGGCGTGGGGCCCAGGTGGTCTCCGTTGCGGCCGCAGGGGGTGACGCGACTCAGGGGAGCCGCTTGCCAAGCACCTGTTCGGCGATTCCGGCATATGCCTTCTCAGCCCAGTCGTCGGTGAACTGGTTCCAGTCGGTGTTGTGAGGATAGTCGGGGGCGGCGTCGGTGAGGGAGGCATGCCGCAGGCGAAGGGGGCCGCCCGCGTGCAGGCGGAATCCGTCGGGCTGTTGACCGGGCCGATCATCGGCTCGCTCGGATCATCACAGTTAGCACCGGAGAGGCCGGTGACGGCTGACTCTGTCCGATGTCCTGATACCCCCACGACATGTAAAGGGCGTGGACCTTTCCGTCGCCGGCGGCCGGGTTGACCATGAGCGTGACGTATGGCTCGTCGCGGGTGGCGAGGAGGGCGTTGTGGATGCGGCGGGCGGTGCCGGTCTTCCGCCAGGTCGGGCGGACGCCGATCTCCTTCAGGGCCACGGCCGGGCGCTCGGTGTACTTCTCCGCCGGCGTCGGGCTGGTGCGCTGCCAGTACCTGTCGCCGTGCTCGATGGTGTTGCCGTAGGCGTAGCCGACCGGATGCCCGTCGGCGTACGCGAGGACGGCTGTGAAGCCCGGCTCGGTGCCGTGCCGGTCCAGGCGCTCACCGAACGCCGTGACGGCGTAGTTCGGCAGGTGAAGCAGCGGGGCGCGCACGTCGGCGTACACGTCGAGGAGGTCGCCGCGGGCGGTCTCGAGGGTGGTGAACGTGCGCAGTTCGATGGCGGGCGCCGTGGTCATGCGGCCATCCTCCAGGTGGCGGCGTGCTCGGTCCAGGTCTGCACGCTGGGGCTCCCCGGCGCCGTGGCGCGGAGCGCGGCCCCGAACTCCTGCAACATGCGCGTCACCCGGGCGTGCTGGGTGGCGGCTTCGGCGGGGACCTTCATCGCGGTGGTCGTGGCGGCGTCGGGGGCGCCCTGGGCGAGCTGGGTGTGGGCGAGCCGGGTCGTGGTGATGGCCCGGGACCGGATCATGTGGGGCCGGAGGGCGGACAGGCAGCGGTGGGCGTGGTACTCGGCGGTGGAGTAGTCGCCGAGCGCCAAGTGTGCGGAGAGCGCCAGGGAGTCCAGCTCGGCCTGGTCGTAGAAGGCGAGCATCCACACCGGCCGGTAGTCGGCGGGGTCGGCGCGCAGCATGGCGTCCTGGGCCTGATCGAAGGCGCGGCGGGTGCCGGTGCGGTCCTGCGCCGTGCCGTGGATGGCGCCCTGTCGGGCCAGGCCGAGGGACGCGAACAGGGGGTCTCGGCGGGTGAGGTGCAGGTTGCGGGCGACGTCGTTGGCGGCGAGCGCGTCGGCCGGACGACCCATGTGGCGGTACATGGTGCCCGCGTGGCTCCAGATGCGGAACTTGATCGCCTGGTCGCCGGACATCTCGGCGAGGGCCTGGGCCTCGCGCATGTGAGCCTTGGCGACGTCGTAGCGGCGGCCGTCGATGGCGGCCCACATCGCGGAGGAGCGGAAGGCGGCTGCGGAGGCGTAGAGGTTGCTGCGTACGCGCTGGGTGGCGCTGCCGGCGTTGTGGAGGTTGAGTGCCTCGTCGGCGAGGGCGGCGGCCCGCTGTTCGATGCCGAGTTGTCCGCCGTGGCGGTGGTCGCTGGCGATGATCTCGGCGAAGCGCTTGTTCAGGCGGTTGACGTCGCTCATGCCGATACGGCGCGGCGATGCGGTACCGGGTGCGGCTGCTGCGGCGGCTGCCGCAGCAATGCTGCCGACGAGGGTACGGCGCTTCATGTCGGGGTCCTCCTGCTGCGGTGGGGCCGGGATGGACGAAGGCCGGCCCCGTGGCACGAACCCTAAAGCGACGGCGGGTAATCCGGTGACGTCCTCAAGTGCCTTGCGGGCGGCCGCCTTTGGCCACATAACCCTGCCCGCCTTCCACGCCCGCACCGACGAGCCGTCGAGTCCTCCAGGGCGCCCGGTCAACCGTTCAATGGCCCTGTTCACGGCCTCGGCGAGGCTGTTGGAGCTGTAGCCGTGTTCGGTCATCCACGCCTCAAGAACGGTGTTGCGGGTGGTGTCCATGCGGGCACGGTAGCCCGCGCGGTCCACACCCGCCAGGTAAAGGAGAGGTCAAAACGCCCTAGGTCGGTCCGTCGACTGAGCACCTGAACGCCCTAACCAACCTGCTGGGAAAGGGAGTTGTCTGGGTGCTGGTCGCCCGACGAGCCCCACCGTGCGGGCGGCTGTTGACGGCCCGGCCCGCCCCTGAGGTTCCCCCGCAGGGGCGGGCCGGGCGCCGAGACGACACGAAGGCTCCACCCCAATGACGAGTCTGAGAACACCAGTTGAGGCCCTCTCCGCCGGCCACCCGACGTACAGCCAGACCTTCCCGTGCAAGCCGTCCACGGCCGAGATCGGCCGCGACCTCGTCCGAGACGTCCTCGGTGTGTGGCACCTCGACGGCCTCGCCGACCGTGCCGCGCTGATCGTCACGGAGCTGATCGCGAACGCCTCCCGGCACACCCCATGTTCCGAGATCCGCCTCACGGTTGCGCGACCGGACGCGACACGACTGCGTGTCGGGGTCGTGGACCGGGAACCAGCGCGTCTGCCCATACTCAGCCAGGCGGCTGACGACGCCGAGTCGGGCCGCGGACTGCTCCTCGTCGATGCGGTCGCCGACCGCTGGGGCTATGACCTGCACGGCTCGGGCAGACGCCCCTGGGGCAAAGAGGTCTGGGCGGAACTCCGCACCGGGGGCGGCGAGTGAGCATCCCGGCCACGGCACCCTCGCCCCTTCCGGACCTCGCCCGACTCCGGCCCCGCCAGCAGATGGCCATGGACTGCGCCCTCTGCGCCTGGCCGCTGGGAGCGAGCGGTCGACGGCTGGCTGAGATACGCCAACGGGGCCTGCCGTTCCAGCTCTGGGCCGGCGCTCCCAACTGGCCGCCAGATCGACCATCCCGACCAGCTGAGAAAGGGGACGTCCCTCCATGGAGTGGCCGTGGATCACCGGTGATTGCTGGCTCGGCTGCGGGCGTACCGGAGTCCTGGTGATCTGGCTCGGCCCGGTGCAGTGGGACGGGCAGCACGCCCCCTTCTACGCGTGCGAGCCGTGCCTCGTTCGCCTCAAGGCACAGGCAGTCGCCTACTTCATGGACCGGCGGCCGGCATCCGCTTGATCAGACTCACGGCACACGACTTCCCGGCGTGAGGCAGGCAGCCCGCGAGGACCCTACGCGGAGCACGTCCCCTCGTGCCGGGCGGCCAGGAGCCGTCCGGGGAGCAGCCGTCTGGCGACGCTCCCGTGGCGGCACCTGGTGGGCGCTCCAGCCCAGTAACACCACAACGATTGCGAGGAGTTGAAGCATGACGCGCAGCACCGTAGTTCCCAGCCGCACCGAAGTACGCCCGCAGATCCCGGGGGCATCGGACGGCTTCGACCTGGACGTCTCCCTCGTCGAGATCGCCGACCCGGCGGGCCTGGTCAACCTGACCGACGACAACTGCGGGTCCACCTGCGGCGCCTGCACCACCAACGTCGCCTGACCCGGCCCCCAGGTCACCCCGGTCTGGTGCCGCCGCGTCTCCGCGCGGCGGCACCAGCCGCCCGCCCCCTCACCTACGGAGGTACTTGGTGATTGCTCCGCCTGCAGCGTTCCGCGCCGGTTCCGCTGCTCTCGTGCGTGCCGTGGCCCGGCCCTCGCTGCCGATACCTCCATGCCCTGACCTCGATGACCGCTCGCCCAGTGGTTCGTCTGCCCGCGTGGCGTGGCTACGCGCGGTCTGGGCGAACAAGGACGTCACCGAGGCACTCCAGCACTCCAGCCCGGTCCTGGCCGCGCAAGTAGGGGCCCTGTGCACAGCCGAGGATCCCGCCCTTCGGGATGTGCAGCGCGCCGCGCTGTCCGTGGTCCGCTACCTACTCCGGGCGCAGCACCGAGCCACACCCTTCGGCCTGTTCGCCGGCGTGGCCACCGCGGAGTTCGGCCCGCAGGCGCGGGCCGACTGGGGCGACGCGCACGTGGCCGTCGGCCGCGCGGGGGCAGAGTGGCTGGCGGCCCTGGTCGCACGACTGGAGTCATGCCCGGACCTCCTCGAACGGCTGCCCGTCGCCATCAACAACACCGTGACGTACCGGGGAGACCGGCTCATCGTGCCGTTCCAGCCCGACGTTCAGGACGACCGGACTCGCGCGGTCGAGGCGTCTCTGGCCCTGACTGGACCCGTGCGCGCGGTCCTGACCGCGACCCGGGCGCCGATCCGGTTCGGCACCCTCGTGGACAAGCTCCAGGCGGAGTTCCCCGAGGCCAGTCCCGAGAAGGCACGTCAACTGCTGGCGGAGCTGATCCGGCGGCGGGTACTGATCACGGGCCTGCACGCTCCGAGCACCGAGACCGACGCACTCGGGTATTTGATGGGCCAACTCGACGCGAACGACGCCGGTAGCCTCGCCCCGGTCGCGGAGACCGTACGCGAACTCCACGCGGTCCGGGCGGGCCTGGAGGAGTGCGCCACGCACGGTGGCCGGGACAGCGTCGCGGCGCGGATGCGAGACCTCGTCCCTGGCCTGCGTCGCCACCCCGTCGCGCTCGACCTCCGCCTGGACGCCCAGATCGTCCTGCCGGAAGCGGTCGCCCAAGAGATCGAGCGGGCCGGTCTCGTCCTGACCCGCTTGAGCATCTGCCCGTACGGGACCGCTGCCTGGAACGAGTACCACCAGCGGTTCTACGAGCGGTACGGCATCGGCACGATGGTGCCGCTCGCGGAGGTCGTCGCGGACAGCGGCACCGGCTATCCCAACAGCTACCCAGGCGCTCCGGCCAGCGCACGCAGGCCCCGCGTCTCCGCTCGGGACGACGCCCTCGTACGGCTGGCTCAGGCCGCCGCGCTCGACGGCCGTGACGAAGTGATCCTCACGGACGAACACATTGAGGCCCTGGACGTGGGTCCCGATGAGCCACGGCTGCCGCCGCACTTGGAGATCGGAGTGCAGGTGCACGCGGACAGCCTGAAGGAGTTGCAGCGCGGGCAGTTCCGGCTGGAGGTCATGAGCGTGTCCCGAGGCGCCGGCGTCTCCACGGGCCGATTCCTCAGCGTGCTGGCCCCCGCCGACCGCGAGGCCCTGGCCGCCGAGCTTGCCGACCTCCCGGCCGCAGACGGCAACACCATGCCCGCGCAGCTCTCTTTCCCACCCCTGCTCTCCGAGAGCGCCCACGTCACCCGCTCCCCACAGGTGCTACCCACCGTGATCAGCCTTCAGGAGCACCGCGCCCCGCAGGACACCGTCCTGACCCCGGAGGACTTGGCTGTGGGTTGCGACGGCCGCCGCATGTACCTCGCCGCCCCTGAGCGAGGCCACCGCGTGGAGGCCGTCGGGATGCACGCGCTGAACCTCCACACCCACACCCCGCCACTGGTGCGGTTCCTCACCGAACTGTCCCGCGCCCAGTGCGCGCAGGTCACCGTCTTCGACTGGGGCGCCGCAGCAGCGATGCCGTTCCTTCCACGTCTGCGGTACGGCCGGACCGTGCTGGCCCCGGCCCGCTGGCGGCTGGAAGCGTCCGAACTGCCCGGCCATGCCCGTCCTCGGGCTGAGTGGGACGTTGCGCTCAGCGACTGGCGTGCCCGGCGGAGGCTGCCGCGCCACGTCCATCTCGTAGAGGACGACCGGCGCCTCTTCCTCGACCTCGACGAGGCCGGCCATCGTGCGCTCCTGCGCAGACACCTCGACCGTACGCGCCTGGCCGTACTCGTCGAGGCCCCGGAACCAGAGGCGTACGGCTGGTGCGGCGGGCGAGCCCACGAGGTCGTGGAGCCCCTCAAAGCAACCAGGCCGTCGACATGGCCGCCACTGCCAGCCCCCAGCCGGGCCCGTGCCCTGTCTGCGGACCAGATGCAGACGCCTGCCTCTTCCTCGGTTCTTCTGGCCGCCCTCTACGGTGACCCCCGCCGCCAAGACGTCTTGCTCTCCCGGCACTTGCCCGGCCTCCTCGAACAGCTCGGCAACCCGCCGTGGTGGTTCATCCGCTTCCGAGACCCGGACCAACACCTCCGCGTACGCATCGCCCTCCCCGACCCGGAAGCCTTTGCCGGCACGGCCCGAACGGTAAGTGCCTGGGCCGACGAGCTACGAAGCATCGGCCTGCTGGCCGACCTGCGCTATCCCACCTCCTACCGGGAGATGGGCCGCTGGGGCTCCGGCGCCGCATGGGAGGTGGCTGAGGAGGTCTTCCGGGCGGACTCGCGCGCCATCCTGGCCCAGCTCACGCAGCCACAGCGCCCCGGACTGCGCACGCTCGTGGTGGCCCACACCGTCGCCATCGCGTCCGCGTTCCTCGGCAGCACCGCAGCCGGGATGCGGTGGCTGGTCGACCACATCCCGCCGACAGCCCCCGCTCCCGTTCCACGCCCGCAGTTCACCGATGCCGTACGGCTCGCCGACCCGAGCGACGACTGGGCGGCCCTGCGCCGTGTCCCGGGCGGGGACGCCATCGCGTCGGGATGGGCCGACCGGGATACGGCGCTCGCCGCGTACCGGCCGCACCTGCCCGGCCCGGACACCCAGGGCATCGCCGTCGACGATGTCCTGACCTCCCTGCTGCACGTCCACTTCGTGCGCCACGTCGCCGTGAACTTCCCGGAGGAAGAGGTGTGCCTCTACCTGGCTCGTGCCGCCGCCCTGGCCTGGACCGCTCGCACCAGGGCGAGGGCCTCGTGACCGCCCACCCCGCGCTCGGCCTGGTCGACGCCATCGCCGCCCGGCTCGCCGACCCCGACACCGTGCCCCTCGGCTCCAGGCTGCTGTCCTCGGACCGGCAGCATCTTGCTTACGGCCCGCCCGGAATCGCGCTCCTGCACATCGAGCTGGCCGCTAACGGCCGCGGCCCGTGGCACCGCGCCCACGACTGGCTCACCGCCGCCTCCCGGCAGCCGGTCACCAGCGGCTCGGACAGCCACCCGTTCTACGGAGTGCCCGCCTTCGCCCATGCCCTGAGCTGTGCCGCCGACCACCTTCCCGGCTCCTACCAGCGCGCCCTCGACGCGATAGACGGACAGATCGCAGTCGACGTCAGACGCCGTCTCGACGCCGCACACCGCCGCATCGATGCCGGACGACTGCCGCAGCTCGCCGAGTTCGACGCCATCCGGGGCATCACCGGATACGGCGCCTACCTACTGCGCCGAAACCCCGGCAGCTCCACGATGCGCACCGTTCTCGACTACTGCGTGCGCCTCACCGAACCGATCACCCACCATAGCGAGACCCTGCCGGGCTGGTGGGCGAAGACCGGGCCCTCGGGCAGCCCGGACGACCGATTCCCCGGCGGGCACGCCAACACCGGTATGGCGCACGGCATCGGCGGCGTGCTCGCGCTCCTGGCCCTCGCCGCTCGGAACGGCTCCGTCATCAACGGGCACCCTGCAGCACTGCGCACCATCCTGGCCTGGCTGGACCGCTGGAAGGAGAAGGCCGACGGCGGACCGGTCTGGCCGTACTGGGTCACTCAGGGCGAGCTGCGCAGGGGGCGTCTCGTCCCGTCAGCCCCCAGGCGGCCTTCGTGGTGCTACGGCACGGCCGGTCTCGCCCGCGCCCAGCAACTTGCCGCGCTGGCCCTCGGCGATGCCAGCCGCCAGATCGCGGCGGAGAACGCGCTCGTGGCCGCCCTCACCGATCCCGAGCAGATGAAGGCCACGACGGACAACGGCCTCTGCCACGGGTTCGCGGGTCTCGCCCACGCTGCCGCGCGTACGGCAGACGACGCCCACCCCTCGACAGCGGGAAATCTCCGAGCCGCGATCCCGGCCCTCCTGGCTGCGGTCACCCCACCGGACACCGACCCCGAACTCATGGCCAAGGCGCTCATCCAGGACGAGGAAGGCGGCCCCGGCCTACTCGACGGCGCCGCCGGCATAGCCCTGGCCCTCCTCGCGCCCAGCACCGCCGCACCACCCCGGTCCGCCTGGGACGCATGCCTCCTCATCGCTTGATCCACCGACCGAAGGACCTCTATGCCTCCCGACCACTGGCAGCAGCACAACATCACCTTCATCGACCGCGAGATTGCCCGGCGCACCATCGCCGAACGCCTCGGCCCCGCCCTGATCGAGGCCGAGGCCGACGGGCAGCTCACCGGCTGGTGGTTCATGAACAAGCAGCCCTGGCCGCTGCGTTACCTCGCCGACAAGCCCTCACCCGCTATTGAGTCGCTCCTGAGCGATCTCATCGACGACGGCGTGGCCGTGTCGTGCCTGCCCGGCGTCTACGAGCCCGAGACCGACGCATTCGGCGGACCCGAGGCCATAGACGCAGCTCACGAACTGTTCCACAGCGACTCCCGCCACCTGCTCACTTACCAGCCGAGCCCGGTGCACTTGGGACGCCGGGAGACCGCCGTCCTGCTGGCGAGCGTCATGATGCGCGGTGTTGGACTCGACTGGTTCGAACAGGGCGACGTATGGGCGAAGGTGGCAGCTCTTCGACCGGTCACCAATCCACCACCACCCGAACGAGCCGCCGAACTGGCTCCGGCCATACGACAGCTCATGACCGCCGACGCCAACAGCCTCTGCCGCCCGGGTGGCCCACTCCACGCGCACGAGGAATGGGTGACCGCCTTCGAACGGGCCGGAGCCACGCTCGCTGACCTCGCAGGCCGCGGCGCTCTCAGCCGCGGCCTGCGAGCCGTCATTGCCCACCACGTGATCTTCCACGCCAACCGCGCCGGTCTCCTCCGGGACGACCAGAGCGCCCTGTCCTACATCGCACGAGAGGTAGTCATGGGAACGAGTGACAGTACCGCGTCGCCCACCGAGGCACCGGCCGACATCGATAGCGTCAGCGCGGTGAACACCGACACGATCACCACCCCCACGGCGGACGCCGAGCGCCTCCGCAACGCCCTGGTCGACCAGCTCCGTGCGGACGGACACGCCCGCACGCCCGCCGTCGAGACCGCGTTGCGGACCGTGCCCCGCCACGTGTTCGTGCCCGCGGCGTCTCTCGAAGACGCCTACGCCAACGCACCGGTCCACATCAAGTACGACACCGACGGCACGTCCATCTCCTGCGCCTCCCAACCGGGTGTCGTCGCCCTCATGCTGGACCAGCTCGACGCCCAGCCCGGCGAGCGCATCCTCGAACTCGGCGCCGGCACCGGCTACAACGCCGGCCTGCTCGCCCACCTGGTCGGCGACACCGGACACGTGACCACCCTCGACGTCGACGACGACCTCGTGGAGGGTGCCCGCACGCACCTCGCCGCCGCCGGAATCACCAACGTCGAGGCCGTGACCCGCGACGGGGCACTCGGCTACGCCGAAGCAGCGCCGTACGACCGGATCATCGCCACCGTCGGCGCCCACGGCGTACCGCACGCCTGGCTGCAGCAACTCGCCCCCGGCGGCCGGCTCCTCGTCCCCCAGCGCCTCAAGGGCACGGTGTCCCGCTCCATCGCCTACGAGCAGCGTGACGGCCGGTGGGTATCCCTCGGCAGCGAGATGAACACCTTCATGCCGCTTCGGCGGGGCATCGCTGACGACGACCGCCGAGTGATCCCGCTCAGCAGGGACGGCGCCGTACGACTCCAGGCCCCCGCCGGGCTCAGCATCGACGCCGATGCCCTCGCAGGCGTGCTTGACCAGCCGCGCACCGAGGAGTGGACCGGCATGACGGTCCGCGCCATGGAGTCGCCGGAGTGGATGGAACTATTCGTCACCTGCTCCCTGCCCTCCGGCCTGATCCGGATGCTGTTCCCCCAGAGTGCCAAGGGCACTCTGCTGACCGAGGACCCCTACCCCTCGTCGACCGCGGTCGTCGACAAGGGGGCCGTCACCTACCTCGCCCGGCGCCTGTCGAAGGAGAAGACCCCCGAGGGCGACAAGCTCTGGGAGTTCGGCGTCATTGGCCACGGCCCCGGCAGCGACGAACTGGCCGCGAAGGTTGCCGACGCCATCCGTACCTGGGACAGGGAGTACCGAGGCCGTGACGCCACGTTCGAGATCCAGCCCCTCGACGCCCCCGAGATCGAGCAGCGCCCCGGTCTCTTCGCCCTCGACACGCCGCTGAACCGCATCGTCGTCGACTGGCGATGACGCCCCACGCGTAGCGGACGGTGCCTGCCGGCATATGGCTGGCGGGCACCGTCGCCTCAGCAGTCGTCACTCCCGACCCGGGGGATCCATGGATCCACACGGCCCCATAGCCCAGCGTTTCCCGCTCGTCGCCCGATTCCGACCCGCGTGCCTGCCCCTGCCAGAACGTGTACGCGCACTCGTCGATCTGGCCGACACCGCGGTGGAAGAGACCAACCAGGGGCTCGCATCGGCCGTCTACAACCAGGCCGCGCTCATTGCCTCCGATCTCGACCTCCCCGACCTCGCCCGCGAGATGTGCCACCAGCACGCTGCCGCCTACCTTCATGCCTGCCCCCTGCCCGGCATGAGCGCGATCCGAGGACTGGAACCGGTCGTCAATCTCGCTCGCCTCCAGATCCGCGCCGGCCACGCCGATGAGGGCCGTCAGCGACTCCTCAACCTGTACAAGGCCGTTGAGACGGGCACAGCCGCCCGGTTCGAGGGCGTCAACGTACCTGCGGACCTCACTGCGAGTGGCGAAGACCGCCAGAAGGTTCGCGCGTGGCTGTGGCGCGTCCTCCTCGCAGACGGCACGCGCACCCTCACCACTGAGGGGCGATGGGCCGAAGCTCTGGCGCACATCGAAGCCCACCATGGCATCGGAAAGCGGATGCTCGACGGTCGCCAGGTCGCCGTACTCGCCGCCCTCGTTGGGGGTGACACCGCATGGGCCGCTGTCCTCCTTGCCGATACGCTGCCCGGCGACCCATGGGAACAAGCCGTCACGGCATGCCTGACCGTTCTATGCCGTCGCGACGCCGGGCAGCCGATCGACGGCCACCTGGCCGACCTGGTGACGGCCTACTCCGGACGGAAAACCGAACCCGGGATGACCGTCTTCGACACCCGGCTCGGACTTACAGTCCTCGACACGATCGGGTCCGCCGAAGCGCTCGCCGCGCACCGCATCGTTGAGAACGTCCACCGCAGGACGACGGACGCCGAGAACGGCTACGCGGCCCGCGAGAGTTTGGCTCACCCTCTGTTCACCGCGATCGCCACGGACCGGCAGGTGCAGGACTGCCGCGCGCTGATGCACGCCTGCGCCCTCGGCGCAGGGATCCTCCCGGTCGAACTGCGACGAGAACTGACAGCGGCTCTGCGCACAAGTGGCAGCGTGATTCGGGAAAGCCTCGCCGGTACTCCGGCTGCACAATGATCACCTCGTTCGCGCGACGCAGTGTTGACCGTGTGCATCTTCCGATTGCGCACGCCGCGGAGCGTTGAGGTGTGCGGTCCAGCAGCCGCGCGCAAGCGGGGCTGCTACTGCTGAGCGTTTGCGTGGTGAGTCAGCGCGTGCCGCGCCGCTCGAAGTCGTCTGTCTGCACGGCGTTGTAGTCCGCCGTGAGCGGCTTGTTGTGCTGCGCAGTGATCCCACGGGCTGCGCACTCCTGCGCGACGACATCGAGCGGAGGGCTCTCGCTGGTCACGCTGTTCAGCCCAGAGGGGGTAGACGCGGAACGGCGGGAGGTAGCGGCGCAGGGTGGACGGACTGAAACGGTCTGTAACGTTTTTGTCTGCGAGGT
This sequence comes from Streptomyces sp. NPDC036764, assembly GCF_055609385.1. Classification (NCBI taxonomy): domain Bacteria; kingdom Bacillati; phylum Actinomycetota; class Actinomycetes; order Kitasatosporales; family Streptomycetaceae; genus Streptomyces; species Streptomyces sp. NPDC036764. The sequence goes on from NZ_JBVJPT010000022.1 coordinate 74,771, forward strand.
AGGCGGAGAGCTGCTCAGCCTTGGGTTCTTCGCCGTGAGTGGTCTGGTATTGCGTCCAGGCTAGGAAGTAGCGGTCCACGGCGGTGAGGGCAGTGAGGTCCGCGGATGTACATGCCGTATCCTGCTCCGCGTCTCCGATCGCGGCGTTCACCCGGGAGGTGCGCCTGTCACGACTGCTTGGGTTCCCGGGCCGGACGCCTGCGTCACCGGATGGGTTTCCTCTTCGGTAGGTCCTCCTGCGTTGGCTGCCGGGGTGCGAGGGCATCTGTCGCGAGCGGTTGTATTTCGTCGAACTCGCGTTGCTGAAAGGCCCGGACGAAGTCCTCAAGGTCTTCGCCTGTGATGGGCTGGCCGCCGACGCCGGTGATCTGATCCCGTTTGTAGACGTAGTCAGCGAGGGCCGTGGCGTCGGGGTATGCCCCGCGCTCCTGCGCGTAGGTGAGCCAGGCGCTGTAGATGTAGTCGCCCCACCCGTCATCCGGCCTGCTCGGCCTCGGGCTCAACTTGGGCTGAATGCGTGCGGCGCTGCTGGAGGACTTGCAGCAGGGGCGCCAGTTGCTCGTCGGTCAGCGGCCTGCCGGCCGCAGCCGCCCCGCTTGTGGGAGTGCCGCCCGCCCGCTTTCAAGACCGTCGATCCCGGCACCTTCGTATTCGACGCCCCAAGCCTTCTCGCCGGTCTCGCCCAGCACGGCTACCGCACCGTGTGCGTCGGAGGTGTCACCTACTTCTCCCGGCAGACGCCGCTCGGATCGGTTCTGCCGGACATGTTCGCCGAAGACCACTGGCGGCCCGAATTCTGTTCCCCCGAACCCGACTCCACACGCCACCAGGTCAACCACACCCTCGACATAGCCGGCCAGCACTCCTATGAGCCGCTTTTCCTGTTCGTCAACGTCTCTGCCACTCACGTACCCCACAGCCACTACATCGGCGAAAGCAGCGATTCATGGCAGTCCCAGGCCGCGGCGCTCGCATACGCCGACGAACACCTCGGCCGCCTCATCGGCACACTCACCAGCGAAAGAAGGTGGCTGATCATCCTGTGTTCCGACCACGGAGACGCCTTCGGCGAAGACGGCTACCACGGCCGAGGCATCGCTCACGCCACGGCGCTCAACGTGCCCTATGCGGCTTGGCTGACAGAGTAGGCCGATACGATCCCGGCCATGACCGACGCATCCCGGCGGGAGGCGTCACGCGACGCCTCCGTCATCGTGGCCCGTGACGCAAACGGCATGGTCGCCGTTCTGACCGCCGACTTCCCCCAGCACGGCGGCGAATACATGTTCCTGCCCGGGGGACGCCGCGAGAGCAGCGAGAGTCCGGAAGAATGCGCGCGGCGCGAGCTGCTTGAGGAAGCCGGAGTCACCGCTGTCTCCTGGCATCCCCTCGGCTCATACGGCATCACCCTCAACTCCCCAGCCCGCATCCACCTCTTCCTGGCCCAGGGCCTCACACTCGGCCCGCAACAGCTCACCCCCACCGAAATCGGCTTCAAGCTCGCATGGTTGCCGATGCCCGACGCCATTGCAGCCGCCGTCGAAGGACGCTTCCTTCTCCAAGGGGGTCCCCTGGCCCTACTCCTCGCCCAGCATGCATCGGCATCATGACCTCGCGCGCGGCTCAAGGCGGATCGGCCGGTGCAGTTCCCGCGGTGACGGCGTGGTGGTCGTGGTGGTGGTTCAGTCGAGGCTGTGCGCGATGGGGTGCAGCGGCTGGTACAGGGGCAGTTCACTTCCGCTGGGGAGGCGTACGGCGGTGAGGCGTCCCCACCGTTCCTGGGTCACCTCGCCGATGCGCTCCGCGCCGCGATGTGCGAGCTGGGCGAGTACGGCGTCGAGGTCGTTGCACATCAACGAGCTAGTGACGTGAGTCAGAGGTTCGTCGTTGGTTTGGTGTGAATCGTCGTGGACCGAAGATCCCGCCGTTGTCGGTAACGGATGCCCGGCGGGCTGTGCTTGAGGGGTGGGTGCGCCGCCGGTCGACTGCACAAGCCCTGGCCCTGCGGTCCCGGATCGTGCTGGAGTGCGCCCAGGGCCACTCGATCATGGAGGTGTCACGGCGGCTGAAGGTCGCTCCGGACACGGTCCGTACCTGGCGAAGGCGCTTCCTCGACCGCAGTCTGGACGGCCTGGCTGACGAGCCCAGGCCAGGTGTCCCCAGGAAGATCACTGACGCCGATGTGGAGCGGGTCATCGTCAGGACGCTGGAGGAGAAGCCGGCGAATGCCACACACTGGTCGACCCGGTCGATGGCGGCGGCGACCGGGATGTCCCAGTCGGCCGTCTCAAGGATCTGGCGTGCGTTCGCCCTGGCTCCGCACCGTTCCGAGACGTTCAAGCTGTCCACGGACCCACTGTTCATCGACAAGGTCCGCGATGTGGTCGGTCTCTACCTCGACCCGCCGGAGAAAGCTCTGGTGCTGTGCGTGGACGAGAAGTCGCAGATCCAGGCCCTGGACCGTTCGCAGCCGGTGCTGCCGATAATGCCCGGCGTCCCCGAACGCCGCAGCCACGACTACGTCCGGGCCGGCACCACCACCCTGTTCGCGGCCCTGGAAGTGGCCACCGGCAAGGTGATCGGTTCACTGCACCGCCGACACCGGGCCGCCGAGTTCAAGAAGTTCCTGACCAAACTCGACAAGGAAGTGCCCGCAGACCTCGCCGTCCATCTGATCCTGGACAACTACGCCACCCACAAGACACCCGCCATCAAGAAGTGGCTGCTGGCACATTCCCGCTTCCACCTGCACTTCACACCCACCGGATCATCGTGGCTGAACCTGGTGGAGCGATGGTTCGGCGAACTGACCAGCAAGAAGCTCCGCCGCGGCGTCCACCGCTCAGTCCAAGCCCTCGAGCGTGACATCCGAGCCTGGCTCACCGACTGGAACGAACACCCAAGACCCTTCGTCTGGACGAAAACCGCCGACGAGATCCTCGACAAAGTCGCCACCTACTGCCAGAGAATCTCCGACTCACGTCACTAGGCTCTGTCCGGCGGATGTCGGGCAGCAGGGCCCGGTCGCCATGGTCGAGACGGTGCAGCCTGTCGCGGCGCGCGATCAGGTCTTCGATCCGTTCGGTTACCGCGAGCGGCTGCGCGCCTGCACCGCACCCCGCTGCGTGCGCTACTTCGTCAGGAGCCACGGGCGCCAGGAGTGGTGCAAGCCGTCGTGCGGAAACCGTGCGAGGGCGGCTGGGCACTATCGGCGTCAGCGGATGAGCGCGGAAGGCGGTGCAGAGGGCTTCGGCGGTTCTGCCCAGGTGTGATCACTGGGATCGGTGAGCCTCGCGGCCGGCCGAGACGGCGGACCGAACCGGGTCGATGCCGGACGCTGATGCCGGAAGGCCCCCCGGAAAAGACCTCCCGGGTACAACTTTCGGCACGACGTAGCGGTCACACGGGCGCCACATGTCACATGCACAGCCCGGTGATTCCGCTTATCCCGCCACCGTTGAGGCCACACATGAGATTCCGCATGAACTCCCACTGTACGGCGGTAGTCTCCGCCCTGATCCCGGCGGTTCTGCTGTCCGGCGCGACGGCGTACGCCGCAGAGTCCCCGACCGCGACGAGTACGCCCACGGCGACGTCCGCGCCCACAAGCACGCCCACGGAAACCACCGCACCGACCTCCGTACCCCCGACCGCCACGCCGGGCACCCCCAGTTGCGTGCGAGAGTTCTTTGAAGACAAGTGCGTGTACTTCGACATCACCGGGTTGCCCCGACGGGTCGACGCGGGCGACGGCTGGCATGAATTCACGATCATGGTCCGGAACAGACTGTCGACAACGTTGGACGACGTCGACGTGACACTCATCAAACAGGTGGAAGACCTCACGCCCGTGATGCCCGGTGGGGACCAGAACTCCGTCGACCTTCAGGCCAGGGACCGCAGTTCCGGGCAATGGCGGGACGTGGTCTTCCCGCAACCCAACATTATTGCCAGCCACTACGTCACGACCGACCTGGTGGACGGCAAGCCCCTGACGATCCTGCTCCGCGTCCGCGTCGACAAGGACTTCCCGTTCACTGTGACGGACGGCGACCATATCGGGGGCGTCTACATAGGCGTCAGGACGCGCCGACCGGCACCCAGCCAGCCGGACACGCGCTGGGAGGGCTCCCTCTGGTCGGGCTTCTCGGTTTTCAAACCCGGTACGCACACCGGTGAGACGACGAGTTCCCCTACACCGAACGGCGGCAGCACACCGGCGGGTGGGAGCGCGACACCGACAGGCGACGCCCTCGCCGAGACCGGTACCTCCTCCGACCTCGCGCTCCTGGCTGGTGCCGGCGGCGCAGCTCTCGCGGTCGTCGCCAGCGCGGTGTACGCCGCACGGCGTCGGAGGCCCACCGGGGCCTGACCCGGCAGAAGAAGATCGCTGCGCTTCGGGCTGCTGCCCGCGTGCCGCCTGTGCGGCCTTCTACCTCGCGTTCTTCGTCCTGTACCTTGCGGCGGCGGGTGGCTTCCTCCGCGCGGCGGCGCCGGTCTTCCGCCTCGAGCTTCTTGCGGCGGCGTTCGGCCTCGGCTTCCTGCTCCTTCTTGCGTGCCTCGGCTGCTTCCTTCGCTTTCTCCTGCCGCTGGCGCATCTGCTCATGTTCGGTCTGTGCTCGCGAGGACTGCTTCGAGGTCTAGGAACAGCGAAAGCCATGACAGCCAGCAACCAACCTGCTAGCCACACCACAACAGCCGCTTGGTCACCCCATGACAGCAACCAAAAACCAGCACCACGCCCACTACCAGGACATCCACACCGCAATTCCGCTGACGCCCACCCGCTGCAACCCCACCGCCCAATCACAGGCGTGTTAACCGTCGTCGTCGCCCTGTATCACCCGGTGCTTGGAGGGGCGATAGGCGTCGGCGTCGTCGTTGTTGCCTGCTCAACGAGCTGATGGGCGGGTAACCGCCAGCCATCCGAACCTTGCGGACACGCGAGGGGCCCGGCCTGCCTCTCTCACGCCGGACTCGCGGGTCAGTGACCGGCAGGCCGTGGCGTCGTTGTGCATGGCGTCGCATGTATGCGCGTCCGACCCCCGCGGATGCGCGAGCGAGCCCCGGACCGCACCGATCCGGGGCTCGCAGGCTGCTCGGGGCACCGACTGCTACAGCTCGAACTCCAGGTGCTCCACGTCCGTGAACCGCACCTCTTCCAGGCTGCCGGCCCGGCGGCCGCCGTCCTGGAAGTACACCTCCTTGAGCGCTTCAGCCGCGATCTCGTTGAGTTCGCGGTCGCTGGCGCCGGCCTCCTGGGCGTCGAAGAGGCGGGCCGCGTACTGCGGGGGCAGGGCGACGGTCAGGTGCCGGATGCGGGACTCGTCTGTGGAGCCGATGGGCGCGTCGTAGCCCATGCGGGCGCGGGTGTCGATGACGATGCCGCCCGTGGCCGCCGCCTTCTCGCGGGCCTTGGCCCTAATCTGCGGCTGCCACCGCTTCTTCACCTCTCGAGCTGATCTTGGTGGGGCGTCTCCCTGGCTCTGGTGCCACTGCGGCTGGGCGAAGCCTGATGCGCAGGGTTGGCCGCGGATCGCGGGAAGGTCCCGAAGCGGGGAGATCAGGCCCGGTTCTGGCGCTGGTTGCCGCTGTGGCGGCGGAGTCGGTCGGTGTGGCGGGTGAGGTCGTCGACGCGTGCGGCGAGGCCGGGGTGGCCGGATGCCAGATATATGTGCGTGTCGGTCAGAGGGCTGATGAGGGCGGCCGGGTCGTTGTCGGCGAGAGCGGCGGTGAGCTCGGCGAGCGGGGTGCGGGCGGCGGCGGGGAGGTCGGTGAGTGCGGTGATCTGGCCGGCGAGCTGGCGCAGGCTGGCGGCGTTGGCGCGGGCCCAGGCGGTGACGGTGCGGTCGGCGGCGCGGCGGTCGCGGGTGGCCTGTACCCGCTGTTCGCCCGTGGAGCCCGGGTTGCCGGGGCGTACGCGCAGGTAGCGGCGTTCGGCGGCCTGGCGGCTTGAGACGCCGAGGGGGTGGGCGAGGTCGGCCCAGCTGGCGCCCGCCTCCCGTGCGGCTTCGATCAGGCCCGGTTCCCATTCGGCGAGTTGCTCGCGTGCTTCTCGCAGCAGCAGGAGCGCGGCGAGTGCCTGCTCGGATCCGGCTCGGTCGGGCCCGGTGCGCGTGCCGTCCGGGGTGCTCTGGGCGGTGTGCAGGGCCTCGTGGATCGTGTTCAGCGCCGCGGCGGCGGCGAGGAAGGATGCCGGCGTGAGACCGCGGGCGCGGGGGGCGGGCTGATCGTCCCTGGTCATCTGGCCTCCATCACATGCTGTCGTCATCCCGATGACTGTCGGGTTGTCATCGCTTGGATGACATGTTACAACGATGGCAGGTGAACGCATTGGCACCCTGACCCGAACGCTGGAGGTGTTTGACGATGTTGATGCGTACCGACCCCTTCCGTGAGCTTGACCGGCTCACCCAGCAGCTCCTGAACACCGCCGGGACCTGGTCGCGTCCATCACCGATGCCGATGGACGCCTACCGCGAGGGCGACGAGTACGTGATCGCCTTCGACCTGCCGGGCGTGGCCACGGACGCGATCGACATCGACGTCGAGCGGAACATGCTGACCGTCAAGGCCGAGCGGCGGCCCGTCACCAAGGCGGACGACGCGCAGATGGAGCTGTCCGAGCGGCCGCTGGGTGTCTTCTCCCGCCAGCTCGTGCTGGCCGACACCCTGGACACCGAGCACATCAACGCGGACTACGACGCAGGGGTGCTGACCCTGCGGATCCCGATCGCCGAGCGCGCCGAGCCCCGCAAGATCGCCATCGGCGGCGGCCCCGCGCGCAAGGAGATCAGCGGCTGAGTCCCCGCCCGGCCGCACCGGAGGACGGGGGAGCCGACCTCCCCCGCGGCCGCCCCGTCCTCCGCTCACCGCCTGACACAGGCACGGGAGCAGCCATGACCATGCGATGGGAGGCGTTCCTCAGCCAGGTCAAGGAACGCGGCAAGTACGAAACCACCCAGGAAGCCGAACGGGCGGCCCGCACGGTACTGGCCCTGCTGGGAGCACACCTGGTGGGCGAGGTGCGGGCGGATCTGGCCGCCCGGCTGCCGGAGGACCTGTCACTCGTCCTGCTCAACCCGCTCCAGTCGCGCGAGCCGCTGTCCCCCGAGCGGTTCGTGCGGGCCACCGCGGCCTGGATCGAGGGAGCCACCGAACAGACCGCGGCCTGGGACGTGAGCGCCGTGCTCAGTGTGGCCGCGGACGCAGCGGGCGAGGAGCTCACCTGCCGCATCCTGCTCCAGCTCCCCGTCGGCTACGACCTGCTGTTCGGCCACCCCCAGCCCGTCTAGCCCACAGACAGCGACACCCCATCCCCTGACCGAACCACGCCGGGGGCCGGCGGGCGAGCCCCCGGCTCCCGCTTCGCGACCACTTCAGACGAGAAAGGCAACCACGTCAGCGATGATTCCCCTGCAGGAGCCGTGCCGTTCCACCGTGGGCATGACGTTCGAGCAGATGCTGGAAAGAGTGCGCTATGACGGCGCCTACCCCACCCGCGCGCAGGCCGAGCAGGCGGTGCGCGCGGTGCTGGCCGCCCTGGGGCGCCAGCTCACCGGAGAGGAGCGCGTGGAGCTCGCCGCCCGGCTGCCGCACCAGGCCGCCGTCACCTTCACCTCCGAGATTCCCGCCACGCAGCCCCTCACCGGCTGGGGCTTCGTCAAGGACCTGACCTCCCGCACCGGCGGCACGATGGCCACCACCCGCTGGGACACCGGCACCGTCCTGCGCATCGTGGCCCAGCTCGCCGGCGAGGACCTCCTCAGCCGCATCCTGGCCCAACTCCCCTCCGGCTACGCCCTGCTGTTCGGCCGCGCCGAACTCACCCGGGCGGCCTGATGCGCGGGCAGGCGGTGTACGGCGGCAGAACGCGGCCGGCACACCGCGGCCCCCGGAGGGTGCCTCAGCGTGGGAGGCGGTAGCCAGGCGGTAGCCGGTGACGAGCTCGGCACAGATGCGGACCACGTGATCCATGCCCATGCCCATGTCCATCCAGGGGATGAGGATCTGCTGGTCACGGACGACGTCCAGCGGCGCGGTGATCCGCGTGGCCCGGCCGGTGACCATGACGCTCCAGCCGGTGCGGGTGGTGATATCGAGCTGGTCGGCCTCGTAGACCACGACCTCGTCGACGCAGGTGCTGCTCAGCAGCGCCGAGTCGGCATGGGTGCGGATGACGATGCTGTCGCCGTCGACCAGGTGGTTGACCGGGCGGATCACCGCCAGCGCCTGCCGGGTGAAGCCGACACGGCCCACAGGGACGCCAGCCAGCAGCGCCAGGGACTCCGTCCGGCCGGGCTCGATCATCCGCACCGTAGAGGGAACGCGGGAGCCGTTCTCCATGGCAGTTCCCGAGGATGCCGGCGCGGCGAGGAGGTGCCGAAGGACCGAGGATGCCTCCTCACGCCGGTGACGGCCAGGGCCGTTGGCCCCCGGCTCGGCCCAACGGCTCCCCGCCCCCGGCGGATTGCACGCGTTGCGACGTCTCCGTGCCGGTCAAGCGCTACCCCCCCGCTCCGGACCGGTTGTGCCGCCAGGCTCAGCATGTGCCCGCAGGGCGGGGGTTCATTCCGGGACACCACTCTTCCGGGTGTATTTGCAGCAGAACCACACGCTCCGACACTAAAGAAAACCTGTAGCAGCCACAGTAGACATTGGCTTTCCGCAGGGCTACTGTTTTCCCCGTACCCAGGAAGTCGATGAGGGCACGGCAGAGATGAACTGCCGTGCATGCAGGTCAAGCAGGACGTGGCCTCAAGGGGCCGCGAGCAGTACCCGCGGTATCCAGCAGTACAACCGAGTAACCGAAAGTAAGGAGCAGACGCCATCAGGATCGCCCGGGCGAGGAAGAGGTACGCCCGGGTACCGCAGGCCCCGGATTGGAAGGTGGTCCCCGGTCACGCATCCGCGATCCCCGCAGCCCCGCCCTCCCAGGCGGAACCTGCGGACACAGAAGGCCGGCGCAGGTAGCCGGTAGATGGTGTTGAAAGCTCGGGGCCCGGGTGCCGCACGGCACCCGGGCCCCCCGACGCGTCCCCTGGAAGAAGAGGTCTATGCCCCCTGCCGATTCCCGCCCCGTCGACAATCTCGACGATGACGACTACCCCGCCTACACCATGGGCCGGGCCGCCGAGATGCTCGGCACCACCCCCGCCTTCCTCCGCGCCCTCGGCGAACACCGCCTGATCACCCCGCTGCGCTCCGAAGGCGGCCACCGCCGCTACTCCCGCTACCAGCTGCGCATCGCCGCCCGCGCCCGTGAACTCGTCGACCAGGGCACCCCCATCGAAGCCGCCTGCCGCATCGTCATCCTCGAAGACCAACTCGAAGAAGCCCGGCACATCAACGAACAACTGCGCATCCAGGGCCACGAGCCGCAGCCGAAGACCTCAGCCTGAACCAGGACCCCAAACCTGGTGAAGGGACAGAGCAGAGCGACCAGCGCAGGGCAGGAGGCCGTCAGGCTCTTGCCGAGATTGCCCTGGTCCCCGGCGAAACAGTGCAGAGCATTGCGGCTGCCCTGCCGGTCGGGACGGCTGCCTCCGGCCGCTGCCCGGCCGCGCGGGTCAGCGGCGAGATGGATTACGTGACCGAGCCGGTATTCCGCCCGCAGCTCAAGGAACCGATCGCGCGGGCTGGCCGCTCATCGCGCTGGAGCTGCCGGGCGTCTCGTTCTGCGACTTTCCCGGCCGTCGCGGGCGCGGATCCGGCGCGGGCCGGCGGGGCCGTCCCGCCGTCACCGTCGGCCAGCTTGCGGGCCGGGGCCGGGGCCGCGACCGCGTCCGCGGTCAGGGCCCCGGCCCGGAAAGCGGCGGCACGGCCCGCCATGACCTGCCCGTGCTCCATGCGGCGGGCCAGCAGCAGGACCTCGATCAGCGCGCGGGTGCCGGCCGCATCCCCGTGGGCTGCCTTCGCCGCACTCCACCACTTGCCGTGGACCGGGGTGAACCGGCCCGCGTGCGGGCCTGTTCCAGCGCGGTCGGGCCGGGGAAGGCGCCCGGCCTGCGCAGCAGGGCCTCCAGATAGTGGTCCAGGACCAGGCGGGAGCCGTGCACGCCGCCGAGACGTTCATGCCGGGTGATCTCGTGGCGGCCGCCATAGACGATCAGATCGTTGGCGTGCAGCAGCACCCGCAGTCCGGCAGCCGATGAAACGCACCGGCACCCAGTAGATGCTGCCGCGGACACCGACCTGGCTGAACCGGTCGACCCTGCAAGTGAACCAGCAGCCAGTCTCGAACGGCTCGGCCGGCAGCACCTTGAGGAGATGCTGTTCGGCGGCGAAGTACCCGCCGATGGTGCATGTGCGTGAGCGCAGCCCGCGCCCCCCATCGCCCTGGACCCCACTGATCGACCACCGCGTTCAGCTCCACCAGCGACTGCACGTTCAGGACGGGGACGAAGCGGCTGCAGCGGAAGTAGCCGATCTGCCCCTCCACCCCGCCCCTTTCCCGGGCGCCTTCGATGCCGGGCCGGCAGCAGAACCGCTTGATGCCCCAGTGCGAGCGGTCCCTCGTGGAAGGTGTGGGTGCCATTGGCGGGCGGGGGGGGGCAACCCCGCCCCTGGACCGACCTGTGAACACAAGGCCCGCCGTTGACCCGCCATTGAGAAGGTCGCCGACGGTACCGGATGAACCTGATACCGCAGTCCTGGTCAAGGAACGGACGCCGCGTCCTGCACGTCGCCGAACCGCTACTGACGCCGTAGCCGACGGAGCTTGCCCATGACCCGCGAGGTACCGCCCGGGAAACCGGCACCCCACTCCCCCGCCCCGCGCCACCCCGCATCACGACTCCGGCGGGAACCCTCCACCCGCCGCCAGAACGACGGCCACGCCCAGCCGAGCGCGAGTTCCGCCACGGAACAACTTCTGGGCCGCTACCACGCGCACGTCTTCTCGTACGAACAGATGAAGAGGACGGCGATGGTGACCACCCATATCCCGATCGCCGCGGACCCCATGCCCGGCGCCGCCCTGGTTCGCGAGCTCACCCAGCCCTCCTTCTCACTGTCGAACGGCGCGTTCCCGTGGGATACCGAGCCACCCGGGCGGGGCAAGCAGGTGGGAAACTCGTTCCACCGCCACTACATCCCGGGCCGGCAGGACATCTGCACCCGCCTGCACCGCCGATACGTGCTGTTCGACGACCTCGACGAGGACACCTGGCATCTTCAAGCACGTGTCGGGAGAGTTCCTCCAGGTTGTCCATGGGGCGGTCAAGTGCGGCCCGGGCGTGGGCGAGAACATGGCTCGCCTGCTTGACCGCCTGTTTGGGAAGGACGCCTCCGACGTCGTAGGACCCCACGAGTGCACGGGCCCGGCGCAGGCTGGTCAGCCGGGCGCAGCGCTGGGTCACGTCCCACACAGTGGCGTTGGCCGTAGCCAGCAAGGCGGGTTCGTCGAGGTGCCCGGCCTTCACCACGGCGATTCTCCGCAGGGCCGCGTGCAATGCCCTGGCCGTGCCGACCACTGCTCGACGGCAACCCGGTCCACATCACCGAGATATGCACCTCCCTCGCCCTGGAACTCGGCATGAGCCCCTGGGCGAGCAACGTCGAGATCGTGACGATCGGGTTCGGGCAGGACCTGCCGCAGATCCTGCCCACCGTGCGGATCGCCCACATGCGGCAGCCCGCGCACGCGCTACGCGATCTGTCCGAGCGGCTGCTAGAAGTCCACCAGATGCCCGAGACCCGGCGTCAACCGTATCTGCTGCTGTACGCGTCGTCCCTGGACACAGACACCGCCTGGCAGTTAGCCGACGCCATCGACAAGTCCGGCACAGTGCCCGTCACACTGGTTGCCCCGGCGAGCTCGGCGGCCGCCCACTTCCCCGAGGCCGAGATCCTCAACGCCTCACTCACCGACCCGCAGCACCTCCACTACACCGGTATCGCCGTCACTGTGCAGCGCCTGGACCACGCCGCCTACGTGCAGATCACCACCGCACTGAAGGTCTCCGGGCAGCCGGCCCACCCGGCCCAGGGCCCCTGCCAGGACATCCCAGCCGAGCCCGGCAGCCCGCCCCATGCCGAACCGCCCTCTCCAGAGGACTCCTCCGCGCCAACAACCGCCACTGCCACGAGCCCTGTGCTCACAGCGGCAGACGACACGAACGGCCAAGCCTTCCCTGCCCTGCTTGCCGCCACCACCGATCCGGCCGGGCTCAGTCCCCTGCCCGCCACCACGACGTCGGCCCAGGCCGACGAAGCGCATACAGGGTCCGCGTTTTCGTGATCAATTACAGGTGATCACGAGCACCGTTTGAGCATTTCCGGGTGATCACGGGCGCTGGTCCCGGTCGGTAGTTGCCGACAGCGGTGTCCGACGGCTCTCCACCGTGCTGTCCCGCCGGGCCGCGATCAGGGCCAGCACCCCGAGCACAATCAGTCCGGGTGCGCCGGAGACTGGATAGAGAATCTGCAGCGGCACGCCGATGGCGAGCAGATACCAGCCCAGCTGCGCCGGGAGCCTGCCGGTGTCACGGGCGATGCGCTGGCTGAGTGTGCCCAGGGCGAGGAGGCCGAACCCGGCGAGGAAGAACCACATCTCGTACTCGCGCCGCGGGTTTCCGGGGACGGCATTCCAGAATCCGTCGCGGGCCACATCACCGAAAGTGCTGGAGGCGATCAGCGCGACCGCGAAGTGCACCGCGGTCAGTCCGATCACCAGTCGGGGAATCCACCGGGTCATCGTCAGCTTCCTCGATTCGTAGGGTCCTTGAGTCTCTTGATGACAGCGCGCCGGTCTGGGCGGCGAGGAGCGGGAGTGGCGGCAGCGACATATGCCGTCAGCCCCCCAAGCACCAGACACAGCGGGGAGTACAGCGCCAGGTCCCAGCGGGTGAAATCGGTCGGCCGACTGGTCAGAGCGGAGGAAACCAGACCAATCGAACCCCGCAGAAGCAGCACGCCTGCGACGCCCCATACGCCCTGCCACACCAAACGACGTGGCCGCATCTGCGGGACCAATTCGGCCTGGCCCGCGATCGCATAGGCCGCCACCCCGAGCGCCGCCGCGACTGCGGCCGTCAACTCCGGTGTGGGCAGGTCGGCTTCAGCGACCCCAACGACCGTACGGGCGAACTCGGCACGGCTGGCCAGCGGCCACGGGGAGAAGGTCCAGATCCCGTGCAGTGCCCCGACCGCGCCGAGGCCGACTGCGGCCATCCCACCAGCCAGTTTCGTCAGCGTCATACTGCTCCCCCACTCATTCCATACACCCCTGTACGGAATGACCATACAGTACTGTACGGACATGACTAGAAGGCACCTCACCCCCCAGGACTGGTCGACCGCAGCGCTGCGCGCAATGGCACGCGGCGGCGTCGCCGCAGTGTCCGTCAACGCACTCGCCGGCGAACTGGAGGCAACACGAGGCAGCTTCTACTGGCACTTCAAGGATCGCGATGCACTACTGACGGCCGCGCTGGAGGTATGGGAGCGGGACGACACCACAGCGCTGATCACAGAGTTGGGCGACATCACCGACCCCCGGGAACGACTGACGGCCCTGTTCACCATCGCGCTGGGACAGGAAGACATCAACGGACTGGAACCCGCGATCGTCGCCCACGCCGATCACCCCGCCGTCGCCCCGGTCCTGCACCGGGTCACCGAGCGGCGGATCACCTACCTCACCGATCTCTACACCGAACTGGGCCTGGACACCACCGCGGCCCGGCATCAGGCAGTCGCCGCATACGCCGCTTTCCTCGGATGGCTCGAACTGCGCCGCTCCGCCTGCGACATCGTGCCCGAAGTCGCCGCCACCGGCACCACCGCCACCATCGCACTCGAACACCTCATCACCGGCCTGACCCGAACCGCCACGCACCAAACGAAACCGGAGTAACAACGGCTAACACAATGAGGTGGATCGGCGCTGGCTGCCGTGTCCACGGCGAGAGTTGGGCGTTCGGTTGTCGTGGGGACGTCGCCGTGGAACGTGCCGGATGCGCTGTGGGATCGCTTGGAGCCGCTGCTGCCGCAGCGTGAGCGTCGCTTCCGGTATCCGGGCCGCAAGCCGCTGCCGGACCGGGAGGCGCTGTGCGGGATCCTGTACGTGCTGCACACCGGGATCCAGTGGGAGTACCTGCCCCAGGAGCTGGGCTTCGGCTCGGGCATGACGTGCTGGCGACGTCTTCGGTACTGGAACGAGGCCGGTGTGTGGCAGCGGCTGCATGAGGTTCTGCTCGCCGAGATGAATGCGGCGGCGAAGCTCGACTGGTCGCGCTGCGTGGTCGACTCCTCCCACGTCAGGGCATTAAAAGGGGGCAGCACACGGGCCCGTCGCCGGTTGACAACCGCAACGACGTCACCCAGCTCTTGCCCTTGCTCGATGCGATCCCGCCAGTCCGCGGCCGGGTGGGCCGTCCCCGCCGCAAGCCCGACTCACTGTTCGCCGACCGCGGCTACGACCACGACATCTACCGCGACCAGGCCCGTGCTCGTGGCATCGTGCCGGCCATCGCCCGGCGCAGCACCCTGCACGGCACCGGGCTGGGTACCTACCGCTGGGTGATCGAGCGGAGTTTCGCGTGGCTGCACGGCTTCCGCCGCCTGCGCATCCGTTGGGAGCGGCGGGCCGACATGCACGAAGCGTTCCTCAGACTCGCCTGCTGCCTGATCCCTCACCGACAACTCGGGTCGTTGCGTTAGCCGCTGTAAGGCGCTGACCTGCGGGGTATTGCATGTGGCGTTACGGTTTGAGAGAGGCCGTTGAGGTGAGGAGGCCGGAAAGATGCTGGTGGAACCGCTGACGGCGCTGGCTGCTGCTGGAGGCACTGCGGTGGTGCAGGCGGCGGGTACGGACGCGTGGACCGGGTTCCGGCAGGCGGTTGCGCGCTGGTTCGGGCGGGGCGACGTCCAGAGGGAGCAAGCGGAGCTGGAGCGGCTTGACCGGACCGCTGCCACCCTGGAGGCCGCTGATCCCGCCCAGAGGGAGAGGGCGCGGATCAGCCAGGAAGCCGCCTGGCATGCCCGCATTGAGGCAACGCTGGAGCAACTGGACGAGCCAGAGCGCGACCAAGCTGCCGATCAGCTCCGTGCTCTGCTAGCCGATCAAGTCCCCGGGGTTGCCGTGACGGCCGGGCCGGGCGGAGTGGCCGTCGGGGGAAATCTGGACATCCGTGCTGATCAGGGTTCGATCGCGGCCGCTGTCATTCGGGATGCACGCATCGGCCCTCATCCGGCGCCGGATCCGCCGCAGGACTGAGCGGACCGGCAAGCGAATCCCCGGCATCGGACGCCATCGGCGTGCCAGCACCTATTTCGGCTAGCGATCGCAGCATCGCCGCCCACCGGATCGACAAGATTGCCTACTACGCCGCACCGCGGCTACCGGTTGCCTGGCCTCACCAGGTGGGTACGTTGCCGCGGGAGGCTGGCTGCTTCCGGGATCGCGCCACGGCCCGGCAGCTGGAACAGCCGGGAGGCATTCACGTTCTGGTTGGCTCGGGCGGAGTCGGGAAGACGCAGCTTGCTGCCCACCACGCTCGTACTCTTTGGCAGACCGGGCAGCTTGACCTGCTGGTATGGGTGACCGCTGCCACCCGCGACGCGGTCATTGCCAGTTACGCCCAGGCCGCGGTCGAAGTGCTCGGTGCCGACCCCGCCGACCCGGAGTCCGCGGGTGGCGCGTTCCTGGCTTGGTTGGAACCCAAGCCCGGCATGACACGCCGCTGGCTGGTGATACTCGATGATCTTGCCGATCCAGCTGACGTGCGCGGTCTTTGGCCTCCCGCTAGCACACACGGCCGCACTCTGATCACTACCCGCCGCCGCGATGCCACTCTCACCGGGCATGGCCGCCGCAGGGTGCAAGTGGGCCTATTCACTGCGGACGAGGCAACCAATTACCTCAACACCGCCCTGGCTGCCCACGATCGCCACGAGCATGTCGACGCGCTCGCCGGTCTCGCCGACATCCTTGGGTACCTGCCGCTGGCCCTCTCCCAGGCCGTCGCCTACATCGTCGATACCGGCCTGGGCTGCACCGCATATCACGCCCTCCTCGCAGACCGTGTCCGAAGCATCGCGGACGCACTGCCCGACCCGTCCGGACTGCCCGACGACCAGACCTCCACCGTCACCGCAGCATGGTCACTGTCCCTGGAGCGCGCTGACCGGCTCCCGCCGGCAGGGCTGGCCCGCCCCATGATGACGCTCGCCGCCATGCTCGACCCCAACGGCATCCCCGCTCCCGTCTTGATCAGCGCGCCAGCTCTCGCCTACCTCACCCAGCACCGCACAGCCGCTGCGCTGGGGCGAGAACATGCAGCAGAGGTCACCGCCCAGGAAGCCGTACAGGCGCTACGGGCGCTGCACCGGCTCAGCCTGATTGATCACACCCCCAGCAGCGCATATCAAGCGGTCCGCATCCACCAGCTGGTCCAGCGCGCCATCCGAGACAGCCTCCGCACTGACCAGCAGGATCAACACGCTCGCACGGCAGCCGATGCCCTGATAGCTGCCTGGCCCGAGGTCGAGCGCGACACTGTCCTCGCCCAGACGCTCCGCGCCAACGCCGATGCGCTGACCCTCCACGCCGAAGAATCCCTGTGCCACGTAGAAGCCCACGCTGTGCTCTTCCGTACAGGGGCGAGCCTCGGTGGGGCTGGTCAGGTCGCGGCCGCCCAGCACTACTTCCAGCACCTGAGCGACATCATTCAGCGCTATTTGGGGTCAGACCACCGCGACACCTTCTATACCCAGTACTACATTGCTCACTGGAAGGGGAAGGCGGGGGACGCAGCCGGGGCCGTTGCCGCCTTCGAGGAACTGCTGTCAGATGAAGAACGTGTCTTGGGGGCCGACCACCCCGGCACCCTCGAAACCCTCGATGCCCTTGCTTACTGGCGGCAGAAGGCGGGGGATGCGGCAGGCGCGGTCGCCGCTTACGAGCAGTTGCTCGAGCGGGTGCTGGGTGCATGGGGACCTGGTCACCCCGAAGCCCTCACCGCCAGGAGCCACCTCGCCTCCTCCCACGGGGAGGCGGGGGATGTGGTCGGCGCCATTGTCGCCTTCGAGGAGCTGCTGGCAGACCGAGAGCGTGTGTTGGGGCCCGATCACCTCGACACCCTCAGAACCCGGCTCTACCTCGCCAGGTGGTGGGGGAAGTCGGGGGATGTGGCCGGCGCCATCGTCGCCCTGGAACAGCTGCTGGCTGATGAGGAGCGCGTGTTGGGGCCCGACCACTCCGAGACCCTCTATACCCGGTACTACATCGCCCACTGCAGGGGGAAGTCGGGGGATGTAGCCGGCGCCATCGTCGCCTTCGAGGAGCTGCTGGCAGACCGAGAGCGTGTGTTGGGGCCCGACCACCCCGACACCCTCAGAACCCGGTACTACATCGCCCACTGCAGGGGGAAGTCGGGGGATGTGGCCGGCGCCATCGTCGCCCTGGAACAGCTGCTGGCTGATGAGGAGCGCGTGTTGGGACCCGACCACCCCGACACCCTCACCACTCGCCGCCGCCTCTCCCATTGGCAGGCGAAGGCGAGAGTGTTGGGGTGGTCGGGCCCCCTTACTCTCACCACTCGCCGCCACCTCTCCCATTGGCGGGGAAAGGCGAGATGATCAGGTGGGCTTCAAGGGCTTCGTGGACAACAGACAGCAGATATCCCTGTCCATAACTTGATCTCATACCGCCAGCCCGTCCCGACCGGCAAGGTGGGGACGAGCTCGGCGAGTGCGACGTCGACGGGAAAGTCCACAACATCAGGATCAGGCTCCGCCCGCCATGCCGCCCGTGCACCCGCGGCGGCACTACCTGAGAAGCGGCACCACCGCCTTCGCGACCAGCATTAACGGACTGTCCTGAGCGACCAGGGCCAGGCCGTAGGTGCTCGCGACATGCGCGATGGCCGTGATCGCGGCGCGGAAGACGCGGGACTGAGGCTCGGCGAGCTCGTCGCCGGCGTCGACTGCGAGCGCGGCGAGGGCGACCACCGCGACGGTGACGAATGCGGTAAGCAGCGCGAGCTGCTCGAAGAGGTGCGGCATTACTGCCTTTCCGGGCCGCACGGTCGTCGGCCTCACCCCTTGCGCCAAGAACGGGGACGCCTTACAGGATCGAATCAAGGAATGTGACCCGGATCACATTTCGTGCTGGATCGTGCGACGCGAGGCCGACTTGCCCCTTGGTGCCGCTGCACTGCCACGCGGCAGGGCCCTGTTCACCCGTTCGCACACTTGTGCGATTCGGCGTGATGGTGGATACCCGGAGAGGACGCAGGTCAGGGAGGGGCGTACGAAAGGCGGGAGGTGTGAGTCGTGGATTTACTCATCTGCATGTCGCCTCCGGCTACTCCGCCCGCTACGGCGCCTCACTCCCCCACGCCCTCGTGCAGCGCGCTGCCGAGCGCGGGATGACGACCCTGGCGCTGACCCACCGAGACACGGTCGCGGGCACGGTCCGCTTCGCCAAGGCCGCCACGGCCGCCGGGATCCGCGCCGTCTTCGGTGTCGACGTCGCCGTCGCCCCGCTCACCCCGTCCGGTCTGGACTGGCGAGGTTCCGGTCCGCTCTGGTGACCATGGGGATGCGGGCGAACCCTCGGGAGGGCAGGCGGTCCGGTGTCCTTCGCGGTGAGGGGCCGCGATCCGGTCCGCGGAGTAGGTGATCGACCATGCTCGGAACGATCGGGAGCGTGGACAGCGGGCGGTTCGAGGAACTGGTAGCTACCTCGCTCGACCTGGTGGAAGTCGAGGCCCGCGCCCAATTCGGCATCGGTGACGCGGCCCTTGAGATAGAACCACTTCGAAGCCACGGCGGTCATCAGCCGATCGACCACGAAGAGCAGTTGAGCGTGGAGGCGTCGCTTCGGCTGTTCGCGGACCGGCTCGGGCTCTCCTTCTACACGGTGCGTACGCAGCGGTGGGTGGCCGCCCAGTGGCCAGCCGAACATCGGCAGAAGGTGTGTCGTACGAGGTGCATCGGATTCTGGCCTCCTGGCCGGACCAGTTCGAGCTGATCAAGAACCCGCCGCTGAACGAGCGCACTGGGCTTCGGCAGTGGAGCGGGGAGGCCGCGAAAAAGGCGGTGACCTCGAAGACCGACAACCCGGCCAGTGCCCAGGTGGAGAAGATCCGCGCGACGGCCGACTGGATCGAATCAGCGGTGGCCACGGTCCAGGCTGGGAAACAGAGGGGCAGGAAGTGAGGCAGAAGCGAATCGTCTCCCAAACCGCGGAACCGCGGCCCGGCAAGAAGGGGGATGCCTGCCGGACCTCTACACGTTCTGGGTTGCAGACCGCTTCCGCCTCACACGGAGTTAGAGATCAACTCCGTAATGGTCAAGCATCTTCACCAGTACGGTCCAGAGAGCTTTCACTCCCAAGGCGACCGCAACCCGCGAAGCTGCCTTACGTAACCAACCAGATCTCACCTGGCCAGACTCCGTGGCGACCATTCCTGCACCTCATCTCATTGGGCCGGAACCTACGCGGACGACGTAGGCTCCCCCTAGAGCTGGGCCCACGTCATTCCACGCGTCCATAGGTCCCGGCCCTGCCTTGAGATGAGGCCCTTGCATCGTACTCGCGCTTGCATGATCGGGTCGATGCTGGGCCAAACACACCAACGACAACAGCTGGTGGACTACTTCGCGCTTGCGCGGACGCTGAATAGCGCATGGTCGGAACACTGCCTCTTCACCAGTGGTCTGGATCGCGTACGAGCGGGCGGTCTTCCGCTCCGAGCTGCACCGGGTCACCAACTTCATCACCGGGATCGTCGCACCGCATTCCAAGAAGACTCCCGAGGACGAGTGGATCCGCCTGGTCCTCGAACAACTCGGCGGGGTCAAGGCGACGCTCGAAGTCCTCACCCGCTGGAACGTTGAGAAAGGGCCAGGTCAGATGCGGGAACGCTGCTATCCCACGGACATGACCGACGCGGAGTGTGAGCTGATCGAGCCGTTGCTTCCGCCTCCGGCCTGCACCCAGCCGAGCGGCGGGCGGCCCGAGAAGTACGACCGGCGCACCGTCATCGACGCGATCCGATACCTCGTCGACAACGGGATCAAGTGGAGGGCCGTTCCCACCGACTTCGGTATCCCTTGGCGCAGCCTCTACGCCTACTTCCAACGGTGGGCAGCGGCTGGGGTGGTCGCACGTATCCGCGACCAGCTCCACCAGCAGGTCCGCGTGCGCGAGAGCAAGAACCCGCGGACGGTAACGGTGATCCTCGACGCCCAGAGCGTCAAGGGCGCTGAAACCGTGGGAGCAGCAACGCGAGGTTACGACGCGGGAAAGAAGATCAATGGACGCAAGCGCCACCTCGCAGTCGACACCCGCGGGCTTCCCATGTTCGGCATGGTCACCACCGCCGGCATCAACGACGGCCCCCTCGGCCGTGACATGCTCCTCCGACTCCGCCTCGCCCACCCCGAAGTGACCCTGGCCTGGGCCGACTCGGCCTACCTGCCGCTCGTGGACTGGGCCAACACCTTCCTCGGGCTCACCCTCCAGACCGTGTCAAGACCCAGAGGACAGAAGGGCTTCGTGGTACTACCGAAGCGCTGGGTCGTCGAGAGGGCCATCTGGATCATGAGGGCCCGCCGGAACGTCAGGGACTACGAGCGCCTTCCCCAACACAGCGAGGCACACATCTGGTGGACCCTGATCACCTTGATGACACGGCGGTTGACCAAACCAGTCAAAAAGCGGGACATCGCCCCACCCACGGCCACACCTCCGGCACCCCGACCCGTACGGATCCGTGCCAGCTCAGACGCGATTCGGCTGGCCCCGGCGCCGTTGCGCTGAGCGAACCGTACGCCTGACCGCATGACCCGCTGCGCAGGAAGGCCCGCCCGTCGGCATGACCTGCCGGCCCCAGGGCGTTGACCGCCCTTCAACCTGCCGGGTGCGGTGGTATGGGCGGCTGCGGCTGCGGAGCGCGAGACCAACGGACGGGGAGACCGCCCGGGCCGTCGGTGAGCCAGGAACCATCGCCCAGAGGCACCAGCTCGTACGGGTTGCTCACCTCGACGGTGAATTCACCGCCGAGCGTGCCTGTGCGCACGTCGACCAGGTGGTAGCGGAACCACTCCTCCTCGTCCTGACTCTCACCGCCCAAGGTGACGACGGCCGTGTCGTCGGTCAGGTAGCCGCCGCTCCATTCCACGAACGACTCCTCCGGGTCGTACCCGAATGCCTCGACGGTGAGGGTGAAGAGTACGTCCCCGCTGGGGTGGTGGTGAAACGCTACGTCTGCCTGATCGTGGTCGACGGTCATGAACTGCTGCCCGGACGGCGCCATGTCGATCACGCAGCGGTCCGACCACGGGTACGTCACGAACTCCGGCTTTCCACCCACCCCGGCCGTACCCCGGAGAATGACGGAGCCGTCCTGGCCCTCACCGATGTCGAGGTAGACGCTGCCGTCCGCGGGGTGCACGTGGTGGCCGGCGCCGTGCCCGACCGTCTCCAGTTCCCGGCGGGCGAGGATCGCACCGCTCTCGGCGTCGTGTACGACCCACTGGTCTCCGCCCCCGCGTCCCGCCATCGCGTCCGGACGGTAGACCCACACCGTTCGACCGTCCAAAGACATCGCACACCCAGGCCGGTGGCCATGGCGTACGTCAGAGTGCGGCTCGAAGTCCGAAGCCCATATCAGGTCGCCGGCACGCGTGAGGCAGACGACACCGTTCAGCGTCGTATACACGACCTGCTCCAGATCGTGCCGAACCACCGACTCCACGACCTCGTCGCCAGCCCGCGGCTGGAAAACCGCGGCGGGCTCCAGCGTCCCGCAGGCACCGGAGTCCACGACGTAGGCATAGATCTGGCCGTCGCGGTGGCGCGTGATGACCTTCGGTGGCGGCGCAGGAATCATCCGCTGAGACTAACCCCCAGGTCAGGCCGACTGGTATCCGGGGGCGTGCACGCCGAACAAGGTATCGCAGGCCAAATATCGCGCTCAGGCTCATGAACGAACCCTCGCTGCGCAGCCTTGCGCGGCGGACGGCAAGGGTTCGTTCACAGCTTCTCAGGAGGAGTGCCATCGGCCGGCAACGCCGGTCGGCAGCCAGGTGGATCTTGCTGGTCAGCCCGCCGCGGGACCGCCCGAGCAGGGCAGCCTTCAGCCGGGCCCGCCGTCTTCGGTGGATACGTCTGTGTTCGGCGCGGACCGGATCGCTTTCGCCGTCTGGCCCGCCTTGTTCCTCGCGCCCTCCCCCTTTTCCGAGGCCGCCTCCTCCAGTGCGGCCAGAGTCTCCTCACTGACCCGCATACCGGCCGCGTCATGATGGGCCCGCGTGGTGGTGGAATCCACGCTGACCAGGGACATGTCGATCTCGTCCCGGCGGGCAGACTCGGCGATCGCCTCTTCCAGCAGGGCCTGGAAGACACCCGCGTCCCGCCAGCGCATGAACCGGTTGTAGACCGTCTGCCAGGCTCCGAACCGCTCGGGCATCTCCCGCCACTGGCTACCAGTGCGAAACCGCCAGATCACTCCCTCAAACTGCTCACGCAGCCGCTCGGGGTACGGGCCGAACCGGCCTACCGGCAGGAACGGCCCGATGAACTCCCACTCTTCAACGGTGAGTTGGACACGCGTCACACCGCAGTCCTACCGGACCGGCACCCCGCCCGGTGTCAGAACCCGGCTTTGATCACAACTGAAGACAGCCCCTAGGCCCAATGCCGTTGCAATAGCTCGTGGGCGTACGCTGCTGTGCAGTGCTTCCGGGGGTGGTGCGGGTGTCTGCAGACGTCGGTGAGTTATCGGGCTTGGGGCTGCTGACCTGGGTGTATCCGTCCGGGTTGGTGGATCGTGTGGTGGCCGCGTGCGGTCGTGCGGAGCAGCGCAGACGCCTGCTGCCGGCCCGGCTGGTGGTGTACTTCGTGCTCGGGCTGGCCCTGTTCTCCCCGGCGCCGTATCTGGACGTGATGCGGCACTTGGTCGAGGGCCTGCGGGGCCGGGGCCTGCTGGGTGAGTGGCACATCCCGGCGAAGTCGTCACTGTTTCGGGCCCGCCAGCGGTTGGGTCCGGAGCCGCTGCGGGTGCTGTTCGCCACGACCGCCAAGCCGATGGGCACCCAGGCCACCCCGGGCTGCTTCTGGCGCGGGCTGCGGCTGCTGGCGGTGGACGGCACCTGCTGGGACGTGGCCGACAGCCCGGCGAATGAGGCCGCCTTCGGCCGCCCCGGAAACAGCCGCGGCCACGACAAGTCCTCCTTTCCCCAGGTGCGGATGGCCTGCCTGATCGAGGTGGGCACCCACCTGGTGCTGGACGCCGAGCTGGCCGGCTGCCGCACCGGCGAAGTCACCCTGGTCGGCCGCCTGCCCCGCTCCTGCGGACCGGGTCAGCTCCTCCTGGCCGACCGGGAGTTCCTCGGCGTGCCGTTGTGGCGGGCCTTCACCGCCAGCGGCGCCGATCTGCTGTGGCGGGTGCCCTCCAACCGCATCCTGCCCGTGGAGCGGCAGTTGCGGGACGGCTCCTGGATCTCCCGCATCCACGCTCAGACCGATCGCGCTCACACCGATCCCGTCGCGGTGCGGGTGGTGGCCTACCGGCTCAACGGCACTGGCCGTGAGGGTGGGGACTACCGGCTGGTCACCAGCCTGCTCGATGCCCACCGCTATCCCGCCCGCCATCTGGCCGCGCTCTACCAAGAGCGCTGGGAGGCGGAAGCCGTCTTCGCCGAGCTCAAGACCCATCAACGCGGCGCCCGCGTCGTGCTCAGCAGCAAAACCCCCGACGGCGTCCTGCAGCAGATCTGGGCACATCTGCTGGTCCACCACGCGCTGCGCGAGCTGATGGTGAGAACTGCCGCCACTCGGGGCCTGGATGCCGACCGGATCTCCTTCACCGAAACCCTGCGCTCCGCCCGGCGCAGCGTGACCCTCACGCCGGGCAGCTTTTCCCCCTGACCTGCTGGTCAGAACGCTCGTCGTGCTCCAGCAGGACCTGCTCGAACGCCTCCTGCCGCACAGACGCCTGCGCAGCCAGCCCCGCGTCGTCAAACGCAAGATGTCCAACTACTGGCTCAAACGGTCCGAACACCACACCTGGCCCCAGCCCACCCGCACCGGCACCCGAGCAATCCGCATCCAACGACCCCAACCCGCGAACGCGTAAAGCAACGGCATTGCCCCTAGGCCGCATCAGGCAGCGTTCGCCTCGTTGTGACTCGACGTCCGAGTTCAGGTCTGAGCGGCGTGCACTGAACTCTCCGCCGCTACGGTAGGTCGGCCAGGCACAGGATGAATCGGAGGCTGTTCGAGGTCGTCGAGGACAGCCGCCTGACGAGGAAACAGGAGACGTACCCGGTGAGAAGGATCGACAGAACGAAAATGCGCTTCATATCCGCCGCCGCGGTCTGCGGGCTCGTGGCGGGTGCCGTGCTCAGTGGGGCGGGCACCGCATCGGCGACCGACCCGAACGACGCCCCGCCCGGCTACGCGGGCCCGTTCACGGCCCCGTGCAACGGCAGGTTGGTCCTGACGTTGCCCCTGTGGGTTGGGGACGCGAAGATCCAGGTCTGGTACGACAGCGCGGGCACCGGCACCTTCTGTGCAAAGACCTTCGACAATCTGCCCGGCTCGCACAGCATGAATGTCCGCCTCCAGCGCGACGGTTGGGCAACCTCCTGGTACGACACTGGCACCTACTCGGCCTACGCTGGGGGTATCTACGTCTCCGGCGCTGACACAACCTGTGCCACCGTCTCCGGTTGGGTCGAGGTCGGCGACACCAATTATCCCCGGAGTTATCACGTGTGCATGCCCGGTTAGTCCCGAAATCGGATAGCCATAGCTGACAAAGCGCCTCTTGCCAAGCTCACCTGGGCCCGGCGAGGGGCGCTTCGGTCGTGATCCCCGCGCAGGCAGGGGTGGTCCGTGGACGCGAGTCGCAACGAGGCGAACATTGTCTGATGCCGCACAGGCACCCGAAGCCCTGTGCGGTGGGAGTTTCTCTACGTCATCAAGGAGAGGAACACCGTCGAGCGCCTGATCAACAAGCTCGAGGCCTGGCGAGGCATCGTCACCCGATACGACAAGACCCCAGACAGCTACCTCGCCGGCCTCCACCTGCGCGCCTCGATGATCTGGATTAAGGACCTCACTCGGACTACCTATTGATCACAACCAGATACGCGCCCTAGCTGGAGGACTCGGTGGTCGTCGCCGGTTCCGGGACGGCGACTTTGCTTCGGATCAGGTCGCGGACGGGTGGCGGCGCCAGGCCCGGGATCTGGAGGAGCTGCCACTGGCACCCCGGGAGCTCACTTTCGAGATTCACGAACGCCTGGCACTGAAAGAGCCACATCAGTGCCGAGAATGCGTTCGTCGACAGTGTCCAGCGCTCGCTCAGCGTCGCGATGACGGAGAGCCCTGAGAGAAACAGCCGTCCGTGCAACCACTCGGTGACTGCCTCACCGAGCTGCCCGGCGTCCAGCTCGTCCTCGACCCGTTGGCACAGATCCAGCGCCCAATCCCGCACCTCGGTCGCCGTACGCCAAGCGGCCGCGAGGTCTTCCAGCGGCGCCGTGTCAGCCAGCGTGCGCAGAACGTCACACGGGTGGCCCTCAAGGAGGAAGGTCAGGGAACCGTCGTCCGCGAGGACCCTGGACGCGGCCTCAGGAACATCGCCCCGCGTGGTCTCGACGAGCGAGGCGAACGGATTCGCCGGCATACCGGGGCTCATGGCACGCAGCAGGGCGCCAATGTCCTGGAGCGGGACGGAGCCGCCCAGCGTCGCGGCCAGCGCAGCCATGGTGGCGTCCAGCGCTGTAAGCCGCGGCGGATCGGTATTGTCGTCCAACTCGGTCAGTTCGGCAGGTGGTTGCCCGAGAGCTCGGGCGATGCCTTCATCGATGGGGCGAGCCCGCGCCGGAACGAGTGTGAACCTCTGATCGCTTTCGGCGACCTGCTTGGAGAGCCGGTCCAGCCGTTCCTCCAGGTCGAGTTCGCCGGCTGGGATGTCGTCTTCGCCGGGAACGCGGTCAGCGTCGACGGAGGCGCGGAATGCGGCGCGGACGGTGACTTCCGGTACCGGGAGCCCTTCGGCGAACAGCAGCAGCGCCCGTTCCCGGGCCGTTTACCCGGCCCGGCGAGGCGGGCGAGACCCAGAACCAGGTCGAAGCTCTCGGGTGCCGGCGTGGAGGTGCTGCCCTTGCCCTGCCCGAGGCCTCCGCCGGGGATGTTCCCGGGTAGGAGTCCGGCCGCCCGCCAGCCGGCGAGCTACTTGGCGGTGATGGTGAAGCCGTGACGCGCCGCGTGGTCGATGAGCTGCTGGTCGGCGGCGCTGGTCGGCTTTGACGACGTCATGGCCGGACGCTACCGGGGCGCATCGACTGCGCGCGCCGTTTGGAGACCCCCCAGCTTCGTCCGGTCGTTTCGGAGCCTCTTCTGCACAGTGGTGGAACAGCGGCGACCGCCTGGCGATCGGTCCCGTCACACGACTCCAGCAGCGCATGCGCTGCTGCCCGATATGTTGGTCATCCATCCTGCCGCACTCGACCTGCCGCATGCGCTCGTGGCGTGAGTCTCAATGATGGTGTCAAGCCGATTGGGGGGCCGGTGGGGCGGAAGTGAAGGGTCTCTTCCCACGAAGCATGGCCCATAACGAGGCCCCCGAGCAACGTGATTGAGACGTCAGACATCTCGATCAACAGCCCGGGGGCCTCGCTCGTTGCGCTTCACGGCCGGTCACCCGATCGGTGGCCACATCGAAGAAGCTCATTGATCCGAAACTCCTCGCTGGCCAACGGCCAGGCATGCGGCCGGACTTCGGACCGTGCGGACCGGATGGCCTGCAGGGCTTTCTCGCCGGAAGCGGCGAGGTTGTCGGTCAGGCGGGAGATGGTCGGGTCGGAGGCGACCGGGCCGAAGACGGCGGGCTCACAGCGCAGCATCGCGACGTCCGCGAGGCAGTCCCCGCCCAGTGCGACCGCCAGGGCGACGTCCAGGAGGGCCTTGCCGGGGTCGTGGACGGCGCGCGGTTTGCGCCACGGAGCCAGTGCCCGGGATATGGCCTGGTCTTGCGGACCGTTTCGACGAGCAGGACCGAACCGGCCTCGGAGACGACCTGGCAACCGTCGTCCTGGACGCGGACGCGGGGGTAGGACCCGACAGATTGCTTCACCTGGGAAGTGCCTCTGGTTTCAGCAGGAACAAGGACCTCGACAATCCTCATTCTTGCTGTTCAGGGGCACTTTCCGCTTTCCTGACCGCCTGCCGGACAGCCCGCTTCGTGTAAGCGCGAGGCTAACTATTGCCGAGCACAATTAAGTTAACAGTTGTGCACTCAAATGCGGTGGGGAAAGTTTTGACAGACCAGCAACTTTGCCCGCCGCGGAGCACGGTTCCGGACCGACTCTGCCTCGGCGACGCCTCGACATCGGTCCGCTCCAGGCCGCCGACCAGGCGAGATACCGGCCTCTGTCGGCCGCGCCTCCTGCGGATCTATCGTTGACCGTGGGCGATTGGGGGTCGTCATCGTGCGGGACACGCGGCTGGTGCAGACGGCAGTGATCGGGGACGAGCACTCGGATGTGCCCGTCGTCCTGCCGACCGAAGCCATCGAACTGGACGCGTTCCGCCGCGCGCACGCCCACGACACGTTCTGGTGCGGGCTGCTGCTCGGCGGCTGCGGCGCCCAGCTCGCGCACAAGCTGTACGTCGACCGGCAGTGCCACTTCCAGCACCACCCGCAGCCCGGCACCCCGCACGCCTGCCGCCGGCCCAAGGTCGGGGAGTCCAGCGCCGACCATCTGTATGTGAAGACAGCGATATCCCACTCGCTCCTCGACTACGGCCGGGCCGGCCGCTTCGCGTTCCCGCCGCCGATCGGCTCGCTGCTGGACGTCGACCTCGACGACGGCGTCGCGCTGCGGGTCCACATGGACGGCTTGGTGACCCCGGACTGGGCGGGCGGCCGCACCCCGGTCCTGGGCCCCGGCGTCCTACCGGAGCCGGGGGTGCTCTCCCGCTGCCCGTACGTGTACCGGGTCCGACTGGAGAGCGACGGCACCAACCGGCAGGTGTGGATCGGCACCCAGAGCCTGGCTCATCCCACCGAGTGGGTCCCCCTCACCGAGTGCTCCTGGACCGAGGATGGCTTGCTCACCCCGGCCGCCACCGACATCCTCCGACGCGAGTCTCCCGCCACAAGCCCCCCCGCACCCGACTCGGGCGAGGGGGCGCACCGCGCGGGCACCCTGCCGGAGAACGCCGCTCGGTTCGTCCGCGGTCTGGAGGCGGCCCAGCGCGCCGGCACCGTCGAGCACGTCCGCCGGCTGTGCGACGGCAGCAGCGCCTTCCTCGACAGCCTCCACCCTGCAGCTCGTGCTGAAGCCGAGCAGGCGCTGGCCGAAGCCCAGTTATGGCTGGCCAGCCATGAGGACTACCAGCAGCGGGTCTTCGCCGACCTCGAAACGGCCGTCGCCGAGAGGCGGGCCTGGGACGTGCGCTCCCAGCTCCAGACGGCCACGGCCCTCACCCGGCGCGGAGCCAGCGCCGCGGAGCAGCGCGTCCTGGCCGCGGCCCGCGCCTTCGTCCGCCGGCAGGACCACCTCCCCGTCGACTCGGCCCGACCCGTACTCCACCCCCTCCTGGCACCACACCCCAAACGCAGGCGCGACAGGACGAAGGACACCCCCAGGCCGCAGCCAGCACCCAAGAAGAAGGACGAAGACCGCCAGCAGACGAAGGCACCGAACGTCTCCCGTCAGGAACGGCGGGAGCGACGCCGGGCCCTGCGCCGGGCCCGGTTCATCCTCGACCACCTCGACAAGCAGCGCTTCCATCTCTCCGCTGACGAGCAGCGTGAGCTCGCACGAGAGCTGGCGACCGTCGCGGACACCGCCGGCGACTGGCTGTCCGCCGAGGAACGGCGCGAAGTCCGGTTCTGGATCAGGAAAACGTCCCGGACACCGAGGCTGGCCCGGCCGAACCCGGTGCGCCGCGAGCTGGCGCCGGACGCTCTCCGGGCCGCGGCCGCGGCGGTGCGCGGGGCCCTGAAGAAGGCCGCCCGGGAACAGCAGACCACCACCTGGGCTCGGCTGGAACAGCAACTCGGCTCCGCACTCCCCCACATGGCGCTGCCGGACCGGATCCAGGTCCTGACGCTCGTCGACGAAAGCACGCCGGCCGACCAGGCCCTACTGTCGTCTCTCGTTGCCTCAGGGGACCCGACCATGACGACGTCCTACCGCAAGGTCGCCGGCGCCCTGGGGCTGGACGTTCCTGCGGGCGACGGCGACCTGCGCGATGTCCTCGAGGCTGACGTACAGCAGGTCCACCACCATTGGCGCCACCACTAAAACGCACTTCGTGGTGAGTGCCCGTTTCTCAACCTCCGGTATGAATCTTTGGGCGGGTCTAGTCTGGTTTGGTGACCGGGATCAACGGGCCTGTACGGGATCGGCGTTGTCCGGGGTGCGGTGACTGGCTGAGGCTGGATGCCGGGCTGCGGGCGGTGTTCTGCTCGGGGGTGTGTCGTTCCAGGCAGTGGCGTCGTCTGCGGCGGGTGCGGCTTCGTACGGCCGCGCTCGAGCGGGACGAGGGTCGGCGGGTGTGCCCGGTGTGCGGGGCGGTCTGGGTGGCCGGGGTGGATCACCGCTCCAACGCGGTGTACTGCTCGCCGCGGTGCCGCCGGAGGGACTGGGCGGCCTGGAAGGAAGCGTTCGTCCAAGCGTCCGGATAAACGCTTCGGCGAACGGCTCATGTGACCGATTTACTTTCGAACGGTCAGTTGCGGTCATTGCTGGTGGTGGATCTCGAACTGGGCTGACTCTGGCGGGAGTTGGGCCGGGGTGTTGTCGCCGGTGGTCCGGCCTGCCGGGCCCTGACCTGTGAGGGACGGGTGAGGCGTCATGCCCACCGCCACGATCGGCCACATAACCCGCGAGCGCTACGAGCAGATCATCGCCGCCGACCGGGAACTGGTCGGGCAGATGCAGCGCATCCAGTTCACCATCGGGGACCATGCGCTGGAGATCGAGCCGATGCAGCCGGTCGGCGGTGCCCATCCGGCTCCCGGTGAGGAGCCGTTCGGCGTCGACGTGTCGTTGCAGATCTATGCCGATGACCTGGGCTGTCGCTGAGTACGGTCCGCATCTACCGGTTCGCCGCCCACCGCTGGCCCGACGGGCAGCGTCGTCACGGCGTCTCCCACAAGGTCCACTACATCCTCGCGGGCATCCCGGACGACCAGGTGCGCTTCGAGACGATCGACGCCCCTCCGCTGGACGAACGTGCCGGGGTGCGGCGAAGATCGAGCGGACCCAGGAGTTCTTGGACCTGGTCGGAGCTTGCCACCACTTCGTGGCCGCCTGCGGGAAGGCCGTTCCCCATCTGCGCGGCCGGACACTGTCGAACGACGAACAGGCCGTCCTGGCACAGAACGTCGCGCGCTGCCGGGCCACGCTGGCGCCGCCGAGACCGGCGAGGTCGAGGACGACGAACTCGCCCGCCTGCTGCGGGGAGAGTAACCGTGGCCAAGCGCTCCCCGACCGCGGAGCGCCACGCCGACCTGATCCGCAGCGCCCTCTTCGAGGTCGCGCCCGCCGGCATGGTCCTCACCCGGCTGATGGGGGCGTGCGAGCTGAGCCGCTGGCAGACCAGACGGGGCCTGGCCACGCTGCGCGATTTGTGCGCCGAACGCAGCTGGCCACCGGTGATCTGGACCCGTGACCTGGGCTCTCACTTCTGCGCGAGCGAGGCGGAACTGGAGGAATGGGAACGGGCCTGGCTCAGCGAGAAACTCACCCAGTTCCGCCGGATGATCACGGGCGCGATCGGCCCGCACCTGGCCCTGTTCCCCAAGAGTGTCTGGGCCGGCTACCTCAGCGACCAGATGAAGGCGATCGAGTCGAACCTCGCGCTGGCCGCCCGGCCACCGCGCTAACCCACCTCCCACGGCCAGGACGTCCACAGCAGAACCAGGAGACCGGAGCCCGGCCCGCGCGTCCGCAGCGCTCCCCACCCGGACCGGGCCCCACCTCCTCATGCGTGAGTACCGCTATCCCTCCGACATGACCGACGCCGAATGGCAGCTGATCGAGCCGCTGTTGCCTGTCCCGGCCTGCCAGAAACCGACCGGAGGACACCCCGAGGCTCACCCCCGCCGCGAGATCGTCGACGGCATCCGTATCTCGTCGACAACGGCATAAAGTGGCGGTCCATGCCCGCCGACTACCCTCCATGGCGGACGATTTACGGGTTCCCGCGGCGCTGGGCCGCCGCCGGAGTCATCGGTGTCATTCGCGACCAGCTCCGCCGCAAGGTCCGCCTCGCCAGCGGGAAGACACCCCGCGCGGCGTCGGCGATCGTCGACTCACAGAGCATCAAAGGCTCCGAGACGGTTGGCAAGGACACCAGGGGTTGGGATGAAGCCCGACCAGCTCGGCCAGGTGCTGCTTCGTGCACCCGACGACCATGCGCTTGCCGTCGAACTGCGCGTCGACCGCGTGGATCGACGAGGAGTCCGGGACCAGGGCATACCACTCGGTGCTGTCCGAGACCACGGTCCCGCACAGGTCACACAGCTCAGGCTGGGCCTCGTCCTCGGAGCCGTCATCCGGCTCGCTGCTGTCCGTCACCCTTCTCGTCTATCGCCCAACGGCCAAGATCGCCCATGCCAGGTGCTCTTCCATCATCGGCCACTCTCCCGGCAGCCCGGGAGCCAGCCCTGCCGCGTCCCGCACAGCCTCATCGACTCCACATCAGCAGAACACCCAAAAATCTTGCGTTTTGTCATGAATGCGCGTGTGGGGTATGCGTGCCCGGCTACCCGGACACAATGGTGCGGACTGTGAAACGGCATGGAAAGCACGGCGGGCACGCGGCGGCCGACCAGGAGGCCGAGACCGCGCGGGGGGCGGGTGCCGGGCCGGATGAGCAGGTGGAGCGGCAGGCGCCGGACAATCCGACGGACCTGCCCAAGCGCTCCTGGGGGGCAGTGCTGAAAGGCACTCTCAAGGAGTTCAAAAAGGATGAGCTGACCGACCGGGCAGCGGCGCTGACCTACTACGGGATCCTGGCGCTGTTCCCGGCGCTCCTGGCGCTGATCTCGCTGCTGGGGATCGTCGGCCAGTCGGCGACGCAGCAGGTGCTGGACAACATCCAAAAGCTCGCCCCGGGTGCGGCGCGGGACGTCCTCAGTAACGCGGTCAAGCAGATGCAGGGCAACGCCGGGCTTGGTTCGATCATGGCGATCGTGGGTCTGGCGCTCGCGGTGTGGTCGGCGTCCGGCTATGTCGCTGCGTTCATCCGCAGCGCCAACGCCGTCTACGACGTCCCCGAGGGCCGCCCGGTGTGGAAGGTGCTGCCGGTCCGGGTCGGTGTGACCGTGGTACTGATGGTCCTCGCGGTGATCAGCGCGGTGATCGTCGTGTTCACCGGCGGCCTGGCCCGCCAGGTCGGCACCGCGCTCGGTGTCGGGGACACGTTCTTGACGGTGTGGTCGATCGCGAAGTGGCCGGTGCTGATCCTCCTGGTCACGGTCATGATTGCGATCCTGTACTGGGCGACCCCGAACGCACGGGTGCGCGGCTTCCGCTGGATCACCCCGGGCAGCTTCATCGCCCTGCTGATCTGGATGATCGCCTCGGCCGGGTTCGCGCTGTACGTGGCGAACTTCGCCTCCTACAACAAGACCTACGGCACCTTCGCCGGAGTGATCATTTTCCTGGTGTGGCTGTGGATCACGAATCTGGCGATCCTGCTCGGCTTGGAATTCGACGCCGAATTGCACCGCCAGCGCGCCGTGGCCGGCGGTCACCCGGCCGAGAAGGAGCCGTACGTGCAGCCTCGTGACACCCGTAAGTGGGATGAGGAGGACCACCATCGCCTCGACTGAGGCGGCGGACCGCCGCCGCGGGCCTCATCCAGCGCTTCGCCCCGGGTGCTGCGGCGGTTCCGGCGGCGGCGGAGTCGATCCGAGACCGGTGTGCGAGGGCTCTGGACGGGAGGTCGGCTGATCATGGGGATGATGGCGGATCTGCACGACGGGGATCACCGGCTGGCCAGGCGGGCGATCGCGTGTGGGCCGCCCTGGGTGCGGCGGGCAGCGCCAGCGGTGCAGGAGGCGGCCGAGCACACCAAGCTGTGGTGGGCCGCGGCCGCGGGAATGGCTGCCGTCGGCGGGTGGCGCGGCCGCACGGCCGCCGCTGCGGGGTGGTGGCCATGACGGCGGCGCAGGTGCTGCCCAACGCGGTCGTCAAGCCGCTGTACCAGCGGCGCCGCCCGCCACCGGAGCGGGTGCCGGAGGAGGAACTCGAGGAGCGCCCGGACAGCTCCTCCTTTCCTTCCGGGCACACCGCCGCCGCCTTCGGGTTCGCGGGCCCCGTCGCGCCGGTGTGGCCGGCCGCCAGCGCCGTGTGCGGGGTGTCGGCGGCGGTGGTGGCCGCGCAGCGGGTGCACAGCGGTGCGCACTACCCCTCCGATGTGGCCGCCGGAGCAGTGACCGGGCTGGTCGCGGCCACCCTGGTCCGGGCTGCACCACATCTGCCGTGGCGACGGGTGCTGTGACGGGCGGTGGTACGGGGCGGCCGGGGTACTCGGGCAGCCGGTCAGACGGTGGGGTGAAGGAAGGCGAGCACTCATGACAGCAGAAGGTTCCCCCCGCCCGGGCAGCAGCGCGCAGGAACCGGTGGGTGAGCTGGTGCAGCGTGCCTCGCAGCAGCTGTCGCAGCTGGTCCGCGACGAGATGCGGCTGGCGCAGGCGGAGATGACCGAGAAGGGCAAGCGGTTCGGCAAGGGCGGCAGCCTGTTCGGCGTGGCCGGCCTGATGGGGGTGCTCACCCTGCAGGCCCTGGTGGCCACCGTGATCGCCGCACTGTCGCTCGTTATGGATGTGTGGGTGGCGGCACTCATCGTCACGGGCGTCCTGGCCGCCGTCACCGCACTGATGGCGGCGCTCGGCAAGCAGCAGGTCAGCAAGGCATCCCCACCCACACCCGAGCGGGCGGTGGACAGCGTCAAGGCCGATGTGGCAGAGATCAAG
Source organism: Streptomyces sp. NPDC036764 (assembly GCF_055609385.1). Classification (NCBI taxonomy): domain Bacteria; kingdom Bacillati; phylum Actinomycetota; class Actinomycetes; order Kitasatosporales; family Streptomycetaceae; genus Streptomyces; species Streptomyces sp. NPDC036764. The sequence goes on from NZ_JBVJPT010000022.1 coordinate 108,736, forward strand.
GAGAGGGCACACCGATGACCGCAGACAAGCCGCAGGGTGATGAGGCCACGACTTCCCCCGAGGAACTGCGCGAGCAGGTGGAGGCGACCCGCGAGGAACTCGGCGAGACCGTCGAGGCCCTCGCGGCGAGGACCGACGTCAAAACTCGCGCGGCGGAGAAGACAGCGGCCGTCAAACAGCAGGTCGCCGCGAAGACCACACACGTCAAGACCCAGCTGAAGGACAAGGCCACGCACGCGGCCCACGCGGTGCAGGACAAGACCCCGCAGCCGGTGCGCGCCAAGGCCGCCGCAGCCACCGAACAGGCCCGCCACCAGGCCGCGCACCTCGGCGAGCTGGCCCGGGACAAGGCCCCGGAACCGGTGCGTGCGAAGGCCGGCCAGGGCCTGCAGGCAGCGCGCGCCAACCGCACCCCGCTGCTGGCCGCCGCCGGCGCGCTCATCGCACTGCTGCTCATCCGCCGCGCCAGGAGGCACCGATGAAAGCCTCGAAGATCGCCTACAAGCCGGTCGGCCTGGCCATGGGCGCCCTCAGCGGCGTCCTGGCCGGCGCACTGTTCAAGCAGGTCTGGAAACAGCTCGGACACGAACAAGACGCCCCCGACGCCACCGATGAGCACCGCACCTGGCGCGAGATCCTGTCGGCAGCCGTCCTGCAAGGAGCGATCTTCGCCGGCGTCAAAGCCGCCGTCGACCGTGGCGGCGCCACCGCCACCCGCCGCCTGACCGGCACCTGGCCCGGCTGACACGCACAAGGAGGTGTCAGGGCCGCACCGCACGATACCGGCCCTGCGACCTCGCTGCCCGTACCCGCGCGAAGGACCCTCCCCGCCATGTCGGACCAGCACGCGGCCACCACACTGACAGCCGCAGCCATCATCACCATGATCCTGTTCGCCCGGGCGGCAATCCTTCACCAGGGCGGCCGGCGACACCCCGCCCGCACCGGCCGCCCGCCGCGCCGGCGCACCACCTCCCGCGCCGACCAGCCCGCGCCACCCGCAGCGGCACCCTCGGACGCCGCCTCCTGCGTCGTGCGCGAGGCGGAACACCACGTCCACCGCTGCTGGCAGCAGCTCGACCCGCCCGAATGACACGCTCACGGCCGCAGTCGTCCCCACGCCAGCAGCCTCGGGAGCTGTACGAGTCTCGCCTCGTCTCCCCGGCGCGGATGATCGGGTTGGGCCGCACGGAGTCCCTGGCCATGCTGGCCGACGCCCCGATGGGCCGTATCGGCTTCACCCAGCACGCGCTGCTGGTGATCCGCCCGGTCAACCACCTGGTCGACGGCGACACCATCGCCCTCCGCACCTATACCGGCTCGGCGCTGCTGCGCAACACCCCCATTGACGAGGTCGTGGTCTACGAGGCCGACCAACTCGATGTGCACCGCCGCACCGGCTGGAGCCTCATGGTCACCGGCCGTCACCCGGATCACCGCACCCCTGTGACCCGCTACCGGCAACTCCTCGTCCCCTGGATCGACATGGGCATGGACCACATCGTCCGCATCTCCGCCGAACTCGTTACCGGCTACCGTCTCGAACGCTGACCCACTTTCGGATCAGCCGAGCAGTCCACCAGCAACGCAGCCGGCACCGATGCACCTCTGACACTCTTCAGGCTGCATCGTGGTGCCGCGGGGAGTGCGAGGCCGGGTCGTGGTCGGCGGATGCCCGGCTGGTGCTGTGGACCAAACGCAGACGGCCCCTGCGGGCGTGGCGCGTCGCCCGCGGCCTGCCCTGCAGCCAGTCCTCGCAGCGGTCCATCCCGTACAGCAGCAAGCCCAGCATGGGCAGCAGCGACACAGCGACGGCGATCACAGCACAGATTCCTTCCGGCTGGCAACACCTGACCGGGTTGCCCACCCTGCGGTGACCAACAGCCCTCCCGCGTGAAGGTCTGGTGACGGCCAGATGTGGGCGCGGACTAGAACCGCCGAGCCCCCACTCCGGACGAATCCGCCGGGCCTGCGCCCTACACGCCTCCGGCACGGCGAGCGCGCCATGCCGCCACTGCCGCCGACAAGTGGTCTCGAAGATCGGGCGGCATCGGCACCTGCTGCGTGGTCGCGACCACGGCCTCCGACACGTCATGCAGCTTGGTGTTGGAGTGCTGGGACACCCTAACCAGCATCTGCCACGCCTCTTCCTCGGTGCACGACCAGGTCGCCATCAACACGCCGCGGGCCACGTCAATCACCGGCCTGCGCTCCAAGGCCTCCTTGAGCTGCTCCGTCTCCTCATACAGCAACTCGGCCTGCTTAACGACCGGCATCCCGGCGAGGGGTCCCGCGTGCTTATGGTCCTGGCGCTGCGCATCGCCGGGCATCTCTCCACGCCGGGGATCAGGGCCTTGGGAAGGTCGCATAAGAGCAGCCTGCCCGGCATCACCCTGCCCACACGCGACCACCCCGCGACGGGCGAGGGGCTGGTCAAGAGCCTGGTTGAGTGGCGCGGTGTGGTCACTGGAACGCCCACCCGAGAGATTGATCACGCGGAGGCACGACAGGTGATTCCTGATGCCCTTTCAGGCCACCAGGTTCACAAACAGGTACTGAGCTTGTTCTTTAACCTCCGTCCCTACTCTGACGCTCCCCCTTAGACGTCATTTCAATTGGTGTGATCTTGCGGCAGTCTGGGGCGATGACTGCTGCGCTTGTCGAGCGGATGGCGCCGGAGGACCTGTGGGAAC
>NZ_JBVJPT010000023.1:0-64941 GCF_055609385.1 Streptomyces sp. NPDC036764
TAGGCGACGACGTTGAACTGCTTGCCGGAGAAGTTCAGCCGCATGCCGTGGGTGAGGTGGCCGCCGTGCGCCAGGTCCAGGCCCAGGATGGTGTCACCGGGCTGGGCCAGCGCGAACAGCGCCGCCTGGTTCGCCGAGGCACCCGAGTGCGGCTGCACGTTCGCGTACTCCGCGCCGAACAGCTCCTTGACCCGGTCGATCGCGATCTGCTCGGCGACATCGACATGCTCGCAGCCGCCGTAGTAGCGCCGGCCCGGGTAGCCCTCGGCGTACTTGTTCGTGGCGACCGAGCCCTGCGCCTCCATCACCGCGACCGGAGCGAAGTTCTCCGACGCGATCATCTCCAGCGTCGACTGCTGACGCTCCAGCTCGGCATCCAGAGCCGCCGCGATCGCCGGATCCAGCTCGTGCAGGGATTGGTTGAAGAGGGTCATCGGCGCTCTCCTTGGGTGTGGGCGCGGTGGGCGGCGTAGGTGTCGGCGGACAGGGCGCCGGCGATGTTCTCGACCGGTAGCCCGAACAGCCGGCGGACGGTGTGGCGTGCGGCGTTGTCGAGGGAGGTCATACGGCGGGAGGGGCGTCGAGCCTGTTCTGCACCCAGGTGTGGAACTCGCCGATGTGATGCTCGCTGGGCACGAGGACGCCGCCCTTGGCGTAGGCCCGGGAGCTCATCCCCGGCTGAGTGCGCTCGCAGGCGTCGAAGTCCTGCTGGTTCACCCGGTGGAACAGCTCCACGGAACGCTCCACGTCCTTGCCGCTCTCCACCACGTGCGGGAGGTAGAGCCAGTCGCACTCGACGACCGTGCGGTCGTGCGCCATCGGGTACATCCGGTGGAAGATCACGTGGTCCGGCACCAAGTTGACGAACACCTGCGGCCTGACCGTGATGGCGTAGTAGCGGCGGTCCTGGTCGTCGGCGACACCGGGGATGCGGTCGAGGCCCGCCGAGCCGTCGACCGTGAAGCCCTCGACCTCGGCACCGAACTCGGCGCCGTGGCCGACGTAGTACTGCGCCGCGTAGCCGTCCGCGAACTCCGGGAGCACCTCCGTCAGTTCGGGGTGGATGGTGGCGCAGTGGTAGCACTCCATGAAGTTCTCGATGATGAGCTTCCAGTTGGCCTTCACGTCGTAGGTGATACGGCGGCCCACCTGGAGGCGGTCGATGTCGTAGCGGTCGATCGACTCGACGTCGCCGAGCCGCTCGACGACCGCGCCCATGACGTCGCCCTCGAAGGAGGGCGGGGTGTCGGCCAGGCACACCCACACATACCCGAGCCACTCCCGGACGTGGACGCCGACCAGTCCGTACGCGGTCCGGTCGATGTCCGGCATCGACGTCAGGTTGGGCGCGGCGACCAGCCTGCCGTCCAGTCCGTAGGTCCAGGCGTGGTACGGGCATTGGAAGGCCCGCTTGACCTCGCCGGACTCGGCCGTGCACAGCTTGGCACCGCGGTGCCGGCAGATGTTCAGGAACGCCTTGACCGAGCCGTCCCGGGAACGGGTGATCAGCACGCTCTCCCGGCCGACCTGATAGGTGCGGAAGCTCCCGGGCCTGTCCAGCTCCGCGGCGCGGGCCGCACAGAACCACATGGTCTCGAAGATCCGCTCCTGTTCCAGGGCGAACACCTCGGGGTCGGTGTAGTGCTCGCCCGGCAAGGTGGCGATCAGGCTCGGGGGCAGGCTGGTCGTGGTCATCGAAATCACCTCGGAGGGTCAAAGAGGCCGGAGGGGTCAGACGCACACACTTCGAGGGTCGGACTCGACCGACCGATTGTTGCTTATCACGCAACCATCGTCTCCATGAGCAACGACCGTCAAAACTGTCTCGTTGCGGACACCCACTGTCAAGGGCCCGGCCGGTCCGACGTCGGCCGCCGCCGCAACGGGCTGGGCAACGGGAGCCGCACAGCCGTCTTCCGTTGACATCACGGGCCGTGCGAGCATGCGGGCAGCCGGATCCGGCCGTCGCGAGGGCCCGCACCCGTCCGCACCTTCCGAGGAGCCCCGGGATCCATGAGCGCAGCCGCGTATAGTTGCGTCATGAGCAACTACGCGGCAGAGGGCGCAACATCGGGTCCCGCGGTCGGCGGCGTGCAGTCCGTCGACCGTGCCGTCAGCGTCCTGGAGATCCTCGCCCAGCGCGGCGAGGCGGGTGTCAGTGAGGTGGCCGCCGAGATCGACGTCCACAAGTCGACGGCGTTCCGTCTCCTCGGGGCGCTCGAGGCGCGCGGACTGGTCGAGCAGACGGCCGAGCGGGGCAAGTACCGCCTCGGCTTCGGGATCGTACGCCTGGCAGGTGCGGTCACCGGTCGTCTCGACGTCACCCAGCAGGGCCGGCAGGTGTGCGAGCGGCTCAGCGAGGAGATCGGCGAGACCGTCAACATCGCCGTGCTTCAGGAGCACTACGCGGTCAACCTGTATCAGGTACGCGGCCCGGGCGCCGTCGGCACCCACAACTGGGTCGGTCAGCTCACCCCGGTGCACGCCACGTCCAGCGGCAAGATCCTGCTGGCCCACCTGACGGCGGACGAGCGCGCCGAAGTGCTCGCGGCGTCCGGGCTTCAGAAGCTGACCCCGCGCACCCTGACCGCGAGGGCGAAGCTGGAGGGGAACCTCGCCGAGGCCCGTGAGCGCGGGTACGCGGTGACCCTGGAGGAACTGGAGATCGGGCTGCACGCCGTGGCGGCGCCGATCCGGGCACGCGAGGGCCAGGTCATCGCCGCCCTCAGCGCCTCGGGCCCCGCGTACCGCTTCACCGAGGAACGCATCCATGAGCTCGCGCCGACGCTGGTCAAGGGCGCGGACGAGATCAGCCACCGGATGGGCCATCTGGGCTGAGCCCACCCGGGTGGCTGGCGCGACGGCGAGGGCGGACACGGCCGTGGGCGCGGTGTCCCCGTCCCGGCGGCACGGGATTCGACCGAGGCCGGGACGGGGGCCGCTGCCCGGGAACGACCTACGAGATGCCCGACCAGGACGGGACGCCCCCGTCCTGGGTCGCTCAGAGGTGTTCCGTCGCCGCGTCGAGCAGCCAGTCCGCCAGATAGCCGGCGAACGACGAACGGACCAGCACCCAGAATCCGGCCCTGGGTTCGTCCCGGGCGACCAGCACGACCTGGGTGCGGCCCAGCGTCGTCTGGGCGCAGCGCCCGGAGCCGAACGCCCTCGGATGCAGGTCCAGCGGACAGCCGTGCGCCAGCAGGTCATGGGCGCGGGGGCCGGTCACCAGCAGGGTGGTGCGCTGTGCGGAGACGTCGGTGACCGAGACGGGCTCGTCCCCGGCCGCCTCCCGGATCCGGCTCTCCAGATCCCGCTCGCCGCCCGGCGGTCCGACCACCAGCCACTCGTCCGGGCCCAGCCACAGCGCGGTCAACGCGCCCGCACGCACGACGGTGTTCGGCTGGAGGGGCAACTGGAGGTCCAGCGCCAGTCCGACGGCCTCGGCCGCCGCTCCCTTGGCGTCGAGGCGGACGTTGACCTGGGTGAGGAAGGGGAGTTCGGCCAGCCGGATCGCGCCCCGGGAGGTGCGGGTGACGGCGGCCAGGCGGTCCGCGACCCGCGACAGGGGGCTGCGGAGCGGGACGGTCAGGGCGTTGTCAGCCATCGCGGCGGGCTCCTTCGGGGTCGTAGAGGACGGGGCTGGCGACGGTCACCGGGACCAATCGGTCACCCACGGGGGCGATCAGGCGCTCGCCGATGCGGTCGCGGCCGCCCTTGACCAGGGCGAGTGCGAAGGTCCGGCCGAGCGCCGCACTGCGGTAGCTGGACGTGACATGGCCGAGCATGGGGACCGGTGGGGTCAGCAGCACACCGTCGGCGATCAGGTGGGTGCCCTCCGGGAGGAAGGTGCCCGGGTCCTCGGGGAGGAGGCCGACCAGGTGCTTGCGGTCGGGCCGGGCGGTGTCGGCCCGGGCGTAGGAGCGCTTGCCGATGAAGTCGGGCTTCTTCTTCGACACCACCCAGCTCATGCCGAGGTCCTGGGGGGTGACGGTGCCGTCGGTGTCCTGGCCGATGATCGGGTAGCCCTTCTCGGCCCGCAGGACGTGCATGGTCTCGGTGCCGTACGGGGTGATGCCGTACGGGGCGCCGGCCTCGTACACGGCCTCCCACAGGGCGAGGGCCTGCCACGGGGACACGTTGATCTCGTAGGCGAGTTCGCCGGAGAAGCTGATCCGGCAGACCCGGGCCGCGATGCCGGCGACGGACGTCTCGCGCCAGGCCATGAACGGGAAGTCGTCGTTGCCGACCGCCAGTTCGGGCGCCAGCGCGCCCAGCACCTCGCGGGACTTCGGTCCGACCAGGGCGACCGTGGCCCACTGCTCGGTCACGGACGTGCAGTGGACCTTCAGCTCGGGCCACTCGGTCTGGTGCCACTCCTCCATCCAGTCCAGTACGGCGGCCGCGTTGCCCGTCGTCGTGGTGACCAGGAAGCGGTCCTGGGCGACACGGATGACGGTGCCGTCGTCGAAGACCATGCCGTCCGGGCGGCACATGACGCCGTAGCGGATCATGCCGACCTTCAGGGTACTCATCATGTTGGTGTAGAGCCGGTCGAGGAAGACGGCCGCGTCCGGGCCCTGTACGTCGATCTTGCCGAGGGTGGAGGCGTCCATGAAGCCCACGCTCTCGCGGGTCGCCCGGCACTCGCGCAGCACGGCGGTCTCCATGTCCTCGCCGTCCCGCGGGTAGTACCAGGGGCGCTTCCACTGGCCGACGTTCTCGAACAGGGCGCCGTGCGCGACATGCCATTCGTGCAGGGCGGTCGTGCGGACCGGATCACTGAGTGCGCCGCGGTCGCGGCCGGCGAGGGCGGCGAAGGAGACCGGGACGTACGGCGGCCGGAACGTGGTCGTGCCGAGTTCCGAGATGTCGACGCCGAGCAGTTCGGCGACGATGCCGCCGGCCAGGACGCCCGAGGTCTTGCCCTGGTCGTTGGCGGTACCGGCCGTGGTGTAGCGCTTGGTGTGCTCGACCGAGCGCAGTCCTGCGCCGGTCGCGCGGGCCAGGTCGTCGACGGTGACGTCGCGTTGCAGGTCGACGAAGCGCGGGGCGTCCGCGTCTCCCGGCACGTCGAACACATGCATGGGAGGTGTCCGCCGCGGCTGAGCGGCCGGTGCCGGGAGGCGGGGGGTCCCGGACCGGTAGCCCTCGGCCTCGACGGCACGGGCGCCGGCCGCCGCGCCCTGGGCCAGCACCCCTGCCAGGTCCAGGACACCGCTCGCGGAACCCGTGACCTCGACCGCCTGGCGGACGCTGTCGGGGACGAAGGAGCCCAGCTCCTCGTCGTGGCGGAGCTTGCCGCCGGACTGGCTGAACAGATGCACCACCGGGTTCCAGCCGCCGGAGACCAGCAGCAGGTCGGCGGCGAACTGCCGCTGTCCCGCGGACTCCCCGTACGGGGCGACGGTCACCGCGGTCAGGCGTGCCCCGCCCTCGGTGCCGGTGACGGCATGACCGGCCAGCACCTCGATGCCTGCGGCCCTCGCGCGCTCGGCCCACTCCCCCGGTTCGGGGCGGGTGTCGACGACGGCCGTGATGGCCAGGCCCGCTGCGGCAAGATCCAGGGCCGCGGCGTAGGCGCTGTCGTTGGTGGTGAAGACGACCGCGTGGCGGCCGGGCAGGACGCCGTGGCGGTTGACGTAGGTGCGGGCCGAGGCGGCCAGCATCACTCCGGGGCGGTCGTTGTCCGCGAAGGCGAGGGAGCGCTCGTGGGCGCCGGTGGCCAGGACGACCCGGCGGGCACGGATACGCCAGACGCGTTCGCGGGCGACGTGCTCGGGGGCGGCGCCGCCGAGGTGGTTGGTGCGGCGTTCGACGGCGAGAAGGTGGTTGTCGTCGTAGTAGCCGAAGACGGTGGTGCGGGGCAGGAGACGGACCTCGGGGGCGGTGGCGAGCTGTCCGCTGACTTCCTCCACCCAGTCGAGGTGTTCGCCCGTGCCGAGGAGGCTGCCGCCGGGCTCCGGCTGGTCGTCGGCCAGGATGACGCGGGCGCCGCTGCCGGCCGCCGCGGCTGCTGCCGCGAGGCCCGCCGGGCCGGCGCCTACGACCAGCACGTCGCAGTGGGCGTGTACGGCGTCGTAGCGGGCCGGGTCGGGGTCGGTGGCGAGGCGGCCCTGGCCTGGGAGGCTGCTCGCGACCAGGCCGTCGTACAGCTCGACGGTCGTCGCGGGGAGCATGGGCTCGGGGAAGGGCTCCTCGATCTGGACGACCGCGTTGGGCTCTTCGACGCCGGCGGAGAAGATGCCTCGGGGGCGGCCGAGCTTGATGCTGGTGCCTGCCTGGATGACGCCGTTGGCGAGGAGGGCGGAGGCGAGGGTGTCGCCCCTGAAGCCTTGGTATTCGGTGCCGTCGAAGGTGAAGGTGAGGGGCTCGTCGCGGTGGATTCGGCCGCGGGTCGGGTGGCGGAACGGCTGGGTTGACTCGCCCCCGCCGCCCCTACCCGTCCCGTCCTGAAGGGGCTCCGCCCCTTCGACCCCGCCAAGGGACTCTGCCCCCTGGACCCCCGTCGGCCCCGAAAGGGCCTCGTCCTCGAACTCCCCCAGAGGGGGTGCCCCCAGACGGGCTGAAAGGACTGGCCTCGGCCCGGGAGTTGCCGGGCGTTCCTCTCCCGTCCGGTACACCGTCAGGATCTCGTTCGTCGACGTGTCCCGTACCGCGTTGAACCAGCGGCGGCAGCCCGACGCGTGGCTCCAGCGTTCGGCGAAGGGGCCCTTGGTGTTGTCGCGGAAGAAGAGGTACCGGGCCCATTCCTCGTCGGTGAGGGACGCGGGGTCCTGCGGGTACGGCACATGGGCCTGGCCGCCGTAGTGGAACTCGGCCTCGTCGCGGGGCCCGCACCACGGGCAGGGGATGAGCAGCATGGATCGGCTCCCAGAGCTTCAGTGGTCCTAGTGGGCCACCGCGGCCGCGCCGTGCTCGTCGACGAGCGCGCCGGTGGTGAATCGGTCGAGCGAGAAGGGGGCGTTCAGGGCGTGCGGGGTGTCGTTGGCGATGGTGTGGGCGTAGACCCAGCCGACGCCCGGGGTGGCCTTGAAGCCGCCCGTCCCCCAGCCGCAGTTGAGGTAGAGGTTGTCGACGGGCGTGAGGCCGATGATCGGCGAGGCGTCCGGGCTGACGTCGACGATGCCGCCCCAGGTGCGCAGGACGTGGGCGCGGGCGAAGACCGGGAAGAGCTCCAGGGCCGCCGACATCTGCTCTTCGATGATGTGGAAGGCGCCGCGCTGCGTGTAGGAGTTGTAGGCGTCGATACCGGCGCCCATCACCAGCTCGCCCTTGTGGGCCTGGCTCACGTACACGTGGACGGCGTTGGACATGACGACGGTGGGGTGGATCGGCTCCAGGAGCTCCGAGACCAGGGCCTGCAACGGGTGGCTCTGGAGCGGGAGTTCGATGCCGGCCATCGCGGCGAGGACCGAGGTGTGGCCCGCCGAGCACAGCGCCACCTTGCCGGCCGCGATGGGGCCCAGGTTCGTCTGCACTCCCACGACCCGGCCACCGACCACGTCCAGGCCGGTGACCTCGCAGTTCTGGATGATGTCGATGCCCGCCGCGTCCGCCGAGCGGGCCAGGCCCCAGGCCACGTAGTCGTGCTTGGCGATGCCCGCGCGGGGCTGGTAGGTGGCGCCCAGGACCGGGTAGCGCACGTCCGGGGAGATGTTGACGATCGGGCAGACTTCCTTGACGCCGTCCGCGTCCAGCCACTCCGCGTCCACGCCGTTGAGGCGGTTCGCCTCGACGCGGCGCACGCTGTCGCGGACGTCCTGGAGGCTGTGCGCCAGGTTCAGCACGCCGCGCTGGGAGAAGAGGATCGGGTAGTCGAGCTCCTCCGCCAGTCCCTCCCACAGCTTGAGGGCGTGCTCGTAGATGCCGGCGCTCTCGTCCCACAGGTAGTTGGAGCGGATGATCGTGGTGTTGCGGGCCATGTTGCCGCCCGCGAGCCAGCCCTTCTCCAGCACGGCGACGTTGGTGATGCCATGGTTCCTGGCGAGGTAGTGGGCGGTGGCCAGGCCGTGTCCGCCGCCGCCGACGATGACGACGTCGTACGACCTTCTGGGCTCGGGGTTGCGCCACAGCCGGTCGGGGTGATCGGGGAGTTCGGCGCCGGGGGTGCGGGGGCTCATCGGAGGGCTCCGTCCGCTGGAAGGGACAGGTTCATACGGCGTTCGTGTTCCTCTCGGCGGCCTCGACGACGTTGGCGAGCAGCATCGCCCGTGTCATGGGTCCCACGCCGCCGGGCATCGGTGCGACCCAACCGGCGACCTGCTTCGCCCCCGGATGTATGTCGCCGACCAGGCTGCTGTCGGTGCGGGTGATGCCGACGTCCAGAACCACCGCGCCCGGGCGGAGCATGTCGGCGGTGATCAGTCCGGGCGAGCCGGCGGCCGCGACGACGATGTCCGCCTCGCGCACGTGCCAGGCCAGCCCCTTGGTGCCGGTGTGGCACAGGGTGACCGTGGCGTTCTCGGTGCGGCGGGTCAGCAACAGCCCGAGGGGACGGCCGACCGTGATGCCCCGGCCGATCACGCACACCCGCGCTCCGGCGATCGGCACCTGGTACCGGCGCAGCAGTTCGACGATGCCGCGCGGGGTGCACGGCAGCGGTGCCTCCTCGCCCAGGACGAGGCGGCCGAGGTTGACGGGGTGCAGGCCGTCGGCGTCCTTGGCCGGGTCCATGCGTTCCAGTACGGCGCCCGCGTCCAGGTGGGCGGGGAGCGGCAGTTGGACGATGTAGCCGGTGCAGGCCGGGTCGGCGTTGAGTTCGTCGATGACGTCCTCGACCTGCTGCTGCGAGGCGTCGGCGGGCAGGTCCCGGCGGATGGAGGCGATGCCGACCTGCGCACAGTCCCGGTGCTTCCCGGCGACGTAGGCGCGACTGCCGGGGTCCTCGCCGACGAGGACGGTGCCGAGTCCGGGCGGTCGGCCGCCGATCGCCGTCAACTTGGCCACGCGTTCGGCGAGTTCACGGCGGATGGCGGCGGCGGTGGCCTTGCCCTCAAGGAGTTGTGCGGTCACCGGTACTCCTTTCAAAAGGGATCTGCTGCAACGCCCTCCAAGGGCGCCGGGCTGTGTCCATGTGCGGCTCCGCCGCGTGGGCGCGACCGGCCACGACGGACGGGCGACCCATCCACAACCTGTCGCGGCACTCCCTTCAGGACTGTCACCCACGAAGTCGGGACATCGAGGGGTCGAACAGCGGCTCCTCGGCCACGACCGCCTCGACGCGCTGATCGAAGTAGCCGATGTGCAGAGTCCTGCCGGGGACGGCGAGTTCCGCCGGCAGCCATGCGTAAGCGATCCCCTTGCCGATCGTGTAGCCGTACGCGGCGCTCGTGACGTACCCGACCGCATGCTCGCCGTCGTACACCGGCTCCTTGCCCATGACGACCGACCACGGGTCGTCGATGGTGAGGCAGGTCAGCCTGCGCCGTACGTCGGACTTACGCCGCTCCAGCGCCGCCTTGCCGATGAAGTCGCCCTTGTCGAGCTTGACGGCGAAGCCGACGCCGGCCTCGTAGGGGTCGTGCTCGTAGGTCATGTCGGTGCCGAAGGAGCGGTAGCCCTTCTCCAGGCGGAGGCTGTTGAAGGCGCCGCGGCCGGCGATGACGCCGCCGAGGGGCTCCGCCGCCTGCCAGAGGGTGTCCCAGAGTTTCAGGCCCTGGTCGGCGGTGGTGTAGAGCTCCCAGCCCAGTTCGCCGACGTACGACAGGCGCATCGCCGTCACCGGGACGCTGCCGATGTAGGCGCGCTTGGCGCGGAAGTACTTCAGGCCGTCGTTGGTGAAGTCCTCGTCCGTCAGGGGCTGCAGGACCTTGCGGGCCAGCGGACCCCACAGGCCGATGCAGCAGGTGCCCGGCGTGATGTCGCGGACCTGGACCGTGCCGTCGGCGGGGAGGTGGCGGGTGAACCAGTCGAGGTCGAGGTTGCCGTTGGCGCCGACCTGGAAGAGGTCGCGGCCGAGGCGGGCGACGGTGATGTCGCTGCGGATGCCGCCGTCGTGGTCGAGCAGCAGCGTGTAGGTCACCGAACCGACCGACTTGGCGACCTTGCCGGTGCACAGGCGCTCCAGGAGGTCGGCCGCGCCGGGGCCGCTCACCTCCAGGCGCTTGAGGGCCGTCATGTCGTACATGGCGACGGTCTCGCGGGTGGCCTGCGCCTCGGCGCCGACGATGGGCGACCAGAACTGTGCGGCCCAGTCGTTGGGGGTGGGGATGTTGCGGCCTTCGACCAGCCGTGCGTTGGCCTCGTACCACTGCGGGCGCTCCCAGCCGTTCGCTTCCAGGAAGAACGCGCCGTGCTCCTGCTGGCGGGGGTGGAAGGGGCTGGTGCGGATCGGGCGCGGGTCGCCGGACGGCTGGAGCGGGTGGAGGATGTCGTAGACCTCGACGAAGTTCTGGCAGTCGCGGGCCAGGACGTACTGCGGGGAGAGCTGGTGCGGTTCGAAGCGGTTCACGTCGCACTCGTGCAGGTCGAAGGACGAGCAGTGGCCGTCGACCAGCCACTCGGCCATCGCCCGGCCCACGCCCGCGGAGTGGGTGACCCAGACGGCCTCGGCGACCCAGAAGCCCTTGACGTCCGGGGACTCGCCGAGAAGCGGGAAGTTGTCGGTGGTGAAGGAGAACAGGCCGTTGATGCCCTCCTCGACCTTCGCCTCCTTGGTGGCCGGGAGGAGGGACTGGGTCTCGGTCCAGGCCGGCTCGAAGTCCTCCTCGGTGAACTTCAGGACGGACGGCATGTCGTCGGCCTCGTCCACGGAGAGGATGTCGTCGGCGGAGATCGGCATCGGGCGGTGGCCGTAGTAGCCGATGCCGATGCCGTCGAAGCGGTCGCGGTAGTAGAGGTCGGCGTCCTGGTGGCGCAGGATCGGGCGGACCGCCTCCTCGGTCTGGCCGGCGAGGGCCGGGACGGGGCCGGTCCAGGCGAGCTGGTGGGCGAGCGGTGTGAGCGGGAGGTTCATGCCGGCCATGCGGGCGATCTTCGGGCCCCAGATGCCGGCGCAGCACACGACGATGTCCGCGGGGATCTCGCCCTGGTCGGTCAGGACGCCGGTCACCTCGCCGTCGGCGCGTAGCACGTCGAGGACCTCGTGGCTGGCGAGGAAGCGCACGCCGCGTTCCGTGGCCCGGCGGATCTGGGCCTCGACGGCGAGGACCGCCTTGGCGAGGCCGTCCGTCGGGACGAGGAGGCCGCCGAGGACCTTGTCGCGGTCGACGAGGGGGTGTTGCTCGACGCACTCCTCGGGGGTCAGCAGCCGGGACTCGATGCCCCAGGCCGTGATCCAGCCGTGGCGGCGGCGCAGTTCCGTGAGGCGCTCGGGGCTGGTGGCCACTTCGAGGCCGCCGACCTGGAGGAAGCAGGGCTTGCCGTCGACTTCGAGGGAGCAGAACTTCTCGACGGTGTAGCGGGCCAGTTCGGTCATGGTCTTGGAGGAGTTCGTCTGGAAGACCAGGCCTGGGGCGTGCGAGCTGGAGCCCCCGGTGGCCGGGAGCGGACCCTGGTCGACCACGGTCACTTCGGTCCAGCCTCGCGCGGAGAGCTCGTCCGCGAGCGCCGCACCGACGACTCCCGCTCCGATGATGACCACTCGGGGTCCCGCCATCGCCGCACCTCCGGTTGAGTTGCTTTCTGCGCAACGTGACTCAGGTTGCGCAACTCAATGTGCCTGCCGTGCAGGTAGGTGTCAAGAGGTCCGTTGACGTCGGAGAACGGCCTGGAAAACAGCAATACCCGGTGGGTGGTGCGCGTTGGTTCGCACCACCCACCGGGCATCCGTGAAGGGCCTACTTGATCCAGGCGTCCACCTTGGCGCGGTTGGCCTCGACCCACTTCTTGGCCGCCGCCTCGGGGGCCATCTTGTCGACGGCGATGTACTTGGCCACGACGTTCTGGTCCTCGTTGGTCCAGGTGAAGTTCTTCACCAGGTCATAGGCGGGGCTGCCGGACTTGGCGAACTTCGCGCTGACGATCTTGTCCAGTTCGTACACGGGGTAGTCGCAGTCGACCTTCTCCGTATCCGTGTCGCAACCCTGCTTGTAGTCGGGCAGCTTGACCTTGACGAGCGGCACCTCGGACATGAACCACTGCGGCTCGTAGAAGTAGCCGATCACCCATTCCTTGTTCTTCTCCGCCTTGCGGAAGGCCTGGATGAGGGCGGTCTCACTGCCCGCGTACACCACCTTGAAGTCCAGCTTCAGGTTCTTCACCAGCGCCTCGTCGTTGGTGACGAACGACGGGTCGCCGTCGAGGAGCTGCCCCTTTCCGCCCGACTCCGAGGTCTTGAACTCGGCCGCGTACTTGTCGAGGTTGTTCCAGTCGGTGATGTCGGGGTGCGCCTTGGCCAGCCACGGCGGTACGTACCAGCCGATGAGCCCCTTGTTGCCGGTCGGGCCGGCCTCGAGAGCCGTCTTCTGGTCGGTTATGTACTTCTTCTTCAGGTCGTCGTGGCCCCAGTTCTCGATGACGGCGTCGACCTCGCCCGTCCCGAAGCCCTGCCAGGCGATCTCCTCCTTGAGGTCCTTCTGGTTGACCTTGCAGCCGAGGTCGTGTTCCGCGACGTACGCGACGACGGCCGCGTTGGCCTCGTAGCCCACCCACGGGTTGACCGCGAGGTTGAAGGTGCCGCACTTGCCGGAGTCGCCCGAGCCGCCGGACCCCGCGGAGTCGTCGCCGACCTTCGCACCGCCGCAGGCGGTGAGGGTGAGGCCGAGGACGGCCAGTCCGGCCGCGCCGGCTCGCCAGTGTCTTGCCATGGTGTGGTGCTCCTTATGCGCTGGTGCGGCGAGCCGCCGCCTGAGTGATCCGGTCGAACATGACGCCGAGAAGGACGATGGCGAGCCCCGCGGCGAGCCCCTTCCCGTAGAGCTGGCCCTGCGAGAAGCCGGCCACGACGTCGTAGCCGAGGGCGCCCGCGCCCACCAGGCCGCCCACCACGACCATCGAGAGGACGTAGATCAGGCCCTGGTTGGTCGCGAGTGTCAGGGCGCTGCGCGCCATCGGGAGCTGGACCTTGGTGATGATCTGCCAGGTGTTGCACCCGGCGGCGGTGGCCGCCTCCACGGTGGTGGCGGGCACGTTCCGGACCCCGTCCGCGATGATCTTCATGGCGACGGGGGCCGCGTAGACGACGGCGGCGACGATCGCCGTGAAGCGGGTCGCGCCGAACAGTGCGAGGAACGGCACGAGATACACGAACGGCGGCATGACCTGGGCCGCGTCCAGGCTTGGCCGCAGCAGCCGGTCGACGAGGGCGCTGCGGCCCATCCATACGCCGAAGCCGATGCCGAGGAGCATCACGAGCACCGTGGCGACGACGGTCGACGCCAGTGTCGTCATGCTGTCGGACCACACCCCGGTGCCGACGAGGAGGCCCACGCAGACGGCCGTGGTGATGCCGGCGCGCCATCCTCCGAGGACGACGGCGAGCGCGATCAGGGCCGCGCCGACGAGCCACCACGGGGAGTCGGTGAGCAGCGTCTGGAAGGGGTTGAGCAGTCCGTTGGTGATGGCGTCGCGGAAGGCGTTGGTGAGACCGGACAGGTTGTCCTGCGCCCAGGTGGTCACGCTGTCCGCCCCGCTGGAGATGGCGCTGCCCACGCCTCCCTCGCCGGGGAACTCCGCCGCCCACACATAGGTGTGCGAGAGGTAGACGAGGACCGCCGCGGCCGCGGCGCCCACGCCGAGCAGGGGGCGGCGCCAGGCCAGGAAGCGGTTCTTCGAGCGCCGGGCCGCCTCCTCGCGGACGCTCGCCGCGGTGGTGACGCGGTCGAGCACGATGGCCATGACGACGATCGCGAGACCGGCGTTGAAGGCTGTGCCGACGTCGAGCGACTGGAGAGCCTGGACGACGGTCTTGCCGAGGCCGGGCGCGTCGATCAGGGCGGCGATGGTCACCATGGCCAGGGCGGCCATGATGGTCTGGTTGACGCCCATGACCACGGTCCGCTTGGACATCGGCAGCAGCACCTTCGTCAGGGCCTGCCGCCGGGTGGCACCCAGCGAGTCGGCCGCCTCCACCGTGGTCGTCGGCACGGAGCGGATGGCGTGCGCGGTGATCCGGATCGCGGGCGGCGCCGCGTAGACGAGCGTGGCGATGGTGGCGGAGGCCGGGCCGATGAGGAAGAACAGGGTCAGCGGGGCCAGGTAGACGAAGGTCGGCATCGTCTGCATGAAGTCCAGGAAGGGCGTCATGATCCGGTTGACCCGGTCGGACAGCCCCGCCCAGACGCCCAGCGGGATCGCGAACAGCAGCGCCACGAAGACGGCGGAGACGGTCAGCGCCAGCGTGTCCATGCTCTCCTGCCACAGGCCCTGGAGCCCGAGGAAGGTGAATCCGGCGACCGCCAGCAGCGCGACCCGCCAGTTGCCCACGGCCCAGGAGACGTAGCCGGCGATGCCGACGACTCCGAGCCAGCCGATCTGCGGGACGGGCCGGCCGGCGCCCGGCTGCGAGATCAGCTCCTGGACGAAGGTCACCAGGGAGTCGATGACGAGGCGGATCTCGTTGAAGAAGTACAGGAAGAGCGGGTTGGAGTTGCGGTCCGCGCCGATCGAGTCGTTGACGTCGTTGAACCAGCGGTGCAGATCGGTGAGGTCGGCCGCGGCCAGGGTCAGGGTCTGTTTTCCGCGCAGGACGGCGAAGAGCACCAGCCAGACGACGACGATCGCGGCGACCACCATGGACCGGCTGATCCCGCGTTCGGGCCTGACGGGAGCGGGCGGTTCCTCGACGGACGCCGTCTTGTGCGGTTTCTCCATCGCGACGGTCATCACGCGGCGCCTTCCGTCCCGGCGACCACAGCGAGGATCTCCTCGTCGCCGACGATGCCGAGCAGCTTGCCGTCCTCGACGACCTTGACCGGCTTGTCGGCCGCGAGGACGGCCCGGGTGGCCTCCTTCACGACGACGTCCGGCCCGAGTTCGGGACCGTCCAGGGCGTCGCCGTCCGCCACCGGGCGCATGATCCAGCGCAGGGTCAGCACATCGCCGCGCGGGACGTCCTTGACGAACTCGCGGACGTAGTCGTCCGCCGGGGCGCCGACGAGTTCGTCGCCGGTGCCGCACTGGACCATCTTGCCGTCGCGCATGATGAGGATGCGGTCGCCCAGCTTGAGGGCCTCGGAGAGGTCGTGGGTGATGAACACCATCGTCTTGCCGACCTCGTGGTGCAGCCGGATGACCTCGTTCTGCATGTCGCGCCGGATCAGCGGGTCGAGCGCCGAGAACGGTTCGTCGAAGAAGAGGACGTCGGGATCCCCGGCCAACGCCCGGGCCAGGCCCACGCGTTGCTGCATGCCGCCGGAGAGCTGGTCGGGGTAGGAGTTCTCGTAGCCGGCGAGGCCGACCAGTTCGACGACCTCCTGGGCGCGCTTGACGCGCTCGGCCCTGCCCATGCCGCGGATCTCCAGACCGAACGCCACGTTCTCGACGACGCGACGGTGGGGCAGCAGACCGAAGTGCTGGAAGACCATGGAGAACTTGCGGCGCCGCAGGTCGCGCAGGCGCGCGGCGTCGGCCTGGCGGATGTCCTCGCCCTCGAAGACGACCTCGCCGGCGGTGGGTTCGATCAGCCGGGTGAGACATCGCACCAGGGTGGACTTGCCGGAGCCCGACAGGCCCATGACGACGAAGACCTCGCCGGGCGAGACGTCGAAGTGGACGTCGCGTACGGCGGCGGTACATCCGGTGCGGTCCATGAGCTCGCGGCGGGTGAGGCCGCACAACTCCTCGGATTCCGGCACCTGGTCGGCCTTCGGCCCGAACACCTTCCACAGCCTGCGAACGGAGATGACCGGGGTGGGGCCCGAGTCCTGGGGCGTGCCGCGCCGCTGCGGCACCTCGGTCTGAGTGGTCACTTTCGACCTCATTTCGGCGTTCAGCCGCGGAACCAGTGCTGCGGCCGGGGTTGGATGTTCTGCCAGATGTGTTTGGGCTCTCGGTACTCGTTCAGACCGGTCGGTCCCAGCTCCCGCCCCACGCCCGAGTGCCCGAAGCCACCCCATTCCGCTTGCGGCACGTAGGGGTGGTAGTCGTTGATCCACACCGTGCCGTGGCGCAGTCGCCGGGCGACCCGCTGGGCCCTTCCGGCGTCCTGGGTCCACACGGCTCCGGCGAGTCCGTACTCGGTGTCGTTGGCGATGCGTACGGCGTCGTCCTCGTCGGTGAAGCGCTCCACGGTGAGCACGGGTCCGAAGGACTCCTCGTGCACCACCCGCATGTCCTGCCGGCACTCGTCGAGCACGGTGGGCAGGTAGTAGTGGCCGTTTGCCAGGGCGGGGTCGTCGGGGCGCGCGCCGCCGCAGCGCAGTACGGCGCCCTCGGCGAGGCCGGAGGCGACGTACGCCTCGACCTTCTCCCGGTGCTGTGCGGAGATCAGCGCCCCGGTCTCGGCGTCGGGGTCGAAGGGGCCGCCGAGGCGGATCTGCCGGGCCCGGCGGACGACCTCGTCGACGAAGCGGTCGTGCAGGGTGTCCTCGACGATCAGCCGTGCGCCGGCCGAGCAGACCTGTCCCGAGTGCAGGAAGACCGCGGTGAGGGCGAAGTCGACGGCCGTGTCGAAGTCGGCGTCGGCGAAGACGACGTTGGGGTTCTTGCCGCCGAGTTCCAGGGCGACCTTCTTCACGGTCGACGCGGCGGTGGCCATGATGCGCCTGCCGGTGTCGAGTCCGCCGGTGAAGGAGACCATGTCGACGCGGGGGTCCTCGGACAGCGGCGCGCCCGCCTCGGGCCCCGCGCCCAGGACGAGATTGGCGACGCCGGCCGGGAGCCCGGCCTCCTCCAGCGCCCGCATCAGCAGGACGGAGGTGGAGGGGGTGAGCTCGCTGGGCTTGAGGACGATGGTGTTGCCGGCGAGGAGCGCCGGGGCGACCTTCCAACTCGCCTGGAGCAGTGGGTAGTTCCAGGGCGTGATCAGTCCGCACACGCCAACCGGCTCGTACACGACGCGACTCACGGCGTCGTCCCGGCCGGTGTCGATCACCCGCCCGGCGTCGGTGCCGCCGAGGCCGCCGTAGTGGCGCAGACAGGAGACGACGTCGGCGATGTCGTACTCGCTCTCCACCAGGCGTTTGCCGGTGTCCAGGGACTCAGCGCGGGCGAAGTCCTTGGCGTCGCGTTCGAGGATGTCGGCGGTGCGCAGCAGCAGCGCGCCGCGCTCTCGCTCGGGGGTGTTCGGCCAGTGCCCCGCGTCGAAGGCACGGCGGGCGGCGGCGATCGCGGCCTCGGTGTCGGGGCGGGTCGCTTCGGAGACGGTCGCCGAGAGCGTGCCGTCAGCGGGACATCGGATCTCCCGCTGCCCACCGGCCACGGGATCCCGCCATTCGCCATCCACGTACAGGTCTGCCACGCGCCGAGCCTTTCAACAGAAATTCGTTGCGCATCATGCACCCGATTGCTTGTGGTGGAACACCCTGGCGAATGTCCAGACAGTCGTCAAGGGGTTCGCCGATGACGATTCAGTCATGCGATCACTTATCCTCCCGACCCTTGACCGGGAGGGGTGACAAGCCGACCATGTTGCGTATCGCTCACCATGTTGTGCAATGCGCACCGACGGAGGCCGCACATGTCCCCTCGACCGCAACCTGGCCGTGAGTACGTCCTCACTCTCTCCTGTCCCGACCGCGCCGGACTGGTCCACGCAGTGAGCGGCTTTCTCGTGAGGAACTCCGGCAACATCCTGGAAAGCCAGCAGTTCGACGACCGGCTTCAGGACCGTTTCTTCATGAGGGTTCACTTCGATGTTTCGGATCCGAACACCGATCTGGAAAACCTGCGTTACCGGTTCGGGCCCGTCGCCCAGGCCTACGGAATCACCTGGACCCTGGCCGACGCCGCCACCCCCACCCGGACCCTGATCATGGTGTCCAAGTTCGGCCACTGCCTGAACGACCTGCTCTTCCGCCGGCGCACCGGCGCCCTCAACATCGAGATCCCGGCGATCGTCTCCAACCACCGGGACTTCGAGGGACTCGCCGAGACGTACGGCATCCCCTTCCACCACGTCCCGGTCACCAAAGACACCAAGCCCGAGGCCGAGGCACGGTTGCTGGAGCTGGTGCGCGAACTGGACGTCGACCTGGTGGTACTGGCCCGCTACATGCAGATCCTCTCCGACGACCTGTGCAAGCAGCTCGAAGGCCGGGCCATCAACATCCACCACTCCTTCCTGCCCAGCTTCAAGGGCGCCCGCCCCTACGAGCAGGCGTACACGCGCGGTGTGAAGCTGGTCGGCGCGACGGCCCACTACGTGACGCCGGATCTGGACGAGGGGCAGATCATCGAGCAGGACGTGGTCCGCGTGGACCACTCGCTCGACCCCGGCGAGCTGGTCACGGTCGGCCGGGACGTGGAGGCACAGGTCCTCGCGCACGCGGTGAAGTGGCACAGCGAGAGCCGCGTGATGGTGGACGGCAACCGCACGGTGGTCTTCCGCTGAGCGGTACCGGCGGTGGGGCGGGACCGGGTTCTCCGGTCCCGCCCCTTTCGTATACGGCCCCTGAGCCCCGTCCCCGCTGTCACCGCTGCCGCTGGAGGAAGGCGATGAGCGCGGCCGTGAGCTGCGCGGGGGCGTCCTCCTGGACGAGGTGTCCCGCGCCGGGGACCGGTTCGAACCGCGCGCCGGGGACGAGAGCGGCGAGCTCGCGTCCCTTCTCGATCGGGATCCAGGTGTCGTCCTCGCCCCAGCACAGGAGCGTGGGGATGCCGATCTCGCCGTAGCGGTGCTGGATCTCGTCGGTGTAGCACTGGTCCGCCTGGACGATCTGCCGGTAGAAGGCCGACTGGCCGGCGCCGTCCAGCCAGGGCGCGACGAGCCGGTCGAGGACGTCGGGGCGCAGGCCGGGGCTGCTCGCGGAGGCGACGTACTCGCGCACCAGGGCGCCGTGCAGCGCGGGCGGCAACCGCTCGAAGACGTCGGCGTGCTCGCCGACGAGCCGGAAGAACGGGGAGCCCCACGGCGCCACGGCGACCGGATCGACCAGGGCGAGGGCCCGGTAGCGGGCGCCGTGCAGCAGATGGGCACGCAGTGCGACGGCACCGCCGAAGTCATGAGCGACGACCAGCGGCTCCGCGAGCCCCCAATGGGCCAGCAACTCGCCGAAGACGCGGCCCTGGGCGGCCAGGGAGACGTCCTGGCCGTCGGCCTGCTCGGAGCTGCCGTAGCCGGGCATGTCCCAGACGTGGACGTCGTACTCGCGGGCGAGCGAAAGGGCGACGGCACGCCAGACGTACGACGAGAAGGGGGTGCCGTGCAGCAGGACGACCGGTGGCCCGCCGGGCGGGCCCAGCCGGTCCCAGCGGACGTCACCGGATGAGCTGGTGAAGGTTCGGGTGAGCTGCCAGTCGGTGTCGGCCGCCATGCCTCTCCTGGTTCAGTCGCCGAGGCGGTCCAGCAGGGCGCGGCGCCAGCGCTCCGTCTCGGCGATCTGGTTGAAGGTGAACAGATGCAGGCCCGCCACCCCTGCCGAGGGGACGGTCAGTGCCTCCTCGGCGCGGGTCAGGAGCCTTTCGGGTGCATACCCACCGGGCGCCGCGAATCGCAGGAACCAGGAGGGGTGCTTCGTCAGGAAGCGCGTCGACTCGCCCACCCCGATCTTCGTCGCCATGGCCAGCAGCTTCGCCCGCTGCACCGGCCCGGCCACCCCCACATGCAGCGGCAGGGCGATGTCCCGGCGGCGTATCCGGCCGATCCACCCGCCCAGCACCCGCGGGTCGAAGCAGAGGTTGCTCACGATGTACGTGGCGTGCTCGCGCTTGTCCCACATGGCCTGGACGGTGACGTCGTCGTGGATGAGGGGATGGCTCTCCGGGTAGCCGGTGACGCCGACGCGCGCGAAGGGCCTGCCCAGCTCGGTCAGCCTGCGCAGCACCGGAAGGGCCCCTTCGTAGCCCCCGGCGGGCGGGTCGGCGTCACCCGCGGGGACGAAGACGTCGTCCACGCCCACCTCACGGAGCCGGCCCGCGACCTCTTTCAGGTGCAGGTCGTCCCGCAGCAGCCGCGCCGGCACGTGCGGGACCACCCGGTAGCCGTGCGTGGCGAGCCGTACGGCGAGATCGAGGGTGGGTTCCAGGCCCTTGACCGGCGACGCCGTCACGGTGACGACGACGTCGCGCGGCACATGGGCGAGGACCTTGTCCTCGGTCGGCTTCGCGGGCAGCACCTCGTAGCGGACGCTCCCCAGCAGCGCCCTGAGTCCTGCGGCGGCCAATTAGCCCTCCGTCTGCTTCTGCGCGTCACGGTGCCGGTAGAACGCGGCCTTCGACGGCGCGAGCGGCTCCTTGCCGAGGATCAGGTCGGCGGCCTTCTCGGCGATCATCATCACCGGGGCGTAGATGTTGCCGTTGGTGACGTACGGCATGACGGAGGCGTCCACGACGCGCAGTCCGTCCAGGCCGTGCACCCGCATGCTGGCGGGGTCGACGACCGCCATGTCGTCGGTGCCCATCTTGCAGGTGCAGGACGGGTGCAGGGCGGTCTCGCCCTCCTTCGCCACCCAGGCGAGGATCTCCTCGTCGCTCTCCACCTTCTTGCCGGGCGAGACCTCGCCGCCGTTGTAGGGGGCGAGCGCGGGCTGGTTGAGGAGCCTGCGGGCCACCCGGATGGCCTCGACCCATTCGCGGCGGTCCTGCTCGGTGGAGAGGTAGTTGAAGCGCAGCGCCGGGTGCTCGCGCGGGTCCTTGCTCTTGATCTTCACCGAGCCGATGGCGTCGGAGTACATGGGCCCGACGTGCACCTGGTAGCCGTGGCCGCCGGCGGGCGAGGAGCCGTCGTAGCGGACCGCGACGGGCAGGAAGTGGAACATCAGGTTGGGGTAGTCGACGTCCTCGTTGCTGCGGGCGAAGCCGCCGGCCTCGAAGTGGTTGGTGGCGGCCGGACCCTTGCGGAACAGCCACTGGAGCCCGATGAAGGGCGCGCGCCACTTCGCCATGTACGGCTGCATGGAGACCGGCTGCTTGCAGGCGTACTGGACGTAGACCTCAAGGTGGTCCTGCATGTTCTCGCCGACGCCCGGCAGGTCGTGGACGACGTCGATGCCGAGGGCGCGCAGTTCGGCGGCGTTGCCGACGCCGGAGAGCTGCAGGAGCTGCGGGGAGTTGATGGCGCCGCCGCAGAGGATGACCTC
Source organism: Streptomyces sp. NPDC036764 (assembly GCF_055609385.1). Lineage (NCBI taxonomy): Bacteria > Bacillati > Actinomycetota > Actinomycetes > Kitasatosporales > Streptomycetaceae > Streptomyces > Streptomyces sp. NPDC036764. The sequence continues at coordinate 21,117 of NZ_JBVJPT010000023.1, forward strand.
CTTGGCGCGGACCTGCTGGGGCGCACCCCGGCCGCGCCGGTACTCCACGCCCACGGCCCGCTTGCCCTCGAACAGGACGCGGGTGACGAGGGCACGGGTTCTGACGGTGAGGTTGGGCCGCTTCATCGCAGGCTTGAGGTACGCCTTCGAGGCCGACAGCCGGCGTCCGCGATGGACGTTGCGGTCGAACTTGGCGAAGCCTTCCTGCCGGTAGCCGTTGACGTCGTCGGTGGGGGCGTAGCCCGCTTCCTCGGTGGCCTTGAGGAAGGCGCCGAAGAGAGGGTTGGTGGCGGGGCCGCGTTCGAGTACCAGGGGGCCGTCGTGGCCGCGGAACTCGTCGTCGGGGTCGGCGGCGAGACAGTTCTCCATCCGCCGGAAGTACGGCAGGCAGTGCGCGTAGTCCCAGGTCTCCATGCCCGCGTCGGCCGCCCAGCGCTCGTAGTCCATGGGGTTGCCGCGCTGGAAGATCATGCCGTTGATGCTGCTGGAGCCGCCCAGCACCTTGCCGCGGGCGTGGTAGACACGCCGGCCGCCCATGTGGGGCTCGGGCTCGGACTCGTACTTCCAGTCGTAGAACCGGCTGCCGATGGGGTAGGTCAGCGCCGCGGGCATGTGGATGAAGACGTCCCACGGATAGTCCGACCGGCCCGCCTCCAGGACCAGCACCCGGTTCGCGGGGTCCGCCGAGAGTCGGTTCGCCAGTGCGCTGCCGGCCGAACCGCCACCGACGATGACGAAGTCGTATTGCAGGGAAGCCATGGTGCCTCGTCTCGCTCGCGTCTTCGATACGCGACGCATGCTAGACCTGGTGCCGCTATGCGCACCAGGTTGCGAACAACGCAACTTCCAAGGTCTTTGTTGCGACGCGGTTACTTGTGGCCTTGTTGTTTACTACGCGTATAGTTTCACTGTGAGCAACTACAGCCATGACACAGAAACGTCGAATTCACAGGCCGGCGGGGTCCAGTCGGTGGACCGGGCGATCAGCGTGCTGGAGATCCTCGCCCAGCGCGGCGAAGCGGGCGTGAGCGAGGTCGCGGCCGAGATCGACGTCCACAAGTCCACGGCTTTCCGTCTGCTCGGCGCCCTGGAGGCGCGAGGCCTGGTGGAGCAGGCCGGCGAGCGGGGCAAGTACCGGCTCGGATTCGGCATCGTCCGCCTGGCCGGCGCGGTCACCGGCCGTATCGACATCACCCAGCAGGGCCGCCCGGTCTGCGAGCGCCTGGCCGAGGAGCTCGGCGAGACGGTCAACATCGCCGTGATGCAGGAGCAGTACGCGATCAACCTGTACCAGGTACGCGGTCCGGGAGCGATCACCGCGCACAACTGGGTCGGCCAGCTCACCCCCCTGCACGCCACGTCGAGCGGCAAGATCCTGCTGGCGTACCTGCCCACCAAGGAGCGCACGGCGCTGCTGACGGAGACCGGGCTGAAGAAGGTCACGTCACGCACCATCACCGCGAAGACCAAGCTGGAGAAGAACCTCGCCGAGGCGCGCGAGCGCAGGTACTCCATCACCCTGGAGGAGCTGGAGATCGGCCTGCACGCGATGGCCGCACCGGTCCGCAACCGGGACGGCGACGTCATCGCCGCACTGAGCGCCTCGGGTCCCGCTTACCGGCTCACCGAGGAGCGCATGCACGAGATGTCCCCGGTGCTGGTCAAGGGCGCCGAGGAGATCAGCCACCGGATGGGCTACCTGGGCTGATCCGCCCGACTACGACAGGGGAGCGCCGAGACGCTCGTTCACCCAGTCGTGGAACGCACCGATGTGGTGCTCGCTGGGCACCAGCACGCCACCCTTGGCGTACATGCGCGACCCCATGCCGGGCTGGGTCCGTTCGCATGCCTCGAAGTCCTGGCGGTTGACCCGGTCGAAGAGTTCCACGGACCGGCTGACGTCCTTGCCGCTCTCGACGACGTGCGGAAGGTAGAGCCAGTCGCACTCCACGATCGTGCGGTCCACGGACACCGGGTACATCCGGTGGAAGATCACATGGTCGGGGACGAGGTTGATGAACACCTGAGGCCTGACGGTGATCGCGTAATAGCGGCGGTCCTGCTCCTCGCCGACCCCGGGAATGCGGTCCAGGCCCTCCGAGCCGTCGACGGTGAAGCCCTGGACGTCCTCGCCGAACTCGGCACCGTGACCCACGTAGTACTGGGCGGCATAGCCGTCCGCGAACTCCGGCAGCACCTCGGTGAGTTCCGGGTGGATCGTGGCGCAGTGGTAGCACTCCATGAAGTTCTCGATGATGAGCTTCCAGTTCGCCTTGACGTCGTACACGATCCGTCTGCCGACGGAGAGGTTGTCGATGTCGTAGTGCTCGATGGACTCGACGTCGCCGAGGCGGGAGACGACCTCGCCGATGACGTCCTCCTCGAAGGACGGCGGGTTCTCCGCGAGGCACACCCAGACATAGCCGAGCCATTCCCGCACGGCCACGCTCACCAGGCCGTACTCGGTGCGCCCGACGTCGGGCATCTTGGTGAGGTTGGGGGCGGCGACGAGCTTGCCGTTCAGGTCGTACGTCCAGGCGTGGTACGGGCATTGGAAGGCCCGTTTGACCTCGCCGGACTCCTCGGTGCAGATCCTGGCTCCGCGATGCCGGCACACATTGAAGTAGGCACGGACGGCGTTGTCCCTCGCCCGGGTGACGAGGATGCTCTCGCGGCCCACGTCGACGGTGCGGAAGGCGCCGGGCTTCGCCAGCTCCGAGGCACGGGCGACGCAGAACCACATGGTCTCGAATATGCGCTCCTGCTCCTGGGCGAAGATCCCCGGGTCCGTATAGGAGGGGCCGGGGAGAGTGGCGATCAGGCTGTCCGGCAGGCCGGTCGAGGTCACGGTGCACTCCTCGGGGGAACGTCGTGGAGGGGTCATTCACGCGCCGGTAGGTGCGACTCCGGACGGCGTTGTGTATGGAGCAACACTGGGTGTCATGTGAAACCGCAGCATGGGATGGAGCCGGGGCGGTGTCAAGACACGATGGTGGTGATCTGCTTGCGCCAGCGCGTGAACAGCCGCGGCTGGTTCATCCCGAGCACGGCGACCGGGACACCGGACCGCCGGTAGACGGCCAGGACGTTGCGCTCGTCCGCGGTGCCGTCCTCGATGGTGACGCTGTCGGCGCCGGCCGCGTGGCCGGCGAACTGGATCTTCACGCCGTACTGGTCGGACCAGAAGTACGGCGGCCGGGGCACACCCGGTTCCACGGCGCCGCCCGCGAGCAGCGTGGCGACCGCGGCGTCGGGACGCTCGCGCGCGCCGGTCCAGTGCTCGACGCGGCGGTGCAGGCCCGCGCGCGGGTCGTACCAGTTGGCGCAGTCGCCGACCGCGACCACACCGGCCAGGCTGGTGCGGCCGTCCGCGCCGCACTTGACGCCGTTGTCGAGGACGACCCCGGAGCCTTCCAGCCACTCGACGTTCGGGCGAGCGCCCACGCCGACCACGACGATGTCGGCGGGGATGGAGCGGCCGTCCTCCAGCAGGACGGCGTCCACACGCTTCTCGCCGCTCAGCCCCTTGACGCCCACGCCGCACAACAGCCCTGCGCCGTGGTCCGCGTGGAGGGCGGAGACGACGGCGCCCATGGTCTCGCCGAGCGGTCCGGCGAGCGGTGCCGGCGCGGCCTCCACGACGGTGACCTCCAGCCCGAGGGCACGGGCCGTGGAGGCGACCTCGGCTCCGATGAAGCCACCGCCGATCACCACCAGCCGTCCGCCCAGGGCCAGTTCGTGGCGCAGGGCGCGGGCGTCGTCCAGGGTGCGCAGCGTGTGCACTCCGGCCAGCCCTTCGGAGCCGGGCAGGGTGCGGGCCGCGGCGCCGGTCGCGATGACGACGCCGTCGGCCTGGACCCGACGCCCGTCGGCGAGCCGGACGGCACGGTCGGCCGCGTCGAGTCCGACCGCGCGGGCGCCGAGCAGCCACTGGGCCGCCAGGTCCTCGCCGTCGGTCTCCAGCGCGAGCTCCTCCTCGCCGAGGGTGCCGGCGAGGAACTCCTTCGACAGCGGGGGCCGGTCGTACGGGCGGTGGAGCTCGTCGCCGATGACGACCAGCCGCCCGTCGTAGCCCTGCTTGCGCAGCGAACGCGCCGCCGACAGGCCGGCGAGGGAGGCGCCGACCACGGCGACGGTCCTCACGCGGGACCTCCGGCGAGCCGCGCGGCGATGCAGGGCGGCAGGTTGGGTGCCTCCGTGGAGATCCGCACGTGGATCATGCCGTCGTCGTCGACGACGACCTCGTGCGTCCGGACCGGAAGCTTCGCCGGCGGGGCGTCGACCGCACCGGTCCTCAGGTCGAACTTCGAAGCATGCAGCGGGCATTCCACCTCGCAGCCCTCCAGCCAGCCGTCGGCGAGCGAGGCGTCCTGGTGGGTGCAGGTGTCGTCGATGGCGAAGAGCTCGCCATCGTCGGTGTGGAACACCGAAACCGGCGGATCGATGTCGAGCCGGTGGGCCTCGCCTCGTGGAAGATCCGCGAGACGGCACGCGGGAATCATCATGACACCTCGGGTGCGTATAGCGAAACGGATTGCGGTAAGCGCAACGTCAGTCTGCGGGCCGCTCAGAAGCGTTGTCAAGGCGTCAAAACGCCTCGTTCGCACCGGCCCGCCGCCCGGCCTCCGGGCAGCACGAAGCGCCCGAACCACCTGCGAAAACAAGCGGAACGGGCGCCCCACGAAGCCTCCTTGGGGAGCTCAGAAGCCGCGGTCGAGCCACTCCTGGAGATGCGGAGCCTCGGCGGCGACCGTGGTCGTCTCGCCGTGTCCGGTGTGTACGACGGTCTCTGCGGGCAGCGTCAGCAGCCGGTCCCGGATCGACTCGATGATGGTCGGGAAGTGGCTGTACGACCTCCCGGTCGCGCCCGGACCGCCGCAGAACAACGTGTCGCCGCTGAAGAGCGCCCCCAGGCGCGGCGCGTGCAGACAGACCGCGCCGGGGGCGTGGCCGGGCGTGTGCAGCACGGTGAGGTCGACACCCGCCACCGCGATGAGCTGACCGTCGGTGAGCTCGGCGTCCGGCGCCCTGTCGGGATGGGTCTGCTTCCACAGCGGCAGGTCGTCCGGATGGAGCAGGACCGGGGCGCCCGTGCGCGCCGCGAGTTCGGGCGCGGCGTCGATGTGGTCGTTGTGGGCGTGCGTGCACACGATGGCCCGCAGCGCCCGGTCGCCGACCGCCCGGACGATCGCGTCGGCGTCGTGGGCGGCGTCGATGACGATCACCTCGTGGTCGTCCCCGACGATCCACACGTTGTTGTCGACGTCCCAGGTGCCGCCGTCCAGGGAGAACGTCCCCGAGGTGACGAGGTGTTCGATGCGGGCGCCGGCCATCAGAGGACCACCACCGAGCGCAGCACGTCGCCGTGGTGCATCCGCTCGAAGGCCTTCTCGACCTCGTCCAGCGCGATGGTCTCCGAGACGAAGGCGTCCAGGTCCAGTCGGCCCTGGAGGTAGAGGTCGATGAGCATCGGGAAGTCCCTGCTCGGCAGGCAGTCGCCGTACCAGGAGGACTTCAGCGCGCCACCGCGTCCGAAGACGTCCAGCAGCGGCAGCTCCAGCTTCATCTCCGGGGTCGGTACGCCGACCAGGACGACGGTGCCGGCGAGGTCGCGGGCATAGAAGGCCTGCTGGTACGTCTCCGGGCGGCCGACCGCCTCGATGACGACGTCGGCACCGAACCCGCCGGTCAGCTCGCGGATCGCCTCGACGGCGTCGGCGTCCTTGGAGTTGACGGTGTGGGTCGCGCCGAGCTTCCTGGCCGTGTCCAGCTTGCGGTCGTCGATGTCCACCGCGATGACCTTCGCGGCGCCCGCGAGGTTCGACCCGGCGATCGCCGCGGCGCCCACACCACCGCAGCCGATGACGGCGACCGAGTCGCCCCGGCCCACGTTGCCGGTGTTGATCGCCGCGCCGATGCCGGCCATCACGCCGCACCCGAGGAGACCGGCGGCCGCCGCCGACGCGGTCCGGTCGACCTTCGTGCACTGCCCCGCCGCGACCAGCGTCTTCTCCGCGAACGCGCCGATGCCGAGCGCCGGCGACAGCTCCGTGCCGTCGGTCAGCGTCATCTTCTGCTTGGCGTTGTGGGTGTTGAAGCAGTACCACGGACGCCCGCGCAGACAGGCGCGGCACTGTCCGCACACCGCACGCCAGTTGAGGATCACGAAGTCCCCGGGGGCCACGTCGGTGACCCCCTCCCCCACCGACTCCACCACGCCCGCGGCCTCATGACCGAGCAGGAAGGGGAAGTCGTCGTTGATGCCGCCCTCGCGATAGTGCAGATCGGTGTGGCAGACCCCGCAGGCCTCGACCTTGACCAGCGCCTCACCCGGTCCCGGGTCGGGCACGATGATCGTCTCCAGGCTGACGGGGGCGCCCTTGCCCCGCGCTACGACAGCACGGACCTGGTGCGTCATGGCCACTCCTCGGCTGATCGGGACTCGGAATCAGATGTTGCTCATTACGGCACACATCTCATGTGTCGCAACACAGCATCGTGGAGGGGCCAGCGGCGGTCAAGGAGGAAGACGGGGGTTCCTGCCGCAGGGCCGGTTCGCGCCGGAACACGCCGAACGCCCGGTGGGGGCGTGATCGAAGACGCCGGTGCATGTCGACGCCGCAGCCGCGCCGCCGGACCCGGCGGACGGAGGAGGTGTCCGCCGGTCAAGAGGAGGAGGTGTCCGCCGGTCAAGCGGAGGAGGCGTCCGCCGGTCAAGCGGAGGAGGCGTCCGCCGGTCAAGCGGAGGGGAAGAGGTGTTCGCGCGCCCATTCCGGGTCGGGGTTGGTGTGCGACCGCCCCGCCACGACGACCGTCGGCACGGTCTCGTTGCCGTCGTTTACGGCCCGCACCGCTGCCGCTCCGGCCGGGTCACGCCAGATGTCGACCCAGTACGCCTGACGGCCGCCACGACCCAGCCGGATGCGCAGTCGCATGCAGTACGGGCAGCCCGGGCGCCAGTAGACGATCGGCCGGCCGTCGGCCGCACTGCGGCGCTGCGCCTCCAGCGCACCGATCGGCCTCGGGAAGATCAGCGGTGAATTGACGCCGGCGAGCAGCACGAACACCAGCAGGATCGCCACGGCCGCGCCGGGGCTCCCGTCGAGGATCAGCCCGGCCGCAAGGGCCGAGCCGCCGAGCACGAGCAGCAGGGGCAGGAACCAGGCACGCGTCATGGCGCGCAGGCTATCGGCGAGCCGGGCCGCCGCGCTCACCGATCGCCCGCCGGGACGCAGGGTGCGGCACTTGATAGGCAAGTGTCGACTTGCCTATGCTGGGGTCGTGGCCGACGACCTCTTCAAAGCCCTGGCCGACCCCACCCGCCGCACCATCCTCGACGAGCTGACAGAGAAGTCCGGACAGACACTGTTCGAGATCTGCTCGCGCCTGGCCATGAAGCACCGGCTGGCCATCTCCCGGCAGGGAGTCTCCCAGCACCTCGCCGTGCTGGAGGCCGCAGGGCTCGTCGAGACGAGGCGGGAGGGCCGCTACAAGTTCCACGAACTGAACACGGCCCCGCTGCGGCAGATCACCGAGCGATGGCACGTGCCCGACACTTCCGGACCGGAGAAGAGCACCTCATGAAGATCCATCTGACCAGCGTCTTCGTCGACGACCAGGCCAAGGCCCTGCACTTCTACACGGAGGTCCTCGGCTTCGTGAAGAAGCACGACGTCCCCGTGGGCGAGAAGGACCGGTGGCTCACCGTCGTCTCCCCCGAGGAGCCCGGCGGCACCGAGCTCCTCCTGGAGCCGGTGGGCCACCCGATCGCCCGGACCTACCGTGACACCCTCGCCCAGGACGGCATCCCGCTGGCCCAGTTCGCCGTCGAGGACGTCCAGGCGGAGTACGAGCGGCTGCGCGCCCTCGGCGTCCGCTTCACCCAGGAGCCCCTGGAGATGGGTCCCGTCACCACGGCCGTCTTCGACGACACCTGCGGCAACCTGATCCAGATCGCGACCCAGCCGAAGTAGACGCCCGGCGCCGGACGCACTCCGCCCCCGCGCCGATCTGCCCGGTGTGGCCGTGGTGACGAGCTACGTCACCATGAAGACGCTCTCCAACCGACACCACGTGACAGTTCCTCTCGGTTGCTTCCGGTTCGCGGCCCCGTTCTCGTACCCGGTCAGCCGGCCAGGGGCCGCCATCGGTCCTCCCTGCTGGGATCGATGCTGCTGAGCCACACCAGGACCCCACCGACCAGGCCGGGCTTGTCCCGTGTCGCCAGGGCCGGGGCTTCGAGCATGTCGGCGGCCTCTTCCAGGTACGTGACGAGTGTGTCGAGTTCTTCGCCGGGGGCTTCGTTGTAGCGGGACCAGCGGCCCAGGTAGCCCGACTCGGCGTCCAGATACAGGCCCGAGGTGCGGTCGGACGGGCCGAGGCAGATGACCGGAATCCAGGCGGGCTTCCACACGGTGATCCGCTCGTCCTCGGGGCGGCGGGCGTTGAAGGTGTCCTCGTGGGCCTGGGTGTCCATCATCTGACGGTGCAAGACGGCCACGGCCTCCAGGGGCATCAGCGCCCGATTACGTGGAAGGCATCCCCAGCCGTTGACCCCGTCGTCGCCCGCGGTCAGCAACCACAGGGCGCGCAGCTCGACCGGTATCCGGATGCCGAGGTCGTCTTCCACCGCAGCGAGGGCGGCAGGGCTCGCGCCGGGGCGGAGCGCGGCGCAGGAGTCGGGGGCGTGCTGCTGGAGCCGGCGCGTGATGCGGTGCCAGGCGTCCGCGACCTCCCGCACGGTGACCGCGTCGATGACGGGATCGGCGGTCCGCTCCTGCTCGCGTTCCTGCCCCACCTCCTGGTCCTGGGCCCCGGCGTCCGTGTTCGGCTCGGCGAAGGAGGCCGGTGTCACGTACCGGATCTCGATGCGCTCGGGCTCGCGGATGTAGCCGACGGCCAGGTCGGGGCAGTCCTCGAAGACATCACCGTCGACCATGACCGTGAGGATGCCGGGCAGCCCCGAAGGCCGGCCCATGTCCGGGTCGTCCGCCAGCCGGCCGGCCAGGACCTTCAGAGCGTAGGGGACGCCGGCCCCGAGCCCGGTGGCCAAGTCGGTTACGTGCGAAGGGATTTCGACGTTCACGGCCGGGCGCTCCTTGCTGGTCGGGGAAGAGCGATGCCCCACACAGTAGGACGCCTGACTGCCCGCGGACGGGGCACACCGTGACCGATCTGCCGTTGACCTTGTCGCGGCGCCGGCCAGGCGGCCGTGGGCGACGCGGTCCATGGCCGCGCCGCATGCCTTTGCCGACGCGCCGTGGGAGGACCGGCGGTTTCGCCGCCGCTCCTCCCACGGCTCATGCTCCGCGAGCGCCGCCCGTCAGGTGCCGGGCTTCGGGTAGAGCTGGTTCAGGACGGCGAAGTCGTCCGACGACGGGTGCTGCGGGAACTCCGGTACGGACAGGCAGCTATTGGTGGATCCGTTGTGGTCGAGTCCGAGGGCGTGGCCCATCTCGTGGCAGGCGACGCTGCGCCGGGCCGCGTAGGTGTTCGGGGTGACCTGGTCGTTGAGCTTGACCGTGACGCTGCCGTCGACGAAGTAGCCGCCCGACGTGGTCGCCTCGGTCAGGCCGTACCAGGCCGTCCCGTAACTGCCGCTGTACACGTGCACGCAGTGCCGCCCGCCACCGGGGCATCCGGCGGTGTGCCAGCGGTAGTAGGCGTCGATGCCGGGCGCCTGGTACCAGTCGACCCGGGCGTCGGTCACCGGCCACGAGTCGCCGCTGTGGTCGAGGAAGTACACCTGCGGGTCGTTGAAGGGTCCGTAGTCCCACTTGTGACCGCACCAGGCGGAGGCGGTGCCGACGACGGGCGAGCAGCCGGCGATGCCGATGCCGAAAGCGCTGCTCTCGTCCTGCACGCCGCGCACGCCCTGGCGACGCAGGCTGCTGCGCAGCTCGTCGGCCGTGACGCCCGGAGCGGGTTCGTAGATGGCGGTGTAGGTGGTGCCGTCGGGCCGTGGCTGGACCACGTAGACGGCGTTGTCCGCCCCGGCACGATCGGACGTGAGCCCCTTCGGGGCAGTCGTGTCCGCCTGCACGGCCGGAGCCGAGAGCGCGACGACCAGCGCGGTCACTGCCAGTCCGATCGCGGTTCTCGTTCTTCGCAACATGTCGTTCCCCCTGTTGCCCGCGGCCGCCTCCCGCTGCCTACTGGCGGCGGGATCCTTGAGCGGCCGTGGAAAGACGAGCGCAAGAGTGGCATGTCCTCGACAATCAGGGAACGACGTTAATCGGCCACATTGAGAGCCTTTGGTAGGACCCGGGCCGGGGGCGATCAGAGGTGCGGGCGTCGGTGCGGGCACCGAGGCGCGATGGGGTGTATCCAGAACATATGGTTCCTAGACACCCCCAGGATCTTCGTTGGTCACAGGAGCCAGCTCAGGCGCTGCCGGCGGTGCCGATCATGATGATCGTGATCGTCACACTGGTCGACATCCTGGCTCCGGCCAGCGTCCACCTCGGGCCGTTCCTGGTGGCCGCGCCTGCCGTCACGGCGTCGTTCGCAGGTCCCCGTATGACCGCCTACGTCGGCGCACTCGCCGTGTCGGCCCAGGCCCTGGTGGCGGCGGTGCGCACCACCCTCGTCGACCTGAACCACACCGTTCAGCTCATCACCCTGATCCTGATGTCGGCGTTCGCGACCTCCTTCGCCGCTCGGCGGGAACGCCACGAAAGAGAGCTGATGCAGCTACGGTCGGTCGCGACAGCGGCGCAAGAGCTGGTGCTCAAGCCGCTGCCCCAGCGGGTCGGTTCGTTGCGCATCGCCTCGGTGTACCTGGCCGCCGAATCCGAGGCGCAGATCGGCGGCGATCTGTATGCCGCCGCGCGTACGGAGCACGGATTCCGGATCATCATCGGCGATGTCCGGGGAAAGGGCCTGGCAGCGGTCGGGGATGCCGCCCTCCTGCTCGGCGCATTCCGCGGCGCGGCCCACAGACAGGCCGACCTGGCGGCGCTCATGAGTTTCCTGGAGGGAACCGTCTCCTCTGACCTCGACGACCCCGCGGCCCTCGACGCCGCGGCCGAGGACCGCGGCGAGGCGTTCATCACCGCCGCCGCGCTCGACATCCCGGACGACGAGCCGGTCCTCCACCTGATCAACTGCGGACACCCTTCGCCACTGCTGCTGCGCGACGACCGGGTCATTCCCCTGGCCGTACGCCACCCGGCACCGCCCCTGGGCCTCACCGAGTTCGTGGAAACCGAGCTCTCCGAGGAGACGTTCGCCTTCGAAGACGGCGACATCGTCCTTCTCTACACGGACGGTGTCATCGAAGCCCGCGACGACAAGGGCACGTTCTACCCGCTGGCGGAGCGGATTGCGGGCAAGGCGGCAGACCACGGTCCCGACGCTCTGCTGGCCCACCTCTGCAAGGACCTGATGCGGCACGTCGGCGGCCATCTGGGCGACGATGCCGCCATGGTCGCGATCGAGCGCGTGCCGCGGCCCGCCTAGGAGCGCGGACTCCGGCCCCGCACCGCGTGGCGTGACCGCCGGCCGGTCCGGCGCTCCGCCAAAAGGGCAGGACCGAACACCCTGACACCGGTCTCGTCGTTGAGCCGGACATGAAGATCATCGCTGCCGCAGCACTCGCCGGCGCCGCTCTCCTCGCCGCCGCCCTCCCCGCCTCTGCCGACGACGGGCCCATTGACTTCGGCATCTTCCAGGGCGTCAACGACACCAAGGGCTCGAGTACGACGGACTCCGGAACGACCTGGGGGCAGACGGGCGGCGGGACGGGCGGAACCGTCCCGAAGTCGCCCCTGACCATGCTGGTGGACGGCCTGACATGGCCGGACCAGCAGTGACCTCGAGTGAGGTCGGCTCGGTCAGGTCGGGTCAGGTCGGGTCGGGTCGGGTCACCGCGACTGGATCGCCGCCTCGGCCGCCGCCTTGATCCGACCCCCGAAGCCGGGGGCATCCTTGCGGGCGGCGGAGAGCGCCAGGCCGACGAGGAGCTTGCCGAGGCCGTGGCCCTCCAGAACGTTGAAGATGCGGACCCGGGTCCGGCCGTCGGCCAGCGCCTCCAGGTCGTAGCCGCCCTCCCTGGCCATGACGATGTTCTTCGACACCTCGGCCCACCGAATCTTCGCGGGGGCTTGGAGCTCGGTGATGCGGAACTCCCTGGCCGTCTTCATCCCGGCGTCCTTGACCGTGCTGCGGAAGACCGTGCCCACGGTCGTAGGGCCCTCGGGAACCCGCTCGATCTTGAGCACGCGAGGACTGAACTGCGGGTCGTTGCGTCCGTCGGCGAGGTAGTCGAACACCGCCTCGACGGGTCGGTCGACCTCGAACGTCGCTTCAAACTGGCCTGCCATGAGCACTCCTCAATCGCTTGAGCCGCAGCGTGCCCGCGACTCCCCCGCAAGCCGTCCGCGGTGCCGCCCGGCCGAAGGGCATCGCTTCGTGGGCATGCGCAGAGCCGCGCCGCCCGTCCTGTCGTAGCGGCACCGCGACTCTATGGGGCCACTGGGCATCACGCGAGGCGAACGGCGCGAACCCGCGACCGAGATGGCCGGTCGCGGGCCTCGTGCGCACGGCTCACATGGCTCCGTGTGCACGGCTCGCATGGCTCCGTGCGCACGGCTCACATGGCTCCGTGCGGTCCGCGTGGTGTGTCGGTGCACTCAGGTGTCTCGCCGCGCCTCCTTCTGCCGGTGCCGCCGCTCGCGCGGGTACAGGCTGACGATGAGTGGGGCCGCGGTGAGGACGGAGGAGTAGGTGCCGACCGCCAGGCCGATGAGCAGGGCGAGGGCGAAGTCGGTGAGGGTGTCGTCGGCGAGGACGGCGAGGGCGGTGAGGATGAGGGCGGCGCCCATGCCGGTGTTCACGGTGCGGGGCAGAGTCTGAAGGATCGCCTGGTTCGTCAGCCGGCGCAGCGATGTCGTGCGGTCGCGGGCGAGGAGTTCGCGGATGCGGTCGAACAGGACGACCGAGTCGTTGACCGAGTAGCCGATGACGGTCAGCAGGGCGGCCAGGAAGACACCGTCGATCGGCTTGCCCAGCCAGGCGAAGACGCCGATGAGGATCACCACGTCGTGGATGAGCGCGCCGACGGCCGCGGTCGCGAACCTCCAGCGGAACCGGACCGCCAGGTAGAGGAGTTGGGCGCCCAGCGCGAGGGCGAGGGCGATGACGGCGTTGCGGCGCAGTTCATCACCCAGGCTGGGGCCGATCAGCTCGTCACGGACCTTCCTCGTCTCGCCGCCGAGGCCGCTGATGGCTTCGCTGACGCTGGTCTCTTCGGCACTGGTCAGGCTCTCGGTGCGCACCGTGAGGGCGGTGTCGCCGGAGGACTGCACGACCGCGCGGGGGAATCCGGCGTGGGTGAGTGCCTCGCGGGCCCGGTCGGGGTCGACCGCGGCGGTCGTGGAGTACTCGATGAGCCGGCCTCCGGTGAAGTCGATGCCGAGATCGAGGCCGCGGACCAGGATGCCCGAGGCCGCCATGACGAGGAGGGCGGCGGATACGGCCAGCCATCGGCGCGGACGGCGCATCAGGAACGGGTTACGGCGCAGCAGTCCGTCCCGGACACCGCCGGTGTCGGCGATACCGGTGAGGCGTGGACGTCGGCGCACGGCAGGCCGTCCGGCCGCGTACTCGGCGAGTACGCGGGTGATGACCAGGGCGCTGATCATGGAGGCGAGGACGCCGATGCCGAGGGTGACGCCGAAGCCGCGGACCGGGCCGGAGGCCAGGGCGAACAGCAGAGCCGCGGCGACGAGCGTGGTGATGTTGGAGTCGGCGATCGCGCTGAACGCGCCGCGGAATCCTGCCGTCAGCGCCGATCGGGGGCTGGGGCGGTTGCGTGCGGCGTACTCCTCGCGGGCCCGTTCGAAGACCAGCACATTGGCGTCCACGGCCATGCCGATCGCCAGGACGAACCCGGCGAGGCCGGGCAGGGTCAGGGTGGCGCCGAGCGCGGCCAGGGCGGCGTAGGAGATCAGGCCGTAGCAGATCAGGGCCGCGGTCGCGAGCAGGCCCATGAGCCGGTAGACGGCGATGATGAACAGCGCGGTCAGGGTCGTACCGATGACGGCGGCCCAGGCCGCGGCCTCGATGGCCGCGTCGCCGAGGGTGGCACCGATGGTGCGCTGCTCGACGGTCTCGACCGGTACGGGCAGGGCGCCACCGGAGATGAGCAGGGCGAGTTCGCGGGCTTCGGTGTCGTCGAAGGAACCGGTGATCTGGGTCGTGCCGCCCGGGATGCCGGTACCGCAGGTGACGGACGGGTCGACCTGCGGCGAGGAGATGATCTTGCCGTCGAGGACGATGGCGACCCGGCGCTGCGGGTCTCCTGCCGGGTGGCAGGCGGCCTGTGCGGTTACGTCCTTCCACGCGTCGCGGCCGCCGGCGGTGAAGTCGACGGCGACGTGCCAGCCGGTGCCGCTCTGCTGGTCGAAGCGGGCGTCGGCGCCTTTGACGTCCTGTCCGGTGAGGTCGGCGGCCTTGAGCCGCAAGGGCCGTCCGGACTCGTCCGGCAGGGTCGGCTGCTGCTTGGCTGGAACGGCCGGATCGGTTGGTGGGGTGGTGGTGCCGTCGGGCTTCTCGGCCGGGCCGAGGACCGCGTGGACCGTGAGCTGGGCGGTGCGGCCCAGCACGTCGGCCGCCTTCTTCGGGTCGTGTACGCCCGGCAGTTCGACGAGGATGCGGTGGTCGCCGGAGCGGACGAGGGTCGGTTCGGCGACGCCGAGCGCGTCGATGCGGCCCCGTAGCACCTCCATGGTGCGGTCGGTGGCCTCGCGGTCGGCTTCGGTGGTGTCGGTGGAGCGGGTTTCCAGCGTGATCTGGGTGCCGCCTCGCAGGTCGAGGCCGAGGCGGACGGGTGTGGTGAGGGCGATGGCCAGCGATGCGGCGATCACGGCGAGGGCGAGCAGCGCACGCGCGCGCAGGGAGTTCTTCCGGCGTTTCAACACGAGCCTCCGGCAGGCACGTCGCGGCGGCAGCGGCAGCGGCAGCGGCAGCGGCAGCGGCAGCGGCAGCGGCAGCGGCAGGCGAGAGCAGCACGGGGCGCGCTTGGCCGCGACGAGGTAAAGGGTGATGGGTTGCTTCAGGTGCCGGTAGGCGCTGGAGGGGCCCTGCCGCGGTCGTGCGCCGATCGGCAGGGGGAGATGGGAGCGTGCCCGGATGCCGCCGAAGTGCGGACGCCGGCAGCGGGGCGGCCGGCGTGGACATCGCCGGAGTCGGTGGCGTGGTGATCCGGCGGGTTCGGGCGCTCACCGAGGTGGTCGTGCCGGGTTCTGGCCGGTGTCACGCAGACGGCGGCGCACGGGTCGTCCGCTTGCGGTCCGCTGTCTGCGAGTTCGGTGCTCGTGGCCGCCGCGGCCGAGTTGGGCCTCGGGTCCGCTGCGGTGTGCGCGGCGTGCGCGGGGACCATCGCCAGCAGGACGGCGATCAGGACGGTGAGCGTTGCGGCGAGCCGATGCCCTGTGGCTAAAAGCCGTGCCCCGGCCGTCGGGATGGTGCGGGATGCCGGGCGCATGCACCATCCCTCTCTGGA
Source organism: Streptomyces sp. NPDC036764 (assembly GCF_055609385.1). Taxonomy (NCBI): domain Bacteria; kingdom Bacillati; phylum Actinomycetota; class Actinomycetes; order Kitasatosporales; family Streptomycetaceae; genus Streptomyces; species Streptomyces sp. NPDC036764. The sequence continues at coordinate 36,622 of NZ_JBVJPT010000023.1, forward strand.
TGTTCGGATCCGGACCGCCGGGGGCCGGGGGCGGGCGTCAGGGTTCGACAAGACCGGAACGGATGGCGTACCGGGTCAGTTCCAGCCGGTCGTGCAGCCCGAGTTTGTGCAGGAGGTTGGCGCGATGGCGGTGCACGGTCTTGACGCTGATGAACAGCATCTCGGCGATCTCCTTGGAGGAGTGGCCCTCGGCGACGAGTTTGAGGACCTCCTCCTCGCGCGGCGTGAGAAGGCGATCGGCATCCTCCTCGCCGTTCCGGACGCGATCCAGGTAGTTGCGGATCAGGGCGGTGACCGCGCCGGGGTAGAGGAACGGCTCGTTGCGCATCGCGGACCGGCAGGCGGCGACGAGGTCGCGGTCGGCCACCGACTTCAGTACGTACCCGCAGGCCCCGGCCTTGAGCGCCTGGAACAGGTACTGCTCGTTGTCGTGCATGGTGAGCATCAGGATGCGCAGGTCCGGCTTGAGCGCACTCAGTTCGCGGGTGGCCTGGAGGCCGGTCATGCGGGGCATGGCGATGTCGAGGACGGCCAGGTCGATCTCCTGCTTCCGGGCCTCCTCGACGGCCTCGGCACCGTCCCCGGCCTCGGCGACGACCTGAAGGTCCGGTTCGCGGTCGAGGATGAGGCGTACGCCGCGGCGAACGAGCGCGTGGTCGTCGGCGAGGAGGATGCGGATCGGCGCCGGGGTGGCGGACGCCGATGTCGAGTTGGCCGAGGACGGTGTCGGGGCCGTGGCGGGCGGCATCGGGTCGTGCATGGTCAGAGCTGCTTCCTGGGGACTGGTGCGGTGAGCCGGATCCGGGTGCCCGTGCCGGGTGTGGAGGTGATGTCCAGGGTGGCGCCGACGAGCAGCGCCCGCTCCCGCATGCCGCGGATCCCGGCGCCCTCGCAGGCGGCCTCGATGCCGCGGCCGTCGTCGGCGATCTCCAGCAACACCGCCTCGTCGGCGCCGTGCAGGCTCACCTCGACCCGACGGGCCTCCGCGTGGCGGGCGGCGTTGGTCAGGCTCTCCTGGGCCACCCGGTACAGGACGAGTTCCCCCTAGTGGTCGAGGGCGGGCAGGTCGTTGTCGAGGCGGCGCACCACACGCAGCCCGGTGTGGGTGGCGAAGTCCTGCGAGAGCGAGGTCAGTGCGCTGACCAGGCCCAGATCGTCCAGGACGCCGGGGCGCAGGCGGCGTACCAGGCGCCGGACCTCGTCCAGGCTCTCCCGGGTGATCTCCTGGGCCTGCTGGAGGTCCTCGCGCAGCGGCTCGGGTGCATCGTCCGCGGCGCGCTTGAGGACCAGCAGGATCGCGGTCATGCTCTGCCCGACCTCGTCGTGCAGTTCCTGGGCGATACGGCGGCGTTCCGCCTCCTGGGCCAGCAGTGCCCGGGCGCTGGAGGTGGCGCGCTCGTGCTCCAGCCGGTCGAGCATGGCGTTGAAGGTGCGGATCAGTTCGGCCACCTCGCTGCCGGCGGCGCCGGGCACGGGCAGACGCTGACCGGGGCGCAGCAGGTCGACGGTGGTCATCAGGCGGGTCAGCCGGTCCAGGGGGGCCAGGCCCCAGCGCAGCAGGGTGCCGTTGGCGACCAGCATGACGGCCAGACCGCCGACCAGGATCATGGCCTCGGTCAGCAGCACCGGCACGGAGACGGTCACCGGCGCCCACAGCAGCAGCGCCGTGGCGATGCCCAGGACCAGGGCGTTGAGCCCGAAGATCCGCCAGAACAACGACACGGGGCAACGCCTCCTTCTACGACCCGACCCTAACCGGCTCGGCTCACGGCCATCACATCCCCGGACGGGAGCCGCGGCATCCGGGCCTGATGGATCCTCCCGCCCCAGCCTGCCGTGCCCCACACGCGGGGTCGATGGGGTCTGGTCCCCATTTCCCAGGTCACGGGGTACCCATACGCCGTGCCGTGCCGGTCGCCGGGTGGGCGGCGCGCCCCCGTGCAGCCCCCATGTGGGCATCGCGGTCCGGGGTGAATGGGGCCTGTGCCCGATGGGTTTCCTACGCCGGGCCGAGCAGAGTCGAAGGTGCCAGGGCCGTCCGGTTCGGCCAGGACCCGCGGTCGCCACGGAAGGCCGCGGGTCGGCGAACCGGGCGGCCGTCGCTGCGCCCGTCGCCTCCAGAGAAAGGACCCCGCCATGCCGCTCGACGCCTCGCCCACCTCCCCCACCTCCCAGACCCCTCAAGCGCCCCACCCCTCTCAGACACCCCAGACCGATCCCCGGCCCGGCCGGCTGACCGCTCACGAGGCCCGGCAACGACTGGAACACGCCCGCAACAGCCGGTTGGCCCAGCTACACGCCCTCAGTGAGACCGGCCAAAGCGCTGACGACCACCTGCTGTCGGCCCAGGCCGGGGCGATCCAGCGAGTCCTCAAGGAGATCGACGAGGCGTTCGCCCGCATCGACGACGGTTCCTACGGCACCTGCCTGGGCTGCTCCACGCCCGTCCCCGCCGAACGCCTGGAGATCCTCCCGTACACCCGGTACTGCGTCCCCTGCCAGCGCCGGGCAACCATGTGACCGGCAGTTCCTGAGACCCGCTCTGACCAGCCCGAATTCTTCTCCTGCCCTGCTCAAGAAGGGGTGAAGTGGTGAACCACCAGACCGTCGGCGACCGTGCCGCGCACCTGTCGCCCGAGGACCTTGCCGCGCACCTGTCGCCCGAGGACCTTGCCGCGCTCCGGGAAAACCTGCACGAACAGCGGCTGTTCCGTCAGGACCAGCTTCGGCAGATCGCCGCGGCGCCACGCGCCGAGGCCCTGCTCGGCCGGCGCTCCGCGGCGCAGGCCGAGGTGCACGTCAAACTCGCCGCGTCCGCGCGCATGGTTCTCGCCGACGTGGAGGCGGCCCTGCAACGCATGGCCGACGGCAGTTACGGCACCTGCCGGCTGTGCCGACGGACCATCGAACACGAACGGCTGACGATCGTTCCGCAGGCCCGCTACTGCGCACGGTGCCAGCAGGTACGCGAGGCCGGACGATGACCCTGATCCCCCGCCCCCGGACCGGTCCTACCTCCAGCAACCGGCACCGGCCCTGGCCGCTGTGCCGGCAGTGCTACGGCCTCGCCCTCGACATGGGCAGCGTCCGTACCCGTGCCTGGATCTCCGGCCGCGGAATGATCCTGGACGTACCCACGGTTACCTTCCCGGGCGCCGGGGCGGTCTACCCGATCCAGCGCGGCGCCATCGTCGACGTTCCGGGAACGGCCCGGATGCTCGACCGGCTGCTCGGCCCCCGCCTGCCCCGCCTCACCCGCCCGCTGATAGTGGTCACCACACCCGTGCTGGACGGCCCCACCTACCGGCAGCGGGCCCGTACGGCAGTGGAGGTACTGCGTCCGCGAACGGTACTGACCGTCCCCACCGCGCGTGCCATCGCGCTGGCCGCGGACGCGGACCTCTCCCGCCCGCTGCTCGTGGTGGACATCGGCGCCCACGTCACCGAAGTCGTCCTCCTCGTCGACGGCGCTGTCCTCGACGCCCGCCGCACCGCCGTGGGCACGGCCGGCCTCTCCGTCCCCGGCACTTCGGAGGAGGTCATCGCAGCCGTCACCGCCATGATCACCTCGATGATCCGGCAGGACCGCACGGCCGTGACCGCCGACGCCCTGTGCCGGGGCGCCCTCCTGGCCGGCGGCGGGGCCCTGCGTCCCGACCTCACCTACCGGCTCGCCGGCAGTCTGCACGCGCCGCTGCGAGCCGTCCCCGCACCGCACACCGCCGCGATCCGCGGCGCCGCCAAGATCCTGCGATCCGCGCACGCCCACCCCTCGGCCAGAGCCACTTCTCACTGGCCGCTGCCGCCGCCTATGCGCACCTAGGTTGGATGCAGGTCGGTGTGCACCAGGTGATGGTCCGAATGCTCGGTCGGATGCACACGCTGCTCATTCGGGTCGAACCCACGCAGAAATACGTAGTCGAACTTGCTCTGCCAGTCGGTGGTCGTCTCGCAGGTGCCGGTCGCCGAGGGATGGCACTGGGGATCTGCGTCCGCGGCCAACGCCCACATCCCCGCGAGTTCGGGGGCGTCCGGCACGGCATTGAAATCACCGAGAACGAGCGCACGGTCGTACCGGCCGACCTCTTCGGCGAGTACGCCGATCTGTTCCGCTCGGAATGCCTCTTGACGTCGATGGGCGAGGTGTGTGTTGAAGACCCGGACCGACTGTCCGCCGACCTCGGTGGTGACTGCCATGTACCCACGGTCTTCGGATCCGCCGTCGGGGTATTCCACGTTCACGTGGTCTTTCATCGGCGCCGCCGACAGAATCGCCTGACCGTAGCCCCCCGGACTCCACGGCACTCCCCCGCAGCGGCCCCAACTCCGAAGGACCGTCCCGTACTCGACGTGGTAAACGAGACCGTATAGGCCCCGCAGATAATTCCGGATGCTCTCGACGTCACGCATGCAGGCTTCTTGCAGGCCGATGACCTGCGGCGCATACATGGCGATATCCGCCGCCCGGTCGGCGTTGCTCACATCGCACGGATTGCAGATGTTCCACGTCATGACCCGGTTCGGTACGACTTCCCTTACGGCGTCGGCGGGCAGAGATCTGCCGAACAGGCCACCGCTTGGCGCACTGGGGCCGACGAGCACCATGAAAGCCACGACCACGGCCCCCGCGAGCAATCGCGTGCCCCGTCCGAACACCACCGCCTCCTCAAGTGGACAATGCCCGGCTCAAGGATATCGACCTTGCGGCTCACGCTCTGGAGCTGGTTCACGATCTGCGATCCAGGTCAGGATGCGATGAATGCCGGCCCGGTCACGTCTCGTTCGAGGCTCGCGCCCTGGAATCCGTACGTAGCGATGTCAGCGACCTTGATCAGGACGCAGTAGCGATCGACCGAGTCAAGGATTTCGGCCACTTGGCGGTGATTCCTTTTGAGGAAGTGGATCGCGGCCTGATTCGCCAGGGAACTCTGGCCGCAGACCAACACGACCGGGCGAGTCGCCTGCGGCGGGGTGAACTTGGCCACCAGCGCGTACTCCACCTCGTTCTTACGAAACGGGTAGCGTCGGCCGCCGACGACGAACGCCACCGACTCGGCACCCTCACCGTGCGGCAGGATCCTGACACCGGGCAGATGAGCCGCGAGGTGGCCGCCCGTACGGACGTTGGCCTCGCCCAGCGGGCCGCCGATACAGAACTCCGTACGGTCGTCGTTGCTGGCACGGAAGTCGTCGCTCAACTCGGTGGAGACGTCACAGCCGAGCTGGCCGGCCAAGGTCGCCACCTCGATCATCGCGCGGATCTCCTTGTGCGTCGTGACCCCTCGCGCGTTGTGCTTGTTGCCGATGACGATGAAGCAGGTCTCTCCCGGAACGAGACCGAAGAAGTTCGCCTTCCGCTGGAGCACACGGGCACGCTTGCCGCGCTCCCAGAGCCAGACGAACGCACCGCCGATGAGGCTGGTCACCAGACCGACCAGCACATTGACAACTACCGAGTAGATCGCCGCCCCCTCGCGCCCGCGCCACGCACCGCAACTGCGTGCGCTTCGACCGCCGTTGATCCTGCACGACCGCCCCGTGGATGACAACTGGGCTCAACAGCGGGCCGGTCGACCGGACACGGATCCGGCCCGGTCCCCGCAGGTACGGGGACCGGGCCGGAGGGTTCGCCGACGCCGGGCAACGGTCACCGTCGACGCGTCATCTCACGGAGCGAGCCGATAGGCGTTCGTGATCGTCTCGCGTACGGTGTTGCCGCCCTTGTCCTTGAGGTCCACGCGGAAGGACACGGCCTTGGCGGTTTCCGGGTGCTTCACACTCACCGAGCGCGCCCCGTTCGCGTCGGTCGTCACGGTGAGCGGCTTCCAGGTCCGGCCACCGTCGTAGGAGACGTTCACCGTCAGCGCGGCGACCTGCCCTGCCGCGGCGGCGGCGCCGCTCAGCTTCAGCGGCACGGTGAGGGTGCTGCCCACCGGAGCCGTCCCGCGCAGGCTCAGCTTCGGCGCGAACCGGACCGTCGACAGCGGCAGCCTGGTCGTACGGTCCGATGCCGGCCGGGCCGAGGTGAACGTCCACACCCCTGCCACCTTCGTGCTCGTGGAGGTGTCCTCGGCGGAGCGGCTCGCCTCGACCGTCAGGCGGTACGCGGCCGAGGCGGCGGGAACTTCGGTGGTCAGCCAGTCCGTGGCCGGGCCCTCGCCGAGGATCCGCCCGCCGGATTCCAGCCGGGCGAAGCCGCTGGTGACGATCGAGGACCCCTGGTTGCCGCTGCCGTCGTTGAACAGGGGGATCCTGGCGCTGAGGTGGTCGCCGACCCGCTCGGCGCCCTGCTCGTGCGAGCTCCCGGCCGCGAGATCGGGGCCGACCACGCCGGTGTTGAACCTCAGCGTGTGGCTGGAGCCGGCCTTGTAGGTCACCAACTCCTTCGAATACTGCATGCGCACCTCGCCGCGGGCGTTGAGCTGCGCCGCCGTCCAGGACCAGCCCACGCCGGCCGTGGTGAGGTAGTGCGTGGTGGACTGCGGCAGGTTCTGCACCTGCGGTTCCTGAATGCCGATGGTCATCCCGCGTTCGTCCAGCGGTGTGATGTGGACCTGGCCCTTGGCCCCGGTGACGGAGGCGCCGAAGCCGAGCTTCACCTCGGCGACATCGGCCCGGGTGACGGTGCGGGTCAGGCCGGTGAAGAAGCTTCCCTTGCGGTTGAAGGCGAGTCGGTAGTCGACGTTGTTGCCGGCCGCGCCGGGCGTCTTCCACACCCCGTTGAACTGGGCCCGCATCGTGTCGGATGCCGGGCCGAGGGCGGCGGTGCGCATCGCCGGCACGCCGCTGCTGGACCAGGAGTTGGACACGCCCACGGCTTCGTCGTAGTAACCGGCGATGGAGGTGACGAGCTTCGCGGCCGGATCCGGGGCCTTCACGGCGAACGGCTTCGCTTTGCGGGAGTCGAGGGTGACCGTGACGTTCCGGGTCACCTCCAGAACCGGCTGGACGAAGAAGCCGACCTCGTTGTCCTTGGCGAAGACAAGGCTGTCCAGTTGGTAGGAGCCCTTGGGCAGCCGCTGGACCACCGTGCCGTTCGCGCGGTACGGGAGCTCCACGAACTCGCTGCGCAGGTCCATGGGGTTGATCGTCGTCGCGTAGGCGGGCGGATTCGCTCCGTCGGCGTCGATGTGCCGCACCGTGACGTCGTACGACTCCACCTCCCGCTCGACCACCAGACCGGTGCGCACCTGCTGGCCGTCTCCCGATGCGAGCACGGTGCCGCCGAAGACGCCGTCGACGGTGCCCTTGCGCGTGTCGGCGGTGACAGTGGTCTTCGCGGTGCCGCCGGCCGGAACGGTGAGCTGGGCGTCCTTGACGGTGAACATGCCGTCCGGGGCGGGGCGGCCCGACGAGTCGGCCCCGGAGGCGCTCAGCCTCAGGGTGACGGGCCGGGTGCCGTAATTGCGGTAGGTGAGGGTCTTGGCGGCCGGCTTGTCGTCGGCGTGCGGCCAGGCGTGCGTGCCGAACCCGAGGGAGCCGGGCTCCGAGACGACCAGCGCCGTGGCGGCGCGCGCCAGGTCCACGCGGCCCGCGCCCTGTTGGTGGGCGTTCAGCAGCGGGTTGGGCTTGGCCGAACCGGTCAGGAGCGCCTTGAGCCGGGCTCCGCTGAAGTCCGGGTGCTGCTGGAGCACCAGGGCGGCGGCGCCGGCGACGTGCGGGGAGGCCATCGACGTACCGGATTGCGCCACGTAGCCCTCGTCCGAGGGCTGTTCGCTCTGCGTGGTCAGGGCGGCGGTGATGTCGACGCCGGGGCCGGTGATGTCCGGCTTGGGGGTGCCGTCGAGGTTCGGGCCGCGGCTGGAGAAGTCGGCGATCCGGTCCTGCTTGTCGACGGCGCCGACGGTGAGCGCCTGGGGGGCGCTGCCGGGCGACCCGATCGTGCGGGGCCCTTCGCCCGAGTTGCCCGCGGCCACCACGAACAGGGCCTTGCCGGAGAGCCGGGCGATGGCCTCCTCCTTCGGGTCGACACCCGGGGTGTCGGGGGAGCCCAGACTCATGTTGACGATCTTGGCGCCCTGGTCGACGGCCCACTGCATGCCGGCGACGATGCTCGAGGTGGATCCGAAGCCGTCATCGGCCAGGACCTTGCCGTCCAGCAGCTTCACGTCGGGCGCCACGCCCTTGTACCGGCCGCCGGACTTCGCACCGCTCCCGGCGAGGATGGAGGCCACGTGCGTACCGTGCCCGTAGCGGTCCTTGACGTCGGGGGCTTCGCTGAAGTTCTTCTGGGCGATCTCGACGCCCTTGAGATCCGGGTGGGTCTGGTCCACGCCCGTGTCCAGTACGGCGACCTTGACGCCCTTGCCGGTGTAGCCCGACGCCCACATGGCGGGCGCACCGATCTGCGGCACGCTCTCGGCCAGGGTGGCCCGGACCTTCGCGTCCAGCCAGACGTGGGCGACGGACCTGGCGGCGGCTTTACCGCCTGGCGTACGGGCCGCGGAACCCCCTGTGACGGCCGCCCACAGCGCCGGCGCGCCGGCCTTGGGCGCCTTGAATGCCTCGCCGCCGACTGCGGGCAGCGCACGGCGCTCCCGGACGGCGACGCCCGCGAACGGGTCGGCGTCGGCGGCCAACTCCCTTGATTTGCCGCCGCCTTGCCGGTAGCCGACGATCAGCGGCAGCGTGCCGCGGTGCGCGTCGTCGTACCCGTCCCTGACGAGCTGCGCGACGTCGAACAGCCCCCGGTCGAGCACACCGTCGGCGACCAGGCGTAAGGCGTCCTGCGGGACGACGTACGTGTGGCCGGCCTCGCGCCGCACCGAGAAGCCGATCCCCTCGCGGCTCTTGCCACGCATGAGCCGAAGTGCCCGGCCGTCCGAGCCGACGACCACACGGTCGCCGGTGATCAGCGTGACGGTCGCCGGCGACTTCGCCTTCGCCTTCCCGTCATTCACGACAGAACCGGCAGCTTGCGCCGGCTGGCCCCCGGCCGATACCGCCCCCGCGACCAGCGCCCCGGCCACCACGGCGGCCAGTGCCGCCGTTCTCGCGCGTGGTGTGGATCCCACTCGCGTTCCCCCGCCCTCGTGTGCATGCCAACGCGTTCTCCGGTATCACGCGTGTGGGACGTGTCCGGTTCTCGGCGGCGCACGCAAATCGGCGGAGGGGAAGAAGGGGTGCGAGCTGCGATGCCTCGAACTGACAAGTGGTCAGCCGAAGGCCCTGTCGGTTCCCGGGTTGGGGCGGGGTACGTGGGGTTGCAGCCAAGCGGGCTCAAGCGCCGTGGATTGACCGGGGAGGCACCGGCACAGGTCGCCGCCAAGGTCAGCGCCTACCGCGCCGCCGGCGCCGCCTTCGAGGACACCGCCCCCGGCTGGGGCCGTTGCGACGGACAGCAGGGCGCCGTCGGCTCACGCCGAAAGGACCTGCTGTCCGTCTGCTGTCAGGTCGTGAAGTGCCAAGTCCCGTGCTCCACGCGGTAGATGGCGAAGCCGGGCTCCGTACGGAGATACCGGGCACCGTCGGGTGCCGTCACCTCGTCCCGGCCCCCCGCGGGAACATGGACCTCCGCGACCGCACCCACCGGCACCCGCACCTCCATGGTGAACTCGGCCTCCGACTGCGACCAGGCGACGCCCGCGGTTCCCCGGACGGTGCGGATCGACGTCCGGGCCCAGTCCACCCCGTGCCGGGCATCGGGCCGCACACTGAACGTCGCGTAGCCGGCGTCACCCGGACGCAGTCCTGCCACGTTCTCGTAGAGCCACTGGGCCACGGTGCCCTGGAAGTAGTGGTCGCGCGAGCGGGAGTCGAGCGGCCACATCTCCCACATGGTGTCAGCGCCGTTGTCGTGCCAGTAGCCCCAGCCGGGGTAGGTGCGCTGGGTCGCGACGGCGTGGGCGAGGTCCGGCCGCCCGTGCGCGCACAGCACCCGCAGCAGCACGCTGGTGCCCAGCGCACCCGTGTTGAGGTGCCGGCCGCGGCGTTCGACGTCCCGCACCAGGCTGTCGAGGACCGAGGCGCGGGCACTGTCCGGCACCAGACCGAAGGCGAGCGGAATCGCGTTGGAGGTCTGCCGGTAGCCGGGGTCCTTCGCCGTCCGGTAGTGGCCGTCCGCGCCCAGGAACTCCGCGTTGAGGGCCGCCTTCAGCTTCTCGGCGGCCTCCCGGTAACGCGTCACCACGTCGTCGGCGTGGAGCACCTCCCCCATCTCGGCGGTGTCCAGCAGCGCCCGGTGGAGGTAGGCGGTCGCGGTCAGCCGTGTGTCCTCCGGTGGGTTGCCGCCGTAACCGGGGGCGAGGTAGTCGCCGAGCGCCGTGACGGCGAGGCCGTCGCGCAGCCGGGACAACTCCCAGTCCAGGTAGCGGGTCAGCGTCACCCAGTGCTCGCGCGCCGCCCGCTCGTCGCCGTACACCCGGTAGAACTCGCGGATGAGGAACGGGTACACGGTCGTCCACTCGGGCGAGGGCCCGAGGTCGCCGTATCCCCAGCCGCCGCTCGGCACGATCACGGGAAGTTGACCGTCGTCCGTCTGGCTGTCGGCGAGGTCGCCCAGCCATTTGGACAGCATGCGGTGCATGGCGAACGCGTAGGTCATGACCGGTGTGCCGAGCTGGGCGTCACCCGTCCAGCCGTTCTTCTCGTACATCGGGGTGTCGGTCGGAATGCCGTGCATGTTGTTCAGCACGGTCCGCCGCATGGCGCGGTCGAGCCATTCGTAGAAGGGCTCCGAGCAGGCGAAGGAGCTGACCTCGTCCAGTGGGGTGTGCACCAGCCGGCCGAGGATCTGCCGGGCGTCGGGCGTCTCGGGCAGGCCGCTGATCTGTATGTACCGGAAGCCCTTGTAGGAGAAGGAGGGCTCCCAGCTCTCCTCCTCACGGCCGGCGCAGATGTACTCGTCGCGCTGGAATCGGCCGGGCACGTGGGAGGTCTCGGCCGAGACGCTTCCGTCGGGCTTCAGTTTCTCGCCGTAGGTGAGCTGGATGCCGGTGCCCGCGGGGACGTTGCGCACCGTGATCCGGGCCCATCCGGCCATGGTCCGGCCCATGTCCACCACGTGCACCCCGGGGGTGAGTGGGGTGATTCTCTCGGGGTGGAAGGAGTCGATGACCTCGATTCCGTCGTGCGGCTGCGCCCGCAGGCGTCCCTTCGGCGCGCTCTGCACCTTCGCCGGGCGCCAGGAGGAGTCGTCGAAGCCCGGCCTGGTCCACGGGCCCGGTTCGCGCCGGGCGTCGTATGTCTCCCCGGCGTAGAGGGAGTTGGAGAGTGTGGGTCCCTCCGTGATCCGCCACTGGTCGTCGGTGACCAGCGCGGTGCGGGAGCCGTCGGGGTGCTCGACCTCCAGGCGGGCGACGAGGCGGGGCTCCGAGTGCCAGGGCGGCCGGTGCCAGTTCCAGACGTTCGGGGTGGTCATGCCGAAGAAGCCACGGCCCAGGCTCACCCCGATCGCGTTGCCGCCGCGCCGCAGGAGTTCCGTGACGTCGTGGACGGTGTACAGCACGGTCTCGTCGTAGTCGGTGAAGCCGGGGTCGAGCACCTGGCGCCCCACACGCCGGCCGTTGATCTGCGCCTCGTAGTAGGCCAGGCCGCTGATGTAGAGCCTGGCCCGGCTGACCCGGCCGGGTACGTCGAACTCCCTGCGCAGGAGCGGCGCCGGCTGCTCGGGCACGGCGACGCTCACGCCGGTGCCCCAGGGGCCTTGGCCGTAGGGGGCGAGCACCACCGCCGGGAGCCACGCGGAGTCGTCGAACTCCGGCTCCTGCCAGCCCTGTTGCTCCGTCTGCGTCACTCTCCATCCGGCGTCGCTGAGGAGTTCGTACGTCCGCCCCGTCGACGTCTCCACCCGCAGCCGGACCAGCAGCCCCGCGGGGTTGACCGAGGCGCCTTCACGGTTGGTGGCCCTGGCGGCGAGGACGATGCCCGTGCCGGCGGCCACGGCCTCCCGCACCTCCCGCGTCACGTCGGCCGTCCGACCGGCCCGCCAGCCGTCCTGCTGTTGCGGGGCCTGCACCGCCTGGTGGCCGTTGAGGTACAGGGCGAAATCGTCGTCCGCGGTGGCCACCACGGTGGCCGTGACCACCTCGACGCCTGTCGGCAGGTCGAGGTGGGAGCGGAACCATCGGGTGCCCACGGGGGCGTTCTCCAGGCTCGCTCCGGTTGCCCAGATCCATGACGCGCCGGCGAAGTCGAGGGGCGTGGGGGTGTCCACGCCGATCCAACTGGCGCCCCACTCCTCGGGCGACAACGTTGTCTCCCACCAGCGGGGCGCACTCCAGGTCGATGCTCTGCCCCGTCCGTCCCACACCTTCACCCGCCAGGCATACCGGGTGCGCGGCTCCAGCGCCGGCCCGCCGTACGCCACGCCGACGCTGTTCGCAGACATCACCTTGCCCGAGTCCCACACCAGCGAACGGGCCCACCCTTTCGCGCCCGTCCTGACCTGGATGCGGTAGGCGGTCTGCCGTGCGCCATGACCCGGGGACGCCAACTCCCAGGCGAGCCGAGGGTGGGCCACATCGGTTCCGAGGACGTTCTCCGCGTGCTCCACGGTCGTTCGCGTGACGCGAAGTCCGCCGGTTCCGCCTCCCCCCGCGCCCTGCGGCCCATCAGCCGGCGCCCCCGATGCGGGAGTCGCTGCGGCCAGGACGGGAATTCCGGCGCCCATCGTTCCCGCGGTGGCGCGCAGAAAGGTCCTTCGGTCCCAGTCTCCGGGCATGTCCACTCCCTGCTCACTGTGTCCCACTCAATGGATTGAAACGATTCAACGAGCTCTCATTCGAATCCTATGGGCGAGCTGTGTCCGGCTTCAAGACTCCGGATGCATCCCGTCGGCCCCGCACCGGCCAAGGTCGAAATGACCTCTGAACAACCGCCGGACGAACTCTTGCACCACCTCAACGGTCAAGTGGCCGTGGTTCGTTCTGGCGAGGAGCACGGCTCCGCGGGTGCTCCGGTTCAGGTCTGGGAGGTGGCCACCTTGACGCCGAACCCGATCAGGACGACACCTGTGATGCGGTCCATGGTGCGCCGTACGGCAGGCTTCTCGAAGAAGGTTCGGGCCTTGGCCAGCACCAGTACATAGCCGCCGAGCCAGACGAGCGTCAGGGCCGCGTGGACGAGGACCAGCAGAGCCATCCCGGCATGCGGCGAGAAACCGGACGGAGCGAGCGTGGGCAGCAGGCCCGTGTAGAAGACGGCGATCTTCGGATTGAAGACGTTGCTGATCAGGCCCGTGCGCCACGGGTTGCCGGATGAGGACGGGGCGCTCGCCCCCGAAGTCGCCGAAGTCGCCGAAGTCGCCGAATGGCTGCGTCGGCTCTGCAGCAGTGCCTGCACGCCCAGGAAGCCGAGGTAGGCGGCACCGGCGAGCTTGACGATCATGTAAGCCGTGGCAGACGCGGCCAGGACGGCCGCCAGGCCGACCACGGTGAGCACACCCCAGATGAGCAGTCCCGCCGTGATGCCGCCGACCGTGCGCAGGCCGTCCTGCCAGCCGGACGCGATGGCGCGCTTCGTCACCACCGCCATGTCCGGGCCGGGAACGACGGTCAGGACAGCGAGCACACCCGTTGCCGCGAGGAGCTGAACGAACATGGGCTCAGTCTCGCACCCCGGTTCGCCTCGCCGAATCGACCTCCAGCCGGTGCCGCCCCGCGAGCCGAGCAGCCTTCAGCTCGCGGGCTCAGACTTGTCGCGGCCGGCCGGAGCAGCCGGTTCTTGAAGGCGCGCCGGCCGTGGGGCTCATATCCCGGCGGCCAGGTGGCCGCTGCTGTCGTGAGTGGTTTCGTAGGCGATGCCGACGCGCAGCAGGTCGGGTTCGGCGAGCTGGCCGGCGATGAGTTGGAGGCCGATGGGGAGGCCGTGCTCGTCGAGGCCGATCGGCAGGGAGAGGGCGGGAAGGCCGGTGATGTTGGCCGGAGCCGTGAGCCTGACGAACGCGTCGGTCGCCGACTCCGTGGAGCCGTCGGACCATTGCACATCGGACTGTTCGCGTCGGATCGCCGTACAGGCGACGGTCGGCGTGGCGAGTACGTCGATGGAGCGGAACATCTCCCGCCATGCCTGGCGGATGCGTGTGCGCGAGCGCTGAGCGCGCAGGTAGTCGCCGGCCAGGACGAGCTGTCCGGCCTGGAGCAGGGTCCGGACGTCCTCGCCGAAGAGGTCGGCGTGGTGCTCCAGGTGATCTTCGTGCGCGGAGGCCGCCTCGGGGCCCATGTGGCCCCACAGGATGGGCAGCAGGTAGTCGGTCAGCGGCACGGCGACTTCGACTGTTGTGGCGCCGAGTTCGGCGAGGTGGTCGATGGAGTTGCGGACCGCCTTCTCGACCTCGGGCGTCACGTGGTCGAAGAAGTAGTTGGCGGGGATGCCGACGCGTATACCGCGCAGGTCGGTCGAACGCCCGTACTCGTGATGGGAGTTGGGAGAGTGGATGCTTGCGGGATCCCTGAGGTCGCGGCCCGCGACGGCGTCCAGGACCAGGGCCGCGTCCCTGACGCTTCGGGTGAGGGGACCGACGTGGTCCATGGACCATGACAGCGGTGCCACGCCGTGGCGGGAGACGAGACCGTAGCTGGGTTTGAGCCCCACGACGCCGTTGAGGGCAGCGGGGACCCGAATGGAACCGGCGGTGTCGGTTCCGATCGAGAAGGTCGCCGATCCGGCGGCCACGGCTACGGCCGACCCGCCACTGGATCCGCCGGCGACTCGATCGACGTTCCACGGATTGGCCGATTGGGGGGTGATGAGGCCGTAGGCGAACTCGTGCGTGTGCGCTTTGCCGATCAACACCCCGCCCGCCGTCGTGAGGCGGGTCATCACAGCACTGTCCTCGGCGGGGATGCGCCCGGCCCAGACCCGGGAGCTGGCCGTGGTCGGCACCCCGGCTGTGTCGATGATGTCCTTGAGCGCGAAAGGGATGCCGTGCAGGGGGCCGCGGTACCGTCCCGCGTGGATGTCCCGCTCGGCCTGTGCCGCGGCTGACCGTGCCGCTTCGGCGGTGACGGTGACGAACGCGTTGAGGGTGCCTTCGGTGTCCTCCGCGCGCCGGAGGACGGATTCGACGAGTTCGACGGGAGAGAGGCTCTTGCCGGCGATGGCTCCGGCCGCGGCCGTGAGCGTGAGTTCATAGGGCTGCATCGGAGGACTCCCGAGATGCAACCTCGACCGCGTCGGTGGTGCGGAAGACCGACGCGGGTGCCACGCCCGTGAGATCGAGGGCGCGCAGTGTGGCGATGCTCTGGTGGATGTGACCGGCGAGCACCGCGGCACGCAGGAATTGACGGTCCGTCGGCGGACCGGACTGAAGGCCGTACAGCGCCCAGCGGGCCGCGAGTTCCGTGGAGGTGATGGGCACAGACACGAGCTGCTTCCTCTCGGCACCGGGCTCGACAGCACGGTGCGACCGACGACGTCCGAGGGTGGGCGTCCCGGGACTCGGGGGCGCTGCCGGATGCAGGCACCCGGCGGCTCTGCGTACGGGGGATTGGGCAGGGCCGCCGGGCGGTCTCAGGCCTGCGAGTCCATCAGGGTGTGCAGGCGTGCACGGGCCGCGCGGGGCGGCCCGCCGATGCGGGTCCGGTCACAGGTCCAGGGTGACCTGGTACGACTCCAGCCAGGCGTTGAGCGAGAGCGGCACTTCCAGGTCGATCCGGGTGATCTGCGTGCTCTCACTGCTGACCGGCCGGTCGAGGCGATCCTGGACACGCCCCAGGTCCAGCAGCGGGAGGATGGGCGCGTTGCCGCCGGAGACGACCTCGGCGAGCCGGTCACGCAGCTTCTTCTCGTATCCGGAGTCCTGTGTGCTCGGGTAGGGCGCCTTGACCCGCTCCACGATGGACTGGGGCAGGACGTCCTTGGCGGCGGCTCGCAGCAGGCTCTTCTCCCGACCGTCGAACTTCTTCATGGCCCACGGGGCGTTGAAGACGTATTCGACGAGTCGGTGATCGCAGAACGGGACCCGGACCTCCAGGCCCACGGCCATGCTCATGCGGTCCTTGCGGTCGAGGAGGGTGTTCACGAAGCGGGTGAGGTTGAGATAGCTGAGCTCCCTCATCCGCTTCTCGAGTCCGGTCTCCCCGGGGAGCACGGGCACCTCGGCTATCGCTTCGTGGTAGCTGTCGCGCCGGCGGCCCAGCAGGTCGAGGCGCCCCAGCAGGCTCTTGTCGAACATCGGAGTGCCGTCGTAGAAGGGGCCGGGTGTGCTGGTGAGCCACGGGAAGGTCTCGGCCGTGAGCACCTCCGGGTCGTGGAACCAGCTATAGCCGCCGAAGAGTTCATCGGCCGACTCGCCCGAGAGGGCCACGGTGGAACGTTCCCGTACGGCGCGGAAGAGGAGGTAGAGGGACGGCCACAGGTCGCCGTACCAGACCGGGGGGAGGTCGGTGGCGGCCAGGACGGCGGCGCGGACGGCGGGATCGCTCAGGTCGTCGCTGTCCAGCAGGATTTCCTTGTGGTCGGCCTGGACGAGTTCGGCCAGGTCGCGCACGAAGGGGGCGTCGGGGGTGCTGCGCAGCGGGTCGGGCACGAAGTTCTCGGCGGCTCCGACGAAGTCCACGGAGAAGGAGCGGACCGGACCCGCGCCCTCGTCCTTCAGGGCCTTGGCGGCGAGGGCGGTGACGGCCGAGGAGTCCAGTCCGCCGGACAGGAGGCTGCACAGGGGGACGTCCGAGATGAGCTGGCGGGACACGATGTCCTCCAGCAGCTCCCGAACGGTGCCGATGGTCTGCTCCAGGGAGTCCTCGTGCTCCTTGGCCTCCAGCGCCCAGTACACGTGCTTGGTCAGACCCTGGCGGCGCACACGGACGACGTGTCCGGGACGGACCTCGAACATGCCGGTGAAGATGGCGTGTTCGGGGGTCTTGACCATGTCCAGTATCTCGCGGAGCCCATCGATGTTCACCCGGCGCGGGATCTCCGGGTTCGCAAGGATCGCCTTGGGCTCCGAGCCGAAGAGGACTCCGTCGGGTGTGGGGTAGTAGTAGAGCGGCTTGACGCCCATGCGGTCGCGCACCAGGAGCAGTTCTTCGCTGCGGATGTCCCAGATGGCGAAGGCGAACATGCCGTTCAGCCTGGTGACCAGGTCCTGGCCCCACTCCAGATAGGCACGCAGGACGACCTCGGTGTCGCTCTGGGTGCGGAAGCGGTGGCCGCGGGAGACGAGTTCGGAGCGCAGTTCCCGGTAGTTGTAGATCTCGCCGCTGAAGGTCAGCACGGCCAGCGGGCGGCCGTCCTCTTCGGCGAGCATGGGCTGCTTGCCGCCCTCGAGGTCGATGACGGAGAGCCTGCGGTGGCCGATGGCCGCGTGGGGAGCCAGCCACAGCCCCTCGGCGTCGGGGCCGCGGCAGGTCATCGTCTCGGTCATGGCCTGCGCTGTTGAGCGCTCCTGGGTCAGGTCGCGCTCGAAGTCCACCCAACCGGCGATTCCGCACATGGGCGCTGTCCTCTCCTTAGGTTTGATGAGTGCCGGGCAGGCCGGCCGAGCCGAGGGCCCCGGATTCCCGTGCCTGAGCGGAGTCCGGAGCCGTGCAGGGGAAGGTCGAAAGTGACGCTCAGGTCGTCGGCGGGGTTCAGGTGTGGTCGGGCCAGGTCAGGCGGCGGGCGAAGTGAGCCCACACGGCCACGACCATGAACGCCGCGGTGACACCGCCGAGCACCATGACGGTGGACGGCGAGGAGTGGTCCACGACCACGCCTCCGACCAGCGCGCCGATGGAGATCGTCGCCTGGAAGGAAGCGGTGAACAGCACCGAGGCCGCCTCGGGTGAGGCGGGAGATGCCTTGGCGAACCATGTCTGGGAGGAGACGGGGACGGCGCCGTATGCGACGCCCCAGACGATCAGCAGGGCGACCGCGCCGATCTCCCAGCGGCCCAGAACGGGCAGCAGCAGGGTGGCGGCCGCGATGAGGCCGGCCGCGAGGCCGAAGGTGGCGCGGGGGCGGCGGGCGACGATCGCGCCGCCCAGGAAGTTGCCGACGATGCCTGCGGCACCGTAGATCAGCAGGAAGACGGTGATCATGCCGGAGCTGACCTTGGTGACCTGCTCCAGGAACGGGGTGACGTACGTGTACGTTCCGAAGTGGGCCAGCACGACCAGGAAGGTCAGCAGCAGCGCAAACCGGGTGTTGACGCTGCTGATCATGCCCCGCAGCACGCTCAGGCGGGTCGTCTGGGTCGGGGGCAGCGGCGGCACGACCAGCAGGAGCATGAGCAGCACACCGACGGTCAGGGCGCCCATGACGACGAAGGCCATGCGCCAGCCGGCCAGATCTCCGATGAAGGTGCCGGCCGGCACTCCGAGCACCGATCCCAGCGGGACCGCCGAGAAGATCACCGCCGTGGCCCGGCCGACCGACTCCGCCGGCACGAGGCGTTCGGCCAGTCCGGCACCGATCGACCAGAAGCCGCCGATGACGATACCGACCAGGATGCGGGAGACCAGGACGAGCCAGTAGTCCGGCGCCACGGCGGCCAGGAAGTTCGCCCCGGCCAGTAGGAGCATGAACACACACAGCATCAGCCGACGGTCGATGCGCGCGGTCGCCACGGTGACCACGGGGGCGGAGATGGCCGCCAGAAAGCCGGGCATCGTCATCATCAGCCCCGCCATCCCGTCCGAGATGGTGAAACTGGCCCCGATCTTGGTGAGCAGACCGATCGGCAGGATCTCGGTCGTGACGATCGAGAAGATTCCCAGCATTACCGAGACCACGGCCAGCCATCCGACCAGAGGTGATCGGGTCGGCAGGCCGGTTCCGCCAGTGTGCGTGTTGGCGGTGGTTGTCGAGGCCATGAATTCCGTCCTGTGAAGGGTCTGTCGGTACGCGATCAGTTCAACAGGATCCGGGGGGCCGAGGCTGGCAGATCTGCGACATCACCCTGCCCTCCGGAGGGTGATGTCGTAAATCCGCGAGGTCTTTCGCCTCTTCATCGTCGCTGGTCAGGGACTTCGATCCGGAGTTTGTGGCGCGGCGATTCCGGCCCGGTGGGCAAGGGGCGAACCTCGTACGACTTGGGCAAGTTCAGGTGCGTTGGTTGAATCTGCAACGGCAAATCACCGCACTCGTGTGCGACTTCGGCAAGAATCCGTTGACGGCGCAAGGACGCGAAGGTGACGGTGTGGCCTATGCCGATATCCATGGCCCTACTTTTCACTTCACGAAGTTCAAGTCTTGACATCTCGGCAGCGCGTGAGATTTTCGGCGTCAATCGGACCTACCTGGCCGACCCTTGGTATGACTTCGCTGCCTGCGCCCCGGAGAGCATGCAGAGCTGTGACGCCTGCCGCATCGAACGGCTCTACACCCTTGATGAGTTGTCCCGGGCACACACCGTCATCGTCCCGGGCGCCCCCGATGTGCGGCAGGCCCCTTCCGCTGCCCTGGTGAAGGCGGTGCGCGACGCGCATGACGCGGGCGCGCGCATGGTCGCCACCTCCACGGGAGCCTTCGTCCTCGGGGCCGCCGGTCTGCTCGACGGCCGCCGGATCACCACCCACTGGACCCACGCCGACGCGCTGGCCGCGCAGTACCCGCGGGTGACGGTGGACCTGGACGCGCTGTACGTGGACGAGGGAGACATCCTCACGTCCGCCGGCGGGGCCGCCAGCCTCGACCTATTCCTGCACATGGTGCAGCTCGACCACGGCGCCGCGGTCGCCAAGGCCCTGGCACATCGCCTGGGCATGGCCCCGCAGGACACCGCGGAGCCGGTGCAACCGCCCCACACGTCCGAGTCCGGCGGCGCCGACCAGGTGCTGTCCGAGGTCCTGTCATGGGTGACGCAACGCCTGGACACCCCTGTGACGGTGGAGGACATGGCGCAGCAGGCCAGCGTCAGTCGGCGTACGTTGACCCGGCACTTCCGCGCGAGCACGGGTATGGCTCCGTTGCAGTGGCTCCTGGCGCAGCGCGTCCAACTGGCCCAGCGTCTCCTTGAGACCACGCAGCTCAGTGTCGAGCAGATCGCCGCCCAGACCGGCATGGGGACGGCCGCCACCTTGCGCCGGCACTTCGGTCGTACGGTGGGCGTGCCGCCCGACTCCTACCGGCGCTGGTTTCGTTCGCGGGGGTCGGACATGAGCCTGGGCCTGGTCGGCGCACGGGCCACACCGGCCTCGTGACCGGCACCGCCTCGACGACGGGCGGGTCCGAGGGGACCCGTCGGGCGCGGAACGCGCCCCGGCGCAGTGCCGCCGGGGCGCGTGTCCTGGCAGGTCGTCACCCTCCGTTCAGCGGCCGGCGCCACGCCTCACGCGGTGCCGGCTCACGCGAACCGTATTTCCCGCAGCGGCCCACTTCCGAGCCCTTCGAAAGGAGCACCCTGTGAACACCACGGTCCCCTCCACTCCGGCTGCCTTGCCGGAGGCCTTCTATCGCGAACTGGGGCATGGGCGCTTCGCGAGCACCCCTGCCACCGCCGGCCCCTGGAGCCCCAAGTGGCAGCACGGCGGGCCGCCGTCGGCCCTGCTGGGGCGGGCGATGGAACGGCATGCGCCACGTCGGGACTTCCGGATCGCCCGGGTGACGGTGGAACTGCCGCGCCCGGTGCCCGTCGCGGATCTCGAGGTCACCGTACGGACTGTGCACGCCGGCCGCCGGGTGGAGTTGCTGGAGGGCCAGATCAGCTCGGGCGGGGACGTCGTCATGCTGGCCAGGGCCTGGCGCATGGCTGTCAGCCCCGACGACACCCCGTCCTTGGACTCCGCCCCGCAGGCACCGCCGCTCCCGGACGCGCAGCCGCCCCACACCATGGCCGACGCCCACCTGGACGGCTACATCGCCGCAATGGAGTGGCGCTTCGAGCCGGGGACGGGGTTCGACACGCCGGGGCCGGGCTGGGCGTGGGCGCGCCAGCGCATCCCACTGCTCGCCGGGCAGCAGGACACCCCGCTCACTCGGGCGTTGACGGTGGCGGACAGCAACTGGGCCGTGGCGTTCGAACTGGACCATCATCACCGTCTGGTGATCAACACCGATGTGACGCTCGCCCTGCACCGTGAGCCGGCCGGCGACTGGCTGTGCATGCGCTCCGCCACGGCGGCCAGTCCGCAGGGATCGGGCCTGGCCGTGGGGCAGTTGCACGACACGGCGGGCGCTTGCGGTCAGGTGATGCAGACGCTGCTGGTCAATGAGCGCTGACGGTACGCCGGTGCCGCCGGCCCTCCGAAGGGGTGAGGGCCGGCGGCTCGAGCGGGGTGCGGGTCTCACACGGCCTGCTGCCCCGGCGGGTGACCACGGTGTGTCACTCGGGCCAGTGGACGAGGAGCTTTCGGGGGCCTCGGAAGGAGACATTGGCCGGGAAGTCGAAGTCCTGGTCCTCCACCATGCGCATCTTGGGGGCACGCTGGGCGAGCAGGTCGAGGGCGATCCGGGCCTCCATGCGTGCCAGCGCGGCGCCGATGCAGTAGTGGATGCCCTGGCCGAAGGCGAGATGCTTGCGGGCGTCCTCGCGATGGATGTCGAAGGACTCCGGTTCCGCGAAGTGCTTGGGATCCCTGTTCGCCGCGCCCAGCAGCAACAGGATCTTTGCGTCCGCGGGGATCTCGACTCCGCCCACGGTCACGTCCTTGGTGGTGATGCGACGCCAGGCCGGAATGCTGCTGTCGTAGCGCAACACCTCCTCGACCGCCTGAGGGATGAGCGACCGGTCCGCGCACAGGTCCTCCCACTGCTCACGGTTGGCGAGCAGTCGGCGCACCGCGTTGCCGGTGAAGCTGGTGGTGGTCTCGTGCCCGGCGAAGCTCAGTCCGTAGGCGACGTTCGTGATGTCCGAGATCGACAGGCTCTCGGGATCGGCCTGATGGATACGGACCAGGTCGCTGGTGAAGTCGTCGACCGGCTCGGCCGCGCGTCGGGCGACGAACTCCTCGCAGTAGCGCCAGTAGTTGACCATGTTGCCGGCGATGGCGCGCTGCTCGTCCGCGGACGGCTTGCCCCAACTGAAGGCGATGCGATTGCCGCACCACGACTTCAGCATGTCCATGTCCTCGTCGGGGAATCCGATGAAGGTGAAGATCATGTAGGCGGGCAGCGGGTAGGTCAGCGCCGACACGAGATCGACCACACCGGGGGTTATCTCGTCGACCAGCTCTGTCGCCTTGGCCCACACCTTCGGTTCCAGAACCGAGATCCGCCGCGCGGAGAAACCCTTCTGATTGTGCCGACGTATCCGGGTGTGCCGCGGCGGATCGCAGTCGGACATCACCGGATAGGCGTGGAATCCCTCCTTGATGATGGACTGCGCCTCGTCGGTGAGCGGGAATACCGGACGCTGACCGACCGCAGCAGAGAAAGTCTGCGGGTCCATCAGGGCGCTCTGGATGTCGTCGAATCGGGTTATCACCCACATGTCGATCGCCGGCGCGTAGAACGCCGGTCCCTCGTTCCGCACGCCGGACAGGATCGGGTACGGGTCGGCGACATAGGCGTCACCCAGTGGATTGAAATCGTGATTGACCGGGCACGCCGAAACGTTCGCCATAACGGAACCTCCTGGGCTCGGTGACCCTCAGTATCACCCATCTCCAACTACCGTGAAAACGTGAATATCGTGGACATCAATCGAGGTTTTTCTTATGCCTGAGCGGATAAGTCTGCGTCAGCTCGACTATTTCGTGGTGGCCGCCGACGCCGGGACGATGACCGGGGCGGCCCAGCGGCTGTATGTCTCGCAGTCCGCGGTGTCGGCCGGCATCGGGGAATTGGAGCACCAACTCGGGGTGCAACTGCTGATCCGCGCCAAGGCCAAGGGCCTGACGCTCACCACCGCCGGCCGTCTGTTCCTGCCGCAGGCCCGGGAACTGCTGGCCCGCAGCGAGGAGTTGCAGGCCGGTATGCGAGAGGTGGGCCAGACACCGGCCGGGCGGCTGGTGATCGGCTGCTTCACCACTCTCGCCCCGTTCCTGCTGCCGAGGCTGCTGGAGGAGTTCGCGGTCGCCCATCCCGGTGTCACCCTCGACTTCGTGGAGGGGTCGTTGACGGAGTTGCAGCACCTGCTGCGCGAGGGCCGTTGTGAACTGGCGCTGCTGTACGGGGCCGACATAGAGGCCGGCATCAAATTCGACACGCTCTACTCCACCGAACCGCACGTCCTGCTGCCCCGGGAGCACCCGCTGGCCGCCAGAAAAGAGGTCCGGCTGGCCGATCTCGACGGCCACAGCATGATCATGCTGGATGTGCCGCCCAGCCGTCGCTACTTCAGCGAGGTCCTGGCGGACGCCGGCGTCGTCCCGGCCATCCGTCATCGGACCGAGAGCTTCGAGATGGTGCGGAGTCTGGTGGCCCGTGGCGCGGGATACTCCCTGCTGATCCAGCGTCCCACCCTGGACGTCAGCTACGAGGGGCGCGCCGTGCAGATACGCCCCATCTCCGACGCGGTCCCCCCACTGCCGGTCGGTCTGGCCTGGCCCTCCGGTGCGCAGCCGACCCGCAGGGCCGCGGCGTTCGCCTCCTTCTGCCGCGCCGCCGTCGCGTGTTCCCCGCACCGCGTGCCGGTGGGCGCACGGCCGGCGGACCGCGGGGATCACGTCGCAAAGCTGCCAGCTTGAGATCGACAGCCGAGACAGGCTGGGCACATGTCGGGTCCGTACCTACGTGGTGGCCGGCCCCATCGCCCGCGCTCTCCCACCCCACCATCGGACGAACGGCGGACAGTCCATGAGCGACGCAGGAATCTCCGCACACGCACAGCGCGTCCACGAGGAGGTGCGATTGCTCCTACGGGAGCTCCAGCGTCAGTCCGATCGGCCTGACGCCATGTCAGCCGCCGCGCCGACACTGGCGGAACCGCTCCGGCAGACCTTCGCCGATCTCGCCGTCCTGTGCGATCTGCTCGCCCGGGCCGCGCCGTACAGCATCCACCAAGGCCCCCTGCGGGAGTCCGTCTCGGCGCTGCGCGGTCTGGAACGTCAGTGGTACGCCATCAAGCTCAACGGCGGTTGTTTCGGCGTGCTCTGAGCGGCTTCCCCGGGAACCGACGATGCCGGTGGCCGCAGGGCAGCCACCGGCACCATTGTCACCGTCGTGCGGAGATCTCAGAGTTCCAGGTCGACGAAGCGGGCCGAACTCGCCCCGATCGCCTCGCTGATGGCCCCCAGCACCGCGCTCGGCACGGCGTTGTCGACCGTCAGGGCGACCGCGGCCTCGCCGCCCTCGGTCACCCGCGCGACCTGCATGGCGGCGATGTTGATGCCGGCCTCCCCCAGGATGCGTCCGATGACGCCGATCATGCCTGGCACATCTTTGTAGCGAAGGAAGAGCATGCGCTGGGCGATGTTCACATCGAGGTCGTAGTCGTCGATGCCGGTGAGTGTGTGGGTGTCCTTGGGCTCGACCAGCGTGCCCGAGACGCCGGTCTTCCCACCGTCGGCGAACGTACCGCGCACGGTGACCAGGTCCCGGTGGCGTGCGCACTCCGAGCTGGTGACGAACCGTACCTCGCGGCAGTGCTCCCGAGCGATCTGCGGAGCGTTCACCCAGGTGACGGCCCGGTCGGCGATGTCGCTGAAAACCCCTTTGAGAGCGGCGAGTTCGACGGCGCTGACATCGTGCCGGGTGACCTGTCCGTGCACCTCGACGCACAGGTCGAGCAGGGGCCGGCCGTCGGTCAGGCCGGCCAGGATGCGGCCGAGGTTCTGCGCCAGCGGCAGCAGGCGGGCTACGTCCGCGGCGACGGCGCCACCGTGGAGGTTCACGGCGTCGTGGACCAGGTCGCCCGCCAGAGCGTGGCGTACCGCGTGGGCGACGGAGATTCCGGCCTTGTCCTGGGCCTCGGTGGTCGAGGCGCCGAGATGCGGGGTGACGACCACTGTCTCGAGGCCGAACAGGGGGGATTCGGTGCAGGGTTCGACGGCGAAGACGTCGAGGCCCGCGCCGGCCACACGGCCTTCCCGCAGTGCCGAGGCCAGCGCCTGCTCGTCGACGATCCCGCCCCGAGCTGCGTTGACGATCCGTACGCCCTGCTTGACCCGTTTCAGTTCCTCCTGGCCTATCAGGCCCATGGTCTGCGGGGTCTTGGGAAGGTGGACGGTGATGAAGTCGGACGTCTCCAGTAACTCGTCCAAGGACACCGGCCTGGCCCCTGCCCTGGCCGACTCGTGCTCGGACAGGTGCGGGTCATGGGCGATGACGTCCATGCCGAAGGCCGCCATCCGCTGAGCCACGAGTTTCCCGATGCGTCCCAGGCCCACGATGCCGAGGGTCTTGCCGGCCAGTTCCACGCCGACGTAGCTGCTCCGCTTCCACTCCCCCGCCTTGAGGGAGGTGTGTGCCTGGGGTATGTGGCGGGCGGTGGAGATGATCAGGCCGCAGGCGAGTTCCGCGGCGGTGACGACGTTGGAGGTGGGGGCGTTGACCACGATGACGCCCGCTCGGGTGGCGGCGTCGACGTCTACGTTGTCCAGTCCGACCCCGGCTCGCGCGACCACCTTCAGATGGGGCGCGGCGGCGAACACCTCGGCGTCCACGCGGGTGGCCGAGCGCACCAACAGGGCCTCGGCCTCGCCGACCGCGGTGAGCAGGGCGGCACGGTCGGTGCCGTCACAGCGCCGAATCTCCACCGCCGCGCCCAAAGCGTCGACGGTGGCCGGTGCGAGGTCGTCAGCGAGCAGTACGACAGGTGTCTTCATCAGGGCTCGATTCGGATGGGCGGCCGGATGAGGTGAATCAGGTGGCGGACTGGCCCTGCGGTTCGGCGGCCACCACGCCGTGATCGGCCTCCAGCGGGGGCTGACTGCTTGCGCCGCCGGGCGAGCCGATGGTGGTGAAGAACTCACGGTCCGCGCTCACGTAGTCCGTCCACTGGGAGGGCACGGAGTCCTCGTAGAAGACGGCTTCGACCGGGCAGACCGGCTCGCAGGCCCCGCAGTCGACGCATTCGTCGGGGTGGATGTACATCTTGCGGGGGCCTTCATAGATGCAGTCGACGGGGCATTCCTCGATGCAGGCCTTGTCCTTGATGTCGACGCAGGGCTGGGCGATGACGTACGTCATGAGGAACTCTCCACGATCCAGGTGTCGTTGCCTTTGATCAGGGCTGCCAGGTCGCCCTTGCCGTTCTGTTCGATCGCCGTGTCGAGCTGGTCGGCCATCTGGGTGTCGTAGACCGGGCGGTCGACCGAGCGGAACACGCCGATCGGGGTGTGGTGCAGGGTGTCCGGGTCGGCCAGGCGGGACAGGGCGAAGGCCGTGGTCGGGGACGGCGAGTGGGCGTCGTGGATCACGATCTGCGACTCGTTGTCCGGGGTGACGGTGACGACTTTCAGGTCGCCGGTGTGCGGGTCGCGGACGACGCCGCGTGTGCCTCCCCCACTCTCGGCTTCGCTCGAGCGGGAGGTGCCCCCACCGCCGAAGCGGATCGGCTGCCCGTGTTCGAGGCGGATCACCGCCTCCTCGGCCTGCTGCCGGTCCTTGAGGACCTCGAAGGCGCCGTCGTTGAAGATGTTGCAGTTCTGGTAGATCTCGATCAGTGCGGTGCCCTTGTGGGCGGCCGCCTCGCGCAGCACCTGGGTGAGGTGCTTGCGGTCGGAGTCGACCGTGCGCGCGACGAAGGATGCCTCGGCGCCGATCGCGAGGGACACCGGGTTGAAGGGCGCGTCGAGGGAGCCCATCGGCGTCGATTTGGTGATCTTGCCGACCTCGGAGGTCGGGGAGTACTGGCCCTTGGTCAGGCCGTAGATCCGGTTGTTGAACAGCAGGATCTTGAGGTTGACGTTGCGGCGCAGGGCGTGGATCAGGTGGTTGCCGCCGATCGACAGCGCGTCGCCGTCGCCCGTGACCACCCACACGCTCAGGTCCCGGCGCGAGGTGGCCAGCCCGGTCGCGATGGCCGGGGCGCGGCCGTGGATGGAGTGCATCCCGTAGGTGTTCATGTAGTACGGGAAGCGGGAGGAACAGCCGATACCCGAGACGAAGACGATGTTCTCCCTGGCCAGCCCCAGCTCCGGCATGAAGCCCTGGACCGCGGCGAGGATCGCGTAGTCACCGCAGCCCGGGCACCAGCGCACTTCCTGATCGGACTTGAAATCGCGGGCGCCGAGGGCGGCTTCCTTCCTCGGTATGACGGGCGGCAGCTCAACGGCCATGAATGGCCTCCTTGAGAGCCTTGGCGAGCTGTTCCGCCTTGAACGGCATGCCGTTGACCTGGTTGTAGGAGTGGGCGTCCACCAGGTACTTCGCCCGGACCAGGGTGGCGAGCTGGCCGAGGTTCATCTCGGGGATCACCACCTTGTCGTAACGTCCCAGGACCGCGCCCAGGTTGCGCGGGAACGGGTTCAGATGCCGCAGATGCGCCTGCGCGATCGACTCACCCGCGGTGCGCAGCCGGCGCACCGCGGCGGTGATCGGCCCATACGTCGATCCCCAGCCCAGCACCAGCGTCTTCGCCTCGTGCGGGTCGTCGACCTCCACATCCGCCACCTCGATCCCGTCGATCTTCGCCTGGCGGGTGCGGACCATGAACTCGTGGTTGGCCGGCGCGTAGGAGATGTTGCCCGTGCCGTCTTCCTTCTCGATGCCGCCGATGCGGTGCTCCAGACCCGGCGTGCCCGGGATCGCCCACGGCCGGGCCAGGGTGTGCGGGTCCCGCTTGTACGGCCAGAACACCTCACTGCCGTCATCCAGGGTGTGGTTCGGCCCTTGCGCGAACTGCACCGTCAGATCGGGCAGTTCGTCCGGCTCCGGGATCCGCCACGGCTCGGAGCCATTGGCCAGATAACCGTCCGACAGCAGCATCACCGGCGTCCGGTACGTCAGCGCGATCCGCGCCGCCTCCAGCGCCGCATCGAAACAGTCGGCCGGCGTGCACGGCGCCACGATCGGCACCGGCGCCTCCCCGTTACGGCCGAACATCGCCTGCAGCAGATCCGCCTGCTCCGTCTTGGTCGGCAGACCCGTCGACGGCCCGCCCCGCTGAATATCGATCACCAGCAGCGGCAGTTCGAGGGAGACCGCGAGGCCGATGGTCTCCGATTTCAGGGCCACTCCGGGACCGGAGGTCGTGGTCACGGCGAGTGAGCCGCCGAACGCGGCGCCCAGCGCCGCGCCGATCCCGGCGATCTCGTCCTCGGCCTGGAAGGTGCGCACCCCGAAGTTCTTGTGCCGGCTCAGCTCGTGCAGGATGTCCGAGGCCGGGGTGATCGGGTACGAGCCCAGATACAACGGCAGATCCGCCTGCCGGGACGCGGCGATCAGCCCGTAGGACAACGCCAGATTCCCCGAGATGTTGCGGTAGGTGCCCACCGGGAACGCCGTCGTCGCCGGCGCGATCTCGTAGGAGACCGCGAAATCCTCCGTCGTCTCCCCGAAATTCCAGCCCGCACGGAACGCGGCGATGTTCGCCGCCGCGATGCCCGGCTTCTTGGCGAACTTCGCCCGCAAAAA
>NZ_JBVJPT010000024.1:0-4357 GCF_055609385.1 Streptomyces sp. NPDC036764
CGGCTCGACCGGCGAGCGCGAGGCCGACTGCGGCCAGCGTCGACCGCAGGCGCTCGGTCCGACGACCGTATCGGCGGGTCAGCCCCGTCATCTGCTCGGCCTGCCGGCGCTTCTTTGATGTTGCCTGTCGGGGAGCGGATGACGCGGGCCGACGCGAGGACGAATCTGCTGCTGTCCGCCAACGAATGTTCTGGAGTCCCCGGCACGGGCCGCGGGGTTCCCGGTCGTGGAAGGCGAGGACCAGCCGTCACCTGGCCTGCTGGTGCCGCCGGTGCAGGCAGCGAGCGCCACCAACACGGCAGCGCCGGCGAGCGCGACGACTGTTCGCCGCACGGGCAGCACACGCGTCTGCATGCCCCTCCCTCAGGAATCCGACCGTGGGCTCCCTATTCAAGCAGCGGATTTCAAATCATTCGACTCGCTAAATGTGCACCCAAACCTGCACACCGGAGGACACTATTGCGCGTGGCGAAATGAGGCCGCTCGATGCCCTTGTGAAGAAGCTGGAAGAGAATCCCGCATCCGTAGCACCTGTGTCAGGATCACAGCCCGGCGCCGTCTTCGATTGCCGCGCCTCGGCCCCCAGCCCGAGCGTCCAAGGATGGCCCCCCTCACGCCTAATCACCCACCCACGGGGTTTTCACGTATGTCGATGCCACCGCAGCAGCACCCGAATCAGCCGTACCCGCAGCAGCAGCCGTACGGATACCCGCAACCGCAGCCGCCGCGTGGTCCCCAGCGCCGGCAGCCGGGAGCCGCGTTGCGGACGGTGAAGGCGGCAGCCGTCGTCATCGCGGTCGTCGGCGCGCTGGGCTATTACGTCTGGGACTACAACACCAGTCCGACCGGCGGCAAGGCGAAGGCGGAGGCCTCCGCCTCGGCGGCCGCAGAGGAAGCCAAGACCCACGAACCCGAGGTCGGCGACTGCGTCAAGGTCGCGGACCCACAGGGCGAACCGGTCCCCACCGTCGTCGACTGCGCTTCGCCCGAAGCCCAGTACACGATGCGCGAAATGCTCCCCGGCCAAGGCCAGGAGTGCTCGTCGAAGTACGACTACGGCATCCAGCACTACAACAGCCGGGGCTTCGACTACACGATGTGCTTCACCAAGGTCTGAGCCCCGTGCTTGCCGCTGACTCACAGAAGCGCCGTTCAGCCCCGAAACGGTGAAGACCCCCCGGACCGAAGTCCGGGGGGTCTTCAGGTTCCTCGCCCACGCAGCCGGCGAGGCCGCCCGTCAGCCGGGGCGCAGCTCGGTGATGGTCTGTCTCAACACGGGGGCGTGCAGGTGTCGACGGTCGGTTCATGGACCAGGTCCTTCCTGACCCAGCCGACCTTCCCCTTGGCGTTCCCGCTGGTCATCCGCAGCTTCACCCAGGACCCCTTGTAGTCCAGGTCCTTGCACTTGTTGTTCTTGTACGCCACTGCGATAGCCGTGCTGTTCGTTGTGGCCTTGGAACGCAGTGTGGCCGATGAAGCGCTGATGTAGCACCGGTTGTCCGCGGCCTGGGCCGAACCGGCCACAACAAGGCCCGATCCGGTCATGGCGACCGCCAGCGAGAGGGCAGCTACTGCTCTGCGTGCACGCACTTTTACCCCTATCGGAGCTCCCGGGAATTCCTTTACGAAAGGAAGTCAATGGAACCCCTACTGGGCATGTCAACTTTTTCCACCAGGCGCAGCCTGAGGAATGAAGCGCCATTTCTCGGCGCGCAATAGCGCAGGTGACGGAAGGCTTTTCCCGTCCGTTCCCGCTTCCCGTAAATGCGCATCCCGCGAAGCGCAATGAGTGTCCGCAAAACCCGTTCTGGTGTGGTGCAAGACTCAGTCTCTTTGCGCGTCACGCATGTACGATGCGAGGGAGGGTTGATCAAGCAACCAAAGGGGGCGCGGGCGACCGGGGTTGGGCCGGTAGCTCGCCACTGACCTGATGGGCCAGCCGCCTCCACGCGGCGTACACGTGAGGAACCGTCACGTTGATCACCACGGCACCCAACGCCCCCACCACACCAGCGCAGTCCGCGGATCCGCGACGCGCGGGCGCCACCGCTCACGCTCTGAGGGTCAAGCTCGTGGAGCGTGCTTTCACCCTCCTCGGCGGACCCGCCCACGGCCCAAGCGAGCTCGCGGCGGCCAGCGGTCTCCACGTCACCGTCGTACACCGGATCCTGCAGTCCATGCTCCCGAGCCAGTACGTCGTCCAGCTTCCCGGGGGGAAGTACCGGCTCGGCCCGGGCGCAGCGACCATCGGCATCCAGGCGATGGCGCACACTCCGGGAGTTGAGGCCTCGCAGCCGATCCTGGAGTTACTCAGCCAGAACTTCGATGCCATGGCGCAGCTTTGGGTGCTCTCCCCGTACGGCCAACCCCGGCAGATGCTCGCCGACTACGCCCCCGGCCGGTACGACCTCGAGGCGCTGGGGTTGACCGCAGGCAAGCTGGTGGCCGTGCACAGCAGTCTGCGGGTCGGGCCGTCGGGCCGGGTGATGGCGGCCCATCTGCCGGCGTCCCTCGTGGACATGGTCCTCGCCCAGGAGCTCCCCGACGGCGCCGACCCTGGGGTCCTCAATGAACACGAGTTCCGGGCGTCCCTGGACGAGATCCGGGCGAGTGGCTACGGCTTGGGCATCGATGAGTTCGCCGGGTGGGCTCAGGTCTCAGCCCCGGTGCTGTGGGGGAACGCCGTGTACGGAGCGCTCAGCGTGCTCAAACCCACCAGCCTGCTGACAGACGTGACCGCAGCGGCCGCGCACACCATCGCAGCGGCCGACCGCCTCAGCCTGCTGGTCGCCGGCGGGAGGCTGGAAGCCGTCTCCAGTCCCCGACTACGGTGACGCCCCGCCTCATGGCCGCTGGTCCAGTTCCGGCAGGAAGCCGCGAGTACAGCGGCTCTCAGGACGTCGGTGGCCAGGCTGCCGGTAGCAGCGGGAGCGGTTCAGCGGCCAGTAGGCGCCGTCTGCGCGAGCCCGCTCGGATCTCACCGACGGCAGGAGGTAAGCGCCGTTGAAGGGCTGCGTGCTCATGTCCGGCCACGGTAGAAGCTGAGCGACTTCCTCTGGTAGCGGTTCTGACGCTGCCCGGCCAGGACGCGATCCCGCTGGCGGTACACCCACTGCTCTGGTGTTGGCCAGACCTGCTCACCCGAGTTCCCTACGTCAACGCCGGCAGCGGGTAGCCCTGCCCTGCTGTGAGCCAGCGAGGGACGGCTTGGTTGGATGCCCGCATGACGGATTGGTCGCAGTTGAAGCACGCGTATGGCACCGCCGAGGACATCCCGGCCCTGTTCGAACAGCTTGGCACAGAGCCCAACGACGAGGCATGGAGCGACCTGTGGTCACGCTTGTGCCATCAGGGCAGTGTCTACTCGGCGAGCTTCGCTGCTCTTGCTCTGCTGGCCGATCTGGGAGGCGAGGCGGACAAGGACGGCGACAATGCCCTGCTCCTGGCCGGAGCGATCGCCGCTGCTGCCGACGATGAGACCCGCGGTCAGCACGGCGCCCTGATCGAGCGGCTGCGGGCTTTGACTCACGCTCGGATCCGCCGCCCCGCGGAGCCCGCCTTCTACGTCTATCTGCTGCAGACCGCCATGGCGCTTGACGGTGTCCCCGTCTGGTCCTCGGCCCTGGAAGGCTTGGCCGACGGGACCATCGAGGTGTTCTGCCCCGAATGCGAGATGGGGGTGTTCGTCTCCATCGGTGAGGGCGGCTACTTCTCCGCCGTCGGCGACTGGGAGCCCGGCGATCCGGAGGGTTCACCGCTTCGCGCTGCCGCGTCGACCGACTTGGAGGGGCCTGCGCGCGTGCTCTATGACGCGGCCCGTGAGGCCGGCGTCGACACCGTCGCGCTCGCCCTCACCTACCTGTTCGGCGGGGGAACGTGCGCCGAGTGCGGCGCGGAGTTCTCGATCGCCGAGCAAGTGGCCGAGCAGTACTGAGACGCCCAGCAACCAGGCCCTGGACGAGGAACGAGCCCGCCGCCTCGGACAGGCACGACCCTCCCCACCCCCGGCCCGCATCGAACTCCCCCGGCCAACGCCCGTCCGCACCGCCTCGCGGCAGCAGGCCCCGGTTCGCGACCCTCTGGAGCCGACCGCGACACGCGACTGCCCGCACAGCCAGCAGCCGGTCACCATCGTCGCGCTTCTGGCCACCCCGGAAGCCGCCCGACCGGTCATTGGCCGCCTCCCCGGTGTTCCCCGGTTGCGGAGAGTGCCCTGACCTGACCTGCCGTCAACCCTCGGGGACCGCCGACCTTCGGTCGGCGGTTGTAGAGGGGGAATTGTCACCCTCCCCCTCATAGTGGGGAGGGTGACGCCATGCGGGGGAGGGGGGGGGAGAGGTTGTGTTTGTTGGGCCGT
>NZ_JBVJPT010000024.1:4367-61855 GCF_055609385.1 Streptomyces sp. NPDC036764
GCGGTGTTTTTTCCCCCCTTTTTTTTTTGTCTGGGGGGGGGGGGTTTCTCGCACCCGCCTTTTCCACCGTTTTGGGGGGCTCTCTTTTTTTTGTTCCCCCCCCCCCGAGGCGCTCTCCCTACCTTCCCCAGACCGTTGAACGGATCAACCAACTGGGGAGGAGGGAGCGAGCCTGGCCGTTTTCGCGGCTCTGTCCGCAGTTCCGTGAATCCCCAGGTCAGCAGCCGGAACGCGGGATCGTTTCGGCAACGTACTTCCTGCCGTGGCGAGCAAGACGGTTGAGGATGTGCTGTTTCCCGGGATCGATGTGCGGGTGGAGGGGGTGAGCGACTCCTCCGGCATCCTGGTCGTGGAGGCGGTGTCGACGGCCCGCCCAGGCCGGTGCCCGACCTGCCGCAAGCAGGCCCGCCGCGTACACAGCAGGTATCAACGCACCCTGGATGAACGGCCTTTGGGCTCGCGACGGGTCATCATCCGGCTGCAGGTGCGCCGATACTTCTGCGACCGCAGGAGCTGCTCCCGCACGACCTTCGTCGAGCAGGTACCGGGTCTGTCCACGCGCTACCGCCGTTCCAGCATCGGGCTGGCGGGCTGGCTGCGGTCGATCGCGATCGAGCTCGGCGGCCGCCCCGCCGCACGGCTGTGCCGCCGACTGCGGCTGACCGCGGGCCGGACACGGCTGCTCAGGCTGCTGACAGCACCGGCAGCGCCGGACCGTGCTCCGCGGGTGCTGGGGGTGGACGAGTTCGCCTTCCGCAAGGGCTGCACCTACGGCACCGTGCTGGTCGACGTCGAGGTCGGCCGGGTTGTGGACGTGCTGCCCTACCGCACGTCCGAGACGTTCGCGGGGTGGCTTACCGGGCATCCCGGAGCCGAGATCATCTGCCGGGACCGGGCCACGGCCTACACCAAGGCGGTCAAGGAAGCCGCCCCCAATGCCCTCGAAGTCGCTGATCGCTGGCACTTGCTACAGAACCTGTCCGCCGCGGTGGAGAAGACCTGCCACCAGCACCGCGACTGCCTGCGCAAACGTGCCGAGGAGGAGACAGAGACCGAGGTGGCGGAGGTGGCCCCGATGCTGCTACCGCCCGCGGCACTGCCCCGCACCCAGATCATCGAACGCACCCGCCACCGCTACGAGGACATCCACCGCCTGCTGGAGAAACGCTGGACGATCAGCGCCATCGGCCGTCGGCTGAACCTCGACCGCAAGACCGTGCGCCGCTTTCGCGACACCGACCTCGACGAGCTGCTGGCCTCCGCCCGCGAGCGCCGGCCCAACGGCGTCCTGGAGCCCTTCAAGGCATACCTCAATGCCCGCTTCACCGAGACGCAAGGCCAGGTCAGCGGCACCCGACTGTTCCGAGAGATCCAGGCGCGCGGCTACCGCGGCAGCCGGCAGGTCGTCCGCAAACACCTCGCCGCCCTCCGCGCGGGCACCGCCGAACCGATCCGGGCCGACATCCCGAGCCCTCGCAAGATCACCTCGTGGATCATGCGGCCTCGGGAGACGCTCACCGAGAGCCAGGACGAGCGACTCCTTCAAGTCCGGCTCGCCTGCCCGGACATCACTCGGGCCTGCGATCTCGCCCGGACGTTCGCCGACCTTGTCCGCCACCAGCGCGGATACCTGCTACAGGAGTAAATCCGGCAGGCCGAACAGGAGTCCCGGTAAGAACTCTGTCACCAGCCGCAAACCAAGGTGGGTTCAGGTGAACAAGGTGGTGAGGGCTGCGGTCACGGTGGCGGCGAGGGTGACGACGGCGGCGAAGGTGACGGCGGCGCGCGTGAGGGCGGTGGGGTAGGTGGCGCCGTCCATGCGGGCGAGCTTGCCCGCGCCGGCCGCGGCCAGCAGCGCGACGACGAGCACGAATGCGATGGTGAGGAGGATGACAGCGAGGGCCACGACAGACTCCCTGTACACGGAGGGGTGTTGACGTGGTCGAAGGTCGTGGAATCGGTGTCCGCCGGTGTCCGCCGGGCCGAAGATGGACACCGGCGAACACACCAGGGGCCGGGGGCAAGCACGTGCACGACGAGCAGAACAGCCACAATCCGGCACTCACCGAACTGCGCCGGACACTGGCCGACGGGCTGGCCCGGGCCGGGCTGACCAAGGAGCAGTTGCGTCGCCGGGCGGGGCTGGGGCGTACAGCGGTGTCGGAGGCGTTCTCACCCAACAAGCCTGTGCCGTCTGCGACGACAGTGGCGGCGCTGGCGCGCGCGCTGAGGCTGCCCGTGGAGGAACTGCTGGAGTTGCAGCGGACCGCGGCCGAGGACTCGGGCACGGTCCCGACGGACGGGCCGGGGCGTGCCATCGGGGAGTGGGAGCCGCACGATCTGGAGGTGCATCCGGCCGGGGCCGGCCGGGACGCTGCGGGCTCTAGTACGTCTGCGGTGCGGGTCCTGACCGGGTATGTGCCCCGCGAGCATGACCGGGTGCTGGCTGACGTGGTACGGAAGGCTGCGGCCGGCCACAGCCAGATCGTAGTGCTGGTGGGCACCTCGTCGACGGGGAAGACCCGGGCTTGCTGGGAGGCCGTGCAGCCCCTTGCTGGCCGGGGGTGGCGGCTGTGGCATCCCTTCGACCCGACCCGCGCCGAGGCTGCACTGGAGGATTTGCACCGGGTTGGGCCGCGCACGGTGGTGTGGCTGAACGAGGCCCAGCACTACCTCGGTGACCGGGCGGTCGGTGAGCGGATCGCGGCGGCCCTGCGCCGCCTGCTGATCAGCCCACAGCGCGGTCCGGTCCTCGTGCTGGGCACTATGTGGCCCGAATACGTCCACCAGTACACAGCCCTGCCCGCACCGGGCATGGAGGATCCACATAGCCGGGTGCGGCAACTACTCTCCGGCCGCACCCTGACCGTTCCGGACGCCTTCGACACCCAGGCCCTGGCCGCGGCAACTGCCTTGGCCGAGGGCGGTGACCGGCTGCTGGCCGACACCCTCACCCGCGCCCGAACCGACGGCAGGGTGACCCAGGACCTGGCCGGGGCCCCCGCACTCCTCAACCGCTACCAGCACGCTGGCCCAGCCGCAAAAGCGCTGCTAGAAGCAGCGATGGACGCACGCCGCCTCGGCGTCGGCCTCCACCTCCCTCAGGCCTTCCTCACCGACGCCGCCATCGGCTACCTCAGCCAGACCGACTACGACTGGCTCACCGACGACTGGGCGGAACAGGCCTACGCCGAACTCGCCGAACCTGTCCACGGAAAACAGGCACCCCTGCGCCGCACCACCCCCCGCCCCCCGCAGCGCCCACCCACCCCCGCCACTTCCGCAGCAGCGGGGACACCGCAGCCGGCGGGTCCACAGTTCAGGCTCGCCGACTACCTGGAACAACACGGCCGCACCACCCGCAAAAGCCTGTGCCCGCCCGCCTCCTTCTGGCATGCCGCCTACACCCACCTCAGCCACCCCGACGACCTGGACAACCTCACCGAGGCAGCCGAAAAACGCCACCGCTTGCAATGGGCCCATCACCTCCGCCACCGCGCCGCCGACCACGGCAGCACCGACGCCCTGTACCTCCTGGCTTGGAGGCGGGAGAAGGCCGGGGACCAGGAGGGCGCCGAGGCCCTGTACCGGCAGGCCGCCGACCACGGCAGCACCGACGCCCTGTACCTCCTGGCGAGGAGGCGGGGGTGGGCCGGGGACTGGGAGGGCGCCGAGGCCCTGTACCGGCAGGCCGCCGACCACGGCAGCACCGGCGCCCTGTTCCGCCTGGCTGAGATGCGGGAGGAGGCCGGGGACTGGGAGGGCGCCGAGGCCTTGGCCCGCCTGGCCGCCGACCACGGCGACATCGGCGCCCTGTCCCGCCTGGCGTTGATGCGGGAGGAGGCCGGGGACCGGGGCGGCGCCGAGGCCTTGGCCCGCCGGGCCGCCGACCACGGCGACACCGGCGCCCTGTCCCACCTGGCTGAGATGCGGGAGTGGGCCGGGGACCGGGAGGGCGCCGAGGCCCTGTACCGCTGGGCCGCCGACCACGGCAGCACCGGCGCCCTGTCCCGCCTGGCGTTGATGCGGGAGTGGGCCGGGGACCGGGAGGGCGCCGAGGCCCTGGCCCGGCAGGCCGCCGACCACGGCGACACCGGCGCCCTGTTCCGCCTGGCGAGGAGGCGGGAGGAGGCCGGGGACCGGGGCGGCGCCGAGGCCCTGTACCGGCAGGCCGCCGACCACGGCGACACCGGCGCCCTGTTCCGCCTGGCTGAGATGCGGGAGGAGGCCGGGGACCGGGAGGGCGCCGAGGCCCTGGCCCGCCGGGCCGCCGACCACGGCGACGCCGGCGTCCTGTCCCACCTGGCGGTGATGCGGGAGGAGGCCGGGGACCGGGAGGGCGCCGAGACCCTGTACCGACAGGCCGCCGACCACGGCAGCACCTTTGTGTACCCCCCTGCGAGCAACAGGGAGTTGTTCACCAGGCTGTGGCCGAACGGCCTAGACCCTGACGGTACGCCGACACCCCCATGGCCAGAGTAGGTCGTCCCTCTCGGCCACCACATACCGTCAGACATGTCGTAGAGGCGCCGCCTTTGCGGCTGGTGACACGTTTCTTAAAGGCGCCCCGAACAGGACGCACCGAAGCCCATGAAGGGCTTCGCCGGCTTCCTCCGCCAGGACCTCGACGCCGTCACCGCCGGACTCACCCTGCCCTGGAGCTCTGGGGTCGTCGAAGGGCATGTAAACAGGGTGAAAACACTCAAGAGGGCTATGTACGGCCGAGCCTCGTTCGAACTCCTCCGGACCCGCATCCTCGGAAACGGCCCATGAGACAGTCGGGCACGGCTCACCGATCGTCACCGAGGAGAAGGATCCATGAGAGCGTTGCCCGCCGTCACCGGCCGTGATGAGTTCGATGCCCTGGTCGTCAGAACCGACTACCTCGACGACCAGGCGTGGCAGGACGTGGCGGCCGCGCTGATGGAGCCCTGGGGAGACAGGCAGTACGAGGCAGACGTCCACTTCATCGATGATCCGGTCTGGTCAGGGGCAACCGTTGACGAGGTGCTGACGGCGGTCCGCGGCGACGACAGCCTGGCCGTCGTCTTTCTTGCCGACCGTACAACCATGCAGGCCAAGAGCCACCCGCTGCTGGCGGTGACCACGCTGACTCGGGAGGAATGCGTGGACGAAGAGGACTACGAACAACTGACCGAGTTCGGTCGTGATTTCCGCACCATCCCCGCAAGACTCCACGAGGTCCACGCGAACCTGAGCATTGGGAACCTGGGTTTCGAGGAGTTTGCGGCATGGGCTCACGATGATCCCGAGGGGATCTTCCGGTCCTTCTGAACGGATTCACGGAACTGCGGACAGAGCCGTTTTCGCGGATCCTCATCATGTGCAGGAGATGCTCGACGTGGACTGGGCGTTCGGAGCCTGTCGGTTACGTCGTTTCGCACAGCGAACTCGACTTGGACGAGGAGGCGGATCGTGGTCGGGAGCCTACTGAGTGGGTCACTGGCCTTGTGGTGAGAAACCCGCTTCGCACCGAGGGCGGGAGAGCAGCGGCAGGCGGGTTGCCTGGCCGGGTTGCCGAGAGCGAACTACTCATGTGCGCCCTGCGATCGCACCACCCGCTCGAAGAGCCCAAGGCGGTCTACCGCCTACTCGGGTGGGCGTACGCGCGGTCCTCCGACGCCCTGGTCCTGCGCCCAGTGGCCGACTGGTAGTCGAGCTCGGTGTAGGAACGCGGCAGCACGTGACGGCCCCCGGTCGCGTGCTGCGGGGCCGGCTCATAGGCTGGCTGTGCTCGGGGCTGTCGCGGAGGTACCCCATGCCCCGAACCGTCTGGTCAGGCGCCATCAGCTTCGGCCTGGTCACGGTGCCGATCAACGTGGTCGGCGCGACCGAGGACCACAGCATCCGTTTCCACCAGTACCACCTGGAGGACATGGGCCGGGTGAGGGTGCGCAAGTACTGCGAGGTCGAGGACCGCGAGGTCGCGAACGCTGAGATCGGCAAGGGCTACCAGCTGACCAAGGAACAGGTCATCCCGATCAGCGACGAGGAACTGCGCGACCTTCCCCTGCCGACGGCCAAGGCGATCGAGATCGAGGCCTTCGTGCCTCTGGAGTCCATCGACCCCATCCGGATCGGCGAGGGCTACTACCTCCAGCCCTCCGGGCAGGTGGCGGCCAAGCCGTACAAGCTCCTCGTGCAGGCCCTCTCTCGGTCGTCGAAGGTCGCCGTTGCCAAGTACGCGTGGTCGGGCCGGGAACGGCTGGGGCTGCTGAGGGTGAAGGACGACTCCGTGATCGTGCTGCACTCGATGCGCTGGCCGGACGAGATCCGCGACCCGTCCGAACTGTTGCCCGACCCCGTGGAGCTGACCGAGGACGAGATCGACGGCGCGCTGGCCCTGATGGATTCCATGACCCGGGACGATCTGGAGGGACCAGAGTTTGAAGACACCTACACGGACGCGCTGGCGAAGGTGATCGAGGCGAAGCGGGAGGACAAGCCGCTGCCACAGGTGTCGGAGCCGGAGGCGCCCGGGCAGGTCCTCGACCTGATGGCCGCTCTCCAGGAGTCGGTGGCCAAGGCCAAGGCCAGCCGCGGTGAAGACGCGGACGTGCACGAGATGCCGAAGAAGAAGACCGCGAAGAAGCAGCCCGCCAAGAAGACAGCCACGAAGAAGACCGCGGCGAAGAAGGCCGCGAAGGCATCGGGGCGACGGTCGCGCAGCGCTTGAGGCCTGACTGACCGGCGCGGCAGAAGGCCCCGGTACGGAACGGCTCGGCGATGCCTGGCTGCGACGTCGGTCCGGGCGGTGCGCCCACGTGCCTCGTTCAAGGGCGCGCACCGAGGTGGGCCCTCTCCGGTATGACCTTTCCACTCACACGGGCGGCGCGCGTACGAAACCGCTGATCACGCCCCCTGGAGGGCGGCTATCAACGGTGCATGGTCAACGCCGTTCTGCGCGGCCTCGCTGCCGCCGCTCTCGCCGTCCTGCCCGTCTTCGCCCCCACACCCGCCCATGCCGCCGAAACCCTGCCGCTGGCCGACGCCGTCGCCGGCCTGCCGGTGGCCCTGGAGTCCCGCGACGGCTACGACCGGAGCAAGTTCCGTCACTGGAACACCGGCGACGATCCCGCCGACGGCTGCAACACCCGCGCCGAAGTCCTCCTCCACGAGGCCGTCGAACCGCCCGCCGTGGGCGCCGGATGCCGTCTGACCGGCGGTAGTTGGTATTCGTACTACGACGCCACCGTGGTGACGTCCGCGGGCAGTCTCGACATCGACCACATGGTGCCGCTCGCCGAAGCCTGGGACAGCGGCGCATCCGCGTGGACCCCGCAGCGGCGCGAGGCGTACGCCAACGACCAGGGCGCCGAGGCCTCGCTCGTCGCGGTCACCGCACGCTCCAACCGCAGCAAGGCCGACCAGGATCCCGCGCAGTGGTTGCCGCCGGACGCCGAGGTGCACTGCCGGTATGTCGGCGAGTGGGTAGGCACCAAGCTCCGCTGGGGCCTGGCCGTCGACGACGTGGAGCTCGCCGCCCTGGAAGGGGCGGCCGCCGGCTGTCCCGAGGAGACAGTGACGTACGAGCCCGCCCTTTAAGGCGGTCGAGGGGTTCAGGTGAGGTGGGAGCCCAGCAGTACTCCGGCGAGCGCTCCCGCGAGAAGGAACGGGCCGAACGGGATCCTGGTATGCCGTCCGGCCCGGCCCACGGCCAGAAGGCCGATGCCGTACAGCGCACCGAGCAGGTACCCGGTGAAGGTCCCGACCAGAACGAAGGGCCAGCCGTACCAGCCCAGCACGGCACCCAAGACCAGAGCGAGCTTCACGTCGCCGAACCCGAATCCCGAGCTGATGAAGAAGAGCGTGAGGTAGCCGGCACCGAGGACGAGCGAGCCGAGCAACGCTGACGTCCAGCTACCACCGGCCTCAGGCAGGAGCGCGGCGACGCCGAGCAGGATGAGCGTGGCCGCAGCGGCCGGCAGGGTGAGCACGTCGGGCAGTCGGTGCGCCGCGGCGTCGACGACGGTGAGCAGCACGCAGGCCGGGGCGAGCAGCAGCCAGACCACCAGCTCAGGGCGGGCCCCGGTGGCGGCCGCGAGCAGGGCACAGACCACGGCCGTGACGGAGGCGACCCACAGTGTTCTCGGGCCGTAGGCCTCCCCGGCCGAACAACGGGCGCGGCCCAGCCACCCGGCGCCGGTGCCGGCCAACCGGTGGCCCGAAGGACACTCCGACCGCCAGGGTTCCTCGGCAGGCACAGAGAAACGGAAGGCGGGGCGGGGTATGAGAACACCCGCTCCGTAGCCCCACAGGAGGGCAGCCGTGATGATCAGATACGTCTCCACCGGTTGGAGCCTAGAGGCCCGCCGGTGACGTGTGGCGAGTCATTGCACGGATCACCCACCCAGTTTGAGGATCTTCAAAGCTCAACTTTTTGATCATGCAAAGGTGGGCGAAGAAGCCGGTCTGAGCGACATCGACGATCTCCGTCAGCGTTCCGTCCACTCTTTCAGCGCTGCGGCCAGGGCACGGACATCTAGCTGCCCGGTCGATACTTGGTCAGCGAGGTCGGCGGCTTCTTTGGCGGTGAACCGTACGGGCAGTCCGGAGGCGTGCAGGTAGCCGGCCGCGACTGTCGCGCCGAAGAGCT
Source organism: Streptomyces sp. NPDC036764 (assembly GCF_055609385.1). Taxonomy (NCBI): domain Bacteria; kingdom Bacillati; phylum Actinomycetota; class Actinomycetes; order Kitasatosporales; family Streptomycetaceae; genus Streptomyces; species Streptomyces sp. NPDC036764. Next base: position 12,985 of record NZ_JBVJPT010000024.1, read on the forward strand.
CGTTGCTGTGCTCCAGGGCGGGCACCCGGGTCAGCGAGTGGAAGAGGGCGGCTGCGCGGTGGTGCGGGCGCGGGTATACGGGTTCGTCCAGGACGTGGAAGGTGTGCCGTGCGCGGGCTGCTTCCAGCGCTCCCCAGTCTGTGACGTCAGGGTCGCCCAGCTGTGTGCGGGCGATCTCCAAGAGCCATGGCAGATCTACCGAGAGGTCCACTGTGTCGGTGCCCGCCTACGCCGCTGAGGCGGCGGTTCCGGGCTGCGGGCCGAACCTGTCGGCGAACTCCTCGCGCAGGCCGGGCGTGGCGAGGAAGAGGGCACTGCCCTCGAGGAACCGCGCCTTGTTGAGCTCCTGGGCCAGGACGCGTCCGGCGTACACGGTCGGGTCCTCGTGCCGCTCGCGCGCCTCGCGCGCGAGCTGCTCGTACTCGTCGTCATTGAGCTCAATGCGAAGTTCCCTGGCCATGCCCTCCACGGTATCCGGCCCAGGCGTCTGGCGGGAAGGAATCGGCTCCCCCCGTCGAAGGGCACCGGAGTGAGGCGGAGGCAGGAGCGGGTGGGTGCCCCCGCACCAGGGCGCGGTATGCGGGGGCCCGGGCCTCGTCGTCCTGTCAGCGATCAAGGCACTGCGACCGTATCGCCTTGCCGCGCTCCCGGCGTCCTGAGCTGGATCGGCCGGGTGAGCAGGTATGAACCGGCCCGCTCCCGGTCTCACCGCACGGATCGCGTAGCCGCCAGCCATCACCAGCTGCAGTCCGGCGGGAATCGCGTACCCGGTATGTCGGCGAGTGGGTGGGCACCAAGCTCCGCTGGGGCCTGGCCGTCGACGACGGGGAGCTCGCCGCACTGCAAGCCGCGGCCGCCGACTGTCTCCAGGAGACAGTCACCTACGAGCCCGCCCCTTAGCGGACGCCCGGTTCAGGAAACGCGGATGCGGTGTGGCCTGAGGCGGTGCCCGCATGGTTCGGGGATCAGGGCTTCCAGGTGTGCAGGAAGGTGGCGATCCGGGCCGCGGTGCAGCGCGGGTTGTTCAGCTCGTGGGCGAGTGCGGTGAGCTGTTCGCGGGTGGGGCTGACGGGGATGTTGCTGGCCTCGAGATACATGACGGCGGCGGCGCAGGCGACGGTGAGGTTGGAGCGTTCCAGCCAGCGGCAGCGGCCCAGGGTGTGCACCAGGGCGGCGGCGCGGGCGTAGGGGCCGTCGTAGACGGGTGCGTCGAGGAGTTCGCCGCGGTGGCGGGCGACGGCGGCGATGGGGATGCCGTAGTCGTCGGCGGCCGGGTCGCGGTGCCCGGCCCGTTCCGCCACTTCGAGGATCCACGATTCGTCGACGTGCAGGATCACGCGGCGGCGCCCGGCTGCGGATCGGCGTAGGGGGCGTCGAACTGGCGCTCCAGGTCGTCGAGGAAGGCCCCGTGCTGATCGATGAACCGCTGGGCGGCTGCCATGCCGGCGGCGCGGGCGCCGGTGGTGTCCTCGACGATGAGCCGCTCCACGTACCTGTTGAAGTCCAGGCCGCGCGCGGCGGCCGCGTCCTTGCCGGCGGCGAGTACATGCTCTTCCAGCCGGACCTGCGTCTGCTTCTTCGTGGAAGTCACTCCCTCATGGTAGCAGGGTGGTAGCAGGTGGGTGTTGACGTGGAAGCGCCCTCTGTGTGCGCACCGTGGGCCCGCTGTCCATCGGTGTTGTCGCGACCGGCCCTGCGCCTGGGGGCGGGAGGGCCCGCGGTCTGTGTGCCCTGCGCAGCCACATCGTCAATGATTGAACTGAACGCAATCGGATCGATACTGAACGTAATATTTTTCGGCGGCATCATGCACATTCGGGAACCCTGCGGCGCTTCTTGGGTGGAGGCGAATGGCGCCTCTGGTGCCAGGGGGGCATGGCATGAGGCACCTGGAAGCAGAACACAGGTACATGGGGAGGACCCCGTGCAGCAGAGCGCTGCCGCGTGGTTGGTGGAAATCGCGCTTGCCCTCAGGGTGTTCGGTCCGGACGCCGTCCGGATTTGCCGCCGGCTGCTGACGGCCGGCGTGCGGGTCGGCATCACCGGACTGGCCGGGACCCGCGCCCCGGCCGGCACCGACCGGCCCTCGCAGGATGTCCTGTGAACGGCGAGGCGGGGCCGGAGGAGACCGGCGGAGCGGTCGGCGTGCCGAAACCAGTGCCCATCGACCAGTGGCCCATGGGCTGGCAGATGGCGTTCTGGGGCTTCCACCAGCAGCGCCGCACCGACTACATGAACTACGCCTACCTGCAGCTCGGTTCAGACGCCGACGCGGAAGAGGCCGTGGACCTGACCTTCGACAAGGTCATGGACCGCTGGCCGCAGATGCTGCAGATGGAGAACCTGGAGGGCTACGCCTGGACCATTCTCAAGCGCCGCATCATCGACATGCACCGCAAGCGCCGGCGCCGCCCGGAACTGGTGGACACCGCGGCCTTCGAGGCCGCCCTCGCCGACCGGTCTGAGGACCCGTACGACACGCTCACCGACGCCATCGAGCTGTACACCGCCGTCGCTGCCCTCAGCGAGCGGCAACGGGACGCGATCCTGCTCTACTACGGCATCGGATTCACCACCACAGAGGCCGCCGAGCTGATGGGCACCATGGATGCCACCGTCCGCTCCCAGCTCCGAACCGGCCGCCAGCGCCTGGCCACCCTTCTCAAGCTCCACTGCCCGGAGCAATCCGATGGGACGAATCCCTCATGAGTACCCTTCCGCTGCCGTCCGATCCCCGGACCATCGACGACCTGCTGGCCAAGGCCCGCACCCGTAACCGCTACCCGGCCTACGACATGGCGGCCGCCGAAGCCCGTCTGCGCAGCCGCCAGGCCGCCCGGCACCGCCCCCCGCGGCAACGCACTCCGGCTACCGCGCCCGTTCACACCACCTGGACTGCGCCCGACGCTGACCGCACTCCGGACGCCGACCGCGCCTGGTGGGACCTCAACGCCGTCAGCCTCCTGACCCTGTTCGGCCCCGACGCCGACCGGCACCTCGCCGCCTTCATCACCAGCCAGTACGCCGACAAAGCCGGCGCCCTTGTCTTCGCCTCCCTGCTCCACCTCGCCGGAGACAGCAACGGCGCCCGGTTCTGGTGGCGGTTCGCCGCCGGCGCCGACCACCACGTCGCCGAGTACTGCCTCTTCCTCGAACACGCCCACTGCGGCGAGTACGACGACGCCGACCACTGGCGCACCCAACTCCTGCACCACCACTTCGAACCCACCCTCCTTTGCGGCGACCGCGCCACAGCTCCCCTGCTCATCCCCGAACTAATCGGCGACGTCCACCCCCACATCACCAGCCCCCACCACCCCGAACTCGGCATCGTCCCACTCCCCCAGCCGCCCCTCGTCGAGCAACTGCGCCACCTCACCTCCCTGCTCTGAATCCGAAGCAGGAAAGGCGACATGAGACGGCGGTCGCAGGACAACACCGCGACCGCCGCTCCACCCCGCCCCATGGCCAACCGGCGGAATGCGCTGACCGCAACGGGAGGCTCGGGGGCGGTCCGGAGCCGAGTCGTTTCCTCGGTAGACCTTGTCAGCGCCGTTCTGCGCGGCCTCGCTGCCGCCGCCCTCGCCGTTCTGCCCGTTATCGCCCCCACACCCGCCCACACCGCCGAGACCCTGCCGCTGGCCGACGCCGTCGCCGGTTTGCCGGTGGCCCTGGAGTCCCGCGACGGTTACGACCGCAACAAGTTCCGCCGCTGGAACACCGGCGACGCCCCCGCCGACGGCTGCAACACCCGCCTTCTGTCTCATTCCCATCGCGACAGCACTGCTCTCATCGCCGGGAGTGCCGCCGGCAGGCATGCGCGTGGTGGTCACCGGTCGTCCGCGCCCGCCCGTTCCGGACGCACCCCGTTCGTCCAGGCGTTCGCCACGAAGCTCGGAGAGCAGCTGGCACATAGGGTCACGGTGATCACGCCGCTGACCTGGTGGCAGCGCCGCAGGCAGGGAAACGAACTCGAAGTCACCCAGGTGGGCACGGGCGGGGCCGTGTTCAGGATCGAGCTGGGTCCGGATCTCACCGACGAGGCACGGCTCGCCCTGATCGACCTCGACGTCAAATGGCCCGAGCTGCGCGGACACCTTCTGCGCTGGAGCGAGGACGCGAAGGCTTGGCTTCCGGTCCCCGACAGCCCCGGCGAAAGCTGAAGTGTTCGAGGACAGGCCTTACCGGGTCAGGCTGTCAGGGGAGGCCCCCGGAGCCAAAGTTGAGCTGGTCCCAGCATGGATGGGCCACCGCAGAGCCCCCCCGACAGGGGCCATGGCACGCTGCACGCGCACCCTGCTCCCGGTCATCCCACGGGCCAGGACATGCCGGCCGTCTGGAACTCGGCGTGCATATCGAGGATGCGTGCGCCTTGGCTTCCGTAGGTGCGCAGGGCCGCTTCCCTCCCGCCAAGTCTCACGGCGAGGAGCACGAGGGCGGGGTCGGCGGCCACTGCGCTCTGCAGCAGAGCCCTGTCCCAGCTGTCCTCGGGCACGTCCTCCAGCCGCGGGTACTCCACGTACCGCTCCTGTGCCGAGGGATCCTGCCGGACCCGGTGGGTGGCCCGTTGGAACGCCGCATTGGGCGGCACTGACTGCTGGAGCGCCTGCTCGTAGTCCGCGCCGTACGTGGTGGCCCGTTCGGCCGCTGCTTGGTCCTGGCGGCGCAGGGCTGCGGCGATGACCCGGTGAGGGAACCGAGGGCGCCACGTTCGCATCCCGAGTTCCAGGCCCAGGTTACGCAGCCAGAGCAGGATCTGCGTCTCCGACCAGCCCTTGGCAACCATGTCGAGCATTACCCAGGACAGCTGATCGTGTGTGGCCCCCTGGACCCAGTTCACCAACGGCCGTACCGAGACCGCGAGCTTCCGGGCCCGGTCGATCCGCTCGGCGGTGATCTTGTACCCGAGGATCGTCAGGGTGCGCTTCTTACGGCGGGTGGTGGATCCGGCTGTCCGAGCCTGCTCGGTAGAACCGTCTTTACCACCCACTACCTGACACTGACCCTCCTCCTTAACCACCATCAGGGAAGGGGTCTCATTGCTCTCTGAAGTGCGGCTATCCACAGGGGAGTTGTTCACATGGCCCTCCGCGTAATCGGGAGACCTGGGCGCGGAGGCACGCTGGTCAATCAGGATCCGGGCGGTGTATCCGGACCCGACGATCATGTGACCGAGTGCGTGGTCGTAGACGGGCGGGATCACCGCCCCGTACACCGTGGCTGTACGGGCGTATCCACCTAGACCCCGGGATCGGCGCGCGTTGACTCGGCTCCCGCGCTGCACCCACACCAGCGACCCCATCTCACGCAGATACGCCACGTGGCGGCTGACTGTGGCGCGCGACAGCCCCAGCCGGTCCACCATGCCCTCGAGGCAGTACCAAACCTCGCCCGTGTCGTAGTCCATGCGCGCTGCCAGGTCCCGCGCGACTGTCAGCGTCGTCGCCGACACCCGCGGATGAAGCCCCTGCCCCACGAGCCACTCGACCGAGCGCAGCCATCGCCGCGGGCCCGAACGCCGAGACATGGTCCGCGACACCACCTGGTCGCCACCCGGCACCAGGGACAGCGGGGGCTCTGCCTCCGCCACCGACTCCGAGGGTGTAGACCGGGCGCTCATCGAGAGTGCCCGGAGAGTCGCGCACAGGGCGTCGCCGCGGTCCGCTCGCATCGCGAAACAGCCAGCTGATGAGGAAACTGTGACCGGGAAGACGGCGCAAAATGCGCCAATCGGGCATGGATGGGCTGACAAAGGGCAGCACGATGCTGCAACATAAGTAGTGTCCTTCTCTCGGATTCGGAGAGGGCATAACGAAGGGCTCTTTGGCTCTTCGTAGGTTCTGGAGCGAACCAAGATCGAACTGTTCGGCCGGCTGCTAACCGGAAGGACAGAACCTTCGGGCGGGCCTGCTAAGCCCACCCGGTGGCAGATGGGACGCCATCAGCCGAGGTGACCGCTAATCACCTGGGTGGCCGGGCGTCCCGGCGGCTCGAAGTCCCGCTTAGCGGGCGCCGCCACAAAGGACTACGACATCTCGCCCCCTTCCGGGGCGGAGGTGCACCCGCAGCCGGATCGGCGCGGGAAGTCAGAGAGAACACCCAGCCGGAGCGACGTACACGTCATCGCTGCCACGGCAGGTGCCTTGGAGTGTTCCTGTCGGCGGGTACGGGTACCCTGCTCCATGTCGAGACCTTCCCTGGATAGGTCTGCGGCCGGGCCCCGGAGCACCACCTCGCGGGGCTTAACCATGTCTATGTCGATCTTATTCAGAGACACGGTACTCCCCTGAGATCCCACAAAGACACCCCGGTACCGCTCGTGTCGCCAACAGACAAAGGCCTCCTGACGGAGCGCCAGAAGCCCGAATCACCAGCCCCGCTCCACACCCGAGGCATCGCCCGGGCATCATGAGCGGTATGCACGCGACGCAGAAGCCAAGGCTGGCCGACCCCCTCGACGTCGAGACCTTCGCTCGCCCTGAGCAGCAGAGCCGATACATCGCTGCCATGCACCGCCTCGCAGCAGAACGGCGCCCCGGCGACCCGGTGCGCGTCTACGTCAGCCTCGCCCCCGACGACCCCAACCGGGACCGCTGGCTCAAGAGCATCACCGAAGACCTGCCCGACGACGTCGAAGTTCTCCACTACCGCACCGCCTTCGCCAGAGCGCCATACGACTGGGACGCACTGGCAGACCAGCTCGACGGCCTTGTCGTCGTCGGCCGGCCCAAGCGCCTCGGCAGCCGCGTCCACGTCCTCGGACCCGTAGCCCGCCTCGAGCTCCGCTCCCTCGTCGCGAGAAAGCCCGTCCTGCTTCACACCCACAACCTCGGCCTCGTGCCCGTCGTCGACTGCAAGAGCCAGGTCATGCCCCCGGCCGATGCGCCGCGACTCAAGCTGATTGCGCCCAAGCGGTGGAAGCGCGACACGTGCACACTCCAGGCCGCCCTGGACGCCCTTCGGCCGGCCGGTCTCGCCATGCAGGACCCTGAGCCGCGCCGAACTGAGCAGGCTCATCTGCTGGCTCCATTCGCCGCCGGCGCGAGCTGACCGTCGTTGGCGAGGGCACGGGGTTGCCGGAATCTCGGTACCTCGTGCTGGCGCCTCAGTCAATGGCCACCACCCTGAGTGTCAGCCTGCCGGCGTGCGTCGTCGAGGAGCTCAAGCACAGGACCGCGCAACCCTGGTGCGACGGCAACCGTGGCCGCAGAAAGCAACCCATGCTCGGCCCCCTCCGCGTCCAGGACCAGCGCTCCGGCTTCGCGTGCGATGGCCGTGCCTGCTGCCATGTCCCATGGGTGGTTGCTCATTGCGATGCTCGCGTCTAGCTTCCCAGCAGCCACCCAAGCGAGATCGATGGCGGCAGATCCCACCATCCGTACCCGCAGTGCCCGCTCCGCAAGAAGCTGAGTGATGGCGAACCTTATCCGGTTGCGTTGCTGTGCGCTCGGACCGACCGCGTAGTCACCGATTGCGATCACGGCCTGTGAGAGATCGCTGGCGCGACTTGGTGCAAGGCGTACTGAGTCCGCATAAGCACCGAGTCCTTGAGCGGCCGTGAAGCGCTTTGAGAGGAAAGGCAGATCGATCACGCCCAGCACAGAGGCGTTGTCGGACACGAGACCGAGTGACACAGCGCAGAGGGGGATTCCGTTCACAAGGTTCGCTGTACCGTCGACTGGGTCAAGGGCCCATGTGAGCTCCTTGACGGGCACGGTGGCCCCCTCTTCCTCACCGAGGAAGCCGAGTTCAGGCGTTTCGCGGGAGAGGAAGTCTCGGACTTGTTCCTCTACCACCAGGTCGATCTCTGAGACCATGTCGCGGTCGCCCTTGGGCCTCACCTCGCCGACCGTCATGCGGGCCACCAATGAAGCCGCTAGATCAACCGCGGCGGACGCAACCTCAAGTAGCGAACGCAGATCACTCACGCAGGTTCACGCCTTTCCCACATGGCAGAGAACACCTGCTCAAAGGAGGAGTACAGCCCCCCGGACGGGCGCCGCTTCCGGATCACGAAGGTGGGAGAGTCGACACCGCGGGCCTGTGGAAGATACGTCTGCGCGACACACAGCTCGGTGTCGACGAGTAGCACGTTGAAGCGGATCGGCTCGTCATAGACACCGATTTCAATGCGCTCCTGCGCTTCTGGGCTCACACGACCAGCGACGTGCTCACGAAGGATCATCAGGTTCATCGCCGTCAGGTCCGACAGACGATTCTCCGGATACCCCTCCTCCTGCTCTCGCTCGCGTATGAAGTGTCCGTAGGGCTTCAAGAAGAGGCATCGAAGAGTAGTTCCCTGCTCGACGAGTTCGCGTAGCCGTACGTCCGAGTAGGTCTGGCACAGCATGTTGAGGGACAACCCGCAGGCTCGGATCTCCTTGGCGCCCTCAAGAAGTTCCGAAGTGGGCAGCTTTGCCTGAAACTCTGACCGAGTCGAGTACACCGCCTCAAGATCAACGAAGCGATCGCCCATCACCTGGGCTGCTGCGTCGAAGGCCTGACGGTTGCCGAGATCAGGAGGGCTTTGCCGGACGATCAATTCGCATGCAACGAGCACGTCTCCTGGAGGCGTGGTGGTCGTCTCCCACGCTGCCACGAACCCGGCCTTCACAGGCCACCCGAGCAGACTGTCCAACAGGTGGGCGAACTCTGCCTCGCTCATGCCGCGCGCCGCCCGGGCCGCGGCAACTTGATTTCTGGCTACGTCCCCGAGATCCAGTTGCCTGGGGCCGGGTCCGAACATCGATACAACGGCCGCTTCCTGCCCGCGCGTCACCGGTGCTCCTCCTTGAATAGCTTCAGGCACCGTTTGCCTGCCGCGGGCGAGGTGAGGGGGGATTCTGCGAGGGGCGGGCGTCACGGGGATATGGCTGCCCAAGCCGGCCGTATAGATCAATGAGCTGAGACTGCAGTAGCTCGACCGTGCCGCGCAGATCAGCCAGCTCTTGCTGGAGGTCGTTGAGCGCTTCCCTGTCTGGCGACTGCATCGTGTTGACCTGGGTCTGTAGCGCAGCAAGGCCTTGTGCGAGGCGTTCGAGCGTGAGTTGCTCTTGGTGCACGTCTTCGGGCTTTGCCTGGACGAATACCGCCTTGCCGGGCTGTCCGTACAAGAGGCCCTCGCGGGTTAGCTCGCTAACGGCCCGTCGGACCACGGTGCTTGAGACGCCGTAGACCTCGGTGAGGGTGGCAGTGGAAGGGATCGGCGCGCCGACCTTGAGTCGATCGCCCGAGATCTGAGCACGTAGATCATCCATGACTCTGCGGTACTCCGGCTGCCCGACTTTATCTCCCACGGAGTCTCTCCTGTCCTTGTGCACCATGTTGTACAAGCCGCCCCTAGTGCAGCACATACGCAGCGTGCGAGCCAGCAGGGTGTCTGGAGCAGTCATTTGTGGGCACCTCCTTGACAACCATATACACATGGCTGCACCTTGTGTATATGGTTGCTGCAAGCGGAACCCCGCTTCAGCTCCACCAACCGCATAGCGCAGCTACGTCGGAAGCTCTGTGTGCTGGGTGACGAACCACGAGGTCCCTGGCCGGCCCGACGGGAGCTACAGACAGCAGTTGCGCTGCCTGTCCTTCACGATCTGACCAGCAGGTTTGTGTCCGGTCGGCTCTTGAGGGGCGGGGAACGCAGCGAGTGTCACACCGACAGGGAGTTCTTCGTGCGCCCCAGCCCTCTCCCCCCGTACCTGGCCCGTGAGTTGAAGCCCCAGGACCTCAATCTCCGCGACGGTGAGCAGCCGATGATCCGCTGCCCTGAGTGCGGGACGTGGCGGTTCTTGAAGCGCAGCATGATCAAGACGCATCACCCGGGCCAGGAGGAACTGAAGAAGGGGGAACGCGCGCCGCGTTGCCCTGGCAGTGCCCGACTGGTCGACTTCACCGGGCTGACTGTCGAGCAGTGGGGTGCCGCTTTAGTCGAGGGTGACCTTGAGGCCGGTGCCCGTCGCAGTAGGCAGCAGTTCCACAAGCCGGCGCCTCCGGCGGCCCAGGCGGTTCACCGTTTGCCGTACACCGGTCACATGAGGCCGCTCGAGCGTGCGAGGCGGGCGATCGCTCGGCATCAGGCCGACTGCAAGATCTGCAGTGGGGGCAAGCGGTGCCGGATGCCGCGCATCCTGGCCCAAAGCGAGGCCGGCCGTGCGGGATTGGCGGCGTTGGATCGTGCCCTGCGTGCTGTGGCTCGTCACCGTGTCGCCTGCGCCGACTGCAAGAACGGTCAGTTCTGCCCGCTGGGCTTTGAGTTGGCCGAGCGGAGGGCGTGGACGGAGCAGACCCGCGAAGACGTGGTGCGTCAGCAGGTCCGCGACGAGCAAGAAGAGCAGGCTTGGGAGAGCGACCGGGACCGCCGCAGCGCCCGCAGGCGGGCGTCGGACTGGCGCCGCGTGGAGCTCGCCGTCCGGCGCACCGACCGAGAACGAGCTCAGCGCCCGGCGGACACCGACTCCCCGAACAATCACACCAGCGTCCCGCTGGAACCGATCCACGTCTCGCGATGACACGGAGGGGCTCCATGAAAATCGTCGCAGATGGCACGTAAGACTTCGATCTCGACGTCACCTTCCCGACCACGGTGAACACCCCGTTCGAACTTCCGGCCGGGGTGGCAAGGGACTTCGAATCGATCGCTCGCCGTGGGGCAACCGGCGAGATCACGCTCAAGTTCCCCATCGGACGGAGGGCCCCGCGGTTCCGCTGGACACGCTCCACCCCCAGCGGCCCGCGCGCTGAACCCCGCACGACCCGACACGGCCCCGGCCATCCCGAGAGATCGGGATGGCCGGGGCCGTGTCGGGTCGTACACGCAGACCACCGACAACAAGAAGGAGGGCCTTCGCATGGCTATCCCGACTGACCCGCGTACCCCGCAGCAGCGTGTAGCCGACCAACTGGAGGCGGCTCACAGGCAGTTGACCAAGCCCGGCCTGAGCCGCCGCGACCGCGCTCGGGTCGCGGATCGCATTCACCAGCTGAAGAAGGAAGCCAGCAACCTCGGTCACTGACCTTGCAGCCTGCGCTGCCCGCCGATCACCGATCCTGCCTCACGGCAGCCCGGTGATCGGCGGAGTGCGCAGGACGCACTTCCCCTCCCCTCCGACATCAGGAGACTTATGGACTCCCGGATTTCGCACATCTACTTCGGCCCGACGCCGGAGGCCCGCTATGTGACGCCAGGCATGAGCCAGGAGATGGCGTACCGCCTGATCGGCATCAACGCTCTCGCCGGCTTCGAGCCGGTCGTCCACACCCGGACTCTGTCGGGTGAACGGCTGCGGACCCTTGACGGCCATCCCTTGACGGTCGTCGCGTTGCACGGCAGCGCCGTGCGGGGCGTGATCGAGATCGAGCAGATCTGACCTGGCAGCCTGCGCTGCCCGTCGATCACCGGCCCCGCTTCAACGGGGCTCGGTGGCTGGCGGAGTGCGCAGGACGCACTCACGCGACGAACCCCCAGGGCCACACACCCTGGGGGTTCTTGGTGTCGCGGGCGCCCCTTCCACACCACCAGGGATCACCCACATCACCATCATCGACCTCGCCCGCCTGATCGGAGCCGCCGCATGATGCCCATCGCCACCACCATCCTGCCCAGCGCCGCCGACGAAATCGGACCCCGCCACCCCGGCGCGATCTACCAGAACGTCGACGGAAGGTTCGAGGTCTTAGCCCGCATCACCGACCCGCGTGAGGCCGCCAAGCTGCTGCACCGTCAGGGCGCCCGGTGGGCGCTCATCGTCCGCGACACCCTGCGCGCGGACGGGCAGCCGTTTGCGATCGGGTCGGCGTGGACGACGTCCGACTACCTGCTGCGCGAAGGCACTTCGGGCCCGGCCTACGCCCCGGCCGCCTGACGATCCGCCACGGTCCCTCTCCCGCCCCACCAGAGCGACACGGAGCGAGAGACGGGCCGTGGCTGGCCGTCCGGCCAGCTAAAAGGCGACAGCCCCGGAACTCTGACCTTCCAGGGCTGTCCGGTCAAAAAGGACTCGGAGATCCCTATGACCACAGCGATCATGACACGGCCCGCGGCCCGTTCGACAGTGGCCGTGACCAACCCGGAGTACGCGCACCGCCAGCTCGGTGACCTCCTGGCGCGCATGGTGCGTGAGTCCGACGCCCGCATCCCCGCGGAGCGCCGGGCCCGCCGCACGCTTCAGGAGATGCTGCCCGGCTACGAGCGGCAGCCGGTGCTGGTCCTGCACCGGCCGGTGATGGCCGACGACGCCTGCGGGCTGTGCGGCCGGTGGAACTGCGACCCGAACAACTGCCCGCCCACGGCCCTTGCCCCGGCGCCCGCGACGGCTGGCGGCGGGATGCAGTGCGATGTGTGCGGCGGCGTTTTCGGCGTGCTGCCGTCGCCTGCCGGCATGCAGGGTGCTGTCCCGTCGCCTACGGCCTGGACGTGCGCCGCGTGCCAGAACCTCGGTAACTGATGCTGCCGCATTTGATACAGGCGGCCCGGGTGGCGCAGCAGCGGCGGCCCGGGCCGCCGCCTCCATCGGCGTCGCTCACCCTCGTACCCGCCTGCTGTTCGCGGCGGCCGCCGCGGCCGCCATCGCGGCGTGGGAGACGGGTCATTGCGTCGCAGAACTGCACTCGCACCGCCGGCCTCGCCGCGAGCAGTAGGGCGGACGCCGTCCTGTCGGCCGCCGACACAGAACAGCCCCGGGGCTCGCATCCCCGGGGCCACTTCGCATCCGTATGACCGGACCTTCTGGGAGGCCCTTGTGGACACCATCGTACGCACCGCCCCATACGGCTACGGCGCCATCTCCACTGCCGCGCCCGAACGGCCCCGCGCGGCCTGCGCCATCGAGGACCCCGAGCTGTTCTTCCCCATCGGTGACACGGGCCCGGCGCTGCTGCAGATCGAGGAAGCCAAGGCCGTCTGCCGCCGCTGCCCGCTGATCGAGAGCTGCCTCGAAGCCGCCCTGGAGCGCAACGAGTCCGGGGTGTGGGGCGGCCTCAGCGACACCGAGCGCCGCGCGATGAAGCGCAGGTCGGCCCCGGAAGCGCGCCAACAGCGCTGACTGATCCGACCTGACGCTTTCCCAGATTCGCCAATGCCGGCGCGGCACTTCCGCAGCCGGTCCCTTCGCACGCCTTCCACCCGGGAAAGCCCCGGAACTCGCTTCCTCCCCCGCAGGAGAGCTCATGGACCGCACAACCCAACTCGACACCGCGACGAACGGCACCAATCTGCTGCCGGACTCGCTGTGTACCCACATGCCGAAGTGCCCGGCCGCCGACAGCACCGACCGGGAGGCGGCCGCGATCGTGGCGGCTCATCCCGAGCAGGGCTGGAGCCTGCTGTGCAACGGAGTCCTGCTCTTCGAGGACACCGGTGAGCTGCTCCCCGACGGCCGGGTCATCGACCCGCACCGGCCCGTCGTGGCCCTGGCCTGACGGCTGCCTGATCCGCCCGCACCGCCCGCCGACTATCCGGTGGCCGGGGCGGGCGGTGACGGGGAGCCGGACAGTCCGGACCACCTGACCCGCCAAGGAGCTGCCGTGCGTGACAGCGCCCAGAGCACGACCGCCGGGACCACGTTCAAGCGGGGCCAGTTCGTCCTGTACCGCGATCCGCAGAGGTTCTGGACCGGGCAGGCCGGTCACACCTTCGTCTGTCGCGTTGAGCGGGTCTGCGGCGGCGACACCTACGACCTGACGCCGCTGCCGGTGGGCAGCCCGATCTACTACGCGGACCCGGACTACATGCGAGTGCTGCCCGCCATCGACGCGATGCGCGACATCGACACCGCGCCGCTGAACACCGCCGGCGACATGACCCCGGCCGCCATGGCCTGGCTCACCCAGCAGCACGCGACCGCCAGCCAGCAGCCGCCGGAGCTGCCCGCCCAGGACGACTGACCCTGCACCCCTGAACCGCCGCCCCCGAAGGCGGCGCCCAACCTGGAAGGAGGCGGCGTGGCCGCCAACCGAACCCGTAACAAGAGGCCCTCCGCCAGCAAGAAGCCGGCCGTCTCCCGTCCGGTTGCGCGGCCCGCCGCCTCCACCACCCCCCACACTCCCCCGGCCCGGACCGGGACGGAGCCGCACGAGGACCTCGAGGGGCCGCTCTCCATCACGGACGCCCGTGACCGGGCCGCCGACATCGTCGACACCGCACGCGAGAGTGCCGCCGCTCTCCAGGCAGAAGCCGAGGACCGGGCGGCACGCGCCATCGCCGACACCCACGAACAGGTCACCAGCTTGCTGACCGAGGCGCAGGAGCGCGCCAGCGGCATCACCACCGACGCTAGCCAAGTGGCCACCGCCCAGCGCGTGCAGGCCAAGGCTGACGTGGAGGCGGCACGCGGTGAGGCCGACCGGCTCCTGGCCGACGCCCGCAAGCGTGCCGAGACCCTCGTGAGCCAGGCCCGCGCTCAGGTCGCCGATCTGACCCAGCTCGCGACCACGGACCGCGAGGCCACCGCTGTGGCGGTTGCCGAGCTGCGGCGCCTGGCCGAAGCCGACCTCACCGAGATCGGCGCGCTGGTCGACCAGCGCCGTATCGAGGCCGGGCAGATCCTCGCCCGTGCCCAGGAGCAGGCCGACGAACTGGTGGCCGCGGCGCAGCGGGAACTCGAGCAGGCCCGCGAGCGGTTCGCCCAGCTCGCCAAGACGGCGGCCGACCATTACGACGGCCGGCGCGGCGAGGCGGAGCAGCTCTACGCGGACGCGGTCAAGGCCGCCGACGACCGCCGTCGCGAAGCCGACATCCACGTCGCCGCCGCGCACACCGAGGCGGAGCAGGCCCGCACCGAGCTGCGCGAGCAACTGCGCAAACTCACCGACCAGTTCGACGCGGACGCCGCCAGCAAGCGCAAGGCGCTCGCCGACGAACTCAGCACGCTCAAGGCCGTGTGCGACAAGCAGCGCGAACGACTGAAGGAGGAAGGCAACACCGTCGCCGCGCAGATGCGGGAGGCCGCCCAGAAGGAGGCCACCCGCATCACCTCGGAGGCGGAGCGCAAGGCCAAGGGCATCACCGAACGGGCGCAGGCCGACGAAGCCCGCGCCCGCCGCATGCTCGACGAGGCCCGTGAGGCGAAGAAGGCCAACTCCCGCTTCCAGAGCTGGCACCAGAACCTCAGCCGCAAGGCGTGGAAGACGGCCCCGTGGATCGCGCTCGCCGCCGGCGTCGGCCTCGCCGCCTCCGGCGAGTACGAGCTGGCACGCATGGTCGGCATCAACACCTACGTCGCCCCGCTGCTGCCCGTCAGCATCGACGTCTACTGCGTCACCGCGTTCCGAGCCAAGAAGGACATCCCCTACGCCCTGCTGCTGATGGCGTCGGCGAACGTCACCTATCACCTGGTGGAGCAGAGCGACATGGTCAAGGAAGGACACTCGGCTCCCTGGGGCCTGACGACGTTCGTCGTGCTGATCTTCGTGGCCGTCATCTGGCGCGTCCACTCACTCATGCACGACGCCAGTACAGACGAACACGGCGGTGGTACGGACACGGCGACCGCGACGGACGGACGTACCAGTACGGCCGCCCGTACGGACGGCACGACAGGTTCGCAGCACGCCCGTACAAGCCTCTCCGGTACGGACTCGTACGGCGCGTCAGCCGGTACGGTCCCCGCTCGCACGGCCCACGGCACCGCTAGTACGGAGCCTGTACACGACACCTCGCACCACGCCTCCCCGGCGGCAGCGAATGCGGGCGTGACCAGCGCGTACAGCGATCGTACAAGCGGCGTACAGGCTGCCCCGACCGGGGCCGCGCGTACTAGTACGGAGCACTCCGGGCGTGCCAGCGCGGCCGCGTACGAGGGCGGGGCGCGTACCAGTACGGTCACCGCCCGTACAACCCGCCCCGGCGGCGTTCCGGCCGCGCGTACTGGTGCGGTGGAGGATCGCTCGCGTACCACCCAGACGGCTACTGCCGGGCGTACCGGTACGGCGACGCCCGCTCGTACGGACGGCGAACTGCTGCCGCTCGTACAGGCCCTGCCGCGCGAGATGGACGGCTTCGTCAACATCAGCCGCGTCCGTACCGAACTCTCCGTCAACCAGCCCCGGGCGATCCGGCTGCTCTCAACGGCCGGCCTGCTGCGGCCCGAGGACGCCGACAAGTACCTGAGCTGACCGGCTCGAGACCGGCACGTCGACGGTCTCCACCGGCCCCCGAGATGCGGGCAACACCTCGGGGACACGGTGAAGGCGCCGAAACGCCGCCCCCGCCCTCCCACCTGGGTGTTCCCCCTGCACAGCACCCACCCCGAGACCTGGAGGTCTTCCGCATGACCGAGATCAACAACGCCCGGTGGACGTCGGACCACCTGCTCAAGCCGGGCGGCACCGTCCTGTACGCCGCCCAGCAGCGCGAGCGGCTGCGGCAGATGGCCGACGAGGTCCAGGCGCTGCTGCGCGAGTACCGGTCGGACCTGGAGAGCATGAAGTTCGACGGTGACAAGCCGTTCCAGGCCCGAATCCGCGCCTATCTCGCGTCGCGTCCGCTCGCGCAGCTCGAAAGCGACCTGCGGGACGCCGTGAATCACGTCGGAAAGCTCGACACGGAATTCCAGCGCCGTTATGTCGAGCTGCCGGAAAAGCGTGAGAAGGCGGCAGAAAAGAAGGAGCTGGAGAAGGCCCAGAGGAAGGGCCTGAACACCGCCCGGTCGATGAACACGGCGGGGCAGGTCAACGGCATCGCGCATGCCCTCATCGACACCGATGAAGACGGGAAGGGGGTAACGGCCAAGAGCAGTGCGGGCGGTGACGGTCCGTCTTTCCTGGACTACCTGGAAAAGAGGGCCTGATCGGTGGCCGTCCAGCTCACCAAAGGCCAGGTCGCCCGCTGGGACAAACGCCTGGCGGAGACCACGACGAACAAGTCCCGGGCGACCGCGCTCTGGGACCTTGCCCGCCTCCTGGCCGGCGACGACGACAAGGCGTGGGCCGACCTGGTCCGGCTGCTCCAGGGGTGGACCCAGGAGCAGCAGCGCCAGCGGACCGGCCAGTAACTCTCCGCGCTCATCACGTTCATCATCACTGCCTCACTCCGTGAATCTGGCGGGACCCATCATGCGCGCCTATACGCGCGCGTGAGGCCCTCAAGATCTGTAACGCTGAGTGACTGACCGAAGGAGCGGCCGATGGCCGATGACCACGCCGGGGGGACGGTCCTCGGCTTCCCTGGACTGACGATCCCGGGTCCGGTAGGCAGCGGCCCGCCGGCACCCGGGGGTGCCGCCCCCACCCTGACTCCCCTGCCGACCCTGGCCCCGCCGCCCTCGCTGATGGTCGCGGGAAATCCCACCGTGGGCGGCGGGAGCGGCAGCGCTAATAGGGTGGCCGTCAACGCGGATCCCGGACTCCCGGACACCCCGCAAGGAACGGGAATTGCCGCCATGTCGGTGGTGATGATGGCCGGGATTACCGTCGCCGCAATGCGCGGCGCATGGAATGCAGCCTCTTATCTGAAAGCCCGCCACGAACACCACCGGGCCATTGCAGATCAGACGCGGGCGGCGGCCGATAAAGCCTCGCTCGGGGTCGAAATGGCCCGTCAGAAAGGCCGCGTTCAGTCCGGCCTTGAATTCGGACGCAATACGCGCACATCAGGCGCCGGAGGGGGCCAGAAGAGTTCCGGAAAGAATCCGGTGCCGGGAACATTCCGCTCCTCCAGCGGCCCGAAGCCGTCCGGCAGGTCCGGGTCCAAGGCGCCCAGCAAGACGCCTGGCGGCCCCTTTGGCGGCCGTACGGGCTCACTGGGTGCCAGCGGGCGCGGAGGTGGCCCCAAGGGCCGCAGCGGCGCCCTGGAGTCCCCCGGGACAAAGAGCGGCGGAAAGACCCGAACCAGCGGTGGAAAGACACTGACAACCGGCACGAAAAGTGCCTCCGGCAGCCTTACCGGAGCCGTTCGCGACCGGATCCGCAACGGCCCCAAGCCGGGCCGCGGGAAGAGCAGCACCGGCACCCTGGGCACCTCCGGCAAGTCCGGCTCGGGCGGCA
The DNA here is from genome assembly GCF_055609385.1 of Streptomyces sp. NPDC036764. Lineage (NCBI taxonomy): Bacteria > Bacillati > Actinomycetota > Actinomycetes > Kitasatosporales > Streptomycetaceae > Streptomyces > Streptomyces sp. NPDC036764. Next base: position 30,964 of record NZ_JBVJPT010000024.1, read on the forward strand.
CCACACTAGCCTCCGGCTCGAAGCCGGGCCGCGCTTCCGGGCCGAAGACCGGTACCTCCGGGGCGGGTTCCGGCGGCAAGGGCCGGGCCACGCTGCCGAAAGCGGTGGTGGAGGCCTCGGAGCGCCGCCTGAGGAAGCGCCGCAAGCGGCTGTCTCCGCCCGTCCTGTCCACCGTCCGCAAGGCCAAGGCCAAGAAGGGCGGGGCGAAGCCGGGCGGCGGCTCCGGCCCGAAGCGGAAGGGCAAGGGCCGGGTCACGCTGCCGCAGGCCATCGCGGCGGAATCGGCGCGGCGGCTGAGGAAGCGCCGAAAGCGGCTGGATCCGCCGATCCTGTCCACCGTCCGCAAGGGCAAGAAGAACAAGAAGTCCGACTCTGCCCGGACGGCGCCTGCGGCGCCGAAGGTCGATCTGGCCAAGAAACCCAAGCGGACCGCCAGTTCGGGCGGCCCGGCCGGCACCGGCGGCGGAGCTCCGAAGGTCAACCTGAAGAAGAAGGTCAACCTGAAGAAGACCCGCAGGTACGGCCGACCCGGCGGCAAGCCGGGGCCGACCGGGCCGAAGCGCCCGGGACCCAAGAGCAGCGGCCCGGCCGGCCCGGGATCGGCGTCCGGCACGAACTCCCGCCGCGAACAGTGGGAACGGGCAGGCGCCCGCCGGTCCGAGCACGCCTCCGACACCAGGACCAGCACCGGCCCCGGGCCCGGCTCGGGCGGCGCCTTCGGGCCGCCGCCCGGCTGGGCGCACACCCAGGGCACCACCTACACGGTGGAGCAGATCGGCAGGCCGGTCACGGGGGCGAAGGCCAAGGCCCGTCAGCCTTCAGGCCGCGGCCGGGCCGGACTTCCCGCAGGAACGAGCAGAGGAGGAACCGTAGTGACCGTGCCCGTCCCCGCGAAGGCACCCAGCACGCAGTACGCCGACAGCGAGTTGACGATTTTCGACGTGATCGAATCCGACGCCGACATGGCAGAGGAGATCATGGCGGGCGTCGACGAGGCCCGGGCCGCCGCTGAGGGCTGCGACAAGATGATGACCCGCCTTGAGGCCCTCCACGCGAAGATCGTCGACCTCAAGGTTCCCGGTGTGCTGGAGGGCTGGGTGCTGATCCTGGCGGAGAAGGCCGTCAGCGTGAAGGCGAAGGCGGAGGCCCTGGCGGAGACACTGCCCGCCGCGTCCGAGGCCATCCGCACCGCGGGTGAAAACGCCGAACGCCGGCACAAGCCGCTCGCCGACGCCGTCCGCGATGCCGGACACACCGCGCCTGCCGAGCGCGACTACCACCTCGAATAGGAGAACCCCGTGTCCGACCTTGTTCCCGTGATCGGCGGGGCCCTCCAGAAGACGGGCTCCGTGATCGTCGGTGCGGTCCGCTTCGGCATCGTCGTCGCCCAGCTGACTGCGGCCAGCGCCACCATGGCGGGCCTGTCCCAACAGGTCCGCTCCACCTTCAAGTACGTCGAAGAGTGCGCGTCGTCGGTCGACCGGCTTTCCGACACGGCCGCCGCGCTCAACGTCGACGATCTCACCGTCAACGAGCACCGCGACGCGGCCACCGTGATGCGGTCCTGCAAGGAAGAGGCGGAGGCCATGGCGGCCGAATGTGAGGAGATGTCCACGCTCTTCCACGAGACCGCCGACGCGCACATCGCCGACTACGGCTCGGTCGCGGAGGCCGCGAACAACATGCCGGACGGCATCGACATGGCCGACCGCACCTTCTACAGCAACCGCTGACCCCCAACACCGCACCGCATCAAGGGCGGCGAACCCCCACTGGGTTCGCCGCCCTTCCCTATGCCCTTAGGAGAGCATCCCGATGATCAGCCTCGGACCCCTGCGCGGCCGCCTCGCCCTGGCCCGCAACGCCGCCGGCCGCGCCGCGGCCGTGGCCGGCACCGGCGCTCTCGCCGCCGGAACCTTCACCCCCGACCTCTACAGCCCGTCCATCACAGCCACGATGCTGTGCGCCGGATGGGGCGCGCTGTGGTCGGCGACCCTGCCCCGCGACATCAACGGCCACACGGCGATGGCCCTCTACCTCACCCCGTCGGGGTCTATGGCCGTGCTGCTCACCGCGCAGCACATCGTCACCGGTATCGACTGGTGGTGGCAGCTGCTCGCCGACGCCGTATGGACCGCGGGCGTCCTGTGGGTGCGCCCGGCCCGGCTCGCCCGCGTCCTGGTCGGCCGAGAGAAGTCGCTGACCCCGCAGGCCATCGAGCAGACCAAGGAGATCCTCGCCCAGGACACCGACCAGGCAGGTCCGCAGCACCCGATGGCGAAGTTCTGGGCGAGCGAGGTCGCCATCGAGGGCGGCGCCGCACCGAACACCGTGCTGGAGCAGATCGAGCAGACCGGCCCGCAGTCGATGACCGCGATCATCCGCTCCACCCTCCCCCGCAAGCCCGTCCCGAAGATCGACCTGTTGGACCTGTCCGCCGCCATCAAGTGGCCCGAGGACGAAATCGCGATCACGCCCGTGCCCCGTCACGGCGCCGACGTACGACGGCTCACCGTCGGCGAGGCCCTGGCGCAGGCCATGGACCTGCAGAAGGCCTGGCAGACGCTCATCGCCCCCAAGGGCATGCCCGGCACCATCATCACCGCGGTCCGCGCCGTCGACGTCCCCGACACCGACGCGGAGGACAAGGAACTCCCGGCATGAGCACGATCTACGAACTCACCGTGGAAGCCGCCGAAGCGGGCGACGTCATCACCTACCACCCGGTGAGACTCGCCAACGCCCTGGGCATCACGGACGTCAACCGGCTGGCGATCGAGGTCAACACGGCCCTGTCCAAGGCCCTGGTGACCATCTACCCCGACGACCCGCTCGCCCAGGTCATCCTCGCCGACCCGCAGATGCTGGTCATGGACGACCGCGGGCGGATCTGGATCGGCCGGTACCACAACGGCCGGCCCTCCCTGCTGCGCCTGTACGACCCGGCGTCCGGCTCCGCGCAGCGCCTGCTGCTGTTCGGCACCACCGGCGCCGGCAAGTCGACCGCGGGGCAGATCGTCCTCGCCGGGATGAAGCGTTCCGGGATCGCCGTCCTGTACGGCGACCTCAAGGGCGGCCAGTCCGCCCCGGAGGCGTACGGGCAGACCGGACACGGCTCGGACGGCAACGTCGCCTGGCGCGTCACCACACAGGAAGGCGTGATGGCGCAGCTGCGGACGACGTGGCTGACGATGATGGACCGCCAGGAGCGCTACTCCCGGATGGGTCGCAGCAAGTTCCTCAAGGACCGGCCCGACCCGCTGATCTACCAGATCATCGACGAAGCCAACAGGTTGCTGGAGAAGGGCGCCCCCTACCGGGACGAAGCCACCTTCTACATCAAGGACATCGGCCGCACCGGCCGCTCCCTCGGTGTCGGTATCGGCCTGTTCGCGCAGGCCGGCCACCTCGAGGAGATGGGCGGCTCAGACACGCTGAGGGCGATGCTCAAGGAAGGCGAAGTGATCCTGCTTCGCTGGACCAGCTCGATGATGAAGCAGCTCGTCACCGACGGCCTGCTGCCCGCCGGGATGGTCCTCACCCCGATCCCGAAGTACGCCGGTGAAGTCGACCTCGTCAGCCAGTTCGACGAGGAACACGACGACGATGACCTGCCCGGCACCCAGGGCACCGCGTACAACGTCAACGGCCGCTACCCCAGCTCCAAGATGAGGTTCTGGAACATCGGCTCCCCGGTTCCCACCGAGGGCCTGGACCCGATGACCCTGGACCTCTACGGGCCCGGGGCTCCTGCCGAGATCGAAGAGGCCGCCTTGGGCCTCATCGGCGACGCCTACGGCCAGCGCCTGGACGGCATGGAGGCCTACCGCGCGATGTTCCCCGAGCCCGAGGAAGACGAGGACGGCGAAGGCGGCGGGGGCGGCAAGGGCAGGAAGAAGAGCGGCGGCCTCCAAGCCGCCTCCCCCGTCCCGGCCTCGATGGCGACGGACTCCAAGCCGCGGTCCCGCACCATCCGCGACCGCGTCCAGGCCGTCCTCGACGCACACGACGACCCGCTGGACGCCCTCCAGATCCTGGGACTGGTCAACGCCGACGGCGACCGCCCGGTCAAGCTCGGCAGCATCCGCAACGCCCTGACCACGCTCAAGGGCTGACCCCCTCTCCCCCTGTCAGGCCGGGCCGGGCACCCTGCCCGTCCCGGCCGCACTTTCGAAGGAGTCCCTCACTGTGGCGCTGACCGTCTCCCTGGTCGTCTTCGCCGGAATCATCGTGCTGATCCTCATCCGCACCGGCTACCTGCGGATCTGGCCCGCGCTCGCCGCCAGCCTGTTCGGCTTCACTCTCGCCTCCACCGGCCTCGCCCCCGCCATCACCAACGGGATCAGCAGCCTCGCCGGAATGCTCAGAAGCTGTGTCACATCCTCTTTCCGCAGTTCAGAGTGCTTTGTGGTGCGCGGTGTGTGGGGGTGTCGACCGGGCGGCCTCGGTCGCTACACGGTGTATGGCCCGGATCGCCAAACGGTCTCTTCTCCGGCAGGAGTTAGGCGATGATGTCCTGTTATGAGACGCGGGGGGCGTGGCCGGGGGCCACGGCATGTGGGCTGGGTGTACCTGCTGCTGATGGTGGTCGGGCTGATCGCAGCGCTCGTTCTGGCCCGGCGCTTTGGTCTCGGAGTGGCCCAAAGCGCGGTGGCTGTGCTTCCCACCCTGGCGCCGGGCTACCTTGCTTGGGCGGCCTTCCATGCCGATCGCAGCGAAGCCGACCCCGTAGACGAGGAGAAAGTCCTGGAGCAGTTGGCGGTAGCGGTCAGGACCCAGTGGGACAACGAGGCGGCCGTGCGCCGGGTCAACGACCCCTACCCGCTGCCGGTCGCCTGGGAAGCCACCGGTGACGACCTGACCGAGGACTGGCCGCTGCTGACCGGCCTGGCCCGCGCCTGGCCCGGCGGACCCCCGGGCGACCCCGCCCTCTGGCCGACGGATCCCGCCGGACTGGCGGGCCGGGACACGGAGATCGGACAGGTGTTGTCCGAGAGGGTGCCCACGCGGCGACTGGTGATCCTGGGCGAACCCGGCGCCGGCAAGAGCGTGCTGCTCATCCGGCTGCTGCAGGACCTCATCGCACGCCGCGCCGCCGGAGACCCGGTGCCGGTGCTGTTCTCCCTGGCTTCCTGGGACCCCCACCAGCCGCTGAAGTCTTGGATGGCCGACCATCTGCGCCGCACCCACCCCGGCCTGGCCACGGCGGCTCCGCTCTCGGTCGCCCTCACGGACACCACCGACGCCGGGCCCAGTGATCTGGCCCTGTACTTGCTGAACGCGGGCTGCATCCTGCCCCTACTCGACGGCTTCGACGAACTGCCGTCGGCCCGGCACGCCACCGCACTCGACATGCTCAACCGCGCGCTGCCCGCTCGGCAGCCCCTAGTCCTCACCAGCCGCACCGACCCCTACCGCACGGCCCTAACCCGGCCAGGCACCACCGTCCGCCTCAACGGCGCCGCCGCCATCGAACTGCTGCCCCTCAAGGCCGAGGACGCCGCGGACTACCTGTGCCGCGACGCCGGCGGCCCGCACACCCCCGCAGCCCACCGGTGGAGCACGGTGATCGCCCACCTGGGCACCTCCAGCCCCGTCGGACAAGCCCTCGCCACCCCGCTCGGCCTGTTCCTGGCCCGCACCATCTACAACCCCCGCCCCGACACACCTCCCGCGCCCCCACCGGCACCGCACCCGGACGAACTGTGTGACACCGACACTTACCTCGACCGCGGCACCATCAACACCCATCTCTTCCAGGCCTTCATTCCCGCCGCCTACACCCCCCACCAACCCAACCCACCCCGATGGACAGCCGAACAGGCCCACGACACCTTCGTCTTCCTCGCACAGTTCCAGCAGAACCAGCGCGCAGGCAGCCCCGACATCGCCTGGTGGGAACTCCCCAAAGCCATCCCGCGACACACCCTCCGCCTCCTGGTCGGGCTCGCGCTCGGGCTCGCGCTCGGGATCACGGTCGGGATCACGGTCGGGCTCGCGGGCGGGATCACGGTCGGGCTCGCGGCCGGGATCGCGGGCGGGATCGCGGGCGGGAACGCGCATGCCGGCATGCCGGGGGTCCGGCTCCGCCTAGCACCATCCGGAAATGCCATAGCGTTCGGGATCACGACCGGGATCGCGACCGGGATCGCGGTCGGGCTCCTGGCCGGGCTCCTGGCCGGGCTCGCGGTCGGGCCCCTGGCCGGGTTCATGTTCGGGCTCGTGATGGGGCTCGTGGCCGATGCTCCCGACCTGACCGCCAGCTCTGGGCCAGTCAGACTGCTTGCCTTGGATAGGCGCGCCTTCCGCATGGTCTGGCTCCTGGGCGGGCTCGTGATGGGGCTCGCGTTCGGGCTCCTGGCCGGGTTCACGTTCGGGCTCGTGGGCGGGCTCACGTTCGGGCTCGTGAGCGCGCTCGCGTTCGGGCTCCTGGCCGGGCTCCTGGGCGCGCTGAACCAGACGGCATGGGGTTTCTTCGTCATCGCCTGTGCCTACCTTGTGGCGCGCCGCAAAATCCCACGGCATCTCATGGCGTTTCTGCACGATGCTCACGAACACCGCGGCCTACTACGGCAGGCCGGGGCGGTCTATCAGTTCCGGCACATCGACCTGCAACGTCACCTCGCCCAGTAACAGCATTTGACACACAAACGCTCCTCCCACCGACCGAGGCAGCCCGGCCACCCTCGCGACAGACGCCTGAACATCGGCTGCTGTCGCACGGCCGCCCCTCCATCGCCGCCCGACCGAACGCCAAGCTAGCGCACCACCCACTTCACAACGCCGTGACCTGCGAAAAGAGGATGTGACACAGCTTCTCAGCAGCCTCGGCTGAACCGCCCCTGGCCGCCGCCCGCCGGCAGCAACCCCGCCCAGCTTCCCCACTCCTTGCGCCCTCCCCGCCACCACGGCAGGGAGGGCGCCCTGCCGCGATCGGAGAATCGCCATGGACCCCCAGCACACCCCCAACGGCCTGTCCGAGTCCGAGGCCGCCGCCGAAGCCCGCCGCCTCATTGAGGAGTGGGCCGACAAGCCCGTGCGCCACCACCCCACCAGTTTCCGCGACGCCACCAAGCCACCCGCCTACGGCGACGCCCCGCCCGTGAAGCAGGACGACCGCCGGATCGTGCCCGCGTGGGCGGCCGGGATCGCGGTCGCGAGCATCGGCGTCGGTGCCGGGGCGACCGGCCTCGGCTGCGCGGCCTGGCTCGCGTTCAGGGGACTGTCCCTCGTCAGCGTCCCCGGCCTCGAACGCTTCGCGCTCATCGTCATCGCCCCGTTCGCCGGTCTGGCGATGGTGCTCACCGCGGGCGGCGCGGCCATCGCCAAGGCGAAGGCCAGCAGCACGACGAACATCTACGAGGGCTCGGTCACCCAGAACACCGAGGTCAACAACTACAGCGCCACGCACGGGACGTTCGCCCGCACCCGCAACGACATCCACGGCTGACCCGGGCGCCCTGCGTCGTACTCGAACCCCGCGAACGGCCGGGAGTCGAGTACGGGGCAGGCCGCCCCGGAGCAGCGCACGATCAGTCGTCGTCCAGGTAGATCAGCAGGCGGCCGTACTCATCGACCTGCGCCTCATAGATCACGCCGTCGACGACCGCGTGGTCGACGACCACCTCGAAGTCATCTTCGTCATCGATCCACAGCACGCCGTCGTCGTCCGTGAACGCCGGATAGATCACCCCGTCGGCGATCACCGAGTCGAACTCGACTGCCATCGCGCCCCCTTGCTGCCCTGTGCGGCTGTGCCGCCCAGCCTGACGCACCACAGGCCCCGGCAACAGAGCCATTCCCATCCCGTACGCAGCGTCACCACCCTTCGAAGGAGAAGTCGACCGTGACTGACCACAACGACCGCACCCAGATCCCCGCCCAGCGCCAGGAGCCCACGGCCGCCGACAAGGGTCAGGCCGTCACCGCCCCGCCGCCCCCGTCCCCCAAGCCGATGACGGAGACGAAGCCGCGGCGGACCGCCGTGCGCGACTGGTGGGCAAACGCCTGGTCCGAGGGCGGCGTCCTGCACGCCCGCTGGGAGGACCTGCGCCAGACCCCCACCGCCGGATGGCACCAGATGGCGAACTGGGTAAAGGTGCTCCTGGCGGCCGTCGGCGTCTGCGCCGCCCTGATCCTCCTGGACGGAGCGCTCGGTGTCCTCGCCGACGCGGCCCACCGCCTGCTGACCGCCGCGCCCCGCGTGCAGATCGGCACCGAAACCTCCACCGGCTTGTGGGCCGCGGTCGACCAGCCGATGCGCACATACATCGCGGAGCACTCCGCCGGCCTCGCCGTCAGCGGCTCCACCATCTACACGCTGTGGCAGGTCGCGGGCCTGATCGGCTTGATCGGCGGGTTCCTCCGCAGTACCGCAGCCCGCCTGTTGTGGGCGGCATGGGGCGCGTCCAGCGCCGCCATGATCTGGGTGACCGCTCCCGAACAGGGCCGCACCCTCGCCACCGGGATCGCTGGTCTCGCCTGGCTGCTCGCCTCCACGTTTGCACTGCGCGGCCTGAACCTGCGCCCGGCCGTGGTCGTCAACGCCTCTCCTCGGATCCGCAACGTGATCCGCCCTGAGATCCACGTCCCCGTCCCGGCCTACCAGGACGCCGACGACACCCCGGACAACGTCCACCAGATCCAGCGCTGACATCCCGTCGACCCGCCTGGTCCTCGAACGCAGACACCCTGCGCCCGAGGACCTCACCGGCCGACCGGCCGCCCGCGCACCACCCCAATATCACCGATCCGCAAGGAGATTCCTCATGCCGCAGACGCCTCAGACCCCGAAGCCGGTGCAGGGCTGGTTCATCCCCTCCGGGCCCGCCACCCCGGCCAAGCCGAAGAAGCTGCCTCTCCCGCTGCGGCTCGCGGCGATCGCTGCAGTCCTCACCGCGGTCGTCCTCGCCTCCCACGGCAACACGGACGGCCAGGCCACCACCCCGCCCCAGACCCCGGCGGTCACCACCACGCCGACCACGGCCGACACCCTCACGCCGTAACGACCGCCGCCAGCAGCGACAAGAGCGCGCAGCACCGTCACACCTTGAGGAGCACCTGATGCAGTTGCCGTGGATGAGCTGGAGCGAGCGCCGCCGCTGGCGTTCCGCCCACACCGTCGCCGACCTTGGCGAGCTGATGGCGTTATGGCTGGAGGGGGAACTGCGGTCCTGGCCCGGCTACATGCCGGGCTGCGGCCCCGACCAGGAGACCACGCACCTCATCCCCTCCCTCGCAGCCCTCAACCGGGCCGGGTTCCTGACCGTGGCCTCCCAGCCCGGCGAGGCCGGGACCGGCCACGACGGGCTGTGGTGGGAGCAGCGCGCCGCCGTGGAGGGCTTCGTCAGCGACCGCACGCTGTTCTACCGGCTGCTGGACGACGCCCAAGCAGCCGGCCTGACCGTCGCCGTCGACGACAGCCACAGCGGCGTGCACGACCCCGCAGTCACCGTCACCACCGTGGACGGCGAGCCGTACACCGCTTTCGGTGGTCGCCTCAGCCACCGCGACATGCGGGCCATCTGGCCCGTCATCCGAAAGCAGGCCTTCGCCTCGCTCGCCACGGCCACCCGCATGACCATCGCGGCCCCGGAACCCGGCATCCACGGCGAACGGCTATGGCCGGTCCTCGACTTCGTCACTGGCCTGCGCCAGCACGACCCCGACAACCCGTGGAACGGCCCGGCCCTGGCTGCGCCTGCCCGCGAGCACTGACAGAACTCCGGTCGCTCCGCCCGGTGCTCGCCCACTAGCTCACGGTGGGCGAGCACCGGACAGGCCGTCCGGCCGTCAGCACCGCCCCTGCGTCCCGCCGACGAACACCGTCGGCGGGACGCACTGCTTCCTGCCCACCGACGACTGGAGGAACTGTCTGTGCTCATCCCCAGACCGCGCCGCCGGATCGGCCGGCCCCGCCCCCTTCGCCCCGGTCCCCGCTACCCGCAGCAGCCCCGCCAGTTACCCGGCGCCTGGAGGCAGTGATGGACCACCCGGCCGAAGACGACCCGGTCGACGGTGACCTCTACGACCACGGCAGCCCGCTGGAGTTCGGATGGAACTGTGCCCCCGGCGCCGCGGCCATACGCGCAGCGCTACGCGGCGAAGGCCCCATCCCGGAGACCGGGTTCGCGACTCGCCGTCAGCTGCGCGCCCTGGGGCTGAGCCCCGGAGGACAGCAGCCGACCATTCCACTCGTATGGCGCGGCGGGCGACGCAGGGCCTGGTTCTACCGCATCGAACTGGCGGTCCCGAAGCGGCTTCCGACTCTGGCACAGGAAGCCGCGCTGGACCGGGCGATGGCCGCGAGGCAAACGTGCCCCACGTGCCGAATCCGGTACTACGCGTGCCTCCCTCTGCGCACCCAGGGCCAGTGCGACCCGTGTGACAAGGGCTACGAGCCCAGCCCCGACACCGTCATGACCTACCCGGCCCCGGCCCGCACCGACTCGCCGCCTGCCCCGGCAGCAGCAGCCCCAAGCGGTGACGGCCGCTGAAACAGCTCCGCCCTGGCAATGCAGGCCGGGGCGGAACCGCCGGGCGACCGCACATCAGCAAAAGGCCGGCGCCCACTCCTTCACCCCGCATAAGAGATCAGGAGAGACACCATCATGCAGCGTGCCGCGACCTTCGCCGCTCTGCTCGGACTGACCCGCGCCGCCAGCGCCATCGGCGACTTCTGGCTCCAGACCGACTACTGCGCCCGCGTGAAGGGCGCCTCCGACGAATTCCCGGTCACCTACGAAGACCCGGCCACCGACGAGAAGACCGTCCACGGCACCTCGGACGGCCGCAAGGCGTGCCTGCACCACTGCCTCACCTATACGGCCACGCAGGCGGTTGTCGCCGGGGCCGGCGCCCGTGCGCTCGGGATCCGGGTCCACCCGGCGGCCGCCGCGGCCGCGCTCGCCATCTCCTTCGGCACCCACTACGCCGCGGACCGTCGCGTCCCGGGCAAGGGCCTGTTGGAGAGGATCGCCACCAAGACCGGCAAGGGCGGTTTTTACAGGCTCGCCGACTTCGGCATCAACGGCGCCTTCCACATGGACGGTGCCTGGCACCACGGCTGGGAGACCGTCGCTGCCCTGGTTGCCGCCACCAAGGTCACCGTCCAGTGACCGGCCGCGCCCACAGCCGCCTCGACAGGGTGGGTGCCTCCGTCGCCGGCGAGCTCGCCGCGATTCTGCGAGAGCTCCATGACGACACCGACGTCCCCGGCGGCCCTTTTCCCGCCCTCGCGCAGATGGTCACCGCCGCCGCACGCAGGGCTGAGCAGATCGAGCCCGACCGCGACGGTGACGCCTCCTGCCCTCTGCACGAGGCGGCCGAACTCCTCACCGACAACGCCGGGCAGCTCCTGACTTGGGCTGCCCGCTCCCTCGACCCTCAAGGAGAGCCCGTATGACCGCGCTGCCCTGCCAGCAGATGCCGGAACGTTGCCTGGTGGTTCTCATCGGCGCGTCCGGCGCGGGCAAGTCGACGCTGGCCCGCACCTGGCCCGCTTCCCAGGTCCTCTCACTCGATGCCCTCAGGGGCGCGGTCAGCGACGATTTCTCTGTCAAGTTCAGCGTGTTGAGTTTTTACGAGCGCTGGTAGCTCCCCCTGGCCGTGCCAGACTGCTTCCACGCTGCAGGTTGTAGGGGGGAGAACAAGCGTCGTGCTGGATCTTGAGGAAAGCCTCGGTCGCGTCTGGAACCCGGATGTACGGCCGCTCGTGGCTGAGGCCTATCGGAGTTACACCACGGGATCCGCACGCGCCTGCATCCTTCTGACCTGGAGCGCTGTAGCAGCTGACCTCATCGACAAGTTGAGGCGGTTGAGCGAGGACGGTGAAGGCTCGGCTACTGCGATCGTGCAGAAAATTGACACCGCACGCGATGCCAACGACGTCAAAGCAATGCAAGAGGTCGAGGCATCGCTGCTGACGACGGCGCGCGGTCTCGAGCTGCTCGATTTCGTAGAGGAACGTGAGCTACAACGCCTCAGAGATGACCGGCATCTTTGCGCTCACCCCTCACTGCGTCCGTTCGGGGACTTCTACGCGCCGACAACGGAATATGCCCGTGCGCACTTGGTTGCAGCGCTGCAAGGCATCCTCATCCATCCGCCGAGCCAGGGCCGCAAGGTCGTTGACCGATTCGCAGCCCACGTCGCCGATCCTGCTTTCACAGGCAGCCGACACTACCTGACTCACACGTTCTTCGACCAAGTAAAGCCCACCGTGCGCCGGCAAGTCGTCGACCTTGCGGTCAAGGTCGCGTGCCTGGAGCCAGACGGGCTACCAGACCCCCCTGGGGCCCAGAAGCTAGGGGACCGAATGGCTGACTGCCTGCGGCTCTTCATGGAACGCGACCGTACGTTGGTTGCACAGCACATGAACAAGACCACTGCCCGGTTGGGGGACAGGCCGCGGGACGTGCAGATCCGTTCTGTGGGGCGTCTTGGGGATACTGACGTGTTCTGGGCTGCGGTCTCAGAACCGCTGCGGGACCACATCGAAGGGCTGATCAGCAGTACGCTGCGCAGCCCCGACGAGATCAATATTGAGGAGATCCGCCTCATCTCTCTTGTTGGAATTGATGAGGTACGTCGGATCCTGCCTGTTCTTGAAGAGACGTTCACCCGGCTCGACTGGGTGCGCCAGTCCCTGGTGATCAGCACTCGCCCCAGCCGGTACTTTACCCAGCACCTCCCTGGCCTGCTTAGCCGGGAAGTAGCGACCAGCTTCCGGATGGCTGAGGCACTGACCCAATCTACGGTCCTACCAGTTGCCCCCTACCTGACGACCTCAGATCTGGAAGCGATCCTTCAGACTTGGACTGACAACGGCCAGTGCCTCATGGCTTCCGCGATGCCACAGCTTGCCGTAACCCTGTATGAGAGCACCCAGCACCTGAGACCGGCCGATGAGGCGGCATGGCGCGGCTTCATCACACGCGTACGCAGTCTCGTACCAGAAGATGAGCCCTACTACCGATATCCCGCACTTGCCGCTGCCATCGGCGCCTGAACTACGCCTCGAGAAGTCCGGCGGCACGGTGTCGGTCACCAGCGGCCTGTCGGGGTGCCCAAGGCAGGGTCCTGGCAGGTCCGTGCCGAAGGCAGTCGGCGTGGACCTGCAGCGTACTTGGCCCCGGAGTCCTAGCTCAGACACCAGCCGCAAAGTAGGTCTCGGGTAGCCGGACGAGCCCCGTTTCCTGACCGGGCGCCGCCGAAAGGTCACCGTTCTGTAACGGCTCGGTTTTTGCGAGTAGGCCATCAATGTTGCTGCGGCATCCCCAAGTACACGTTTTGACACCGCCAATGCAGCCGCAGAGGCCGGTTGCCGCGCTAACGCGCCGTCAGGCAAGCTCCCGTCATCGGGCACACAGCCCAGTCCCGCAATGGGAGCTCCCACCCGACGAAGCCTGGCCGGGCACCGGGCGGAGCTCCCCTGCGCGGGATCCAACTACGACAGGGAGAGACCCGTGAACAAGGAAGGTAGCAAGACGGACGACCAGGGCAAGAACGAGCCGGAGAGCCGCCTGGTGCGACTCCGCCGACGACTGTGGGAGTGGCGCGTCCACCAGCACCTGATGCGCGGCATGGCCTACGGCGTCGGGAGCGGCGCGGTCAGCCTGCTCCTGCTGTGGGCCCAGTCTGGCGGACTGGGGAACTGACCGCCGGCGGACGCAGGGCTCAGTGCTCCGAGCAGTAACAGAAGGAGTCGCTGCACGGGTAGCAGCTGGGCCGTCCCTGGCATCGGCACGTCCGGCGCGCGTTGCAGGCGACCGGCGTCGTGTGCGTCTCGACGGCACCGGCGTCGGTCGCGTCGTAGTCCTGGCTGCAGTGGCGGCAGTTCGTCATGGCGCGAGTCTGCCAGGAGCCGGGCGCGCAGCCGGCCAGGATCGGCCCCTTCCACCCGCCAGAGGCCGACGATCCTGAGCGGGCGCGGTCACCGCGTGACACCCGCTACTTTGCGGCTGGTGCCTGGGCTAGGACTCCGAGGCCTACTTGAAGAGCTGCCCGCCACGGCCCGACTGTTGACGGCAATCCCTTTGGCATCCGCAGCCAGCAGCTCCTTGAGACGCCGGATCTGCCGGCGCAGCCGCGTACTTGGCCTGGACGGCAGCGCCGGCCTGGACGACGAACGCCTCCTGCGCCGATTCTGCGGCCCCGAGATTGCCCGCCTGGCCCGACTTCGACCAGGAGGCCGACGACCACGCCAACAACAGCGGCCACGAGGACGACCTCGAAGACCGTGCAGACCTCGAAGCGCAGGCCCTCGAAGTGATCCGCGGATGAGGTGACGGACGCTCCGTGCCGCCCCGGCACCCGGCCACGCGTCGGGGCCGGGGCGGTCGCGGTGGCCCCTCACCACCGCGATCACGAAAGGAGACGGACGTCATGGCCCACCCGTACTACGAGGTCGACGTCCCCATACGGAGCACCGAGACCCCCGGTCGGCACGGTATTCATGTCTTCACCGGCCAGGCCGACAGCCGTAGCGCCGCCGTCCAGGCAGCGCACGAGGTCTACGACGCGGCACGCGCCGCGCAGGAAGCCGGACTCGAGATCCCTCACGGGCGCCCCGACGGCTGGGGCGCCTGCGGCTACCGGCCCGGCTGGGAGCCCGACTGGTCCGCCGCGAAGGCCGGCCCCTGGAGGAGCCCGTACAGCTGGCTCAACTCCACGTCCTACGAGCTATAGCTCCGCCCCGGGACAGACGACCGCGCGTCTCAAACCCAACCGCCTGTCCCGGGCCCGTCCATCCCGTACGAGACAAGACGGAGAACCCAAGTATGTCGCCCCTCCTGCGTGTTCAGGGCCGGATCGGCCAGCGCACCCTCTTACTGACCACCGCCGTCGTGCCGTTGACCGGCTGGGCGGTCCACGCGGTCGCGCTGCACAAGCAGCTCGCCGCCACCCGCCGCGACCCGCTGACTGGTCTGCTGCGCCGCGACTCCTACACCGCCCGCGCCCGTCGGCTCCTGGCCCGCCACGGCGACGACGTGGCCGTAATCATGGTCGACCAGGATCACTTCAAGTCCGTCAACGACACGATGGGTCACCCGGCCGGGGACGCCGTTCTGGCCGCCACCGCTGCCCGGCTCACTGCCTGGGCTGGGCCGCGTGCATCCGTCGGCCGCCTGGGAGGCGACGAGTTTGCCGTCGTCGTGGAGCTGCCCGCCGCACGCCTGGAGCAGCGCCTCGCGCAGCTGGTTCGCATGCTGCACACGCCGGTCGTCCTGGACGACGGCCGCCGTGTCGACGTCGCCGCCTCGGTCGGCGCCGCGACCCCGGACCTGATCGGCACCCGTGACCTGCCCGCGTTGCAGCGTGCTGCCGACGCGGCCCTCTACGACGGCAAGCACTCCGGCCGCGCACACCTCGCCACCCAGGACCACGAGAGCGGGCCGTCCATCAACGGCCGGCGCGCGGGCCGCCCGGGCACGGCGATGTGGGGGCAGGCTGCATGAGCACCCCCACCGCCGTACTGCCGGAAGGCGACTGGATCCGCGGCATCACGATCCGCCAGCCCTGGGCAACCTGCATCCTCGCCGGGAAGAGCCCGGAGAACCGGCCCGTGCACTGGCCGTGGCGCGGCTGGGTCCTCATCCACGCCGGAAAGAAGAAGCCGGAGCCCGCCATGCTGCGCGACCCGCTGGTCGCCACCGCGATCCGCGGCCGCGAACTCCACCTCGGTGCGGTCATCGGCGTCGCCCGTCTCACCGACTGCCACCTGGACCGGGGACCCGAGCAGTGCACCAGCCGCTGGGCGGAGCGCGAACTGCACCACCTGGTCCTCGCCGACGTCCAGGAGATCGCCCTGCCCGTGCCCGCCACGGGCGCCCTGCCGGCCTGGAAACCAGCGCCGGACCTTGTGGCACAGGTGCTCCAGCAACTGCCCGACTTCCGGGCCTGATCCGGTTCCCGACGCCCTCCTCGAATGGCGCGACCGCTGGCCGGACCGCCCCTGCGTGCTTGTGCGACCAGCCCACGCCCGTGCGCTCCCACTACGGCGAGCCCGCGCAAGGCGTGCGCTGAGGACTGGAGTGCCGCGAACCCCACCGAAGCCCGCCTCGGACGGCTCGCATCCGACATCAGCCCAAACGCCGGCGCGACGACGACCACGCCCCGAACCCCCTCCACTTGGAGGCTCCCTTGAGCAGCACCCGACGCGACGTCGACCACGACCTCGCCTACCCCGAGCCGCCCGCCTCCCCGCTCTGGCACCGCCACGGCGCAAACGCCCGCCCGCTCACCGACGCCCAGAAACGACGCAACCGCGAGCTGCTGGACATCGCCCAGCGCACCACCCGACCCCGAGCCCCTCACCCCACCAAGCCCCTGGCGGAGGCCCGCTGATGAACACCAAGCACTGCGCCGTCAACGGCTGGGCCGACGCCATACCCGCCCCCGGCCCGCACGGCACCGCCACCTTCACCCTGATCGTCCGGCCCGACGACATCGACACCCTCGACGACGACGCCCCCGACACGGTCGTCACCTGCACCAGCAGCAATCCCCGGATCACCCACGAGCTGCTGAACGGCATACAGCCCGGCGACCTGCTGCGCGCCACGGGCACACTGGCCCAGCCGTCGGCACCCGGCGAGCCCGCCCGGCTCACCATCGACGCCCTAGAGGTCCTGGACACCGGACTCATCCCGGTCCTGCGGGACATGGTGATGGACCGGTACGGCGACTACTGCGTCATCTTCGACGCCGACCGCGACCAGGTCCCCGTCTTTACCGCGCTCGGGCAGTGGGTCGGCCTGGCGGACAACCCCGACGCCATCGCCACCCTCATCGACATCCACGAGCGCGTGAACGGCAGCGACGCCTGAAGGACGCCACCGCCATGGCATCCGCGACCTGACCGTCCTGATCCGTACTGCCGGACACATCAAAGGCCCGTACACCCCGTGTAGCTCGGGGCGTGCGGGCCCTTTTGTGTTTGAGGCCACGACGAGCCGGTCGGCGCGCCCGGGAAGTCGAAGCCGGAGCCACCATCTGATTTATACGCAGCCAAGCACCGTGCCGTGCGGGCATCGCGAGGCGGTGGTGTACTGAAAATGCAGATTCACCCGCCCTTGGAGGGCGGCATGAGCCCACAGACTCCCCCAGATCCGCGTGCCTGGCAGCGTCGGCGCCGACAGCCCCGTAGGCAGGGAGGCAGACGCTTCAAGCACCCCTGGATCACCGCATGCCTGCTCCTCTTCTGCCTTCTCCTCGGCTTCGGCGCCTTGGGAACACTCTTGGGGGAAGAACAGGACAAGGTGTCCGATTCGACGTCGGAGGAAGCATCACCCACAGCTCCACCCACGCGATCGCAACCACAAGCGCCACGCGGTGATCCACAGACGCCAAGCACCACACCACCGAAGACGCCGCAGGACGGCGTCGTCGTACTCCGCGTGATCGACGGCGACACCATCGAGGTCCGTGGCGACGGCCAGGTCGTCCCAAAGGGCCACGTGGCCCGCGTACGGCTGCTGGAGATCGACACCCCGGAACAGGGAGCCTGCTTCGCCGACGACGCGACCGCCCGCACCGCCGCACTGCTGCCGCCGGGCAGCCGCGCCCGCGCCGAACGTGACGCGGAGCTCGTCGACCGATACGACCGCTACCTCCTGTACCTGTGGAACGAGCAGGGCGCCTTCGTCAACGAATCCCTGGTCCGAAGCGGGCACGCCAAGGCCGCCCTCTACCCTCCCAATGACAAGTACTGGAGCAGAATCTCTGGCGCTGAGGACACAGCCCGCCAAGCCAACGCCGGCTTGTGGAGCGCCTGCCCGGACGTCTCGAGCAGTTCCCCCACCCCATCCGACACACCCGCCCCGGATACACCAGCGCATCCGAACCTGCCGGACGGCCCACCGGCCGGTGTCCCCGACGTGGACTGCTCCGATCTGTCCGGCCCCGTTTGGGTCGGCCCCGAGGACCCCCACCGACTCGACAACGATGGGGACGGCATTGGTTGCGATGCCAGCTGAACAGCGATGGCTGCCGCAGATACACCGTCCCGCCGGACGGATTGCGAGCAGCGAGCGACAACGACTCTGCTCAATCACGCTGTTGGACCGCGGTGAAGAGGTCAGTGCCCGATTACCTGCCTGCGTGCTGAACGGATGGGTGCGTACCCCGCGGCCCCGGTCTGCGCACCCATCTGTTCAGTACAGCTTCCGCCCGGTCGCCCGACTGTCATCCGCAAGGCTCTGACCTGCGAACTGAACGGTCAATCGCCCTGGGTGAACCGTCGACTGACTGTTCCTTGCGCTACTGAACTCTTCACTGTGGTCCGACAATACGGGCACGGAAAGCGGGTCGATCTGCCCGATTCACAGAATGTGAATCGCTCCCAGAGGGCAGACTCATACCCATGGCACGCCCCGCCCGGAGACCGGCTGCTCCTACGAAGCCCCTGAACAAGCCCCCTGTCAGGATCGGACGACTCGACACCCAGACCCTCGAGGCCATGGTCGGCGAGTTGCGGAAGCTGCACGAGGACGCCGAGGACCCGGACATTGGGCGGATGGCGGCAGATGCCGAGCTGTTCCGGGCTCTGCTCTACCTTGAATCCCACGCCGACGCCCTCAAGGACGAGCAGGCGCGACGTACGGCCACTGTCCGGCGCGTGATGCTATGGGAGTACATCCGCGAGCAGGCCGACCTCCACCAGTCGAAGGCGATCGATCACGCCCGCGCTGCGGGCGCTGGCTGGGCAGTGCTGGCGGCGGCGCTCGCGGTGAACGCCCCGAGCGCCGCGTACAACAAGGCGAGACGCTTGCAAGCAGCCGTCCTCAACGACGCTTCCTCTGAGGAGACCCCCGTACGCCGCACTCCTGAAGCGGTCCAGAGAGTGGAGCAGCAGGCAGCTGCCCGCGCCGCTGCCGAGCGGCGCGCTCAGCAAGAAGCCGCACGGCGGCATCGACTTCTCGCTCCAGTCGCCCACCGTCTGATCGAGCAGCGGGCAGGCCTGGACGATGGCGACGACGTCACCTACTGGTTGGATCAGATCGCCTCAGTGCTTCCCAGCTGCCAGACCCCGACCCAACTCGTAAGTCTCGAGACCTATGTCGCGGCTGCGGTCCGGCACTTGCGGAAGGCCGAGCGAGCGACTGGTCGGCTCCCAGGCGCCAGCGTGGATGCCCAGCTCGCCTACGAAGCAGCAGCTGAAGTCGTCTCACGCTGAGCTGCCAGCCTGCATCTATATCTTCCCGGGCCAGCACCACAAGTCGTCTCCGCAGGCACGCCTTGGACCACACCACCAGGAGGAACCAGTGTCATACCCGCAACTGCTCGCCCCCGAGGAGAAGCTTGCCGACGCGAAGAAGCTGTTGAGCCTCCCGGACATCGTTGTGATCTGCGGCTCCACCCGTTTCATGGCCGAGATGAACGAGGCCGATCTGCGGGAGACCAAAGCCGGAAAGATTGTCGTCAAACCGGGCTGTGACATGAAGTCGCCGCACGAACTTTGGGCCGATCCTGTCGGGGCCGAGGCGCTGAAGGTTCGACTCGACGATCTGCACCGGGCGAAGATCCGGCTCGCTGAAGAAGTGCTCGTAGTCGGCGACTACATCGGAGACAGCACCCGAGCCGAAATCGCCTACGCCCGGTCGCTGGGCAAGCCCGTGCGGTTCACGCACCCCGAAGTCGACCCTGACGCCTGACCGCCCGCTGCCACCTCGACAACTAGGGTCGGCAGCCCGCCACCTGACCGTCTCGCGGCGGCTTCGGCCGCCGCCTACCCCCACACCCTCCGCAGGCATCCCTTGAAATTGATCACCTAGAACACGGCCTAGGTGTCCCTTGCCGTTGCAACCCTCTGACCTGCCTCAAATCGTTCCCGGTGCCCAGCGCGCGCTCTCACAGTTGGATCCATGACACTGTGACAGCGAAGCGTCGTCCGTGTGCGTGCCCACTGGAAGCTTGTTTGGGCTCCCCTCGGCCTGCCGACCGTCGCTTACGGCAACACCCTCTACGAGAGCTCCCAACAGCGTCTCGGCTTGGTCATCTTCCTCTGCGGCTGGGGTGTAGCAGTCTGCGGGCTGCCGGCCTGGAAGCGGTTCTTAGACGAGAATCCGCTACGTGAGGGGAACCAGAAGGTAGCCGCGTTGGCGGTCTTCCTGACGCTCCTCCTATGGCAAGCTGCGTCTACCGCGGTCAAGGCCGCCTGGGGAGTGGCCCAGCCGATTGACTACCGCGCCGCCACTACATCGTTGGGCTTGATCTACTTCGTGGTTCCCTTGGCCGCACGGTGGGCTGAGCCAAAGGATTTCGCACTTCAACGGCTCCCTAGCCGCATTCGGCGGGCCGCCATTTTCCGGACCATCGCGAACGCGGCCGGTATCGGCGCAGTCGCCGCTTTTCTGAGCGAACGGTTTGTCTCCACCTACCCGGCACCGCTGATCTCTACTGCCCCGACGCTCATGGTCGCCATGGCCGTGATCACGCACAAGACTTTCGCGCGGGCGCGCAAGCTGTGCACGCAGACCCACGCCGACGTGCAGAAGCTACTGCGGGACATGGACGAGCTCGACGATGTGAGAGGTCCCAAGCAGACGGCGGGCAAGCTGAGGAACTGGCGCCCGAGGTCGCGTACCAGTCCTGAGGCCGGCGACAAAGGGGCCGACAAGCGGATGGCGGCCCGCCGCAGCTGGGATGTCCTTAAGCTTGACCTCTGCACCACCGTAGACAGCGGCTACCGTCTACTCACGCTCCCTCTCCTCGCCGACGATGCGATAGCCGATCTGGAGAGGAAAGTGTTGGTCGGCATCGAGGCAGGCAATCCCGAGGCAGCCGACCCGGCGCGTGATGACCTCCGTGCCATCCTGAACGCGTGCAGAGAGCGCATCGACGTTTTGGCCTAGCACTCTGCACGGAGGTTAGCCCCTGCTAGCTGACGTGCACACGGGTGTCAGCGCGTGACGCATTTCCGGACCGTAGGGATCTGGACTACACGGTCGGCACCATCGTGCTGAGGACCCACGGGCTATTGACCAGCGACTCGGACCGCCTCGACGAAGGAGCTGATTGCGGGGCAATCACTTCCGCGTGAATCCCAGTGCCTGAGTCACGAGGTAGTAGTCGTCAGTGGCGGACAGCGCCGTCTCTGCGGTGAGCTTCGAAGGGTTCTCAGTTACAGGGTCATAGAAGCGCAGCACCTTCTGCGCTGCGTACGCTTCGGGGATGCGCGGGCTACGTCGCACGGTGGGGAGGACAAGCTCCTCGTAGGCATCCTTCGCCTGCTGCTGACTGTCGTCGTACACGGCGCCCTGGTTCCGAGTGGTGGGGCAGTCGACGATCAGGATGTTGGACAGTTCGGCCGCAGCACCCATGGCGGAGAACGTGTCTCGAATTTCGTCGATCTTGGCCTCCATGCGAGTCAGGGCACGGAGTTCCTTCCACCCCGGCTTCACGCAGGCCACGACCTCGTCCGACCCCACGATGGCGTTCACGAC
Source organism: Streptomyces sp. NPDC036764 (assembly GCF_055609385.1). NCBI lineage: Bacteria > Bacillati > Actinomycetota > Actinomycetes > Kitasatosporales > Streptomycetaceae > Streptomyces > Streptomyces sp. NPDC036764. Next base: position 52,410 of record NZ_JBVJPT010000024.1, read on the forward strand.
GATCAAACCGAGATTGCCGGGGCAGTCGATCAGGATCAGGTCATAGGTGTCGCGGATACGATCCAGCTGCGATCGCAGCCAGAACTCGCGGCCAGTCTTCGGCGCCAGCAGCTGCTCGGCCTCTTCCAGAGAACTGGATCCGAGTACCACGAACAGGTTGGGAATCGGCTTGGTGCCGTCTTCCCCATACGGGCCGGCGAGGGCCGGTGCTACCGCTTCCTCAATCTTGGCCGCTCCCGTGAGAACGTCATAGAGGTTGGCCTGGTTGGGAATGTCGTCCGGGCTGTCGTAGCCGACGGCCGCCGAAGCATCACACTGGGCATCGGCATCGATCACCAGCGTCGTAAAGCCGAGGTCGGCCGCACAAGCCCCGATATTCACTGCCGAGGTTGTCTTCCCGGCGCCGCCGCTCTGATTCGTGAGAGCGAGAACGCGGGCAATACGACTAGCCGTTGCCGATGCAGCGGCGCGGTTCAGGGACGAATTCATGAGGAGCCTCCACGAGTGATTGCGGCGCAATCACTCCCGCATGGGGTCGTGCGTGTTGAATCGCGAGGGAGCCGGGTCCGAAGGAGGGAGCCGCGGTTGGGCAGCGTTGCCTTCGGACGGTGGATCCTGGGTGTGGTGCTGCTGGCGCCGGATGATTGCGCCGCAATCACGGGCCGTTTCACGGATGGCGCCGCGCTCCGGCGGCGAACCCCGAAGACGATGCAAGTACCGGCCCGCACGTTACAGGGCGAGCAGCCGCAAAAACTAGTCGCCCCACCGGGCAGCACCGGTGGGGCGACCTGGACGCTCGAGTTCAGGACGAGAGATGCCCCCTCAGCTCCTCAATCTCGTCCTCCTGAAGCAGCTCCCTGATTCTGGCAGCCAGATCTGCGATGCCACGCACGACGATCACACCGCGAGGCTCAGGCTCCGTCGCTAGCGAGGAACTGGCAGCTTCCGTCTGCGGGGCTGAACGCTGCTCCCCCGACGTGCCTTCGGCCGCAGGGCGGGGCTCAGGACGTGCGGCTGCCGGCTGCCGCGAGTGAGTCTCAGGCGGAGCCTCCCCCGTGGCCTCCTCGCTCGGTCGGGGCTCCGGCAGCCTCGCCACAGTCGACGTGGACGCCTCCTCAGTGATTGCGGCGCAATCATCTGTGGCCTCCGGAATCGCCTGCTGCTCGTCCGGAAGCTTGCTGACGAGAGCAGCCTGCGATGACGTCAGGTCCCCCCGGACGAACGCGTCCTGGAGATCCGGGCGCAGCCGGGCGAAGACCGTCGCAGCTTCGCGAACCGGCAACAGGATCCGCTCGTTGGACTCATCGTCCGTGTCGAGGAGCTGCTGCTCCTTCAACCAGTGGTCGATAGTTGCCTGCTGGAGTGCCGGCACAAGCCGTAGAAGAGCGACACGATGCGAGACGTAGGTCTGAGAGCAACCGACGCGCTTCGCCAGCTCCCGCTGAGACAACTGCTTGCCCGCGTCGTCCTTTTCCTCAAGCGCACCCTGAAACTCCAGGGCTTCCTCGATCGGGTTCAGGGCCATCCGCTGGAGGTTCTCCTGGATGGCTGCGATGCGCAGGCTCGGCACCTCGCGGCGGACCAGGATCGGAACCTCGGTCAGCCCAGCTTTCAGCGCAGCAGCCAGCCGCCGGTGCCCGTGATGGACAACGAACAGGGCTCCCTTCGCTACCTGCGCCTCGACCGCTTCCTTGTGCTGCGGATAGAGGTCGATGTACACGTCCGGCGGGATCACCGTCATTGCGGTGTTCATCCCGTCCGTCCGGAGGGTGGCCGCCAGCTCGTCGATCCTAAGGAGCTTCTTACGCCCATTCTCCGGACTCGGCATCAGCTGATTGGGATGCGCGGTCGGCAGCCCCTGCGGTACGAGACGTGCCTGCTGGGTGGCCGCCTTGCGTGCAGCCCTCTCTGAGGCGAGGTCCCGCTTGAGGCCGGGTTTCTGAGGCATGGGCTTCTCCGTAAGAAAGCAGAAGTTGACGCGGCCGTGAGCCTATCGGGCATCGGAACGGGTTCCGTCGTCTCGGGGGGTGATTGCGCCGCAATCACCCCCCGAGAGGTGAGTGCAAACGGACCTTTAATGACACAGCAGGAGTATCGGACCTGCCGACTCGGCATGCCGCAGCGACCCATCGACTCATTCGCCGGCAGAGGGGGCTGGCTGAGCTGCCGAGGGATCAGACGGCTCCGAGGAACGGCGGGTCCGTAGGTTCCGCGGGAATCCATCGTCTGGACCGCCACCCAGCTCCTCCATACGTACCGAGAGCGCGCCAATCAGGCTGTACCGGGCCATCTCCAGGATCAGGTACATGTCTCGTAGGCCAGAAGGCCCACGCCAAGGCCTGGACTCCTGGTTACAGGAGTCGCGCAGCATCCTTTCCATCGCGCGCACACCGTCTGTGAGGTCCTTCATTGCCTTCGTCTCCGGTGGGGGGCGGCGGAGCCCGCGAATCTCCGGAGTGCTGGGGGAGTGGCTGAACCTCATGCCGTCGATCTCGAGGGCGTCGGCGGCGTCCCGCATTTCGCGCATCGCCGCACGCAGGGCCGGGAAGAACTCCTCAGGCTCAAGGGCCCTTCGTTCCGCGTCCTGTCGCCCGTCATCCAGGAGGAGCAGGACTTCACGGCTAGTCCGGCGCAGCGCCATGAGCCGCGAGAACTCGGCCTCCTCCCTTACTCGCCGCTTCTCCTGTTCCGCATCCTTTCGGGCCTGTTCCTGGAGGCGCCTCGCGTGGCGGCCCGTGATCAGTGGGGCGGCCACAGTGGCGCCGGCACCTAGCGCGGCCCCAGCCAAGGCGCCGACGAGGGCGTAAAGAGCTGCTGGATCTGACACACAGACATCGTGTCGTCCGCCCGGGGGAGCTGTCCGACATTCGCGCCTCTCCGAAGGCGCGCGTCTCACGCAACTGAGTCCACCCAGACCAGCGACATTCCGAGGCACCGCAAGGCCGAGAGGCAGGACGCTGCGGTCCAGCGGAACGGCGGGGAAGTACCCCTGAGAGTCTCCGACGATCACTTTTCGTAGACGATCCGAGCCCTGCCCACCCTGACAGTCCACAACCTGCCCCAGGTCGTGGGAGTGTGAGAGCTGCTCAGTTGTGTGGCTTGGATAGGGGAGTGGGACGTGGCTGCGGGGACTGGCGAGACACCCCAGCTGACCCGAGCGCATCGGGTCCTGATCGGCGTGGTCGTGTTCGGCGCCGTCATCATCGCCGGTATCGGCTTCGCGGGCTCGTACGCGGCCGTCCGCGAGCTGGCAGTCAAGAAGGGCTTCGGGGACTTCAGCTACGTCTTCCCGATCGGCATCGACGCGGGCATCTGCGTCCTCCTCGCCCTGGACTTGCTGCTCACCTGGATCCGCATCCCCTTCCCCCTCCTACGGCAGACGGCCTGGCTGCTGACCGCCGCGACGATCGCGTTCAACGGCGCGGCGGCCTGGCCCGACCCGCTCGGTGTCGGCATGCACGCCGTCATCCCGATCCTGTTTGTCGTCGCCGTCGAGGCCGCGCGCCACGCCATCGGTCGCATCGCCGACATCACCGCCGACAAGCACATGGAGGGCGTGCGCCTCACACGCTGGCTCCTCTCGCCCGGTCCCACATTCCTGCTGTGGAGGAGGATGAAACTCTGGGAGCTTCGTTCCTACGAGCAAGTCATCAAGCTGGAGCAGGAACGCCTGGTCTACCAGGCCAGCCTCCGCTCCCGCTTCGGCCGGGCCTGGCGCCGCAAGGCTCCGATCGACGCACTAATGCCGCTGCGGCTGGCCCGGTACGGGGTCCCGCTCGCCGAAACCGCGCCTGCCGGCCTTGCTGCCGCCGGTATCGAGAAGCTGCCAATCCAATTCTCCGTGGAGCAAGCATCCGCCCCGACACCAGCGGGCGATCCCACCCCCCAGGCCGTGGAAGAGCACGGGGTGGGAACGGTCGAGCTGGAGACCGCGGAGACGGAGCCGGCCCAGGCACCCGTTTCCAATGCCGCCCCCGAGCGAGTCTCACGGGAATCGACCGAGGCGGCCGCTGAGCGGTTCGCTGAGGCTTACCAGGCGTTCCTCACCCAGTTCCAGATCGAGCCGACTCCGACGCAGTGGGCCTTCTGGCTCCGCGACACCTACGGCATCTCTACAGGATCCGGAGACCCGCTCTCCGAGGACCAGGTCCAGCCCCTGCTCCAGGTGCTCCAGACGCGCTACGCGCTCGACAAACAGCACGCCGCCACAGACGGCGCGGAGCCAACGGACCAGTCATGGCACGACTACTTTCACAGCGCCTGGCGTGCCTACGCGCAGGAATTCGGCACGCCTCCGGATGCCGCTGCCCTTGCCGCGTACGTGTACGAGCGAGATTCGATCACAGGCGAGGGCGGCCGGCCCATCAACGGCCAAGACTTGGTGGCCTTCGTTGCGATCTTTGAGCAGCGCGAGTTCGCCAGCAGCGAGCCGGCTGCTGCAGAGACCACTGCCGATCTCGGCGAGCAAGGCGCTGCGCAGAGTCCTTGGCTGCAAGAGGCGACCGAGGCGGCGCCCGTCGCTACGGGTGCGCAGGCCGCTAAGGAGATCCCTCACCCGCGAGTGAGCGCCGCTATCGGTGACTCGCCGCGGGAGGAGGTGGTCCCGGAGGAGTCCGCAGCCCTCACTACCGTTGACCGCTACTACCTGGCGTGGCTGGAGTACCAGGCAGAGCATGGCGCCGAACCGGAAAGGGCCGAGCAGCTATCCGAGTTCCTGGCTACGAAGGGCCTCTACGGCCGAGGCGGGAAACCCGTGAGCGCCTCCACCTTGCGCCGCTACCTCCTGCCGTTCCGCGTCTACAACCTCTGGGCTGAGCACCGCGTGCGCAATGACCAACCGCCTGCCGACGCCGTTGCGCAGGCCTGCGCAACCCACGGAATCACTGCGCAATACAACAAGTCCGTCAGCGCGGACTACATCGCCGAAAGCGCCACCGACTTCGAGCGTCGCTGGCAGGCACTCAACCGGCACCACGCCAATTCCCGGCAGTAGAACTGTCACCGCAGACCCTGTGCGCATCCGTGGCCACGTCAATCACAGAGAGCTGCGCAATCGGAAGAAATACCTGGTCAGGCGGGCATTGCGCACACCTGGTGATCAATGCGCAGGGCTGCGCGCCCCTTCCATTCCATGCCCATTGCGCATCGCCCGCCCCTGAACAGACGAGGAGGACTCATGCGCGCACTGCGCATCGATCCGGATGCCACGGTTACAGACCTCACCCTGTCGGAGGCCGCTGCGCACTCCGCGATCCGGAAGCACCTTGGATCCGACACCGTCGACCAAGGGACGTATCACCATCGGGTCCTACTGCACATCCATGGCAACGGCCTGCACCTCGGGCTGCACCAGAACCTGGCGGCATGGGCCCTGGCGAGTGCCTGGCGCGGCATGCCCCTGTACCCGTTGACCGGGCCTGTCATCATCACGGGGCGAACTGCCAGCGGCGACGTGACGGACCTCGATGACGACCTGGAGCAGGACGCGCGAGCCGTGGCGCAGACCATCCGGGACACCCTGGTCGAGTGGCGGTCACGCCCTCCCGTCTCCAACGAGGCCGCCATCAAGGAACTCCTCGCCTACGCAGCCCGCGACGTCGCCTCCCGCGCGCAGTGATGGGCTGCGGCAACGACCCGTGCAACGCCTAAAGGACTTTGCGTTGTACAGCCCCATCGCCGTTGAGGAGTTCGTGGATGAGGGCCTCGGTCTCCGTCTCCAGGGAGCAGTCCAGTGACCGGTTGACCTGCTGCACGCGGGTGATGGCGGTATGCAGTCCTTGCCGGTTCCCGGCCGCGTGCTCGATCCGGAGCCAGTCGCGATACAGCAACTCTGCTGTGGGGTCGACGTCGAGACCGGTCGCGACGGCCTGTCGCGCCGCGCTGAGGTCATGGTGCGGACCTGGTGACGTGCGGTACGTGGCCACAGAGTGCGCGACGTCGATGATCCGCGTGATCATTTCCTGCTGGTAGGGCTCGGCCCAGGGCAGCGGCTTGCCGCCGAACGGCTTGCCGCGGACCAGGCCGAGCGCCTTCTCCAGATCAGGCAGACCGGTGGGACCCATCGGCAGGGCGCGTTCAACGAGTTGCAGGAAGCGGGTCCAGTCGCATCGCACACTGGGGGAGAGCTGGTAGGGATCCTCGCCGGAACTGCGGCGTGGCACGAAGGGATTGCCAGAGGGATCGCTGCCCAGGGAACGACGCAGGCCCCCTACCCGGGCGTTGAGGGTGCTCGCCGACCACGGGTTGACGGGATCCATGTCGGAGCACAGCACGTCGGCACTGCGCCCTGGCCGGAACAGGAGCAACGCGGCGAGCTGCGCCATCCGCGGCCCGTGGCCGGTGCTGTCCACGCCGGTAACCTCGACCGGACCCAAGACCCGGATCTCCGGCGCGTGCAGGGCATGCGCCTCGACTCCCTCCGCCTGCGGCCCCTCGTAGCCGTCGGCCAAGTCCGCGTTCTCGCCCGCGTCCTCGACATCATCAAGAGCCTTGGGCTCCGGCGTCGGCGAGAATGCTGCTCCGGCTCCTGGACCAGACTCACCGTCGTCCTGCCCCGGCACCGTGGCGGCGGGCAGGAGACGCAGTCCGGACGGATCCGTGGTGGCGGCGACCAGAGCCGCAAACCCATCGCTGCTCTCGTTCTGCGCATGCGCGGGGCTCGTCGACACGGACGCCGGCACCATGGACTCCTCCGCCATGAGCGAATGCGGCGCCCCCTCCGGCTCTTCCGGGAGATCTCGCCAGGGTCCCTCGGCTGGGCAGGCGGGCTCCCCTGACACCTTCAGCGCGGTGGTGATCTGCACGTAGGCGGCGTGCTCCAGGCGCTGCACGGTGATGTCGATGCCGGCGTGGTCGAGGTGCTGCGGCTCGGTGACGGAGGCGTTGAGGAGTTCGGCCTCGGGGAAGTGTGCGGCGGCGGAACTCGCCGGGGCGACGAGTGTGACGGGCACCGAGCCGGACCTGCTGATCACATCGGCGAACTGCCAGGCCGTGTCTGCGTCCAGCGAGGCCGCGCACAGCAGCAGATACGGCTGACGCAGGGTCTCGGGCATCTGATGCGTTTCCAGCAGCCGCTCGGACAGATCGCGCAGCGCGTGCTCGGCCTGCCGCATGTGGGCGATCCGCGCGGTGGGCAGCAGTTGCGGCAGGTCCTCACCGAATCCGATCACGACGACCTCGACCTCGCTCGCCCACGGACTCATCCCGAGCTCCAGAGCGAGTGAGGTGCACACCTCGGTGATGTGGACCGGGCTGCCGTCCAGCAGCAGCGCGGGCACCTGCGCGAGATCGAGCAGCAGAAGATCGCCGGTCTCGGTGGTGCCGGTGGTGACCAGTCCCGGATACGGTGCCGGCACCTCGCGGGCGGCCTCTTCGTCCAGGAGGACGGCGTCAGAGGGCAGGACCCACCAGCCTCCCTGCCCGGCTACGAAGGGCGCTGCTGCCTCCTGGGCGAGGTCCTCGGGCAGCACCTGAAGCGTGCGGGATCCGATCCGCGCCGCCCGAAGCGCCGGCAGAGCTCCGCTGCTCTCTGGGCGAGCGAGCTGGTGGGCGAGTGTCCGAAGTGCCACGTCCAGGCGGGCGGCTCCGCCAGGCTCGGCGGCCGCCGCCAACTGAGCCTCCGCCGTGGACGGTTCCGGCGCGATCGCGATCGTCTCGCCAGGCTTGCGGCGCCGCCGCTGCAGCGTCCTGCGCAGAGCGAGGGCACCAGTGATGGCGGCCGCCAGCAGCGCCCCGGCGCCGAGAACGGTTCGCAGGTTCAGCGGGCTGCTGGTCGGAGTCGGCGCCTGGGAGGCCGCAGAAGCGGATGACGGGGCAGCGGAGCCGGCTGAATCAGCCGACGGTGGGACAGCGGAGGCCGAGGCGGTGGGCCGGGGTGCTGCAGAGGCCGATGCAGACGGAGAGACCTGATCCTGCCCGGGCTGCTGCGCACTACTGCTTGGCGAGGCGCTGGGGGCCGACGCATCGGGCACAGCTGGTGCGGTGTGGCTGGGCGCGGGCGCCTGCTCCTCACCCGCGCCCGCGCCCGCCCCCGGGTCCTGCGTCGCGTCCGGCTTCGCGACGGCAGGGGGAGCTGTCTCCGTGCTTCCCGATTCCTCGCTGGGGGCGTGCTCCTGGGGCTTCTGCCCAGGCTGGATTCCGGGCACGCTGACTTGCTGTCCGGGGCGGATCAGGTCCGGGTCGGTGATGGCGGGCAGGCCGTCCGGCTGCGGCTTGCCGCGGCTGGCATCGAACAGTCGAGGCCAGTCGTTGCCGTCGCCGAGCTCGTCCTCGGCGATCTTCGACAGGTAGTCGCCGGACTGGACCGTGACGACGTGCTCGCTCTCCTCGTCGGCAGCCGGGGCGTCGTCCAGCTGCGTCCGGAGGCCTCCCGCAGTCTCGCCGGGATCGGGCATCTGCAGCTGCCAGCCAGGCTGCAGAAAGCTGCTCGCGCGAAAGACCTGGCCGTCGACCATGGCCCGGCCCTCGTTCAAGTCGGCGATCTCCTGCCAACGCTCGCCGTCTCCCAGTTCCCGCTCGGCGATGGCCCACAGGCTCTCCGCCGGCCGCGTCTCGCGGACCGTGTACGACGTGCGGGACGCCGAGGTACTCGCTGCAGACGCGTGGGCCTGATCGGGGCCAGTGGTATGTGGGGCGGGTGTCGTCTGGCCGGGGATGTGCGCCGCGGTGGTGGCTGGTGCGGCCTGTGCGTCGGAGGCCAGAGCCGAGCTGGTAGGCAGCAGGACCAGGATGCTGCCGATCAGCAGGGCCGCGGCTCGCTGCGAGGAGCCCAGCCCCCGCGGGGCGTGCCACGTCCGGCCGCGCAGCTGCGCGATGAGCTCCCGCACAGCGCAGAACGCGAACTGGGCCCACCCGGTCCATCCCACCGCGACGAGCAGCAGCAGGAAGACGGCGCCAGTGTCCTGCCGGTCCAGCAGGTGTGCGAGGTCGTCGTGGGTGGAAGCCCAGATGGCAGGGGTGGCCCAGGTCAGCAGCAGCGGCAGCCCGGCGACCGCGACCGTCAGGACGATCAGGCTCAGCATGGCCTTGAGGACACGGCCCAGGGTGCGGCCTGCTGTCGCGGCGGGGGAGGGGGTGGTGCGCATCAGGTTCCTTCAGGAGCGGTGACGCCGTGCAGGAGGGTCGCCTTGCCGTGGCCGGTCACCGACAGGGAGCCGATGCCAACCGCCGACAGGAACTTCGTGTCGTAGGAGCCGGTGACGACGACGCTGAGGGTCTTGCCGTCGCCGGACACGCTGACCGTGCCGGTGGCGCCGGCGGATTGCAGGTATGCCTGGGCGGCGGCCGTTGCGTCCTGCGGGTCCACGACGATCGCGTTGCCGCTGATGGCTTCGGCGGGGTCGATGGCCTGCCTGCGACTTCTCATTTCGGTGTCACTGACAGTTCTCATTTGGGTGTCATGTGTCTTTGCTGTTCAGGGCGGAGAGGTGGTGGCGTCGAGTGAGAAG
>NZ_JBVJPT010000025.1:0-54366 GCF_055609385.1 Streptomyces sp. NPDC036764
CCTCTCCCCCCCCCCCCCCCTCCACCCCCCCCCCCCCCCCCCCCCCCCCCCCCCCCCCCCCCCCCCCCCCCCCCCCCCCCCCCCCCCCACCCCCGCTGCTCAGGTCAGGTTCACGGCACGAGCGGACGTCGCCCCGATCTCCGCCGCGACCTCGGCCAGCACCCCGGCGGGCACCGTGTCGTCGACGGTGAGGACGGCCAGCGCCTCGCCACCGGCGACCGCACGCGACACCTGCATACCGGCGATGTTGATACCGGCCTCGCCGAGGATGCGGCCGACGGTGCCGACGACACCCGGACGGTCCTCGTAGCGCAGCACGGCCATGTGGTCGGCCAGCGCGAGGTCCACGTCGTACTCGCCGACCGCGACGATCTTCTGGAGGTGCTTGGGGCCGGCCAGCGTGCCGGAGACCGACACCTCCTCGCCGCCCGCGAGCGTGCCGCGCACGGTGACGACGTTGCGGTGGTCGGCCGACTCCGAGCTGGTCGTCAGCCGCACCTCGACGCCGCGCTCCTGCGCGAACAGCGGGGCGTTGACGTACGACACCGTCTCGTCGACGACGTCCTCGAAGACACCCTTGAGGGCGGACAGCTCCAGCACCTTCACATCGTGCTGGGTGATCTCGCCGTACACCTCGACGTCGAGGCGGACCGCGACCTCACCGGCGAGCGCCGTGAAGATACGGCCGAGGCGCTCGGCGAGCGGCAGACCCGGCTTGACGTCCTCGGCGATGACGCCGCCCTGGACGTTGACTGCGTCCGGGACCAGCTCACCGGCGAGCGCGAGGCGCACCGACCTGGCGACGGCGATACCGGCCTTCTCCTGCGCCTCGTCGGTGGAGGCACCGAGGTGCGGGGTGGAGACGACCTGGTCGAACTCGAACAGCGGGGAGTCCGTGCAGGGCTCCTTCGCGTACACGTCCAGACCGGCACCGGCGACCCGGCCCTCCTTGAGGGCGGAGTACAGCGCCTCCTCGTCGACGATCCCGCCGCGCGCGGCGTTGACGATGCGCACGCTCGGCTTGACCTTGCGCAGCGCCTCGTCGCCGATCAGGCCGACGGTCTCGGGGGTCTTGGGCAGGTGGACGGTGATGAAGTCGGAGACCTCGAGCAGCTCGTCCAGCGACAGCACCTTCACGCCCATCTGCGCGGCGCGCGCGGGCTGCACATAGGGGTCGTAGGCGACGACCTTCATACCGAAGGCGGACATGCGCTGCGCGACGAGAGCGCCGATACGGCCGAGGCCGACGACCCCGAGGGTCTTCTCGGCGAGCTCCACGCCCGTGTACTTGCTCCGCTTCCACTCGCCGTTCTTCAGCGCGGCGTTGGCCTGCGGGATGTTGCGGGCGGTGGCGAGCAGCAGACCGCAGGCCAGCTCGGCGGCGGTCACGATGTTCGAGGTGGGGGCGTTGACGACCATCACGCCGGCCTTGGTGGCGGCGGAGACGTCGACGTTGTCCAGGCCGACGCCGGCTCGCGCGACGACCTTGAGCTTCTTGGCGGCGGCGATGGCCTCTGCGTCGACCTTGGTGGCGGAGCGGACCAGGATCGCGTCCACGTCGGCGATGGCCGGGAGCAGCTCGGCTCGGTCCGCTCCGTTGCAGTGCCGGATCTCGAAGTCGGGGCCGAGCGCGTCCACGGTCGCGGGCGACAGCTCTTCGGCGATGAGTACGACGGGTTTCGAGCTCACGTGAGTCCTCACATGTCCATTGCGGACGGCCGTCCCGACGGCCGCAGGCGGTGGAGGGGTGGTGGCCGCGTGGAAGACGCACGACGCTGTGGGCCTGACGCGTATGTTGTGCGCCAGTGTAGTGGCGCGGCGGAGGCCCTCTTGCGCCTCTGCGGAAGGATCACCCGTCCGTGATGTGACGGGTTGGACAACGGGGCCGGAGCAGCATGCTCCGGCCCCGTCGGCTGAGGCTTACGCCTCCTCGTTCACCCAGCTCATGAGCTTGCGCAGCTCCTTGCCGGTGGTCTCCAGCAGGTGCTCGGAGTCCTGCTTCTTGTACTCGTTGTACTTCTTCAGACCGCCGTGGTACTCGTCCATCCAGGCCTGGGCGAAGGTGCCGTCCTGGATCTCGGCGAGGACCTGCTTCATCTCGGCCTTGGTGGCGTCGGTGATGATCCGCGGGCCGGTGACGTAGTCGCCCCACTCGGCGGTCTCGGAGATCGACCAGCGCATCTTCTCCAGGCCGCCCTCGTACATGAGGTCCACGATCAGCTTCAGCTCGTGCAGGCACTCGAAGTACGCGATCTCCGGCTGGTAGCCGGCCTCGGTCAGCGTCTCGAAACCGGCCTTGACCAGCGCGGCCGTACCACCGCAGAGAACGGCCTGCTCACCGAACAGGTCGGTCTCGGTCTCCTCGGTGAAGGTCGTCTTGATGACGCCGGCGCGGGTGCCGCCGATGCCCTTGGCGTACGACAGGGCCAGCGCGAAGGCGTTGCCCGTGGCGTCCTGCTCGACGGCGGCGATACACGGAACGCCGCGGCCCTCCTCGTACTGGCGGCGGACCAGGTGGCCCGGGCCCTTGGGGGCGACCATGCAGACGTCGACGCCGGCCGGGGGCTTGATGAAGCCGTAGCGGATGTTCAGGCCGTGACCGAAGAACAGGGCGTCGCCGTCGTTCAGGTTCGGGGCGATGTGCTCCTCGTAGACCTGGGCCTGGATCGGGTCCGGGACCAGGATCATGATGACGTCGGCCTCGGCGGCGGCCTCCGACGGGCTCACCACGCGCAGGCCCTGCTCCTCGGCCTTCGCCTTGGACTTGGAGCCCTCGTGCAGACCGACACGCACGTCGACACCCGAGTCACGGAGCGACAGCGCGTGGGCGTGGCCCTGGCTGCCGTAACCGATGACCGCGACCTTGCGGCCCTGGATGATGGACAGGTCGGCGTCGGCGTCGTAGAACAGCTCGGCCACTTTGGGTTCTCTCCTTGTGTGCAGGTGTTGCGTCCCACCGTATGACGGCGGGGGGAAGGGAAGTTTCCGGGTCTCGCTATACGGGCGGAATCCGGACGGCCGGTGTCACCCGACCGTCCGAACGCACCCTTATGCGGAGCGGTCGAGCGCCCGCAGCGACCGGTCCGTGATCGAGCGCGCGCCGCGGCCGATCGCGATCGTGCCGGACTGGACGAGCTCCTTGATGCCGAACGGCTCCAGCATCTTCAGCATGGCCTCCAGCTTGTCGCTGGAGCCGGTGGCCTCGATGGTGACGGCCTCCGGGGAGACGTCGACGGTCTTGGCGCGGAACAGTTGGACGATCTCGATGATCTGGGAGCGGGTCTCGTTGTCGGCGCGCACCTTCACCAGAACGAGTTCGCGCTGAACGGCCGAACCCGGCTCCAGTTCGACGATCTTCAGCACGTTGACGAGCTTGTTGAGCTGCTTCGTCACCTGCTCCAGCGGGAGGTCGTCGACGCTCACCACGATGGTGATGCGGGAGATGTCGGGGTGCTCGGTGACGCCCACCGCGAGCGAGTCGATGTTGAAGCCGCGGCGGGAGAACAGGGCGGCGATCCGGGCGAGGATGCCCGGCGTGTTCTCCACCAGGACGGAGAGCGTGTGCTTGGACATGGTCTTTTACGTCTCTCTCGCTCAGTCGTCTTCGTTGTCGCCGAAGTCGGGGCGCACGTCCCGGGCGGCCATGATCTCGTCGTTGGAGGTGCCGGCGGCGACCATCGGCCACACCATGGCGTCCTCGTGGACGATGAAGTCGACGACGACCGGGCGGTCGTTGATGGAGTTCGCCTCTTCGATGACCTTGTCGAGGTCGGCGGGGTTCTCGCAGCGGATCGCGTAGCAGCCCATGGCCTCCGACAGCTTCACGAAGTCGGGGACGCGGGTGCCGGCGCTCGGCTGCTTGCCGTCGGCCTCCGGGCCGGAGTGCAGCACGGTGTTGGAGTAGCGCTGGTTGTAGAAGAGGGTCTGCCACTGGCGGACCATCCCGAGGGCGCCGTTGTTGATGATGGCGACCTTGATCGGGATGTTGTTCAGGGCGCAGGTGGTGAGTTCCTGATTGGTCATCTGGAAGCAGCCGTCACCGTCGATCGCCCAGACGGTCCGGTCCGGCACGCCGGCCTTGGCGCCCATCGCGGCCGGGACCGCGTAGCCCATCGTTCCGGCGCCGCCGGAGTTCAGCCAGGTCGCGGGCTTCTCGTACTGGACGAAGTGCGCGGCCCACATCTGGTGCTGGCCGACGCCCGCCGCGAAGACCGTGCCCTCGGGGGCGAGTTGGCCGATGCGCTCGATGACCTGCTGCGGGGACAGCGAGCCGTCCTCGGGCTGGTCGTAGCCGAGCGGGTAGGTGTCCCGCCAGCGGCTCAGATCCTTCCACCAGGCGGTGTAGTCGCCCTTGTGGCCCTCGGCGTGCTCCTTCTGGACGGCCTGGACCAGGTCGGCGATGACCTCGCGGGCGTCCCCGACGATCGGCACGTCGGCGGCGCGGTTCTTGCCGATCTCGGCCGGGTCGATGTCGGCGTGGACGATCTTGGCGTACGGGGCGAAGCTGTCCAGCTTGCCGGTGACGCGGTCGTCGAAGCGGGCTCCGAGGGCGACGATCAGGTCGGCCTTCTGCAGCGCGGTGACGGCGGTGACCGCACCGTGCATGCCCGGCATTCCCACGTGCAGCGGGTGGCTGTCGGGGAATGCGCCGAGCGCCATCAGGGTGGTGGTGACGGGCGCTCCGGTGAGTTCGGCGAGGACCTTCAGCTCGGCGGTGGCGCCGGCCTTGATGACACCGCCGCCGACGTACAGGACCGGCCGCTTGGCGGCGGTGATCAGCTTGGCGGCCTCGCGGATCTGCTTGGCGTGCGGCTTGGTGACGGGCCGGTAGCCGGGCAGGTCCATGACGGGCGGCCAGGAGAAGGTGGTCTTCGCCTGGAGGGCGTCCTTGGCGATGTCGACGAGGACCGGGCCGGGGCGGCCGGTGGAGGCGATGTGGAACGCCTGCGCGATCACCCGCGGGATGTCCTCCGCCTTGGTGACGAGGAAGTTGTGCTTGGTGATCGGCATCGTGATGCCGACGATGTCCGCTTCCTGGAAGGCGTCGGTACCGATCGCCTTGGACGCGACCTGCCCGGTGATCGCCACGAGCGGCACCGAGTCCATGTGCGCGTCGGCGATCGGCGTGACCAGGTTGGTGGCACCCGGTCCGGAGGTCGCCATGCAGACGCCGACCCGGCCGGTGGCCTGCGCATAGCCGGTGGCGGCGTGACCGGCGCCCTGCTCGTGGCGGACCAGGACGTGACGCACCTTGGTGGAGTCCATCAGCGGGTCGTACGCCGGAAGGATCGCACCACCGGGAATGCCGAATACCGTGTCGGCGCCGACCTCCTCGAGCGAACGGATGAGGGACTGCGCACCCGTGACGTGCTCTGGGGCGGACTGCTGTCCGGATCGGGGCCGCGGCTGCGGATTATGGGCCCCGGTGGCCTGCTCGGTCATCGGCATTCTCTTCTCGATGCTGAGGGTTTTTGCGAGGTTTGAGCGGAGTTTCGATGCTGCACGACTGGTGCCTGTGCAACAAAAAACCCCTCGTGCCGTAAGGCAAGCGAGGGGAGCGCGCCGGTGGTGGTCGCTGGGAGTTCCGGGTCTGTCCGGACGTCACCAGCTTCAGCCGACGCGCTTTCCAAGTACGAGAATTCGGGTGCGCATGGCACTGACCCTCCCCCCGCCGCACACCCACTGTCAAGTGGGTGGGACGGGAGTCTCATTATGTGAGCGAAGGGCACTGCCGCCTCCGAGAACAGCGGGTACACCACTGGTGTACACCCCCGCACCCCCACCGGCGAACGCGGGCTCCGCCGGCCCGTGCGGCACCGGATAGTGGCCGGAACTGAGCGCCCGGCGCAGCCGGTACTCGTCCAGTGGCCCGGAGAACGCCATGCCCTGCCCGTGCGTGCACCCCATCGCCCGCAGCGCGACGACCTGCTCGGGCAGGTCCACGCCGTCGGCCACGGACTGCAGCCCGAGGTCGCCGGCGATCCGCAGCAGCCCGCCGGTGATCTTGTGCAGCCGCGCGGACTCGACGACGCCCTCGACCAGCCCGCGGTCGAGCTTGAGCACGTCGACGGGGAGCCTGCGCAGCGCGGTGATCGCCGCGTAGCCGCTGCCGAAGCCGTCCAGGGCGACCCGGACGCCGAGTCTGCGCAGGCCGCTCAGGCGGCGCTCCAGGTCATCCAGCGAGATCCGGGGGTCGAGGTCGGACAGCTCGATGACCAGCGACCCGGACGGCAGCCCGTACCGCGTCAGCAGCGCTTCGATCGAGCCGAGCGGCATCGACCGGTCCAGCAGCCGGCGCGCGCCCATCCGGACCGCGATGGGCACGCCGAGCCCGGTCGCGGTGCGCTCGGCTGCCTGCTCGACGGCCTCCTCCAGCATCCAGCGGCCCAGCTCGGCGGTCTTGTCGCTGTCCTCGGCCACCCGCAGGAACTCCGCGGGCGTGAACAGCACCCCTTGCGAGGACCGCCAGCGCGCCTGGGCGGCGACCGAGGCGATCCGGCCGTCCTCCAAAGACACCACCGGCTGGTGCAGCAGCGCGAACTCGCCGTCATGCAGCGCGGCACGCAGCCGCGTGGCCAGCTCCGCCTTGCGTACGACGTCCTGCTGCATCTGCGGCTTGTAGAGCTCGACGCGGCCCTTGCCGCCCGCCTTCGCGCGGTACATGGCCAGGTCGGCGTTGCGCAGCAACTCCCCCGCGCCGAGGCCCGGTTCGGCGAAGGCGACGCCGATGGAGGCGTTGATCCGGACATCGTTGCCGTCGATGAGGTAGGGCTGCGACAGCGTCGCCCTGAGGCGGTCGGCGAGCTCCAGGATGTGTCGTTCACGGGCGGTGCGGTCGCGCGTGTTGTCCCCGACGATCAGGGCCGCGAACTCGTCGCCGCCCAGCCGGGAGGCGGTGTCGCCCTGCCGGACCGCGTCCTGGAGTCTGCGGGCGGCCTGGACGAGGAGCTCGTCCCCGGCCTGGTGCCCGATCGTGTCGTTGACGCCCTTGAACCCGTCGAGGTCGATGAAGAGGACGGCGGTGTTACGCAGGGCGAGGCCCCGGTCGGAGGCCCGGCGGCCGGAAAGGGCCTGCTGGACGCGCTTGGTGAACAGGGCGCGGTTGGGCAGGTCGGTGAGTGGGTCGTGCTCGGCGTTGTGCTGGAGCTGCGCCTGCAGGCGCACTCTTTCGGTCACGTCCCGGCTGTTGAAGATGAGGCCGCCGTGGTGCCGGTTGACGGTCGACTCGACGTTGAGCCAGCCTCCCCCGCTCTCGGCTTCGCCCGAGCGGGAGGTGCCCCCGCCCCCGGACCGGAAGCGGCACTCGATGCGCGTAGTGGGTTCCTCGAGTGGGCTGGCGGCGAGGAAGCGGCGCACCTCGTGCACCACGCAGCCCAGGTCCTCCGGGTGGATGAGACTGGCCAGTTCCGAACCCACCAGATCCTCGGCGGAGCGGCCGTAGACCCCGGCGGCGGCCGGGGAGACGTACCGGAGGATGCCGTTGGGCGCGGCGATCATGATGACGTCGCTGGAGCCCTGCACCAGGGAGCGGAAGTGGTTCTCCTTCTGCGCCAGCTCCTGGGTGAGGGTGATGTTGTCGAGCAGCATGATGCCCTGGCGCATCACGAGCGCCAGCACGACGGTGCCGCCGGTGATCAGCACCACGCGGTCGACGCTGCGGCCGTTGAGGACGTTGTAGAGGATGCCCAGGGTGCACACCGCGGCGGCGAGGTACGGCGTGAGCGCGGCCAGCGAGCCGGCGATCGGCCGGGTGACCGGGTACCGGGTGTGATCGCCTCCCTGCGCGGGGGTGTGGTGATGGCCCCCGCCCCGCTGTCCGGGCACGTGCTCGTGCACCACGCGCGTGTGGCCCGTCGAGCCGTGCCGGTCGCAGTCCTCCTGCCCCTGCCGGGGCGCGGCCCACGGCGCGTACGCCAGGAGCAGCGAGCCGGCGAACCAGCCCGCGTCGAGGAGCTGGCCGGAGTGATAGCTGTTGTGCAGCAGCGGCGAGGTGAACAGGGCGTCGCACATCACGGTCAGGGCGAGCGCGCCGATCGCGGTGTTGACCGCGGTGCGGTTGGCCGAGGAGCGCCGGAAGTGCAGCGCGAGCACCATGCTGACCAGCGCGATGTCGAGCAGCGGGTAGGCCAGCGAGAGCGCGGTGTGCGCCACGCTCGCCGCGCCGCCGGCGTCGATCTTGGCCGCCTGGGCCAGGGCGAGGCTCCACGCGAGCGTCAGCAGCGAGCCGCCGATCAGCCAGGCGTCCAGCCCGAGGCAGACCCAGCCCGCCTTGGTCACCGGGCGCTTGGCGAGCACCAGGAGTCCCACGATGGCGGGCGGCGCGAAGCACAGGAAGAACCCGTCGGCGTAGGAGGGGCTGGGCACGGGCCGCTCCAGGACGACCTCGTACCACCCCCAGACCAGGTTGCCGAGGGCCGCCATGGCCGAGGAGAGGGCGAACAGCAGCCATGCGGGTCGAAAGCGGATACGGCGGCTTCGGGCGTAGCGGAAGCAGGACACGGCGGCTGCTCCCGCCGCGGCCGCCAGCCCGAAGTCGCCCATGATCAGCGCCAGTTGGTCCGAACCCCAGCCGAGCGCGGAACCGACGGCGTATACCGCGCACACCAGGGCCAGAGTCAGTTGCGGGAACAGTCCCGAGCCGTTGCCGCTCGACGAGGGACGAGGCAGCGTCACAGCCGACGGCCGCTGTGCCCGCAGCGCTCCGTCGAGCGTCGTCGTGGAGGGCGGTGGCGAGCTCACCGGTCCCTCCCGGTCCGCGCCGCTCGCGGGTCCCGAGGGTCCCGTTGCACCGGGTGCGGATGCCGCCTGCGGCTGCTGTGCCTGCGGTGGTGATGGTTGTGACGGCAGCCATGGGTGCCGTTGTGGCCGCGTCCGCGCGCGGCCGTTCGCCAGGGTCGCCGCCGACGGCCCTGTCGCGTCGGATCGCTCGTAGGTAGGCCGTGCATCGCCCGTCGCCCCCCTCACAAATCTGAAATGTCCATCCCCGGCGCCGAAAGTACGCGGCGCTGCCCCTGTCGGGACGATACACCAGTCTCGTCACTCAGGGACATAGCACCTCTACGCTCCGTGACGACCAGCGCATATGCGAGTACGGACCGCTTCCGGGAGGTTGCGGACGGTACTCGAACCGGATTATGGGCCTGTTACGCGCGACACGCACGGCATCCGCCCGATGCTCAACCCGTGAGCGTCACGCGTGTGTCGCGCCCGTCGTAAGGATCACGTTGCGCAACGGCTCCCGGTTCACATAACGACTCAACTGGTCCACCAGCAACCGCTTGGCGCGCGGCAGGAACGCGGACGTCGGCCCCCCGACATGGGGGCTGATCAGCAGGCCCGGGGCCCGCCACAGGGGGTGCTCCCGGGGCAGCGGTTCGGGGTCGGTGACATCGAGGGCGGCGGTGATGCGCCCGGTCTCCAGCTCGGCCAGCAGCGCCTTGGTGTCCACGACGGCTCCGCGGGCGACGTTGACCAGCAGCGCGCCGTCCTTCATGCGGGCCAGGAAGTCGGCGTCTGCCAGGTGCCGGGTGGCATCCGTCAAGGGTGTGGACAGGATGACGACGTCGGCTTCCGGAAGCAGTGCGGGCAGTTCGGTGAGCGGATGCACTTCGCCGCGCGCCGTGGTGCGCTGCGAGCGCGCGACGCGCGCCACCCGCGCGAGTTCAAAAGGTTCGAGCCGGTCCTCGATGGCGGCACCGATCGAGCCGTATCCCACGATGAGGACGTTCTTGTCCGCCAGCGCGGGACGGAACCCGCCGAGCCACTCCCCCCTGTCCTGCGCCCGCACGAAGTCGGGAACGCCGCGCAGCGAGGCGAGGATCAGGGTGAGCGTGAGTTCGCCGGTGCTCGCCTCGTGCACCCCGCGCGCGTTGCACAGCCGTACGCCGGGCCGCAGGTGCTTCAGGCCCGGCTCCACGTGGTCGGTGCCGGCGGAGAGGGTCTGCACGACCTCCAGGTGGGTCATCTGCGGCAGGGGACGCTGCCCGAGCCCGGGCGGCTTCATGTACGGGACGACATAGAAGGCGCACCGGGCCGGGTCCGCGGGGAAGTCCTCGGCGCCGTTCCAGAAGCGGTAGGCGGGGCCTTCGGGCAGGCCCTCGATGTCCTCCGGCGGGATGGGGAGCCACACGTCAGCAGTCATGGTCAGGAGGCTAGAGCCTTCCGGCGGGTCAGGCCGAAGAAACGTACCGGCGTCTGATCATCGCTGGTGAGCGGGATGTGGTGCCCCGCGACCCTGGCCCGACCCGTCGGGCAGGCCCTAGGTCGGGCGAACCGGAGTGCAGAGGTTAGGTTGGGGTGCCGGAAGAGGGAGGGTTACGGCCAGGTGGAGCGCAGGACGATCGGCGCGGCGGCACTCGCGGTGGGAACCGTCGGGCTCGGGTGCATGCCGATGAGCTGGGCCTACAGCTCGTCGCGGCAGCGCGGCGAGGAGTCGGTCAGGGCGGTGCACCGGGCGCTCGATCTGGGCTCGACGCTGCTGGACACGGCCGACATGTACGGCCCGTTCACCAACGAGCTGCTGGTGGGGCGGGTGTTGAAGGAGCGCCGCCAGGACGCGTTCGTGTCGACCAAGGTCGGTCTGCTGGTCGGCGAGCAGCACATCGTGGCCAACGGCCGCCCCGGCTATGTGAAGCGGGCCTGCGACGCCTCTCTGCGCCGCCTTCAGACCGACGTGATCGATCTCTACCAACTGCACCGCGCCGACCCCGAGGTCCCCGTCGAGGAGACGTGGGGCGCGATGGCGGAGCTCGTCCGGGCCGGAAAGGTACGGGCGTTGGGGCTGTGCGCGGTGGGTGCGCGAGGTGGCCGCCGCCTCGGCACGCGTCTGCACGACGCGACGATCCGGCAGTTGCAGCGGGTGCAGCAGGTCTTTCCGGTGAGTGCGGTGCAGGCCGAGCTGTCGGTGTGGTCGCCCGAGGCGCTGGAGGCGCTGCTGCCGTGGTGCGAGGCCCGCGGGGTCGGCTTCCTGGCGGCGATGCCGCTGGGCAACGGCTTCCTGACCGGCACGCTCACCCCGGGCCAGGGCTTCGAACCGGACGACGTGCGCGCCCGGCATCCACGCTTCACCGCGGAGATGATGGCGTCGAACCAGCCGATCGTGGCCGGCCTGCGCCGAGTCGCGGCCCGGCACGGTGCGGCGGTCACGCCGGCACAGGTGGCACTGGCGTGGGTACTGGCCCAGGGCCGGCACGTCGTCGCGATACCGGGCACCAAGCAGGAACGCTGGGTGACGGAGAACGCGGGCGCCGAGGCGCTGCGGCTGTCCCCGGAGGACCTGGCCGAGGTGGCGGAGCTGCCGGGGGCGCAGGGATCCTGGGACTGAGCCACGGGGGGTCCCGCTGCCCCGGATGGCAGCGGCCCGGGGCGGCGCTGATCCAAGGTTCATGGATCGGGAACCTCTGAGGCGCGAGCGGTGTAAGAACAGTAGAACCCGCCGCATCGAAGGGACCGTGATCGTGCAACGTCGAGCTGTGTCGGCCGTATTGGCCGCGGCCGCACTCCTGCTGACGGCCGGCTGCTCCTCCGGTGACGGGGACTCGCCGGGCAAGGGCGGAGACAAGCCACCGGGCAGGACCACGGCCTCGCCCACCGGACGGGCGGCCGAGACCCCACCGGCACAGGGCACGGTCAAGGTGGTGCGCACGGTCGCCGAGGGCCTGAACACCCCGTGGGGACTGGCCCCGCTCCCTGACGGCGACCTGCTCGTCTCCTCCCGCGACGACGCCACGATCACCCGCGTCGACGGCGAGAGCGGCAAGAAGACCGAGCTGGGCGAGGTGCCGGGGGTGTCACCGGCGGGCGAGGGCGGCCTGATGGGCCTGGCCCTGTCCCCGGACTACGCCTCCGACCACATGATCTACGCGTACTTCACCTCGGCCTCGGACAACCGCATCGTGCGCATGCTCTACGACGAGCAGCGGGCGTCGGGCGACCAGCTCGGCGCGCCCGACACGATCTTCAAGGGCATCCCCAAGGGCTACATCCACAACGGCGGCCGGATCGCGTTCGGCCCGGACAAGATGCTGTACGCGGGCACCGGCGAGAGCGGTGACACGGGCCTGTCCCAGGACAAGGAGTCCCTGGGCGGAAAGATCCTGCGTCTGACGCCGCAGGGCGAGCCTGCGCCGGGCAACCCCTTCCCCGACTCCCCCGTGTACTCGTACGGCCACCGCAATGTGCAGGGCCTGTCCTGGGACTCCAAGCAGCGCCTGTTCGCCTCCGAGTTCGGCCAGGACACCTGGGACGAGCTGAACGCGATCAAACCGGGCGACAACTACGGCTGGCCGAAGGCCGAGGGCAAGTCGGACGACAGCGCCTTCCACAGCCCCCTGGCCCAGTGGGGCACCGACGACGCCTCCCCCAGCGGCATCGCCTACGCCGAGGGCTCCGTCTGGATGGCCGGCCTGAAGGGCCAGCGCCTGTGGCGCATCCCTCTGAACGGCACGGAGGCATCGGCGGACCCGCAGGCCTTCCTGCAGGGTGAGTACGGCCGGCTGCGGACGGTGGTCCCGGCGGGCAGCGACAAGCTGTGGCTGATGACCAGCAACACGGACGGGCGGGGCGACCCCAAGGACGGGGACGACCGGATCCTGGAGCTCCAGGTGACCTGAGCGGGCCCCGGCTTCTCGCTACTCCTCGCCGTCGCCCTCGTCGCCCTCCTCGATGGGCGGCTCGGGCGGTCGTACGACGACCTTCCCGGACGCGAGATCTATCGGCCCACGTCCGGGGTCGTTGTCGCCGACGTCCTCGCGGGTCAGTTCCAGACGGTTTTGTTCGTCGCGCGTGTGCTTGCGACCGGGCGCGAAGAGTTCCTCGAACGCGTTGAACACGGAACCTCCCGGAGCCGACGTCCCTTACAGCGTATGCCTCAGCCGCTCATCCCGGATGTGAGCGTTTCGGCCGGAAACAGCCCCATCCGATGCGCCACGGCGGCGGCCTCGCCCCTCCCCGAGACGCCGAGCTTGCCGAGGATGTTCGAGACATGGACGCTGGCCGTCTTCGGGGAGATGAAGAGTTCCTCGGCGATCTGCCGGTTGGTGCGGCCGGCGGAGACCAGGCGCAGGACGTCCCGTTCGCGGGTGGTGAGGCCGAGGGAGTCGGCGGGGTCGGCCGTGGGCAGGTGCGGCACCGAGGTCAGGGTGAGGCGGGCCCGCTGGGCAAGCTGGGCCGCGGCGTCGGCGAGCGGACGGGCGCCGAGGTGGGCGGCGGTGGCCCGGGTGAGGCGGAGCAGTTCGGTGGCGCGGGCGCGCTCGTCGTCGCCGCCGATGGCGAGCAGGGCCTCGGCCAGGCGGTGGCGGACCTGGGCGAGGTCGTAGGGCCGCTCCAGGGCCTCGAAGGCGGTGACCACGTCCGACCAGGTGTCGGTGGCGGTCCGGCCGTCAGCCCGGTCGAGTTCGGCCCGCGTCCACTTCTCGTAGGCCAGCCACAGGGGCGCGCCCGTGGTGAGCTTGCGGACGGCCTCGAAGAGCCGCTGCAGGAAGGCGGCGCGGCCCTCCTGCGCGGTGGGCAGCGCTTGGGCGCGGGCGTCGGACTCGGCGACGGCGGCGGCCAGCAGCAGCGGCCAGGCATAGCGGTGGGTGCCGGGCGGGAAGCCGGCGTTCAGGGCCCGGTCGGCCTCCGCGCGGGCGTCGAGGAGCCGGCCCTCGGCAGCGGCTGTGCCCAGGGCGAGGAAGGACATCGGCAGGTTGTTCTGCGGCATGGGGTCGTGGGTGCCGTAGGAGGCGCGGGCGGCGGCGAGATGGTGGGCGGCCTCGGCGACCTCCCCGCGGGCGAGGGCTAGCTGGGCGAGGCGGTTGGAGGCTCCGCCGTGCGGCTTGGCGGACTGCCCCGTGCGCTGGGCGTTCACCGCGGCTTCGGCGGCCTCGGCCCAGTGGCCCAGGGAGATCAGCGACTCGGCGAGGTTCGTCCACATCCAGGCCTCGGAGTCACGCAGACCCCACTCCTGGGTCAGGCGCAGCCCCTCGCGCAGGATGCCGACGGCGTCCTGCGAGCGGCCGATGCCTTCGAGCGCGGAGGGCAGGTTCACATGGCTGCGGCCCACCACCGTGGTGAGGCCGCGGGCCAGCACCTCCTCCTTGACCTCGTGCATCTGGGCCAGGCCGGCGTCGATGTCGCCGGCGTCGACCATGAGGTTGCCGAGGGTGAGGCGCGCATTGAGTTCGATGTCCTCGGCGCCCACCATGCGGGCGTACTCGACGGCCCGCTGGGCGGCCGACATGGCGTCGGGGCCGGGGGCGCGCAGCATCGACCAGTTGGCCGCGGTGGCCAGCACCTCGGCGTGCACCTCGGACGGCGGCAGGCCGCGCACCAGTTCCTGGGCGGTGCCCAGCTCCTGCCAGCCGTCGCCGCGCGCCAGGGCCTGCACCAGGCGGGAGCGCTGGACCCAGAACCAGGCGGCGCGCAGGGGTTCGCCGTCCTCCTCCAGCAGGTGCAGTGCCCGCTTGGTGATCTTCAGGGCGCGTTCGCGTTCCCCGCAGCGCCGCCCGGCGACGGCGGCCTCCGCCATCAGGTCGAGATAGCGCAGGGGTGTGGTGGCGGGGTCGCAGCCGCAGGGCGGGTAGACCTCGGTGTAGTCGACGGGGCGCAGTGTGGCGCGGATGTCCTCGGGCGCGGAGTCCCACAGCTCCATCGCGCGTTCCAGCAGCCGCAGTTGCTCGGAGTGGGCGTGCCGGCGGCGGGCGGTGACGGAGGCGTCCAGGACAGCGGGCAGAGCCTTGGCCGGGTCGTGGGCGTGGTACCAGTAGCTGGCCAGCCGCATGACGCGCTCGCCGGCCGGGACGAGCGCCGGGTCGGCCTCCAGGGCTTCGGCGTAGCGGCGGTTGAGGCGCGAGCGTTCGCCGGGCAGCAGGTCGTCGCCGACGGCCTCGCGGACCAGGGAGTGCCGGAATCGGTAGCCGTCGTCGCCGGGCGCGGCGATGAGGATGTTGGCGCCCACGGCGGCCCGCAGCGCCTCGATGAGGTCGTCCTCGGCGAGCTGGGCGACGGCCGCCAGCAGCCGGTACTCGACGGTGGAGCCGCCCTCGGCGACGATCCGGGCGACCCGCTGGGCGCTCTCGGGCAGCCTCTCGACGCGGACCAGGAGCAGGTCGCGCAGGGAGTCGGTGAGGCCGGTGCAACTCCCCTCGTGGGCGGCGACGGCGAGTTCCTCGACGAAGAAGGCGTTGCCGTCGGAGCGTTCGAAGATCTCGTCGACCTGGGCCGGGTCGGGTTCGTGGGCCAGGATGCCGGCGATCTGGCGGCCGACCTCGGCGCGGTTGAAGCGGCCGAGTTCGATGCGGCGGACCGTGCGCAGCCGGTCGAGTTCGGCGAGGAGCGGGCGCAGCGGGTGGCGGCGGTGGATGTCGTCGGAGCGGTAGGTGGCGAGGACGATCAGGCGGCCGGTGCGCAGGGTGCGGAAGAGATAGGCGAGCAGGTGGCGGGTGGAGGCGTCGGCCCAGTGCAGGTCCTCAAGGGCCACGACGACCGTTCGGACCGCGGCAACGCGTTCCAGGAGGCGGGCGGTGAGCTCGAAGAGGCGGGCCATGCCCTCCTCGTCGGAGCGGTCACTTCCGCGGGAGGGGGCGCTTTCGCCCAACTCCGGGAGAAGCCGGGCGAGTTCCTCCTCCTGGCCGGCGGCCGCTGCGGCCAGCTCGTCGGGCAGTTCGCGGCGCAGGGCGCGCAGCGCCGTGGAGAACGGGGCGAACGGCAGGCCGTCGGCGCCGATCTCGACGCAGCCGCCGAGCACGACGACGGCCCCTTCGCGGGCGGCGGCGGTGGCGAACTCCTCGACGAGACGGGTCTTGCCGACCCCGGCCTCACCGCCGAGCACCCATGCCTGCGGCTCGCCCGCGGCGGCACGGGCGAGCGCCTCGTTCAGTGTCTCCAACTCGGCTGCGCGACCGACGAACACGGGACTTACCGACCTGCTCTCCACGGGGGCGAGCATCGCATGTCGTGCCGACAGGACGGCAGCGGTTTTCGCCGGGCCCGGCGCCGCGGTCGCCGTCGTACGGGGGCTGCCGCCCCCGTACCCCCGCTTCGGCCCTGAACGGGCCTCGTCCTCGAGCGCCGGACGGGCTGAGATCGCCTGCACCCGCCTCGAGCTGGGCGGCTCGGCATCGATCGACGGCCGAGGAGCGCCGTCGGCCCTCACGCGGCGCGTGGATGCCGGTGCCTGCGCAGGCGGGACGTATGCGACTCCGCCTCCGCGGCGCCTTGGGCGGAGCGTTCGCGGCGGGCCGCGCGGCGGCTGCGGACCGCTTCGCGGACCAGACGCTCGTGCTCGGCCCGCCGGATCAGTTCGGCGGAACGGATGTGGTGGAGTTCGAACCCGTACATGGTCGATTCCTCGTTTTCCCTGGTGAGAGGTGGTTTCCTGCGTCGCTTTCCGCGATGCCTCAACCTTCCTCTCCCAGGCGGGTCCGCCACATCGGGAGAGTTCCGCATCTTCGCCGGCGGGCGGGGCCTTAGACAGGCGTAAGGGGCCTCAGGGCGCCGTCTAAGGTGCTTACGGCGGCCCTGAGACCCCTTCGGACCTGCGGTGACTCAGCCCGCTGAGGGCAGGCCGAGCAGTGCGTCGGTGTACTTGAGGACGGCCAGCAGCAGGCCGATGACGCCGAGCGCGACGCCGCCCCAGGCGACCGACTTGATCCACACGGCCTGCGGCTTGCCGGGCGCCCCGAACGCGGGACGGGCCAGCACCACGACGCCGACGATCAGCGCGGCCAGCGCGAACACGCCGGCCCACAGCGCGGAGGTCTGCCAGGCATCGCCGTAGACCTCCTTGATCTGCTGGGACACGCTCGCGTTGGAGGCGGTCTCGAGCTGGCCGATGAGGGTCTCGCGCGCGGCGGCGACCGTCCCGATCCAGCCGCCGGTCAGGGAGACGAGGCCGAGCGCCGCGGAGACGACCGCTCCCGCGCCCTGGCCGACGCCGGTGGGGGCCGCTTCCGTCGCCTCGGCGGCCACCTCCTCATCGGTCTCGTCGGTGTCCGCCGCCTGGTCGGCTGCGGTGGAGTCGGTGGCGTCGGCCGTCTTGGTGACGTCCGCCTTCTCCTCGTCGGTCTTCGCGTCGGTGCCCGTGTCGGCCCCGGTCTCGTCCACTGTCTTCGTTCCCATGCCTCGCACCGTACGGACGCTGTCTGAGAGCTTTCTTAATGCTCGTTGTGGGCGGCACGCGTGCGTGCCTCACGCCCCTCGGGGGCCGGAATCGACGCCTGGAGGTCGTGCCGCACCCCACGATAGGGGTAGCCCTCCCTCCGCACGCCCTCCCGGGTCGGGGCGAGACGTCGCGCCGCTTCGACGCCGAGAACGCGGACTGCGGCTGAGTCGTCACCCGGTGATGTCGCGTACGTCCCGCTGTCGCTCCTCCTCGGCCAGCACCCCCGCCACCTCGGCGTCCGTCGCGGCGGCCAGCCTCTGATGGGCGGCGCGGGACTCGGGCGGCTCGATGCTGATGCGGGGCATGCGCTTGTCCAGCCAGCGCGGCAGCCACCAGTTGGCGCCGCCGAGCATGTGCATCAGGGCAGGGACGAGGAGCGTGCGCAGGACGAAGGCGTCCAGGGCGACGGCGGCGGCCAGCGCGATGCCGAACATGGCGATCACTCGGTCGCCGCTGAGGACGAAGGCGAGGAAGACCGAGATCATGATGACCGCGGCGGAGTTGATCACCCGGCTGGTCTCGGCGAGGCCGACCCGTACGGCCCGCCGGTTGTCGCCGGTCTCCAGCCACTCCTCGTACATCCGGCTGACCAGGAAGACCTGGTAGTCCATCGACAGGCCGAAGAGCACCGAGACCATGATGACCGGCAGGAACGGCTCGATCGGGCCCGCGCGCCCCAGCCCCAGCAGTTCGCTGCCCCAGCCCCACTGGAAGATAGCGACGACGACTCCGAAGGCGGCGGCGACGGCGGCCACGTTCATCGCGGCGGCCTTCAGCGGTATGCCGACGGAGCGGAAGGCGAGCAGGAGCAGCAGACAGCCCAGGCCGATGACGACCCCGACGAACAGCGGCAGCTTGCCGACGATCACGTCGGCGAAGTCGTCGTAGCCGGCGGTCATGCCGCCGACCTGCACGTCGAGCGAGGTGCCGGTCTCGGCGCGGGGCAGGACCTCGGAGCGCAGCCGGTCCACGAGATCGCTGGTCTGCTGCGACTGCGGGGAGGACTCCGGTACGACGGTGAGGTACGCGGTGTCGCCGCCGGCGTTGTAGGTCACCGGCGTCACCGACTCGACGCCCTGGGTGTTGCGCAAGGTGGCGTCGAGGTTGTCGAGGGCGAGTTTGTCGTCGCCGCCGTCGACCCCGGTGACCAGGGTGAGCGGGCCGTTGACGCCGGGCCCGAAGCCGTCGGCGAGGAGGTCGTAGGCCTGGCGGGTGGTGGCGGTCCGGGGGTCGTTGCCCTGGTCGGAGGTGCCCAGGCGCAGGCCGAGGGTGGGCAGCGCGAGGACCGTGATGACCGCGAGGGCGACGGCGCCGAGCGCCTTGGGGTGACGCTCCACGAAGGCCGACCAGCGGGCGGCGAACCCGGTGGGCACCTCGGGCTCGGGGCCGTGCTCGGCCAGCTTGCGCCGCTCGCGGCGGCTGAGGGCGCGCATGCCGATGAACGACAGCAGGGCGGGCAGCAGGGTCACGGAGGCGGCGACCGTGAGGACCACGGTCAGCGAGGCGGCTATCGCGACGCCGTTGAGGAAGCTCAGTTGCAGGATCAGCATCCCGAGCAGGGCGATGCACACCGTCGCGCCCGCGAACATCACCGCTCGTCCGGTGGTCGCCACGGCGTTCGTGATCGACTCGGTGACGGACAGGCCGCGTTTGAGCCCGCGCCGGTGTCTGGTGACGATGAACAGGGCGTAGTCGATGCCAACGCCGAGCCCGATGAGCATCCCGAGCATCGGCGCGAAGTCGGCCACGGTCATGGCGTGTCCGAGGAGGGCGATGCCGGCGTAGGCCGTGCCGACACTGACCAGGGCTGTGGCGATGGGCAGCAGTGAGGCGGCGAGCGAGCCGAAGGCGAGGAACAGCACGACCGCGGCGACGGCCACGCCGACGATCTCGGCGAGATGCCCGCCGGTCGACTCGGTGAGCCCGATGGCGGTGCCGCCCAGCTCCACCTGGAGCCCGTCGGCCTCGGCGTCCCGGGCCACGTTCACCACGGCCTGTGCCTCGCCCTTGTCGAGGTTCTCGGCGCTGTCGTCGAAGGTGACGGTGGCGTACGCCGTGTGCCCGTCCTCGCTGATCTGGGCGGCGCCCTGCTTGCCGTAGGGGCTGCCGACGGCCGCGACGCCGGGCAGTTCGGCGATCTCGTCCAGGGTGCGCGTCATGGTCTGTTCGACGTCGGCGGCGCGGACGGTGCCGGACGTGGTGTGCCAGACGACGGTGTCGCTGTCGCCGCCCATGCCGGGGAAGCCGTCCTGAAGGAGCTGTGTGGCACGGCCGGACTCGGTTCCGGGGACCTGGTAGTCGTTCGAGTACGCGGTGCCCGTCACGGCGGCGGCCGCGGTCACTCCGCCGAAGGCGAGGAGCCAGAGCAGTACGGCGACGAGGCGCCGTTGGACACACCAGCGTGCTAGGGCTGCCACTAACGTGCTCCCGGGGGACGATTTTTGGATCTTTGGCCGGGATTCAGTCGTTCAGAAAGTGAACAGCCCGCAAAGAACGCATGAGCGATGTGAAGCAAACTCTCCCAGGCAGGAGAGATCGTTTGCCCCGTTCGTGGGGTTATTCACAGGAGTGGGAGGTAGATCACAGGACAGTAACGGCCACTCTGTCGTTGCCGAGTGGCGCCTGTCACATCAGTCGAACTGGTCTCCGAGCGCCATCACCATCACTCCGGCCACCAGCAGCCACAGCGCGCGCCGGGTACGTCCCCGGGAGCCGAGGAACGCGGCGAGCGCGCAGACGCCGGCGCCGAGGGCATAGGCGGCCGGCACCAGAGCCGGGGCCGAGCCGGTGACCCTCAGGGTCGCGGCGGCCAGCCCGGCGAGGGCGAGCAGCGCCCCGGTCCCGGCGGCCGTCCAACGGGCCCGCCGCGCCACCTGCGCCAGGTCGTCCGGCTCGTCGGAATCAGGCGTGCCGGACTGCTCCTCCCCCGTCTCGGATATCTCGGAATCACCGCGTCCACTCATGGCGGGCGAGCGTAGCGCGTCGCGCGCGGAAACCCGATGCGGGGCCGTGCCGCCCACTGCTAGTTTCCGAAGGTCGACCATCTTGCGGCACACCGCCGCCGACCTGGGCAGGTGCATTTCTTGAGCGTCGGACCGAGCTCCTCCGTATCCCTTTCCGCTTCCCCGGACTCAAGGAGCCCGTTCACCGATGCCAGACATCACCCCGAGGACCTCGGATGAGGATCTCGCCAAGCGGCTGACCCACCCCGGCTACCCGCGCAGCAACAGCTACGACGCCCGCTGGGTCGTCGAGAACCAGATGGGCCCCAACGCCCTCTGGCTGCTGGAGTGGCTGGCCCCCGCCCTCGGCCTGGACACGCTGCGCCCGTGCGCCCGCGTCCTGGACCTGGGCTGCGGCCGGGCGATGACCTCCGTCTTCCTGGCCAGGGAGTACGACGCCCAGGTCACCGCCGCCGACCTGTGGATCGAGCCCGACGACAACGCGCGGCGCGTGGCGGAGGCCGGTTTCGCCGACCGCGTGCTGCCCGTGAAGGCCGAGGCGCACGATCTGCCGTTCGCCGAGGGCGGCTTCGACACGATCGTGAGCGTCGACGCGTATCAGTACTTCGGCACGGACGACCTCTACCTGCCCACTCTCACCCGGCTGCTGAAGCCTGGCGGCCGGATCGGTGTCGTGGTGCCGGCGCTGCGGGAGGAGCCGGACGGCCTGGAGCCGCCGGAGCACCTCGCGCCGTGGTGGGAGCCCGGCTACTGGTGCTTCCACTCCGCCGGCTGGTGGCGGCGTCACTGGACCCGCAGCGGGGCCGTCGAGGTGGAGGCCGCCGACTGGCTGGACGACGGCTGGCGGGACTGGCTGCTGTGGTGCGAGGTGATCGCCGAGGAGAGCCCCGAGGAGTTCCACCGCACGATGGCCCGCCGGGTCGGCGAGATGGTGCGGCGGGACGAGGGCCGCGCGCTGGGCTTCGTACGACTGGTGGGCCGCCGCGTCCGATGACGCACCGAGGGGGACGCATCACGGTCGATGCGTCCCCCTCGGGGTGTACGGCTACCGGCTCAGCCCTCGCTGACGCCGAGCTTCTCCAGGATCAGCTCCTTGACGCGGGCCGCGTCGGCCTGACCACGGGTCGCCTTCATGACCGCGCCGACCAGGGCGCCGGCCGCGGCGACCTTGCCGGAGCGGATCTTGTCGGCGATGCCCGGGTTGCCGGCGATGGCCTCGTCGACGGCGGTGCCGAGAGCACCCTCGTCCGACACGACCTTCAGACCGCGCTTCTCGACGACCTCGTCCGGGGTGCCTTCGCCCGCGAGGACGCCCTCGATGACCTGACGGGCCAGCTTGTCGTTGAGGTCGCCCTTCGAGACCAGCTCGGTCACGCGCGCGACCTGCGCGGGCGTGATGGCCAGCTCGTCCAGCGACTTGGCGGACTCGTTGGCGCTGCGCGCCAGTTCACCCATCCACCACTTGCGGGCGGAGGCGGCGTCGGCACCGGCGTCGATCGTCGCGACGATCGGGTCCAGCGCACCGGCGTTGAGGATCGCCTGCATCTCGGTGGCCGAGATGCCCCACTCCGCGAGGAGACGGTTGCGGCGGACCAGCGGCAGCTCCGGCAGACCGGAGCGGATCTCCTCGACCCACTCGCGCGAGGGGGCCACCGGAACGAGGTCCGGCTCGGGGAAGTACCGGTAGTCCTCGGCCTCCTCCTTCACGCGGCCCGAGGTCGTGGACCCCGTGTCCTCGTGGAAGTGGCGGGTCTCCTGGATGATCGTGCCGCCGGACGACAGCACGGCCGCGTGCCGCTGGATCTCGAAGCGGGCCGCGCGCTCCACGGACCGCAGCGAGTTGACGTTCTTCGTCTCGGAGCGGGTGCCGAACTTCTCGGTGCCGTTCGGGCGCAGCGACAGGTTCACGTCGCAGCGCATCTGGCCCATCTCCATACGGGCCTCGGAGACGCCGAGCGCCCGGATGAGCTCGCGCAGCTCACGGACGTACGCCTTCGCCACCTCGGGAGCACGCTCGCCCGCGCCCTCGATCGGCTTGGTGACGATCTCGATGAGCGGGATGCCGGCGCGGTTGTAGTCGAGCAGCGAGTGCGAGGCGCCGTGGATACGGCCCGTCGCGCCGCCGACGTGCGTCGACTTGCCGGTGTCCTCCTCCATGTGGGCGCGCTCGATCTCCACCCGGAAGGTCTCGCCGTCCTCGAGCTGCACGTCGAGGTAGCCGTTGAAGGCGATCGGCTCGTCGTACTGGGAGGTCTGGAAGTTCTTCGGCATGTCCGGATAGAAGTAGTTCTTCCGGGCGAAGCGGCACCACTCGGCGATCTCGCAGTTCAGCGCGAGACCGATCTTGATCGCCGACTCGACGCCGGTCGCGTTGACGACCGGGAGCGCGCCGGGCAGGCCGAGGCAGGTGGGGCAGGTCTGCGTGTTGGCGTCCTGACCGAGCTCGGTCGAACAGCCGCAGAACATCTTGGTCTTGGTGCCGAGTTCGACATGGACCTCGAGGCCCATGACGGGGTCGTACGACGCCAGCGCGTCCTCGTACGACACCAGGTCGGTCGTGGTGGTCACGGTGAAACTTCCCTCTCAGCCCAGCAGGACGTCGTCGTCGCCCAGCCGCTTCAGCTCGCGGTAGAGGATGGCGAGGCCGGTGGCGATGGCGGCGGCGGACACGGCGGCGTCGATCAGGCGCAGCGTGTCGCTCTCCACGCGGGCCTTCTTGGCCTGCTTGGCGACACTGACCGCACCGAACGCGGTGGTGGCCATGGACAGGTACAGACCGGACTTGGACTTCTTGAAGTCCTTGGCCTTGGACAGCTTGCTCACAGCGACGGTGCCTCCTCGAGGAGCGGGTGCCCCCACTTTTCCACGAAGGCCGCCTCGACGGCCGCCCCGACCTTGTAAAGACGGTCGTCCTTCAGCGCCGGGGCGATGATCTGCAGACCGACGGGGAGGTTGTCCTCCGGGGCGAGACCGCAGGGCAGCGACATGGCCGCGTTGCCCGCGAGGTTGGTGGGGATGGTGCACAGGTCGGCGAGGTACATCGCCATGGGGTCGTCGGCGCGCTCGCCGATCGCGAAGGCGGTGGTCGGGGTCGTCGGGGAGACGATGACGTCGACCTGCTCGAAGGCCTTCTCGAAGTCGCGCGTGATGAGCGTGCGGACCTTCTGGGCGCTGCCGTAGTACGCGTCGTAGTACCCGCTGGAGAGCGCGTACGTGCCGAGCATGATGCGGCGCTTGACCTCGGGGCCGAAGCCCGCCTCACGGGTGAGGGAGGTGACCTCTTCGGCGGAGTGCGTGCCGTCGTCGCCGCTCCGCAGGCCGTAGCGCAGGCCGTCGAAGCGGGCGAGGTTGGAGGAGCACTCGGAGGGCGCGATCAGGTAGTACGCCGACAGGGCGAGGTCGAAGGACGGGCAGTCCAGCTCGACGATCTCGGCGCCCAGCTCCTTCAGCACCTCGACGGACTCGTCGAAGCGCTGGATGACGCCGGCCTGGTAGCCCTCGCCACGGAACTGCTTGACGACACCGACGCGCATGCCCTCGACGCTGCCGTTGCGGGCGGCCTCGACGACCGGCGGGACCGGGGCGTCGATGGAGGTGGAGTCGAGCGGGTCGTGCCCGGCGATGACCTCGTGCAGCAGGGCCGCGTCCAGGACCGTACGGGCGCAGGGGCCGCCCTGGTCGAGGGAGGAGGAGAACGCCACCATGCCGAAGCGGGAGACCGCGCCGTACGTCGGCTTCACGCCCACCGTGCCGGTGACGGCGGCCGGCTGGCGGATAGAGCCGCCGGTGTCGGTGCCGATGGCGAGGGGGGCCTGGAAGGAGGCGAGCGCGGCGGAGGAGCCGCCGCCCGAACCGCCGGGGATCTTGGTGAGGTCCCACGGGTTGCCGGTCGGGCCGTAGGCGCTGTTCTCGGTGGAGGACCCCATGGCGAACTCGTCCATGTTGGTCTTGCCGAGGATGACGACGTCGGCGGCCTTCAGGCGCTTGGTGAGGGTGGCGTCGTACGGCGGAATCCAACCCTCAAGGATCTTCGAGCCGACGGTCGTCGGAATGCCCTCGGTGGTGAAGATGTCCTTCAGCGCGAGCGGGACGCCGGCCAGCGGGCCGAGCTTCTCGCCCCTGGCGCGCTTGTCGTCGACGGCGCGGGCCTGGGCGAGGGCGCCCTCACGGTCGACGTGCAGGAAGGCGTGCACCTTCTCGTCGACGGCCTCGATGCGGGCGAGGTGGGCCTCGGTGACCTGTACGGCCGTGAGCTCGCCGGAGGCGATCTTCTCGGCGGTCTCGGCGGCCGTCAGCTTGATGATGTTGACGTTGTCCGTCATGGCGATTAGTCCTCCCCCAGGATCTGCGGCACCTTGAAACGCTGCTGCTCCTGGGCCGGGGCGCCGGAGAGCGCCTGCTCGGGGGTGAGCGACGGACGGACCTCGTCCGCCCGCATGACATTCGTCAGCGGGAGCGGGTGCGAGGTCGGCGGTACGTCTTGGTCGGCGACCTCGCTGACGCGTGCGACCGCGCCGATGATGTCGTCAAGCTGTCCCGCGAAGTGCTCGAGCTCTTCGGGCTTCAGCTCCAGACGCGCCAGCCGTGCGAGGTGGGCGACCTCCTCGCGCGTGATGCCAGGCATGCAGCGATCCTCTGGGGTGAGTGTGTGGTTTGGGGCTGGGGCTAGTCGTCCCGTTCCCGTCGTCCGCCCGAAGGGCGGGTCGCGCGGCGTCCGGTGCGTGCCGATCGCAAGGCGCCGGAGCGTCCTCGTGGCGGAGCCACGTGGACGATTCGGCAACGCGGCGAGCGTGCGTGCCGGGCGTCGCGCGACAGACGGGAACGGGACGACTAGCCCCAATCCTATGGGGCGGGGGCCGGTGGCCGTGAAACGGTTTCCCGGCCCCGCGCCGGACGGCCTCCGCTCACCCGCGCCGGCCGTCCCAGACCTCGCTCCTCATGAAGTGGTTGTCGTACAGGTCCTGCACCTCCAGCAGGCTCTCGACGGTGGCCTCGCCGAGGGCGATGCGCCGGAGGTGGCGGAAGTACTCGAAGCGCTCGACGCCGGGTGTGATGACGATCAGGATGTCGGCGTCGGCGCCCGGCACGGCGGCGAAGGCGTGCGGTTTGCCGGGCGGCACGACGACCAGGTCGCCGGGGCCCGCGGTGACGACGTCGTCGCCGGAGAGGATCTCGGCGGCGCCGTCGAGCAGGAAGAACATCTCGGCGGAGTTGTCGTGCCAGTGCGGTTTGGCGCCGTCGGCGCCGCCCGTGAGCGTGACGCGCTGGGTGGACAGCGCGCCGCCGGTCCGACTGCTGTCGGCCAGCAGCCGCACGGTGGTGGGCGCCCGGCCGACGACTTCGGCCTCGGCCTCACGCACGATCACGGACTCGTCGAACTTCGGAACGAACAGCGACATGTCTCGAACCCCCGGTGCGATGACGTGTTGACGTGTTCAGACGAGGAAGAGCAGGACGGCACTGATGAGGACGACGACCGCCGTGGCGAAGTGGATCCCGAAGGCCGTCGCCTTCGCGCCGCCGTTCCGCAGCACTATCAGTGTGTCGAAGAGCGGGACGAGTGCCACGGCGAGCATGAACCAGGCCTCGGCGCGGGCGCCGGCGAAGAACAGCAGCACCAGGCCCACCACGCCGAAGGTGCCGTCCCGCAGGCCCTTGACGGAGAGATAGGCGCCGGCGTCGCCCTCCGGCCGGGCCGGGACGCCGTAGCCGGTGGCGGCGGAGGCGGGCTGGAGCAGGAACCGGTAGCCGAGGAACAGGCAGAACAGGTTGAGCACGATGGCCAGGGTGTACGCGGTCACGGTCATGGCTTGACTCCTCGCTAGCGTCGCTAGGGACAAGAGCGAAGCTAGCAGAGCATCGACAGATGCGCTAGCACTGCTAGAATTCCTGGCATGTCGATCCAGACGCGCAAAGAGCGCGAACGAGCGGAACGCGAGCGGCTGATCGTCACGGCCGCACGGGAACTCGCGGAGTCGGAAGGCTGGGACGCGGTCACGACCCGCCGCCTCGCGGCGGAGATCGAGTACAGCCAGCCGGTCCTCTACAGCCACTTCAAGGGCAAGGACGCGATCATGGCGGCGGTGGCGGTGCAGGGCTGCGCCGACCTTGCGGAGGAACTGCGCACGGCCCGTACGGCGGCGAAGGGCACGCGCGCGGCGCTGACGGCGGTGGGCGAGACGTACACGGCGTTCGGCCGACGGCGACCGGCGCTCTACGACGCCATGTTCACGTACCGGGTGGACCTGCCGTTCGCCACGGACGAGGCCCCGGAGCCGCTGAAACGGGCCTTCGGGGAAATCGCGGCTGCGGTGGAGCCGATCGCCGGGGAGGGCGAGGACCTGGGGGTGCTGACGGAGACGTATTGGGCGGGGCTACATGGGCTGGTCACACTGATGCGCAGCGGCCGGCTGCCGGAGGTCGCTCATGAGCAGCGGCTGGCGCTACTGATCGGGCACTTCACGGCAGGGGCAGGGCGCTAGGCAGGACGGCGCCCGGTCGACGCCCTAAAGGGGCGCGGGGAACTGCGCGACCAGCCACGACGGCGCCGCAGCCGCCGCACCACTCCTCGCGGCGCTCACAGGAGACCTACTCGGCGGCCGGCAGTGCCGCGCGCGGCCGCTGCCACCCCCGCGACCCTCGCGCCCGCAGCCACGCCGTCGTCTCCTCGGGCGGCATCGCGGCGGCCACCAGCCACCCCTGTACGGCGTCGCAGCCCAGGTCCCGCAGCCGCTCCCAGGTCTCGTCGTCCTCGACGCCCTCGGCGACCACGAGCAGGCCCAGCGAGTGCGCCAGGTCCACCGTGCAGCGCACGATCTCGGCGTCCTCGTTGTCCACCGCGAGCCGGGCCACGAACGACCGGTCGATCTTCAGCTCGCTCACCGGCAGCCGTCTGAGATGCACGAGCGAGGAGTACCCCGTGCCGAAGTCGTCCAGGGACATCTTCACGCCGTGCCCGGTCAGCCCGGCCAGCGTGTCCGCGGCCCGCTGCGGGTCCTCCAGCAGGACGTGTTCCGTTATCTCCAGTTGGAGCGCTCCCGCGGGGACACCGTGCCGGGCGAGCCGCGCGGCGACGGAGCCCGCGAACCCGGGGGTGTGGACGTCACGCGGCGAGACGTTGACCGCCACGGGCACGAACAGCCCCTGGGCCCGCCACCGGGCCACCTGCCCCAGCGCCGTCTCCAGCACGTACTCCGTCAGATGGGGCATCAGCCCCGACGACTCGGCGATCGCTATGAACTCGTCCGGAGGCACCCTCCCCCGCTCCGGGTGCACCCACCTCACGAGAGCCTCCAGCCCCGCGACCTGGCCGTCGAAGCGGACCTTGGGCTGGTAGTGCAGTTCGACCTCGTGCGCGTCGAGGGCTCGGCGCAGATCCCCCAGCAGGCCCAGCCGGTCGGGGGTGTTCGAGTCGCGCTTGGACTCGTAGACCTCCACGCCGGTGCGGTCCCGCTTCGCCTGGTACATCGCCACGTCCGCGCGCCGCAGCAGCCCCTCGGCGTCGAGGGCGTGGTCCGGGAAGACGGCGACGCCGGCGCTGGCCTCCAGGACCAGGGTCAGGCCGTCGAGGTCGAGCGGGGAGCTCAGGGCGGTGACGAGACCGCGCGCGACCCGGGTCGCGGACGTCGTGGAGTCGGCGACGGGCAGTAAGACGGCGAACTCGTCGCCGCCGAGCCGCGCGGCCTCCGCTCCGCGCGGCAGGGCGAGCCGGAGCCGGTCCGCTATCTGCAACAGCAGCCGGTCACCGGCCAGATGACCGAGCGTGTCATTGACCGACCGGAACCGGTCGAGGTCGATCAGCATCAGGGCGGAGCGGGCGCCGATGCGCTCGGCGTCGTCGAGCGCGGTCCAGATGCGTTCCAGCAGCCACTGCCGGTTGGGCAGCCCGGTCAGCGGGTCACGCAACTGCTCCTCCGCCCGGGCCCGGGCTATCCACAGGGTGGAGTCGAGGGCGACGAGCGGAATGGCGAACAGCGGCAGCAGCAGGGGCTTGGCGATGGCGACGACGCACACCAGCGGTGTGATGCCGAGCAGCGCGACCGCGACCAGGCCCTGTCGGACCAGTGCGGTGCGCTCCACGGTGGGCAGGCCGCCGCGCTGGGCGTGGAGGTACCAGAGCAGGACGCGGGTGACCGCGAGGTAGGCGGCGGCGACCAGCACCACGCCCGGGGCGGTGTAGAGGGTCCAGGTGTCCGGGTTCCAGGGGTTCTCGACGGTGGGCACCCGGCCGAAGGCGGCCAGTACGAGGGCTCCGGCGGCGATGCCGAGGATGTCCACCGCGCCGTGCAGCAGGCCCTGGCGCCAGCGGTTGCGGCGGGCCACGCCCACCAGGACGACGACCGTGAGGCTGACCATGCCGGCGGGCACCCAGCCGTACAGCATCAGCACGGCGAGGGTGAGGGCCGCGCCGGAGCCGGTGCCGCCCCACCAGCGGGCGCGGCCGAGGGCGACCAGATGGCCGACGATGACGCCGGTGAGCACGGCCAGCGACCAGCCGACCGTGCCGGACGGGAAGAGGGCGTGGTGGTCCGTGAACGCCCGGTAGAAGCCGGCGCCGAGGACGAATGCGGCCGCCGCGACGACCGCCGCGGGCAACGCGGGCCAGGACAGATGGTGTTCGTGGTCGGGGTGCGCCGGCCCGCCGGTGGGCTCGACGCCGATCTGTACGGCGGTGCGGCCGTCCATGACGGTGGGCGGCCCGACGGCGCCCCCTGTGCCTCTTTCCGCGCGCGAACGCTCCGCGGTCCGCGCCGCCCACCCTCGCCATGCGCCGGCGAGCCGGCGCAACCGTGAGTTCGGGGCGGCGCTCTCGGTCGGTTCCATTCCCGTCCCTCTCACAGCCGGCGGTGCCCACGCCACGCGGCCCGATGCCCGAAAACGACCTTCAACGGCACCGCGTTGGAAAGCCCTTCCCCTCACTCTTCAAAGCCCTGCAAGAGCAAGGGGATGCCCCAACCGCAGCGGGGCACGGCAGGCGCACATCTCAACAGTAGGCCGCAGAAGGCTTCCACGGGCAGCGGTCGTCGACGGTTGCCCGAATGCGCCCCAGCCACCCGTATGCATCTGGTATGCGCCGATCGGGTGGCCTTCAACCGTTACTCCTCTACGGGGAGGGCAACTTCGGCCGCCGCGTCCGGCCCCTGTTCCAGCAGGACGTTGAAGCCGCTTTCATTCAGAACAGGCACCTTGAGCTGCATGGCCTTGTCGTACTTGGATCCCGGGTTGTCGCCAACCACAACAAAAGATGTCTTTTTCGAAACGGAACCGGTTACCTTCGCGCCACGGCTCTGGAGCGCGTCCTTCGCACCGTCGCGCGTGAAGTGCTCCAGTGTGCCGGTGACGACGACCGTGAGCCCCTCCAGCGGGCGCGGCCCCACGTCCTCCCCGGAGCCCTCCTCCTCCATGCGGACGCCGGCCGCCCGCCACTTGCGCAGGATCTCCTGGTGCCAGTCCTCGGCGAACCACTCCTTGAGCGAGGCGGCGATGATCGACCCGACTCCGTCGGTGCTCGCCAGCTCCTCCTCGCTCGCCTGCTCGATGCGGTCGATGGAACGGAACTCACGGGCCAGCGCCTCGGCGGCGACCGGGCCGACATGACGGATCGACAGGCCGGTGAGGATGCGGGCCAGCGGGCGCTCCTTGGCGGCGGCGATGAACTCCAGCATCGAGACCGCGTTCTTCTTGAGCTCACCCTGCTGGTTGGCGAAGACCGTGGCGATCTTCTCCTCGCCGGTCTTCGGGTCGCGCTTGGGCAGGCCGCTGTCCTGGTCGAGGACGTACGCCTTGATGGGCAGCAACTGCTCCGCGGTCAGGTCGAACAGGTCGCCCTCGTCCACCAGCGGCGGCTCGGCCGGCTCCAGCGGCTTGGTGAGCGCGGCGGCGGCGACATAGCCGAAGTGCTCGATGTCCAGTGCCTTGCGGCCCGCGAGGTAGAACAGCCGCTCACGCAACTGCGCCGGGCAGGAGCGGGCGTTCGGGCAGCGCAGGTCGACGTCGCCCTCCTTCATGGGCCTGAGCGCCGTGCCGCACTCCGGGCACTCGGACGGCATCACGAACTCGCGCTCGCTGCCGTCGCGCAGGTCGACGACGGGTCCGAGGATCTCCGGAATGACCTCACCGGCCTTGCGCAGCACCACCGTGTCGCCGATGAGGACGCCCTTGGCCTTGACCACGTCCTGGTTGTGCAGGGTGGCGAACTCGACCTCGGAGCCCGCGACCGTGACCGGCTCGACCTGGGCGTACGGCGTGACCCGTCCGGTGCGGCCGACGCCCACGCGGATGTTGACGAGCTTGGTGTTGACCTCTTCCGGCGCGTACTTGTACGCGATGGCCCAGCGCGGGGCGCGCGAGGTGGAGCCGAGGCGGCCCTGGAGCGGGATCTCGTCGAGCTTGACG
This sequence comes from Streptomyces sp. NPDC036764, assembly GCF_055609385.1. Classification (NCBI taxonomy): domain Bacteria; kingdom Bacillati; phylum Actinomycetota; class Actinomycetes; order Kitasatosporales; family Streptomycetaceae; genus Streptomyces; species Streptomyces sp. NPDC036764. Next base: position 30,499 of record NZ_JBVJPT010000025.1, read on the forward strand.
ACCACTCCGTCGATCTCGTGCTCCACGGAGTGGCGGTTCTCGCCGTAGTGCGCGATGAACTCGCGGACGCCGTCGAGGTCGTCGACGACTCTGTTGTGGGTGGAGGTGGGCAGGCCCCAGGACTTGAGCAGGTCATACGCCTCGGACAGGCGGGTCAGGCCCTCGAAGCCCTCCAGGGCGCCGATGCCGTGGACGACCATGTGCAGCGGAAGGGTCGCGGTGACCTTCGGGTCCTTCTGCCGCAGCGAACCGGAGGCGGAGTTGCGCGGGTTGGCGTACGGCTTCTCGCCGGCCGCCACACGGCGTGCGTTGAGCGCCTCGAAGGCCTCCATCGGGAAGTAGACCTCGCCGCGGATCTCGACGAGCCCCGGAACGTGGTCGCCCGTCAGCCGGTGCGGAATCTCCGCGATCGTCATGACATTGGGTGTGATGTCCTCGCCGATCCGGCCCGTACCGCGGGTGGCCGCGCGGGTCAGCCTGCCGTTCTCGTACGTCAGGTTCACCGCGAGGCCGTCGACCTTGAGCTCGCACAGGAAGTGGTACCCGGGGGTGCCGACGTCCTTGTGCACACGCTCGGCCCAGGCGGCGAGCCCGGCGTCGTCGAAGACGTTGTCGAGGGAGAGCATGCGCTCGCGGTGCTCGACCTCGGCCAGGTCGGTGGCGAACTCGACGGACACCTTCTGCGTCGGCGAGTCCGGCGTGCGCAGCTCCGGATACTCGTCCTCCAGCGCTTCGAGGGTGCGCAGCAGCTCGTCGAACTCCGCGTCGCTGACGACCGGGGCGTCGTTCACGTAGTACCGGAAGCGGTGCTCCTCGATCTGCTCAGCGAGCTTCGCGTGCTGCTCCCGTGCCTCGGTGGGCACCGTCGTCTCCGCTTGCTTGTCGCCGGCCACCGTGTTTCCTCCCGTTACTCTGGGTTGTCCGCGAGGGATCTCGCCGCCCGGACGCAGTGGGCGAGAGCCTGGCGCGCGTACTCGGGAGAAGCCCCCGCGAGTCCGCACGACGGCGTGAGAGTGACCGCCTCCGCGAGAAGCCCCGGTGACAGCCCCAGCCTGCGCCACAGCGTCCTGACACCCATGACGCTACCGGCAGGGTCTGACAATGGGCCGTCCGTGCCCGGGACGACACCGGTGAAGAGCCGGGTACCCGATTCCACCGCCTCGCCGATCGCGTCGTCGTCACGCTCGGTGAGGAGGGAGAAGTCGAAGGAGATCGCCGCCGCGCCCGCCCGGCGAAGCAGGGCGAACGGGACGTCCGGTGCGCACGAGTGGACCACGACCGGGCCGTCGCCGTGAACCCCGACGGCGTCGCGGAGCCTGGCCTCCACGATCTGCCGGTCCACGGCACGGTGGGTCCGGTACCCGCTGGCGGTCCTCACCTGCCCGCGCAGGACGGCGACGAGGGAGGGCTCGTCGAGTTGCAGCACGACCCGGGCGCCGGGGACGCGGCGGCGGACCTCCGCGAGATGCTGCCGAAGTCCCTCGGCGAGGGAGGCGGCGAGGTCGCGGCAGGCGCCGGCGTCGCCGAGCGCGACCTCGCCGTTCCTCAGCTCCAGCGCGGCGGCCAGGGTCCAGGGCCCCACGGCCTGGACCTTGAGCAGCCCTTCGTAGTCCTGGGTGAACTCCTCCAGCGCGTCGAGGTCCTCCCCCAGCCAGGACCGGGCCCGCCTGGTGTCCCGCCCCGGCCGGTCCCCGATCCGCCAGCCGCTGGGCTCCACGCGCGCGTACAGCTCGACGAGCATCCCGGCGGTCCGTCCGATCATGTCGGCGCCGGGCCCACGGGCGGGCAGTTCGGCGAGGAACGGGAAGTCCTCGAAGGACCCGGTGGCGGTCCTGGCGGCCTCACGGGCGTCGCCGCCCGGCAACGAGCCGATACCGGTGGCGGGGGCGAAGGTGAACGGGCTGTTTTCACTCACCCCGGAAGCCTATGCAACCCGCGGCACCGGTCTTCAACCGTCCGGCCCGGTCAGCGTCCCGGCCGCACCGTCAGGTCGTTGATCTCGGCGTCCCCGGGAAGGTCCAGGGCCATCAGGATCGTCGTCGCCACCGACTCGGGGTCGATCCACCTCGCGGCGTCGTACTCCTTGCCCTCCTGCTGGTGGACCTTGGCCTGCATGGGGCTCGCCGTGCGGCCGGGGTAGACCGAGGTGACGCGCACGCCGGCCGCGTGTTCCTCGTGGCGCAGCGAGTCCGCGAGGGCCTTGAGGCCGTGCTTGGACGCGGCGTATGCGGACCACTCGGCGTGGGCGTTGAGACCGGCGCCGGAGTTCACGAAGACCACATGACCGCGGGCGGCGCGGAGTTGCGGGAGGAAGTGGCGGGTCAGTTCCGCGGGAGCGATCAGATTGACGTTGAGCTGGTGGCGCCAGGTCTTCGGGGTCAGCTCGCCCACCGGGCCGAGGTCCACGACTCCGGCGATGTGGAGCAGGGAGTCCACCCGGTCCGGGAGCGACTGGTGGGAGAAGGCCCAGGACAGCTTGTCCGGGTCCGCCAGGTCGCCGACCAGGGTCCGCGCGCCGGGGAACTCCGCCGCCAGTTCCTTCGCACGGCCCGCGTCGCGCGCGTGGAGCACGAGTTCGTCCCCGCGCGCGTGCAGGCGGTGGGCGACGGCCGCGCCGATGCCGGAGCCGGCTCCGGTGATCACATGTGTAGCCATGCCCGCCATGCTCGCATCAACGGAGGTTCACTCCACGCCCCGGTCCACGGCGGGAGCCGCTGACGTCTCGGTCTCCAGGTACGCCAGCGCCCCGGCCGGCTCCTCCGCGAAGAACACCAGATCGGCCAGCGGGCGGGGTAGGAAGCCCTCGTCCTCCATGCGGCGGAACTGCTCCTTGAGGCCGTCGTAGAAGCCCGCGGTGTTGAGCAGGACGACCGGCTTGTCCGTGTGGCCGTGCTTCTTCAGCTCCAGGATCTCGGTGGCCTCGTCAAGCGTGCCCGTGCCGCCGACCATGATCACCACGGCATCGGCCTTCTCCATCAGCAGCCGCTTGCGCTCGGCGAGGTCCTTGGCGATCACCATCTCGTCGACCCCCGGACGGACCTTGGCGGACAGGAACTCCACGGAGACCCCGGCGAGCCGTCCGCCCGCCTCCTGCACCCCGTCCGCGACCACCTTCATCAGCCCGACGTCGGAACCGCCCCACACGAGCGTGTGCCCGCCCTTGCCCAGCAGTTTCGCGAAGTCGCGCGCGGGGCGCGTGTAGCGGTCGTCGAGGTCGGCGGCGGAGAGGAAGACGCAGATTCGCATGCAGCCACCGTACGCGGGAAGAACCCGGCGCCCGCGAGCGCTTTCCCCGGTATGGCTGATGGACACACGATCACGATCGAGCAGGGCACGCGACGCGTGCGGGCCGTTCACGGCGACCAGGTCCTCGCGGAGAGCGACCGCGCCCTCGTCCTGCGCGAGACGGGCTGTCCCGCGCGCTACTACATCCCCGCCGAGGACGTACGGCTGGACCTGCTGACCCCCTCCGACACCCACACCTACTGCCCCTTCAAGGGAACGGCGTCCTACTGGTCGCTCCCGGACGCGCCGGACCTCGTCTGATCGTACCCGGACCCGAAGCCGGACGTGGCCGAGATCAAGGACCACCTGTGCTTCTACGAACTCGAAGTGTCGTGAACGATTAGTTCCGCGCCGTACGGCAATCTCCACAGACATGGACAAACACATCGATTCAGCCGACGGCACGTCCATCGCGTACGAGACCAGCGGTGACGGCCCGGCAGTGATCCTCGTCAGTGGGGCGATGTCGACCGGGGGCACGGTGGCGCCGTTGGCCGTGCCCCTGTCGGAGCGGTTCAGAGTCGTCGTGTACGACCGGCGCGGGCGTGGCGAGAGCGGTGAGGCGTCCCCGTACGCGGTGGAGCGCGAGGTCGAGGATCTCGCCGCGCTGATCGACGCGGTGGGCGGTGAGGCGGCGCTGTACGGCACCTCCTCGGGCGGCGCGCTGGTGCTCCGGGCGGCGGCGAGCGGGCTGCCGGTGCGTCAGGTCGCGGTCTACGAGGTGCCGTTCGCCGTCTACGAGGGCGGTGCTCAGGAGCGCGCGGAGTACACCGAGCGGCTGACCGAGGCGCTGGACGAGGGCCGCCGCGGGGACGCCGTCGAGCTGTTCCTGCGGCTGACCGGGATGGCCGAGCAGATGATCCAGGGCGCCCGTCAGTCCCCCATGTGGGCCGGGATGGAGACGATCGCGCCGAGCCTGGCCTACGACAACGCCGTCATGGGCGACGGCCTGGTGCCCCGGGACCGGCTCGCGTCGATCACCGCGCCGGTACTGGCCGTCGCGGGCAGCGCCAGCCCCGCGTGGCTGCACGAGGCGGCACACGCGGTGGCGCAGACGGTGCCGGGCGGGTCGTACCGAATTCTTGAGGGGCAGACCCACACGGTGGAGCCGGACGTGATCGCGCCGGTGCTGACGGAGTTCTTCGCGAAGTGACCGGGCGGTCCCGACGGGTGCCGGTCGTCGTCGGCGGCACACGCGAAGTGACCGGGTGGTCCCGTCGGCGTTCGGGTCGCCGCCTCAGACGGCCGTCGGTGTCGCCCGTGCCGTGGACGCGATCGTCGCCGAGCCCACCACGCGCGTGCCGTCGTACAGGACGATCGCCTGGCCGGGGGCGACGCCGCGGACCGGCTCGGTGAAGGTGACCTCCATGGTGCCGTCGACGAGCTCGGCGGTCACCTCGGTCTCGCCGCCGTGGGCGCGGAGCTGGGCGGTGTAGGTGCCGGGGCCGGTCGGGGCGGCGCCGCACCAGCGGGGCTTGACGGCGGTGAGGGCGCTGACGTCCAAGGAGGCCGCCGGGCCGACCGTCACCGTGTTGTTCACCGGTGAGATGTCGAGGACGTAGCGCGGCTTGCCGTCGGCGGCCGGAGTGCCGATGCGCAGGCCCTTGCGCTGGCCGATGGTGAAGCCGAACGCGCCCTCGTGGGTGCCGAGCTTGGCTCCCGACTCGTCGACGATGTCGCCCTCCGCCTTGCCGAGGCGGTTCGCGAGGAAGCCCTGGGTGTCTCCGTCGGCGATGAAGCAGATGTCGTGCGAGTCGGGCTTCTTGGCGACGGCGAGGCCACGGCGCTCGGCCTCCGCGCGGATCTCGTCCTTCGTGGTCAGCGTGTCGCCGAGCGGGAACATCGCGTGCGCGAGCTGCTTCTCGTCCAGGACGCCGAGGACGTACGACTGGTCCTTGGCCATGTCGGAGGCCCGGTGCAGCTCGCGGGTGCCGTCCTCGTTCAGCACGACGGTGGCGTAGTGGCCGGTGCAGACGGCGTCGAAGCCGAGGGCCAGCGCCTTGTCGAGCAGGGCGGCGAACTTGATCTTCTCGTTGCAGCGCAGGCAGGGGTTCGGGGTGCGGCCGGCCTCGTACTCGGCGATGAAGTCCTCGACCACGTCCTCGCGGAAGCGGTCAGCAAGGTCCCACACGTAGAACGGGATGCCGATGACGTCGGCGGCGCGGCGGGCGTCGCGGGAGTCCTCGATGGTGCAACAGCCCCGCGCGCCCGTGCGGAAGGATTGAGGGTTCGCGGAGAGCGCGAGGTGGACGCCGGTGACGTCGTGGCCGGCTTCGGCCGCGCGGGCGGCGGCGACGGCGGAGTCGACCCCGCCGGACATGGCGGCGAGGACGCGGAGGGGGCGGGAGGGCTGCACGGTGTCAGTCATAACCCTTCCAGGGTAAGGGGGCGCGGGAACCAGGGCCCCCGAGTATCCGTTGACGATCACATGGGACAGCGGAAGGCTCCGAAGGACGGCGACCGGAAGGTCGGGCGTCGTGCGTTGCTCATCGGCGGGACGGCGGCCGCGGTGGGCTCGGCGGTGCTGGCCCGCGACGAGCTGGCGCGCCTGTGGTGGCGGGTGCCGGGCGTGGAGAAGCCGCGCAAGGAGGGCGAGGTCGACTTCGCGGGCGCGCGCTGGGTGGCGGCGTCGGACGCGAACTGGCGGCGGGCGGACCGGCCCGACGACTACGGCATAGACATGGTGGTCATCCATGTCACCCAGGGCAGCTTCGACAGCGCGGTGAAGGTGTTCCAGGACCCGGAGCACGGGGCGGCCGCGCACTACATCGTGCGCAAGGACGGCCGCATCACGCAGATGATCCGCGAGCTGGACGTGGCGTACCACGCGGGCAACCGCGACTACAACGAGCGCAGTGTGGGCATCGAGCACGAGGGCTTCGTGGAGCGGCCCCAGGACCTCACCGACGAGATGTACGAGGCGTCGGCGCGCCTGACGGCCCGGATATGCGCGCGCTACGACATCCCCGTCGACCGCGAGCACATCATCGGGCACGTGGAGGTGCCGGGGACCGACCACACGGACCCCGGCAAGCACTGGGACTGGGACCGGTACATGAAGCTCGTGCGGGCGGCGCGCACGTCGCCCGCGTAACGCTCTATGTGAGTCCGGCCGCCCGCGCGCGTTCCACCGCCGGGCCGATGGCCTTGGCGACCGCTTCGATGTCGGCCTCCGTGGAGGTGTGGCCGAGGGAGAAGCGCAGGGTGCCGCGGGCCAGGTCCGGGTCGGTGCCGGTGGCCAGCAGGACGTGGCTGGGCTGGGCGACGCCCGCGGTGCAGGCGGAGCCGGTGGAGCACTCGATGCCCTGGGCGTCCAGCAGCAGGAGCAGGGAGTCTCCTTCGCAGCCCGGGAAGGTGAAGTGGGCGTTGGCGGGGAGGCGGCCGCCGGGTGCCGGGTCGCCGCCGAGGATCGCGTCCGGGACCGCCGTACGGACCGCTTCGACGAGGGCGTCGCGCAGGGCGCCGATCTCCCGGGCGAACCACTCGCGCTGTTCGGCGGCGAGGCGGCCGGCGACCGCGAAGGAGGCGATGGCGGGGACGTCGAGGGTGCCGGAGCGGACGTGGCGTTCCTGGCCGCCGCCGTGCAGGACGGGTACGGGGGTCTGGTCGCGGCCGAGCAGCAGCGCGCCGATGCCGTACGGGCCGCCGATCTTGTGGCCGGAGACGGTCATCGCGGCGAGGCCGGAGCCCGCGAAGTCGACGGGGACCTGGCCGAAGGCCTGGACCGCGTCGGCGTGCAAGGGGACGTCGAACTCCCTTGCCACGTCGGCCAGTTCACGGATCGGCATGATGGTGCCAATCTCGTTGTTGGCCCACATCACGGTGGCCAGGGCGACGTCGTGGGGGTCGCGGGCGATCGCTTCGCGCAGGGCGTCCGGGTGGACGCGTCCGTGGGAGTCGACCGGGAGGTACTCGATCGTGGCGCCCTCGTGTTCGCCGAGCCAGTGGACGGCGTCGAGGACGGCGTGGTGTTCGACGGGGCTGGCCAGGACGCGGGTGCGGGCCCGTGCCGGGTCGGCGTCTCGGCGGGACCAGTAGAGGCCCTTGACCGCGAGGTTGTCGGCCTCGGTGCCGCCGGAGGTGAGGACGACCTCGCTGGGGCGGGCGCCGAGCGCTTCCGCGAGGGTCTCGCGGGCCTCCTCGACGGTGCGCCTCGCGCGGCGGCCGGATGTGTGGAGGGAGGAGGCGTTGCCGGTGACGCCTAGCTGGGCGGTCAGCGCCTCTGCCGCCTCCGGGAGCATGGGGGTCGTCGCGGCGTGGTCGAGGTAAGCCATGGTGGCCACGATTCTAGGGGCACCGGTAAGAGACCTCGTGTCAAGGTTGGCCGGTTGCGGCCGGGGGTGCGCCCTTGCGGCTTCGCCGCCGGAGTCGTAGCCCTCGTCGCCGTGCGCGACGACTGCCCCTAGAAGCTCCAGGAAAGCGTGCTGTCCATCTGGATGAACGCGAGCAGGACCAGCAGGTCGGCGACGCCCAGCCCCATGCCCAGGTACGCCCGGCCCTTGCGGCCGGTGCCACGCCACAGGGCGGCGGCGGCCAGGACGATGGCGGTCGGGCCGAGGAAGAGGTTGAAGACCAGCAGGCCGAGCAGGCCGAGGATGAAGGACGCCACGGCCATGCCGTCGGCGTCGCGGGTGCGGCTGCGCGCGGTGGGGCGGGCGGCGGCCGGTGCGGTGAGGTGCATGAGTGTCAGCTCCCGATGTGTCGGTTCGGTCCGGTCGATGAGGTCAGTTGCGGCGGGCGTGACGCTCGCGGGCGGCGAAGACGGCCAGCCAGACGGCGATCACGCCGGCTGCGACGACGGTGAAGGCGAGCGGTGCGTGGGCGACGGCGCCCAGCACCACGCCCAGCAGCAGGAGCGCGGCGACGAGGAACAGCATGGGTCGGACCCCCTCCGAGATCTCTTGCGACGATCTCTCTCGTTACGTTTCGGTGAACAGTTGTAGTAACAGTTGTTCACTGACTCCAAGTCTAGCGCCCCTCACGGCTTTTCAATTCCAGAGAACAGTTGTTAACTGCATGGTATGAGTCACACCCTCGGCCTTCGGCAGGCACAGAAACAGAAAACCCGACAGGCGCTGCTGGACGCGGCGTTGGGACTGCTGGAGGAGCAGAGCCTGAGCAGCCTGGGCCTGCGCGAGGTCACCCGAGCCGTCGGCGTCGCCCCGACCGCCTTCTACCGGCACTTCCGCTCCACGGCCGACCTCGGCGTCGCCCTGGTCGAGGAGGCCCTGGGCAGTCTGCACCCCATGATCCGCACGATCGTCTCCTCGGTCGGCGACAGCGACCGACGCATAGAGCGGGCCATCGAGTTGATCGCCGGCCACGTCGAGACGCATCCGGCCCATGTGCGCTTCATCGCCCGCGAGCGGCACAGCGGAGTGCAGTCCGTACGAAAGGCGATCCAGGACCAACTGGCCCGTTTCGCCGACGAGGTGAAGGAGGCGCTCGCCAAGGACCCGCTCTCCGAGGGCTGGAACGAAGAGGACCTCCTCATGCTCGCCCACCTCTACGTCGACCAGATGCTGATCACGGCCTCCCTGTTCCTGGACGCCCTGGAGGCACCGGAGAACGAGCGGCACAGCGTCGCCCAGGCCGCGACCCGGAGGATGCGGCTGATCAGCATCGGCCGTGAGCACTGGCTGGACTGAAACGACGGCGGACGCGCACCGGCAGCACGATGAGGGCGGCACCCCCGGTCACCGGGAGTACCGCCCTCATCCGTGCCGTACCGCGTCGCGCGTCAGCTCTTGGTCGCGGAGGCCGCCGCACTCGGGGCACCACTCGGGGCACCGCTGGGCGCCGCCCCGCCGCCCTGGCCGCCGCCCGGACCGCCGCCGCAGCCGCCACCCTGTCCCCCACCGGGACCACCCTGGCCCCCGCCCGGTACACCACTGGGAGCACCGCCCGGAGCACCACTGGGAGCACCGCTCGGCGCACCACCGGGAGCACCGCTCGGCGCACCCGACGGCGCACCGGAGGCACCGGCAGCACCGGCCGAAGGCGCACCGGACGGCGCCCCGCTCGGCATGCCCGAGGGCGTGCCCGACGGCTGTTGGCACGACTGCCGCTGCCCGGAGCCGCCGCTGTTCGATGTCGATGACGAGTCGCCGGACCCGCAGGCCACCAGGGCCAGGGGCGAGAGCGCCAGCAGGGCCACGGCGGGGAGGAGACGCGCACGCTTCATGAGAGACCGCTCCATGGAAGACGAGGAAAGTCCTGGAGCGGGAACTCAACCAACCCCGGTTAGGGCCTACTTGAGGATCCGCTGTCGGCGGCCTGTGCGCCTGACGGGCAGCCGCGACCGTTCGTGTGCGACCGCGGGTTGCCTGCGGCCTGTCGCGCGGCTCCCCGCACCCTTTCGGGGCGCTTCAGCGCGCGAGCCTCACCCGGGCGAGCTGCCGCGACTGGGCCACGAGCCGGTCCGCGCTGTCCCAGACCTCCGCGTCCTCCTCCAGGAAGCCGCCGGCGAGGTTGCGGGTGGTGATCGACACCCGCAGCGGGCCGGGAGCCGGACGGCAGCGTATGTGGACGGTCAGTTCGACCGTGGGGACCCAGCCGGAGATGCCGATCTCGAAGGCGGTCGGAGGCAGCGCGTCCACCGCGAGGAGCAGCGAGAAGGGGTCGGCGTCCCGGCCGTCGGCCAGGCCGAACCAGGCGCGCATCTCGCCCTTGCCGGAGGGCTGCCCGAGCGCCCAGCCCAGGGTGGACGGGTCGAGCTTGAGCATCAGCCGGTCGGCAATGGCCGAGCTGCCGTCGACGGGGGCGGGGCCGTCCTCGGGGCCGAAGCAGTGCTCCATCGGCGGGATCGCGGGCGGCTGGGCCGTCGTACGGACGTCGTCGGGGAGGGAGTCCAGGTCGCCGTAGGAGGCGAGGACGCGGATCCGCTCGACCTCGCGGCCCTGCTCGTCGTACTGGAAGAGCGAGGCCTGCCCGGTCGACAGGGTCCGGCCCGTGCGCACCACGTCCGTGCGGACGACCGCCGGGCCCGGCTGGGAGGCGGTGAGGTAGTGCGCGGAGATCGTGAAGGGGTCGTCGTGCGGCAAGGCGTCCGCGAGGGCGCGGCCGAGAACTGCCAGCAGATAGCCGCCGTTGACGGCGCTGATGATGGTCCAGCCGGCGGAGAGGTCGATGTCGTAGACGCCGGGTTCGCGGCGGGTGAGCGCGGTGTCGCGGTCGAACTCGCTGTCGCCGATCGCGGCCCGCAGGGCCGTCGCGGCAGAGGCTGCTTCTGGCATGGATGAACGGTACAACAGCAAACTACTAAGCGGTAGCTTTTGAATCTGGTGAGATCCGGGCAACTTTTCGGCAAGTGTCCGGCTCGCCCGAAACCGCGGGCCCGATCTCCCCCTCTATCAGGACATGAGTCTCACCGGGACCCCGTTCCTCTACACGCTCGTCGTCCTGTGCGTCGTCGCCGTGGCGCTGCCGCTCGCCCTGTGGCCGCGGGTGCGCGGACCCAAGATCGTGCGGGCCGCCGCCCGGGTGCTGATGGTGCTCTTCGCCCAGGGCACGGCCGTCGCACTGGTCTTCACACTGGTCAACAACTCCAACCAGTTGTACGACAACTGGGGCGACCTGCTCGGCACCAGCGACCATGTGCACGAGGCCGCCGACCTCGGGGCGAACGGCACCGGCGGGATCGCGCTGGAGAAGCTGCCCAAGGTCCGGCAGACCTTCAAGCAGGCCAAGGGGCCGGGCATGCGCGCGGAGGGCGGGGTGCTCGTCACACAGCTCAAGGGCCAGGTGTCCGGGGTGCACGCCGAGGTCAACGTCTGGCTGCCGCCGCAGTACCACGAGCCCGCCTACCGCAAGCACAGGTTCCCGGTCGTCGAGGTGCTGCCGGGGTATCCGGGCTCGTCGAAGGCCTGGTACGGCACGATGGACGCGCCCCAGCAACTGGCGCCGCTGATGCGCAGCGGGCAGATCGAGCCGTTCATCATCGTCTCGCCGCGCACCACGCTGCTGCCCGGCAAGGACACCGGCTGCGCGAACATCCCCGGCAAGGTCAACGCCGATAGCTGGCTCAGCATCGATGTGCCGAAGATGGTCAGGGACAACTTCCGGGCCCAGGCCGCGCCGGACGGCTGGGCGGTCGCCGGGTACTCGGCGGGCGCGCACTGTGCGGCGAAGCTCGCCGTCGCCCACCCCGACCGCTACCGGGCCGCGGTCAGCATGTCCGGCTACAACGACCCCGTCGCGGTGCCCCAGTCGCTGGCCGGCAAGTCCCGGGCGCTGCGGGCGGCGAACAACCCGTACATGCTCCTGAAGGACGCCCGGGTCCCGCCGCGTGTCGCGCTGTACCTCTCCGGTCAGCCGAACGACGGGTACGAGGCGGCCATGGCCCTCAAGCGGATCGCGAAGGCGCCCACGACCGTGAACGTCGTGTTCGTCCCGACCGACGCCGGCGGCCACACCATGGCGCTGTGGAAGCCGCAGGTCGTGCCCGCGTTCCGCTGGCTGACCGAGGTGATGCGCGACGGGAACCGGGCCCTTACGACGCCGGGGACTACTCCTCTCGCACCGTCGACCGGCGGTTCCAGGCACGCGGAGCTCGCCAGTGGAATCGCATCGCCAGCAGACGCAGTACGAAGGCCGTGACGGCCGCGAGCGTGCTGGTGAACGGGTTGAGGGCGTCGTAGTGGATGCACAGGACGGTCATCGTGGCGCCGACGATCGCCGGGACCGCGTACAGGTCGCGGTCCCAGCGCAGCAGTGACGGCACCTCGTTGGCCAGGACGTCGCGCAGCACACCGCCGCCCACGGCGGTCGCGAGGCCCAGGGCGACGGAGGCGGTGAGGTTGAGGCCGTAGTCGTACGCCTTCGTCGTCCCGGCGACGCAGAACAGGCCGAGGCCCGCGGCGTCGAAGACGTTCACGCCGGTCTGGATGCGCTCCACGTGCGGGTGGAGGAAGAACACCAGGAGCGCGGCGAGCAGCGGGGTGAGGAAGTACCCCAGGTCCGTGAACGCGGCCGGGGGCACGGCGCCGATGACCACGTCCCTGAAGAGCCCGCCGCCGAGAGCCGTGACCTCGGCGAGGACGGCGATGCCGAAGACGTCGAAGTTCTTGCGGACGGCCAGCAGGGCGCCGGAGATCGCGAAGACGAAGATGCCGATCAGGTCGAGCGTGTGCTGGACGGACGGGCTGAACAGTTGCTGGAGCACCCGTACATTCTCGCCCAGCACCGAGCCCCCGCCTTGCAAAGGAAGGCAGGGGCCCGGGTTGGGTTACTTCTCGGTGGTTTCGGCGGAAGACTCCCCGGCCTCCGCGGAAGACCCGGCCGCGTCATCGGCCGACTCATCCGCCGACTCATCGGCCTCTTCGGAGGTCGCCTCGGCCTCGCCGGTCTCCTCCTCGGAGGCCTCGGACGTGGTCTGCGTCACCTCCGCCGTGACCGCCGCGACCGCGGCCGAAGTGGCCGCCGACTCCGCGAGCACCTCGTCGGCCACCAGCTCCGCCGCCTCCTTGGCGACGGACAGCAGGACGGTGTCCTGCGGCTGCTGGTCCTCGAAGTTCTCGGGGTGGTGGCACGCCACGCGCTGGCCGGGCCGCAGCTCCACCAGCGGCGGCTCCGTCGTCCGGCAGATCTCCGTCGCCTTCCAGCACCGCGTGTGGAAGCGGCAGCCGCTCGGCGGGGAGATCGGCGAGGGCACGTCGCCGCGGAGCAGGATCCGCTCGCTCTTGACGCCCCGGCGCTTGGGGTCCGGGATCGGCACCGCCGACAGCAGGGCCTTGGTGTACGGGTGCATCGGCGCCTTGTACAGCGACTCACGGTCGGCGAGCTCGACGATCTTGCCGAGGTACATCACCGCGATGCGGTCCGAGACGTGCCGCACCACCGACAGGTCGTGGGCGATGATCACGTACGTGAGGCCGAGCTCCTCCTGGAGGTCGTCCAGCAGGTTCACGACCTGCGCCTGGATCGACACGTCCAGGGCGGAGACCGGCTCGTCGGCCACGACCAGCTTGGGGTTGAGCGCGAGGGCACGCGCGATGCCGATGCGCTGGCGCTGACCGCCGGAGAACTCGTGCGGATAGCGGTTGTAGTGCTCGGGGTTCAGGCCGACCACCGACAGCAGCCGCTGGACCTCCTTCTTCACCCCGCCCTCGGGCGCGACGCCCTGGAGCCTGAAGGGGGCGCCGACGATCGTGCCGATGGTGTGCCGGGGGTTCAGCGAGGAGTACGGGTCCTGGAAGATCATCTGCACGTCACGGCGCATCGGGCGCATCTGCCCGACGCCGAGGTGCGTGATGTCCTTGCCCTCGAACTCCACGGTGCCGCCGGTCGGTTCGAGCAGCCGGGTGATCAGCCGGCCCATCGTCGACTTGCCGCAGCCCGACTCGCCGACGACGCCCAGCGTCTCGCCCTTGCGCACCTCGAAGTCGATGCCGTCGACCGCGCGCACCGCGCCGGTCTGCCGCTGGAGCAGGCCCTTGCGGATCGGGAAGTGCTTCTGAAGCCCGGTCACCTTGAGCAGGATCTCGCCGTCGGCGGCACCGTCCTCCGTGAGGGTGCCGCCCTGCGCGGGAATCTTCACCGCTTTGTCTTCGCTCACAGCTTCGGCGCAATCTCTTCGGTCCAGATACGCTCCCGCTGCTCCTGGCCCATGTGGCAGGCGGCCCAGTGCCGCTCGCCGACCTCGGTCAGCTCGGGGCGGACCGTGCGGGTGACGTTGTCCTTCGGGATGTCGGCGTACGGGCAGCGCGGGTTGAAGGCGCAGCCGGACGGGACGTTGATCAGGGAGGGCGGGGAGCCCTTGATCGGGATGAGGCGGTCGGTCTCGTCGCGGTCCAGGCGCGGCATCGAGCCGAGCAGGCCCCAGGTGTAGGGGTGGCGGGGCTCGGAGAAGACCTCCTCGGCGGGGCCGCGCTCCACGCACCGGCCGCCGTACATGACCAGCAGGTCGTCGGCCATCTCGGCGACGACGCCCAGGTCGTGCGTGATCATGATGACCGCGGAGCCGAACTCCTTCTGCAGGTCCCGGATCAGGTCGAGGATCTGCGCCTGCACGGTGACGTCCAGGGCGGTGGTCGGCTCGTCGGCGATGAGCAGCTCGGGGTTGTTCACCAGCGCCATGGCGATCATGGCGCGCTGGCGCATACCGCCGGAGAACTCGTGCGGGAAGCCGTCGACGCGCTTGTCGGGCTCGGGGATGCCCACCCGGTCCAGCATCTCGACGGCCCGCTTGCGGGCCTCCTTCTTGCTGACCTTGTGGTGGACCCGGTACGCCTCGACGATCTGCTGCCCGACCGAGTAGTACGGGTGCATCGCGGACAGCGGGTCCTGGAAGATCATCGCCATCTTGCGGCCGCGCAGCCGGCGTACGTCGTCGGGGTCGGCGGTGATCAACTCCTGGCCGTCCAGCCAGACTTCACCGGCGACCTTGGCGTTGGCCGAGCGGTGCAGGCCCATCACGCCGAGCGAGGTGACGGACTTGCCGGAGCCGGACTCGCCGACGATGCCCAGGGTCTTGCCCCGCTGCACGTCGAAGCTGACGCCGTCGACGGACTTGACCAGACCGTCGTCCGTGTTGAAGTGGATACGCAGATCGCGTACCGAAAGGAAGGCGCCGTCCGTGTCGGACGGGGCGGCTGCGGCGGGTTCGCCGAGTGCCGCTTTGTCGAGCTTGCTCACGAGTACCTCACCCGGGGGTCGATGGCGGCGTACACCAGGTCGACGACGAGATTGCAGAAGACGATGAAGAACGCGGCGACCAGGGTCACGCCCATCACGATGGGCAGGTCGTTGTCCTTGATGGACTGAACCGCGTAGGCACCGATGCCCTGCAAGGAGAAGACGGTCTCGGTGAGCACTGCGGAGCCGACGAGGGTGCCGAAGTCCATGCCGAAGATGGTGACGATCGGGGTCAGCGCGGCACGCAGGCCGTGCTTGGCTACGACCGTGGTCTCCTTGAGACCCTTGGCCCTGGCCGTTCTGATGTAGTCCTCGCCCATCGTCTCCAGCATGCCCGCCCGGGTGAGTCGGGCGTAGAGCGCGGAGAAGAGGAAGGCGAGGCTGACCCAGGGCAGGATCAGATGCCAGGCCCAGTCGGCGGGGTTCTCGGTGAACGGGACGTACTCGATGGCGTCCCAGATGGGGATCTCGTACACGAACAGGGCGTTGAGCACCTGACCGGTGAAGAAGATCGGGAGGGAGACGCCGGCGAGGGCGATGAACATCGAGATGCGGTCGATGGGCTTGCCCTTGCGCAGCGCGGAGATCACGCCGGTCGTGACGCCGAAGATCAGCCAGATCACGGCGGCACCGACGGCCAGCGAGAAGGAGACCGGGATCCGCTCCGTGAGCTGGGGCCACACCTCGACGTGACTCTTGAAGGAGTAGCCGAAGCACGGGGCGTCACAACGGGTGGCGTCGGGACCGAACTTGTAGTCGGCGCCCGCGACGAGGCCCTTGATGTAGTCCCAGTACTGGACGGCGATGGGCTGGTCCAGCCCCAGGTTCCGCTTGATGGCGGCAACGGACTCGGGGTTGGCGTCCTTGCCGACATACTGCGTGGCCAGTTGGTCGGCGGTCTGGCCACCGAGGCGTGGCACCAGGAAGAAGATCGCGAAAGTGACTGCGCTGACCACCAGCAGCAACAGTATCGCGCCGAAGACGCGTCGGATGATGTACGCAGCCACAGCTGTACGGCTCCGATCAGCCGGGGCGGGTTGTGCCCGCCCCGGCCGTCCGGTGCCTTCACCTGCCTTTCAGGGGGATCCGGCCTTGCTGGTTACTACTTGGTGGAGCTCATCAGCAGGTAGTCATACATGCCGAGGTAGGCCTGCGTGACCGTGACGTTGGCCGCGGAAGCGGGCCGGTACAGCAGGTTCTTGCGGTAGATCAGCGGGACGACCGAGGCGTTGTCGAGCACCATCTTGTCGATTTCGCCCCAGGCCTTGGTGCGGGCCGCGTCGTCGGTGTTGGCGATCGCGTCCGTCAGGGCCTTGTTGATCTTCGGGTCGTTCAGCTCCATCAGGTTGTTGCCACCGGAGGGCTTGATGGCCGCACCGTTGACGATCTGGTCGAGGAAGCCGAAGCCGGTCGGCCAGTCAGCACCCCACGCCATGGAGAGCATGCCGAGCTTGTTGTCGTGGACGTAGCTCGGGACACCGGCGAAGTTGGAGAAGTACTTGCCGGAGGGGAACTGCTTGATCTCGACGTTGATGCCGACCTTCTTCAGCGAGGCCTGAACGGCCGTGGCCGAAGCAACCTCGGCGGGACGGTCGGAACGCGCGGTCAGGATCGTGTCGAAGCCGTTCGGCTTGCCGCACGCCTTCAGGGCTTCCTTGGCCTTGGCCACGTCACCCTTGTTGTCCTTGGTCGCGTAGGTGTCGAACTTGGTGTAGCCGTTCACCGACGGGGGCAGCAGCGTGCTCGCCACGTCACCCTTCGGCGGACCACCGATGGCGTCCTGGATCGACTTCTTGTCGATCGCCCACTGGACGGCCTTGCGGCAGTCGGCGTTGTCGAACGGCTTCACGTTGACGTTCAGCGCGATGTACTGCGTCGCACCGGCGTACGAGGCGTCCGTGGAGGCCGCGTTCTTGCCGACCAGGACCTTCGGCTGGGTCGCCGGCTGGACACCGGTGCCCGCGGCGTCGGCCGTGATCTTGTCGGAGAGCAGGTCGTTGTCGACCGTCACCGGGTTGACCTTGAACTTGATCGAGATCTTGTCCGGCAGCGCCTTGCGGATCGGGTCCGTCTTGGCGTCCCAGTTCTTGTTACGGACGAGGGTGGCGCCACGGCCCTCCTCGTACGACGAGAACTGGTACGGGCCGGAGGACACGATGCTCTGCACGTACTTCGCGCCGGTGTCCTTGGCCTGCGGCACCGGAGCCGTCTGCGAGAACGTCGCCAGGTAGTCGAAGTCCGCGAAGGGCTGCTTCAACTTGAAGACGATCGTGTTGTCGTCCGGCGTCTCGATGGACTTCAGGCCGTCGGCGGACTTGTCCTTGTACGGGCCCTTGTACTTGTCGGCGCCGTCCAGGTAGGCCTTGAAGTACGTCGGGCCGTTGGACAGGGCCTCGGGCGCGAAGTTGGAGCGCTCGATGGCGTACTTCACGTCCTTGGACGTGATCGGCGTGCCGTCCTGGTACTTCAGGCCCTTGCGGATCTTGTACGTCCAGGTCTTGGCGTCGGCGCTGGGCTTGCCCAGGGACTCCGCCAGGTCGGGGACGACCTCAAGACCTTCCTTGCCGGCAGCCGGCTTGAACGTGGTCAGCGCACGCGCGTAGAGGCGGGAGAAGTTCTGCACCCAGCCGTAGTACGTGTTGCCCGGGTCCAGGGAGTCCGGCACGTCCGAGTGCTCGTACGTGACCGTGCCCCCCTTCTTCGTCGACGCGTTGACGATGGAGGACAGCGCGGCGTCCTTCTTGCCGTTGCCTCCGCCGTTGCTGTCACTGTCATCTCCGCCACCACATGCGGCAGCACCCAGTGAGAGCGCCAGAACCGACGCGATGGCGGCGGTCACCCTTCTCGTCTTCACCTGAGGAAAGCCCCTCTATCGATGGATCACTTGCTGCGAGGGTCGAGGGCGTCACGCAGCCCGTCACCCAGCAGGTTGAAGGCCAGGACGGTGATGAAGATCGCCAATCCGGGCACGAACATGTACTGCGGATCTGCTGTGTACAGATCGACAGCGTTGCTGAGCATCCCGCCCCAAGAGGCTTGCGGCGGTGCGATGCCGACTCCGAGGAAGCTCAGCGCCGCCTCGAAGAGGATGTTCGTCGGGATGATCAGCGTCGAGTAGACGAGGATCGGCGCGACGAGGTTGGGGAGCAGCTCGCGGAACAGGATGTACGGCCCGCGTGCGCCCAGACTCGTGGAGGCCTCGATGAACTCCCGGCGGCGCAGGGTCATGGTCTGCGCCCGCACGATACGTCCGATGTACGGCCAACTGAAGAAGCCGATCACGAAGATCAGCACGCAGATGCGCAGCGGAAGTCCTTCGAGCCCGAAGAAACCGTCCTGCACAGAGGCGGAGATGGAGATCGCGAACAGCAGCAGCGGGAAGGCCAGGAAGGTGTCCATCAGCCGGCTGATGATGCTGTCGACCACGCCGCCGTAGTACCCGGCGACCACACCGAGGACGGTGCCGATGGCCACGGAGAGGAGCGTGGCGCCTCCCGCGACCAGCAGCGAGACCCAGGAGCCGTCGATGATGCGGGCGAGCATGTCGCGGCCGTACTGGGGGTCGACGCCCAGCGGGTGGTCCCAACTCATTCCGCCCCAGCCGCCCTTGGGGGCGAGCAGGGCCGGGTCGATCAGGTCCTGGTTGAACTGGTTGGGGTCGAGGTCGAACACCCACAGGATCGGCTTGGAGAGCACCGCCATCAGCACGAGGCAGATGACGACGACGCCTCCGGCCATTGCGACCTTGTCCCGCTTGAAGCGCATCCAGGCGATCTGGGTGAGCGAACGCCCCTCGATCTGGCTCTTCTTGACTCCGGAGAGCACGGCCTCGGGCTGCGCTCCAGCCTCCGCTCCCGTTGTCTCGATCGGTGCGGTCACGGTGAGATTGACCCCTCTCGGCCGACGGTTGCCGACCCCCTGGCTGCCGCTGTAGCGGCTTGCATTTCTCGTACACAGGACCGACCGGCCCGTGTCTTGCGGGGAGTCTTCAACGCTTTGGCGATCTGTTGCCAGAGGTGGCCGGGAAAGTATGCGCAACCGTGATGCTGTCTGGGGGGTTCCGTTATCCGAACAGTGGGTAACGCCCGGCGGACGCGAGTCAGTTGGGGCGTATGAGGGCGGACTGGGACCTTCTGATCGCATCTACGCGCGGAGATTTGCCTATGAAACCGCAGTCAACGCCCGCATGCACCTACGAAGTCGCGATACCGACTTAACGGTAGGTAAGTGCCCCCGATGATCAGTAACGGCCCGGTGCCGGTGGGTAACCGTAGCCGCCGGCGGGAGCCTGCGCGGGCGCGGCGTGCGCCTCGCGGTCGTAGAACGGACGGGCGCTCGCGCGCATCCACATGGCGATCGGATCGTCCTCGTCGGACATCGCCACGGTCGACACCGGCAGCCCGTCCGGGACCGCGCCGATCGACTGGAGCATCATCGAGCGCACCGAGTCCACCGCGGGCGGGCTGGTGTCGTACACGTCGAGCCCGATGGCGAGATACGGCGCCCCGAGCGCCGGCTGCACCCAGGCGCGGCGCAGCGCGCGCACAGCCGGGGTGCGGTGGGCGTTCTGCGCGAGCAGGGCGTAGAACTGCGGGATCTCGATGCCGGGCTCCGACAGCCGCAGCGGGCCGGCGGGCTGGCGGTCCAGGCCGGTGGCGATACGGCGCAGGTCGAGCCAGGGGATGCCGACGCCGCCGCCCGGGGCGTGCGGGTTCAGCCAGAGGCCGAAGTGGTCCGGGTAGAGGGTGCGGGCCACGTCGACGCCGTCGACCACTTCGTAGCTGCGGTTCCAGCCGCTGGCCGACAGCTCCTGGGCGGAGGTGACGCACGGGGCGTAGCCGTACCCGTCGACCTCCATGTTTCCGTACTGGGCGTCCGGGGACCCGGCCTGGCCGTGCCACAGCAGCATCCAGACCTGGCCGGTGGAAGGGGTGGCGAGGGCCCGCAGGAGGGCCTCGTAGGCGTCGTAGCGCCCCGGCGTCACCTGGCGCAGCATGTGCTCGACCTGCCCGGTCGAGGTTGTGCCGCTCGCGCTCACGATTTACCGCCCCTTCGGGAAACATGGCTTGTAAGCCCAGCTTAGGCGCTCCGCTGGGAGAGCCGTGGAGAGCTCGGGACTTGAGGTGGTCTTCTGACTGCGGGCCGGAGGGGGCTGGTCGCGCAGTTCCCCGCGCCCCCAAGGTTCTCAGAGTTCCCGCGTGTAGAAGGGCCGTACTTTTGCGCGCATCCACTCGATCACCGGGTCCTGGGCCACGTCCAGGAGGACCAGGTTGACCTGCCAGGGGACCGGGGTGCGGCCGAGGGCGCGGGCGAGGGCCGCCGTGGGGGCGGCGCGCAGGTCGCCCTCCCACTGGGAGAGTTCGACGCCTATGAACATCACCGGGGCGGCCGTCTCGATCAGCGCCAGGCAGCGACGTGCCGTCGCGACCACGCCGGTCCCGGCGAACTCGGCCGACGCCGCGGCGAGGAAGTCGACCGGGTCCTCCTGCCAGTCCGGCTCGTAGAGCTTGACCCGGCCGCCGGAGGTGGGGCCGTCCAGCGAGGTGCGGCCCACCCGGCAGAGCTCGGCGACGGCCGGCGGGGGCAGCGGGACGCCGACCACGCCGTCGGGGTTCAGGGCGATGCCCACCTGCGGCGGCAGGCCGCGCGCGAACTCCACGGCCGGGGCGACCGTGAACGCCATGTGGGAGCCGACGACCTGGCGGAACTGCTCCTCGGAGCTGAAGACCGGGACGTAGCCCTGGCCCTCGATCTCCACCGTGGGCAGGTCCAGCGGGCCGCTGTGCGGGCCGCCGCCGTTGGGCAGGGGCACCCAGACGAAGCTGCGGCCCAGCACCTCGATGATCCGGGCGCCGGCCGAGGGCATGCCGAGGGAGGCGGAGAGCACCTCCTCCAGTTCGTTGCCGGGCCAGCCTCCGTGTGAGTGGAGGTGGGCCCGGGCCGAGAAGTCCGCGGGGAGATCCGCTGGGAAGTCCATCTGTCTGACCGCCTGCTGTGAACCACGTCTGAGGCTCAGAAGGCTAGCCGGTGTCCGCCGCCGACAGGTCTGCGGGCGGTCAGCCCGCGAACCCGATCCGGCGCAGTACGTCCGCCGCGTCCCGGTCGATCAGCACCGCCGAACCGCAGCCCTGCGGCAGATCGCCCTTCGCCGCCGAGCGCAGCAGACGGGAGGCCGCTCTGCGGTGCCGCAGGAAGGCGTACCGCGAGACGCCCCGGCCGCGCTCGCGCTGGCCCTGAAGGGCGGTGCCCGGCGTCACGTCGAGCAGCAGCAGATGCAGCGTGCCGCCACGGCGGCGGGCGTCGCGGGCCAGCCAGCCGCGCACCCAGGCCTGCGTGCCGCAGTCGTGCACGACGACGCCCTCGCCGGAGCGCAGCGCGCGGTACAGCCCGGCGTAGTGCGCGAGGCGGACCAGGGGGCGGTAGACGGCGTAGGGGAGGAAGCCCGGCATGCGGGCGTCCCAGCGGTCCCGGGTGTCCTGGGAGTCGACACGGCGGCCCTTCACCGTCCGCTTCATCAGCGTCGACTTGCCGCTGCCGGGCAGGCCGGTGATCACGACGAGGTCCTTGGGGCCGAAGAGCAGCGCGTGCGGGCTGTGGCCGGAGCGCTCGCGCAGATCACGGACCACGGGCGCGGGGCACAGGGCGCGGGCTTCGACCGTTGGAGCCGCGGGCTGCTTGGGCAGCGCCAGGCCCGACGTCGTGGCGTACGCCGTGGTGCGGTTCACCGTCATCGTCCTCCTCCGGGGGTCAGGAGTCCCCATCCCCACTGAGCGTAAAGAGAAGGTAATAGAGGATCTCTCGTATTTTCGTTCGCTTCCTGCCACAAGCCGGTTACAGACGTGGCCCTGCCGCGGACGTGCCCGGCATGCAATGATGGCCGCGCCAACTGCATACCGGCCGTTTGAATCCGCGCGGGAGAGTCCCCAGCAGTGCATCGCTGGGGCGCCGAAGGAGCAAGTCCCTCCCTTGAATCTCTCAGGCCCCGTTACCGCGCGGGCGAGGCACATCTGAAAAGCGGGTCGCTGTGTGTGCAGCGGCTCCACCCAAGGTGCAAGCCGTGATCACGGTCTCCCGGGATCATGGCGAACCTCTCAGGTTCCGATGACAGATGGGGAGGAACGACCTCGCCGTCATGCCTTGGGAGACAACCGACCGATGAGCAGCACCGAACCCCGTCGTACCGCGCTCGATGCCCTGCATCGCTCGCTCGGCGCGACCATGACCGACTTCGCCGGCTGGGACATGCCCCTGCGCTACGCCTCCGAGCGCGACGAGCACAACGCCGTACGCACCAAGGCCGGCCTCTTCGACCTCTCCCACATGGGCGAGATCACCGTGACCGGCGCGGACGCGGCCGCTCTGCTGAACCACGCCCTCGTCGGCAACATCGCCTCCGTCGGCGTCGGCCGCGCCCGCTACACCATGATCTGCCAGGCCGACGGTGGCATCCTCGACGACCTGATCGTCTACCGGCTCGCCGAGACCGAGTACATGGTCGTCGCCAACGCCTCCAACGCCCAGGTGGTCCTCGACGCCCTGGTGGAACGATCCGCCGGCTTCGACGCCGAGGTCCGCGACGACCGCGACGCCTACGCGCTGCTGGCCGTCCAGGGCCCCGAGTCCTCCGGCATCCTGAAGTCCCTGACCGACGCCGACCTCGACGGCCTGAAGTACTACGCCGGCCTGCCCGGCACCGTCGCCGGCGTCCCCGCGCTCATCGCCCGCACGGGTTACACCGGCGAGGACGGCTTCGAGCTGTTCGTGAAGCCGGAGCACGCCGTCGAGCTGTGGCAGGCGCTCACCAAGGCAGGCGAGGGCGTCGGCCTGCTCCCCTGCGGGCTGTCCTGCCGGGACACGCTGCGCCTGGAGGCGGGCATGCCGCTGTACGGCCACGAGCTGACCACCGCCCTGACCCCCTTCGACGCCGGGCTCGGCCGGGTTGTGAAGTTCGAGAAGGAGGGCGACTTCGTCGGGCGCGAGGCGCTGGCCGAGGCCGCCGAGCGCGCCTCGCAGAACCCGCCGCGCGTGCTGGTCGGCCTGATCGCCGAGGGGCGTCGCGTCCCGCGTGCCGGGTACCCGGTCGTCGCCGGCGGCGAGGTCATCGGCGAGGTCACCTCCGGTGCCCCCTCCCCCACCCTGGGCAAGCCGATCGCCATGGCGTACGTCGACGCGGCGCACTCGGCGCCGGGCAGCGCCGGGGTCGGCGTGGACATCCGGGGCAGCCACGAACCGTACGAGGTCGTGGCGCTGCCGTTCTACAAGCGGCAGAAGTAGCGCCACAAGAAGAGACTGACAGCGGTGCGTGCGTGACTCTGCGCACATTTCCGCTGATCACGCACGTATCCAGCCGTCTCCCATTCACCACCACTCCCGCGCGTACAGGAGAATTCAGGCCATGAGCAACCCCCAGCAGCTTCGCTACAGCAAGGAGCACGAGTGGCTGTCGACCGCCGAGGACGGCGTGGCGACGGTCGGCATCACGGAGTTCGCGGCCAACGCGCTCGGCGATGTCGTCTACGCCCAGCTCCCCGAGGTCGGCTCGACCGTGACCGCGGGTGACACCTGCGGCGAGCTGGAGTCGACCAAGTCGGTGTCCGACCTGTACTCCCCCGTCACGGGCGAGGTCACCGAGATCAACGAGGACGTGGTGAACGACCCGGCGCTCGTGAACTCCGCCCCCTTCGAGGGTGGCTGGCTGTTCAAGGTACGCATCACGGAGGAGCCGGCCGACCTGCTCTCCGCCGACGAGTACGTCGCCCACACCGCCGGCTGAGGAGTCGTATCCCTTATGTCTGACACGTCTGACAAGTCGCTTCTGAACACCCCCCTGCACGAGCTGGATCCGGCGATCGCCGCGGCTCTGGATGCCGAGCTGGAGCGTCAGCAGTCGACGCTGGAGATGATCGCGTCGGAGAACTTCGCTCCGGTCGCGGTGATGGAGGCGCAGGG
>NZ_JBVJPT010000026.1:0-47312 GCF_055609385.1 Streptomyces sp. NPDC036764
TCCGACACCCGCGGCCGGCCCGTCGCAGCCCGCGGTATCAGCGGAGCGAGTAACTCCCACTCCTGATCGGTGAGTTCATGACGACGTATCACCCCACCATGATCCGCCACCGACGATCTTTGAAGACGGACCCTAGTAGCCTGTGGGCGTGCGGGTCGAGGTCGCCGACCTTGACGCCGCAGGCCTCTCTCAAAGGTGGAACTCGGGCGTCGTGGAAGGCCACGTCAACCCGGTCAAAATGCTCAAGCGCCAGATGTTTGGCCGACGGGATTCGAGCTCCTCCGCAAGCACGTCCTGCTCGCCAAGTGCCGTCGTCAGCGGGCCTGATCCAACTACCTGTGTTCGTCATCGATCCTGCGGGGCATCACGCCGAGGATCAGATTCTCCAGGGCATGCGGCATTGGCCCGAAGCTGGCGGCCCAGGTCTCGACAAGGCAGATCTCACTGCCCTCATCGATACCTAAAAAGAAACGGCCGCCATCCAGCTCGCCGAGCGGGAAGAGACATCTCCCCAAAGAGTCGCTCCACTCGGAGAAGCGGTCTTCCTCTCCCCAAGCCAACTCCGGGTCCAGTTCGAAGGGTTCCCGAGCGCGGTTGATCCCCGGGCCACCGACGCTCACGGTCAGCCCTCCGAACTCCTGGAGAAACGCCTCCGCAGCATCGTGCATGACGATGCCGACGGCTTCGAACGTGGACCGCCAGTTGGCCGTGTCGACCCGCCTGCCCGCCGTCCATCCCGAAGCCTCCAGCACCTCGAGCACCTCCGGCGACCATTCACTCATGACCGGTCCAGCCCCCAACTTGACGCATGAGGCGATCATCCCAGCAGGCGACCCGAGAGAACAGCGCGTGACCAACCACAGGAAGTGGACCAGAGCCCGTTCTCAGGTTCTGGCTCACATTCCGTGAATCACCACGCTGAGTGACGTTCGTCGGGGCGGACAGCACCTCGGGAAGCTGCCTGAAAATGATCCGTCCCCAGTGCGGTGTGGCTGACAGTTCGGCCCGTGGAAGAAGTGGTGCTCCGGCTGGAGGAGTTGCTGTTCCCGTCAATCGCAGGTGTGGCCGTGCTGTCGGTCGACGTGAACGATGAGGCGGTACGCATCGAGGCCCGAAGTACGGTGGTCGGGTCCGATTGTCCTGGCTGCGGGAGCTGGTCTCGACGAGTTCACAGCTCCTACCTGCGCTTTCCCGCTGACGTGCCCAGTGGGGGCAGACGGGTCGTCCTCTGTTTACGCGTCCGCCGGTTCCTCTGCCCGGTCAATTCCTGCGGTCGTCGGACCTTCGCCGGGCAGATGACGGGGCTGACCCGCCGATACGGTCGTCGGACCGAGCGCCTGCGGTCGACGCTGGCCGCAGTCGGCCTCGCGCTCGCCGGTCGAGCCGGGGCCCGCATGGCGAGAGTCTTCGGCATATCCGTCAGTCGCAGCACGGTGCTTAGGCTGGTCGAAGCCTTGCCCGACCCGGAAGTTCCCGTTCCGCGCGTCGTCGGCGTCGATGAGTACGCGACCCGCAAGGGCCGCCACTACGGGACTGTCCTGGTCGACGTCGAAAGCCGTAGGCCGGTGGACCTACTGCCCGACCGGGAGGCATCCAGCCTGGCCGCTTGGCTCACGAAGCGGCCCACAGTGGAGGTGGTATGCCGCGATCGGGCACCGTTCTTCGCCGAAGGCGCCACAGCCGGGGCACCCCAGGCGGTGCAGGTGGCGGACAGGTGGCACCTCTGGCACAACCTGAGCGAAGCCGCCGAGCGATGTGTCGCAGACCATCGCGTGTGCCTACGGGTGCTGGCGCCAGATCCAGCTGAGCCTGCACCCGAGCCGGAGAAGTTCGAAGACCCGTCCGGCTCGCCCTGGCCTACGGGACATCGATTTGCCGACCGCACCCGCGCCAAGCACGCGACCGTCCACGAACTGCTGGCCTCCGGCCTGAGCCGGAGGGCAATCGGCCGCCAACTCGGCATGACCTCGCGCACCGTCAAGCTCTTCGCCGACGCGGCCACCCCCGAGGACCTCTTTCGCGGGCAATGGCAGGGCCGGCCGTCCAAGCTGGACGCGTTCAAGCCCTACCTGGATGACCGCTGGAACCAGGGCTGCACCACCGCCTGGACGGTATGGGAGGAGATCGTGCCACTCGGCTATCAAGGCAGCTACCAGCGTGTTCGCGCCTACTTCCGGGAAAAGAGGACCTCTCCCAACCCGATCACAGCTCGGCCGCCGTCGCCCCGCGTCGTCGCTGGCTGGATCCTCCGGAGACCTGAGGCCCTTCCGGAGATCGACCACCTTCGGCTCAAGGCTGTCTTGGCCCACTGCCCCGAACTCGACGCTCTCACCGGTCACGTCCGGTTCTTCGCCCATATGCTCACCGAGCGCCAAGGCGAACGGCTACCGGAGTGGCTGGACGCTGTCCGGCAAGACAACCTCCCCAGCCTCCACACCCTCGCCGCGGGCATCGAACGTGACCGTGATGCCGTCATCGCCAGCCTCACCCTGCCCTGGAGCTCCGGTGTCGTCGAAGGGCATGTCAACCGGATCAAGATGCTCAAGCGCCAGATGTTCGGACGGGCCGGCTTCGCTCTGCTGCGGAAGAGGGTTCTTCTGGCCAACTGAGGACAGCCACCCATAGGGTGACGGGGACGAGAGAAGAGCACGATGGATCCCCGCATACCCCGCCTGCGTCGCAAGCTGGCCGCGATCCCGTTCCAACCACTGCGCAGCCACTCCTTCGGGGAAGAGCAGCACAAGTTCTGCCTCGGCCCGAAGCTGGCGGAAGCACGCGTCGCGGCGTTCGAGGCCGAGCACGACATCGTCCTGCCCGACGCCTATCGGCAGTTCCTCACGCACGTCGGCGGCTCAGGCGCGGCACCGTTCTACGGCCTCATGCCGCTGGAGCAGTGTTCCCTGCTGGTTATGAATCCCCGCGGAGAACCAGGGAAGCCCCGCGGCTTCGACGGCAGAGACCCCAGGGCCCACGGACGTGATCTCTTCCTCCACATCATCGAGATGGGCTGCACCGACGTATGCGTCATCGCGGTGACCGGCCCCCTCACCGGCCGCGTACTCATCGGTAACAGCGACGGCTACTGGGGCCCCAACGTCTCCTCCGCTACCGACTTCCTCGACTGGTACGAACGCTGGCTCAACCACATGAGCGCCGGACTCGACAACCGGGCCCTGGAACTCACCTCACCGAGGCTTCGCGCTCATCCAAACCGCCATCGCCTAGCTCCCAAGATTTGACTCCCCGTAATCACTCCCCGGAAAGTGAGCCAGAACCCGACTTCGGGAGGCGTCCAGCGAGGGTTGTGTTCGAAAACGGTGGTGAAACCACGGCTTGAGGTGACGTCGTGACCATGGCCTGGTGTTACCTGCTGCGCCTCCGGCGCCGGGAGGAGACCCCGGCACCGGAGACGAATCGCAGCTCGTAAGCGCTGTCCGGAAAATGATCTTTGGCGGGCTGGGTGACCTGTCCGTTTGCCTGTTATCCCGCGGAGCAAGGGACGTTGCCGAGCGCCGGGGGACAGTCGAGGCCCACGGGACCGATCAGACCTTGGAGGTTGATAGGGACCAGGCCACTTAGCAGGCTGCCCGAAGAGTCTGAGGCCCCCGAGGACCCGTCGCCGACGGCGGCGACTGCGCTGGTCGCGCCCCCGAGGGCCGCAGTAGCGGCAAGGGCGATGGCGGCGAGAAGGGTGCGTACGCGCATGGCGCACTCCTTTGCGTTGAAGAGATTCAGACGCACCAGGAGCTGTCCAACAGGCAGTCTGGGAAACTGACCGGAGTTGAAGATCACTCGATCGGTATTGCACGCGCATCGTAGGGGCGGCGGTCCTACGGGCCCGCGCCTGCTCCGGCGTCCGGGAGAGCAGCCCGGCCCCAGTTGGAGCACGAGTATCGCCGTCGCAGGCCCGTGTGGCGGCGTCGCGGTCGTTCGATTCATCAATCTGTGCCCGTGCCTCCCGCTCGTGAACAAAGCCAGCACCCAGCTCCCACCGGATCGGGGTGTCGAGCCCGAAGACGCACAGTTTGATCTCCGCGACGGCCCGGATGTTCCCCGAGACCACGGTTTGCACCATCAAGATCACCAGCGTATGCGGCTGGCGACGGGGTTCTAGTGAACGCGCCCCGTCCTTCCTGGCCGGACGTACATGGATCACTGCCAGCGGGGAGTCGGCGTACCGTCCGGGTCTAAGCGGTCATCTACGCGGCCAAGCCATGGACGGCCGCCTCAGACGCGGCCGTCGCAGCATTCGACGCGCCGCCGCACGACCTTGCCTATCTACTCGAAGTCGAACTGGCCCAAAACGTCCTCGACGTGTGGTCGTCCTGGCGGAACGGAGTCCGGCCCAGCCCCTTGGAGAAATGCCAGGCAGTCATCCACTACGCCAAGCACGACGCATACCTGGACGCACATCGCTGAACATTCGAACCTGTGGAGATGTGCCTTCGGGCGTGTCGCTGATGCCCCGAGCCTTGCGGAGTGTCACGGCTTCAAACGCATTGACTCCGCCCATCGGTTCGGACGGCCGTCGAAGTGGTCCCGCAGTCGATCCTCAACGTGCTCGGGGCTCCAGACCGCAGCTCGCTCCAAGGCCTGACACCCCTCGGTCGTCGCGGAGGTCTCGCTCCCTGTGCCAGAGGCGGGATCAACTCTGTAGATGGTGGCGGCATCACGGTCATCGAGGTCGACCGCCCGGACCGAAAAGCCAGGCGGGCCCACGGCAAGTCCGACCCGATCGACGCCTACGCGGCGGCCACCGCCGTCCTGTCCGGTCGCGCAGGCGGAACTCCGAAGAGCCGGGACGGGATCGTGGAAGCGATCCGCGCGCTGCGTGTGGTCCGCAAGAGCGCGGTCAAGGCACGGACGCAGACCATCAACCAGATCCGCGCTCTGATGGTCACCGCTCCCTCCGCCCTGCGGGACAAGCTGCGAGGACTGCCCACCAGTCTGCTGATCGACACCCTCGCCCGGACCCGGCCCACCGCTGATCTCACGGACCCGGCCTGCGCGGCCAAGACGGCACTGCGCCGCCTCGCCCGGCGCTACCAGGCCCTTCAGCAGGAGATCAAAGAGGCTGACGCGGGCCTGGCTCCCCTCGTGACCCGGGCGGCACCCAGCCTCGTCAGCCTGCCCGGGGTGGGCACGGAGACGGCCGGCCAGCTGCTGATCACCGCGGGAGACAACCCCGACCGGCTCCGGTCCGAAGCATCGTTCGCGCATCTGTGCGGGGCCGCCCCGATCCCCGCCTCGTCCGGCCGGACCCACCGTCACCGCATCAACCGCGGCGGGGACCGCAACGCCAACAGTGCCCTCTACACCATCGTCCTGGTCCGCATGCGTCACGACCAACGGACCCGGGACTACGTCGCCAGACGCACCACCGAGGGCATGTCCACCAAGGACATCATGCGCTGCCTCAAGAGGTTCGTGGCCCGCGAGGTCTACAGGCACCTCAGGAGCACAGGCGTTCTGGACACGGCGGGCTCGACCGGAGCCAGATCATGACGCCGACCGGCTGCCGTCCGCGTCATCAAGGTCGAAGGACGCGGCCGCAGTCAGCCGCTCGGCGAACGTCTGGAAGTCCGACGCCAGCGGGAGCTCCGTGTCGGTGTCCACGTCGAACCACGTCACGGACGGCTCCCCGCGATCTCCGCATGCCCGGTAGTCGAGAGCGATCCAGCAGTGACCATCACCGGAGAGCAGAACCAGAGGAGACGGAAGACCCCACTCCTCGATCAAGTAGGGCGAGTCCAGCAATGACAACCGGCCGTCGTGACGGCCGATGCCCATCATGTCGTCGAGCGGAACGTGGTTCTCGCTCCACGACGTCGGCACATCGGTCGGGAACGCGTTCCACAGCTCCGCCACCAGGCCGCCGTTTTGGAACCGCAGGATCTCCAGCAACGAGGCCGGCAGACGGACACCGAGCTGGCGCTCGGCATCCTCAACGACCGCGTCGGTCAGCGGTGGCTGAACCCCATACAGGCCCTCGCCCCAGAACGTCGCCTTAACCTCATCAAACCGAGCCACGAACGCATCCTATGGACCTCGCAGCCCGGCTTGACGATCTATAGGAGCTTCAACCTCCTTCGACCAATCGGTGCTTCGGAACTACTCGTCTAGTGCGCTCCACTACGTGCCGGACGTGCCTGAAATCGTAGACCTGCACCGACCTGCACCGGCCTGCACCGACCTGCACTCTGTCGCGTGTGACCGCTTGTCGGCCGTCGGTGCAGGTGGTGTTGCCGCCGGACGATACGGATATGCCGCCGGGGCCGTACTGGCTGATTGGGCGATCGCAGGGGCTGACGCCGACGGCCGCGGTGCGTGCGGCGTTGGAGGCCGTCGCGCGGCGTTGGCCCGTGTGGGAGCCGGGCACTGCCGCCGTGATGCGTGAGCTGTGGACTCCGGGGTGTGCGCGGGTTGCGCCTTCCGCGCGGGCCAAAGGCAGGGTTCTGAGTGGCGAGGACCGGTGACGCCCTGACGGCCCGTGCGGCGCTACGGCGCGGGGTCGACCGCGAACTCGTAGGCGACTTCCCAGCGGGCGTCCGGGACGGTGATATTGGCGGTCTCCACCGGGCGGCCGTCGCCGTCGAAGTAGGTCCGCTCGATGACGAGTACCTGGTCGCCGTGGGCGATGCCGAGCAGGTTGGCCTGCTCCTGGGTGGCGCGGGCCGGGCGGGGCACTTCCAGGGCGGTGACGATGTCGACGCCGATGGAATGCATCCGTCTCACGACGCCCATGCCGGCGAGCGGCCCCATCTCGGGCAGCATGATCGGGGTGTCGCCCGTGATGGCCATCGGCTCCCAGGGGACCGAGAGCTGGGCGGGCTGCGCATCAGCGAGGAACTCGTAGCTCGTGCGGACACACAGATCGCCGGGTTCGATGCCGAGCCGCTGGGCGATGTCCTCGGGAGCGGGCGTGCGGGCCTCGGAGTGTGCTTCCCAGGTTCCGGTGCGGCCGAGTTCGGCCATGTCCGCGCGGAACGGGCTGCCGCCGCGGCGCTCCCGGTGCCTGGAGCGGATCATGCGTCGGCGTTCGCGGGGCTTGGTGACGTAGGTGCCGGATCCGGCGCGGCCTTCCAGGCGGCCCTCCACGATCAGCCGCTCCTGCGCCTTCTGCATCACGTTCGTGCCGACGCCGTAATCCGCCGCGAGTTGGGCGCGCGAGGGGAGCTTGTCGCCAACTCGCCATTCGTTGCTGTCGAGTCGGCGGCGCAGGTCGTTGGCGACCACCTCATGCTGCGGCGGCTCGTCGTGGCCCATGCAAGGACTCCGTACTGGTCAGCGGCTCCCGGATCGCGGGTTCGGGCGACCCGATTGACAAGTTAATGCATCAGGTTCAAGCTAATGCATTAAAACTACGGTACGTGATCTGTTGTGCACGGGGGAGATCCGTGAAGTCGCCGAAAACCCAGGCCACCGCGATCGCCTCGATGCTCACGTCGGTCGGCGCGACCCCGGCCAGCCGTGAGACGGACGACCGCGTCCGGATCGAGGCGGAGGTGTCGCCCACGATCGGCGAGGCCACCCTCACCGACCTTCTCCACCTCCTGCTCCGGGCTGCCGACCGCTTCGGGCACAGCCTCCGGAAGGACGGCACCTCGGTCATCTGGGCCGAAGTCGACACCGATGACACGCAAGACGACCGAGGTGAGTCGTGACTCTCTTACGCCACAACGCCGGCCTCCCCGAGAGCATCGCGCCGCTCCCGCCCGCGTGCAGCATCGTCGGCCACGCCTCCGCCGGAGCGCGCGTCGTCCTCTACACCTGCGCGACCGACTCGGCGATCGCGACCAGGTCGCTGACCGTGCTGCGCGGATTCACCTCCACGCAGGGCTGGACAGCCGTCCACGAGGCATACGACCTGGCGCCGCTCGGCACACCACGCCACCGCCGCACCGGCTGGCAGACCATCGAACAGACGTTGACCTCCGGCGACGCCACCGGGTTCGTCGCCCCGTCCGAGCAGGAGATCGCCTGCCACCCCGCAGACCGTGCCGGACTGCGCGGCTGGATCATCGACCTGGCAGCCTTCGCCGTGTACCCCCGGCCCGGGTCGGCCCGCTCCCTCAACCCCGCTCCCGTGTGGTCCCGCTCCTACGCCTTGGCCCCGGTGAGCGTGCGACAGATGATGGGGACGGCCCGCAGCCGGCTGGCCCTCGCGCAGTGGTCCGGAGACATCGACTCCGCTGTCGAGACACTCGCGCGCCTAGCGGTCAACGCCGTTGTCCACGCTCAGCCGACGAACGGCGCAGCACCCCAGATGAGCGTCCACCTCACCTTCACCGAGCAAGGAGGCCTGCTCATCGACGTCGAGGACCCGAACCCGGGATTCCCCGACGCACAGGCAGCCCTCTGCGGTGAGAAGGGCCGCGGACTGCGCGAGGCCCGCCAACTCGGCGCGCGCCTTGAGTGGTTTCTCGCCGCCGACGGACGCAGCAAGACAGTCCGGGCCACGCTGCCGCCGGGCACGGTCCTCGCACGACCCGCCGGCCAGGCGACGGACGGCAGCGGGGTCCGCAGCCGCTGACCGTTGTGCTGGCCGCCGTCCGCACCGTTCCTCTCGTCACCTCGTACGGAAGCTGAAATCCATGGCCCAGGTACCGCAGCCGCTCGAGGAAGAGCCGCTCCCCACCCGTGAACCGCAGGCCGCATTGAACGCGCTGCCGACCTTCCCTGACGAACCCGCCGAGGTGAACCTCTTCGGGGTGGCTCGCGGCGAGGTGATCGACCGGCGCTTCGCAGCCGCCCGACTGCACCGCATCCGGGTCGTCGACGCACCCGACGGCACATCGTGACCAGTACCGTGCAGCGGTTGTCGGCGCAGGACTGGGACAACTGGTATGCCGCTGGCTGGCCCGCCGTCGTCACCAGCAAGGAGGCCGAGTCCTTCCACCGTGCCGTCAGGCCGCACCGGGGCATGACCGGCGTCGATCTGGCCTGCGGTACCGGCAAGTGGACACGGCAACTGGCTGCCTGGGGCGTGCGCGTGAGCGGGTACGACTTCTCTCCGGAGGCGTTGCGACAGGCAGAAGCGGCAAGCCGGGGGGACGGACCGTCGTACGTGCGGTGGGATATCGACGCCGAGCCGATCCCGCCGGACCTTAAGCCCGGCAGCCTCGACCTGGTGACCTGCCGCCACGCGTTGCCGTTCTTGGAGCACGCGCGCGTGCTGACCGACGTGGGGCGCTGGCTCAAGCCCTCCGGCACCTTCTACGCCCTGGTCCGTGTCACCGACGACCAGGGCGACAACGAGCAGGGAATCGGCGACAGCGGGGAGGCACGTGGCGACGCCTGTCTGGGGCCGTGCCGACGTGGATTCACCGAGGCCCGGTTCGCCGGCCTCGGGACCGGCTGGGTGCACCGTACGACGTACCGGCTCAGCACCTACACCGCGGCGATTGTGCTCCGTGGCTACGGCAACCCCGAATCCGAACGCTTCAACGGCTGCGGTGAGACCGACAGGCTCCCGGCGCCGGCGGCTACGCTACTTTCCCCCGATAGCGAGCCCCGGCGCCGGGTTGGGGCCCGAGCCGATGGAGGAAAGCCGTGACGGACAACGCGGCGGAACGCCAGGCGGCGCAGCGCCGCATGAACGTGCGGCAGCTACGCAGTAAGCAGCAGGAAGTCCCGCACCACTCCGACATCCCGGTGGGCCCCCAGCGCGTTGCGGAGATCACCGAGGGCGTCTGACGGCCGTGAGGAGTTGAGGGCGGCGTTCTGCGTGAACGCGTCCGTCGCGGCGGCGCAGGCCGCGTCTAGGTCGCCGAGCTGGAGATGGGCCCGAGCGGTCCGGGTCAGGTAGAGGACGTTGTCGCGTACGTAGCCGTCGACCGCGTACTGTGCCTGCCGCGCCCGCTCGAAGTGCGTCAGAGCACGTCGCGGATCGTCGAGATCGAGGGCCGAGGAGCCGGCCAGCATCTCGATCTCCCCCTCGTTGAGCCAGTACGACCAGGACGGGTCATCGTCGCGCGGCCCCCGCGCGTACTCGGCCCTCGCGGCGTCAAGGGCGTTGAAGCACGCAGTGCGGGCGCCGGTCTTGGACAGGGCGCGCGCCGCACGAGCATGGAGCATCGCCCTCACGCGCGGGGTCGTACGGCGCAGCGTGGCGTCCTGAGCAGTGCCCACCAGGCTGACCGCGTCCTGCGGGTTGCCCTCGGAGTACACCTGAATGGCCATGAAGGCCAGCGTGTTCGCACCGACCTGCGGATCATTGGCGCTGGCCGAGGCGCGCAGCGAGGTGACGTAGAAGCGCTGCGCGACGGCCTGGTGGCCGACGTCGAAGTGCAGCCAGCCGCACATGCGCGCAGCTTCCGCCAGCAACGAGAGCAACCGGTGTTCTAGCGGCCCGTGCTGGCCGGTGTGCTCGGCCAGGTCCTTCAGCAGTTCGTATTCGGCGATGGCTGTCCTGCGCAGCCGGGAGCCACCAAGGACGTCGTCCAAGCGGCGCAAATCGTCCAAGCGCTGCTCCAGGGTGTTCAACAGCCCAGAGGACAACGGTGTGTTGGCGAGAGCAGGGTCCGCCAGGACAGCGGGGGAGGCGGCGGCCGGCCCGGCAAGCGCCTCGCTCCAGCTCACTGCCAGCCCGGCCAGCGCCGCACCACCGGCGATGAGAAATCCCCGTCGGTCCATCATGGAGCCTCCCCGAGCGGCAGCGGCTACTGCCGTCACGGTACCCGCCAGGGTCCACGGGCTGTCGAGGATCGCGCGGTCGTCGGGGAAGGCCAGCAGCAGGAACGTCGGCCAGCCAAGTTCGACGACCGCCTCCGCCGGGATGCCGTGCAGGCGAGCCATGGCATACCGGGCGTTGTCGTCGGGGGCGTTGACGCCGTTCTCCCAGCGGCAGATCTTCTGCCGGCTCTTGGCCATCCGTCCGTACCCGAGGGTGTAGTGCACGTCGTCGAGCAGGTCCAGATACTCCTCGCCGGTCAGTCCGAGCTCGTCACGCAAGGCGACTAGCGGATGCAGTAACAGCTGGTCGGGCATCGCGGGTTCCCCTCATCACGCAATCTCCCTGATGAAGCGCCACGTTAGCCAGTCCGGGGGCCCGCTGTGCAGAACTCCTGGACCCCCTCCGCAACAGCTCCGCAACAGGATTCTCCTTCCGCACCATGGGGTGGCGGCGGTGACATGAACGGCATCCCGATCCCCACCGAGCGAGGAGGGAGCGCCGATGCCCGATCGGCAAACGCCGCTGGTGTCCGTGGTGGTCAGCGCCCGAGGCAACACCGCCCAGGTGCGCAATCTGCTGGACGCGCTGGCCCGGCAGACTTTGCCAGCCGCCCACATGGAAGCGGTCGTCGTGGACAACGACCTGCCCGGTCCCGTGAGGCCGATCGCTGACGCGATCCGCGAGGGCGACTGGCCCTTCGATGTGCGCGTGCTGTACGAGCCGACCCCGGGGCTGAGCGCGGGCCGCAACCGCGGGATCTGTGCCGCCCGCGGCCGGTACGTCGCCATCACCGACCCCGACATCACCCCCGAACCCGGCTGGCTGCAAACCCTCGTCACCGCGATCGAGGAAGAGCAGGTATTCGCCGTCGGCGGCCGCACCAACGTCACCTACCCGGGCGGTCAGATCACCGTGCTGACCAAGGCGCTGGCCGAGTGCCATGGCGCGGTGGACTGGCCGGCAGGCCGTGAGATGGCCGTGTGGCCGTACTGGGTCACCGGCTGCAACCTGCTCGTCGACCGACAGATCGCGCTGGACATCGGCCTGTTCCGCACGGATCTGGGGCGCCGGGGCCGGTGGATGGGCGACTGCGAGGACCTCGAATTCATCGACCGGGCCCGCCAGGCCGGGCATCACACCCTGATCGAGCCGGCCGCCGTCGCCTCCCATCCGGTCTACCGCCCGGAGACCGGCCTGCGCTACTTCCTGCGCCAAGGCGCCGGGCACGGCGTGTGTGTCGCCCGGATGCACCTGAGCGTGATCGTGGAGCCCGCAGCGATCCAGGCCGGACGCGCCGCCTTACACGCCGCCGCCATCAACCTGGCCGCTGGGTGGACCTTCCTGGACCGCTCCCGTGCCGTCGAGGGGGCCCGCGACCTGGTCCGGATCGGCGCCTACCACCTCGAACGCGGCCGGCTGCGCCTGCTCGGCCGCCGCCCCATCGCCCTCGCCCAGTACGCCCCGACGAAGGAGTCCCGCACATGGACGTGATCAGCACCCCCGGCCTTACCGCCGCCTCTGCCCTCATGGGCGCCGAGGTCGTCGAACGCAAAGGGGCCGGCCATCCCGACACCCTCGCCGACGGAGTGGCTGAGGCGATCTCCCGCGCCTACAGCCGCTACTGCCTCGAGGAGTTCGGTGCGATCCTGCACCACAACACCGACAAGACGTCCCTGCTCGGCGGAGCCGCCGACGTCCGCTTCGGCCACGGCGAGCTCACCGCACCCATCCAGGTCCTGGTCAACGGACGCATCACCGCAGCACTCGGCGACCACACCATCCCGGTCGCCGACATCGTCACCACCGCCGCGCGCGACTACCTCGCCCACGCACTGCCACTGCTCGACGTCGAGCGGTGGGTCGACGTAAAGCCCCGGCTGACGCAGGCCTCCAGCCCCGGTGCCGTCAGCGCCCCCGACGCGGAAGAGAGCGAAGCCTCCCGCCAGCGGTGGTTCGCCCCGCGCACCCTCGACGACCTCGCCGAACGGCACCGCCTGTTCTCCAACGACACCAGCGCCGGCGTCGCCTACTGGCCGCTTGGCATCGCCGAGCAGCTCGCGCTCGGCGTCGAAGAGCACCTGACGAGCAATGCGTTCCGCGCCGAACACCCCTACTACGGCACCGACATCAAACTCATGGTCGTCCGTCACGGCCCGCGCGTACATCTGACCGCGTGCGTTCCGCAGATCGCCCGCGAGACCCCCGACCTCGACACCTACATCGCCCGCCGGGCCCAGGCACGCGAGCTCATCACCGATGTCGCGGCGGCGATCGCGCCCGAGCATCACCTGACGGTGTCCATCAACACCCGCGATGTCGACTCCCGCCCCGAGTTGTACCTGACGGCCACCGGCTCGTCCATCGAGTCCGGCGACGAAGGCGTCGTCGGGCGCGGCAACCGCGCGAACGGTCTGATCAGCATGCTCAGGCCTTGGTCCGCCGAGGGGGTCTCCGGCAAGAACCCCGTCTACCACGTGGGCAAGCTCTACAACCTGGCCGCGGCCGAAGTCGCCCGCCGCCTGCACGAGGTAACCGGACTGGACTGCGCGGTCGCGTTGGTCTCCCAGTCCGGCCGGGACCTGACCGACCCCTGGCAGGCGATCGTGCAGGCTTCGGGGCCCAACGCCATCAGCAACGCCTGCGTCCGGCAGGTGGTCGCCGACGTGATGGCGGACCTGCCCGCGCTGCGCGAGCAGCTGCTCGACGGAAAGCTGGCCACGGCATGACCACCTCCTCACAGCCCGCCGGCAGGTTCGTGCCGTGCCTCAACCAAGCCACCCTCTCCGGTCTGCCCCTGGAGCAGGTCCTCGCCCTGGCCGCGGGCGCCGGGTTCCCCACCGTCGAGGTCTCCATCCAACAGGCCCAGACCCTCGGCATTGGCCGGTTACGCGACCTGCTCCAGGAGCTGGGTGTGAGCGTGGCGGCCGCGAGCGGCATCCTGCCGGCCGGGCCGGTCCTGCCCGCCCCGCTCCTGGTCGCCCCGGACACCTACCACGCGTGCCTCGACCACCTGGACGAGCGTCTGGAAGCCATGGCCTCCCTCGGCTGCACCGTGGCCACTACCGTCCTCAATCCCCGCTCACCGCTCGCGACTTCCGAGGCCCGCGCCCTGGCCCGGGAGCGGATCGCCCACCTCGCCGACGCGGCCGAAGCGCACGGCGTACGGCTGGCCGTCGAGGCCGTCAGCGTCCGGCACGGGCTGCCGCCCGGTCTGGACGGTCCCCACCCGGTCGCCGACAGCCTGCCCGCCCTGGACGAACTGCTGCACGAGACCAAGACCGGCAACGCCGGAGTGCTCGTGGACTCCTTCCACTGGGCCGCCGCTGGCGCGGATGCGGCCCACCTCACCAGCCTCGGCACCGCGATCACGCACGTGCAGATCGCCGACACCCCGCATTTCGACACGCCGGACGAACTCGCGGATGCACATCGGCTGTTCCCCGGCGACGGTGCCTTGGACTGGCCGTCCTTCACCGACGCCCTGACCCGGGCCGGTTACCGGGGGCCGGTTTCGGTGGAGCTGTTCAACCCCCATCTGCGGGCGCTGCCCGCCGGTGAGATCGCCCGCTGCTCCCATCACGCGGCCACCAACTGCTGGACTCTCCCGGAGGCGCCCCGATGACCACCACCACACGCCCGGCCAGTCAGCCGTGGCGGCTCGCCGTCGCCGGATGCGGCGCCGCCGCCTTCGGACTGCACCTTCCACTCCTGGCCCGCTCCACGGCCTTCGAACTGATCGCCGTCACCGACCGCGACCCCGAGCGGGCCCGCACGGCACAGAAGCGGTTCGCCGTTCCCCGCACCGCGACAAGGGCCGGCGACCTGCTGCAGGACGCGGATGCGCTGGTGATCCTGACCGGAGTACACGAGGACCTCATCGAGGAGGCCCTCGACGCCGGCGTGCACGTGGTCACCGAGAAACCTGTCTGCCTGGACGTCGCCCGCACCCGCAAGCTCGCCGGCCGGGCGCGGGACGCCGGGATCCTGCTGGAAGTCGGCGCGATGCGCGCCCACGACCCCGCGCTGCACGCCGCCCTCGCTCACGTACCCGAACCGGCCGGCGGCTGGCTGATGAAGGCCGACGGGGTCGACGAATCCGCGCGCCGCCAGGTCCTCCCGCCGGGCTTCGTGCCGTACACCTTCGACCAGGATCCGCCGCAGCCGGCCCCCGACCACCTGCTGCCGCACCAGGTGACGGCACTGCAGATCCTGCTGTGGCAGGGCTACCACCTGCTGACCGCGCTGGTCCTGGCCATGCCTGGCGCCACTGCCACGGCGTGCACCCTCGACGCGTCCGAGCAGTCCGTGCACGCGCTGCTGCACGGCCCGAACGGGGAGCCGTTCACCCTGGTCATCGCCGCGACCCCGGCTGGTGTCTTCCGCGAGCAGATTCACCTCGCCGACGAGCACGGCGCCGCCACGATCGACTTCGCCCGCCCGTACGACCCGGCCAACGGCACGCGCCTGACCACGACCGACGGTACGCAGAGCGGATTCACCGACCCGTTCGCCGCCCTGTGGATGTCCATCGACGCCCGCCTGTCAGGGCAGCACCCCGCCGACCTGCCGACCAGCGTCGACCTCGCCCTGCGCGTCGAGGACCTCGCCCTTGCCCTGGCGGAACTCGCCGACCAGCCTCACGCCCGCACACGGAAGGAAGCCTGATCGTGGAACACCGCGCTCCCGTACTGGTCCTGGATGGCCCGCCCGGAGCGGGCAAGACCTCCCTGCTCGCGCGCATGGTCCTCGCCCTCGGCGACGAGGCCATGTGGTTCACCGAGCCCAACGCCCGCCTCGCGACCGGCCTCGCGGCCCCGGTGCACCCCAGCCCGGCCGGACACACCCTGTGGTTCCTGCGGCACGAACTGGCCAAGGCCCGCGCCCTGGGAAACCTGACCACCGACCCGGCAACGAGCTTGCTCATCTCCGACCGCAACCACCTCGGCGCCCTGGCGTACTGCTACGCCACCCGCGCTGAGGACTCCCTGCCGTACCGCACGGCCCGCGACTTCTACGCCCGCCGTATCGCCCCCGAGCTCCCGGAGACGGTACTGACCGCGATCCTCCTGGTCAGCCCCGAGCAGAGCCTGACCCGCCGCGGCAACGTCGCCGAGCTTCCCAGGTGGAAGCAGTGGTTCGACGAAGGGCTCTTGGAGCGGCTGCACACCTTCTACACCGACATCGCCCCCACGCTGTGCCCCACCCCACCGGCGGTCATCAACACCGACGGCGCCACCCGGGAGTCGGTTCTGGCCCAGATCGCCAGCGTGCTCACGGACGCAGGCTTCGACCACACCGCCCGCGCTCTCACCTCCGCCGCCGCTCCCGCCGCGTGGCCGCCGCTGGACGAGCAGTTCGCCGACGCCTATACCCACCTCGGCGGGCTGGAGGCCTTCGGTCACCCCTTCACCCCTGCCTTCGCCCACCGCGGCGGCACCGTCCAGCTGTGCCAGCTCGGGGCCCTGCACGCCGACGCCGCCGGGCACACCCGGCTGTGGAACCCGCTCATGGATGCTCCGCCGGTACGGGGGGCCGCCTGATGAGCAGCACCACACCCTGCGCCGTCGGTATCAACCTCGGTCACGACGGCGGCGCCGCCCTGATCACCGACACTGTGATGGTCGCGATCGGCGAGGAGCGCCTCAACCGCACCCGCTACAGCCCCGGCTGGGAAGCCTCCCTGCTGTACTGCCTGCGCGCCGCCGGCCTGACGCTCGCCGACGTCGACCTGGTCGCGGTCAGCGGTATCGGCCGCACCCCGCCCACCCGGGCCGAGACGGGCCTGGCCCACCTCGGCATCGACCCTGCCCGGATCATCCCGGTCGACCACCACCTCAGCCACGCCTACACCGCCTACTGCCTCAGCCCGTACCAGGAGGCGACCGTGCTGGTCGTCGACGGCGGCGGCAACCACAACGACACCGAGACCTACTACCGGGCCACTCCCGGCGGGATCGAGCGGTTGGGCGGCACCCCGCCGACCCGGCCGCGCTCCGGTGGGATCGGCGCGACCTACGAGGCCTTCACGAACTGGCTCGGCTGGCATGAGCAGGAGGCCGGCAAGACCATGGCGCTCGCCTCGTACGGCGATGCCGGCCACTACCTCGCCCCGCTGTTCGACGTCGTCGACACCCACGTCCACGGACGGCTCACCCGCACCCACGCGCCCGGCGTCGCCGACCTCGCCAGGCGGACCGGCGTCGACTTCGGCCCGTACGGCAGCCGCGGCGAGCACGAGCTCGGTATCAACGCCTCCGCCTACGTCCAGAGCCAGACCGAGCGCGCCCTGTGCACGCTCGCCGAACAGACGATCGCCTCCACCGGCCTGGGCAACCTGTGCTTCGCGGGCGGTGTGGCCCTCAACTGCGTCGCCGCCGACAAGATCCGCCGCCTGGACGCGGTAACCGGCTACTTCGCCCCACCCGCCTCATCCGACCGCGGCCAGGCCCTCGGCTGCGCCCTGTACGCCTGGCACCGCCTCACCGGCGAACTGCCCAGGCGGCCGCTGTCCAGCGACTACTTCGGCCGCGACTACACGTCCGAGGAGATCGAGCAGGCCCTGCGCCGCGACCCCCGCTCCGGCCTGGTCGAACGGCGCCGGACACCGTTCACATGGCGCCGCGAGAGTGACATCGCCCGAACAGCCGCCCAGATGATCGCCGACGGGAAGATCATCGGATGGTTCCAGGGCGGCAGCGAGCTCGGGCCCCGCGCGCTGGGGGCCCGCAGCATCCTCGCCGATCCCCGCACCCCCGCCAGTTCCGACGCCCTCAACCAGAGGATCAAGCATCGCGAGCCATTCCGGCCATTCGCGCCGGCCATCCTCGCCGATCACGCCAGCACCTGGTTCGACCTGGACGTGACCAGCCCGTTCATGCTGCTGGCCCCGCCCGTCCGCCCCGACCACGCCGACAAGATCGCCGGAGTCGTGCACGTCGACGGCACCGCACGCGTCCAGACCGTCGACCCGGCCACTGCGCCCGCCTACGGGGCACTGATCGAGCACTTCCACCAGCTCACCGGAGTGCCCGTCGTCCTGAACACGTCCTTCAACGACCGCGAGCCCATCGTCGAGACACCAGCCCACGCGCTCGCCACGCTCCAAGCCTGTGACCTGGACGCGGCGTGCATTGGCGAATACCTGGTCGAGCGGTCCTGACGTCCCCTCGGGACTGCCACACTGGAGGGCATGACGACCTCCACTCCGCCGCTGAGGGAAGCCGCCCGCGCCATCGTCCTCGATGATGACGATCGCATCCTGCTGTTGCGCTACGACGAGAACGGCGGATTCTGGGCGACCCCCGGAGGCTCCCTGGAGGACGGTGAAGACCACGCCACGGCGACGCTCCGCGAGCTGAGCGAAGAACTCGGTATCGACGAGAAGGCGGTCGAGCTGGGGGCGCAGCTCGCGGAGCGCAGCAAGGACCACCTCGTCGGCGGCCGCGAGGTCCGCCAGGTCGAAAAGTACTTCCTCACCCGCGTCTCCGCAGCCGACGTCGACCCGGCCCGGGCATCGCAGCCCGACAACATCCGCGGACACCGCTGGTGGACCCTCGCCGAGCTGAACGCCACGACCGAAACGATCTACCCGATCCATCTCGCAGCCCTGGTCACCGACGTCCTCGAACACGGTGCACCCGCGCGCCCCATCGTCCTGGACTGAGGATCCCCCCTTCCCGCGATCGGGCGACCAGACTGCAGGCATGACTGAGCGCGACCAGGCCCGCCCTCCCTTGCCGTACGACGCCGTACTGTGCGATGTCGACCGCGTTCTGCGGCACTGGCCCGCAGACGACGACATCGAGCATGCGCACGGACTGCCCCACGGCGCCATCGCGACCGCCGCGTTCGCCCCAGCCCGTGTCCACCCCGCCATCACTGGGGCGATCACCGACGAGCAGTGGCGGTCCGCCGTGGCCGCCGATCTCGCCGACACCTACGGATCACGCGCACAGGCCGACGCGGCAGTGGCTGCCTGGACCGAGCTCGTCCCACTCGTGGACTTGGATCTGGTAGCCCTGCTCACGCAAGTACGCGAGGTCACCTCCGTGGCCCTGGTCGCGAACGGGACCACACGGCTCGAGCAGGACCTCGCCCGCCAGGGCCTGGGCGGCCTCGCCCACACGGTGGTCAACTCCGCCCGTATCGGCGTCGCGAAACCTGACCCGCGGGTCTACCGCATTGCCGCCGAACGCGTCGGCGCCAGCGCTGACCGGTGCCTTTTCGTCGACGACACCGAAGCCAATGTCACCGCAGCCTGCAACGCAGGGATGGCCGGCCTCCACTACCGTCAGCTCGATCAGCTGCGTACGGCACTCGCTCCGCTGCTCAGCCGGTAGCGGCCTGCGGGCACCTCAGCTCCGAACGTCAACATCAGGCGTAGGTGTCACGGCCCCGGTTGAGGCGATGCCGCTCGCGGCGTACCTCGTCGACGAGGGTCGGCCCTGTAGCCCTGGCGCCGGGCCGCCTCTCTACGAGGAGCCCGGCGCCGGCCTCAGACAGGACGCGGCAGCGTTCAGCATGCGGCTGACGGTTCCGGCGCGGAGTGTCGGGCCTCGGCGCGTACGGCGGCCTCGACCTCGAAGCGGGGTTTGCCCTCATCCGTGGCGTGCGTCGTGACGGCGGCCTGGACGGTGTTGGCCAGGCTCCTCCAGGCCTTCCACGCTGACTCGTACGTCTCGGTCTGTTCCGGCCCCCAGGTCGTCTGCGTGGGCCGGCCGTATTCGTCCCGCAGTTCCAGTACCTGGGCGTGTGCCTCGTCGGCTGCTTTCTGCATCTCCACGAGATCGTCGAATGTGTGTTTCACATCCACGGATTCTATGTCGCTCGGGCCGGGCAACCCCGGCGAGTCATCCGGCACGCTATGTGGTCACGAGTCCTCGAGCGTGACCGCGCCTTGCGCAGCTCCCGGTTGGAGGACGTGCTCCAGGCCGTCCGTCTTCGCGATGAGTTGGACGACCGCTGCCGGGTTCTTGTCGTAGAGGCTGCTCCACTCCGTGTACCGGTCCCGGGCGGTGGCCAGGACGGTCCATTCCCCCTCGACCCGTGGACCATCGGCATCAGGGGCTGTCCCCTCCTGCGCTCCTTCGGAGGAGGGGGCGACGGTGTGGAATGTGAGCCGGGCAAGGTAGGTGGTGTCGTCCACGGTCTGCGCCTCTCGCGTCATCGTCGGTCGCCGCGTCGGGCGAGGGTGGCAGGCAGGACCGCGTCCGGGCCGAAGCGCCGTCGGGCCCGGTCGGCGGCGGCCTCGATGCGGTATGCCGTGGCGTCGTCGGGGTCGAGGGAGAGCTGGTGTGCGGCGCTGGCTACGTCGCCGAGTTCACCGGTCAGGGTGATCGCGCGGACCCGTGCACGCTGCAGGCCAAGGGCCTCGAAGAGTGCGGTGGCGGTACGGGTCAGGGCAGGCGTGTGCGCGGTGGCTTCGGAAAGTGTGCGGGTGCGGCTGGTGGAGGTGTGGTCGGCGTAGCGCACGGTGAGAGTGAGCGTGCGGGCCACCGCTTGGTCGCCGCGGAGCCGAGAGCCGAGCTGGTGAGTGAGGGTGAGCACGGCGCGGTGCTGCTCGTGGGGGTCGAGTTCGTCGCGGTCGAAGACGTGGCGCACGGTGGTGGTCTTGGGCAGGGCGTGCGGGGTCACGGTCCTGGGGTCGTGGGCGTGGGCGCGC
The DNA here is from genome assembly GCF_055609385.1 of Streptomyces sp. NPDC036764. Taxonomy (NCBI): domain Bacteria; kingdom Bacillati; phylum Actinomycetota; class Actinomycetes; order Kitasatosporales; family Streptomycetaceae; genus Streptomyces; species Streptomyces sp. NPDC036764. The sequence continues at coordinate 20,337 of NZ_JBVJPT010000026.1, forward strand.
TCGTACAGCCGGCGGCCGGCGGCCGCCCCGAGGAGGCGTTGCAGGGTGGTCAGTGGGGTGCGGGCGATGTCGCCGACGGTCTGCAGGCCGTGATGGGTGAGGGTGCGTGCGGTGGCCGGTCCGACGCCGGGCAGAGCTGCGACCGGGCGTGGATGGAGGAAGGCCACGATCGCCTGGTCCGTGTCGTCGACGACGGTGATCCCTCCGGGCTCGGTGACGGCCGCCGCCATGGAGGCCAGCATGAGGCTGGATCCCACGCCGATCGTGGTGGGCGCACCGGTCCAGGCGAGGGTACGCAGCCGGATCATCTGGGCGAGGCCCTCGGGGCCCCGCTCGAAGTACCGCTCGGCGCCGGTGAGATCGGCGACCGCGGCGTCGGGTGGGAGAGTCTGGGCGCGGGCGCTGATGGTGGCGAGCACGTCCAGCACCTGCGGGTAGCGCGGGTCGCCGGAGGCCAGACCGTGGTAGTGGACGTGCACGATGTGCCGGACGGTGGGCTCGGTCGGTTTCATGGCGCTCACCCGGCGCTTCCTTGGCTGCGGTGTCCGAGCCGGGTCAGGTCGGCCGAGCGGGTGCCGGCGGGCTGGAGGTCGGCGTAGGGGTGGAGGCGGGCTCCGGCGGTGCCGTCGGCGAGGGTGCGCTGCCCGGTGGGCTGGGCCGGGGTGGGGGCGGGAGTGGTGCGGCCGAGGAGGTCGAGGGCGGCCTGGGGGCCGTGGTCGCGGCGGGCGGCGGCGATCTCGTCCAGGTCCCAGGCCATCTCGCCGACGACGGTGCGCCGCGGGCCGCGGGCCTCGACGGTGCCGCGCACGAGGAGCATGCCGGAGTGGAACACGGTGTGCGCGACCTGCTCGTGGGAGTCCTCGAAGAACGCGATGTCGACCAGGCCGGAGCCGTCCTCCAGCGTGCAGAAGATGACGCGCTTACCGGACGGGATCGGCGGGGTCTGCGTGGAGGCCCGTACGCCGGCGACGAGGACTCTCTGGCCGGGGATCATGCCGCGCAGGTGGGCGGCATCGGTCGCGCCGAGCTCGCGCAGCAGCCGGTGGTGGTGCTCCATCAGGTGCTGGGACACGTCGATCGACAGCGTTTCCAGCTCGGCGCCGAGCTGCTCACGGCTGGTCATCTCGGGCAGGCCGCTCGGCTCGGCGGTTACGAGTTCGCCGCCGAGCGGCAGTTGCCCGTCGCTGGCCGCGCGGTTGCGCGAATGACGGTGCAGCTCGGTGGCCTGCAGCAGCAGGTCCCGCCGGGTGAGACCTGCAGCAAGCGGGCCGAGCGCGCCGATACTGATCAGTCGCTGCACGGTCGGCAGGGAAGGGCGGGCCCGCTGCCACAGGTCCTGCACGCCGGTGTAGGGCTGCCCTGCGACGAGACGGGCGACCTCGGCGCCGCTGATGCCCTTGACGGTGGAGAACGCGAGCCGGACGCCCCAGCCCCGTTCGGTGGATTCGACGCTGTGCTGGGCGCGGGAGTGGTTGACGTCCACGGGCAGGACCGGCACGCCGTGGCGCCGGGCGTCGGCGACGATGACCCGGCGGGGCCACATGCCCGGATCGTGCTCCAGCAGGCCCGCGTACAGGGCGGCGGGGTGATGGGCCTTGAGGAACGCGGACTGCAGGGCGGGGACGGCGAACGCGACCGCGTGCGCGCGGCAGAATCCGTACGCGCCGAACGAGGCGACGGTCTCCCACACCTCGTCCAGCACGTCCTTGCCGTAGCCGCGCTCGCCCGCCGTACGGCGGAACCATGCCTCCACGCGCGGCAGCCGGTCGGGGTCGGCAAGGGCGCGGCGGGCGACGTCGCCGGCGGCACGGTCGCAGCCGGTCATCCGGGCCAGGATCGCGATGATCTGCTCATGCCAGATCACCACGCCGTAGGTATCGGCCAAGATCGGCTCCAAGTCCGGGTGCGCGTACCGAGGTGCGGCGCCGTGCCGGGCGGCGATGAACAGCGCGGGCATGCCGCCCTGCACGGGGCCGGGCCTAAACAGGCTGATGTCGGCGATGACGTCCTGCATGTGCCGCGGCTGGAGCCTTCCCACCAGGTCCTGCTGGCCGGGGGATTCGAGCTGGAAGAGGCCGACGGTGTCGGAGGCCTGGATCATCTTGAAGGCGAGCGGGTCGTTCAGGTCGACGTGGTCGGGATTGTCGAGGTCCAGGTGGCGTCCCGTCGTTCGGCGGATCTCCGTGACCGCGTGCGCCATCGCGGACTGCATCCGCACGCCCAGGACGTCGAGTTTCAGGAGTCCGAGGTCTTCGACGTCCTCCTTGTCGGCCTGCACCATCGGGTAGCCGGCCGGGGTCGGTTGCACCGGGAGCCGGTCCAGCAGTGACGCATTGGAGATGATCACTCCGCAGGGGTGCATGGCGTAGCCACGGGGGAGCGCGTCCAGGCCCTCGGCGAGCTCCCACAGCGCCCCGAACTTCTGCGCCTGCGAGGCAAGTTGCCGTAGTTCGGGCAGTTCGACGAGGGCGGCACGGATGTCCCGGGCCCTAATGTGCGGAAAGCTCTTGGCGATGTCGCCCACGACGTGCGGGGGCAGGCCGAGGGCGAGGCCGGTGTCGCGCAGGGCGTGCCGGGCCCGGTAGGTCTCCGGCATGCCGGTGACCGCGGTCCGCTCCCGCCCGAACCGCTCGATGATCGCGTCGTACACCTCCAGGCGCCGCTCGGACTCCACATCGAGGTCGATGTCCGGCAGGGAGGTGCGGCGCTCACTGAGGAAGCGCTCGAACAGCAGGTGGTGCTCAAGGGGGTTGGCGGTTGCGATGAACAGCGAGTGGTTGACCATGCTCCCGGCACCCGAGCCGCGCGCGGCGACCCGGATCCCCAGCGCCCGGGTGTCGGCGACCACCTGGGCCACGGCGAGGAAGTAGCCCTCGTAGCCAAGGCGGCCAATCACCTCCAGCTCGTAGTCCAGCTGCCGTACCGCACTCTCGTCCCGGTCCAGGTCGCGGGCGACCATCCCCGCCTCGCACCGCTGCCGCAGCAGCCGCATCGCCGACCCGGGCTCGCCAGTGGCGCCGACGACGGACGCCTCGGGAAAGTGCGGCCGGCCCAGGCCGAGGTCGGCCGGGGTGAGCGTGCACCACTGACCGGTGGCCTCGGTCTCGGCCAGCAGCCGTCCAGCCCGGCCGGGGTCACCACCGACGGCCTGCGCGATCCGCTCGGCGGCCGCGGCCATCGCGGCCGGGTCCTTCAGCCATCGCTCGCCGCCGTCCAGATGCCGGCGGTCGACGGGACGCAGCAGCCGCGCCGCATCGAGCACGTCGGCCAGCCGGTGCTGTGCGGCATCGGCGTAGCGGACCGCGTTCGTCAGCACCGCGCGCACCCCCGCCTGGTCGGCCAGGCCCACGGTGCGCGCGGCCAGCCGCAGCGAGCCCGCACCGGTGCCCTCCCGGCCGAGATACACGGCTTCCAGCCGCAGCCGCTCTCCGGCCAGTTCCCGCCACGGGGCGAGCAGTCGCTCGGCGACGTCCGGGCGGCCTGCGGCCAGGGCCCGGACCGGCTCGGAAGCCGGGCCGAGCAGCACCACCAGGTCACGGTCGGCGTACGCGCGCAAGACCGGCCAGGACACGAGAGGCAGGCCGTCGCCGGCCTCGGCGTGCGCGGCAGACAACAGCCGGCACAACCGCGCCCACCCGGTCGCATTCTGCGCGAGCAAGGTGATCCGCAGCGGCGGCTCGATCACGTGCGCACCACCCCGCGCGGGCGTACGCGACCGGCCGGCGGCCGGGCCGGACGGGGTGAGCGGGGCGACGGCGACGTCGACACCGAAGACGGCGCGGATCCCGGCGGCCGTGGCGGCCTTGGCGAAGCGGACCGTGCCCGCAACCGTGTCCCGGTCGGTCAGCGCCAGGGTCGTCATCCCGCGCTCGGCAGCGCGCTGCACGAGGGCGTGGGGGAGGGAGGCGCCGTAGCGGGCGGAGTAGCCGGAGGCGACATGCAGATGAGTAAATCCACGACTCACACCTCCCGCCTTTCGTACGCCCCTCCCTGACCTGCGTCCTCTCCAGGTATCCACCATAACGCCGAATCGCACAAGTGTGCGAACAGGTGAACGGGGTCCTGTCGCGTGGCAGCGCAGCGGCACCAAGGGACAAGTCGGCCTCACGTCGCACGACCTAGCGAGGAATATGATCTGAGTCACATTTTTCGATTCGATCCTGTGAGACGTCCCCGTTCTTGGCGCAAGGGGTGAGGCCGACGGCCGTGCGGCCCGGAAAGTCAGCAATGCCGCACCTCTTCGAGCACCTCGCACTGCTTACCGCATTCGTCACCGTCGCTGTGGTCGCCCTCGCCGCGCTCGCACTCGACGCCGGCGACGAGCTCACCGAGCCTCAGTCCCGCGTCTTCCGCGCCGCGATCACGGCCGTCGCGCATGTCGCGAGCACCTACGGCCTGGCCCTGGTCGCTCAGGACAGTCCGTTCATGCTGGTGGCGAAGGCGGTGGTGCCGCTTCTCAGGTAGTGCCGCCGTGGGTGCACGGGCGGCATGGCGGGCGGAGCCTGATCCTGATGTTGTGGACTTTCCCGTCGACGTCGCACTCGCCGAGCTCGTCCCAACATTGCCGGTCGGGACGGGCTGGCGGTACGAGATCAAGTTCGACGGCCACCGGACCGTCGTCTGGCGCGAGAAGGACACTGTCAGGCTCCAAGCCCGGTCCGGGCGTGACGTCACCGCGGTCTGGATGGACCTGGCGCTCGCGGCCCTGCAGACGCTGCCGCCGGGCGTGATCGTCGATGGCGAGGCAGTCATCTACGCCCACGGGAGGATCGATTTCGCAGCCGTACAGTCGCGCGCCCTGTCCACCCCCTCGCGGGCACGCCGTCTCGCCGAACAGCTGCCTGCTCACCTCGCCGCCTTCGACCTCCTGCTCCACCCCGAGCACGGAGACGTCCGAGCCCGCCCCTACGACGAACGCCGCGGTCTACTCGCCGACCTGATGCTGGAGTACGACATCGGGCCCCCGATCCAGCTTGTCCCAATGACCGATGACCCCGCGGTGGCCCGGGTCTGGTACCAACAACTGCCGGAGCAGGGGATCGAGGGCATCGTGGCCAAGCAGGCGACCTCCCCCTACAGGCCCGGCCGGATCTGGCGGAAGATCCGGCATGCCGAGACCGTGGAGGCCGACGTCGTCGGCTACACCGGCTCAACCGCGCGGCCGCGAGCCCTCGCGGTCCGCCTCCCCGACGGACGCACCGCCCTCACCCAGTCCCTCAAAGCCCCGCTCGCCGCCCAGGTCGCCGCGTACTTCGCCGCCAGCGGCCCGCCGTGCAGCGCACGCACCCGGGCCGGGGAGCCCTACAACACCGCCGAGCCCGGGCTCGTGGTTGAGGTCCTCGCCGGGACGACCCGACACGCCGTAGTGACAGTCACCCGGCTGCGCAGTACGTGACACGCCCGAGACCAGTGGTGCAAGGCGACGAAGAGCGCAGCCACGGCCCTTTGGGGCGGGCGTCCGTGAAGACGGCCTGCACCCGGTCCTGGTCACTCCCGGAAGCCGGCGCGGCAGGCCGTACGGAGCAGGATCACGCTCGCGGGCGGCCGCCCGCGTCGGAGGTCCGATCGGGTGAGAGGTCGCCTGGAGAGTGAGCCGAGTTACTCCAGATGCAGGACACCCTGTCGGTGCCCGTTCCTACGGTCCCAGCATGCTCTTCCAGCTCATCCTGCCCACGGACCCGACCGGCTTCGCAGCCGAACCACTGACCGCGGAGCAGGACTTCACATCGTCAGCACCCCTCTCCTTCACTGGGCCCTGCCCGGCAATGCGCCAGCGCATCTGGGAACTCGCCATGCGCCTGCGCACCGCTGAGCAGCAGTGCTCTGGGCTACGGCGGGAGCAGTGGGGTCATGCCGCGGCGAACGCGGAGGCCGCAGCCGTGGCCAGGCATCCATTGACCGTGCGCTGGCTATGGGCGACGGCTTGCGAGTACGCGCGAGACGCCGCGGACGACACCACGTCCCGGTTCACCAGTGAAGGTGATCTTCCCGAACGTCGAGTTGATGCCTCGCGCGCAGGGCGCCGCCTTCGCCCCACTCCCAAAAGGATCATCACTCCAAGTAAGCAGTGCGCAAGCGTGGCTACTCTCCGTGCCCGGCTGTCCGGTGCGGGCGGCCCCCCAACCCGGAGGGCATGAGGATGACCACGCCGTCCACATCGTTCTGGACCGAACCCCAAGCCGCAGACGAAGCCGGCTGCACACCGTCCGAGTTCGAGGAGATCGAACACATCGTCACCCGTGGGTCAACCACGAGCAGGGCGTTCCGGGCCACGCGCTTCGCGGTCGGAGACTGGCTCCTGGCGAAGTACGGACCGCCGGCCACGGCCGGATCCCGCTACGCAACGGAGGAGCAGCTCGATGCGCTGAGCGCACGGCTCAAGCTGTCACCGCACACCCTGCGCAAGTGCCGCCTGCTTGCGCACCGTTGGAGGCCGCAGCAGCGCCAGCCCGTCCTGGACTCCAAGGTGTACGTCTCGTTCACCACGCTGCTCCAGGTAGCTCAAAGCAGCGAACCGGGCGCCTTCGACCAGGAGCACTTCGACGAGAAAGTCGAAGTCCTGCTTGGCCTGATGGCCCTAGCCGAGCAGCACGACATCCTCGAAGTCACCGAGACCGACTACCTCAAGGCCGTGCGCAAGGCGATCCGGCCCAGCCGGCGCCCCGGCGCCGAGAGCGAACGCAGGGCGGTCGTCACCGCGGTCCACCAATTCGAAGCGCACCAGCCTCAGGTCCGCGAGGCGATCCTCGGCGCGGTGAAAGCCGACGAGGACGCCACACGCGCCGTTGCCGCCGGCTATCTCGCGCAGCGCCCCGCACTGGCCCGCGCCGTGCTGCGCGAGGACCCCGACCTCATCCAGGCAGTCGCGCAGGAAGCAGCCCTGCACGACCCGGGCGCCGGGGCTCCGGATGCCGAGCCGGAGGAGGCCGTGTTCCGCGAGCTCGTCCAGGTCCTCGGCGGCAACCGGCCCAGTGACGAACTCCTGCTGGCCGAGTGGCGGCAGGACTTCGCCCGGGCGATCGGCCGATTCAACGCCTTCGTCGCGGACTGGTACCCCGCCGACAAGGTCGCCGCCAACGCCGACGACGACCTCCTGCGGCTGGTCAGCTACCTCGCCGACGACGTAGCCCAGTGGGCTGCCACCATCACCAACGCGCGCACGCCCGGCGGCCTGCGCCTCGTAGAGAGCACAACCGCATGAACAGCAACGCCCCCGCAGACAACGCACCGTTCTTCTTCGACCGCTACCCGCCCGACACCGCCCACTGGCTGGCCGGCATCTGCGACGAGGCCAGCGCGAAGGCGGGCGACAGCCCCTACGAGTTCCGCAACATCATGTGCCAGATGATCGTCATGAACCTGCGCGACGGCATCACCCACGCCTTCCGGGTGGCCGAGCAGATCATCGTCGCGAACGCCCCCGCTGCCAAGCACATCGAGCAGCAGTATCTGAAGTACGACCAGGCCCGCTCCGCGGTTATCGCGACGGGACCGGACACCACCGGCGGCCCCACCAGCACGACCGGCACTCAGGACGGCACGCCGGACCAGAGCACATCCGGCGCGCAAGGAAACGACCAGGACACGCAAGGACCGAGCAACCCCGGCTGTGGAGCCGGGACCACGCCAGGCACGGGACCGACCGTGACGGTCGCCGGAGGCTGCGGCGGCAGCACCACGACCACAGGAGACGACCAGAACACCGGCATCGGCCAGCAGGGGACCCTCTTCATCGTCCACTACTCCGACTTCAGAGCCAGCGTCCCCGCCCGCCGCAAGAAGGCCCAGACCGAACACCGGCGCCTGTACGACGTCCAGTCGGATGCCGCCCGGCAGATGCGCGTCCAACAAGACGAGCTGGACTTCCTCGACCGCGTCGAGGCCGCGGACTCCATCCTGGAGGACCTGATCAACACGCATCGCACCCAGACGAGCGTCGCCGGGGTACTACGCGCCGCCAGCCGAACGCCGGAGGACCTTGGCCTCACTAAGGAGACCGTGACCTGGCTGGACACCCAGCTCAAGGCGGTCTAGTTGTCCGCCCTCAGCAGGTGCCCCGAATGCGGGGCACACCTCGGCCCCTCGCGAGTACGCGGCGAGGGGCCCTGGAACCAGGGATGGCGCACCGGACTGAGCCCAGCCCAGCAGTTTGTGCCACGCGGCGAGTTGGAAGGCGACGTCCTGACCCCGTGCGGACACATCGTCGAGCTCCAGTACGGGCCCCTGTCCCGCATCGAGATCGAGTTCCGTGAGCGGGTCTACGGCACGATGGTCTGGCTCTTCGACGCCTGCGACGCCCACCGCAAGGGTCGCCTCCGCCTCGGCCTGGCCCCCGGACGCCCGCACGTCAACTTCGTCTGGAGCCGGCCCCGCCAGACCCTCGAAGTCTGCCGCCGACCAGTCCACCTCGACCTCGGAGAGTCCGCGCAGGCCGACGGACTGCATATGGTCCTGCGGATCAACCGGACCCACCCGAAACAACCTGGCTGCCTGTCCGGCAGCGGTGTCCTCTACACCGCGGAGGCCTTCCACAACTGGATGGCGCACGGCCTTCCCCTCACCCCCTTCATCCCCAAGGCCCCTGACCATGCCGTTGCCTGACCGCCCAGGCCACCTGGGTCATCTCTTCACCCGCTCCGTCGACGCCAGAGCCGTCCACTTCGTCCGGCCCAGCGACACCGACCGCCCGACCTGGGCGGCTTACGAAGACACCCGCTACCTCGGCACCGTCCACGCTCAGTTCGACGCGGGCCGGCACTGGCACGTGCAGTCCCTTCGGGAACAGCACCGCCATCTTGACGACGCCGTCCGGGCGCTGCGCCGCCCCGCCTCCTGGCAAGCGGAACACGAACGCGTCCGAGGATGGGCCCGTGGCATCCTCATCGATCCACATCTGGTTGTCCTCGACGTGCAGACCACCAGCCTCACCGACCCTTGGGCCGTGCAGATCGGCCTGACAGACCGACACGGCAAAGCACTCTTCAACGAACGCCTCAACCCCAATGCCACCATCACCGCCGCAGCATCAGCGCTGCACGGCATCACACAGCAGCAAGCCGCAACCGCGCCGCCCTTCGCCACCTTCGTCCCTCGCCTCGCCCAGCTCCTGTCACGCCGCCGCTGCCTCACCTACAACGCGGCCTTCGACCGCGGAGTCCTGGAGCGCGAGTTGCGCCGGTACTTCCGCAGTGCAACACGAGCCCGGGCCTGGCTCGGCGAGTGCACCTGGGTGGATGCAATGCGGCCGTACGCCGCTTGGAAAGGCCTATGGTCAGCCCGCCGCCACTCCTACCGCTATCAGCCATTGGGCAGCAGCTACGACGCAGTCACCAACTGCCAACTACTGCTGACCACACTCGAACAGGTCAGATGACAGCCAGCAGGCCGTCACAGGCCACTCGCCACAGGCATAGGTTCACCCTCCCCAGCAGGATGAACCTCCAGACCGCCATCGGCGTTCAGGATGGGACGCCGGCCGGGGTACGTACGCCGTGCCGTGACCACGTCGCGTTCGTCGAAGTCGCCCGCGAAGACCAGCACGCCGGAAAAGAGCTCCACCTTCCGTGCGCCGGTGGGCCAACGGTTCAGCAGCGCATCGACCGTCATCGGCTCGGGCGCCGGTGGCAGATCAGGTCCGGACAAGAGCAGTCCTTTCGAATCCGGCGGGCGCGGCCAGCAGATGTACCGCCTCAGCCCGCGACGCGCCGGCTCCCACTCGCTGCGGGCTCATGCATCAATGTGTACAGCTCTACGGAACTCCGGAAGGCATCCCACACCGGAGGTTCACCGTGGTCCGGTCACGCCCGAAGGCGCGACCGCCTACCGTGGTCCGGTCACGCCCGAAGGCGCGACCGCCTGCCGCAGATGAGCAGTGGGTTAACGTTTGACTCGGTTGCGAACCGCGAGGACGGCGAGGCCCAGGAGGACAGGTTCGGTCAGGCGTGAGGTCATCTCGATGTAGGTGCCGGCAGTGGTCAGGTCCTGGCCGGAGGAGCGGAACACCACCGAGTTGAGCGTGACGTTCACTGCCTTCTCGAAGCGCTCGCCGGTGAACCGGTGGCCGGTGGGGTTGCGCGGATCATCCTTGTCGATCTCGAAGGTCACCTTGCCTCCGCCCGCCGGGACAGTGCCGGTCGCGGTCTGCTTCGGAGTGTCCCTGGCGAGACCGACGGCCATCAGCAGCACGATGGTGAGGAGCATCGCAGCGCCGAGCCAGGCCAGGGCTCGGGAGGCCCGCAGCCCGTAGCCGGACAACGCCCAGTACGCGGTCAGCAAGCCTCGTTCGCTGCGGGGGATGTCGCTGGCGTGACGGCGCATCTCCATCTCTCCGTAGTAGAAGTCCGCCGCCCCCGGCTCGTGCTTGCCGTCCTCGAAAGCCTTGCGCAGCGCCCGGTACACCGGCGCCAGCTGCAACGGCCCGACGCGTCCCGCGCCGACGACAGCCACGTTCCAGCCCCTCACGGCCCCGGGCTGGCTGGCACGCCAGTGGTGCTCCTCGGCCAGGGCGCGGCGCTCGGTGAACCGTACGGGCCACCAACGCCGCCAGCGCACGGCGGGCGGAACCGTGTCGAACGTGCAGGCGCCCTCCAGTCGCAGTTGGTCCAGGTGCACGGTGCCGGCGAACAGACATCCCGACAGGTCGACGTCGGAAAGGACCAAGTGGGCAGCGTCCACCCCGCGTAGTGACGCCACCCGCACGCCAGGGCTGGACGCACTCACAAGCAAGTCCTCGGCAAGTTGGGATCCGTGGGCGAGCGCGAACGGATCCGGCTCAGCAGCGATTGTGAGGGGGTACTCGAATACCGCATGCGCGAAGTCCACCGTGGCGTAGCGCAGACGAATCTCAGCCGTCGATGTCCAACGCGTTCGACGGCACTCCAGTCGGCGCGCAGCGAAATCGAGGTTCACCGGGCCGCCGAAGGTTGTACCCGACAACATGACTCGTCCAGCGCATACCAACGGCCCCACTCTGTCAGCCGTCACGAAGGTCACAGTCTCGAAGTCGACGTCGGCCTCGAAGGCCGCAGATACGAACCCGGCTGCGCCCTCGAAGGTTGCCGACTCGAAGCCAGCGTGGTCCTTGAAGGTCGCATAGTTGAACCTGGCGACGCCCTGGAAGGTGACCGAATTGAACTCGGTGTGGCCCTTGAAGGCCACACGGGGGAAGCCAACGTGCCCGAAGGTGGCCGACTCGAACCAGGCGGGGCCCTTGAAGGTCACAGCATCGAAGCGGGCCCTGTCCTCGAAGGTGGCTGACTCGAAGCAGGCAGCGTCCTCGAATACGGCAGATTCGAAGTCAGCGTCGGCCTCGAAGACCGCCGATGCGAACGTGGCGGCCCCCTCGCAGGTGACCGACGAGAACACGGCTATGTCCTTCCAGACGACCCCATCAAACTCGGCGTCACCCTTGAAGACCACCGATGCGAACTCGGCATGGCCGTTGAAAGTCGCCGCCTCGAACCGGGCTTCACCCCTGAAGATCGCTGAGCCGAAATGGGCAACGCTGTCGAAGGTGGCCGAGTCGAACCGGGCGGGACCCTCGAAGGTGGCCGACTCGAACCTGGCATAGCCCAAGTGGGGGTGACCGGTTGAGGGGATGCGGAGCGGCGTGAGTAAGGCGTTGAGGAGGTCTTCGGTGAAAAGGGTGCCACGGTGGTCGACGTCGGTGCCGGGGGTCAGGCCCGCAAGGTAGGCGTCACGGTCGGAGTTGGCTAGGTGAGCAAGGCAGAACGTGTGCCCGGATACCCGGACGCCACGGCAACCGAACGGGCTTTCTTGGTCGGGGTCCTCGCCGCAATACGGCCAGTCAGGCGGGGTAAGGAATGGTCGAGGCATACCCGAAGGACGGTCGAGTACCGTCGAGCGGTTGCCGGCCTCGCTTCGGTGCCAGCGAGGACTTCCTGGCGCAGATCGAGCACGAGTCTGTCTGTCTGCGGCGCGAAGCCCGGGCCCTGCGGCGTCGGCTGCGCCGTGAGCGCCTGCACGAGTTGCGCGTGCGCGTCGTCCGATTCGCGGTGGAGACCGGCGCCACGGGGCTCGCGGTGGCCGGGACGGCGGTGTTCGTCGCGGCCGTCGTCGTCCTCGTCCTCGGACACGTGACCGAGGCGATGGAGCTGTTCGTCATCGCGACCGCGGCCTGGGCGGGCGTCGCCGCGGCGCAGTTCTTCCGCGTCTGACCCCGGAGGGGCGAAGGCTCCTCCGCTCCCTGCGGAACGCCCTTTCAACCTCGTCTAGTTGGTCGTCGTGCTCGACCCAGTTCGGGCACGGCGACCGGCTCAACGGCATCGATGCCGTCCATGCCGGCACCGCGCCGACCGATGTGGTGTCGGTGGAGGCACCGTCATGCCCAGGGCGGGGCGGTGATCTGCATGTTGGTCCTGCCGAGCTGCCACTCCCCGGGGGCGGGCTGGTGGAAGGCGGGGAAACGGTGCAGAAGGCGGCCCAGTCCGTCCATCTGCCGGCGGTGCGGGTGCTGCGCGGCGGCGGGAAGGGCCGACAGGATGTCGGTGCGCGTCATCGGCGCGGGCGCACGGGCGAGCAGCCGGGCGACAAGGGAGAGCACGTCGTCTCCGGGGACGCCTCGTTCGGCGTCCTTCCAGGTCGCTGTGTGCAGCTCGTGCCGGCCGTACGGCTCGGCGAGAGTCTGCAAGACCTCCATGCCGACCCGGGAGAGCGTCGCGCGAGCCTGGGGGAACCGGGCGCGATTGCGGTACGCGTAGATACCGGCGGCAACCGCCAGAGCGCCGGTGGCCAGCGGGTAGGCACGTGCCAGGCGTGCAGTCCCGATCAGGGAGCGGCCGGACAGCTCCATCGCGGTGGTACTGCCTCGTACCGCCTGCTCGGCCGTGCCGATCTTCCCGAGTACGGCCCGCAGGGCGGGCCAGTCCCGGGCGGCGACGTCGAGGCGGATCAGGTCCCGGTCGGCGGCGAGGAGGACGACCGGGGCGAGGACGCCGGCGAGTTGGAGGATGCCGACGTCGCTGAGGTCTTCATGGGCGAGCCTGTCGGCGGCGGCCGTCATGGGCAGTCCGTTCACACAGACGACGTGCAGCAGCGGCACGTACTGCCCCCACCACAGCCGCTCCGCCATCACGAGGTCGAAGTCGCCGCCCTCGTTCTTGCGGTCGGCGAGTACGCGCGGGACCTCGGCCCATACGTAGTGGGGGATGAAGCCGCGCAGCGTCCCGTGGCGCATCCCGGCCAGGATCGAGGACGGCTTGCCCCGCTTCAGCGCCGCGGTGATGTCCGAGGTGAGCACCGACGTGTCGAACACCCCGAGCCGGAAGCCGTCGTTGGGGTCGAGGGGGCGCGGGCGCGCGTGGACGCTGCTGTACATGACGGGAGCGTAAGCCCGTGCCCGGAGGGCGGCGCACGGATTTTCCGCTCGCGCTTCTGGCCGTGCGTGCCGGGCTGTTTCCGGAGTCGGTTCCGGGGCTGGTGGCGGACCGGTAGGCTGCGGGCCAACGGCCGACGCATCGGCCCAAGCCAGTGCCCTGGCCCATGACCGGGGTGCATCACGGCAGAGGTGCCCGCGGGCCCTGTACGACGGGGTTCGGACTGTGAGCATCAGTGCGAGGCGTACTTCAACTCCGGACATCCGTATAGCTGTTGAAGCCTTCCGCACGCTGCTCTTCGTCGCGCGCATCGGGTCATGGGGCCGGGCGCGGGAAATGCGAGAGCCGTATGACCAAGAGCCACGGCCGCAAGAGCCGGGCGAGAAACAAGAGCCGGGCTCGGGGCGCCGCGTACGCCGCGGCCAACGCCGGCACCCTCCACCACCACGGCAGCGGCCCCTCCAACGAGGATCTGCAGCCGGCCGACTCCAGCCGGTGGGGAGTCGAGACCGCACCGGACATGCGGACCGCGTCCGCGCTGATCGGCGCGCGCATCGAGCAGTGCGCCCCGTGCCTGGAGTCCCTCACAGCGAAGCTTCTCGACGAGGACCCGATCGTGCTCGCGGTGACGGCCGAGTGCGTCTACAGCCTGCACCCGGCTGACGAGTGGCCGAACGGGGGAGGCATCGCCAGCAAGTCCACCCAGATGTTCTTCCTCCTTGTCCAGCACGTCCACTACATCGCGGGCGATACCCAGATGCTTCCAGGCGCGGTCGAGAGGATGACCCGTGCCGACCGCGCGGCGCTCCTGGACGACGCGCTGGGCCTGTGGGCAATCTACGGGCCCAAGTACCCCGGTCTGCTGCGCGGCCCGGACGCCGACGCGGCCGGCCTGGCGGACCTCATGCCGGGCAGCGAGCCGAACGGCGACGGGCCAGGCACGGCGATCGACGTATCAGGCCTCACACACCCGGCTTCCGGGGGCCGCCCGGCAGAAGGGATCGGTCCGGCTCCGCGGCCTGCTGCTCCCGGCCGAAGTGCCCGCCGGCCCGTCCTGCATGCCGGTCGTACCCGCCAGCACCAACCGCCCGTGACCACCGCCAGCAAGGAGAGCCGGATCCACATGAGCGAGAACACCCCGAACATGGAGCAGCATGCGGAGGGCGCGGCGCGCTCCCTGGTCGAGTTGGTCCGCGCTCTTCAGTACGGCGGGATCAAGTACCCGCTGGAGGCGTACCGCATCCTCAGCTACCTCACCCGTGCGGCCGGAGAGATGAGGACCGCTCTCGACCTCCTGGAGACCTCGGTACAGGGCCTCGACGACAAGGGACTCCTGATGTCCGACTACCGGGGCGAGCCGCTGGACGAGGTCATGGAGCGCTTCACCGAGTCGTCCGGCCGGGCGCGGGACCTCGCGGGCGGCCTGCACGGCAACCTGAGCACGGCCCACTCCGCCGTCGGACACCTCGCGTACAACGAGGCATCCGAAGTGCCGGGCCAGGAGCCGAAGGCGCTGAGCTGAGGCCGTGCCAGGCGGGGTGTGATCGCCTGCGGGTGACGTGAGTGGAAGGCCGGGGCCGGCTGTCGAGGTCCCGGCCTTCGGTCTGTGGCGGCCAGGCTGCCTGACCCCGGCAGTGCTGTACTCGCGGCACTCAACTCACACCGAAGCTCCTCACAAATGAGTGATGATGGCAAAAATAGGTGTGATTTTGAATCCTTAGATGTGTGGATACTGCTATCATGAGGGTGAGTTGATAAGTCTGGGAGGGTGAGTGAGTCAGGCGCAGGAACAGGACGCGATGAACGCGACCGAGGCACGCAACGCCCTCTACGCCCTGGTGAAGCGTGCCGAGGAAGACGGGCGCACGACCCTGATCTATAAGGGACAGAGGCGTCAGGATCGCGTTCTGCTGGCCCCGCTCGACCGGCTTCCTGCAGCGCGGAAGACCGAGGTCCTGCCGTCCCACGTTCTCAGTGCGGCGCAGAAGGACTTCGGTGACCTCATCACGCGAGCGGCTCAGGGCCAGCCGCAGGTGCTCCTGCGCAACACCACACCGGTCGCGGTACTGCTGCCCGCCGACGTCGTCTCCCCTTCATCCCATCCGGCCGCGGCGCTGGGCGCGGCGCCCGCAGGAGGTGCGGTGAACAGCCAAGGCCATTCGGAACGCGAGAGGGCGCCGCGCAGGCTCGCCACGCTGGGCGACGCCATCGGCGCCTCACTCACCTCGGGCCCGGTCGGCAGCACCACGTTCGGGCTGCCCGGCCTGGACTTGGCGACAGGCGGTCTGCAGTCAGGCCGGCTGACGCTGGTGGCGGCCGCCCCGAACGTCGGCGGAAGCCTGCTGGGGCTGGCCGCCGCACGACAGACCGCGCTCGTCGACAACCACAAGGTGTTGTACGCGGCGTCCGGGCCGAACCAGGCCGACATCATGCGCCGCATCATCTCCGCGGAGACCGGTGGCGACTACCCGCGCCTGAAGCAGGGCCGCCTCACCGACCACGAGCAGAAGGTCGCCCAGCAACTGGTCCAGGCGCCACTGCTGATCGACGACGGCAGTGACCTGACCGCCGAGGCGATCGCGGAAACCGCCCCGTACGTTCAGGACCTGGCCCTGGTGGTCGTGGACCGGCTGCAGGCCGCCCACAACGCCCGGCTCCCTCTGTCGGGTGACCGTCTCCCGGCCGCCTCGCAGGTTCTGGCCGCTCTCGCGCGTACCCTGCACGTGCCGGTGCTCGCCATCGTGGACAGCGCCGATCCCACGCTTCTGGGCCTCCTGGATGCCGACGTCATGTTGACGCTCGCACCGACCGAGGACCCTTCCCAGGTCCAGGTGACGGTCGCTGAGCGGGACTTCGGCACGATCGGCTCGGCGTACCTGAGCCCCGATCTGCTGCACGCCCGTTTCCTCGACGCCGCAGCCGCCCGTGCGGGCGGTGAAGGACCCGCGCAGGGGAGTGTGGGTGGTGCCGTGGAGCGGGAGTTGGCCGACGCGGCGCTTCCCTACACGTCCGGTGCCCGGCAAGGGCTGCCAGCCTCCGTCACCCACGTGCTGGCCGCGCTGCGCACCGCGCTGGCAGGCGGTGACCAGGCAGCCCTGGCCGAACTCGGGCCGTCCCTGGCCGAGACGGCTGCGGCGCCGCAGCAACTGCCGAACGACGCCGAGGGGCGCCGCCTCGCCGCCGCGCTGAACGCCTACAGCACCGCCGTATCCGCCGCCACCCCCGGGCAGCCCGCCGCTACCCGGCCCGCCGCGGACAGCGGACACGTCCAGGACGACGAAGACGACGCCGAAGTGGAACTGCAGCCGGGGGACGAGGAGGACGAGCCGGAAGGCGCGCCCTTCCCCGCGCTGAAGCTCCTCAAGGACGCGGTCGGCCGCTCGAAGATGCACCCGATCAGGGTCATCCGCCTCGAGGAGCGGGAGAGCGGGCCGTGGCCGCTGATCAGTGAGCACATGGACGGCGAACCGCGCTGGGTCCACCCCGACGTCACCAGCACGCGGGTCCCCTTCATCCGGGAGAACGGGAAGCGGGTCCGGCGGGATCAGCTCGATGTGCCCGACTCGTTCGGCGACGGGGTGCTGTGCCTGATCGACCGCAACGGCAGCTACCCGTCCGCCTGTTCGGCCGTGCCCCTGGCCCCGAACAAGCTGCTGCACACCGGGCCCCTTGAGGCGTTCGACAAGGCCAGCGCCGGTATCTACCTCATCGACATCCCGGAGTGGAACCGCACGGACATGCCGCACCCGCTCGGGCGGATCATCGACCGGCCCGATGAGCAGGGCCGCGTGTGGGTCACCACCCCGCACATCAAGCAGTTGATGAAGCTGGTGCGCGAAGACCACCTCGCCGCGATGCCGGCCATCCACGATTCCTGGACGGGGAAGGCCAACGAGTCCCTGTTCAAGCCCTTCTACGAAGCGGCCCGGAAAGCGCGTATCGACCTCGTCCAGGCCGGCGGCGACCCGTACAAGGCGTACAAGACGCGGCTGTCGATCGCGCTGCGTCTGCTGTGGCCCAAGCGCCAGGAGCAGAAGTCTCCGTTCTGGCGGCCGGACTGGCGCATGAGCATGGTCGCCGAAGCGTCCGTCCGGCACTGGACCGTGGCCTTCAAGGCGGTCCAGGAGGGCCACACGCTCATCGCCCTGCGCAACGTCGACGCGGCCGTCTTCTGGACGCCGCCCGGCACGCCCCCGGACACGTACCGGATCGGGACGGGCTTCGGTGAGGTCAAGGCCAAGTTCATCCAGCCCGGCGAGATGATCCCCGAGGGTGACGACTGATGGCCGGGCCCACCGGCCACGGAGGATCCCTGGGCGGCGCCCTCAACGACCTCCTGCGCGCCCAGGTCACTCCCCGCCACCGGCTGTCGTCGTACAACGCCAAGCACTGGCACGCCCAGCTCAGCCAGCTCACCGGAACCCACCGCGGCTACCAGGCCCTGGAAGAGGCCGGCCTCGACGTGACCGTCAAAACCCTTCTCAACTGGCTGTCCGACCCCGAGTACAACGTCCGCCGCAGCTACCGCGACCTCATCCACACCGCCTACGAGAACGTCGCCATAGTCCCAGCCGAACCGATCCCCGACCACGTCAAGAACGGCGACTTCGAGATCAGCGGCTGGGTCACCACCGGCCGTGACCGGCGCCGGCGCGGGACACGCGACGCCGCGCCCCTGCGGATCGACGGGAGCCGGGGCGACTGGGACGCGATCGAGGAACTCTGGATGGCCGGTGAGCTCACCGACGAGGAGTTCGAGGACCACTTCATCGACGACGTCATCGTGGCGGACATCGGTGAAGGCACCGACGGATGGGAGTTCGACGGAGGCAGCTACTCCGTTGAACTCAGGTAACACACCAGAGGGGAACCCGCGCATGAGCACCGACCCTGAACGGCCCGCGTTACCGCTGATCACCGTGCACGCAGAGGCAGCCGCGAGCGCCCGGCGTCGTGTGTCCGAGCTCCTTGAAGCAGCGGGCGCAAGGCCGGGGGAGGGACAGCACCTCCTGGCGGTGATCGAGGCCGGGGCCGTGGAAGGCGCCCATGTCGAAGTCGCCGAGCTGGACACGCGGGCGCCCATCGGCAGCAGCGACGAGTTCGTGGAGGGCTGGCTCGGTGCCGTCCAGGCGGTGACGAGCAGGCTCACCCACATCGCCGACCGCACCGTCCGCCAGACCCAGGCCGCGGCCGCCGCAGCGGAATCGCCGCCGGCCGAATCGAGCCCGCCCTCGCGCCGCTCGCCCACGGCAGTCGACGCCGTGGGCGAGGAGCAGGTGCACCGGGTACTCGAAGCAGCCGAGCGGATTTTCGTCTCCCTGACCGGTTACACCGGCTACGACCGCAACCTGTCCGAGGAGATCCTCGCGGTCGTCCTCAGGGCGGTCAGTGCCCAGCAGCAGGACGGCTACGTACGGCAGTTGGAGGCCTTCGCCGAGGCCAAACGGGAGCGCCTGGTCAAGCTGTACGCCCGGTACGGGCCGGGCGGGACCCTCGCAGATGAGAGCCGCTGCTACCTGACGCACCAGCCAGAGAGCCTCGTGGTCTGCGAGCGTCTCGACACCGTCCCGATGTGGCTCAACGGGGTGTGGAACGACGAGATCGACGCCGAGCTGACGCTGGAGCGCTTCACCCAGTACTGGCGGTTCGGACTGTGAAGGCCGGCGGCGGATCGATACATCGTCACCAGCCGGCCGGGGACGTCACGGCTGAAGATCCGGGACCTGTATGACCTCCTGCGCCAGGCTCCCCGGCGGCGGGACCTGGAGCAGGACGGGATCCGGCTCGTGTACGACGGCATGGCCCTCCACCTTTCCACGGCCGACCACCCCGACACCGTGATCGCCCAGGCCAGCACCTGCGGGTTCACCACCGAGCCGTGGGAGGTGACGGCGCACCGCGCCAGCATCACCAGCACGGAGGTGTGGCTGCGCATCAACCCCGAGTACGGCGACCACCTCATCGACGTCTCCCCCTTCTGGGCGACCGCCCCGACCGCGATCACGTTCACCGCAGGCGGTCACACGGCGGCGTTCCCGGTGATCGCCTGCCCGACGGCACCAGCCGACCGGCACCTGTAACGCGGCTGCCATCGAGGGAAGGACCGAGAAATGAACGGGCGCTGCCCGCGCTGCACGGAGACGCACCATGTCCGCATCCGCCGGGGCGACAAGATCAGCAAACGTCCCGACCGAGTGGACACCGTGCCGGAGCTGGGCCACCAAGGGCCGCGGCCAGTACCGCCGTTGCCAGGTCCTCGTCGACCAGGGCCCCCACCCGGCTGACAGCGTGGCCTGCCCCGACTGCGACCCACGAACAAAGGCCGCCCGCCGATCGCGCTCCATCCGAAGCGCTGTCTACAGGCCCTGAGCGGGCAGTGCAGAGGCATTGATCAATCACACCACGGGTCATTACGGTGTGTGAGTGGATGATGACGAAGGGGATCGCTTCTCCGACGCGATTCGGCTGCTGCTGCTCATCGCGGCGGTGTCCGATCCGTTGAACGAAGCAGAGCAGCAGGCCGCGCCGAAGGATGCGGTGGCTGTGCTGCGCGCCGAGGGCCGGCTGCAGAAGCTCGACTTCTGGCTGCGCAACCCGGATTACCTGGCTGATGAGCTTCTCAACGACTACGAACGCGAGCGCGAGAAGGAAGCCATCAACCTGGAGCTGGCTGGCCGCATCCTGGACTCGGACGAGCCCGAGATCTGCGCCATCCCCATGCTGCGCTACCTGTTCGGGGCGTTCGAGTACATCGACCAGGCGATGAGCGTCCTGGCCGCCCCGCGGCTGGTGCTCGTTGTGCCGCGACGCACCGTCGACCGGATTCTCCAGGACAACTACTACCTCACGGCCAAGGGGCGCGAGGTCGCCGACCGGGCCACGGAGCAGTTCCCGGTCCTGGCCTGGTACACGGAGCGCGCCCGCATGGTTCGGGCGCTGGCAGAGGCCACCGGGCACTCCGCCCTGGCGCTGCGCAAACGGCAGTACCTGCAACGCGACTACGCCCAGACCCCGCTGAACGAGGTCATCCCGTCGATCGCCGACCGGGCCCGCGAGCGCCTGGCCCGGCTGCGCACCGAAGCAGAGCAGGGGGACGCCGCGTGACCACAGAGCCTTTGCCGGTCCCATCCGACGGCGAGCTGTACGAGCAGATCGCCGCCCGCGTGCCGTCCGCTGATGTGGAGAGGGTCCGCGAGGCCCTGTCTGCCCACGGCATCCAGCTCACCAGCCCGCTGCCCGCACGACGGCAACTGGTCGTGCACCGGCTGTACTGCGAGGGCACCAAAACCGATACGGACGACAACGACGGCCCCTTCACCATCGACATGACGCTGGGGCCGGGACCGTGGGCGATCGCTAGCACCCTGAACAATGCTGGTAAGTCGAGCCTTCTGTGGGCGCTGAGCTACGCCCTGCGCGGGGACGGCTTCGACGCTTTCAAGCGGCCGGAGACAGTGGGCTGGTTCTCCTATGTGCGCGCGGACATCGAGGTCGCCGGCGTCGCCGCCTCCATACGTCTGACCTTCGACAAACCCGACCGCCCCAGTTGCCGACTCCTGAGCGCCGACACCCTCGAGCACCTCACGACGCTCACTGGTTCCCAGGAGACCGGTCCCGGTGTACGCGTGGCGGCTACCGCGGAACCCGGCGGCGTCAAGGAGCTCATCGACCGATTCATGCTCGACCGCTTGGGGCTCCGACCGCTGCCTCTGTGGACGGCCGAGGCGGGCGCGCCGAAGGACGCCGACGGCAACCGCGACAGCAGGGAGGACATTCACGGCTGGGCTAGCTACTTCTATGCCATCGCCCTGAACGCAGGGAACTCCAGCATCCTGTTGGGCCCGACGGCGTACAACCAACTGCCCGTGAAGCTGATGCAGCTCTTCCTCGACGTCCCCTACGCGTCCGAGCTGACCCAGCTCAACACGGCCCGCAAGAAGGACACCCAGGAGGGCAACCGCGTTCAGCGCCGGGCGCGCGAGGATGCCCAGGCCCGCGAGCAGCAGACCGAGCCGCTGCGCCAGGCACTCAGGGCCGCCGAGGAGAAGGTGACGGCACTGGAAGCGGACCAGCCCGACCTGACCGGCCTGCTCGCCGACGTCGACGCCGCCGCCCGCCAAGTCGCCCGCGACCAGGCAGCGCTCCAGGAGGCAGAAGAAGGACACGCCGTCGCGCGCAAGGCGCGCCTGAAGGACGAGAAGGCTGTCCGCCGGGCTGAGCAAAGCAGCGCAGCCCGGCTCCTGCTGGGGGCGCTTGAGCCGGAGTCCTGCCCGCGCTGCGACCACGAGATCGACGATGCCCGCCGTACCGCGGAAGAGAGCGAACACCGGTGCTCGGTGTGCGCAAGCCCTCTGCCGGAGGTGCAGGACGACCCAGAGTCGCGGGCCGAACAGTTGCGTCGACTGGAGGACCGCGTCAACGCCTCCCGCGCGGCCGAAGACACAGCCCGGCAGGCCGTGGGGAGGAGCGCCGCCGCCTGCGAGAGCAGCCGTGCCGCCTACGACCTGGTGAACGCCCGCCTTGTCGCGGCACGCTCCGGCAGTTGGTACACCCGTCTCGAATCCGCACGGGAGTCCGTCTACCAGCTACGCGGAGCCCTGGCAGTCGCCACCGGCAACGGGACGGGCCTGCCGGAGGTGGTCAGCGACTACGTCACCGCGACAACGAGCCCGTCCGACACCGAGGACGATTCCGATGACAGCGACGCCATCCTGGAGGCGGCCGCCGAGGTGTTGTCGAAGGTCGTCGCCGACCACAGCAATGCCCTGTTCGCGGACCTGAACGGTGAGATCGTCAGCATCGCCCACAACCTGGGCGTGGCCAACCTGACCAGCGTCGACCTCAACCTGGCGGGACACCTCAACGCCCGCAAGACCGGCAAAAAACACCCCTTCAGGGCGTTCAGTCCCACCGACCGTCTGCGCATGCGGATCGCGGCCATTGTCGGCATGATCAAAGTCGGCCGCAAACGCGGCCTCATGTCCCACCCCGGTCTGCTGCTCATCGACGCGCCCACAGCCGAAGAGCTCTCCCACGACAACGCGCGCCAGTGCATCAAGACGCTCTACGAGACCGCAGCAGACGACCCTGGCATCCAGATAGTGATCACGTCGATCGACGACGCCGTTTGGGAGTTCTTCCCCGAGGACCGTACCGTGACCGGCCTCGACAAGCGCCAGCTCTTCTAGACCAGGCCACCAGGGGTATCCAGCAACAACAGGGGAGGCGGAAGGCATCGTGCACGTCATCGACGAACGCCTGGCCCAGTGGGCCGCACACGCCTCCCGCCCCCAACTGCGGGCCGGCCCGACACTGGAGGACCTCGGAGGCCTCGACGCCGTCCTCGCCGCCGCGGACCACCTAGCCCAGGGCCCCTTCCTTCACCACCTCGTCCAGGCGACCGCACACCACCTCGACGCCTTCGGTACCGAAGCGTGCAAACCGCTGTACGACGCCGTCCTGGGCGGCCTTCGGACCAACAAGAACCACGCGGCCTTCGCCAGCGCCACCGATGTCCTCGCCGGGCGCCCCGCCCTGGCACGTGACCTCGGCACCCCATTGACCCGCGTGCTGCTCGCCCGCCTCCAACAAGCCCGGGATGCCGACGACGACCTCGCCGCGGCCCTCATCGGAGTGGAAGCCGCAGACTGCCTCGTCCAGCTCACCCTGGCCGGCGTCACCAAGGCCGCGCGTCTCCTCGGCGCCATGGACGAAGCAACCGAGGACCCGGCTGCCCTTCCCGAGGCCATGGCCACCCGCCTGCCCCGCCTCCTCGGCGTCCTCGACGCCCACCATCCCGGCGCCGGCCTCCGCGAAGCCCTTGAACGCTGCCTGATGCTCGACCACACCTGCCGGGACGCAGCGTTCGAACTCGCCCTCGGCGACCTGCGCCAGGCTCTGGAACAAGACCAGTACACGCCCATGGCCGAGCAACTCCGCAAAACCCAGGACCGGCTGGCCGAGCTGATCACGCTCGATCCCGACCGCCTGGACGCCCAGCTCTACCACGCAGCCCTCGACGCTGTCCTCGGCCTGTCCGCTCCCGACGCCCCCACACGCGTCCGCACCGCCGCATCCACCCTGCGCGACACCCTCCACCGCTACCGGGACTATCGCTACCGCACACGCACCCCGGCCTGGGCACGGCCGCGCCAGAACGACGTGATCGCCTGGTCGGAACTCACTGTCGTGCTCGACGGTGCTGCCGCACACCTCGCGGACGACGACCCCTGGTACGAGGGCGGCCACGACATCCTCTCGGCACTGCTCCGCGCGTACACCGCGCACAACACGGTCGCCGTACTCACGGACACCCCAGCGGCTGCGGCCGTGGAGACCCTGGTGGCGCCCGTCATCGAGGACGCCTTCCTCCAGCACGAACACCGGCAGCGGTTCCTCCAGCACGCCCTGGCCCACGACGAGGCGATCCGCGACGATCCCGCGGCCCAGCAGCTCCTGGTCGGCCTCCTCAACCGCACCAAGAGCAGAGAGAACTCCAGCGATCAGCAGGCAGCTGATCAGGGAAAAGCGCGACGCTGGCAGCGGCTGGCACACCAACTCAAGGACGACTTCGCTGCGTTCGTTGACCAGACGCCCGAGCACGTCCTCGACCGCCTGGAGCTCGGCCTGCGCACCCACGACGACGTCCTCGCTGCCATCGCCGACCCCAAGTACGGCCGCCTCAAGGCGCGACTCCTCAGACATCTGGAGAACTCCAGCGACTGGATTGCCGGCATCGCCGACGAGTTCACCGCTCTCCTGGAAACCACGATCCGTTTCGCCTACCTCTGCTACGACATCGGCCGGAAGATGGGCGGCTCCTACACCGAGTACCTACGCAAACGCGACAAAGACGGCAAGAAGCAGAAAGTAGACGAAGCCCTCTTCCATCAGCACTACCGGGAAGTGCTGCAGTTCTCAGCGCTCTTCAGCGTCGTCAACTCAGAAGTCATCGACAAGGCAGGCGGGAGAACCGACATCCTTGTCTCCTTCGGCGCCGTGCAATTCAACGTCGAATGCAAGATTGAAGAAGACGACGCCAGCGAAACCGCACTACGTCAATACGTCGCCCAAGCCGCCGAATACCAAAACACCAACGTTGGCTTCGCCATCCTGCTCGCTCTCGACAAAACCGTCGACGCCGAAGGCGCCGTCAACCTCTTCAACAGCATCTGGATCGAGCCCGTCCAGCGTCCCGGCGAATCCGAACCATGCCTTGTCGCCATCATCCGCATTCCAGGAGGACGCGAAAACCCCAACCTTCTGCGCCCTGGCCCCGCCGCCTCGTAGCAGCGGCTGCGCCGGCAGGCGCATCACTTCCACCGGGGGTGGAGCTGCCGACCATCTCACGCTGCTGCCTCATCTCGGCAAGCGCGGCGCCACGGCCGACGGGCATACTGGAGAGGCGCACTTTCGCGTACAGGTGCGGAGATGCCCCGGCGGTACGGCCGGGGCATCACTGCGTCTGAGAGCGATCAGGCGACCGCGTGGAGGCCACCCTTGCCGGGCTTAGGCGGGCGCTTGGCGTAGCCCGGGACTTTGATCGGGGGAGGGCCGCCGACGGCGAGCTGCTGGGTCATCTCCTTCTCCAGCTCGTGCTGCGACTCGTAGCCGGCCACGGCCGGGTTGAGGGCGTAGCGGTGGCCGCGGCCGCCTCCGGAGCGCAGCACGATGCCGCGATCGACCAGCAGTCCCATGGCGCGGCTCATGGACGCCTGGCCCACGCCGAGGATCTCGTCGATCTCGGATTGCTTCATGCCGACGGAGCCCCCGGGGTCCTGGTGCGCGACCATCACCGAGAGGACGTCGATCGCCGTGGGGGTGAGCTGCAGCTGGTGCAGCATGCCCAGCAAGTCCGTGGTGGTCATCATGGCGAGGGGATCCCTTCGGTCAGCCGAGCTCGGTTCGGGAGAACAGAGTGAGCTCGGGTGCGAGTTCGTCGGGGAACTTGGAGTCGAGGACGAGTGCTCGCAGCTCGGCGAGGAAGTCGTGCTGCTCCTGGCCGTTTCCGTTATACGCGACGCGGGGGTTGAGCTGGTAGGAGGACCTCTTGACCTTGCGGATGAGGTTCTTCTCGCAGAGCGCGTCGAGGGCGTGGCCGATGCTGGTTCGCTTGACCCCGAGTTCGGCTGCGATCTCAGCGTGGGTGGCCTCGATCTTGCCCTTCTTCTGCCTGCCGATCATGTTCGACAGAACGGCGGCCTGCAGCTTGCTGATGATGTTGTGCATCAGGCAGTACGGCAGGACGCGCCGCAGGAAGTAGTTGCTGACGAGGGAGTAGCCGGCCTCGCCGAGCATGTCGTGAGGAGGACGTCGGTAGACGACCGTCTTGACCTCGTGGACGGGGCCCTTGCCGAACTGCTCCGCGATCCGCCGCGCGAGGTCGGTACCGCCGTCGGTCTCAACAGGCCTTACGGGCTTGGGCGGTTGGGGTCGAGGGCTCGCGCGCCAAGCGCGCAGGCCCTCTGCCGCTGCGTCCATGTAGATGATCCTTTCGCGTACAGGTGCTGCGCACTGTACGGCAAAAGTTGCGACCATCCGCATGTTACACGCGGGAGAGTTGCTACTCGTCGCAAGTTTGTGTCGGCGGTCGCCGACATCGGCACGGAGCCGGCCTCCGCGGACCCTGCGATACCCAGTCCGCACGCGCGGGCAGGTGCTGACACGGCGTCCGTATGCAACTCGCCGGGTAGTGATCCGACAATGGGAGGCAGCTCGACGGCGGGCGCTGCAGACTGCTGCGCCTGGAGGGCAATACTTGCGACTATTCGCATGTCTCATCGGAGAGTTGTGAATACACGCATGTTTCTAAGCTGAGTGTGGGTACGGACCGACATCCGAGCACCCCTAATGTCGGTGACCACCGACATTAGGTTTCACAAAACCGCAGGTCAGAGGCCACTTTCCCCGAACGCCTCTTAACTAAAGACAGGCCTCGGCCATAACTCCTTCCCCCTCCCGTCTGCATTTTCCCAACTGCCCATGCCTGTAGGTCAGTTATCTGCCGCTAACAGCCGCCGGCGCGTGTCAGTGCGGGGGCGGGTGGTGGTGTGGCGGCCTCAGGGATGTAGGGCGGTGCGTCGAGGTGTTGCGCGTCGGCCGTGGGCCGCCGCGCGTCGTCCTCCGGGCTCTCCGGCCCTGTGGGTGTGTCGGGCTGGGTGGTGGGGTGTGGTGGGTGTCCAGGAGCCGGGACGGCTGTTCTCGTGTCACCGGGAGCTGTCCTGCCGGAGGCAGGCATCTCACACCGTCCGTCTGTTCCCGGCTTCCGGGTAACGGGGCCCCGGAGGGGCCCTGTTGCTCTGTTCTCGTATTCCGTGGTTTACTTTTCTCCACGGAATACAATTCAATTCCTCCCGGGTCTCAGGGAATCGGAGATTCCCCCTCAAGTCAATCCAGGGAAACGGCGCATGACACCCCCTCAATCCGTTCCCCAACTCCCCGCCCCCACAATCAAATCCAGCACTCTCCTTTTTGTGCCGGAGGCACAAACCCTTGTCGCCTGTCTTTCGTGCCGGAGGCACGCAAGTTGGGAAATTGGCCGGAGGCCCAATTTTCCAACTCCCCGCCGGAGGCGGGCAATTCGCGCGGGGACGCGCGAAACGAGCGAAGCGAGTATTCGGCTGCCGGAGGCAGAGCGAAGCGG
>NZ_JBVJPT010000027.1:0-37257 GCF_055609385.1 Streptomyces sp. NPDC036764
GAGCCGTACAGGGCGCGTTCCCGCTCCACCAGCAGTGGCAGCGGATCCGACGCGGTGACCAGATCCCGCAACGGATACCGCCCCAACACCGCGTCGACCTCGGGCGTCAGCGCTGCCGCCAACCGCCACGCGGCCGGGCGGTTCTCGTCCCGCAGGGCCTCGACGGCCGCGAGGATCACCGGCCGCCCCTCGCCCTTGGACACCGCGGCGGCGGCACGCTCGTACAGCCGCGCGCCCTCCTCCAGCACCAGCTCGGTGTCCATCCCGGCAGGGATCTTGATCCCGGCGTGGTGCCGCCAGGTGCTGATGGGGTCGCCCCACGCCTCCACGTGGTAGGTCCAGTGGCCCGGCTCGCCGGGGGTGACGTCGGCGCCCCAGCGGTCGGTGCCGGGGGCGAGTTCACGCATCGGGGTCCAGGGGCCGGGGCGGCCGTCGGGGTCGGTCAGGACCACATTGGCGGCCACGGCGTCGTGTCCCTCGCGGAACACGGTCGCCGAGATCTCGAAGGTCTCGCCGGTGACCGCTTTCGCGGGCCTGCGTCCGTGCTGGACGACCGGGCGGACGTCGAGAACCGGTATGCGCCCGACACCGCCGGTCGCATCGGCCGTGGAGGGTCGCTCCGGAGCCGGCGGTCCGGGGTCGGCGGCGGTGGCGCGGGGGACTGGGGGCGCTACGGCGCGAGGCGTCGGGGGTGTGGACGACTGGTGGTGCTTGGCGGGCATGACCGCTCCTGTCCGCGTCAACGTGGGTGGGCGGATGGCTGTGGGGAGGTGGGTCCTGCGTGGTGTTCCGGAGCGCGCCCGGGGGCGCACGAGTGGGGTGTACCGGAGGAGCCTTCCCACCCTATTCGTGTGGGCAATCCGGCACTTTGTTAACTACTCACGCGTATGTCTACGCACAAGACCGGCCCCGTTCCTTCAGGAACGGGGCCGGTGTCCGCACTTCGCCGTGAAGTGGCCGCTACGAGCCCGGTACCTGCAAGAGTTTGTTCGGTGAGCCGAGCCCGCGGCCGGAGACCTTGCCGGAAGCGGCCCGCGCCACCAGCGCCTTGGAGACCTGAGCCGGCGACGCCTTGGGATGATCCGCCAGATAGAGCGCGGCCACCCCCGCCACGTGCGGTGATGCCATCGACGTACCGGAGTAGGTGGCCCGGCCGGTGTCGCTCGCGTACGACGCGGAGGTGATCGACACGCCCGGGGCGAACACGTCCAGTACCGGTCCGGTGTTGGAGAAACCGGCCCGCGCGTCCTTCTTGTCGGTGGCCCCGACGGTGATGGCTTCGCGCACCGCCGCCGGCGAGTACAGGCCGGCCGGCAGCCCGTCGTTGCCCGCGGCCACCGTGTAGGTGACGCCGGCGGCGATGGAGTTGCGTACGGCGGCGTCGAGCTGCGCGTTTCGGTAGCCGCCGAGGCTGACGTTGGCGACCGCCGGCTTCCTCGCGTGCTTGGTCACCCAGTCGATGCCCGCGATGACCTGGGCCGTTGTGCCACCGCCGGCGTTGTCCAGGACGCGTACGGCCACGACCTCGGCGTTCTTCGCGACGCCGTACCGCCTGCCCGCGATGGTGCCGGCGACATGGGTGCCGTGGCCGTTGCCGTCACCCGCCGACCTGTCGTTGCCGACGAAGTCCCAGCCGTAACTCGCCCGGCCGCCGAAGTCCTTGTGCGAGATACGGATGCCGGTGTCGATGACGTAGACCGTCACCCCGGCGCCCGCGGACTCGGGCCAGGTGTAGCTCTTGTCCAGCGGAAGATTGGCCTGATCGATGCGGTCGAGACCCCAGGACGGCGGATTCTTCTGGGTGTGCTCCAGAGTCACCCGGGTGTCCTGGACGACCGAGGCGACCCGGGGGTCGCCGGCGAGCCGCTTGGCCTGTCTCTCATTGGCCAGGACCGCGTAGCCGTTGAGAACCGTGCCGTAGGTGTGGCTGATTTTCGCCCCGTACTTCTCGGCGAGGCTCTTTCCGGCCGCCGACGGAGCCTTCGTTCCCCCCTTGAGTGTCACCACGTAACTGCCGCTCACGGAGCCGGGGTCTCCGGCGCCGAGTATCTGCCCCTCCGGTACGGCGTGCGCGGGCATGGTGGTGGCCGAAAGCGCGGCGACACAGGTCATCGCGGTCAGACCACCCGCCCGGCGCAGACGCCGTGTGCGCGTCCGTGCCATGGTGTGAGTTCCCCTCCTCAACTCGGCGCACGGCGGCCGTGAACCACCGGGTGCACCCGGTGTGGCCGGTACGCCTCTGTCACCCTCTCGTGAGGCGAGAAGTCACCACAAGGACGCCTACGGGGGCGGAATCGGCCATATCGGCTATGGGGGATGTGCAAAGGTTGCGCTCGATTTCAGACGGAGGCGCCCCGTCCGCTTCGACTTGACAGTCGCAAAAACGCCCTGTGGTTACGAAGCCCCGCATACCGATACCGTCGGGGGCGATGACGGGACCCACACCGCCGTGTGTCCCCTGCCACGTGCTGCCCGAGGTGAACCGTGAAGGCGATCCGTCGATTCACCGTCCGACCTGTCCTCCCCGAACCCCTCCGGCCCCTCAGCGACCTGGCGCGCAATCTGCGCTGGTCCTGGCATGCGGAGACCCGTGACCTCTTCCAGTCCGTGGACCCGGAGCGCTGGGCCGCCTCGGGCGACGACCCCGTGCGGCTGCTGGGCAGCGTCTCGCCCGCGCGCCTCGCGGAACTGGCCGAGGACCGCCACTTCCTGCGCCGGCTGACCGCGGTCGCCGGCGACCTCAACGACTACGTCACCGGTGGACGCTGGTATCAGGAGCAGTCCGCCGAACTCCCCGCCGCCGTCGCCTACTTCTCGCCCGAATTCGGCATCACGGCCGCCCTGCCGCAGTACTCCGGCGGCCTCGGCATCCTCGCCGGGGACCACCTCAAGGCGGCCAGCGACCTCGGTGTGCCGCTCATCGGCGTGGGGCTGCTGTACCGGCACGGCTACTTCCGCCAGACCCTGTCCCGGGACGGCTGGCAACAGGAGCACTACCCCGTCCTGGACCCGAACGAGCTGCCGCTGGCGCTCCTGAAGGAGCCCGACGGCACCCCCGCTCAGGTCTCGCTCGCCCTGCCCGGCGGCAGGTCGCTGCACGCCCGCGTCTGGCTGGCCCAGGTCGGCCGGGTGCCGCTGCTGATGCTCGACTCCGACGTCGAGGAGAACGACCTCGGCGAACGCGGGGTGACCGACCGCCTCTACGGCGGCGGCAGCGAGCACCGGCTGCTCCAGGAGATGCTGCTGGGCATAGGAGGGGTCCGGGCGGTGCGGACGTACTGCCGGCTGACCGGCCACCCCGAGCCCGAGGTCTTCCACACCAACGAGGGCCACGCCGGCTTCCTCGGCCTGGAGCGCATCGCCGAACTGGCCGCCCAGGGACAGGACTTCGACCCCGCGCTGGAGGCCGTCCGCGCGGGCACCGTCTTCACCACCCACACCCCCGTGCCGGCCGGCATCGACCGCTTCGACCGCGAGTTGGTCGCGCACCACTTCGGCCCCGACGCCGAGCTCCCGGGCATCGACGTCGAGCGCATCCTCCAGCTCGGCATGGAGACCTATCCCGGCGGCGAGCCGAACCTCTTCAACATGGCCGTGATGGGCCTGCGCCTGGGCCAGCGGGCGAACGGCGTCTCGCTGCTGCACGGCAACGTCAGCCGCGAGATGTTCTCGGGCCTGTGGCCGGGGTTCGACCCAGACGAGGTCCCGATCACCTCGGTCACCAACGGCGTCCACGCCCCGACCTGGGTCGCCCCCGAGGTCTTCCGCCTCGGGGCCCGCCAGATCGGCGCCCAGCGCACCGAGGACGCGATGACGGTGGGTGGCTCGGACCGCTGGGACGCGGTCGGGGAGATCCCGGACCAGGACATCTTCGAACTGCGGCGGGTGCTGCGCGAGCAGCTCGTGACGGAGGTACGGGAGCGGCTGCGCGCGTCCTGGCGCCAGCGCGGTGCCGGGACGGCCGAGTTGGGCTGGATCGACGGCGTCCTGGACCCCGACGTCCTCACGATCGGATTCGCGCGCAGGGTCCCGTCGTACAAACGCCTCACGCTGATGCTCCGTGACCGCGACCGTCTGATGGACCTGCTCCTGCACCCCGAGCGGCCGATCCAGATCGTGGTGGCGGGCAAGGCGCACCCGGCGGACGACGGCGGCAAGCGTCTGGTGCAGGAGCTGGTGCGGTTCGCGGACGACCCGCGGGTACGCCACCGCATCGTCTTCCTGCCGGACTACGGCATGGCGATGGCCCAGAAGCTGTACCCCGGCTGCGACATCTGGCTGAACAACCCGCTGCGACCGCTGGAGGCGTGCGGCACCTCCGGGATGAAGGCGGCCCTGAACGGCTGTCTCAACCTGTCCGTCCTGGACGGCTGGTGGGACGAGTGGTTCCAGCCCGACTTCGGCTGGGCGATCCCCACGGCGGACGGCACCGGCACGGACCCGGACCGCCGGGACGACATAGAGGCCGCGGCGCTGTACGACCTGCTGGAACAGCGCGTCACGCCCCGCTTCTACGAGCGCGGGCAGAGCGGCCTGCCCGACCGCTGGATCGAGATGGTCCGCCAGACCCTCACCCTGCTCGGTCCGAAGGTCCTGGCCGGCAGGATGGTCCGCGAGTACGTGGAGCGCCTCTACACCCCCGCCGCACACGCCCACCGAGCGATGACGCCGGACGCGGCGCGTGAACTCGCGGTCTGGAAGGGACGGGTCCGCTCCGCCTGGCACGACGTCAGCGTCGACCATGTGGAGACGTCCGTGTCCACGGTGACGGCAACGGCCGAACTCGGCACGACCCTCACCCTCCGCGTCCGCGTCGGCCTCGGCGACCTCGCCCCGGACGACGTGGAGGTCCAGGTGGTCTCGGGCCGCGTCGACCCGGAGGACAACATCGGGGACGCGTCGACGGTGCCCCTGAAGCCGTCGGGCGGCCCGGACACCGAGGGCCGCTGGACCTACGAGGGCCCGCTGTCCCTGGACCGCACGGGGCCCTACGGCTACACCGTCCGGATCCTGCCGGCCCATCGGTTGCTGGCGTCGAGCGCCGAGCTGGGTCTGGTGGCGGTGCCCGCCGAGGACCTGGGGGAGGGGGCGGGGGTTCTGATGCGGTGACGCGGTGGCGGGGCGGGCGCGAGGCTCGGGGGGACGAGGTGTCCTCAGAACTCCTTGACCTCGCGCTCGCAGAGCTGCCGCAGCACATTGCCGCACCGCCGGGCGTACGCGTGCTGCAACCCCCGCGTGGCCGGGCCGCCGGCTCGGGCGTACCACTTGGCCGCGCGGCTGAAGGCGTGGACGGTCAGCCAGACCGTGCCGTCGCCCGTGCGGTCCACGATGAAGGACTCCTCGCCGCACTCGGGGTGGCCGGAGAGGGTGCCGTAGGCCCAGCCGATGCGGCGGTGTTCCTCGACCGTCCACACGACGCGGCAGGGGGCTCTGATGACGCCGGCGAGGGTGACCGTGACGTCGACGTCGGGGGCCGCGCGGTCGGCCGCCGCTTCTATGCCGACGCCCATACTGCGGTGCATCTCCCAGGTCATGACCGCCTCGGCGGCTCTGCGGAAGACGTCTTCGCCCTCGCCGATGCGGGTGCGCACGTTCATGGGGTGGAAGCCGGGCGGGCAGAAGCCGTTCTCCCGGGTCGCGCCGACGTCTTCGTACGTGAAGGACATGGGTCCCAAGAGTAGGGCGGCACCCGGGGATGCCTTCGTCCCGGGTGCCGCCCCTGTCAGCTAGCTGCGCGTCAGCTCACGTTGATGGCCGACCAGGCGGCCGCCACCGTCTTGTACTCCGTGCTGGTGGAGCCGTACAGGGCGGACGCCGCGCTCAGCGTCGCCGTGCGGGCGGCCTTGTAGTTGGTGGTCGAGGTCATGTACTCGGTCAGCGCCTTGTACCAGATCGCGGCGGCCTTGTCCCGGCCGATCCCGGTGACCGTCGAGCCGTTGGACGTCGGGGAGTTGTAGCTCACCCCGTTGATCGTCTTCGCGCCGCTGCCCTCCGACAGGAGGTAGAAGAAGTGGTTCGCCGGGCCCGAGGAGTAGTGCACGTCCAGCCCGCCCAGCGACGAGGACCAGGCATCCTTGGACGCGCCGTCCTTGCTCGGCTTGTCCATGTAGCGCAGCGGGGTGCCGTCGCCGTTGATGTCGATCTCCTCGCCGATGAGGTAGTCACCGACGTCGGCGGAGTTCTTGGCGTAGAACTCGACCGCCGTGCCGAAGATGTCGGAGGTGGCCTCGTTCAGGCCGCCCGACTCGCCCGTGTAGTTCAGGCCCGCGGTGTTGGAGGTGACGCCGTGGGTCATCTCGTGGCCGGCCACGTCCAGCGACGTCAGCGGGTTGGTGTTGCCCTCGCCGTCGCCGTACGTCATGCAGAAGCAACTGTCGTCCCAGAAGGCGTTGACGTAGGCGTTGCCGTAGTGGACGCGGGAGTAGGCGGCCTTGCCGTCGTTCTTGATGCCGCTGCGCCCGAAGGTGTTCTTGTAGAAGTCCCAGGTCTCCTGCGCGCCGTAGGCCGCGTCGACGGCGGCGGTCTGGTCGGTGGAGGAGCTGGAGGCGGTGCCGGTGCCCCACGTGTCGTCCGCGTCCGTGAACAGCGTGCCGGCGGACGAGCTGGTGCTGCGGGCCTTGTTGTACGTCTTGTGGCCGCCGCGCGTGGTGTCGTAGAGCTGGTACGTCGAGCCCGACTTGGTCGTGCCGAGCGTGACCGTGCCCGAGTACAGGCTCTTGCCGCTGCCGGTCTCGATGCCCTGGTACTCGAAGAGCTTCTTGCCGGTGGCGGCGTCGGTGATGACGTGCAGCTCGTTCGGGGTGCCGTCGTCCTGGAGGCCGCCGACGACGGTCTCGTAGGCGAGGGTCGGCTTGCCGTTCGCCGCCCAGATCACCTTGCGGGGCGCCTTGTCCGCCTCGGTCTTCTTCGAACCGGCCGACTTGGCGAGCGAGACGGCCTGGCCCTCGGCCTTGGCCGCGGTGATCGCCGGCTTCAGCGAGGCGACCTTGATGGTGGCCTTCGTCGCCTTGGTCACGCCCTTTCTCGCGCCGGACGCCGACTCGTGGACGACCAGGTCGCCGCCGAGGACGGGCAGGCCCGCGTAGGTGCGCTCGTAGCGGGTGTGGACGCTGCCGTCGGCGTCCTTGACGACGTCCTTGACGACCAGTTTCTCCTGGGCGCCGAGGCCTATCTCGTCGGCGGTGTCGGCGGCCTCGGCCTGCCGGTCCTTGATGAGTGTGGTGCGCGCCGCGGGGGCGAGCGCGACCGGCACGGCGAGCGGGGTGGCCTTGGCACCGGCGTCCGCGGGGGCCGCGGCGGCCGAACCACCGGTGGTCAGCGCGGTGGTGAGGAGGGCCCCGGCGGCCACGGTGGTGGCGATGGCCAGGGTGGTGCGCTTGCGACGCGCGTAGAGGGGGGTCACACGAGCTCCTTTTGTGGGGGAGGTGCATTGGTGCTGGTGCGGCGGGTGTGGGAAGCGTGACACCTGGGACGCGTACATGTCAGGAGTGCTCGGTGATGTTGGCCAAAATTTGACTGAAGGGTGAATGTTTCAGAAACATGAACGGGCGCCGTCCCGGCGGGAGTTGAACCCACCGAGACGACGCCCTGTCAGAGGCAGACCGCGAACGGGCCTACGGGAAGGTGAGCTTCCAACTGTTGATGTAGCCGGTGTCGATGGCCGCGTTGTCCTGGACGCGCAGGTTCCAGACGCCGTTGGCGACCTCGGAGGAGGCGTTCACCGTGTAGGTCGTGTTGAGGTTGTCCGAACTGCCGCCGGTGCCGTACGCCTTCAGGGTGTACGCCGTGCCGTCGGGGGCGACCAGATCCACCTTGAGGTCACCGATGTAGGTGTGGACGATGTCCACGGCGACCTGGAGGTTGGACGGCGCGTTGCCGGTACGGCCGGACACCGTGATCGGCGACGTGACCGCCGCCCCGTTGTCCGGGATCGAGACGTCGGTTCCGCTCTCGAACGAGGTACCGCCACCGCCGCCGCCGTCGGAGCGGGTGCCCACGTTGACGCCCGCCCAGGCGTCCTGCACGGCCTTGTACTCGGGGCTCGTGGTGCCGTACAGCTCACCGGTGGCCGCGAGGGTGCCGGTGCGGGCGGCCGCGTAGTTGGTGTTCGAGGTGAACTTGGTGGTCAGCGCGCGGAACCAGATCTTCTCCGCCTTGGCGCGGCCGATGCCGGTGACCGGAAGGCCGTCCGAGGTGGGCGAGTTGTAGGTGACACCGTTGATGGTCTTGGTGCCGCTGCCCTCGCTCAGCAGGTAGAAGAAGTGGTTCGCCGGACCCGACGAGTAGTGCACGTCGATCGAGCCGATGCCCGAGTACCACGCGTCCTTGGACGCGCCGTCCTTGCTCGGCTTGTCCATGTAGCGCAGCGGGGTGCCGTCGCCGTTGATGTTGATCTCCTCGCCGATGAGGTAGTCACCGACGTCGGAGGAGTTGTTGGCGTAGAACTCGACGGTCGAGCCGAAGATGTCGGAGGTGGCCTCGTTCAGACCGCCGGACTCGCCGCTGTAGACGAGGCCCGCGGTGTTGGAGGTGACGCCGTGGGTCATCTCGTGGCCGGCCACGTCGATCGACGTCAGCGGGTTGGAGTTGCCCGAGCCGTCGCCGTAGGTCATGCAGAAGCAACTGTCGGACCAGAACGCGTTGACGTAGTTGTTGCCGTAGTGAACCCGGGAGTAGGCGCCGACGCCGTCGCCCTTGATGCCGCTGCGGCCGTGCACGTTCTTGTAGTAGTCCCACGTCAGCGCGGCACCGTAGTGCGCGTCGGCGCCCGCGGTCTCCAGGTTGGACGCGGCGCCGTTGCCCCACACGTCGTCGGGACCCGAGAAGAGGGTGCCGGTGCCGGAGGTGCCGCGGTTGAGGTTGTACGTCTTGTGGTTGCCGCGCGCGCCGTCGGTCAGGTTGTACGTCGACCCGGACTGCGTGGTGCCCAGCGTCACCGTGCCGCTGTACATCGTGTTGCCGGTACCGGTCTCGATGGCCTGGTACTCGTACAGCTTGGCGCCGGTCGCGGCGTCCGTGATGACGTGCAGCTCGTTCGGGGTGCCGTCCTCCTGGAGGCCGCCGACGACGGTCTCGTAGGCGAGGGTCGGCTTGCCGTTCGCGGCCCAGATCACCTTGTGCGGCGCCTTGTTGACGTCCGGGCTCTTGGCGTCCTCGGCCTTCGCCGCGGCCAGCGCCTGCTTCTCGGCCTTGGCGGCGGGGACGGCGGCGGTCGTGGTCGCCGGCTTGATGGCGGCTCGGGTCGCCTTCACGACGTCCTTGGTCGCGCCGGACTTCGTGGTCTCGACGACCAGGTCGCCGCCGAGGACGGGCAGACCGTCGTAGGTTCGCTCGTAGCGGGTGTGGACCGTGCCGTTACCGTCCTTGACGACGTCACGGACGACCAGCTTCTCCTTGGCTCCGAGGCCCAGGTCCTTGGCGGTGTCCGCCTTGGCGGCGTTGGCCTCGCGTATCAGCTCGGCGCGCTGGGCGGGGGACAGCTTGACGGACTCGGCGCCCGGTATGACCTTGCCCGCGGCCGACGGTGCCTTCTCCGGGGCTGCGGTGGCGGCGCCCGACTGGACGGCCGCGGCGATCAGGGCGGAGACGCCGACGAGGGCGACGGCGGCGGCCCTCCGGGACGTCGTGTGGGGGGTGCGTCTGTGGGAGGAACTGTCTCTCAACACTGACTCCTTCTGCGCGGCCGCGGATCACACGGCCAGGGGAGACCGGTCGGCGGGTGGGCCGTCCGGGCAGATCGGGGTGGTACGCAGAACGACGTGCGCGTGCGGGAGTTCGGCCGCGGGCACCGTCGTGTGACGGTGCTGTGGGGTTGCTGTGTCGCGGCCGTGGGAAGAGTGGCAGGTGACTGCGGTTTCTGTCAGGACCGCGTCAGGAAGTTGGCCGGAAATCGTTCGTTGTCCGGGAGTTCACGTTCGATAAACGGACCAGTCGCCTCAATCGTCGATCCGGCCGAGATCGCGCAGCCACGCCGCCGCGTTGCCGTCGGACGGCGCCCGCCAGTCGCCGCGCGGGGAGAGCGAACCGCCCGCCGAGACCTTCGGGCCGTTCGGCATCGCGGAGCGCTTGAACTGTGCGAACGCGAAGAAGCGACGGCAGAAGACCTCAAGCCAGCGCCGGATCTCGGCCAGGTCGTACGCCACCCGCTTCGCCTCGGGGAACCCCGGCGGCCAGGCGCCCGCGTCCGCCTCGTGCCAGGCGTGCCAGGCCAGGAACGCGATCTTCGACGGCCTGAAGCCGTACCGCAGGACGTGAAAGAGCGTGAAGTCGTGCAGCGCGTACGGCCCGATCTTCGACTCGGTCGACTGCATCTCCTCGCCCGGGACCAGCTCCGGGCTGATCTCGGTGTCGAGGATCGCGGCCAGGGTCCGGCCGGTCTCCTCGTCGAACTGCTCGCTGCCGATGACCCAGCGGATCAGATGCTGGATCAGCGTCTTCGGCACACCGGAGTTGACGTTGTAGTGGCTCATCTGGTCGCCCACGCCGTACGTGGACCAGCCCAGCGCCAGCTCCGACAGGTCACCGGTGCCGAGCACGATGCCGCCGCGCTGGTTCGCGAGCCGGAACAGGTAGTCGGTGCGCAGGCCCGCCTGCACGTTCTCGAAGGTGACGTCGTACACCGGCTCGCCGGACGCGAACGGGTGGCCCATCTCCTGCAGCATCAGCCGCGCGGTCGGCGTGATGTCCAGCTCGGCCGCGGTGACACCGAGCGAGTTCATCAGCTTGTGGGCGTTGTCCTTGGTGTGGTCGCTGGTCGCGAAGCCGGGCAGCGTGAACGCCAGGATGTCGCTGCGCGGGCGCCCGGCCCGGTCCATCGCGCGGGCGGCGACGATCAGCGCGTGCGTGGAGTCCAGCCCGCCCGACACCCCGATGACGACCTTCGGGCCGCCGATCGCCGAAAGGCGCTGCTGAAGGCCCGCGACCTGGATGTTGTACGCCTCATAGCAGTCCAGCGCGAGCCGGTCCGCGTCGGCCGGCACGAACGGGAAGCGCTCCACCCGGCGCCTCAGCCCGAGGTCGGCCATCGGCGGGTCGAGCCGGAACTTGATGCTCCGGAAGTCGCCGGTGCGCCCGGCGTGCGCGCGCCGGTTGTCGTCGAACGTGCCCATCCGGTGCCGCTCCTGCCGCAGCAGGTCGAGGTCGACGTCGGCCACCGCGTACTGGTCGTCGCTCGCGAAGCGGTCCGTCTCGGCGAGCAGGGCGCCGTTCTCGTAGATCATGGTCTGCCCGTCCCAGGACAGGTCCGTGGTGGACTCCCCGAGACCGGCCGCCGAGTAGACGTAGGCGGCCAGGCAGCGCGTGGACGCCGCCCGGCACAGCAGCCGGCGGTCCTCGGCCCGGCCGACCGTGATCGGGCTGCCCGAGAGGTTCGCGAGCACGGTCGCGCCGGCCAGCGCCGCCTCCG
Source organism: Streptomyces sp. NPDC036764 (assembly GCF_055609385.1). NCBI lineage: Bacteria > Bacillati > Actinomycetota > Actinomycetes > Kitasatosporales > Streptomycetaceae > Streptomyces > Streptomyces sp. NPDC036764. Next base: position 11,405 of record NZ_JBVJPT010000027.1, read on the forward strand.
CGCTCGGCGGCACCGGCACCCACATGTCCTCGCAGATCTCCGCGTGCAGCACCAGGCCCGGGACGTCCTCGGCCTCGAAGAGCAGGTCGATCCCGAACGGCACCTCCGCGCCGGCGACCCGGATCGTGCCGCCGCGCTCGTCCTCGCCGGACGCGATCTGGCGGCGCTCGTAGAACTCCCGGTAGTTCGGCGGGTACGACTTCGGGGCGACGCCGAGGATCCGGCCGCGGTGCACGATCACCGCGCAGTTGTAGATCCGGTGGCGATGGCGCAGCGGCGCGCCGACGACCAGCACCGGCAGCAGGTCCGCCGACCCGGCCACCACCGTGCCCAGCGCCTGCTCGACGTCGTCGAGCACCGGGTCCTGGAGCAGCAGGTCCTCGATCGAGTAGCCGGTCAGGCCCAGCTCGGGGAAGACGGCGACCGCGACGCCGTCCTGCGCGCAGCGGCGCGCCTGCCGCAGCACCGCCTCCGCGTTGGCGAGCGGGTCGGCGATGACGGTGTGGCCCGTACACGCGGCGACCCGCGCGAAGCCGTGCTGGTAGATCGACCAGAAGTTCAATGCACTGCGGCTTTCTACTGTGGCTTTCTTCAGCGTGCCAGGGATCTCCTACGGCAACGAGCATAGATCGCCTGTTCAGGCGGGCCGCTCCCCGTGCCAGGACCGCCACAGTGCCGCGTACGCCCCGGCCGCCGTGACCAGCTCGTCGTGGGTGCCGAGCTCGGTGAGACGGCCGTTCTCCATCACGGCCACGCGGTCCGCGTCGCTCGCGGTGTGCAGCCGGTGCGCGATGGCGATGACGGTACGGCCCTGAAGTACGGCGGCCAGCGCGCGCTCGGTGTGGCGGGCGGTCGTCGGGTCGAGCAGGGCCGTCGCCTCGTCGAGGATCAGGGTGTGCGGGTCGGCCAGCACCACCCGGGCGAGCGCGAGCTGCTGGGCCTGCGAGCCGTCCGTCGCGCGGCCCCCGTCGCCCAGCGCCGTGTCCAGGCCGTCGGGCAGTTGCCGTACCCAGGATTCGGCGCCCACCGCGGTCAGGGCGGCCCACAGGTCCTCGTCGGTGGCCGACGGCTCGGCGATGCGCAGGTTGTCGCGGACCGTGCCGAGGAAGACGTGATGCTCCTGGGTGACCAGGACGACCTGGCGGCGCAACTGCTCCGGGCCCAGCGCGACGACCGGCACACCGCCGACCGTCACCGAGCCGGCGGTCGGCGCGTCCACGCCCGCGAGCAGCCGGCTCAGCGTCGTCTTCCCGGCGCCGGACGGGCCGACCACCGCGAGGCGCTCCCCCGGCCGGACGGTCAGGTCGACATCGCTGAGCACCTCGCCGCCGCGGTCGTAGGCGTAGCGCACACCGGTCACGTCGATCCGGTCGTCCGCGGGCGTCGGCGCGTCGCTCTCCGTCGCCCGCGGGGCCCGCGCCAGCCCCTCCACCCGGGCGAACGACGCGCCGCTGCTCTGGAGTTGCTCGACCCGCATCAGGATCTCGTCCAGCGGCTCGGCGAGCTGTTGCAGATACAGGGCCGCCGCCACGACCGAGCCCAGGCTCAGCGCGCCGCGCTCCAGCAGCACGCCGCCCAGCATCAGGACCGTCACCACGGGCACCAGGTACGACACCTCGACGGCCGGGAAGAACACCGTGCGCAGGAACAGCGTGTACAGGCGGGTGCGCCGGGAGGTCTCCAGCGCGTCGCGGCTCGCGGCCACCCGGCGTCGTTCGAGGCGCAGCGCCTCCACCGTGCGGGCACCGCTCGCGGTCGCCGCGACGATCTCCGCGATGTCCGAGGTGGCGGCGCCCTCGGCGAGATAGCCGTCGCGTGCCCGGCGCAGATACCAGCGCAGCGCCCACCAGATGCCGCCGAAGCCGAGCACTCCGCAGACCCCGAGCAGCGGGTCCAGCGTGATCACCGCGGCCAGCAGGAACACCGCCTGTACGGAGCTGATGAGCAGCACCGGGCCGACGTCGCGCAGGGTGGTGCCGACCAGGGCGACGTCCGCGGTGCCGCGTGCGGTGAGGTCGCCGGCGCCGGCGCGCTCCACGACGTTCGCGGGCAGGGCGAGGGTGCGGTCGACGAAGTCCTCGCGGATCCGGGCGAGGGTCCGCTCGCCGAAGCGGTGGCCCACATAGCGGGCCCAGCGGGCCAGCAGGAGCTGCACCGCCGCGGCCAGCAGGATCGCCAGGGCGAGTCTGTCGACGGCCGCCACGCCGTGGCCGGCGCGGACCTCGTCGATGATGCGGCCCACCAGCCAGGGGGCGGCGAGGCCGGCGATCGCCGCCAGGGAGTTCAGGGCGAGTACGCCGGTGAAGGCCTTGGCGTCGGCTCGGATCAGGCGGATCGTGGCTCGGCGGACGTCGTCGGGTTCCGCGATGGGGAGGGTGTCGCGGGGGAGAGCCCGGGGCTTCGTGTCGGCTGCCGGGTGCGGGCCGGATGTGGTTTCTCGCGCGGTTCCCCGCGCCCCTTTGCGGCGTTGCGGCTCCGTCACTTGGCGAACTCCTCGGCGTCCTCGTCACGTGCCACCAGAACCCGGTATCCCGGTACCGCGTTCAGCAGGTCCCGGTGGGTGCCGGTGGCCGACACCTTGCCGTCGACCAGGTAGTGGACAATGTCCGCCTGATCCAGGACCAGAGGGGACGTCGTCGTCACCAGCGTTGTGCGGCCCCGGCGTGCCGCGTTGAGGCGTTCGGTGACCCTCGCCTCCGTATGGGCGTCCAGAGCCGACGTCGGCTCCACCGCGAGCAGCACCTCCGGGTCGGCCAGCAGGGCGCGGACCAGGCGGACGCGCTGGCGCTGGCCGCCGGAGAGGTTGCGGCCCTGGGCGTCGATCGGGCTGTCCAGTCCGTCGGGCAGGCCGCGCACGATGTCCTCGGCGACCGCCGTGTGCACCGCCTGTGCGATCGCCGGCTCCTCCCGGTCCCTGTGACCGGCGATCAGCTCCCGCAGTGTGTCCGCGAACAGGTCGGCCTCGTGGTCGGCGACCAGGATGCGCTGTCTGATCTGCGGTAGCGCGATCTCGGCCAGGGGCACCTCGCCCCATGTCGCCGCCGACGGGGTGTAGCGGCCGAGGCGGTCCACGACGGCCGTGGTCTGCGCCGGCAGCGCCCCGGCCAGTGCGGTCAGGCGGCCCGGCGGCACCCTCACCCCGGACTCGGGGTCGTGCAGCACCGACGGCTCGGCGGGCGCGTCCCGGGTGCCGGTGTCGGTCATCGGCTCGAGCTGAAGGAACCCCACGACCCGACGCGCCGCCACCACACCGCGGGCGGCCATGTAGACGAAGTCGACGAAGAAGGCGACCGGGCGGACGAGGACCGCGACATAGCCGTAGACGGAGACCAACTCGCCCACCGTGATGGCGCCCTGGGCGGCCAGCCGGGCCGCCAGCCAGGTCACCACCGCCAGGAACAGCGTCGGCAGGCCCAGCCCGAGGGCCTGCACCCAACTGGTCACCGCGCCGACCCGGTACCCCTGCGCGCGCAGCTTCTGCGAGTCGCGGTGGAAGGCGTCGGCGACCAGGTCCTTGCCGCCGAGACCGTTGAGGACGCGCAGTCCGCCCGCGAGGTCGGCGATACGCGCGGTCAGGATGCCCTGCCGCTCCCGGTACTCCGTCTCGGTGCCCTGCAACCGCCCGAGCAGCGGTCCGACGAGCACGGCGATGACCGGCATCCCCAGCAGCACGATCACCGCGATCGGCACCGACACCGACACCAGCAGCACGGCGACCGTCAGATAGGCCACGATCGCACCGAAGCCCGGTCCGATGACGGTCAGGGAGTTGCTGATGGTCTGTACGTCGCCCACGCCGATCGTGACGACCTCCCCGGCCCCGATCCGGCGCGGCAGCGCGGCGCCCAGCCGCACCGACTGCCCCACCACGACCTTGATCGTGCGGAAGAGGGCGTCCATCCGCACCCGGGTCATCGTGCGGTGCCGCATGATGCTCAGCCAGGCGTTGAACACGTGCACCACGGCCAGGGCACCGGTCCACGCCGCCAGCGCCGCCAGGTCACCGGGCGCGAGCCCCTCGTCCACGGCACGCGAGAGCAGATACGGCGTCGCCGCAAGCAGCACCATCCACACGGCGGAGATCAGGGCACCGAGCACGGAGCGCCCCGCCTGCCGGGTCACCAGCCACCACAGATAGCGCGCGCCGCCGCGACAGTCGGGCTCGCCCGGATCCTCGTACGCGTCGATCATCGTTGCCCGTGCCCCGTTCGTCGTCCCGCTTGCCGTTCCGCTACGCCAGGCTGTCCCGCCACGCCCGGTGCAGATCCGCGAACCTGCCCGTGCCGGCGATGAGTTCGTCCGGTGTGCCGTCCTCCACGATCCGCCCGTGCTCCATGACCAGCACCCGGTCGGCGATCTCGACCGTGGACAGGCGGTGGGCGATGACGACGGCCGTGCGTCCGTGCAGGACCGTCCTCATCGCGCGCTGCACGGCCCGTTCGCCGGGGATGTCGAGGGAGCTGGTCGCCTCGTCGAGGATCAGCACGGCCGGGTCCGCGAGCAACGCCCGCGCGAACGCCACGAGCTGGCGCTGACCGGCGGAGATACGACCGCCGCGCTTGCGTACGTCGGTGTCGTAGCCGTCGGGCAGGGAGCTGATGAAGTCGTGCGCGCCGATGGCCTTCGCGGCCTGCTCGATCTCCTCGCGGGTGGCGTCCGGACGGCCGATGGCGATGTTCTCGGCGACCGTGCCGGAGAACAGGAACGCCTCCTGCGTCACCATCACCACCCCGCGCCGCAGTTCGGCCACGGGCAGCTCGCGCAGATCGACACCGTCCAGCAGGACCCGGCCGGCGGAGGGGTCGTAGAACCGGGCGAGCAGCTTGGCCAGCGTCGACTTGCCGGCGCCGGTGGAGCCGACGACCGCGACGGTCTGCCCGGCCGGCAGCGTGAGGTCGAAGCGGGGCAGTACCTCGCCTCCGGTGCGGTAGCCGAACCGGACGCCGTCGAAGACGACCTCGCGGCCGGGGAGCTCGGAGCGGAGCGCGGGGAGCTGCCGGGGCGCCGGCGGCTCGGGGACGGACGGGGTCTGCGCGAGCAGCCCGGCGATCTTCTCCAGGGACGCGGCCGCCGACTGGTAGGAGTTCAGGAACATGCCGAGCCGGTCGATCGGGTCGTACAGCCGGCGCAGATAAAGCACGGCCGCCGCCAGCACACCGAGGGCGAGTGTGCCGCCCGCGACGCGGTAGGCGCCCCACAGCACGATCGCCGCGACGGCCGTGTTGGCGACGAGCCGGGAGCCGACGACGTAACGGGCCATCTCCAGCAGGGCGTCGCCGTTCGTGCGCTCGTGCCGGGTGTTCAGGACCCGGAAGTCGGCGTCGTTGGCGGCCTCGCGGCGGAAGGTGCGCACCGGGCGGATGCCGTTCATCGTCTCGACGAACTTGACGATCACGGCAGCGATGGCGGTGGACCGCAGGGTGTACACCCGGGCGGCACGCCGCCGGTAGAGCCGTACGAGGAGATACAGCGGCACGAAGGAGGCCACGGCGACCGCGCCGAGGCCGAGGTCCAGCCACAGCAGCATCGCCGCGATGTAGACGAAGGACAGGATGACGGTGACGAGTTCCTGGAGGCCCTCGTTGAGGAGCTCGCGCAGTGACTCCACGTCCGTGGTGGAACGGGAGATGAGCCGCCCCGAGGTGTAGCGCTCGTGGAAGTCGACGCTCAGGGCCTGGGCATGGCGGAAGATACGGCCGCGCAGGTCGAGCAGCACGTCCTGGTTGACGTGGGCGGCGACCAGGATGAACGCGTACTGGAGTGCGCCGGAGACGACCGCGCACCCCAGATAGCCGACGCCGACCGCGATCAGCGGCCCGAGGTCGTCCCGCCGGAACGCCGGCACGGCCGAGTCGATGGCGTACGCGACCAGCAGCGGCCCCGCCTGCACCGCCGCCTGCTGGAGCAACAGCAGCAGCGTGGTGAGGGCGACGCGGGCCTTCATCGGGGCGAGCAGCGAGCGCAGGAGCGCGGCGGTGGCGCCCGGGGGAGTGGGCAGGACGTCGTGGTCGAAGGGGTCGACGTCCTTGGGGGGTTCCTCGGCAGGCTGTTCCTTGCCCGGTGCGGTGGTGGTCGCCGTCATCGGTCGGTCTCCTCGTCTCCGGCCATCAGATGGGCGTACTCGGCGTTGCCGCGCAGCAGTTCGTGATGGGTGCCCACGGCGGTGATGCGGCCGCCGGAGAGCAGGGCGACGCGGTCGGCCAGCAGCACCGTGGACGGGCGGTGGGCGACGATGAGGGCGGTGGTCTGCGCGAGCACGTCCCGCAGGGCCGCCTCGACGGCGGCCTCGGTGTGCACGTCGAGGGCGGACAGCGGGTCGTCCAGGACGAGGAACCGGGGCCGGCCGACGACCGCCCGCGCGAGCGCGAGGCGCTGCCGCTGGCCGCCGGAGAGACTCAGGCCCTGCTCGCCGACCTGTGTCTCGGTCCCGTGGGGCAGGTCGTGCGCGAACGCGGCCTGCGCGACGCCGAGCGCCCGCTCCAACTCGGGTTCACCCGCGCCCTCATTGGCCCCCATGAGAACGTTGTCCGCCACGCTGGCGGAGAAGAGCGTGGGCTCCTCGAAGGCGACGGCCACGAGTTCGCGCAGCGTTTCTCTGGGCATCGCGGTGATGTCGTGGCCGTCGAGGGTGATGTGGCCGGAGGTCAGTTCATGGAGGCGGGGGACGAGGGCGGTGAGGGTGGTTTTGCCGCTTCCGGTTGCGCCTACGAGGGCCATGGATTCACCAGGGCGGATGTGCAGGTCGATGTGGTCGAGGGTGGGAGGGGAGTCTTCAGGGGCGTCGGGATAGCGGAATCGGACGTGGTGGAAGCGGATGCCGTCGTTGTCCGGTGCGGCTTTGTGGGGGCTGGTCGCGCCCCGCGGCGGAGCCGCATATCGACGCAGCCCCGCGCCCCTTTGGGGCGCTTCCGTCTCCGGGGTTTCATCCATGACCTCGAAGTACCGCTCGGTCGCCGTCGCCGCCTCCTGGCTCATCGCCAGCAGGAATCCGATGGAGTCCACGGGCCACCTGAGGGCGAGCGCGGTCGACAGGAACGCCACCAGCGTGCCCGCCGACAGCTCCCCGTCCGCCACCTGCACGGCACCCAGCACCAGCGCCGCGCCGATGGCCACCTCCGGCAGCGTCACGATGACGCCCCAGATGGCAGCCAGCAGCCGGGCCTTGCGCAGCTCCGTGCCGCGCAGCGTCCGCGACAGCTCCCGGAACGCCCGCGCCTGGCTGCGATGCCGCCCGAACCCCTTGATGATCCGGATCCCGAGCACGCTCTCCTCGACGACCGTCGTCAGATCGCCGACCTGGTCCTGAGCGCGCCGCGCCACCTCGGCGTACCGCTTCTCGAAGATCACGCAGGTGACCATCACGGGCACGGCAGGGATGAGGATCACCAGCCCCAGCGTCCAGTCCTGGAGCAGCATGATGATCACGCCGACGATGATCGTCACGCCGTTGACCAGCAGGAACGTCAGCGGGAAGGCGAGGAACATGCGCAGCAGCATCAGATCCGTCGTGCCCCGCGACAGCAACTGCCCCGACGCCCACCGGTCGTGGAAGGCCACCGGCAGCCGCTGAAGACGCCGGTACAGATCCGCCCGCATCGCCGCCTCGACCCCCGCCAGCGGCCGCGCCACCAGCCACCGCCGCAGGCCGAACAGCAACGCCTCCGCGAACCCGAGCAGCAGCAGAGACAGCGCCCCGAGCCACACCCCGGCCGGATCCCGGTCGGCGACCGGCCCGTCCACCATCCACTTCAGGACGAGCGGGATGACCAGCGCGACACACGAGGCGACGATCGCCACGCCGGCGGCCGTGAACAGCCGCACGCGCACCGGCCGCACATACGGCCACAGGCGCAGCAGCGTACGCACGGCTGATCGTTCGGATCTGTCCTCGGCGGTTGCACGTGTCGTCACCATCAGCAGCGAGCCTACGGATCGCCACTGACACTGCCCACCGAGTTTTGGCCGGTCCGGATTCGGTCGCTGGTCCTACGACCTGCGTGTTCGAGGGGTCGTACGGCCGCGTCGGCCGGTCGTACCCCTGCCATCAACCGATCGGGTGATGCGGCTTCGAGCGTGACGGCCGATGCGGCGGCGCCCGCCCCGCCGCGACCCTGATGCCATGTCCGTCATCGAAGTCACCGACCTGCGCAAGTCCTACGGCGGCCGCACCGTCGTCGACGGCGTCTCCTTCACCGTCGAGGAGGGCGAGGTCTTCGGCATCCTCGGCCCCAACGGCGCCGGCAAGACCACCACCGTCGAGTGCGTCGAGGGCCTGCGCGTCCCCGACGCGGGCCGGGTGCGGGTCACCGGCCTCGACCCCGTCGCCGACCACGACCGCGTCTCCCACGTCCTCGGCGCCCAGCTCCAGGAGGGCCGCCTCCAGGAGAAACTCACCGTGCGCGAGGCGCTCCAGCTCTACGCCTCCTTCTACCCGGACCCCGCCGACTGGCGCCCGCTCGCCGAACGCCTGGGCCTGACCGACCGGCTGGGCACCCGGTTCGGCAAGCTCTCCGGCGGCCAGAAGCAGCGCCTGTTCATCGCTCTCGCCCTCGTCGGCAACCCGCGGATCGTCGTCCTGGACGAGCTCACGACCGGCCTCGACCCACGGGCCCGCCGCGACACCTGGCAGCTCATCGAGGACATCCGCGCGAACGGCGTGACCGTCCTGCTAGTCACTCACTTCATGGAGGAGGCGCAGCGGCTCTGCGACCGGATCGCCGTGATCGACAAGGGCCGGGTGGCCGCCCTGGACACCCCGGCCGGACTGATCCGCCGCTCCGCCCGAGCCACGGTCATCACCTTCACGCCGTCCGAGCCGCTGGACGAGTCCGAGCTCAGCGCGCTGCCCGCGCTCGCCTCCGTCGAGCACAAGGACGGCCGCATCACCCTGGCCGGCAGCGACGAGACGGTCAACGCCGTGATCACGCTGCTCGCCCGCCACCGCATCACCGCCCACCAACTGCGCGTCAGCGACGCCACGCTGGACGACGCCTTCCTGGACCTGACGGACACGACCGTGACGGACCCGAGCATGACGGAGAGCACGCCATGAACACCGCCGTACTGCGCACCGAGGCCCGTCTGCTCGCCCGCGAACCGGGCAGCCTCTTCTGGATCCTGGCCTTCCCGCCCCTGCTGCTGGCGATCCTGGGCGCCGTCCCCGCGTTCCGCGAACACCAGGACGGCCTCGGCGGCCTGCGCATCGTCGACACCTACGTACCCGTGACCGTCCTGGTCGGCATGATCGTCGCCGGGGTGCAGTCGATGCCGGTGGGTCTGACCGGCTACCGGGAACAGGGCATCCTGCGCCGGATGTCCACCACCCCGGTCCGCCCCTCGGCGCTGCTGTCCGCGCAGATGGTGGTGCACGCCCTGGCCGCGCTGCTCTCCGCACTGCTGGCCCTCGCGGTCGGACGGCTCGTCTACGACGTACGACTGCCCGGACAGCCGTACGGCTATCTGCTCGCCCTCGTCCTCGCGGTCCTCGTCGCCCTCGCCCTGGGTTCGGTGATCTCGGCGGTGTCCGGCACGGTGAAGATCGCCGGTGCCGTCGGGACGGCGGTGTTCTTCCCGATGCTGTTCTGCGCGGGGGTGTGGCTGCCGGTGCAGGCCATGCCCGATCTGATGGCCGACATCGTCGGGTTCACCCCGTTCGGCGCCGCCGCGCAGGCCCTGAACGCGGCGACGGCGGGCGACTGGCCGGGCTGGTCCCACCTCGGCGTGATGGCGGTGTGGACGGTGGCGCTGTCCGCGGCGGCCGCGCGCTGGTTCCGCTGGGAGTAGGCGGCCGGCCGTGCAGACTGGAGGCATGACCGCGGCGGACACCGACATCGAGCGGCGCTGGGAGCTCATCCGCAGCAAGGGCCCCTACGCGCTGCTCGCGGTCGGCACCCTGCTGTCGGTCGCCACCGCCGAACTGACGCCCGGAAGGGCGGAGCGGAGCACGGTCGCGGTGCTGGTCGCCGCGGGCTTCGCACTCCAGCTCTGGTGGGGCCGGGCGAGCCGCACCCGCCCGGGCCCCTCCATCGCGGGCACGGTGTACTACGCGCTGCGCTGGGCCCTCGGCTTCGTGCTCACCTGGCTGAACCCGTTCTTCGCGTTCTACGCCGTCACCGGCTACTTCGACTCCGACGAGCTCATCCCGCACCGGCGGCTGAGCCGGCTCGGCCCGTTCGCCTGCTCGATCGCCGTGTCGGGCTCGCAGGCCGGCGGGCTGCCGTTCCACGAGCCGGTGCAGTGGGCGGTGTTCGCCGGGCTCCTGGTGGTCAACAACGTCATCCTGACGGTGGTCGGCCATCTCACCAGCCAGCAGGAGGAACGCTCCCGCGCCCGCGCCGAGACCATCGCCGAGCTCGAACGCACCAACACGGCCCTGCACCAGGCACTGGAGGAGAACGCCGCCCTGCACGCCCAACTCCTCGTCCAGGCCCGTGAGGCCGGCGTCGCCGACGAGCGGCGCCGGCTCGCCGCCGAGATCCACGACACCATCGCCCAGGGCCTGACCGGCATCATCGCCCAGCTCCAGGTCGTCGCGAACGCCCCCGACCTGCCCACCGCCCGCTCCCACCTCGACCGCGCCGCCGCCCTCGCCCGCCACAGCCTCGGCGAGGCCCGCCGCTCGGTGCACAACCTCGCCCCCGTGGCCCTGGAGAACGACGGGCTGCCACAGGCCATGAAAGGCACGGTCGCCGAGTGGTCCGAACGGACCGGTGTACGCGCCGACTTCACCGTCACCGGCACCGCGGAACAGCTCCACGACGAACTCTCCGCGACCCTGCTGAGGATCGCCCAGGAAGCCCTGTCCAACGCCGCCCGGCACGCCCGCGCCACCCGCGTCGGCGTCACCCTGTCCTTCCTCGGCGACGAGGTCATCCTCGACATCCGCGACGACGGCAAGGGCTTCGACCCGCTCGCCCTGCCCGAGCGCACTCGCACCGGCGGCTTCGGCCTGGCCGGCATGCGCGCCCGCGCCGAGCGCATGGCCGGCTGCCTGACCGTGGAGTCCGAACAGGGGCGCGGCACCGCCCTGTCGGCTCGCGTACCTTTGGTACGCCATGAGTGACGAGTACGCCATGAGTGACCAGGCGGCCATCTCCCTGTTGATCGTCGACGACCATCCCGTCGTACGGGACGGTCTGCGCGGCATGTTCGAGTCCGCGCCCGGCTTCGTCGTGCTCGGCGAGGCGGCGAGCGGCGAGGAGGCCCTGGAGCGGGCCGCCGCACTCGACCCCGACGTGATCCTGATGGACCTGCGGATGCCGGGCGGCGGCGGGGTCGCGGCCATCGCCCACCTCACCCGCACCGGAGCCCGCGCCAAGGTCCTCGTGCTGACCACGTACGACACCGACTCCGACACGCTGCCCGCCATCGAGGCGGGCGCGACGGGCTATCTGCTGAAGGACGCCCCGCGCGACGAGCTGTTCACCGCGGTCCGGGCCGCCGCCGAGGGCCGCACGGTCCTGTCCCCGGCCGTCGCCTCCCGCCTCGTATCCGCCGTACGCGCCCCCAGGGCCCCCGGCAACGAGCCCCTCTCCGCCCGCGAGCGCGAGGTCCTCGCCCTGGTCGCCAAGGGCACGCCCAACCGCGAGATCGCCCGCGAACTCTTCATCAGCGAGGCGACCGTGAAGACCCACCTCACCCACCTGTACGCCAAGCTCGGCGTCAACGACCGCGCGGCGGCGGTCGCGACGGCGTACGAGCGCGGGATCCTCGGCTAGCCGGGGTAGGGGAGGAGCCCGGCGGCGATCCGCTCCCAGGACGCCTTGAGTTCCGCGAGCAGCTCCGGCCTGTCGGGCGCCAGATCGGCCTGCTCGCGCTGGTCGGCGCCGAGGTCGTAGAGGTGGTCGGTGCCCTTGTCGTCCCGGTAGTACTTCCAGTCGCCGCGCCTGAGCGCCCGGTTGGCCCGCACCCGCCAGAACAGGTCGCGCTGCGGCAGTTGCTTGCCGCGCAGGAGGTAGCCCGCGAGGCTGGTGCCGTCCAGGGGGTACGCCGGGTCGGGCCGCGCACCGCCCAGCTCCAGCAGGGTCGCCGTCCAGTCGGGGGAGAAGACCGGCTCGTGGCTGACCTGTCGGCCGTCGATCCGGGCGGGCCAGCGCAGGATCGACGGGACCCGGATGCCGCCCTCGAGCAGCACGAACTTCTCGCCGCTGAGCGGCCAGTTGTAGGAGTAGCGCTCGCCGCCGTTGTCGCTGGCGAACAGCACGACGGTGTCGTCCTCCTGCCCCGACCGGCGCAGGGCGTCGAGCACCTCGCCGACGGCCGCGTCCAGGCTCTCCACCATCTGCGTGTACTTCTCGACCGAGCCGCCGTCGTAGTGGTTGAGCGCTCTGCTGATCTCCGCCTGGCTCTTCGCGGCCCGGATCCTCGCCTCGATCTCGGCGCCGGTCTCCTCGTCGCCCTCCGCGAGCCAGGGCCAGTGCGGGGTGGTGAAGTTCAGGTTCAGCAGCCAGGGCGTGTCATGGTCCCGGCTCACGTACTCGACGGCCCGCTCGGTCAGCACGGTCGTGTAGTAGCGCAGGTCCTTGTACTCGGCGTCGCCCTCGTAGAGGTCGTGGGCGCCGAGCTGGCCGAGCTTGGAGAAGTACTCCAGGACGCCGCCGAAGTTGCCGAAGAACTCGTCCCAGCCGGACTTGGTGGGGCTGTGGTCCGGCAGCCAGCCGCAGTGCCACTTGCCGATGAGCGCGGTCGCGTAGCCCGCCTTCTTCAGCAGGGAGGCCAGGGTGGGGTGGTTCGGGTCCAGCCCCTGCGTCCTGTTGGCGATGGGCTCCGCGAGGCCGCCCGGCGTACGGCCCGGGTACCGCCCGGTGTACAGGCTGAACCGGGTCGGGGAGCAGGTCGCGGAGCCGGAGTACGCGTCGGTGAACCGCACGCCCTGGCGGGCCAGCCGGTCCAGGTTGGGGGTCCTGATGTGCGGGGCGCCGTAGGAGGACAGATCGGCCCAGCCGAGGTCGTCGCCGAGGATGACGAGGAAGTTGGGCCGCCGGCCGGACGAGCCGGGGCGGGCCCTGAAGGGGCGTTCGGAGGGACGTTCGGCGGGGGTCGCTGCGGCGGCTTCGGCCGCGGTGGTCGTACCGGCGACGGCAGTCACGGCGCCACCGCCGACGAGACCACCGAAGGCACGGCGGGATATCTCGGGCATGCGTCTCAGTCGATCAGCGCGCCGGCCTCATGACCAGGAGTCCGCGGCGGAGTTCATGACCTTGCAACGCTGTCTCAACGACCTGGGACGTCGCCTCAATCGACGCGCAGCAACAGCACCGAGCGTGCCGGAACCGTGATCGCCGCCCCCGCCCGGTGCTCCACGCCCGGCGCCTCGGCCTGCTCCTCCCGGGAGGTGTCGACGACGACCTCGTAGCGCTCGGCCCACGGCGGCCCCGGCAGCACGAAGCTCACCGGCCGGTCCCCGGCGTGCAGGACGGCCAGGAAGCTGTCGTCCACTATCGGCGCCCCGCGCTCGTCCCGGCCCGGGATGTCCCGCCCGGACAGATACATGCCCAGCGTGGCGGCGGGGGCGTACCAGTCCCGTTCCGTCATCTCCGTGCCCCGCGAGGTGAACCAGGCAAGGTCGCGCAGCCCGTCCGCCGAGTGCGCCCGCCCGGAGAAGAAGGCCCGCCGGCGCAGCACCGGATGCCGGTGCCGCAGCTCGACCAGCCGGGCGGTCAGGTCGAACAGCGCCTTCCATCCCGGCTCCTCCAGCAGCCCCCAGTCCAGCCAGCTCATCTCGTTGTCCTGGCAGTACGCGTTGTTGTTGCCGCGCTGCGTGCGCCCCAGCTCGTCGCCCGCCACCAGCATCGGCACGCCCGTCGACAGCAGCAGCGTCGTCAGCAGGTTGCGCAACTGCCGCCGCCTGAGCGTGCGTACCCGCTCGTCGTCGCTCTCGCCCTCGGCGCCGCAGTTCCAGGCCCGGTTGTCGTCCGAGCCGTCCCGGTTGCCCTCGCCGTTCGCCTCGTTGTGCTTGCGCTCGTAGGACACCAGGTCCCGCAGCGTGAAGCCGTCGTGCGCGGTCACGAAGTTCACCGAGGCGTACGGCCGGCGACCGCCCCATGCGTACAGGTCGCTGGACCCCGACAGGCGGTACCCCAGATCCCGTACGTCCGGCAGCGCGCCCCGCCAGAAGTCCCGTACGGCATTGCGGTAGCGGTCGTTCCACTCCGTCCACAGCGGCGGGAACGCCCCCACCTGGTAGCCGCCCGAGCCGACGTCCCACGGCTCGGCGATCAGCTTCACCCGCCGCAGCACCGGATCCTGCGCGATGACGGCAAGGAACGGCGACAGCATGTCGACGTCGTGCATGGAGCGGGCCAGCGCGGCGGCCAGGTCGAAGCGGAAGCCGTCCACCCCCATCTCCGTCACCCAGTAGCGCAGCGAGTCGGTGATGAGCCGCAGCACATGCGGCTGGACGACGTGCAGCGTGTTCCCGCAGCCCGTGTAGTCGGCGTACCGGCGCGCGTCCGACTGCAACCGGTAGTACCCCCGGTTGTCGATGCCCTTCAGCGACAGCGTCGGGCCCAGCTCGCCCGCCTCCGCCGTGTGGTTGTAGACCACGTCGAGGATGACCTCGATCCCGGCGGCGTGCAGTGCGCGGACCATCCGCTTGAACTCGCCGACCTGCTGACCGGTCGTACCGGAGGCGGCGTAGGCGGCGTGCGGGGCGAAGTAGCCGATGGAGTTGTAGCCCCAGTAGTTGCGCAGGCCCTTGCGCAGCAGGTGGTCCTCGTGCGCGAACTGATGCACCGGCAGCAGCTCCACCGCCGTCACGCCCAGCTTCACCAGGTGCTCGATCGCCGCCGGATGCGCGAGACCGGCGTAGGTGCCCCGCAGTTCCTCCGGGATCCCGGGGTGCAGCTTCGTGAACCCCCGTACGTGCACCTCGTAGATGACCGAGTCGGCCCACGGTGTCTTCGGCCGGCGGTCGTCCGCCCAGTCGTCGTCATCGTGGACGACGACGCCCTTCGGGACGAACGGCGCCGAGTCGCGCTCGTCGCGCACGGTGTCCGCGACATGCTGCTGGGGCCAGTCGCGGACGTGTCCGTACACCTCCGGCGGCAGACTGAAGTCGCCGTCCACCGCCCGGGCGTACGGGTCCAGGAGCAGCTTCGCCGGGTTCCAGCGGCCGCCGGTCCACGGGTCCCAGCGGCCGTGCACCCGGTAGCCGTAGCGCTGGCCGGGCATCACACCCGGCACGAAGCCGTGCCAGATCTCGTGGGTCAGCTCGGACAGCCGGGCCCGTGTCTCCCTGCCCTGCTCGTCGAAGAGACACAGCTCGACGGCCTCCGCTCCTCCCGCCCACAGCGCGAAGTTGGTGCCCGCCACCCCGTCCGGGCCGACCCGGAAGCGGGCGCCGAGCGGCACGGGCGTGCCCGGCCACACCGGCACACCGGGGGCCTTGTGCCGCACGCCGTTCACGACGGCGGCCGGGCGCCCCTCCTCAGCGGCGACCGCCCCGGCCACCGCCTCCTGCTCGGCTGCGCTCGACACCTGTGGCCTCCCACGGCTCACGGACCACACGACGTGGAAGGAGAGCACGCGGTCGTCCCTGGCCGCGGCTCCCCGTCGCGTCGTCCTCCCACATGTTCTGCCCACCCGTCGGCTCGCACTCACGTTTCCCCAGGGCCGCCCCGGTCGTTGGGGTCTTCGTGAGGCACGTACAAGGGCGCGCGCGGCGCGCGGGAGCCGCATTGGCCGCCGTACTGACATGGGCGGGACTGCTGGCCGGGGCCGCCGGCTGCACTACGGACGGCGGCGGAATCGACCAGATGCTGGGCAAAGGGCCGGCACCCGAGGACGTCATCCGGGTCACCCCCGACGACGGCTCCAAGGGCGCTCGCCCCGAGGAGGGACTGCTCGTCCGCGTGCCCAGCGGACGCCTGGAGTCGGTGAAGGTCGTCAGGTCCCAGGACGCCCAGGAGACCCCGGTGCCGGGGCACATCTCCAAGGACGGCCTGCGCTGGGAGCCCGATGAACCCCGGCTCGCGCTGGCCGCCGAGTACACGGTGGACGCGGTGGCCCTCGACGGCCACGGACGCCGCAGCGCACGGCACACGACCTTCACCACGTACGTCCCCGACGAGCGGTTCATCGGGTACGTCGCCCCGGAGAACCGCTCCACCGTCGGCACCGGAATGATCGTCTCCCTGGAGTTCAACCGGGAGATCGAGGACCGGGCCGCCGTCGAACGCGCCGTCGAGGTCACCGCCGAGCCGGCCGTCGAGATCCGCCCGCACTGGTTCGGCAAGGCCCGCCTCGACTTCCGGCCCCGGGACTACTGGCGGCCCGGCACCCAGGTCACCGTCGCGCTGCGGCTGCGGGACGTCGAGGGAGCGCGCGGGGTGTACGGCCTCCAGCACAAGACCTTCTCCTTCACCGTCGGCCGCCACCAGTCCTCCGTCGTCGACGCCGTGAAGCACACCATGGAGGTCCGCCGCGACGGCGAACTGCTCGCCACCGTCCCCGTCACGGCCGGCGCCCCGAAGATGACCACCTACAACGGCAAGATGGTGGTCACCGAGATGCTCGAACTCACCCGGATGAACGGCGCCACGGTCGGCTTCAAGAAGAAGGACGGCAAGGGCGAGTACGACATCCCCGACGTCCCGCACGCCATGCGCCTGACCGACTCCGGCACCTTCCTGCACGGCAACTACTGGGCGGACTCCGACATCTTCGGACACAGCAATGTCAGCCACGGCTGCGTCGGCCTCAGGGACGTCAAGGGCGGCGGATCCGAGACGCCCGCGGGCTGGTTCTTCGACCGCAGCCTGGTCGGGGACGTCGTCGAGGTCGTCCGCAGCAATGACAAGAAGGTCGCTCCCGACAATGGCCTCGGGGGATGGAATATGGGCTGGAAGGAGTGGAAGGCGGGGAGTGCGGTGAAGTAATCGGAAAGGGGGGTGATTTGCGACGGGCCGCTCGACCGGCCGGCTGCCCGGCGATGTTGGAACGGAACGGTGACAAACGCGCGGCGCCGACGTGCCTGGCCATGTGGTTAATATGCGCGGATGCGCGCGGCTGACGCGCGGGGGTGCGGGCCGGACCAGGCCCGGGGAGGGGAGAAAGACTTGAACGTGCGGCCGATATCGGGGGCGTCGGTTGACGGGCGTGGGAGGCGCGGGCGCACCGGCCTTGCGGCACTGGCCGGCGTCATGCTGCTCGCGGTCACCGCGTGCGGCGGGGGCGGCGGTTCGGACTCGGGTGCCGGCGACGGCAAGGGCGGGGACTCCGGCACGGCGGAGTCCAAGAAGTCCCAGGCCGTCGTGACCATAGCGCCGGGCGACGGCGCCAAGTCCGTCGACACCAGCGGTGCGCTGAAGGTGACCGCGGCCAAGGGCAAGCTGACGGACGTCGAGGTCAAGGACGCCAAGGGCGACGCGATAGACGGGAAGATATCCGGCGACGGCGCCACGTGGACTCCGTCCACGCACCTCGCCGCCGCCACGAAGTACACGGTGCACGCGGTCGCCAAGGACGCCGACGGCCTGGAGGCCGCCAAGGAGGCCGACTTCACCACGCTGACCCCGAAGAACACCTTCATCGGCCGGTTCACGCCGGAGGACGGCTCGAAGGTCGGCGTCGGAATGCCGTTCTCCCTGCGCTTCGACCGGGGCATCACCAACCCCGAGGACGTCGAGAAGGCGATCACCGTCAAGACCGAGCCGGCCGTCGAGGTCGCGGGCCACTGGTTCGGCAACGACCGCCTCGACTTCCGTCCCGAGAAGTACTGGAAGTCCGGCACCAAGGTCACCGTCGAGCTCAACCTCGACGGCGTCGAGGGCCGCGAGGGCGTCTACGGCGAGCAGGACAAGAAGGTCTCCTTCACGATCGGCCGCAACCAGGTCTCGGTCGTCGACGTGAAGACCAAGAAGATGAAGGTCACGCAGGACGGCAAGGTCATCAAGACCATCCCCGTCACCACCGGCAAGCCCGGGTACGACACCTGGAACGGCCAGATGGTGATGACCGAGAAGTTCGTCCAGACCCGGATGAACGGCGACACGGTCGGCTACGACGGCGAGTACGACATCGACGACGTCCCGCACGCCAGCCGCCTGACCGACTCCGGCACCTTCATCCACGGCAACTACTGGGGCGGCGGCGCCTTCGGCAACTACAACGCCAGCCACGGCTGCATCGGCCTGCGCGACGTCAAGGGCGCGTGGGACAAGAGCACCCCGGCCGCGTGGTTCTTCAACCACTCGATGATCGGCGACGTGGTGGTCGTGAAGAACTCCGCCGACGCGACGGTGGCCCCGGAGAACGGCCTCAACGGCTGGAACATGTCGTGGGAGAAGTGGAAGGCATAACTCCCGCATGACGGCATACGGCCCCGGTGTACGACCTCGATGTGAGGTACGGCACCGGGGCCGTCGCCGTTGGTCCCCGTGCTGTGCCTGTCTGGGGGCGACCCCCAGACCCCCGGCCGTATGTGACTGACCGCACTCCAGCCCTTGCCGTTGGTCCCCGTGCTGTGCCTGTCTGGGGGCGACCCCCAGACCCCCGGCCGTATGTGACTGACCGCACTCCAGCCCCTGCCGTTAGTCCCCGTGCTGTGCCTGTCTGGGGGCAACCCCCAGGCCCCCGGCCGTATGTGACTGACCGCACTCCAGCCCCTGCCGTTAGTCCCCGTTAACCTGCCTCCATGACCGTGAATCTCGAAGTCGCCGAAGGTGTCGGTACCCTCCGTCTCGACCGTCCGCCCATGAACGCGCTGGACGTGGCCACCCAGGACAGGCTCAAGGAGCTCGCCGAAGAGGCGGGCCGGCGCGACGACGTGCGGGCCGTGGTGATCTACGGCGGGGAGAAGGTGTTCGCGGCCGGCGCGGACATCAAGGAGATGCAGGCCATGGACCACGCGGCGATGGTCCTGCGCGCCCGGGCCCTCCAGGAGTCGTTCACCGCGGTGGCCAGGATCCCGAAGCCGGTGGTGGCGGCCGTGACCGGCTACGCGCTCGGCGGCGGCTGCGAGTTGGCGCTGTGCGCGGACTTCCGTATCGCCGCGGACAACGCCAAGCTGGGCCAGCCGGAGATCCTGCTCGGCCTGATCCCGGGCGCCGGCGGCACCCAGCGGCTGGCCCGCCTGGTCGGCCCGTCCAAGGCGAAGGACCTGATCTTCACGGGCCGTATGGTGAAGGCCGACGAGGCGCGGGAGTTGGGCCTCGTGGACCGTGTCGTCGCCCCCGACCAGGTCTACGCCGAGGCGCACGCCTGGGCCGCGAGGCTGGCGCAGGGTCCGGCGATCGCGCTGCGTGCGGCGAAGGAGTCGATCGACACCGGCCTGGAGACGGACATCGAGACGGGCCTCGCCGTCGAGCGCGGCTGGTTCGCCGGGCTGTTCGCGACGGAGGACCGGGAGCGGGGCATGCGGAGCTTCGTGGAGGAGGGGCCGGGCAAGGCCAAGTTCCTCTGAATCCCACATCTGAAACTCGCCCGAACCACTTGCAATTGACGGCGTGTCTGATCCGGGTCCCTCGATGGGGCGGTTTATGGCAGCCTTAAGGCAACCTTAAGCGTGTCTTGTCGAGGGAGCCCGTCGATTGCCTCCAGCAGAGCCTTCGTCGCAGCTCAGGCGGGCTGTCGAGGACTCCGAACTGCCACTGTCATATGCCGATCGACGGGTGCGGAATGAAGGCTTCCGGGGGGTGTATTCCTCCGGAACGGCCCCGGAGGGCCGTGCGGGCGGCCATGATGGGGGCATGGCGGGGCTGGAGGGTGTCGAACACCCGCGGGGAAACGGCCGTGTGACTGCGGCGCGCTGGTCTCCGGCGGTCGAGGACGAAGTTGCCTCAAAGGCGCTGGAGCTGTTCGGCAATCCTACGGAGGCGGAGGTTCCGCTGCCGTCCCGCCCGGAGTCCGCCGCGACCGCGCGCCGGCTCGCGCAAGTGGTGGTTCTGCGCCAGTGGGGCCTCACCCCCAAGATGACCGAGGACGCGGTCCTACTCGTCTCGGAGCTGGTCGGCAACGCCGTCCGCCACACCGGCGCCCGCGTCTTCGGCCTGCGGATGCGCCGCCGCCGGGGCTGGATCCGCATCGAGGTCCGCGACCCGTCCCGCGGGCTGCCCTGTCTGATGCCGGTCCAGGAGATGGACGTCAGCGGCCGGGGCCTGTTCCTCGTCGACAAACTCTCCGACCGCTGGGGCGTGGACCTGCTGCCGCGCGGCAAGACGACGTGGTTCGAGATGAGGGTGGCGGACCGCTAGCGGTTGCCTCCGGCGGCCGAAAGGGTGCCCTCGGGCAGGGCGCGGCGACCCGTAGCCCGAGCCAATCGGGTAAATCGCATGATTTTCGGCGTAATCCTCATTAAATAGTGCGGCGCCCCCACCCCGCCGCACCGGAAGACCGCCGATGAACCACACGTACCGCATCCTCCTCGCCGCCCTGGCCCTCCTCGCGCTCGCCGCCTGCGGCACCGACTCCCACCAGGGCGAGAACCACGCCGAGACGACCCGCGGCACCCAGGCCGCCATCCCCGCCCCGGTGAAGGAGAGGACCGTCAAGGGCCTGCCCGGCATGCCCCCCGTCCTCGACCCGAAGGACGTCTACGCCGCCGACCGCCCGAACAAGCTCTCCCCGGTCGTCAAGGACTTCCCGTCCCGCGTCTACGTCCCGAACAGCGAGTCCGACACCGTCTCGGTCATCGACCCGAAGACGTACGAGGTCATCGAGACCATCCCCGTCGGCCGCCAGCCCCAGCACGTCGTCCCGTCCTGGGACCTGAAGACCCTCTGGGTCAACAACAACCGCGGCCACACCCTCACCCCCATCGACCCGAAGACCGGCAAGGCGGGCGAGGAGGTGGAGGTCCACGACCCCTACAACCTCTACTTCACGCCCAACGGCAGGTACGCCGTCGTCATGGCCTCACTCGACCGCGAACTCGTCTTCCGCGACCCCCACACCATGAAGCGGATCAAGACCGAACCGGTCACCTGCTACGGCGTCAACCACGCCGACTTCTCCCTCGACGGCCGCTACTTCATCGTCTCCTGCGAGTTCAGCGGCGAACTGCTGAAGGTCGACACCGAGCAGATGAGGGTCGTCGGGCAGCAGAAGCTCCCCTTCGACGGCGCCATGCCGCAGGACGTCAAGGTCTCCCCGGACGGCAAGCGGTTCTACATCGCCGACATGATGGCCGACGGCATGTGGGTGCTGGACGGCGACAGGTTCGCCACCCCGACGCTCCTGCCGACCGGGAAGGGCTGCCACGGCCTGTACATCAGCCGCGACTCACATGAGATGTACGTCTCCAACCGCGGCGAAGGCACCGTCTCCGTGTACGACTTCACCAAGAACAGGCTCACCAGGAAGTGGCACCTCCCCGACGGCGGCAGCCCCGACATGGGCGGCGTCTCCGCCGACGGCAAGGTGCTGTGGCTCTCCGGCCGCTACGACTCCGAGGTGTACGCCCTCGACACCCGCACCGGCGCCGAGCTCGCCCGGGTCCAGGTCGGCGAGGGCCCGCACGGCCTCGCCGTCTACCCGCAGCCGGGCCGCTACTCCCTCGGCCACACCGGCATCTTCCGCTAGCCGGCACCTGGTTGAAACGCGCTTTTGAATCCCCGTCAGTGGACACGCCGCCGAACGGGTGAAGATCCCCGGCTTGGCGCCGCAGGCCCGCAATCGTGCACCGCATGATCACAACTCGCCTGCGGCGGCGGGCCGCTGCCGCCGTCCTGTCCCTCTCGGCCGTCCTCGCCACGACGGCCGCCACGGCACCCGAGTCCCGTGTCGCCGCTCCCACGACCGTCACCACGGCCGCCGCCCCCGCCGCCTGTCCCGTCCAGTTCGACGACCGGATCAAGGCCGCCGCCGACCGTGACGTCGACGTCGAGCGCATCACCCCCGACCCGGTCTGGCGCACGAGCTGCGGCACGCTCTACCGGGCCGACGGCCGCGGGCCGGAGGTCGTCTTCGAGGAGGGCTTCCTTCCCAGGGACGTCGAGAACGGCCAGTACGACCTGGAGAAGTACGTCCTGGTCAACCAGCGGTCCCCGTACGTGTCCACGACCTACGACCACGACCTGTACAAGAACTGGTGGAAGTCCGGCTGGAACTACTACATCGACGCCCCCGGCGGCATCGACGTCAACAAGACCATCGGCGACACCCACAAATGGGCCGACCAGGTGGAGGTCGCCTTCCCGGGCGGCGTCGCCCGCAAGTACATCATCGGCGTCTGCCCGGTGGACAAGACGACCAAGGTCGAGATCATGAGCCGCTGCCAGAGCAACCCGCACTTCGAGGCCTGGCACTGACAGCCCGGCGCCGCGAGCCCGGTACCGGGCCGTTCGCCGGCTACCGGGTGCGCAGCAGCAGTTCCGCGCCCACCGGCCGATAGCCCGCCGCCTGGAACGTCCGCGTACTGCGGGCGTTCCCCGGCGTGACCTGCGCCCACAGCGGTTCGGTGACGAGATGCCGGGCCGCGGTCACCAGTAGGCGCCCCAGGCCCCGGTGCCGTACCCCCTCGTCCACCTCCACCGAGACCTCGAGCCGCCCGGCGACCCCGCGTCCCATCACCAAGACCCCGCCGTCCGCCGCCCACGCGCGCACGTCGTCGCGCCGTCGTCGGGCGTAGCCGATCCGGGAATGGCCGGCGTCGTGCCCGGCGTCCTCGATCTCCCGCAGTGCGAGCGGCGGCGCACCCGTCAGCGGCGCGGCGACCAGGACCGCGTCGACGGTCTCGGCGCCGCGTCCCGTCCGCTCCATCAAGGCCGCCAGGAAGCGCGGGTTCATCGGCGCGGCCAGCGCGTCGCAGTCCACCTCGCGCAGGGTGTCGTACACCCATGCCGGGTCCTCGTCGGTGAGGACGACGGAGTGCGCGGTGAAGGCGAGGACGCCCGCGTCGCGGTGGGAGGGCTGGGGGAGGACCGTCGTACGGCCGTCCGCGGCCGGGAAGACTCCCCGGGCCGCCGCGTCGAGAATGTCCCGCAAGGTCTCCGCCACGGCCGCACCGTCCCGTCCCGCTCCTTGAGTCTCCACCCACTTGAAGGCCCACACTCGCAGACATGATCGACGACGGCACCGGACTTTTCACCACCGGCGAACCGGCCCGGGCCACCGGGCGCGACTGTCGGCCGCCGTACTCGAACGCCTGAGGCCGAGCGTGAGTCGGCGCACCGGGCGGAGTTCGCCTGGGTGGTCGACGCACTGGAGGTGCGCGCGGGCGGTTAATCTGACCGCGGCTAATGTGACCTGCGGCAGCAGGCCAGCACAAACACGACAGACGCGAGTAGACGCGAGTAAAGGGGCGGACCGGTGGCGCACATCGACATCGAGGAAGCACGCAAGCAGTTCGAGCGCATCGATGCGGACGGTGACGGCTCCATCACCGCCGCCGAATTCAAGTCCGCTCTGGCCCAGGGCGGCGACTGGAACGTCACCGAGGCCGTCGCCGAGGCGATCATCAAGAGCCGCGACCTCAACGGCGACAAGCTCCTGTCGTTCGACGAGTTCTGGGCCTTCCTGAACAAGTGATGCCTCACGAAGGGGCGCCCTCCCCGCGGGGAAGGCGCCCCTTCGTCATGTTCGCCCCGGGTTCGGCGTGGGCCAATGGCGCCGTCCGTCAGGCGTTCTCGGCCCACTCCCGCAGCGCCGCCTTGCTCGAGAAGTCCGCGACGTTTCTGTCCAGCGGGTCGTCCGTGTACTGATGGAAACGCCACTTCGCCTGGATTCGGGGCTCGCCCGCCGTCACGTAGTCGGCGATCCAGAGGCCGTCGCCGGCGTAGGACGTGGTGTCGACATTGAGCCAGAAGTTGCGGTTGCAGTAGAGGATGACGGGATTGTTCGGCCTCTTCTCCTTCACCTTGCGGATGAAGAGGTCCTTCTCCGCGTTGCTGGCGCGGGTGCCCTCGCTCGTCGTCTCCCAGTCGACGGCGAGGATGTCACCGGCCTTCTCCGGGGCCTTGCTGACGAAGTAGTCGGCCTGGGCGGAGAGGTTGCCGGGCCACAGGAAGTGGTAGAAGCCGACGACCAGGCCGGCGTCGCGGGCGCGTTTCGTCTGGGCGGTGAGTTTGGGGTTGATGTAGGAGCGGCCCTCCGTCGCCTTGATGAAGACGAAGGAGAGGCCGTCGGTGTCGTAGGAGGAGGACTGGAACGCGCTTACGTCGATGCCGCGCAGCATGGGGGGACTCCCTGATGTACCGGTGGGGGCAGGAGTTGGACTGGATGTATGCCCCACCGTGGCACGGCTGACGCGTTCCGAACGTGGAATCGTCAACACTCGATGATGTTGACCGCGAGCCCTCCTCGCGCCGTCTCCTTGTACTTCACGGACATGTCGGCGCCCGTGTCCTTCATCGTCTTGATGACCTTGTCGAGGGACACCTTGTGGGAGCCGTCGCCGCGCATGGCCATGCGGGCGGCGGTGACGGCCTTCACCGCCGCCATGCCGTTGCGTTCGATGCAGGGGATCTGGACGAGGCCGCCGACCGGGTCGCAGGTGAGGCCGAGGTTGTGTTCCATGCCGATCTCGGCGGCGTTCTCGACCTGCTCCGGGGAGCAGCCGAGGACCTCGGCCAGCGCGCCCGCGGCCATCGAGCAGGCGGAGCCGACCTCGCCCTGGCAGCCGACCTCGGCGCCGGAGATGGAGGCGTTCTCCTTGAAGAGCATGCCGATCGCTCCGGCGGCGAGCAGGAAGCGGACGACTCCGTCCTCGTCGGCGCCGGGCACGAAGTTGATGTAGTAGTGCAGGACCGCCGGGATGATGCCCGCGGCGCCGTTCGTTGGGGCGGTGACCACGCGGCCGCCGGCGGCGTTCTCCTCGTTCACGGCCATCGCGTAGAGGGTGATCCACTCCATGGCGAGCGCCTTCGGGTCGCCCTCGGAGCGCAGCTTGCGGGCGGTGTTGGCAGCCCTGCGGCGGACCTTCAGGCCGCCCGGCAGGATGCCCTCACGTGCCATGCCGCGGGCCACGCACTCGCGCATCACCCGCCAGATCTCCAGCAGGCCCTCGCGGATCTCCTCCTCGGTGCGCCAGGCCCGCTCGTTCTCCAGCATCAGCGCGGAGATCGACAGGCCCGTCTCCTGGGTCAGGCGCAGCAGCTCGTCGCCCGTGCGGAAGGGGTACTTCAGGACGGTGTCGTCGAGCTTGATGCGGTCCGCGCCGACAGCGTCCTCGTCGACGACGAAACCGCCGCCCACGGAGTAGTACGTCTTGGACAGGAGCTCCTCGCCCGAGGCGTCGAACGCCCACAGCGTCATGCCGTTCGCGTGGTAGGGCAGGGCTTTGCGGCGGTGAAGTACGAGGTCCTTGTCGAAGTCGAAGGGGATCTCGTGGTCGTCGAGGAGCCGGAGGCGGCCCGCCGACTTGATCTTCTCCACCCGCTCGTCGGCGGTCTCCACGTCGACGGTGCGGGGCGAGTCGCCCTCCAGGCCGAGCAGGACCGCCTTGGGGGTGCCATGGCCGTGGCCGGTGGCGCCGAGGGAGCCGTAGAGCTCGGAGCGTATGGAGGCGACGGAGGGCAGGACGCCCTCGTTGTGCAGGCGGCGGGCGAACATGCGTGCCGCGCGCATCGGGCCGACCGTGTGGGAGCTGGACGGGCCGATGCCGATCGAGAACAGGTCGAAGACCGAGATGGCCACGGGGACTCCTCAATACGGGGTGGTGCAGAAGGCTTCCGCGGGGTGCCCCGCCCGCTCACTGACCAGTGTGCGGGACACCCCACGGAAAGGAACTACTTGTTCAGAACGGGGTAGAGCGGGTGCTTGTCGGCGAGTGCCTTGACCCGGGCCTTGAGCGCGTCGACGTCGTAGACCGGCTTCAGCGTCTCGGCGATCACGTCGGCGACCTCGGTGAAGTCCTCGGCCGTGAAGCCGCGCGTGGCCAGGGCCGGGGTGCCGATACGCAGCCCGGAGGTGACCAT
>NZ_JBVJPT010000028.1:0-24691 GCF_055609385.1 Streptomyces sp. NPDC036764
ACCCGATACGACAAGACCGCAGCCTCCTACGAAGCAGCGGTCTCCCTTGCCTCGTGCCTGCTCTGGGCAAGATGCGTTTGAAGACGGACCCTAGTGACGCTGCGTGCACGACCACAAGGAGTGGACCAGAGCCCGTTCTCATGAACAAAGCCAAGCCCACCCTGGAGGTAACCGATGAGCCGTCGCAGGCTGCACTCGGGAGTGGCCGGCTCGGTGGGGGCTGCTGCAATAGGCCCTCGGGCGAGGACCGCCGGTTGGGGTTGAGTTTTGGACCTTCGGTGTCGGCCTCGCGTGCCAGGTCGTCCATGACGAGGGCGCTGTCCTCGCCAGGCATCGACACAGGCAACCAGACAATGGTGCAACGCAGCTAAAAAGAACAGGTAGAGGCACCCGTCCCGCCGTGCTAACCGGGCACGAGATTTGTGAGACTGTCTCAAGAGTAAGAAGACGCCACCCGGCGCGAACAACCAGCGCTGTTCGTCCGTACCATCGGTACGCCGAGGCATCCTGCGGCACCAGCGGTCCCCCGAAGAAGGCTGCACCCAGGAAGCCCGCGGCCAAGCCGACGGATGCCGCAAAGGCGGCTCAGCCCACCCTCGTCGAGCTCATTCGCCGCCACCTCCTCGAGCTGAAGGAACCGCGCTCGGCTGCGGAGATCTCTGCCGCGCTCGGCCAGGCCCACCCCGAGCGCCAGTTCGCAGACAAGGTCGTGCGAGTCACGCTCGAGGGCCTCGTGGCGAAGAGCCAGGCGGAGCGCACCAAGCAAGGAAGGTCCGTCTTCTACACCGCCCCCAAACCGGCCGAAGCCCCTGCAGCCGAGGCACAGCCCGCTCAGACTGACCACTGACAGCCAGCGCGTGCCGACGCAAGCGCTACCCCGGCAGTCAGCCGGAGCGCCGTGTCGGCTGCAGTGTTGATCTCGGTCAAAATGGGGCTGCGATCACGCCACGACAGGCGGGCCACCGAATAATCGAACAACTCGTTCGATAGAACTTTCCCCGACCCGGTGTCAGACATCAGGTCTGACACCGTATGAGCTCGGGGGTTCGATCGTATGGATACGACGTGGTTCAGACGCCGCGCCGCGCAGGCCGTGGCCGTGATGCTGCCAGCAGCCCTGCTGACGGTGGCGCCGTCGGCAGCGACTGCGGCAGATGCCGGCGAGCTTCGGGTGGAGACGTATGTGCTGCCCCTCGGGGCGGCGAAGCCCTCGCTTGAGGAGTTGCAGAACCGGGACGGCACGGCGCGGTTGCGGCAGCTGGCCGCCGCTGCGGAGCCGCAGGCGCGGCTGGCGCTGGAGACGGTCGGCCCTGCCGCTTCCTACGGTGCGTTGTCGAGACAGGCGTCCGGCTCGCCTTCTGCGTCGGAGATGGCGCGGTCGTCTGCGGCTGCGGGGGCCCGGGCAACTGCTCCGGAGCCGGCGAGGAAGATGAACTTGGATGAGTGCGCGAAGGGTCTGGGCACGGACAAGAAGTTCTTCGTCAAGTCACGGTTCGCGGTGTGCAACGGGGCGTCCTTCGTCCAGACCTGGTTCCAGAACAACCGCCCCGTGGGCGAGAGCATGTTCAACGTTCGCGTGATCGGCACCGTCGCGCTCAACAGCCGCACGATCAGCTACGCGTACCACTTCAGCGACTTCTTCAAGGGCGGCAGGAACGCTGCCGACGGTCTGTCGATCACCACCAAGGGGAACACCCCGCAGAGCTGGCCTTCTGGCGTGCGCTACAACCGTGGTGGCAACCTGCCGGCCGGGGCCAGAACCTTCGCTCAGCTGAGGGCGCAGGGCACCTTCAACCAGACGGTTCTTGCCAAGCCGGGTCAGGGCACGGGATCGGCTGACCTCGTCTTCGCCGTCTACGAGCCATCTGTGAAGTACACCGCCCCGGCGCCCTGGACCCTCAACGGCAACGGCGGCAACCTGTTCATGCTCGCCCCGCGCTGGGACGCGGCCCCGTACCTGGCCAACTCCACCGGAGGCGGGAACCCGGACAGAAAGGGCGCTGCAACGTTCAGCTACATAACCCCGCTCGCTCTGAGCGCCAAAGCGGGGGCGGAGGAACGGGCAGAAGCCCAGCACATCCGACAGGCATTCCTGGTCCCGCAGGACACCAAGCCGTACATGTCCGCGAAAAAGGTGCCCGGCCAGACAGCCAAGGAACCGCTGCACCGGACCGTCAGCGAAGCCCGCAACAAGAAGAACAGAGCGGCAGCGGTCAAGCAGTGCAGGCGCTACTGGGGACCGAACTACACCAGCGGCGGGAAGGAATGCGATGAGTACCCGTTCGCCAGCACCTACGAAGGAGCCGCGGAAGTGGAGTACGACCCGGAGGCCAAGGAGTTCAACTTCTCCGCGAAGCCGATCCCGAGGGATGACAACCAGGCCGGCGGTCTGATCCTGAAGAGCCACTACGCCAAGAACCGCATCATCGACGGACTGAACGACGGCTTCATCGTCAAGATCATCACCTGACTGGATGCCTGCCTGGGCGGGGGCGGCTCCAAGGACCGCTCCCGCCCAGCCGGTTCCGCGTTCTACGCGTCGGCCGGCCAGAACTGCACGAGGTAGCGCTCCACACCGTCACCGGTGCCTTCGCCCTCCGAAAGGGCCGCAGCCGCGGCCCGGCCAACGCAGCCGACGCGCACCCGCCAGGAACCACCCGCGTCAGCCAGCGTGATGACCTCGTCCATCCGGCCCGTGTGCATGGACCACACCGCGACCTGCCCGCTCGTCGACTCAAAACCGGCTTCGGCCTGCTCGTCCCAGTCGCCCGTATCGCTCAAGGGCGGCGCCCCGTCCCACACCTCGACATCGACGGTGGCGGTGTGGGTGTGCCCGCCGCTGGTGATGTCCAGACGCCCCGGATGTGTGCCGAGGAAAGAGTGGCGGTGAAAATCGTCGGGGAAGGGGACGGGCAGTTCCGCGTCGTCGGACTCCTGCAGACCAAACGCGTGGTACCCCACGAACGCGCTCACACGCTGCCGCCGGACAAGCTGCGCCACAAGAACCCCTTCAACTCAGAACACTGCCCTCGCCAGGATGCTAGATCCCGACCTGCAAGGGCACACAACGCAGCGAATCAGCCGCATACGACCGGGCGATGTACGAGGAGTTGGCGAAGAATCTTCGCAGAGATCGGCACTCAGGCGTCGAAACAGAACGCCGCCTTGGCAGGCGGCAGCTTCGTGTGAGCAGGTCACAGGTCTGCCGGGCGTCCTTGTCAGCATCTGTCGCAGCCAGTAGCAGTGTGATGCCGCCCTTGCCTGCACCGCCCCGGTCAGGAGTCGAAGTCGAGGTAGTCGATGTCGGTGCATTCGAGGAGCAGGCCGTGTGCGCGCCGTCCGCGGTCCTTGAAGTACATCTCCCCTAGTCCTTCGGCCACGATGTCCGTGAGCTGTTGTTCGGTGGCCCCGGCGGTGTGGGCGTCGAAGAGGCGTGCCCGGTAGCGGGGGGTGCCTCTATGTCTTTCGTCAAGCGAGGCGTGGGGTTCTGGGTTCGTAGAAGGTGCCGTCGCGGAGCATCGCGAAGAGCACGTTGATCCGTTGCCGGGCCAGGCGGAGAAGCGCCTGGGTATGTGTCTTTCCTCGGGCTCGGCACTTGTCGTAGTGGGTGCGGGAGGCGGGGTCGTGCAGGGCGGCGAACGCGGACAGGAATATCGCGCGTTTCAGGACGCGGTTGCCGCCGCGTGGTGCGTGTTCGCCGTGGATCGAGGTCCCGGACGACTTCGTGGTCGGCGCGAGGCCGGCGTAGGAGGCCAGGTGGGCGGCGGTGGGAAAGCTGGTGCCCTCGCCGACGGTGACCAGCAGGGTTGCGGCGGTCCTGACGCCGACGCCGGGCAGCGACGTCAGGACCTTGGAAAGAGGGTGTGCCTCCAGAAGGGCGCCGATCTGGGCTTCTGTGGACCGGCGTTGTTCGTGGACGGAGCTGAGGGAGCGGGCCAGGGAGGGAATGACGATGTCGAGGGTGCCGGTGCCCGGGACGACGACGGTCTGCTCGTCGAGTGCCTCGAAGACGTCGTCGATCAGCCGCGTGGCCATGCGCGGGGCCTTGGACCGGATCACTTCAACAAGCCTGCGGCGTCCGGCTTCTCGCAGGGCGGCCGGAGATCCGTAGCGTTCCAGCAGCCAGGTCACGGCGGGGTGGTCCAGGCGTGGGCCGAGGACCCGCTCCAGGCTGGGGTGGAACTGGGTGAGCAGGCCGCGGACCCGGTTGGAGGTCCGGGTGGCCTCGGCGGCGAGGTCCTGGTCGAAGCCGACGAGAACGGTCAGCTCGGCTGTGATCTCGTCGGTGAGTTCCAGCGAGCGCAGGGTGTGCGGCATGGTGCGGGCCGCGTCCGCGATGACCGCGGCGTCCTTCGCGTCGGTTTTCGCCTCGCCGGGGTAGAGGTCGGCGATCCGCCGCATGGCCAGGCCGGGCAGATAGGCGACCTTGCAGCCGGTGTCCCGGGCGACCGTCAACGGGAGGGCGCCGATGGAAGCGGGTTGGTCCACGACCACCAGGACGGTACCGAACTTGGTCTTCAGCTTCTCGAAGACGTCCCGCAGCTTCGGCTCGGTGTTGGGCAGCTGCTTGTCGAAGACCTTCTTGCCGGCCGGGGTGAGCCCGTGTCCGTGGTGGGCAGTCTTACCGACGTCCAAACCGAGGAAGACGCCTATCTCGTCGCTGTCGTCCAAGCCGTCCTCCCGAACGGGTTCGTGCGGTGCTGGCCATGGCGTTGGCGTCGTGCGCGCATCCACGTTATGCAGACCTGCCGCCCGCGAACTGCCCGGCATTGCGCCGGACCGGACGGTGGCCGGACCTCTTATCAGCTCTCCAACGGCGCCTCTCGAGCCCGGCGGCACCACCCCCCAGGTCATCGGTTCGACAGGGGGGAACAGCCATACCGGGCCCGGAGGCCAGCGACCCTCTTGCAGGACCGCGAAGAACATAACGGGGGCAGTCCCCGGGTGAGGGGCCGCAGCCGTGGGTCGTCGGTGGTGCCAGGTGCGGCGGTGAATCCGAATCAGGCTCGGGTGTCGATGTAGATGGCGCCGGTGGTGGCGGCCTGTTTGCGGGCTCGGTCGCGAACGCGGGGCTGCCAGCGTTTGCGGACCTCGTCGGCGAGCCGTTGGGCAAGGTCGTGGCGGGGTTGTTTGAGTTGTCCCTTGACGTAGCGCTCAACGGTGCGCTGTGTGGCGCCGAGGAGTTCGGCGGCGGCCCGCGCGCCTTTGGTCTGTTTGACCAGGTACTGCATCTGTTTCTGTGCCGACTTCGGCATCGGACGGGTGAAGTGCGCGGCGTCGGCCCGCTCCAGGCTGTCGGTGAGGAAGCTCATGGGCTGTTACTCGTCTCCGTCGTAGGCGAGGACGGTGCCTATCTTGATGTGCCGGGCGATGTTCACGTCCGGGCCGTGCTCCTCCGTCAGGCCTTCGGCCCACAGAACGCTCTGAATGCCTTCGTGTTTGATCATGCCGGGTGAGACACCGAGCCGGAATCCTCTCGGCAGGGGCTTGCCGTCCTGGTAGGGCAGGAAGTCGAGCGGGCTGGGGCCGTCGGAGGCGTACACGGCGCAGTCGGAGAGGACCGCGACGGGGGTACATGTCGGTGTGGTGGGCGAGCTTGAGCATCTTGCGGTGCATGTTGATGGGGGCGTTGGCGATGACGGCGGCGCGGATGTCAGGGCGCCAGGTCGGGCGGGCCAGGTCTCGCCGGGCCGCAAGCCTGTGGCGTGCCTTCACCGCTGTCGCCCGATTGCCCCTCGCGCTGCGGTGCGCTGCATATGATCTCCAGGCCGTTACGGCAGCCCGTCGTCCTGATCAAGGCAGGGGAATCGCAGTCTGAAGTGGAAGACGCCGCTGCTGCCCCCACACGCGATCTGGTCGCCTGCGGGCGACCAGGCGCAGCTCAAAAGTGACCCTTCGAGCCTTACGGCCAGCAGGCACGCGTGGGAGGCCAAGTCCCACATCTTCAGCTGGTTGTTGCCGCCGATGGTCAGCAGAAGGGAGCCACAGGGCGAGTAGGCCAGACCCTGAACGGATTCCATTCCTGTGACCAGACGAGGGGCGAGCGTGCCGGAGTCGAGTTCCCAGAGACTGACTTCGCCGTTCCAGTGGCCAGCCGCCAGGCTTCGGCCGTGCGGAGAATGAGCGAGGCAGGTGAAGGATCCGTCCGCTGGGACAAGAGCTGTTCCGTCAGCGCGCAGTGAGTGCAGGATCTTGGGCGGTCCCGGGGAGTCCAGGCGGTGAATCTCGATGGTCTCGTCGCCGCCCGTCGTGGCGAGCAGGCCGTCGCCGAATGCAAGGAGCGTACTGACCGTCGGGGGGCGGCTGAAGTCGATCTCCCGGTCATCGTTCTTGATGTTGGCCCTGAAGCGTGACTCCAGCCGTCCATTGGTGTTCCAGACCCGAACCTTACCGTCGCTGCATGCCGCCACCAGTTGCCCGGTGGCCGAGACGGTCAACGCGTAGATGCGGTGGGGGCCTTGGGAGTCGTCGCCGAACTCGGAGAGTAACTGGCCCTCGGTGCTCCAGAGCCGGATCATGCCGTCCCAGTCTCCGGTTGCTGCCCAGGAGCCGTCGGGCGCTGTCGCGATGCCGTGGACTACAGCGGAGTCCTGGGGAGACCGGGCGATCTCGATTCCTTTGGGGGACAGCAGGAGGGTCCGGCCAGCTTCGCATGCCAAGGCCAGCCAATCGCCTTCGGGGTGATAGGCGACAGCGCGGACCCAGCGGTCGTCGCGGTTTTCCCCCGTCTGCTCGCGGAGGTTCTGATAGTCCCAGAGCCTGATGCTTGCTCCCGTGTCGCCTGCGGTGAGCAGCAGTTGCCCTGACTGGACCAGGGCGGTTGTTGTCGTGCCGCTGGGCAGGCGGATCGCTGAGGATCTGGTCGCGGTCAGGGTGCCGTCGATCTCGGCTAGTTGCCGTACTCGCACCGAGTGGTCCGCGCCGTAGGCAAGCCATGTGCCGTCGGGTGACCATGAAATCGACGTGCGCGCGGCTGCCACGTCGTTGCGCTCGTTCAGCAGCACTGTGCCGCTGCTTGGATCCCAGATGGTGAGGTTGCTGTCGCCGTCTACGACGGCCAGGCGGGTTCCGGCAGGGTTGAACGCCAGAGACGACCATGTTCCATGGATCTTTTGGCGGAAGGTCTTGAGCAGCCGGCCGCTTGTAGTGCACCACAGTCGCACACTGCCGCCGTGTTCTGCCGTGGCGAGAACGTGGCCGTCCGGGGCGAAGCAGAGGGAGTGGAACGAAGAGAGCAGGACGTGGGCGAGGTTTCTGGGCCAGCGCAGATTCACCCGGAGACGTACGAACAAGGCAAAGTGCAGCAGGGAGAATAGGCCCGCAGCGGTGAAAACGGCGGTGTCGTCCGGTATCCCGGCGAACCCTATGGCCAGCAGGGTCCACAAGAGCACCAGGCCCAGTGCGAGCGGCGGCAGCGCAGGCGTCCTGCCTTCTTTGAACCGGGCCATCGAACCCAGTAGTCGGTCAAGGAGAGTGCTCACGAAGGGCTGGTGCAGCGGGACGAGTTGGCCCTCGTAACTGAACAACCGGACTGATGGGCCGTCGGCCACCGCGAAGTGGGAACCGTCCGCGTGGGCTCCGAGGGCTACCAGCGGACCGCCGGTCAGGGGAATCTTCATTCGCGAGCCAGTGGCTGGGTCCCAGATCTGAAGTTCCTCGAAGTCGATGGACACAACTCGTGCCGCGTCGGAGCTGACAGCAACCTGGCGAACGAACGACGCGTGCCCGGGCGAGACGGCCCGTAGGTCTCCTTGAGGAACGCCCCATAAGGAGATGCTGCCGTCTTCATGACCGGAGACGATCAGGTTGCCGTCCTCAGCGACGGCCATCGACCGCTGTGGGCCAGCGATCGAGAGCGTCTGGACGGGCACGGCTTCCGTTGTCCGGGGCAACGGTCGGATGGCCCGCAGCCAGGGCCGGTCCAGGATCGCCTCGGTCTCCTCGACGATGGACGCAAGGCTCGGGATTTCCTCAAGTTGTAGCAGCAGGCCAGCGGCAGCCGACTGCCAGGGAGCATCCGGGGACCGGAGCAGGTGGCGGCCCTGCCGGATAACCTGGGCGAGGACGGAGCTGTCTGGGCCGGTGACCAGGGAGAGATCTTGCTCTACCCGTCCCGGATCGCCCAGACGTAGCCGCATCGCCCAGTACCGGACGGAGCGCGCAGCGAGTTCAACGGTCTCCCGGTCACCGCGGCGGGCGGCGTCGCCCAGCACGTTACGCAGCATGATCTCTTCGGTGGCCGGATGGTTCACCTTCTTCCCCCCATCATCCAGCATGCCCGGTATTGCAAGTATCGGGTGTTTGCCACCGAGGGAAGACGTCAAAGGGACTCGTGTGCTTCTGACTTCATTAGCTCTCGCCGACGCGCTGCTCGGTTGGCTCACCGCGCACGCCGGTGACGCACTGGTCCGTGGGTCGGCGCGCAAGACACTCGGCGATGCTCAGCAGCGCGCCTTCCGCCACGTCATCGACAGCGCGATCGGCGAAGCGGTGCACACCGTTGCCAACGAGCTGCCAGAGCGCCGCCGCAAGGAGCTGGCGAAACAACTACGCAAAAGCCGGGCACAGTTGACCGGCGGCCCCGCGGACTACCTTGAGCTGTCACAGATGGTGCAGGCCTTCCTGGACTCCCCTGCAGGAGTCGAACTGCTCTCCGGTTTTGACGTGGACGGCGCACGACTGTCCGACGCACTCACTTTTTGGATCACCGACGGCGTGGTGCGGGACGCTCTGGCTGGCGGCGCGCTCGCTCCTCTGGCCTCCCACGCACAGTTCAGCGGCCTGTTCGACCTCAGCGAGCGGACCCTGACCACCTTGCATTCCCTTACCGGCCGTGTCGAGGAGACCCTGGAGATTGTCCGCGCCCTAGCCGAGCGCATCGACCGCACTGGGCAGTCCTCCTTTGCCATGGCCTTCACAGCTCTCGTCGCCGAACGGGCACGGCTGTTCACCGGACGCCGCGAACTGCTGGCCCGCATCGATGCCGCCTTAGCCGATCCCGGCTTCCCCAGCGGCTATCTGCTGGTGACGGGGGAACCCGGCATCGGAAAGACCGCCCTTGTCGCCCACCTGGTCAGCAGTCGGGGCTACGTGCACCACTTCAACAGCCGCAGCGAGGGCATCACTTCAGCC
This sequence comes from Streptomyces sp. NPDC036764, assembly GCF_055609385.1. Lineage (NCBI taxonomy): Bacteria > Bacillati > Actinomycetota > Actinomycetes > Kitasatosporales > Streptomycetaceae > Streptomyces > Streptomyces sp. NPDC036764. The sequence goes on from NZ_JBVJPT010000028.1 coordinate 9,133, forward strand.
ACGGCCTTCACCTCGATGGTGTGTGCGCAGCTCGCCGCTCGCTATGGCCTGCCCCAGCCGCCACAGGGCGAGGAAATGCTCGGCAGTGCCGGACTGTCGCGGATGCTGGCGCTTGCGGCGGCGCAGGCACGTGCTGACGCTCCAGTGGTCATCCTCCTCGATGCCCTGGACGAGGCGGAGCAGCCGCCGTCCGGCGGCAACCGTCTCTATCTCCCGGCCGCGCTCCCCCCGCACACCTATGTCGTTGCCACGAGCCGGGAACTGTCCGACGACTTTCTCATCGTGAGCAGCCTGCGCCGGTTCCACCTGTCAGACGACGCGCCGGAGAACCTCTCCGACATCACCGAGTACGTCAACGGCCGGCTGGATGCCTGCGCCGACCTCGCCAGGCGGGTGGCCACAGCCGGCCTGGCCCGGGATGCGTTCGTGACAGACATGGTCGCCTGCAGCCAGGGCAACTTCCTCTACGTCGTACACGTCCTGGCCGATCTGTGCGATGCAGACTCGGACCGGGCCGCCCTCATCGACCCGGCCGCGCTGCCGGTGGGCCTGCGGGACTACTATCGGACTCACTGGCGGGTCATGAAGGACCGATGGCCCGCCGTCCTGGCGGACAAGTACGAGACCGCATTGCGGTGTCTGGCCGTCATGCGTGAACCCGTCCCGGTCGGGGCTTGGGTCGACTTCGCTCCGGGTGATGTGGACGCACGCGTGGCACGTCACGTGGTCCGGGAGTGGCGGCAGTTCCTCAACAGGCGCCCGAGCCTGCATTACAACGAACCCCTCTACGCCGTCTACCACTCCACATTCATCGACTTCCTCCGTGACGAAGGGCCCGGACTCGAACCATACGAACGCCACGTCTACCACGTGGAAAGGTCCATGCTCCTCGGGCTCTTGCGTGACACCCGCTCTTGACGCGAGCAACTCCGGGGTGTCCAACGGACGCTTGTAGGAGGCGGCCTTCTCAGGCGGGGGCGCGGGTGATCGGCAAGACGAGTGCACGGCGAGCGTAGGCGGCCTCGGCCGCAGCCGACTTACTGGCCCTAACAAAGCCTCTGGACGTGCCGGTGGGTGATCAGGCAGACCGCGAGTCCGAGGAAGGCCTCGTGGATGTCGTCGCGTCGTTCCCAGCGGATCCGCAGGCGGCGGAAGCCATCCAGCCAGGAGATGGTGCGCTCGACCACCCACCGGAAGGTGCCCAGGCCCGTGCCGTGCGGCTGGCCACGTTCGGCGATCGCCGGCCGGATCCCGCGCTGCCGCAGGAGCCGGCGGTACTTGTCGTGGTCGTAGCCGCGGTCAGCGAAGAGCATGTCGGGCCGACGACGTGGCCGGCCGACGACTCCGGCCACGGCCGGGATCTTGTCCAACAGCGGCAGAAGTTGCGTGACGTCGTTACGGTTTCCGCCGGTCAGCGACACCGCGAGCGGGATGCCTTGGCCGTCGGTGATGATGTGGTGCTTGCTGCCCGGGCGTGCGCGGTCGACCGGACTGGGTCCGCTTTTGGGCCCCTGCGTGCGGCCCGGACGTGGGAGGAGTCGATCACCGCCTGAGACCAGTCCAGCTGGTTCTTCGACCGCAGCTTGTTCAGCAGCAGTTGGTGGAGCTGGTCCCAGACGCCCGCCTCGTTCCAGGCCGCCAGCCGGCGCCAGCAGGTCATGCCCGAGCCGAAGCCCAGCTCCTGGGGCAGATACTCCCACTGGATCCCGGTGTGCAGCACGAACAGGATTCCGCACAAGGCCTGCCGGTCGGGCACCCGCGGTCGCCCTTCCACCTGCTTCGGCGGCGGCCCGGGCAGCAACGGCTCGATGAGCGACCACAGTTCGTCGGACACGATCCACGGCCGCGACTGACGCTTCCCCATGACCACATCAACGAACGATCAAGCCGACAGCCACATGATCGAACCGCTTTTGTTAGAGCCAGTAAGAGAGCATCTGATCAGTGTTCACGCTGATGTGAGTGGGATGTCTGTTTCAATTCGCCAGGTTGGTGTGGATTCTCCGGTCAGTTCGCGGGACATTTTGTTAGCCATGGCCCAGTGGATCATCGTCCGGGATCTCTGCGGCAGGGCCTCGTAGTCCCGCGCGAGCCGGCGGTGCTGCATCAGCCAGCCGAAGGTCCGCTCGATCACCCACCTTTTCGGCAGTGGCTCGAAGCCCTTCGTCCGGGTCCGTTGCATGACCTCGACGTCGATGCCATGGCCGGCACCATGATTGAAGATGCTGCTCTGGTAGCCGCCATCGGCCCAGACCTTGGCGACACTGGGATGGTGGGCTGCCAGGTCGTCGAGCGGATGCTTTCCGCCGACGGTGTCGTGGACGTTCGCGGCGGTCACCAGGACGGCCAGGACCAGACCGAGCGTGTCCGTGATCACATGCCGTTTGCGGCCTTTGATCTTCTTGCCGGCGTCGATGCCCTGGCTGCTCTCGGCCACATTCGCCGAGGTCTTGACGCTCTGGGCGTCGATCACGGCCGCGGTGGGCTCCCTACTGCGGCCGTGCGCGCGACGGGTCTTGTCGCGTAACAGGTCGTGGACCTGCTGGGTCGTGCCGTCGGCTTCCCACTTCGCGTAATAGTCGTAGACAGTCTTGAAGGGCGGGAAGTCGTGCGGCAGGTACTCCCATGGAATCCCGGTGCGGTTGACGTAGAGGATCGCGTTGACGATCTCCCGTAGGTCGTGCACTCGGGCCGCCGTGCCTGGTCCGGTCCGTCTTGCCCGCCAGGCGGTGAAGACCGGTTCGATCAGAGCCCAACGGGCATCGGATACATCACTGCGGTAGGGACGACGCGCACTCACGCCCGCTCTAACGACCGCCAGCACCTGCCGTCACAAAATCATCCCTAACTACCAACTACCTAGATCAGATGCCCTCTAAGACCCCGGCCGTACAAGGAAGATGCCCAACTCACAGCCTTGTGCAACACGCTTTAAAGCGTGTTGCAGAACGCCGTGATTTTGCAGGTCAAAGCCCGACGGCGGCTGTGCTGATCATGCGGCGAGGGCGAGGTTGTGCATGTGCGCGATGGCCTGGACCGCGTGGTGGAGGCCGTCGCCGTGCTGTCGGCAGTCGCGGAGGATCTTGTAGTTCTTCATCCGGCCGATCACATGCTCGACGCGGGCACGGACCCGGCGATGCTCTGCGTTGTCGGCTTCCTCGCCGGCCAGCAGCGGCCGGCCGGGTCGCTTGCGGTGCGGGACGACCAGCCCGGTGTTGATGTAGGCGCCGTCGCCGAGCACCGTGACACCCTGGCACTGCTCCGGCAGGCCGGAGTTGCGCCATACCTGGGCGTCGGCCTTGTTGCCTGGGGCCGGGCGGGCGGTGGCCACGACCAGGCGGGTGTCGGCGTCGATGACGACCTGCACGTTCGCGGAGAACCGGTAGTTGCGGCTCGAATCACCGACCTTGCGGTCGCGGACCGGGACCAGCGTGCCGTCCACGATCCACAGCCGGTCCGCGACATCGACGGGACGGGAGGCCGACTCGAGCGCGAGGAGAGGCCGTAGCCGCTGGATCACCCGGCATACCGTCGCCGGCGACACCCCGAACAGCGGCGCGAGCTGCCGCCTGGTCAGGTTCGTCCGGTTGTAGACAGCCACCACCAGCACCCGCTCGGCCAGCGGCAGACACCACGGTCGACCCATTCGCGGGCCGCCGCCACCCCGCTCCCACACCACCTTCAGCAACCGCTCGAACTGCTTCATCCGCAGCCCCGTGAACGTCTCCACCCACAACGGATCAGCCCTCAACACCCCACGCATACAAGGGAAATGCCCTGCTCACGGCCTTCTGCAACACGCTTTAGGCCGAGCTCTCCTGTTCCATTAGTCAATACGGCAGGTCGGAAATCTCGTATCCGGTTAGCCCAAGTGCTCCGACTGCGGGAAGGATCCTGGCCATATACCACTCAAAGTCGACATAATCATCAACATCTCGGCGATAGACAGTATCAACCCTAGGATCCAGCAAGAGTCTATGGCCGGCAGACGACAAAAGGAAAGAGCCTCCGATACCTGTCGCCTCCCAGGTGAGGATAACAGCGCAGGCCCCGTGGGATTTACGGGCTTGCTCCATCTCGCTAATAACGGCAGATTCAGCACCAAGAGCCTCGCTCTCCCAATCGGTCATATCAGACTCCACGAGGTAGCTAATACGTCCGCCGTCATCCAGTCTCCAGCCGCCCCGTACGAGCGATCCAATAATATCTGGCACAGAAATCGCGCCATTGAACTGGAACTTGATACTAACGTTCCTGCTCATTAATAGCCCTCCCAGTAGCGCGCGCCTACCGGAGGGATGCACGTCGACATCCCTCCGGGGATCCATCATACCTACCGACTCGCCCTAACCCCGCGAAATCACCTCCCATTCAAACCCCTTCTTCTGGAAGTAGTTCTGAATGTTCTGCGGAATCGGATTCTCAGAGATCACCCGAAAGTCTGCACCATTCTCCACCGCAATGCGACGCGACTCGCCAAGTTTCGACTTGAATCTGAGCATTTCCTCAGCGTCCCCATTCAAGAGCTCCCAGTATTTTCCGCTCTTTGCTTCATACCACACCTCTCGGGCAGACCCTTCAGGGGTGTAGCGGCCATCGAATTGCCTTTTCCCTACCTTGAACCCGGGCTTCCCGTCCGGACCCGGCTTGCCACCGAAGCGGTTCATTAGAGCCACTTCGTAGGCGTCTCCACTCATTTGTTGCAGGCGACCTCTGGAAAGCCCTGGCCTACCTGCAGACCCCGGGCCAACCGGAGCAACTCCGACCAATATGTTCTCGCAGGGATATCCAGGATTGCATACGGGCCCCTCAATGAACCTCCTGATGAATTCAGCGAAGCCCAGTTCCGGTTGCGGGCCGTAGAGCCAACTACCTTCATTGTTGCCCCTGTTCTCCCTTGTGTCTCCCGGTCCGGTCAGTGCATAGCACTCTTTAGCCGGTCCGGATCCGGTGCACGAGTAGGGAATTCCACTTTTGGTTCTCCCCGCGCTGTCGGTAACAGCAGTGCCCTTGGGGTAAACGCCCTCATCGACAAGGTCGTCGACGTAGCCCTGCCCGTTGTCAGATCCCCAGTCCAGGTCAGGGCAGGTGAGGGGGTCGCAGCCGCCGTCGGAGACGTGTGCAGGCTTGAGGCCAGTGGGGTCGCTGGAGGTGATGGGGCTGTTGGCGGCGTAGTTGTAGCCGTTGAGGGACTGGTGGTCTTCGAGGGTGAGCAGCGGGTCCACGCTGAGGAACTGGCCGATGGTGGGGTCGTATTCACGGGCGCCGACATGGGTCAGGCCGGTCAGTTCGTCAGCTGGCTTTCCGAGGAAGGCTTTGTCGTCCGGCCAGTTGGTGGCCTTGGTGCCCCGGGAGGCACCAAATGGGGCCGCGTAGCGTTTGGTGACTGCCAATGTGCTCGCGTCGAGAGCGATAGTGGAGGTGCCATGGTGGTCGGCAGCAAGAAAACTGAGTTTCGTGCCGGTTGTGCCGGACACAGCCGTGCGTACGCCGATCGTCTGGCCGTTGGCCGTGTAATAACGCTCTCCGGAGAGGGTCTTCGCCGTGCCCTTTACTGTCAGACGGATCTCCGTGCCACCCAGGTAGAGGACAGTGTCCCCGTCACTCTTGGCCCTGCGGATCAGCAGTTCGCCGGAGGCGTCGTAGAGGTAGGTGGTTTCCTTCGCGCTTTCGGTGAGTTTGGCGAGTTTGCCTTCGGTGTTCCAGGACAGTGTCTGCTGCGCTGTGGGACTGGGGCGTGAGGTGGTGTTGCCGCTGCTGTCGTAGGAATAGGTGCCGGTCCGGGAACCCGTGGTCTTGTCCAGTGTGTGGGGCTTGGTGTCCCTGGCCGTGTCGTCGTACGTGTACGTGGTGGTCTCGTCGCCCGAGGAAGTGTGCTGAGTCTCGGTCTTGCGCTGACCGCCTGCGTTGTACGTGTAGGACGTCCAATAGGGTGCGCTGCCGTCGATGTTGGACGCCGTTCGGCCGCTGCCCGCGCAGTCGGCGGTCTTCGGGGTCCATGCCTCGGTCAGGCGGCTGTAGCCGTCATGTGTAAAGCACTGGTAGTCGGCCTTGGTGGTGCCGCCCTGGGTGGTGGCGTCGAAGATGGAGGTGACGTTGCCTGCGTCGTCCTGGGTGAACGTCAGCTCCTGTGGCATGTAGCCGTGCACGTCGTCGGTGACGTAGGAGCGGGTGAGACGTCGGGTTCCGGGTTCGTAGTCCCAGTTGAGGTAGGCCTTCTTCGACGAGGTTGCGGGGTCCACGCCCAGGGTGAGCTGGCGCAGATCGCCCTGGGGGGAGAACGCCGCGCCCTGGAGGTAGCCGGTGGTGCCGGTTGAGCTGATCTGGTTGCCGGTCGAGTCGTACTTGTAGGAGACGGTCTCGGCCGGCAGCCCGGCGACTGCCGGGGAGGCGTACTGGCTGGTCGTGTCGTCCAGGTTGTAGCCGGTGGTGAAGGACAGGGGGCTGGGCACGCCCGCGGCCACGAGCGGATCGGTGGCGGGCAGGAGCAGCTGGCTGCCAGTGGGGCGGTAGAGGGCGTCGTAGGCGGTGACCTTCTGGGTGTAAGCCTTGCCGCCTACGCCATCGTCGTAGCGGACGGCGGTGTCCTGGTGTCCTTTTTGCAGCGTGTCGTAGGTCCAGGCGGCAAGCTTGTTGGCGTCGGTCTTCGTGGCCTGCCACAGGCCGGTCTTGCGACCGGCCTGGTCATACTCGTAGAGCAGCTTCTTGTTCTGGTCGTCGTTCGGGGTGGTGCTGACTGCCTGATCGAGCTCGTTGTATTCGGTGCTGCTCTTGCCCTTGTCCGGGTCGGTGGCTGATACCTGACGGTCGAACAGGTCGTAGGCGTAGGACCACTTGGCCTGGTCTGGGCCGGTGATGGTCTCCTGCTGGCCGCCGGCCGTGTAGGTGTAGCTGGTGGTGGTGTAGTCGGTGCCGGTGGGCTGAGGGCCGCCGTATTCACGGCGCTGCGTGGTCTGGCCGAGGGCGTTGGTGACTACGGCGGTGGCTTGGCCGCCGTTTGGTGCGCTGGTGGTGACGGTGTCACCGGTGTAGGCGGTGTTGATCGTCCAGCGTGTGGTGCCGTGCGTCTTGGTGATCGTCTTGACCGGGCGGCCGACGCCATCGTAGGTAGTGTCCGTCTGGAGCGGGGCCTGTCCCGCCGAGCTCTGCGCAAAGCTGGACTCGGGGGTTGTTGTGCTGTCCCAGATATCGGCTTGCTGACTGACCGCCAGGCCTCTGGTGTCGTAGAGGGTCAGCGAGATAATCCGGCCGCCCTGCGGGGTCGGGGACTGGGTCTGGCGGGTCCGGAGCAGGGAGTCGTAGAAGGTGTAAGTGGTGTTGTAGCCGGAGCCGTCACCCTTGAGGCTGTCGGTGGACACCCAGGACATGGCGGAGCTGGTGACGTGGTAGGCGTAGACGTAGTTGGGTGTCTTGCTCAGAACCTTGAGGCGATTGGGCAGCCAGACTTTGGTGAGACGTCCGAGGCTGTCGTACTCGGTTTCCGTGACCTTGGTGTTGGGATCGGTCACCTTGGTCGGGGTGCCGGTGGCGAAATCGACCACCGTCGTCGTCTTGTACAGGTTGACGTCCTCGACGGCGATAGCTGTCACAGGGCCGGCTGTTGCTGGCGTGTAGGTCGTCCTGGAAACTTGGAGACCGTTGGTGTTCTTGACGATCAAGGGACGGCCGAGCGGGTCGAACGTCGCCGTGGCTACCTTCTGCCAGATGGGGTTGTTGGCCGCTGTGTATCCCTGGACGCGGCCAGTCCACTGGACCTCGCCCTTGGTCGGGACCTGGCTTGAGGACCAGGTCGTTGAGTCGTAGGCGACCGCCGTGTCAGAAATTACATCGCCGAGCCTGCTGGAATCCGCCGGCAGATCCAGGGCGTCTCCCGTGATGGCGCAGGGCTTACTGGTGACACGGGTGCGAGAGACAAGGGAGTTGATGCCGGCGGCCTCGTTGCGGGCATACCAGGTGCGCGAGCATTTCTCGTCACCGGTGACCGTAGTGTCGCCCTGGTCCTCGACGGTAGCGGCCATGCCGTAGTCGTCGAAGGTGGTCTTCACCGTGCGCACCCGGTCATAGGGGGTGAGCTTGCTGGTGACGTTGGTACGGGTGTGGGTTGCATCGCTGCGGACGAAGTAGGCCTCCGTGTCCGCGTACGACTTGTGCTGGGTGGCGGTGCGCTTGGACCACGGGTCGTTGACCGTGCCGGCAACCTCAGTGGTGCCGTCGTAGGTGACCGTCTCGCGCGTGAAACCCGCGTATTGGTCGGAGTCAGTGATCGCTGCAGCCTTGATGCCGGAAACCGTCACCGTCTTGCGGGCATCGGGCTCTGGAGTCTTGCCGTCTGGGCCGAGGACGCGGTCACCGTGCATGCCTCGCATGTAGACGGTAGCAGTCCTGCTTTGCGTGCCGGTCGAGATCCCGACGAGGTGTGTGACCATTTGGTATCCGCGCCAGATGGACCAGGTGCGCTCCTTGGCAGGGGTCATCGGGTCTTCGTTGTAATGCCAGGCGCCGCCGTCGGAGGAGTACTGGTAGGTGTGCTGCACCGCTTCGGCCCCACCGAACGGGTCAGTGGTGGACACCGAGCTGACCGGGTACTTCTGGAACCAGTCGAGGATGGGTTCCTTCTCGCCGTTGGGCGACCAGAAGACCGGGTAGCAGCGTTTGGTGTTCGTGTCGACCTTCGGCTTGGTCTGACCCGCGACGCAGTCGGCGGCCAGATAGGTAACGATCGTCTGCGCCCCGGTCTCCGACGTTACGGTCTTCAGACGCGGCTTGTGGAGCGGAAGGATGTTGTCTGTCTTGCCATCCACGCGGCTGGGCTGCATCTCGTGCGTGAACGTCACAGGATCCAGCGACAGATCTGTGCCGTGCTTGCCCGTGTGCCGGATCTCCTCCAGCCACAGCGACTGATCCGTGGAGTCACCGGTGTCGCCCGGGTCCAGGTACCGCTGCTTGAGACTCCACGCCTCCACCGGTTCGAAGTCCGCGGGTGTGGCGGCCGCGTTCCACGCGTACGTGGTGATGCCCGTCAGGCGCTTGCGGGTGAAGAAGGTGGGACCGGTGTTGCCGGTGCACTTGTCGCCGTCTTTGCAGATGGCGTCGAAGGGGACATCCGGCCAGCTGTCGCGGGTGTCCTCGGTCAGCGAGCCGCAGTTACTGATCGACGCATCGCAGCGTTCGGCGTACGAGAGGACGACCTTGTTGGAGGCCGCGGGGGAGCCGGAGAAGAGGGCACCCGCACGGTGGCCGTAGCGGATTTCCTCGAGGTAACCGCCGCGGGTGTAGCCGGTCCCGGTAGTGTCGTCGCCCAGCTTGTCGTAGTTGTTCTGCTCGGCCGCGTACCAGTACGACATGGCGTTGCCGTGGGTGTCTTCGACGTAGTCGAGGTTCCAGCGCCAGGCCTGGGTTTTGGCTCTGCCAGAGAACGACGTTCCGCTGCTGTACCCGGGCTCTTTGTCGTCGTCACCGAAGACCGGGGCGGTCCACACGGAGTTGGTGCGGTCCTCGGTGCCCGCACCGTCGAGTTTGTTGAGGCCGAAGACATACCGGGTTCCGTCACCCGTGGTCACGGTCCAGTGCTCGCCCTTGCCGTCTCCCTGGCCGTCGACGATGTCGTCACCGTCGTCGCCGTTGTCGGCGCCCGTCGAGTGCGTGACGGTGGAGGCGTCGTCGTTCTTCAGGCGCCACTTGCCCGAGGTGTCGTCCTTGACCAGCTCGGTGGCCTTACCGTTCAGCACAAGAGACGCGTTGTAATACTTCCAGCACAGGTCGTACTTGTCCGTCTGGCCGTCGTCGTCACAGGAGCCGTACTTACGCTCGATGTAGGACGACGTCAGGTCGAAGCCCTCGCCTATCTGGCTGCCCTGGTTGTTGGTGTTCGCCGTGCGTCCGTCCACATCGCCGGAGTTGTAGGAGATGGACAGATTCGGCGCAGGTCCGGCCGCAGCTGGTGGGACGCGCAGCGGGTATGACCAGGTGAACGTGCCGGAGGAGCCGCCTGCTTCCCATGTCGAGGAGGCCGAGAGCGGGGTCGCCTTGTAGTCGCCGGTGCCGGACTGAGTTCCTGCGGCCAACGCCAGCACCATGGGCGCGGCAGTCGGTGAAAGACTCAGCGGAGCCGAAATGCGGTTCTGCGTACGGTCGTTGGTCGAGTCGAGGCTGTGCCGCTTCCGGCAGTCGGCCTTTCTCGCGTGAGTCAGGGAGCAGTCGGGCAGCCTGGTCAGCTGCAGGCGTCCGGCCCAGTCGCCGCCGTAGGCGGAGGCGAAAGCCGAGTAGTCGATGCCGAGCCGGGCCTTGCCGCCGCCCTGAGGAGCGGTGATTTTCAGGACCACGCCCTTGACACCGAGCTGGGCCGCCGTCTTCTGGTCCAGGACCTGAACGGCGAGGGACTTGACCGCCTTGCCCTTACGGGGTGCGGCGAGGGTGACCGGCAGAGAGCCTGCAGTGGCCTTCACCGTGCCCTTCGCCGGGACCGTGAGTGACGCCTTCCCCGCCTTGGGCCAGGTGGTCTTGGTTTGCTGGTCGCGGCGGGCGCGAGCGGATGCCTTCTGGTCGGCTTCGGCGGACTTCTTCACGATGGCCGCGGTCTTCTTGTTCACCTTGGCGGTGAAAGGAGTGACCTTGGCCGATCGGGGCGCCTTCAGCCGGGGAGCGCCCAAAGGATCTGGATCTGCGGCGAAGGCCACAGGCGTGAGCAGGCCGGGAAGCATGGCCAGCCCGGTGGCTGCGGCCAGGCGACGGGACCAGCGTCTTCTGCTCTCGCTCCCGCGACCCAGACTGCGGCTGGGTATGCCGAAGGGGTTCATGTGTCTTCTTCCTGTGCGGCGCCAGAAAGGGGGCGCTGCGGACGCATGCCGTTGAGACGAGGAAAAGGAAGGGGTAACCAGGGTTTTCCCTGCCACCGGCAAGAAGGGGCGGGCGGGGGTGTCAGATGGCGTCGGGCGTGTCCAGGACCTGGGAGCGGACTTGGTCTGCGGTCATGGCTCCTGTCCAGATCCGCAGGTCCTGCAGGCCGCCGGGCAGGTAGTTGCCGGTGCTGCCTGAGCTGGTTCCGCGGCCCAGACTCAGCTCTCCGCTGCCCTGTTGCGGGGCAGTGAAGCCGGCCGTCCCCTCGGAGGGCTGGTCGTACTCGCCGACGTACAAGTGGACTTTGCCGTACCGGGTTTCCGTCACGCCGGTTGCGGGGTCGGTCCACTCCACGGACTCTTGGGCGTCGAAGGTGCCCGTGACCTGTACCCAGGTGTCGGTGGCGGCCACGTCTGCGGCCGGCACTTCAGCGCTCTGGGTGATCTTGCCGTCCGCGCCCACTGCTGTGCGGGTGAACTTCCACTGGAAGACGCCGTCCTCAGGCTTCATGACCCACAGGGCCCACGAGGATTCCCCGCCCATGCGCTGGGCGGCCACCTGGGCCTGGTAACCGACCGGTTTGGCATTCAGTGCCAGTGAATCCAGCCGGACGTTCGCCGATACGGTGAAGGAGCCGGTTTCGTCAACGGCGGAGCCGGTGGCGGCGGCGTAGCCGGATGTGCCGTTGAGGAACAGAGCGTTGTCCTCCTCGTTCAGCGTGGCGCCGGTACCGGAGAGCGTCATGGCCGGCAGCGGATAGGCCGTGTTCTCTGCGACCTGGGTGCCCTTGGCCGTCGTCGCGTCCCATTGGGCTACGAGCTCGTTGGCGGGCACACCGTCCTGCAGCAGCTTTGCTTCGTCGACCACCTCAGCCGGCTGCATCGCACGCTGCCAAACGGCGACCTCATCAAGCAGACCGAAGTGGTAGTCGCCGTAGCTGCCGCCGGCCTTCGAACGGCCGAACTGCAGTCCCCCGCTCGCGGTCCACGGCGTGTAGGCGGACGCCGCCGCAGCCAGAACCACAGGCTGGCCCTGGGGCCGGCCATTGATGAACAACTGGATGGTGTCGTTGGCCGGGTCGGTGTCCGGGAGGTTGTCGTCACCTTCGGTCTTGAAGACGCCCGCCACGTGGGTCCACACGTTCAGCCGAGGGTTCTCCCGCTCGCCGAGAGACCTGATGTACGCCGGGCTCGTCAGATCCTTGTCCGCGCGGTTGAACACCCACTTCTTGTATGCGGCGGAGTAGTACAGCGCGAACGCGCTGCCGTTGGTGCCGGGTGCGGACAGCACGACCCGGTTGGCCGAGGCATTCGTCAGCTGCACCCAGGCCGAAACGGTGAAGGAATCGCGGGTGTTGACCGCGGGGGCGGACGTGGCGGCGTAGCCGGTCTGCTGGGTTGGATCGGTGGTGTCGTCGTTCAGTCGCAGCGAGTAGTCGGCGTCGCCGCGCCTGGCCCTGGTTGACCATCCGGTGCCCAGTTCTCCCACCAGCGTCGCGTCGTGGCGGGTTCCTTCGGTGGCGGTGTCCTTGGCGGTCATGGTGCCGGATCCGGGGACGCCATTGAGATGCCAGCGCCCGACGGCTTCCTGGGCAAGAGCCACTTTGAAGGAGAATTCCTGGTAGGCGCCCCATCTGTTGTAGACGTCCTTGGCCCGCACAGACAGCACTTGGGTGCCGGTCAGCGGCGGGGTCACGTCCGGGACGGTGACCTTGAGGGTGCCCGGGACTTGCTTGGCCGGGGTGGACAGCAGCTTCCACTCATAGCCGGTGATGTCGGTGCTGCCGTTGGTCTTGATGTCCGCGGTGTTCGGCTGGAAGGTGAAGGAGCCGGGCTGGCCCGGGCCGCCCTTGCCTTCGCACAGGTTGGCCGTGCACTCGGTGTACGGCGTGCCGGCCGTGATACGCGGCGGCTTCGGAGCCGTCGAGTCAATCTTGAAGTAGCACCAAGAGCTGTAGGAGGACCACAGGTCGCCCGTCTTGCCGTCGTAGGACCAGTGGGACTGGGTGCGGGCCTTGTAGCGGTACAGGCCGCCGTCGGCGCGGTCGCTGGTGCGCAGCTTTTCCAGAGTGCCGTCCGGATGCCAGCCGGTATCGGGCATGTGGCCGGTCCACACCTGGTGCCAAGCCGCGTCGTCTCCACGCTCGACCACGTACTCGGCCTGCAGGGACCCCTCCTCGTCACCCTTGTTGGACTCGACCTTAGTCTGGACGCGGGCCTGCACGATCGGGTCCTCGCGGGTCACGATCAGCGGATCGGCCGAAGACTTCTTGCAGTACGCGGTGGTGCCATCGCCCGGGATGAGTCCGACGTCGGTAGGCACACCGGGCTGGTACGCGAAAGTGACCTGCAGTTCGGCGTTGTCGTCGAACCGCTTCCACGCACGCGGGTCACTCTCATCCTTGGCCCGCAGCATGAGTGTCAGACGGCTGATCTTTCCGTCCGCGAATGAGCGGACGGTGTTCTTGAGGTTCTCGTCCGTCTCGTCAGGGTTGTCGTTGAACTCGATCCAGGCATCCGGCTGATCTGGAGCGCACAGGTCACCACGGCCGGCAGAGACGTAGCGGTCGCCCATCTGGTCGAGTTGTTTGGGCCCCGGCCAGTTGGTGGCCTCGGAGATGTTGTCCGTGCGCTCAAGGTCGACCCAGTGCGGCTCGCAGTTGAACGACCAGGTCTCCCGGGCCCGGAAGGTGGCGTCCAGAACATACTTTCCGGCGAGCTTGGTCGGCGCGAACTCGAAGTACATACGGTCGACATAGCCGCTGCCGCACGAGTAGCCGTCGGCGGTTCCGCACTTGCCGACGCCCTTGTCGCCGTCGAACATCCAGAACTCGTCCTCGTCGGAGGAGATCTTCGTGCGTTCCTGCGCGCCTAGGCCGATGGAAGGGTCGATATAGACCGGGTAGACGGTGTCCTCGCCGCGCAGCAGTTCCAGGTCCGGCTGGACAGCCACCGTGTTCTCGTCCACGGTCACGGGCAGCATGGCGCTCACGTCACCGTCACCGGGCCGCGAGGGATCGCTCTCCGGTTCCCCGTTCGCACCGATTTCGGCCTCGGTACGCATCATCTGGGCCTGCGGCCCCGACGCGCTGTCGCCGGCCGAGTCCCACATCTGCCCGGCAGGCCCCCGGAAGAGCGCGTTGCCGTCCTCGTCGACCGCACGCAGACCGCCGCCCGCACCCGGCACCAGGGTCAGTCCGTGCCCGGACGCCGTCAGCTCCACCTGCTCCAGCGCAGGGTGGCGGGCGGCCTCTGCTGTCTTGACGACCAGAACTTCCCGGTACCCCTCGGCGGTTGCCGTCAGCTGCAGGTCAACCCCGTCGAACACATCGGCGTAGGTCGCCGTCGCACCGTCCAGAGTCGGCTCAGGCAATGCATCGGCCCAGCCGAGAGTGACCGACTGGCCGTCTTTGCCCAGGCGAAGCATGTCCGCGCCAGAACCGCCGCCGGAGAAGGATAGGTCGACCGCCGCGCCCTTGGGGGCTAGCCGCCCGTCCGCACGGCGCTCCAGTGTCGGGTCCACCTCACCCCAACTACCGTCGCCCTTCCTGACTCGCTGAGGTGTCGTGGACTGCGTAAGCGTGAACGTGCCGTCCGGATTGGCCTGCGTGGTGGTGTACTCCGTGCGGTCCGCCGTCACCTCCACAGGCTCGCCCGAAGCCCTCGCCTGTGCCAACGCAGTCGACTCGTCCACCACACCGGACGCTGTTTCTGCCGCAAGCGCGGCACCCGCCATCGGAAGAATCGGCAGCCCCGACAGCACCAACGACGCGGCCAGTCCGCCCAGCACTACTCCGCGCGTTCTTCGCGTCCTGATTGCCGACGCTGAACCCCACCCCAGCCTCACTGCGCCACCCCAGTCACAGAACTCTCACAAGGATGCGCAGAGTTAACGTCGAGTGACCGAGTGGCGTCAATTGAGTGTGGCTCAGGTCACGCACACTTGCCCGAATACGCCCTGAGCTGCCTAAATACTCTGCCAGCGCCCGCTCCGCTCAGCGCCAGGGAAGAAGTGGTTGCCATGCCGCCAACTCGGTCCAGAGAGTGACGGAGCCCGCACCAAGTACCCAACCGCCTCAAATGACTGGCCGGTTCCAACCCTCACGCCCCTCGTCGGATCGGGCCTGATGTCCTGCAGAAGGCTTTTGACGATTATTTGACGATTAGCCGAAACAGCGACACATGCCGGCGCTCCTGGCGATCCGTCGATCGAACCCTACGATCTCGCCGTAGTTGTCCCGGCATCGGGGTTTGGCGGTCTGCATGCCGGACGCCTACCGGCGGCGGGCGGCAGCCCTCAACCGAACGCAACCGAGACCGGTCTTCCCGTGGTGAACCAAGGCGTGGGGCGGTGAATGTTCGGGTCCGCCGGGCCGTGCAGCGCGTACTGCTGTGAATTTGCGCAAACAGGCTTCTGCGGGCAGAGGACAGGCGCCTGGCGGCCGGCGGGAAGCAGTGCATTGCCCCGCCCGGAGGGACTTGCCTTGCGAGCGTCGACCGCTTCCTGGCATTTATGCGGGAGAGATCGCGAGTTATGTCAGTTCCGGTCGACTTCAGTCAGGGTCGGTCAGGAACGGAAGGCGGGTGTTCACGCCGTTGACGCTCGGCCATTTGTCACCGCTGCGACGTTCGCCGGTCGACCGGCGGAAGACGGGCAGCAAACACCACTTGATCTGCGACGGCCGCGGTACCCCGCTCAAGGTCATCACCACTGCGGCCAACGT
>NZ_JBVJPT010000029.1:0-18851 GCF_055609385.1 Streptomyces sp. NPDC036764
TTCCCACAGGTCCTCCGGCGCCATCCGCTCGACAAGCGCAGCAGTCATCGCCCCAGACTGCCGCAAGATCACACCAATTGAAATGACGTCTTAGGCGGCGCGCTGTTCTTCGGCGGCGATGCAGATCCCGCAGATGCCGTGCGAGGTGGGGATGCAGTAGCCGACGTCGAGGCGGCAGCGGGGGCAGGTGCGGCGGGCGAGCATCGCCAGCGCGAGCGCACCCCACTTCCGCGACGTCATCGGGCGGACCGGCTTGGCCAGGTCGACGCGGTAGAGGAAGGCGACGCGGGGGGTGTTGCAGCGCCTGTTGATCCGCATGAGCTGAGCGGCGACCGGCTGACCACCCGGCCGTAAGCCCCGGGCGCGGAGCTGGCGGCGGGTGGCGTAGCCGTCAGGGGCCATCCGCCATGGGTAGGTGGGGATGCCGTAGCGGGCGCCGTTCGGGTCGAAGCAGCGGGCGTAGGCGGTCGGCATCAGAGCACCGCCTCAACCGGCTCGCTCGCGTCGGCGCCCTGCTGCTCGCGGGCCTCCTGGAGGCGGGCGGACACCCAGCCGATGGACCAGCCGGTGTCTTCGGCGAGCTGCCGCACCGAACGCTGCCCCTCACGGAAGGACCGGACGTAGGAGCGGGCGTCGCTCTCCGGCATCTTCATGAACGTGGCCGCGCCGTTCACGGCACCGTTCATCGTCCCGGCCGACGTGTTCACGGCCGCCTGCTCGTCGCCCGTACCGAGTGCTGTCGCGGCGGGTTCGAGGGTGTGGCGCTCAGGCCGTGAACGCTCTGTACGCTCCTGCTGTTCACGGCGCAGGGCGTCCGCGCGCTGCTGGTCCTCACGCCGGATACGGTCTTCGTATTCGCGCTGCTCACGCCGCATCTCGGCCTCGCGGTCGAGGCGTTCACGCTCCATCCGAGCCGTGTGCTCGCGCTCAGCCAACCGTTCGGCAGCCTCGCGTTCGGCCCGCTCGCGCTCCAGTTGTTCGGCGTGTTCGCGGGCGGACTGTTCAGCGCGTTCACGCTCTTGCCGCTCGTGTTCACGACTCTCGCGCTCGCGCTGTTCACGCGCATCCTGTTCGGCGGCCCGTGAACGCTCGATGCGCTCCAGCGCCCGCCCGATCGCTCGCCGGTAGGCGAGGCCGGCTTCAGCGGTGACGATCAACAGCAGCGGCGCCACGGAGTGGACCGCAACGCCGACCAGGTCGCCCTTGAGGGCGCTGTCGCCGATGTTGAGGAGCAGGGTCATCAGCCCGGTCATCCACCGCAGCACCGCCGGCCACACACCGGAGCTCCCACCGAGGCGAGCCACGGTCGCATCCAGGCGGACCACGATGACCACGGCCGCGTCGACCACGAGCGGCAGGATCGGGGCCGTCCACTCCCAGTCGTCCGGGGTGACCCGCTCTACCAGGGGCGTGACGGTCAGGACGGAGAACAGCACCGCGCCGGCGGTGATGGCCCACGTGCCGGTGGCGAGGGTTTTCTCGGCGGACTGGATCTGTGTCGGGGTCAGCGGCTCGCTCACGCCCCGATCCCCGAGGCCGGGGCCGACAGGTTGGTCAGCTCTACCCGCGCGGCCAGCGCCTTGCGGCGGGCCCGGCGGATACGGCGCTCGTCGATCTCGGTCGGCGTGCGGTCGAGGGTGGTGATGTACGCGTCCAGCAGGTCAATGTCCGCGCGGATGACCGGCATCTCGCGCTCGATCGCGTCTAGCTCCGCATCCGTCGGCTCGATCCAGTCGGCGAACGCGGTAACAGCTTCCTGAACAGTGACGATGGGGCTCATAGGGTCGTGGTCCTCTCACAGGTGAACGGCCCGAGCCGCGGTCCCGGTGTTCCAGCACTGGGAGCGCTTGCCGTTGAAGTCGGTAGGTCCGGCTCCCCTCAGCCCTGCTCGTACGAGACGAGCAGGGGAGGCAACCGGCCCGCAGTTGTTGAGCTGCGGAAGGGTTGGGGTGCGCTGTACTCGCACGTGGGACAGGGCCCACGCACGCCGCCCGCTTGCTTGCGGAGGTGGAGCGGCTTACCTCAGGCACGCTGTTGAGTTCTCAAGGGACGACCAGCAAGGGGCCCCTCTGGAGGTGAGCTATCCCGAACCGGCACGGCCTGTAGGCAGCCCAAACCAGGCCCCTCCCGGCTCGCTGTCCTAGGACTGCGAGCGGCCTGGGAAGACGATGGGACGCAGTCCTAGGACTGTCAACAGTCCTAGGACTATGGTTCACTGGTTCGCGTCGAGAGGAGTTCTGCGTGGCACCGAAGTGGCGCGAGCTGGCGGACAGGCTCGCGGAGCAGATCAAGAGCGGTGAGTACCCGCCTGGCGCCCAGTTGCCCCAGATCAGAGAGCTAGTCGAGGCCGGAGAGGGCTCGAAGGCCACCGTCCATCAGGCATACAAGGCACTGGAGTCCGAGGGGCTCGTGACGTCGACGCGCGGACACGGCACCGTGGTGCGTCCGCGCGCTCCGCTCAAGCGGCTGGGCATCGCTCGGTACGACAAGGCGAAGTGGCGCGACGGCGACGAAGTCGCGTTCATCGCTGACCGCGTCGCATCTGGGCGCGCGTACAAACGGAACGAGCAGACGCAGACTGTGAGCCAAGTCGAGGCGGACAGCCTTGTAGCCGAGGGACTTGGTGTCCCAGTCGGCTCCGAGGTGTATTCGCGCGCCCGACTCGTGAAGGAAGGGACGCAGCCGACTCATGCCCTGACCAGCTACTACAGGCCGGAGCACGTTGAGGGGACACGCATCGTCGACCCCACCCCGGGGCCTGCCGGTCGTGGCGGCGGATTCCGGGTCCTCTACGACGCCGGATACGAGATCGACCACATGCGAGAGGCGCTGTTCGCCCGCGTCCCGACAGCGGACGAAGTGCAGCTCCTGCAGCTCCCCGCCGGTGAGCCCGTAGTCGAACTGCACCGGACCACGTACACGGCGGATGGCACGGTGGTTGAGTTCGCTGTGGGCGTCCACGCTGCTTCTCGCTTCGCGTGGGAGTACGACTTCAAGGTTCCCGACTCGGCTCAGGACAGGAAGGGGCAGGAATGATCTCGGCACAGGCATGGGCAGATGCTCGGCTCCTGTGGGACTACCACTTCATGCACCACGACCCACGGCCTTGCTCGGTGGCCGTGGGGCTGGGCAGCCATGACCTCGGCGTGGCCGACGTGACAGCGGAGCTGTACCACCAGGGCATGGCTCCGGTCATCGTCTTCACAGGGGCCACCAGCCCCACGACCAAGGCGCGCATGCCGCGCGGTGAGGCTGTCCACTACCGAGAGCGGGCATTGCAGCTAGGGGTGCCCGATTCCGCCGTGCTTCTGGAGCAGCGTGCCACGAACACCGGCGAGAACATCGAGTTCTCGAAGACGGTGTTGGCAGAAGCCGACGTCAAGGTCTCGTCCGTCCTGCTCGTGAGTAAGCCTTACGAAGAGCGGCGCTCGTACGCCATGATGCGGAAGCTCTGGCCCGAGGTCGAAGTGGTGTGCGCGTCCACGCCGATGGGCTTGGAGGAATACGCCGACTCCATCGGGGATGCCCGCATGGTGATCGACATGATCGTGGGCGCCCTGCAACGAGTACTCGTGTTCCCTGGCTGGGGGCTGGCCATCGAACAGGATGTCCCCGACGCCGTTGCGGCCGCCTATGAGCGACTGTGTATCGAGGGCTTCACCAGCCGACTCCTGCCGGCTGACGTTGCCGCTCGCCCTGGCGCGTGATAACGGGGCGAGCGACAGCCCCCACGTCACGCTGGGCACGTTTCGAACTTTCCCTGCCCCATCAAGGCGGCCCGCCTGCGGCGTGCCGCGCGCGCTGGCGGCCACGGGCCGCCGCCGCTCCATGTCTCCGCCACCGCTTCGGCGGCCCGCCGCCACTCAGCGCGCAACACTGCCAAGGCGGACAGCCAGAGCAGGAAGCACCCCGACTGACCCGAGAGCCAGGACCAGGCCAATGACGGATTGACGCCCACACCACACCGCCTCCGCGCCGTCAGGAGAGGGCGCGGAACCGAGCCGAAATGCTCTCCGTACGTCCACAACGCGTCGGCAGGAGGGAGCACAGACCGTGACGTATCGAGGAAGCGTGGCTGAGCTCCGTACGGGGTTACCGGAGGCATACGTGACGGGTGCTCGTTCGGCGAGCCCGCCGCCGTGGCTGACTTTCGGTGGCGCAGGTCAGAACAGGGCTTCCATCTGCCCAACGGTGGACTCGCTCCAGTGGCAGAAGCTTCCTGCCCTGATCGACGAGGCCCCCGGTGGGTGCGAGGCAGGGGCCTTTTCACATGTACCGGTCCACCGAACGGAGCAGCTCGGCGTGCGCATGACCGATGCGGGGCCGAGCGTGGACCCATGAGCATACGGCCCTGGGTGATCGTGGAGTCGCCTGACAGTCGCGGTCTTCGCGCCATCACCATCCACGGCGAGAAGGTCGACAGTGCCTGGTCCCTTCGCGAACTGCGGAAGGTGCTCCGTCGCCTCGGCTACCCGGACGACATGGACCTAGACGACCCCTCGTGCGTCCTCTGGCGTGGCGGCGGCAGCAGCACATGGCCGGGCAAGGGCTGGAGGCGGTATGCGGTCATGGTTCTCATGGTCCTGGGGTTGCTCGCCTCGCTGGGACTGCACGTTGTCATCGGCTGGCCGGACGCCCTCGGGGCGCTCACCTTCGCGCAGCGTCTGATCGGCGTCCTGATCCTGGTAGCAGCCGCAGTGGAGGGCCTAGCGGCGGTCGCGGTCATCGACTACTGGGGCAGACGGCAGCTCAGGATATCCGGCGCTTTTGTCTTTCTCGGCGTACTCATCGCACTGGCCACCACGAGCCTTCTGCTCTTCCTGTGGCTTGAGGAGCAGGAATTCATACCCGCCCTCCCATTCTTCGTTTCCCTGTGGGGGTGGTCGGTATGGGCCACCTTCATCCTCATCCACCAGAAGGCGTGGAGGGGAATTCCGTACCCGAAGAGATTCGCCGCCGGGGTCGCCATAACGGCTCTCCTGTCAGCCGTTAGTCTCGGATATTCGACCCTTTACGCACCCACGGCCGCTCCTATGCATTTCAAACTGAGGGCCGATTTCGGTACCCCACGAACGAGCTGGGACCTGCCCTACATTCATGTTCCGCTGGCGCTTTATGCCAAAAATGACGGGCAGGTTCCGGTTTACATCGTCGTCGACGGATACTCCGTTTCCGGCTACTTGTCGAAGTTCTCCCGTGATGGTCAGGGGCTCCAGAAATGGAAGCGTGATGAGGACTACTACGAGCCCGTGGAGGCGGAAAGCTATGAGAGTGAAGTCGTACCCGCGGTAGTCGCGTCTGGACAGTTCCAAGGGCCGGGCACCGTACTTGATGTGGGGGAAGAATTCAGGATGGAAAGGGTGATCACGCTGCCCAAGGACACCGCATTCGAGACGCTTGACGCCAAGCTGCAATTCGCCGTACTGAGGCAGGACAGAGGCAGGGTCAATGATTATTCGTTTTCCGCAAGGCCCTCCTGGCAGAAAGACGAGGGTAGATATTACTGCCGGCCCGAAAAATGTGTAGAGCATCTCTTGTACCACAGCAGGGTGAGCTACAACAATAATTTGATCAACGTGACGCGCAAGCCGCGATATGTCCTGGCTCACTGGTCACCGGAAGAGCCAGCGGACATCTTCGTTTCCTCTTACGACTTCAAGAAGAAAGGGACGTCGATCCTCGACGCCTATGAAAGACTGGATCCGAAGGATTCGGAAAGGGAGAGGAAGAGGTACGGCATCTGGTGGGTCCAAGTCAACCGTGAGGTGTCCGTCCATGGGCTGCTGAAGCAGGCCGGGCCATGACCCCTGGTGCCGTCCTCGACATCCGAGTGCGCCCACGTGATCCGACTCGTCCTAGTCGCTGCGGGTCCGCGCCTGGTGCGCGAGGTCAGGTCGGAATACTGTTACAGCATCGCTCGGAGGTGCCGGCAGCCCTGACGGCAACGACGGCACACTGGCGCACATGTTCGCCAGCCTGTGCCATCGGAGTGCGGGATCGCAGGCAGTGTTCATAGCGCGGTGGCCGATCCTACGGATCACAAGTCCGTCTCGCTGTCAGCGGAACCGGTGATCAGTAGACCGGCAAGTCAGGTTGCCTAGGCAGACTGCCGTGCCCGTGCCAGACGCGTGCCAGATCGCTCGGGGAACCACGGGGAATGGCGGGGATCGGGGTGACCGTCAGGCATGCCCCCTCGTCACTTCGTCGCAAGTCAGCGCAGGTAATCACCGCCAAGAAACCCAAGCTTCCCAAGCTCAGGTCATGCGGCTTGCTCAGGACGAGACGAGGGTGCGACTAAGACCAATCTCTACGGCCTCGGCAACGTCGGACAGTAGGCAGGGTCCCATGATCGAGATCCGTGCGGATTCATCTGGTGAGGCCGAGGGCGGCCCCTGCCGACCTGGCGGGTCATTGCAGCCCATCAGGTCCTGTGCCTGGGAGATCGGTGTCGCGCGCAACTGGGAGCTGCTCGAGGGCCTGTCGCGCGGCGGCACGGAGGCTCTCGTCGGAGGGCGAGTCACTGGCATGGTCAAGAACCCACTGAAACTCCGCCCTGCTTTCCGCTGAGAGGCCTGCCCTTAAGAGGGCCTGTCCGTAGTGGAAACGATGGGCCACTTCCCACTCGCTGCCGCGACTCTCGGGCAGTACAGCCCTGTACTGTGCGAGTGCATCTTCGTGCCTACTGAGACGGCTCATGACTAGAGCTCGAAAGCCGAGCAGACGCACGCGCTCCGATGCTACGGGCGAGAGGCCCAGTGCTCTGTCGAGGCGGTGCAGCGAGGTGAGGTAGTCGCCCGTGTCATAGGCGATGGACCATCCTGTGAGATCGGCCCGTTGGACCACGGCCATCACCAACTGGCCCGCCTCGGGCCGCTGCATCAGGTAGCCCTGCCGAAAACTGGCCCAGTCTCGGCGCGAGAACGAGTTCATCAGTGGCACGAGGTCGGTAGCACACGCCACTGGGTCGACCGGTGGGTACACGAACCGGGTGTCGGCGAGGTCGAAAGAACTCAGTGGCGGCGTTCGGGCGATGTCGTGGGCCCAGTTTCCCTCGTGCCCATCAACACGTATGACGCCGACATCGTGAAGCTCGCCCATGGCTTTACCCAGAGATATGAGCTTAACGGGTCGCTCTACTGCCGTGTGGAAGTCGTCCAGTGACTCCATGTAGTCGAAATGGTCTTCCACGGCTGGGCGCCTCTTCCACAGGTGGGAGAAACGCGTGAAGTCGGTCTGCCGGGGCCAGGAGACCATTACCCGATCGGTCCTCACCCCGTCTGGAATGTAAGAAGCGAGATACTCCACCGTGTCCCGCCGGGACATCACCAGCCCGCTGTCTGGTAGGCGTATCGCAGCGGACCCCGCCACGGAGTCCACCAGTGCCCTGTCTTCAAGTAGCTCGGCCATACCGAACTCTTCAAGGCTCGCTGGAAACCGCACGATCAAGCCGGCAGGTATGCCTTCGCGTAGCCACTTGATAAGTTTACGGAAATCTGTCTGGTCAAGGCACTCGGCAGGATGAATCCGACACCCTTGAACTGTCGCCTCACCTAGGGTGACTTCGACGTCGATCAGTGTGTAGCCGGCCGGGGCGGCGGGGTATTCCAACTGAGACTCCTGCAGCACGACTCCTTGCTTGGGAGTCCAATGCTAGCTTCGACGCAGAAGGAGTAACAAGTGGCAGCAGTTGCCGAGTCACCGAATGATGCGCTTACCACCAAGTCGCTGCTGTCGTCCGCATGCCGGTCTGTCACGCCTGGTGAAATCCTGACACTTCAGGGATTCATGGAACTGGCGGCACTTTGTGAGGCGGTTGTGATTCTCGATACCGTTCGGGTGATCTCGTCCACGGACCGCTTCGCTGCCCCGCTCACTGATCTGCTGTCAGCGGAGGGGGTATTGACTGAGTTCAAACCGACCCTGACACGGGGTGACGCGTTGCGGCTACTTCAACGCCTCCCGGCTGACCTGAAGGAGCGCCTACCAGGGGAAATTTCTTTGGAGCACCTGACAGAGCCCAGACTGCTCGCCGACACCGACCACCTGCCGCCCAACGCCATAGGCATGCTGGACACTTCGGCCTCACCGCCAGAACGCGACCTCGACGATGAAGCCCTGATCCGGTGGGTTGAGAGCCTGCCGGACTATCCAAGCATCATGAACACGGCCCCGAGTCGGGCCCGTGTCTACCGCGCCGTCGGATATCTACTGGTCGCCACGACTCACGGATTGGACTACTTTCCCGACGCCGACAGGTCTCCATTCGTCGGTTCACTCCTCACCCGCACCTACAGGTCGCTTCCCCAGCAAATCTACGGGCGGGTCGCCGAGGCCTGGAACGCGAGCGATGTCGACGAGGTCGACGTCATATCGGAATGGGACATGCAGTTGCAGATACCTATTCCGCCCATCACTGCACGTGTTCTTGCCGAATGTGGATCGCTGTCAGAGGTCGGACCAAAAATGCTCGAGTTGAGGGATGAACTTGCTGGATACCGACGGCACTTCCGCGAGTTCAAGGCGGAACTGCAAAGTGCGGGAACCACTCGGCAACGCAGGCAGGTCCGGTGTAAATATCAACAACTCCTGCAGTTGGCCTCCGGACCGGACCAGGAACTGGTCAATGTGCATGAAGTCCTCAGCTTCGGCGAACAGTTCACCAAGGCCGCCACAGCCCCGCTGACCCCCACTTCCTACTCCGCGACTCTGCTGACGCAGCCTGTCGACTGGATTCGTCGGTGGTGGACACGGCGCCCCCTGGCCGTCCTGTTTCGTATGGATGCCAAGATCCCCAACCTCTCCACCTACGGCGAGCTCATAGACAAACTCTGGGGAGAACACGTCCAAGACCAGCTCTTCAGGGAGTACGTCCTCCAAGCACGCAGGGTAGAGCGAATCGCGCTGTCGACCTCCGCTCACGCTGCCGGAAGTGACTGAGCGGCCTACCTCAGAGTGCGATGACCGGCCGTCGACCCGAGGATCGGCTCTTCGCCGGATTTTGCGTGCGCCGGGTTGCTTGCCCTGTCAGCCGGCGATGCTCGCCGAGGTGGAGACCGACCGCGGGGCGAGCAACCGCAAGCGGCACATCACGACGTGGCTGCCGATCCACGGGTGCGGCAGAAGGGCGAGCCCGGCCCTGGCGTCCGTCTCAGTTTCCGTCTCATTCAGCACCGTTCGCGGCCGTTCAGGGAAGACCGGACGTCCAACCCGTCCGATGCGCCAACCGCCCACGAACGCAGGTGAACGCCCCCGGACCCAGCCCAGGGCCCCACCACCACAGTTGGAAAGCGTGTTGGCATCGGAGTTGGGTTACGGCCCGCGGAGGACGGCGAGGCGTGATCAGCTTGGGACGTGGAGACCATCATCGCCAGCGGTATAGCCGTCCTGGGGACGCTGCTTGGTTCGGGGATCACCTTGGCGTTCCAGCAGCGCACCACCGACAGAAGCCACCAGTTCACCCGCCGCGAGAAGCTCCGGCAGGAACGACTCGATGCTTACTCTGCCTACGCCGGCGCGTTGGTCAACTACCGCCGCTGCCTGGTTCACCTCTGGTTCTGCGAGCACGAACAGCCCCCTCCGGAGGACCCCGACATGGTGCGGATCCGCGCCTACGACCTACGCTCCAATGCCCAAGAGGCACTGTTCCGGGTGCAGATGCTCACTGATGACGAGGTGCTGAGCCGGGCCGCGGAGGACGTGCTGGCAGACGTTACGGCGTTGTCCAAGACAGACAGCAGAACCGAACTCGACGATGCCAGGGTGCGGACCCGTGACGACATCAGCCGACTGGTCCGAGCCGCCAAGGAACACCTCTGACGCACTTGCCGACGCACCGGTTGGTAGAGGGCCATGCCGACAGTGCTGCACCACAAGCGCACCAGATCGAGCGGGGAACAGCGGGGAATCACGGTGAAAACAGCAGAGCCCTCAGAGGCTGCGAACCGGCCGTTTGAGCAGGTCAGCGCCTACAACGGGCCCTCGATGCCCGCAGCTTCCCAAGCTGAGAGCGAAGCATCCACGACTCGCCGCTGGCGCCGATCAGAGGGCTGGATGCTCATCTCTGCTCTTGGCCTTCGTTCGCATTTCGGCCTTCTCCCTACTCACGTAAGTCGGCTAGGTCCTTCTCGGTGGCCGTAGGCCTTTCCCACCACGATGCGAGCTGGTCTACAAGACTGTGCAATGTCGGACGATCCAGACGAAGATGTACCCAGAGGGCAATAGGAGGTGGCCATGGCTGAAGAGCGAGAGGCGGGTCAAGTACCCGGTGACAAGCTAGTTGACGACCTCACATCGGTGCACAGTTGCGCTCAGTTCGTCCAAGACCGAGCCCTTAGCCAAGCCGACGCGAGTGGTGACACCAGCCGTCGCCTGCTTCCACGTCTTTTTCGCATCGTATGGCCAAAATCATCCAAGGGCAGGTATCAGCGGGCGCAGGCGCTATTGGATCTGCGCGATGGCCTGGATGAGCTAAGCCAACTAGTTGAGAAAGTGGGCCTCCCGCCTCAGTGCCGACAAGAAGTTCATCGCGCCTGTGGTGAAATCCAAACGTGGCAGGAAAGAAGCAACAAGATACACAAAGATGCAATATGGCAACTCGCCTGCGATGTGGAATGTCTTTCAATACGAATCGCCGACAAAGGCGCGCTAAGGCGAAGGCTATGGAGAGAGATGGAACCGCAAGTCGCGGCGCATCTCGGTGAAGGCGATTACCGATGGGAGGGGATGTTTGGTCGCGATGAAGCGGAAATACTTCGTAACGCACTCGAGCACGAAGACTTGCCCCAGCCTGAAAAGTTTCGACAACAACTTCTAGACATCACCCGGGCGCGCGCTAAGAGGCGGACTGCCGAGCGCGCGTACGAGAGGGTTCGCGCAGAGCGTCTGCAGGTCACAGGGATAATGATCTTAGCTACAGCCATTGCCATGGCCGCAACCTTCTCTTGGGCAGTCTACTGGCAGGGCTCCCCAAAATCAGGAATCGGATATGTCATCGTTCGCTCCGCTCTTGCCTTGATTTCCGGAGGGCTAGGTGGCGCCATCGCAAGAGCAATCCAGCTTCGAGACGCGCCATTGGGCGAGTTTGAGATCAAGCGGTTCCGCCGCTCCTTCTACGTTCAGATGGCGTTTGGCGGAGGGTTTGGCGTAGTTGCGCTGGTCCTAGTGCACGTTGGCGCCCTCCCCAAGATCGGTAATAGTTCTGACGCATCAATGACCGCTCTCTACGCTTTCCTAGCTGGTTGGTCAGAACCATTCACCCTCGGCCTTCTCCGTCGATTTGCTCCTATTGAGGGCAACATCTCATGACAACCGAGCGATGAGGTTACTCTACGCCGTGCGCGGCGCATAAGTCGGGCCAGCGCAACGCGACGGAGAAGGGAGACCGGGTTGATCTCGGGCTCCCTTCCTCGCATTCAATGGAGGCCGGGACTGGCAGGTGCCGATGTCGGCCGCCTTTTCATATGCCGTGCGGTTCGTTCGCAGTGAGAAGGTGACCGCGGCTGGTGGCGACGCGGAGTACATCTCGCAAGGCCCGGGTCAGTTCCTTCGCCAGCTGTAGTACGTCCTCCGGACCTGAGTGCTGGTCGTCGAGGGTTTCGGAGGCCTCTTCCAGCAATTCGGCTGCCGTGCCGAGTTGGACGGCTTCGATGTTGTCCGCCAGTCGCGACATGTAGCCGTCCTGATCGTCGGTGCTCAGGTAGCAGGGCTTGCCCTCCGGACCCAACCAGGGGAGAAGCCTCAGTTCGTTCCGAGCCGTCATGCTTGGATCTGCCTCTCGTCGGTCATGTGGTGGGTGGCGAAGACCGCGTCGACACGGTCCCCCGGGAACACCAGGAGGGCGGCTTCGACGATTCGCCCGGTGGCGTCGGTTGCGACGCGTGTGATCCCGAGGACTGGCGCTGTGTTACCGATCCGGAGTGCTGAGGCTTCGTCTGGTGTCGGTGGGCGGGCGCATACCGTCTCCCGAACAGCGGCCGGTGACGTGCCGAGGACGGCGAATCTCGTGGCCGCCTCCCAGCACGAGGACGTGTCGTCGAGGTCCCCGGCGGGTGCCAGGTCGGCAGGGATGTAGATGCGGGCCAGCCCGTGCGGTGACTTTCCCTCGTGGCTGACGCAGGAGAGCTCGGCGAGAGGACTGCCCTCGGGCACCCCCAGCAAGGTCATGAGATGCCCGTGAGCCTGCACTGTCGCGCTGCGAACGGTGAAACGCAGAGCCGGTTCCGCGGCGGTCCACGGGTCCAGCGTTCCCCATCCGCCGACGTACATGATCTTTCGGTGTGGACGGCGGACGAAGTTCCCCTTGCCGTGGATCTTTTCGACGAGGCCCTCGCCCTGGAGCACGGCGAGGGCCCTCCGCAGTGTCACCGTGCTGACCTTGTACCGGTCGGCCAAGACAGCTTCGGACGGGAGACGCTCGCCAGGCTGGATACGGCGGGTCGTGATCTGGTGCCGGAGGTCGTCGGCGATGTCCTGGTGGCAAGACGGCACGTCCCCGGTCACCGCCTTCTCAGCGTCCGCACGGCAACCAGCCGGGTACGCGTGTGTATGGTCAGCAACTCGCCCGACTCGAAGACCAGTTGCTTGGCCCCCTGAGGCAGTTGGAAGAGATCGCCCACCCGGCAGGCCTGGCCGCCGAGCTGGATGATGTCGCCGCGCTGCACGGTCGTCGCCGTGACCTCGATCCTGGAGACCAGCACGCCACCGAGGGCCCGTTCGTTCACTGTGCCACCTCCACAGGCGTGGACGTGGCGCATGCCGAATGGCACGGACAGTCGCACGCTTCGTAGATCACCGGGACATCGACTGGCGCCGATGCCGCGGAGAACTCCGCACAGGCGGGGTGCGTGCCGATGCGGCAGGCGATCGAGCGGTAGGGGACAGCCGAGGCGTCGGTGATGTGCGGCCGTTGTCGAGAAGGCATCAGTTGACCCCCGCGAGGGTCGACCAGGCGTCGGCCGGCAGGTACTGAGCGATGACCACGGAGCGCGCCCGCACACGCCTCTCCCAGGCCAGCACATACGGGCGGACGAGGGCGATGTCCTCACCCGTAAGCGAGTGACGATGAGGTGGCTTCATGGAAGCCCGTTCCAGGACGACTGTCGACCCGTCAGCAGACGCACGCGGGGCGCAAGAGACCGACGGCCGGGCAGGCGTTAAGGGGCGGCGGTGCCTGTCCTTGGGGAAGTAGCGCGCCCTGGTAAGGGAGACGGCGCGGCGGATACGGTTGAGCACGCTGTTCAGCTCCTATCGCTGAAAGCTCGGTCCCCCGACATCGCCCGTCGTGGGGACCGCTTTGCGTACGACCGCCCAGATGGTGCGGCCGTTCAGGCTGGTGGCGAGGAGCCCGAACCGATCGGCCTCGGCCACCACTTCTAAGACCTCCCGCCATGTCTCGGCGGAGACCGACTCCGGCACCTCCGCTTCCACCGACGTGTGTCGGGGGTGTTCCTCCACTCGCGTGACGAGCCCGAGGGCGGACAGCCGGGCGGCGATGGCCGCCGCGCTAACTCCCGAAGCGGGCACAGGGCAGCCTCCGTCATCAGCGATCACTTTGAGTGAAGCTAGTAAACTAGATTAGAGCTAGTGGACTAGATTTTCCATATGCCTGAGCAGCCGCCCTATCTCCGCATCGCCGACGAACTCCGGCAACGCATCGCGGAGCACGTGTGGGAACCGGGGGACCGCCTCCCCTCCCGCGCGCAGATCGGCCAGGAGTACGGCGTGGGTGAGAACGTGGTTCGGCGGGCGCAGGAGTTGCTGATCTCCCAGGGTGTGCTGGAGGGCCGCGCAGGGTCCGGTACCTACGTCGCCGAACCCCGGCATCGCGTGCGGGTCGTGCGGTCGTCGGCGCGGGAGCAGCCCAGCGGGTCGCCGTTCCGGGCGGACATGAAGGCCGTCGGAAGGCAAGGCGACTGGGAGAGCCGGACGGACGCCAAGGTGCCGGCGCCTGCTGACATCGCGGCTCGGCTCGGGATCACCGAAGGTGAGCTGTGCGTCCGGACGACGTACGAGTTCCTGGCGGACGGCAGGCCGATCCAGTTGTCGACGAGTTGGGAGCCGTACGACCTCACCGCAGGCACGCTGGTGGTCCTCCCCGAGGGAGGCCCGCACGCCGGGGCCGGAGTCGTGAACCGGATGGCCGCGATCGGTGTCACGGTCAGCCATGCCGTGGAGCAGCCCGAGCCGAGGCAGGCGACCGCCGAGGAGGCGTCGCTACTCGGCATTCAGAAGGCCGCACTCGTCACGCACATCCGACGGACGTACTACAGCGACCAGGGTCGGCCGGTTGAGACAGCGGACATCGTCGTGCCCGCCGCTCACTGCGAGATCGTCTACGAGATCCCGATCAACCGGTAGCGGGCGGGCGGGCGGTTGGCCGGCCGCTAACTGGATCTTTGGAAGCCGCGCCTCGGGCGTGCCCTCCGCGTGCCCCATCCGTGCCCGATAGACCGGGAAACCACGGTCAAAGGCGGGGTCGGACGGGCAGCCGGCAAAGCACCGGCCCCCGACCATATCGCCTGGTCAGGGGCCGTTCACCTGCGGTGGGTGTGGGATTTGAACCCACGGTGACATCGCTGCCACGACGGTTTTCAAGACCGTGTACGGATCGACTCTGCCAAGGCGTCGAGTGCGCCCACGGCCGTGTGGATATGAGCCGGGCCGCGACGCAACCGTTCTCCTGCGCACCACCAGGACAGTCGCTCCTGTGCATCCGCCCTTGGATGCATGCCCAGGCCGTGCTCGGGGCACAGGGGCCACGCCTGCCACAGAAGCTCCATGACGGTGTCCTGTGCGGCATCGGCGACGCTCGCCAGCGCAGAGGCAAGGCTGTCCTGTGAGTTCGGGTCCAGGTGATTGCCGTGCCACTCGCCGTTGCCCAGGGCGACGTAGACGTTCTCCGGCTCATTCGCATCGTAAGACGGAAGGGCCAGCAGTTGCAGGGGTTCCATCTGGGGAAGTGTCACCGCCAGGTCCCGGTTCAGAAGGGCGAGAGCCTGGTCCCACACGGGGTATTCGCCCGGCGAGACGCGGCGAGGCTCGGGAGGGTCGAAAAGAGCGCACATAAGCACCATCCTCCGCCACACCAGGGACAGCTCCAATTGCTCAACAGCGTCGCCCCCTGCAAAGACCGCGTGCCGCGGCTGACATCAGCGGCTGACACCAACAAGCACGATCAACAGCGCTCGGCGGCGGACCACAGTGGACGATCGGCCGAGGCGCAGGCCGGGTTGACCGATGTTGACGAGCCCCTGTGATCGACCTGATAAGGATGAGGCCGCACCGCAAAGCCTCTGCACGACAGGGCGCCGTCCTCAATTCATGGACGGCGCCCTGCTGGATTGATTGAGACTTCGCCGACCTCGCGTGATCGCTATGGTGCGTACCACAGACAAGGGAGGTCTGATGGCTGACTACGCCACCCACGCTCAAAACGCCCGCGAACTGCTCGAAGCGGTTGATGCGAAGTCCGCGGCCAAGAAGCGTCAGTACGACACAGCCATCGCGGCGGCTCAGGTTGAGGCGATCTTGGCCCTGGCCGCAGCCGTAGCCGAGCAGGGAATAAGCGCAGACACACGCTGACCCCTCCGTATCGGCCTGTCGTACAGCAGCGGAGTACAGCAACCACGCCGGCCGCGCTGTCGCCATGGCCGTCCGCCCAGCCGACCAGGACGAGGAACTCCCACCACGCTTGTAGGCAATCGGACCGGACACACGCCGAGGGCCTGACCACCGTGGTCAGGCCCTCGGTGCGATACAGCAGCGACCTGTCAGTGCTTGAGGGAGCCTTTGGTATTGTCGCGGCGCCAGCGGAGGCGCTCGGTGATCAAGGCGGCTCCTACACCAACTACGGCTCCTGCCAGGGTGCTTACTGGTGATATCCAGTCCACGGATGAGTGCTACCCAAAGGTCCGATATCCGCTAACGCTATGGGCCTGCCGACGCCGACTGCACCCCGGCGGCAAGAGCTCCCATCAGGGAGCCACTCTCTAGGCGCTTCGCGGTCGTCGCGCCGATGTCTTCTTCGCCGTGGCCTTCTTAGCGGTCGTCTTCTTGGCGGGCTGCTTCTTCGCCGTTGTCTTCTTTGCCGCGGTCTTCTTCGTCGGCATCTCGTGTACGTCGGCAGAGCCCGCGCCGCGGGCGGCTTGAGCCTTGGCCACGGATTCGTTGAGGGCGGTCATCAGATCGAGCACCTTGCCGCCCGTCTCGTCGGGCTCGGATGCCTTGGGCAGGGGCTTGTCGTCGCGCTTGGCTTCGATGATCTGCGCCAAGGCGTCGGTGTAGGTGTCCTGGAACTCCGGCCCATCGAGTTCGTCGCGGGTCATGCTGTCCATGAGGGCCAGTGCGCCGTCGATCTCGTCCTCGGTCAGGTCCACGGGCTCGGGAAGCAGCTCGGAAGGGTCGCGGATCTCGTCTGGCCAGCGCATGGCGTGCAGCACGATGACGTCGTCCTTCACGCGCAGGACGCCCAGTCGCTCCCGCCCGGACCAGGCGTACTTGGCGATGGCGACCTTCGACGAACGACCAAGGGCCTGAACCAGAAGCCGGTACGGCTTCGCCGCTACCGGCCCGGACGGCTGGAGGTAGTAGCCCTCGCCGATCCTGAGCGGGTCGATGGACTCCAGCGGCACGAAGGCCTCGATCTCGATCGCCTTGGCCGTCGGCAGGGGAAGGTCGCGCAGTTCCTCGTCGCTGATCGGGATGACCTGTTCCTTGGTGAGCTGGTAGCCCTTGCCGATCTCAGCGTTCGCGACCTCGCGGTCCTCGACTTCGCAGTACTTGCGCACCCGGACCCGGCCCATGTCTTCCAGGTGGTACTGGTGGAAGCGGATGCTGTGGTCCTCGGTCGCGCTGACCACGTTGATCGGCACCGTGACCAAGCCGAAGCTGATGGCACCTGACCAAATCGATCGGGGCATAACTGACCTCCGCGGCTACCCCGAGCAACATCAGCCTACGACGCCACGCGCATCTCGCCAGGCGTACTGCTACAAGCCGGGGGCCAGGCGGAGATCCAGGAAGCAGCGCAGCCGTACACCCGGCTCGCCGGGCTCCCGTGTCGTTCGTTCCGCCGGCGCCATCGCGCATTGTCCGGCGAGCAGCGCCTGGACGGCGAAGGCGGTCGCGTCGTCGACGGCCGCGACCTCGACCACGGCCAGCCCCGGCTCCGCTACGTGTGCTTCGTTGATCGGCCTCATGGACGGCACCACGCGGGGGCGGCCTGGGTGGTTCTGCGATCGGGAAGGCTTCACCCGATCGCGAGCCCGACATGCGATGCAAGGGTCAGGGACGGTTGCTGACCATGCGCACGTTCGGCCCCCACTTCTCCTTCGCCGCTGCCATGCACCACTGACACAGCGGGCTGCCGCCGGAGCCGTACCGATGGGTCTTGCGCTGGCATACGGCGCACTGGCCGACCTGGTCGCCGGGGCAGATCAGCGCGGACGGGTCCGGTTCGGTCACCGGGCGAGCGGGAGTCGACATCGCGGGATCCTGTTCTGGGCGACGGACACCAGCCGCCTACCGGCACGATAGCCGCTCCAATGGCACGACTGTTCGATCCCTGCCCGGAGCGCTGCCGGGCAGGGGTGTGCGGCTGCCGCGGATCAGTCGAGCACGCGCAGTCGGGCGTCGGGCTGGCAGATCGGGCAGGCAGGCAGCTCGGTGGCGAGCAGTCGGCGGGCTTCGTCGCGGGTGACCGGGCGGCGTCGCTTGCCCGCCATGCCGCAGTCGCCGGCGTGCACCTGGAGGGGCTGCTGGTCTACGCCGATGCCGAGCTCCACGTACCAGTCCGCAGGCCTCGGGCGGTGGCGCCGGCCGTACTCCTCTTCGGCCTGCCGTTGCCGTACCTCCGCGATCCTGCGGTCGATGCGGTCGACCCACATGGCGTGCCAGAACCGCAAGGTCTCCAGGCGGGCCAGGTCCGGCGGCAGATCATCGAACACGCATTTGATTCTAAGCCCGAGGTCCGCGCCTGTCAGGGTTCAGGTCAGGGCCGGGTTCTGGCGCCAAAAATCGAACACATGATTGAATCGCTGTCATGGTGCACACACCGTTTCCGCTCGATTTGATCCAGATTCAGCGCGACTGGAACCGCATGTACGCGGCACTGGAGCGTCGGCCCGTCCACACGGCCGTGCTGCGTCGCCGACTGCAGCAGCTCTCAGCTCGGCTCACCGCTCACCCGTTCTGGGAGACGGAAGCCGGCCGATCACCCGCGGCCAGGGGTGAACTGCGCCAACAGGTCCGCACGCTGGAGGAGGCGCAGGAACTCCTCACCGACCGGCAGGAACGGATCCTGCAGTACATCAGGGATTGGGTGGCCGAGCACGGCGAGGCGCCGTCAATGCGGGAGATCGGCAGGAGCGTGGGGCTGTCCAGCACGGCGTCAGTCGCTTACCAACTCGACCAGATGGCACATCTGGGCTTCATCGATCGCGGACCAGGCACCCGTACGGGGAGGGGAATCGTCCTGCGCTGGTGAGACGATTCTTACCAGCACCCCAACGTCGGTCAGCGTCCGCGGCGGACCGTGCCCCTGCCCGGCACGGGGGCATTGTGGCCTTCCTCTGGCCAACATGAGGCGGGCGACGCGAATCGGTGCACCGAGTCGCAGGTCAGAGTCCTTCTCGCCGCGTGAAACCGGTTGGTCTGGGCCAACTGTCACTGAGCAAAGTGGCCATCAGTGTTTCAACCCGAGTCCGCTACCTGCGCTCCCGTCAGACGGGTGGCCCACTATGCCTGAAGGTCACAGAGCACCGGACGCCCGCCACCGATTCATAAGTGAACGGATGATCCCCGCTGATGTGGCGGTGGCGTGGAACGGCTGCGGGCCGAAGGCTTCACCAGTCGCC
>NZ_JBVJPT010000030.1:0-9794 GCF_055609385.1 Streptomyces sp. NPDC036764
CCCCCCCCCCCCCCCCCCCCCCCCCCCCCCCCCCCCCCCCCCCCCCCCCCCCCCCCCCCCCCCCCCCCCCCCCCCCCCCCCCCCCCCCCCCCCCGACGCCACCGAGGACAGCAGCTTCGTCAGCCTCGGCGGCGACTCCCTGTGCTACGTCGAGATGTCCCTGCGCCTGGAGGAGGCACTGGGCCACCTGCCCACCGACTGGCACAGGAGGACCATCCGCGAGCTGCGAGCCATGGCAGCGCCCGTGGCAGAGACGCCGGAGGGACGGGACACGCTGCCGGAGCCGCGGAGGGCCCGTCCGACGCCGGGGCTCCGCGGGGCGCTGCGCTCCTGGATCACCCCGCAGTCCTGGCGGACGCGCCGCACCCTGGAGACCGGCATCGCCCTGCGCGCGGTCGGCATCGTCCTCATCGTCGGCTCGCACGTCCAGGTCTTCGAGATCAAAGGCTTCGCCCACATCCTCATCGGCGTCGCGGGCTACAACTTCGCCCGCTTCCAACTGACCGACGCCGCACGCCGCGAGCGCGTTCGGCACCTGTGGCGCAGCATCGCCCGCATCGCGGTACCGAGCATGGTGTGGATCACCGGCGCGGTAGTCCTGACCGACTTCTACGACCCGGCCAACGCCGTGCTGCTGAACACCCTGATCTCCCAGGGGAACGACCGCTTCGACTGGGCCTACTGGTTCGTGGAGGCCCTGGTCTACTACCTGGTCGTCCTCGCCGCACTCACGGCCGTACCGCTTCTGGACCGGCTGGAACGGCGGTACGCCTTCGGCATTCCTCTGGTTCTCATGGCCGTCGGCCTGGTCGGCCGCTACGACCTGCTGAGACTGGCATCCGCTCGCCCCCAACTGAGCCCCTCGGTGGTCTTCTGGCTGTTCGCACTCGGGTGGGCGGCCGCGCGAGCCGGCACGACGCGGCAACGAGCCCTGCTGACGGCCGTCCTGCTGCTTACCGTGCCTGGCCTGTTCCAGGACCAGCCCCTGCGCACCGTCCTCGTGATCGCCGGACTGGGGCTGATGATCTGGGTGCCGACCCTGCCCAGCATCGGCCCGCTCAGCGCACTTGCGGGCGTCCTGGCGAGCAGCTCCCTCTACATCTACCTGACGCACTACCAGATCTACCCCTACCTCCAGGAGGATTTTCCAGTCACCGCCCTCCTCGCCTCCCTCCTGCTCGGGGTCGTCTACGCAGCGGTCGTGACCCGGGCCGCCCGAACGGTCCGGTGGCTGTGACTGCAGCCGTCAGGCACGAGCCCGGCCGAGCCCATCGAGGGGCCTCTTTCCTAGCCTGTTCGGGCGCGCTGATATGGCCTGCGATCACATGGTTGACCGGCACGACCGCCGGGAGCAGTCAGGGGCCTGACTGCTTTTTGCTCCAGGACAGCGAAGCTTGTCGGGGCCGGGCCCGGTTACGGGCCCGGCACCTCGCTGTAGTTGCCCCGCGGTGCCTGTCAGCGCTTCTTGTAGGCGGCGGTGACCTCGACCTCCACCAGCCAGCCGTTGACGGCCAGCGAGGCGACCTCCATCGTGGCGCGCGCGGGACGGGCCTTGTTGGTGACCAGCGGTGCCTTGGGGGCGGAGGTGCCCATCGGGACCGGGATCACCTCCTTCGAGGTGAGGTCGATGTTGGCGAAGTATTGGCGGTAGGCGCGGTTCCATCCGGCGTAGTCGGCGGTCTCGGCGCCGGGCGGTTTCATCAGGTAGCACTTCATGGTGATGACGTCGGCCAGGGTCAGGCCCGCCGCTTCGAGGTTCGTCTTGATGTTGCGCAGGACGACGAGTGCCTGGGCCTCGGTGACCGTGACTCCCGTGGCGCCCTGGGTGAGGGCCGGGTCGGTGTAGAGCTCGGGTGAGCCGGCCGGCGCGGTGGGGTTGAGCGCGGTCGGGCCGAGGCCGCTGCTCTGGTAGATCGCCACCTCACCGCCGGTCGCCACGCCGGTGGCGATGGCCGGGTTGGACTGGCCCTCGGGCAGCATGACGCGGACCTCTTTGGGGCCGGGCCACCAGCCCTTGCCCTCGGCGAGCGCGGTGCCCCCGACCAGGAGCGAGGCGGTCAGGGCCGTACCGATCACCACCTTTGCACGTCGCTTCATGCGGCCATCACCCTTTCGTGGATGTCGGTCACGACTTTGCGGGCCGAGGTGAACGCGCCGTGCTGCCAGGCGATGACATGGCTGAGCCAGTCGCCGGCGAAGTACACGTGCCCGGCAGGCTGGTTGAGCAGCGTGTACTCCGGCCCGGTCTGCGAGGGCCAGCCCACCCAGCCGGCCTCGATATGAGGCGTGCGATGCCAGGCGACGCTGAAGGAGTGATCGAGTTCGGTGCGGTACTTGTCGCCGTGGATCTTCACGCCCCGGCTCACCGCCCGCGCAACGCGCTGGGCGTGCGGCAGATCGCTGTACGCGAGGGCGTTGGCACCGAAGTTGTAGTAGCCGATGAGGGTGCCGCGGCGGCCCTGGTAGCCGTAGGAGGGGTACCAGATGGTGGCCAGGTCCGTGTCGGTCGGCGTGATGCCACCATAGATGTGCTCGTCTGTCTCCCACCAGCGGCTGCGGTACTCGAGGCCGACCTTCCCGACGGGGGTCGGGACGGCGTACTTCAACGCCGCGGTGACGTTGGTCCCCAGGTTGTGCTTGAGGCGGGCCATGACCATCGGCGGCATAGCCGCGACGACGAAGTCAGCGCGCTGGGTGCGGATACGGCCGCCGGCGTCCTCGTACGTGACCTCGGCACCGTCCGGCAGGTCCTTGACCTCCAGCGCCTTGGCGCCATAGGTGATGCGGTTCTGGCCGATCGCCTTGGCCAGGGCGTACGGGATCGCGTCCATGCCGCCCACCGGCTGGAACATCAGCATGGCCTGGTCGTAGCCGAGTTCGAAGGCGAAGCGCTGCCCTACGCCGCTGGCGATGACGTCCGACACCGACGGCACCGGGCCGAGGACCGTGCCGCCCTCGAAGGCAGCGCCCGGTTCGACGGAGTAGCCTCGTCGGTCGGTGCCGGTGTAGGCGTAGCCGTCGGCTTTGCCCTTGATGGCGCCGAAGCTCTGCAGGAACGCGATCAGTCGTTCCTTGTCCTGCGCGGTGAGGCGTGCGTCCAGGGCGCCCTGGTCGGTGGCCTTGGCGAGCAGTTCGGAGACG
The DNA here is from genome assembly GCF_055609385.1 of Streptomyces sp. NPDC036764. Lineage (NCBI taxonomy): Bacteria > Bacillati > Actinomycetota > Actinomycetes > Kitasatosporales > Streptomycetaceae > Streptomyces > Streptomyces sp. NPDC036764. Next base: position 3,142 of record NZ_JBVJPT010000030.1, read on the forward strand.
TAGCCGTAGACGTCGGCCTTCGCCGTGCGCCAGCGCATGGGCTTGCCCGCAAGGGCGGCACTGCTCTCGTGGTAGATGTAGGCGTTGGCGTTCTGGTTGGTGAACACCTCGAGTTCGACGCCGAGTTCGCGGCAGTACTCGAGAGTGACGTGGGACTGCGGCAGCCGGGCCGGGCCCGCGTTCATGTACTGGCCCTTGGTGAACGACGCCGTCTGCGTACGCCCGTCGAGGTCGGTCAGCGTCGTGCCGCCGCGGACCGTCCAGTTGCGGCCCCCAGGGCGGTTTTTCGCTTCCAGGATCCGGCAGTCGTAACCGGCTTTGCCCAGCTCGTACGCCGTCGCCAGGCCGGCTATGCCGCCACCGAGCACGAGCACCTTCTTGCCGCCGCGCCCGGTGAGCGCGAAGTCGCTTCGCTGGGGCGCCCGGTACTCATCCGCCCGCACGTTCGGCACCGGGGCGAGCCCGAGTGCGCCCATCGCCGAGTACAGCACTCCGGCGCCACCCGCGACGCCGAGGGATCTCAGGAAGTTGCGGCGGGATGCCGGGGATTGCTCTGCAGCCATCATTTCCTCCTCACCCGCACCCCGGGGAGCGAGCCGGCCGGGGAGCGGTCGTTCGGTCAACCCGGTCACGTGGGGGGTGCGAGTCACTGAGGAGACCGGAGGTGCGCCATGAGCCTCCGTCAGGACTGTTACAACGCCATGCCACTGACGTAACCGGTCCGAGCCCTGTGCTGCGAATCAGGAGGAAGGGGCGGGAGCGGTCGCGTCTTGAGTTGGGGGCAGCCACTCCCGCCGGGCCGGCCCTCGCACTCAGTACTGACCGCCCACGCCAAAGCATCTGGCGGCGGATGAAGGGAACGTCGACCACGCTGGGGACAGGAGGTATTGCCGGTCCACCGCGACCAGCACGGTGAGGGCGACTCGTCCGGCTAGCGGCCACGGACCGGCGCCGCTCGTCCGATACCCCCGTGGCGTCGTATCCCTCTTCCCTGTGTGGGTTCGCAAGGCGGGGTGCATCCGGGGCTCCGGTCGCGGGGGTGCCGGGTGGGGGCGGATTCCGGAACTCAGCGCGAAGCGCGAGTGCCTGAGGTGAGGGCGTGAAGGACGTCGGTGCCGCCGGCCTTGGTCACGACGAAGATCCATCTGGCGAGTGAGGGCGGATGCCGCCCGCTGGCCATCCTGGTCACGCCCGGACAGTGGGGTGACGCCCCGCGGCTGATTCCGGTCCTGGACCGTATCCGTGTCCCGCGCCCAGCGGGTGGGCACCCGCGGACACGTGCGGACCACCGGTGCGGCGACAAAGCGTATAGCTCACGCCGGAACCGGTATTACCTGCGCAGACGACAGATCCGGCACACGATTCCTGAGCGCCGGGACCAGCGCGCCAACCGCCGACGGCGCGGCAGCCGCGGCGGTCGCCCTCCCAGATTCGACCAGGGACGCTATGCCCGCGGAACGAAGTCGAGCGGACCATCAACGCGCTCAAGGGCTTCCGGGCGGTGGCGACGAGGTACGACAAGAGAGCATTCGTCTTTCACGGCACGGTTACCCTCGCCGCGATCCGGCTGTGGCTCCGATGATGGTTCACCGGACAGTCCTTAGGGCCGCCCGACCAGGGCCACGACTTCGCCTGCCGCTGTCGGAGGGACACTGGTGCCCTCCGCGCGGACTTTCAGGTACGCCTCGATGGCCCGCTCGTTGCGCTGGAGTACGTCAATGCGGCGCTTGATGGCAGCGAGATGACGACGCAGCCCGTCCAGCTCCGTCACGTCGATGTCCGGGCAGGTCCGGGCCTTCCCCTCCTCCTTCTGGGCATCGAGACAGGGCAGGACCTCGCGGATCATGTCCGTTGTCAAGCCCGCTTCCAGCAGTTCGCGGATCTGCAGGACCCGGTCGACGGCGGGCTCACCGTAGCTGCGGTATCCGTTGGGTGCCCGCCACGGGGTCAGGATGCCGACCTCTTCGTAGTAACGAAGCAGCCGCGGCGCCACTCCGGTCTTCGCAGCCAGCTCGCCGATCTTCACAGCGTTCTCCCTCGCCAGGCGGTCGCGAGGCCGCCGCTCCGTCGTCCCGAGGGCTACCGGTCCGCCGGAGGTCAACCTTTACATCAGTGTAAAGGTTCAGGTCGGGCTTGACGTTCACACTAGTGTCAATCTCTAGCTTCGGTTGCGTAGCTGAAAGGCAGCTCAGCAGCGCATAAGGAGTTATCACCATGTCCACCTTGTCCAAGGCTCTGACGGGGCGCACGGTGCTCGTGACCGGAGGGTCGCGGGGTATCGGTGCGGAGATCGCCCGTGAATGCGCACGCGAGGGTGCGCATGTTGTGATCACCTACCAGAAGTCGCGCGAGCGGGCCGAGACCGTTGTCGCCGAACTGACCGGCCTTGGGGCGAAGGCGCTCGCCGTGCAGGCGGATCAGGCTGTTCCGCACGAGGCGTCGACCGCTGTGGAGAAGGCCGCCGAATTCTTCGGGGGTCAGATCGACGTACTGGTGAACTCAGCCGGCATCGCCGTCATGGGCACCGTGGACCAGGTGGACCTCGAGCTCCAGGAAGGGGTTCAGCGGATGATGGCTACCAACGTGATGGGAACCATCGTCACCACACACTCCGCGTCGCGCTTTCTGACCGACGGCGGGCGCGTCATCCTGGTGGGAAGCACCGTCGCCCACCGTGTCCCCGTCCCCGGTGTCGCCGAATACGCGGCGAGCAAGGCGGCGATCGATCAGCTCGGCCGGGGGTGGGCGCGCGACTTCGGCTCGCGGGGTATCACCGTCAACGTCGTGCAGCCCGGGGCCACCGACACGGACATGAATCCCGCAGACGGACCGAATGCGGCCCTCCAGGCAGCCATGACGGCACTCGGACGCATGGGCACCCCCAGCGACGTCGCCAAGGCGGTCGTGTTCCTCGCCAGTGAGAAGGCCGCCTACATCACCGGCGCTCTGCTGACCGTGGACGGCGGATTCAGCATCTGAACCGGATTCGGCAGTCCGTGGCATGCGAGTCTCCGGTGCGTCGACGCCATGTGACGGCACCGGAGCATCGCGGCCGGAACGACTGTCGCGGTCCCGCCCTGCCGTTCTCCCCTGCCGGGTCTCACTCCGGCGCGAGGAATCCGCGGTGAATTCTCTTCGGTGCACCTGCGAGAGAAGACACTGTGGCGCCGGCGCCGGGTCGCGCACGCTGGTGCAGCGGAGCGTGACGCTGACATCCGCCGCGACGCACCCTGACCTACGACGTCCTGGGGTGATCCGATGACGACGGTCAACGCCAATGAGATCGCCTTGGGTATCGAGTCGTTCGGTGACGACGACGCACCACTCGTCCTGCTCGCGGGCGGGACGACGATGCTCTCCTGGCCCGACGCGCTGTGCGAGCGCCTCGCCGCCGGTGGGCGCCGTGTGGTGCGCTACGACCTGCGCGACAGCGGGGAGCCGACGACTACGGACCCGGAGGCGCCCGCCTACACCCTGCGCGACCTCGCCGCCGACGCGGCGGCCCTTGCTGACGCGCTCGGCGGCGGGCCCGCGCACCTCGCGGGGATCGGCGTCGGTGGAATGGTCGCCCAGGTGGCCGTGCTCGACCATCCGGGCGCGTTCTCGGCGCTCACCCTGGTGGGCACCCGCGCGGTTGCGCCTGGCCCACCTGACGATGACCTCCCCGACCATGACCAGGCGATGATGCGTCGGCTGTTCTCGCGTCCGATGCCCGACTGGACCGACCGCGAGGCGGTGGCGGCGTTCGCCGCCGCCGGCGCGGAGATCCGCGGCGACGACCCCGTCGCCGCGCGCGAGCTCGCCACGCGCATCTGGGACCGTACGCCCGGTACCGCACCCGCGCTCCACATGGCCAACCAGATGGGCATGGTGTTCTCCAGGCTCGACTGCAAACCCCGCTGGCGGGAGCGTTTGCCCGAGTTTGAGGTCCCCACGCTCGTCGTCCACGGCCATCGCGACCGGTTCTTCCCCATCGGCAACGGCGAGGCAATCGCGCGCGAGATCCCCGGGGCGCGGCTGCTCGTCCTCAGGACGGCCGCCACAGCGATCCCGGGTGCGGCGATCGGCGAGGTCGCCGAGGCGATGCTCACGCTCGGGTAGAGGACGCGCGTGGGTTCTTCGAGCACTTGTGATCACCCCTGCAGAGAACCGAGCACCGTTGTGCGAGCAGTCAACTGGAACGCTCAAAATGGCCAAGTGGCGGGTTCTGACCGCGCTTCCGTGGGCGATATGTCGACTGCACGTCACCGTCGTACGCAACCAGGCTGAGGCTGCACGCACGTGCGGCCTCGTCTCCTTGTCGGACGATCTTGAGCGGGCCCGCCCTCCAGTACTACGGCATGGCAGTCACGGTTGTCGGGTAGCGAAGAGATGCTCGGACCGCTGAGGTCGTGGCAGAGGGAGATGCTGTCGTGACGCATGACGACCCGCCGGATGAATGGAGCCCGCAGGAGCGGCAGATGTGGGAGGCATACCGGGGTGGCGGGTGGTGTGACGAGGTGGCCGAAGTGCGCTCCGCTACCTTCTGATCGCCGCACCATCGCCCTACCGCGGTTGTCAGGCCCGCCTGCAGTTGCGTGGCGCACGCGTCACCGGCGATTTGGACCTTGCCGAAGTCACGGTCGCTGGCTCCATCCGCCTGGTCCGGTGCCTCTTCGATGACGCCGTCCGCCTCAACAACGCGCACCTTGGCGCCGCCTTCGAACTCAACGCCTGCACGATGCCCGGGCTGATCCTGGCTGGCGCGCGCATCACCCTGGAGTGCGAGATCGTAGCCTGTACCGTCGCCGGCACAGTGGACCTGCGATCCCTCGCTGTCGAGAATCGACTGTCTTTTAGCGACACCGCCATACGCCCGCCCCATGGCGAGGCCGCGCTTGACGCGCAGTCCATCGAGGTAGGTGAGGACTTCTGGGCATCGGGCCTGGACTGCGCGGGCACGGTGTATCTGAATAGCGCCTGGTACCGCGGTGCTTGTCCCGTCACCTGCCAGACCGCACATCATCCAGGCGTACCCGCATCATGCTGAGGGATCACGAAGACGTGCTTGGGGTAGAGCGGCCATGATGGAGGCTGATCGGCTGCGATCGCGCAGCGGAGCCGCGAGGGGGGAAGGGGCATGGACCCTGCGGTGGTTGCGGCCGTTGTCGGCGCCGGCGCGGCCTTGCTGGGTGCGTTCGTCGCCTCCTTGGCTACCCGTCGTGTCGAGGTCTTGAGACTGCGTGCCAATCTGGTTGAGAAGGCGGAAGACCGCAAACTGGCAACTCTTGAGGGGTTTCTTCTTGCCGTGAATGCGTGGCTCGACTGGCTCTCGTTCATGGAGCAGGAGGGTTGGGAGGGGAACCTCGATGAACTCAACGCTCGAGTGCGGGCAAGGGATGATGCCTATCGCCGTCTTGTCCTTCTGGCATCGGATGACCTTCATCACTGGCTGACGAACGTCTACAACCCTGAGGAGTACGAGCTGAAGGCCACGTATGTGCGACGGCTCCGTTATGGGCAGCCGCTTGATGAGCGCTCTCGTGAGCTTCGCCGTTCGTTCTCTCGACTCCTGCGAGAAGACTTGATTGTTCAGTTCCGGCCCGAGGTCGCAGCTTTGCGGGATCCCTTGCACCCTGCGAGCCAACGCCGCTGGCGGTGACCTGCGTATCAGCCAAACTGTGCCGCCCATCGGGACGCGTGCCAGCATCCCCTCTGGCGCACTCGCGGTCGGTGCGGCGTCCAGCGAACGGGTGTGTGCCTTGGCCTGGGTAGGGTGGCCGCCAGGCGAAGATCATCATTCAGTCAAAGGCGCGCCGAACACACCCACGGCGCGCAGAAGATCTACGCTGCTGCTTCCCAAGTTGATCAAACGTCGCTCGATCCGGACCCAGGTATCACGGTCCGTCCGGGCCCCACAGACCGGCGCTTGCGGATCACCGTACCCGGGAGCAGGTGCACTTGGAGACACCGCTCGACGTGATCAAGAACCTCATCAACCGGCTGCACCCGTAGATCAACAGCCCGTCCCGTGGAGACCGAGAGCGTCATACACGCGACCGTAGCAGTGTTGCCAGGCGGGAGGCTTTTTGTTACGGCGGACAGGTGGCTCAGCAGCCGCGGTGGGGAGGAGCGGGATCCGCCCGCCCTGCCCCGGCGCTCGCCTGTACGGCTGTACCACCGCATGCCGATGGCGGGGGAACCGTTCCGTCCGCTCCGAAGACAAGGCCGTGTCCGGAACTGAGGTTCCATGTGGGACAGCGCCGTGGGCAGCGGTAGTCCCGCTCCAGATCCTTGGATTCTGGCGCGCTCGCAGTTCGGCGATCGCGCAGGGGCGACCCTGATGTCGAGGTGACTTTGTGGGAACACGAACGGCATGGTCCTTCTACGGGCCGGCCCCGCAAGGTGCCCGACACCACCGCCAGCCGGGCCGCCGCCCAAGCCGAAGCGCTGGCCGCAGCGAGGCGCCGCCGCCATCTGACTAGGGGGCCTGCTCTCCGTGCGATCGGAGGTGGACCAGCGTTCTTCCTGGAACGGCCGGCCACTGCCGAGTACGCACGGCTCGCGCTGATCGACGACGACATGACCGAGCACCCCGACTGGCTGAGCCTGCTGCGGCGGGCCCATCTCGCCGGCTGAACCGCCTGCACGGCCAGAGTCCGGACTCGGCTGGA
>NZ_JBVJPT010000031.1:2051-3783 GCF_055609385.1 Streptomyces sp. NPDC036764
GAGACGAGTCAGAAACCGTTGATGTAGGCGAAGGACATGCGAAAGGTCCGGCGTAGAGGGTAAGACCCCCGTAGTCGAAACGTCAGCGGCTCGTTTGAGAGACACCCAAGTAGCACGGGGCCCGAGAAATCCCGTGTGAATCTGGCGGGACCACCCGCTAAGCCTAAATATTCCCTGGTGACCGATAGCGGATAGTACCGTGAGGGAATGGTGAAAAGTACCGCGGGAGCGGAGTGAAATAGTACCTGAAACCGTGTGCCTACAAGCCGTGGGAGCGTCGGGCAAGCACTTGTGCTTGCCTCGTGACTGCGTGCCTTTTGAAGAATGAGCCTGCGAGTTTGCGGTGTGTTGCGAGGTTAACCCGTGTGGGGAAGCCGTAGCGAAAGCGAGTCCGAATAGGGCGATTTAGTAGCGCGCTCAAGACCCGAAGCGGAGTGATCTAGCCATGGGCAGGTTGAAGCGGAGGTAAGACTTCGTGGAGGACCGAACCCACCAGGGTTGAAAACCTGGGGGATGACCTGTGGTTAGGGGTGAAAGGCCAATCAAACTCCGTGATAGCTGGTTCTCCCCGAAATGCATTTAGGTGCAGCGTCGTGTGTTTCTTGCCGGAGGTAGAGCACTGGATAGGCGATGGGCCCTACCGGGTTACTGACCTTAGCCAAACTCCGAATGCCGGTAAGTGAGAGCGCGGCAGTGAGACTGTGGGGGATAAGCTCCATGGTCGAGAGGGAAACAGCCCAGAGCATCGACTAAGGCCCCTAAGCGTACGCTAAGTGGGAAAGGATGTGGAGTCGCAGAGACAACCAGGAGGTTGGCTTAGAAGCAGCCACCCTTGAAAGAGTGCGTAATAGCTCACTGGTCTAGTGATTCCGCGCCGACAATGTAGCGGGGCTCAAGCGTACCGCCGAAGTCGTGTCATTGCAGCAATACGCCCAACGGCGGCTGTGATGGGTAGGGGAGCGTCGTGTGCCGGGTGAAGCCGCGCCGGAAGGCAGTGGTGGACGGTTCACGAGTGAGAATGCAGGCATGAGTAGCGATTCACACGTGAGAAACGTGTGCGCCGATTGACTAAGGGTTCCTGGGTCAAGCTGATCTGCCCAGGGTAAGTCGGGACCTAAGGCGAGGCCGACAGGCGTAGTCGATGGATAACCGGTTGATATTCCGGTACCCGCTGTGAAGCGTCAAACATCGAACCCATTAATGCTAAGGCCGTGAAGCCGTTCCGGACCCTTCGGGGAAAGGAAAGTGGTGGAGCCGCCGAACCAAGGTGGTAGTAGGTGAGTGATGGGGTGACGCAGGAAGGTAGTCCAGCCCGGGCGGTGGTTGTCCCGGGGTAAGGGTGTAGGCCGTGTGATAGGTAAATCCGTCGCACATTAAGGCTGAGACCTGATGCCGAGCCGATTGTGGTGAAGTGGATGATCCTATGCTGTCGAGAAAAGCCTCTAGCGAGTTTCATGGCGGCCCGTACCCTAAACCGACTCAGGTGGTCAGGTAGAGAATACCGAGGCGTTCGGGTGAACTATGGTTAAGGAACTCGGCAAAATGCCCCCGTAACTTCGGGAGAAGGGGGGCCACGCCTGGTGAGAGGACTTGCTCCTTGAGCTGGGGGTGGCCGCAGAGACCAGCGAGAAGCGACTGTTTACTAAAAACACAGGTCCGTGCGAAGCCGTAAGGCGATGTATACGGACTGACGCCTGCCCGGTGCTGGAACGTTAAGGGGACCGGTTAGTCA
>NZ_JBVJPT010000032.1:0-2426 GCF_055609385.1 Streptomyces sp. NPDC036764
CGTGTTACGAGATCTTTGGGTCATACATGGTCCACAGTTTCGCTCACGAAGCCATTCCAGCGATCCGACCGGCGGGCTCACCGCGCCAGGGAACGCCCCTCTTGCGCTCCTATGAGCCCCGCGAGTGCTTCGCCCGCCCCACCATGGAGAACTGCCCCCAGCCGTACTCTTCAGAGAACCCTGAGAGAACGGGAATCCAATCGTGCAGGCACCTGTTCTGGCCGTGATCGCGCAATGGTGTGGTGCGGCATCGTTCGGACGGCAACCTCCCCGACAGGACGACCGCTCCCACCCCCTACGGGCCGCGATGGTGGCGGGTGGGAATGTCGCAGTCCGGCTAGGGACCTGCGCGCATCTGCGTCGATACCGGTGACGGGGGGCTAGGCGATGCGGGTTGGTCTTGTCGGCTATTTCGACCTGGGACACTCCTACGGCTTGGGCGACAGCGTATTCCGCAGCGACATGGTTGCCCCAGAGTCCGACATTGGCGTCGTCGGGATCAGGAATCCCCTCGGTCAGGGAACGACGGTGTCCCTGACCGACAGCTCGCCGACCATCGTGCAGTTGTGGCGTGACGCCGCCATTGCACAGGTGAGACGCCCGGAGCTGGACACCGGCTGGTCGACGCAGCAGACGGTCTCGCGAGCGGAATATGATGACAACCTTGAGGAGCTAATACGACAGCACCCTATCCGCAAATGTGATCTGACCATATACGCCGTGGGTGTCGCGTATTTGCACTTTGAGTTGGATTCAGGAATTCCTGTAGAGCGGATCCCGGGAGTCAGCGCCTGCTTCGAGTACGCGGCGTATACCCCGACCGTCGCGCGGGCACTATACGGCGCAGCGGAATGGCGGGCTACCTTAGCGGTGGTGAAGCATCGAGGTTCGCTGCCCGCCCTCACTAAAAGAAAGCCCGCCGTGCATATTACTGATGCTCGCGGTTACATCGAGTGCCAGCTGTTCAAGTCCATGACGCATCTCATCATTTGCGTGGACGAAGGTGATCAAGCACAGGTACCTCATCTAATGGAATCACGCGACATCGGTTCAGCCGATTCCATTACATTCGAGTATCACGGTCGCCTGCACTACAGCTGGCCGGCATGTGTGATTGAACCACGCACCGTTCCGGGCACATTCGTTGTCGGACAATACACGTGGTCCCCTGAAGAGGAGATCGCGCGAATAATGGACTGCGTGCAGATAGCGCATGTTTGCCAGGGGGCTTGTGAAGCCTTCTTGAGTCTTTTCCTGGATGAAATTCGCGAGCAGGTCGACGGCTATGTTAGTGAACAGCGCAGAGGCCGAAACGCGTCCGCCCTTAATCGCCTCCGGACCGTTGCACTCGCGGTAGCCAACCTGACCAACTTCAACCTCATAACACAGGCCGCAGAGGATCGGGAGTACTTCCGTAAATTTGGCACTGACGCGCTTATTGCTGAGACTCAGCAAATGCTTCGAGACGCTTGCGAGACGCTCTACAGCGCCCAGGAAGCGGAAGTTCAAAAGGAGCTGTCTGGCCGCCAAAACATCCTCAACAGCATCGTTCTACTGCTCGCCTCATTTGCCTTGATCTCCACGACGGTGGATGGCTATGACTTCATACGAGACGAAGAAGCTTTGATCGCCCAGCAGGTCCATCGCGTTCGCTTCCTTGCGGAGCTCGTGATCGCCCTGGCCTCGACCGTGATAGCCGTCATTCTGCTGCTGAACCGACCATGGCGGAACAAAAGGCGGTACTAGCCTTGTACTACCTCGATCTCACATGAGGGTCCGCCCAAGGAGTCTCGGCCCCTCACATTGCGCTGCGCACAACCTGCGAGGCCAACTCGAAAGGTTCGGCGTAAGCAGATAAGACGCCAGCATCCCCACTACGTTCGCGAAATGAGACACTTCAAGGTCGCCGAGTAGCAATAATTCTTGAAGCAACACCCATCCGACACCGGCCGAGGCGCTTGCGAGCCTCGGCCGGACGGAACTACCGCACGCCGCTGATGGCCTTGAGGAGCTGAAGGCCGAACCGTCCGCATACCTGCAGCATAGCGGGGCCGTGATCTTGAACTGCCCGCTTGACCACGGGAGCAGCGCGGCGAGTAACCTCAGCCGCGACCACAGGTGCCGCCTGAGCGGCGAAGTTGGCCACAGGGCTTTGGAAAGACGGCGAGTAGTTGTTCGTTGAGGAGAAGTTGTATCCGTTACCCGACGCGATTCCTGTGGCGTCGGGGAGGTACGGGTTCGGCGGCAACATATAGCCCCCCTATTTTGAGCCGATTGCTTGGATCGAGTGTGCCCTATCGGCCGAGTGTGCACCAGCAGGAGACTGCATCTGATGGCGACCATCCAGCTTTTCATACCCTGAGCAACGAACAGACGTGCGGATTTCGACTATGCTCCCGAGTGGCGACCGCACGCTCCGGCTAAGA
>NZ_JBVJPT010000033.1:0-1924 GCF_055609385.1 Streptomyces sp. NPDC036764
GCTACGAGCGCAAGCCCGAACACTTCCTCGCCTTCACCGCCATAGCTGCGACCCTCATATGCCACCGCAGACTCGCCAACTGAAATGACGACTTAGAAGGGCCATGGTCACTGCTCTTGTCCTGGCCTCCTGACCTGCACGCATGCCGCTAATGGTGACGCCCAAGTAGCCAACTTCGACACGTATTCGACACGGGCTTCGTTGGCGGACGACCAGGCCGGCAAGGTAGTGGGCCAGGCAGGCGGCGGCATCGCGTCGAAGGGTGCCGATGCTCGGTGCTCCCCGATGTACTCGCACGTGACTGCTCGACCCATCCTCTCTGCGGTTGGCTTCGCAATCGAGAGCGGACAAGCTGTGAGTAGTTCACTGCCCATCGAGTGGGCGAAGCAGGGGGTGACGACTTGTCGTTAACTGCGCGGCATGCGGTGCGGGGCTTGCTGGATGCGACTCTGATGGATCTTGGGTGTGGGTGGTCTTGGGAAGCAGTGCATCGAGTGCGGCCGCGTGTTGATCTGACTTGTCCCGAGTGTGGACACCGCGTACATGCCAAGGTCTCACCTCGGCGAACGCGATACTTCGCACACGACCCAAGCGGGCCCAACTGCGTAATGGCGGGGGAGTCCTTAGAGCATCACCTGCTGAAGCTGGAGCTGACCACTGCCATTCGCGCGGCGGGACACCAAGCAGAGTTAGAGGTGCGCGGTCCAGGTGGTCATTGGCGTGCCGATGTGTTGTCGTCCTCCCCGGATGGCGCTGTCCAGATGGCATGGGAGGTGCAGCTATCCGCGATCACCCTCCAGGAGATCCATGAGCGCACCCAACACCTTGCTGCCGACGGCGTTGGCGTTTGCTGGGTGTCCACGCGCCTGCTGCCTTGGCATGGTGCCGTGCCCTCGATAGTGGTCACTGCTCCGCCTACGGATGATCCGGACTGGCAAGTCACTGCAGGACCTGCCTTCTTTGAGATCGAAGAGTGTGATGTGCACGAGAAGCCCTGGCAGTGCCCTCTGAGGAAGCATGGCTTCTGGCACCACCTAGAAATCAAACTTTCGACGTTCGTGAGACAGGTTGTTGAGGGGGGCGTGGTGGTTCACCGACCTACGGAGCAGATCCATATGAGCGGCTGTTCCTGGTCGGAAGTGTGGAGCTCGCCTCATCACCTCGCCGTCGCGGCACGATTTGGCGAAGATGAACGAGAGGGGTGGCAACGACAGGCCCGGGAGAACTTGGAGTGGCGCGCCCGCAAGTTGCCCGAGGCCAACCGCATTTTGGTTAAAGAGTGGCAGGAGAACCTCCCAGAAGGCACATGGCAGGCCCTGCACTCCGCGGTTGTCGAATGGATACGTGCGGAGACAGAAAAGGAACCATCATTTAGGCCCCACTGGGTCGCCTGGAATTGGGCATGTGGAGTGCCAGTCTGCGTCGACGGGCGGCCATACGGAGTGATTCATCCTGACCCCTCCAAGGTTGACTGGAAGCTCCTGACGCGGATGGTCATCTTCGTTCCCAGCGACACCGATCGACAGACCCTGCTCCGCTCGGCTCCGGAGGGCACCCGCGTCGTAGCGTTGTTGCCATAGCGAACGCGGGGTGACGTGCACACGGCTCCGGAGTGATTGTGCTGATCGAACCTCGCATCCCGCCTGACCTGCGCCGGAGCCAGCCCGTTGTAGTACGGGGACCCGCACTGTGTCGGAGCTGTGTCGCACGAGGCCGCAGCTCGACAAGCTGGCCCTGCGCCGGCCGGTCTCTACGTGCGGACGAAGACGCGCTGGGTGCCGTAGGCCAGAGACTGCTTCGTCCCGAAGCAACTTGGGTATGGGTGCTGCCTTAGTCGTCATTTCAGTTGGCGAGTCTGCGGTGGCATATGAGGGTCGCAGCTATGGCGGTGAAGGCGAGGAAGTGTTCGGGCTTGCGCTCGTAG
>NZ_JBVJPT010000034.1:0-1397 GCF_055609385.1 Streptomyces sp. NPDC036764
ATCTGGTTGCGGCGCAGGGTGGGGTTGCCGCCCGTCTTGATCGTCACACCCGCCAAGGTGTTGCCGGTGATGTCGTTGCCCTCCAGCGTGCCCATCCCGTTGTCCTGGACGAAGACGCCGCCCTGCTTGTTGTCGTGGATCTGGTTGCGGCGCAGGGTGGGGTTACCGCCCGTCGTGATCTCCACACCCGACAAGGTGTTGCCGGCGATGTCGTTGCCCTCCAGCGCGCCCATACCGCTGTCCTGGACGAAGACGCCGCCCTGCTTGTTGTCGTGGATCTGGTTGCGGCGCAGGGTGGGGTTGCCGCCCGTCTTGATCTCCACACCAGAGAGGGTGTTGCCGGTGATGTCGTTGTCCTCCAGCGTGCCCATACCGTTGTCCTGGACGAAGACGCCGTTCTGCTTGTTGTCGTGGATCTGGTTGCGGCGCAGGGTGGGGCTGCCGCCCGTCTTGATCTCCACACCCGCCAAGGTGTTGCCGGTGATGTCGTTGTCCTCCAGCGTGCCCATACCGTTGTCCTGGACGAAGACGCCGTTCTCCTTGTTGTCGTGGATCTGGTTGCGGCGCAGGGTGGGGCTGCCGCCCGTCATGATCGTCACACCCGAGAGGGTGTTGCCGGCGATGTCGTTGCCCTCCAGCGTGCCCATACCGTTGTCCTGGACGAAGACCCCGCCCTGCTTGTTGTCGTGGATCTGGTTGCGGCGCAGGGTGGGGTTGCCGCCCGTCTTGATCTCCGCACCCGACAAGGTGTTGCCGGTGATTTCGTTGTCCTCCAGCGTGCCCATCCCGTTGTCCTGGACGAAGACGCCGTTCTCCTTGTTGTCGTGGATCTGGTTGCGGCGCAGGGTGGGGTTACCGCCCGTCGTGATCTCCACACCCGACAAGGTGTTGCCGGCGATGTCGTTGTCCTCCAGCGCGCCCATACCGCTGTCCTGGACGAAGACGCCGACCGCCTTGTTGTCGTGGATCCGGTTGCGGCGCAGGGTGGGGTTACCGCCCGTCATGATCTCCACACCCGACATGGTGTTGCCGGTGATGTCGTTGTCCTCCAGCGTGCCCATACCGTTGTCATAGACGAAGACGCCGCCCGCCTTGCCGTCGTGGATCTGGTTGCGGCGCAGGCGTGGGTCGGCGCCGTTGCGGATGGCGACGCAGGCGAGGCCCTGGCTGCTGATGTCGCAGCCTTCGAGCTCCAGCCGCCCCTGTGCGATGTCCACGCCATACCACTTACCGCCGGTCTGGCGCAGGGTCAGATTTGTGACCCGGCCCATGCTCGTCCGGAACATCAGCGCGTCGGCGTCATGGGCGCGGATCTCGATGTCCGCGACGGGCCCGTCACCGACGATTTCCAGGGGCTTGTCGACCACCAGGCCTTCTTCGTACAGACCCGGTCGGAC
>NZ_JBVJPT010000035.1:0-1051 GCF_055609385.1 Streptomyces sp. NPDC036764
TGGCGAAGCTGAGAACTTAAGCGCCAGTAAACGGCGGTGGTAACTATAACCATCCTAAGGTAGCGAAATTCCTTGTCGGGTAAGTTCCGACCTGCACGAATGGCGTAACGACTTCTCGACTGTCTCAACCATAGGCCCGGTGAAATTGCACTACGAGTAAAGATGCTCGTTTCGCGCAGCAGGACGGAAAGACCCCGGGACCTTTACTACAGTTTGATATTGGTGTTCGGTTCGGCTTGTGTAGGATAGCTGGGAGACTTTGAACTCTGGACGCCAGTTCAGGGGGAGTCGTCGTTGAAATACCAGTCTGGTCGTGCTGGATGTCTAACCTGGGTCCGTGATCCGGATCAGGGACAGTGTCTGATGGGTAGTTTAACTGGGGCGGTTGCCTCCTAAAGAGTAACGGAGGCGCCCAAAGGTTCCCTCAGCCTGGTTGGCAATCAGGTGTTGAGTGTAAGTGCACAAGGGAGCTTGACTGTGAGACCGACGGGTCGAGCAGGGACGAAAGTCGGGACTAGTGATCCGGCGGTGGCTTGTGGAAGCGCCGTCGCTCAACGGATAAAAGGTACCCCGGGGATAACAGGCTGATCTTCCCCAAGAGTCCATATCGACGGGATGGTTTGGCACCTCGATGTCGGCTCGTCGCATCCTGGGGCTGGAGTCGGTCCCAAGGGTTGGGCTGTTCGCCCATTAAAGCGGTACGCGAGCTGGGTTTAGAACGTCGTGAGACAGTTCGGTCCCTATCCGCTGCGCGCGCAGGAATATTGAGAAGGGCTGTCCCTAGTACGAGAGGACCGGGACGGACGAACCTCTGGTGTGCCAGTTGTTCTGCCAAGGGCATGGCTGGTTGGCTACGTTCGGGAGGGATAACCGCTGAAAGCATCTAAGCGGGAAGCCTGCTTCGAGATGAGTATTCCCACCCACTTGATGGGGTAAGGCTCCCAGTAGACGACTGGGTTGATAGGCCGGATCTGGAAGCACCGCAAGGTGTGGAGGTGACCGGTACTAATAGGCCGAGGGCTTGTCCTCAGTTGCTCGCGTCCACTGTGTT